>JAKQEE010000287.1 GCA_029558635.1 Pseudomonadota bacterium | reverse complement strand
CCAGCACCCTTCGCAAGGAAAGGAGCCAGCCCCACCGGGTTTATCTAAACTATAAAGTTTTTTGAATTCCCGAAGGGTACTTAGTACTGGTGTCGCAGGGGTAAAAGTACGCATCTGCTTTGATTTTACAAAGGGTGTTGCTGTTTTTCTTTCTCCTTCTCCTCCCGTTTCCGCGCCGCGTCTTTGTTTTTCCGGCGGCGTCTTTGTTGGTCTGCTTGTGCCGAATGCTTGTAGGTGAACCGATAGCCGGTTAGCCAGCAATATCCCGGCGGGCCTGGGTCGAAGTATTGTGTTTCTGTGTCGTGCATTACTGGAAAAGGTTAAGTTGTTCCGGTTCGCGTTTTGGCAGCACAAGCGCCCAGGCTTCCACGGTTATTCCCGATCGTGGGTTTTTCATCGTCCCGGCCGCTTCCAGTTTATACCATACCCCGGCAATAGTGTGTCCGCCTGCCTCTTTGATTTCATTTAGCCGGCCGCTTGCGGAATTGTCGCCGATGCCCAATTCGGCCGCGATAGTGCCAATGCAGGAGCGCCGGCCCTGCCGTGTTGCGGTCAGGATGCAGAGTGCCACCTTATCGCGTAAGGTTGTTCTGTCTTTGCCGTAAAAGGCTGCGATTGCCGTTTCTGTTTGTTCGATTCGCATGGTTGGCGTAGAATATGAGGGCCGACAAAGCGGCCAGTGAAAGGACAATCATAGATTGCTTTCTTGATTCAGAGCGCAACACTTTTTGTACTTAACCCCGCTTCCACACGGGCACGGCTTGTTTCTGCCTATTTTCGGCTCCGTCCGCACGGGAACGTCCTTGCCGTACCGCTTACGTCGCGGGTATAGGTCTATATACGGAATTGGCGCAGGGGCTACAAAGGCGTATGTCATTAGGGGCGTGCCTTTTTGTTTCATCGTATTTGCGTTTTTAAATACCCGCCCATCATTCCGACAGGCGGGGTGGTGTTCTGCGTTTGGCCTTTGCTCGTTTGCGCAGGCCGTCATTCCAAAATATCCTAAAAACCTATGTCAGTTTTGCGACCCTTGTCCCCGGCCTTCCAGCGCTTTTTCGCTTTTAAGGTTGGATATGTGTTGTCGCATTTGCTCGTGCACCGCTTTGGCGGCTTCCAGGTAAAGGCGAGCCGCTTGGTATTCGGCGTCTGCCTGCTGTTCTTCGTTCCGTAGCGTCGATACCAGGCCGTCCGCCTCCTTCTCAGCGGCCGAAACAGACGGCTTTATGTCAGCGGCCATTAGTTCGCGGTATATTCTGGCAAACTCTGCCTTACGCTGAAACTCCGTTCGGTTGCGCTGCTTATACATGCCGCCGACTTCGCCGGCAAACTCAAAGAGTAGTGTCGACAGTTTTCGAGCGGCCGACAGTAGCGTGTCGAGGTCGTTGTAGTCGCGGGACAGGTCGGAGTACCAGCGAATTACCTTTTCGATTGCCAGAATTGTTTCCATCAGAAAGGCAGGTCGTCGTCAAAGTCGCTGCCTGTACCCGATTGGGCCGGCGGTTCTTCCAGCCCGGCAAAGGCGAAGGCATCGCCTTCAATCGGTACGGCATTGCTTGCGCGGGAGTTAATGGCCGCCGGAATGTTTTCAGGGCTTTTGAAATAGCCCGAAAGCCAGTTTTGCAAAATGGCATCAGCGGCGTCGGCTTCTTCCTGCGAAGAGGCTTTCAGATCGTGCATTTCAAAGACAGGCACATAGGAATCAACGTCCGTTCCTTCGGTTTTGGCCGTCTTGGTTACGGTGAAGTAAACGGGGCCGGTCGGGTTCTTGCCTTTGGTGAATTTGTACCATTCGGAGAGGGCGCGGCCGCGAAGGTGAATGGCGGCGATTTTACTTTGCCCGTCCAACTTAACAAGGGCGTACAAAACGGCCGTGTATTTGCCGCCGATTGCGGCTACTGATTCGCGGATTTGCTGCCAATCGCCCTGCGCAATAAGCGAGCCGTTGTCGGAGTAGGTTACGGTCAGGCTTTTGTTGTAGTTGCGGTGGGCTAGGCCGCTTTTGATTTTCCGCTTGCCCAAGGCCCGGTTTTCGCCACCGATGCGGAAAGCGCCGTCGTCTAACACGATAAAGGCGAGCGGCAGGGGCAAATCTTCCATCTGCGTGTTCTCCTCGACCGGTCGGCCGAAGCGGCCGGTGTTGCCGTTGAAGAAAATGAATTGTTCAACGGGTGAGGGAATTACTGTGTTTGGTTGTGTGCGTGACATGTGTATGTAGGTTTGTGATAAAATCAAGTTCTTCTTGCGTAACAGGCACTTCTTCCCGGAAAGCGGCTTCGCGCATTTCGCGCTTCATTTCCTTTGCCGATCCGGCAGGGAATCGGGGCGTCATTAATTCAGGTCGAAGCGGCCGCCGGCTCATTCGCAGATTTGCGGCTAGTTCTTTTGTCTTTCCCATTGGTGAGGCGTTGAAGTAATTCGTTAATCAATTCCTGCTCAGCCGCTTCAATCGCGGCGGCGTACTTGCT
>JAKQEE010000285.1 GCA_029558635.1 Pseudomonadota bacterium | reverse complement strand
TGCGAGACAAAATCTTTTGGTATGTTCTGAAAATCGCTCTTGCTGGTGGTGCGATTTACTTAATCATCCATTACGGCGGAAACGTCATAAAGAGGATACTTCCATGAACCCGTTTGAATGGTGGTTGAAAATCTACGAAATTTCGTATTCTACAACACCGTCACAATCAATATCTGGGCATGGGTAAGCGGCATCCAAATCATTCCGCAAGTCAATTTGTTCGTTTTCCGTCATCATCGTAATACACCTCCACTTGTTCGTGTGATTGGCGGAAACTTTCAGCGACTTTTTCAGCATTTTCTTTTGTCATTAAGCCGGTTCTGTACCACTCTCCGGCTTGTTCGTTAATCCATCTCCAGTATTTTACACGGTAGTTCATTTCAAAATATCTCCTGCTTGTTGGTAAACAAAAAACTAACCCGGCAATCCAGCCGATCGCTGCGCTCCGGGTGATTTTAGCGTTATGCTCCAATCCACTCCGGGCAATGTTTCATCCATGTGTCTATTCGTTTTGGGTTCCCCTTGCAGATGTGACGGTATCCATCTAGCGTGTCCTCACCGATCTCATACGATGCACAGGTGGCGCACGAATGCACATCTTCATTATAATCGCAATCAATGGCGTGCTTGATTGCAAGTGTACGATCCGCGAATGTCCCGCCGCAAAAGCGGCATGTCCAGGAGTCGAATATCAACCGCGACTCAAGTTCTTTATTCGCTTTCTCCCGATCAACAGGCGGAAGATCGTCCCACGGAGGATCTTCACCAAATTGTACGGTCAAGTCTTCATTGCCAGTCATAAGTTCCTCCTTGTTGATAAATCGGCTAACCAGCGGGTCAACGCGGAACGCCGAAACTGCCGCGCCGCTTACCCTTGGCGATATAACACCCACTACAAATCCACCGCCACACTCCCTCAATCTCCACCGCCAGATACATCTCTGTACACTCTCCCCGCAACCGGATAGGGCAGCGGGAGCAGTCACCGAGACAGGCGTAACGGTGGCATAGGGCGCATTGCGTGGCGCGGGATGATGAGGGAGCGGCCATTATTTAACTTCTAACCGCTTGAGGCGGTCTATTTCTGCGGCAATCAAGGCACCTGCTTTTACCAACTCCAATATCCTTCCGTTAATATCATCACCGGCAGACGGTTTCCACCACGAAATATCAAACGGCCAACGAGCAGACCCAATGGCGATATACCCAGCCCCGCTGTACTTGCGGCGATAGTATTCACGCGCCGGATGGTTTGCAAATGTGGCATAACAGCATGCGGCATCTACCAACTGTCCTTCTGTCCATTGATCGTCATGCTCGGCTGTCCAGCCCTCACTGGTTATCTGGTGTTCGCGTTCAGCGGTTATCAATTCGGCTCCGGTCATCTCTCTATCCTTTCTGCCGCTAGGAGCGGTTATCTCTCGCCTCAAGCATGGCATCGGCGTATTGATAGGCTTCTTCCGCAACCATTGACACTGTTACATGCGTCATAGATTGAGTTGCTCCAACCAACCCCTGCAACGCCGCAGCCGCAAAGTAGTCGCGAAGCGATAGCCCTTTTTGTGCTCCGTTACTATATTCCGGCCTACCATCAGGTGCGGAATATCCTGCCGATCTTGGAAACGCTGGCCCACCGTCATTTTTCATCTCGTTCTCCTTGCCGCAGGGCGGCTTGTGCGATATATGGCGTATCACAGCCGTATGGACAAATACCGCTTGCTCCTGAATCCTCATCGTATGATGCTATAGTTTTAACCGCCTCCCGCAACCGCTCATTCTCGCCCATGAGGTTGCGGATAACGGCGGCGGCTTGACCTTCCATCCTTGAAACAACTTCTGGTGAAAATTTATCGTACCAATCCAACCACTCTTGCAGCTCCATAGCTCCCCCTTCATAGCTTATAGACCATAATTTGCGTTTATAGCTTATGGGCTATAGTTCCCCTTTCTCGTGCCACTCCCCACCGACCTTTTCAGCCCACCGATACACAAACATCGGGTAATCAATTTGCGCTTGAGCAAACGCCATTTTCGACCGGCCATAGGAAGCATGTTTATATGCAGCGTTCTTCACTTCGACCAATAGAAGGGTTATGTCTAGTGATACGACGAAATCCGGCGTGTAGCGGCATCCGTTCTCAAGGAGAAGGGTGATGCCCTCGTAGCGGATCAAACTCCCCGGAAACTCGCATTTCAGGCGGTTCAGGTATGCGGTTTCGGTTTTGTTCGGCTGCCGGGTTTTCCTTTCTCTGGCCTTTTTGACAGCCTTTACCGGGTAGGCTGATTTCGGGATAGTGTCCTCGGCAAGTTTGTTGACGTTGCGCGGGGTGGGAACATTATGTTGATGCGAAATATCTTTCATTATCCCTGCCCGGCGCTTGATTAAATCCTGGTATTGTTCTTCGGTCATCCTGAGTGACATACGTCCCCCCAAAAAGCGCCGGGACACGGAGGGATGCCCCGGCTAATGGTCTACCTCTTCACAAACCGGCCCCTTGCGTCACGTTTGGGCGGCTGATGATAGTAAAGTCGATGTATCTGCCGATTGAGTTCATTTTGCAGTTTGCCAGCCTTCCAAAATTCCTCGACGCGCACCTTCTTGAACGGGAATGCTTCCATCATTTCGAATGCCTCCCCCGCCTTCTTTTTGGCTTCCCGACGGATCCGCGACTTTTCGGGGAATCGATCGGCAATGTCCTCGTACATGGCGGCAATCACGGACAGGTTGAAGGCCATCTTCATTTCGGTTTCTTCGGCGGTGAGATTGTTGGCGGTGGGGTTGGTTTTTTGGGCCATATCACACCCCCTCAGGCGGTTCAGCCAAAGGACACGCATTTGAATGGCCTTCGGTTTGGCCGCATTCGGGGCAGGGGTCGGCGGTTACTCCGGGGAGGCCCGGCCAATCGCCATCAGAAACTGCCACTTCCCCCTGTTCC
>JAKQEE010000217.1 GCA_029558635.1 Pseudomonadota bacterium | reverse complement strand
AGGGCAGAATAAAGTTCGCTTTGAGCGTCCGATTCGCGTTCGCAGTGAAATTATAGGGGTTATTCTGACTAACCCGCGTCGTCCCCTCGTACCATCCCTCGAACGTGTATCCCGCTGCCGCTAACGCTCCAACTCCCATCGGAGTCCCTGTTGGCTCCGTAGCAGTGTCGGTTTTTAACCAAGCCCCACCGTTTATCCTTACATCTCCGCCCGCCGCAGGGCTCGCTTCCACCGTGATCGTTACCTCTACAGGGGAGGGCAGAATAAAGTTCGCTTTGAGCGTCCGATTCGCGTTCGCAGTGAAATTATAGGGGTTATTCTGACTAACCCGCGTCGTCCCCTCGTACCATCCCTCGAACGTGTATCCCGCTGCCGCTAACGCTCCAACTCCCATCAGAGTCCCTGTTGGCTCGGTAGCTGTGTCGGTTTTTAACCAAGCCTCACCGTTTATCCTTACATATCCACCTGCCGCCGGGCTCGCTTCCACCGTAATTGTTACGTTAACCGGAGCCCCTACTGTAAACTCCCACACCTCGCTGGAGGCGGTTCCGCCTTTCCCGTCTTTTGCGACGACGAACCAACGGTAAGTGATGCCTTCCGATAGGTTGTAAACTGTTTTGTAAGCCAAGGTCTGGTTCGAAGAGACAATCGTTTGCAATTCCCCGACAGCCCAAAGGTAGACGTCATAACGCACGCTGTCTCCATCCGGGTCAACGCTCGGTGTCCATCTCAAGGTTACGTTTGCACCTAAACCCGCGGCATCGTCGGCGGGCGCCGTATTCACCGGTATCGACGGATAGCGGTTCATAGTCTCCAACTTGTCGATGTATCCGCCATACACGCTGTACAGGTTGTAGCAGAAAACCTCGAATATCCAGTTGCCTTCCGGAGCGAGTCTTTCATTGAGATCCCCTTGTTCGGAACGTAAAGAAGCGGTCGGGTTGAAAGGCGAGACCTCGAACAAGAACCAATTACCTCTGCCGGGTTCCGTTAAGTCGAAATCGTTAGCGCCGTCATAACCCCAGACGTCTGTGATGGCCAAAGAAACCCCGTTTTTCTTGAACACGAAGCTGCTCATCAACTCATTCTTCGTGAGGAATAAGATGTCGCTTTGCAGTTTAACGATGATACCGGTCGAAAGTGTTTCGGGCGGAGTCGGAAGGACTGGGTCGACGGCTTGAACAAGGGTTTTCGGGTTCTGATACCACGCTTTCATCGAACTGAAGACGCCTTGATAAGCTTGTTGGCAGTCGATCGCTGTCGCGGTCAGACTCACAGAACCCATTTCCGCGCTCTTAGCGATTGCAAGCGGCACCGTGAAAGATTCTAATCCGAAAGCATCATAACCGCCGTTCAGCACGGGTACCGGTAACAAGGGGTCTTCTTGGGCAAAGGATTGGTAGTTAACTTTGTACATATCAACGTTATCATCATTGGTTGTAATGACACCGTTAACGGTTACCGTTGCCGATCCATCGAACCCTTCCACCGCGTATTTCTCATCGCTCGTTAACAACGGGATCAACGAAGTTTTTCCGAGAGAAGTGAGTCTCGAAACAATATCGATGACCTTTCCGGAAGCAAGATCAGCCGCTGAAGGTTGGATTTCAAGGATGGGTTCATCCCCGGCGAAGTACATATCAGCATAAGTGCCCTTCTGCCCGACGGAGTATCCATCGTGCGTAACGCCGACGATTTGCAGGTCTCTTTCGGTAGCCCACTTCGGTAACAGGACCCCACCGATAACTTCGTCGATAACCGATTGGCTGATCGGAGAAACGGCCGCGGTGACCGTCGGACCCGCAGGCAGCATTCCTTTCGCCAACTCTTTCACACCGATCTCTTTCAACCAGGTGGAAGCCGATACCGATACTTTCAACCGACTGTCTCGGCAGTAAGGCGTCACTTTCGATACAGAGGGATCAATCGTCTCCGTGATTGCCGCCGGAATAATCATACTCTTCCAAATTCCTTCGTTTCCGAGTTCGTCGAGCATCTTAGCTTGTAAACACGCTTCGTCACCGAGATCATTATTGAACCAGCAATAGTCTTTAATGTAAATATTATGGAAGAGCGCGACTTCTGGCAATAAACCGATATCTCTTAGGCACGGTTCGTTATGGTCTATTTCGCAGTCGCAGAAGAAACCCCCACAATCGCTGCAAGACCAAAAATCGTTGTTTAACTCAGGGCTATAGATATCTTCCATATATTCTTTGTACAGAATGCTTCGGATACCCGCCGCATTACGGTATTCGACGTCCTCAACAGCGAAGTCGAGGTACTTTAAGGAGTTGCGCAGGGTAAGCGAATCATAGTCCGTGCAGGTTTCTGTCCTCATGTCGAACCCGGGATACCCGAGCAAGAATGAGTTCGAAATGATTGGCTTCATTTGAGAATACGTACCAAATACCGGGTAGTAACTACAGTGGCAACAAGGATCCCATAACGCCACAGCGTGCTTGTCAAGATCGTTGTTACGGATATCAGCCATACGGAGATTCCAACAATCGTAAAGGTCAGTAAAACCATCGACCACGGGGTCTAACGGCAAGATAAAGAACTCATCGATCGTATCGTTCGTGTAATCCGTATATTGCGGGATGCATCCCGTGCGATCATTAATCGCGCAATACCCGTCCGTCGGAACGCCCTTGTTTTCCTCAAAGAAAAGGCCGCCGCGGTCGATGGCCAACATCGCCAACCAATCCTGGACCGGATAGGCGTCGTCGTAGAACTCTCTCTGGGGAATTTCTTCCTGGATATTCAACTGAAGCGTTTCATTTTTATGCAAATCGATTCTTTCTTCTTCAATAACGTTGTAGAGTTTGAGTGCCGGCCCTTTGGTATCCACGAAAATCGGCCACTGAAACTGTTCGTAGAAGCTGCTGTTTTCATCGGAAGTCTTGTGGTACCCTCGAACGGCGATCGTATACGTCGCTTCGATGCCCATGAGGTTCAAGGCGTCCCAATCCAACGTCCAATGCCAGTACCCCCACTTCGAATAATCGCTCGCATTCGCGGTCATCATGGTTTTCGCGATTACGCTTGGATCGATATCCAGATCGCCATAAGCTTTTTCTACCGATTCCGTATCCCAGTATTCTCCTTCAATCAGGTAAAGGGAGAGCTTGGTGATATCCTCATGCGTTTTGACTCTGAAGTCGGTCGGTTGATCGCCTCCGACAACCGGCACGCCTTCATTCCGAACCAAACACGGAGAGCAGCAACCGGGTTGCGGTAAGTCGCAATCGGGACGATCGACCCAATCGGTAACCTTCCACAGGTTGTTCGGGCCGTCTTTCGAATCCACTCTCAACGCGCCGTTCTGCAAGAAGAGGCCAATGGGATCTTCGTCCATGTCTTCCACCCATTTATAAACCGGGTAGATGTCCCTTGGCAGGTCATAGATCGGTATCTTCAGATCGGCTTCGTCGAATTCGTTCGGGACTTGTTTCGGGTGGTAGGAGTGCATGTACCATATGTCCTGACCGCAATCGTCGATAATTGGATAACTGATCAAATCGGGTTCGTGGATATCCAACCGAACAATATCCCAACTGTGCGACTTGATGCGCAGCCGGACGAGGATGACCATATCCGCGTCGTCTTCCGACATTGAGTCGTCATAATACTCTTTGTCGAAGTTGGGATTGCCGTCGTCGAACCAGGTCCCGAAGATCTCGCATTGGCGGTTCTTCGTCGCGTAGTTCGGGTACTCGCCTAAGTAAGTATCCTCTTTATAGTCATGTCTGGAGTCATACGGATAATCGAACAACTTGGTGTCCTGAGCGCTTCGGTCTCGCGCCACGATCCAAAGCCAGTAATCTCCAGTCGTATCGGGCACTTGGAAAGAGAACTCCGCTTTCTGGTTTTCCGCCGTCCCGGGCGTCGTGAACTTAGACCCTAAGAATTCCGTGGCGTACTCCCCCGCGTAACTTTCGTATTTTGAGTCTTCGGATGCCGCTCGGATGATGTCGTTTTCCGTTCCGAAGGTATTCATATGGGCGGCGATGGCGTAGGAGTCGACCACATCATCATTGGTGAAATTCACATAGTATTCATAGTTATTATCTAATGTGAAGATCGGGGAGATGACGTCGCCGTTCATCCGGAAATCTTGGCCGAGAACTCGTAAAAGCCTTCTCTCATCGATCGGAAATGCCGTCGGTTCCAAGATGGTAGATTCGTAAATCAACGGGATCAACGTCGCGTTCCCGGTCAGCTCTTGCCCGTCGATCAGCTTGTAAACGAGCATCCCTTCGTCATAAACATAATCGAAACCGGTAAGAGGGTGCGAAAATGCATCAACCCTACCGACGTAGCCAGCTTTCGGGCTTTCAATAATGCTTTCGCAGTTCGTTTGGTTTTCGGAATCATAGAAAACCAAGAAATCATGAAGAGCGATATCGTCTTTGGCTTTGATGGTGATGTTCGCGCCCGTGAAGACTTCCAGCTCGTGAACGAAAAAGTTCGGAACCGCGTAGTTCTTGACGGGGCTATACCATTGCCATTGATCCTTAAAGGTATGCTTAAAGGATTGGCTTTGATCATCGGAATAATACCCAGAGATTTGGATACTCGGCGTTTCTTCGTCTTCATCCACCGTGAAGTTCGCGAACTGCGTGATCTTTCCGAGTTCCGGATTCGGACCACCCCAACGCCAGTCGGCGACCTGTATCTGCATTCGATAGTCCACGTGCTGATCGCGCCACGTTCCAGGCCCGATCGATACGTCGACCACATCGAGCACCTGGGGTTTTGTAACCCCGGCCACAACGTCCGCGCGATCGACCCGCACCACTTCCGGATAGATCCACACTTTGAAGTTGGTGTTCTCCACGAAGGCTTCTTTGCGAATTTCGTTGACGCGTGTCGTGTCTAGATCGGTGAATTCATAAACGTACGCCCATTTCGGGAGCGCTCTATGATCGAGTTCATCCGTATTGTTGCTAGGTGTCGGATCATAAGGCTCTTCGTCCGGTGTGCGACTTCCGGGCCATTGGCCGTTATCGTCATCTTCCCGCAAGATATCCCCATAACCGTCGGTTTTCCACCAGTAGTCTGATCGTCCAGCAGATGTCGTGGGCATGCCGGGGATCAAACCGTGGAACACATCGAACCATTTCGCGTTCTGATGGGTATTCGCGCCGCTTACCGAAGCGATGGCATTGCTGACGATATAGTCGATACCGTCATCCACCAAACCGCTGGCGTAACTGGTCAGTTCCGGGAAAACTTGGACTTTCACGTGATAACGGACTCCGTAAAGCCATCCTTCGCTGGCATCAATTGCAGGATTCATAGAACTAACTACGTCTTCAAGGTCTCGCCAACCCGCTTGTCCGATATTCACCAATATGCGGAGGTCGGTAATCGCTTCGAGGAATTCGTCGGTCGCGTTAATTGTGAACTCCAAGGGCACCCCTTCTCGGTAGTCCAATCCGGAGTCGATGATCGAAACCATCGGATCGTAGGTGTCCCCGAGTGCTTTGATATTCCATATATAGCGTACAATTGGCGTCCCAGCGTTGTTCAGTATTTCCAACACAAACCATTTGGATGTATCCAGGTCGACTTGCCGCCAGAAGTTGACCATGTCGAGGAACAGCATCTTGTCCGCGGTCACCGTTCCTTCGGCGCGCCAGACATCCGGCGTTGAATCAAGGATCTCACTGGTTGTCGTGAAGATGTACCCTCTCGCTTTGTATCCGGCTTGAACGATCGAATCCATCATATTGATCCGCATCTTCGAGACACCAAACTGCATCGGCAACCGTTCGGCTTCAGGAAGTTCCTGAATGTCCGCGGTTCCACCGGCTAACACACGATAATGCGAAACCATTTCTGGGTTGCTTGGGTTCCGCACATGATCAATGGATTCAATGATAACCATATCCATCCGCTGGGCCGTTATCGCCTGGTTTGTATACTGCGTCACGTGCCCTTGAGAGTCACGCGCGAGCGCATACCAGTAAATGGTTTTGGAGAAGTCCCCCGATCCCATTCCCAGCATCGCTTGCGTCACTTGCCCGCTCGCGACCGTCAAACTCGGAGCCCCGGCGGAGGTTGCCGTCTTGTACACAACCGTCGCGGTATCCGATAGAATATAGAACTCTAAATAGGTGAGATCACCGTCACTGTCCGCACCGACTACATTAGCCGTAAACGGAATACCCACTTTTCCACCTGACAACGGTGAGTAAGTCACGCTGATCGTCGGGGAATGGTCCGCGGACTTCTGAACCGTCAGATTTTGACCGGCCGTCGCGGTTTTCGGTTCCGCCGTATTCAGCTTCACGTCTCGTACAACCGCTGAAACGCTGAAGGAATAGGTTCCCTGCGGCAGCGCAAAATCGGAACCCAGCATATTCACGGTGAAGGCCGCTGTCGCCGTGCCAGATTTCACCGCGGAATAGGCAACGGTTTTCGTAAGGTTTCCCGTGGCCCGGGAGTCCGAAGCCACACTGTTCCAAGTTAAGGTGATCGCGGCATCTTTCAAGTTGCTGGCCGCGTCTTGCGCCGTAACATTGACCGTCACCGTCATTCCACCGCCGCTTTCCGGAACCGTTGTGGCAGATAGCGCGATTACCGGGGTTTCCACGACCGGCGGCGTTTTATCTACTTTTCCGACGGGGAAACAGCCAATAAGGGCAAATAGCAGCGCGACGAGAATAACGGGTAGAGAATAGAACCTTTTCGAACGCATAATCCCCTGTCCTCTCGACTAAGAGAGGAGCAGGACACCCCCTTTCCTTATGTATTTTTCTGAAAAATAGCATTTTCCACGCTTATTCATAGGGTTATTATATCACCTTTATTTCGACCCCTGCAAAAAAGAGCCTATTTTGTTTGATTGACCCGAAGGGGTTTCTACGAACCTTTATCATTCGCGATAGGGTCATTAAAGCGGAACTCTGAGAGCTTCCGATACGGCCATAGACCCGATTTGTTTTTCTTCAGCATTCCAATGCGACGGTTGTTATTCTTTTGGATGGTAACGCTACGACATACTCCATATATTATATACCACGGAAGACCCGATA
>JAKQEE010000173.1 GCA_029558635.1 Pseudomonadota bacterium | reverse complement strand
TTGACCACGCCGCCCGCGAGGCCATTCGGTCGGTGACCTGGGTACCGGCCCAATCAATGGGCAAGCCGGTGCGCGTCGAGGTCGCCGTTCCCATCCGGTTTCGACTCGAGTAACCTGCCAGATATTTTTCTGTTTGTTTTCCGTCAAAAAACCGCTATTTTTCCGCGCGACAGGCGAACCATTCGAATCCTGATTCCCTTTTTAAAAAGACGACACTGAACGGCCAGCGGCAAGAAACCGCTGCAATCGAGCAATGGCACTCGCCTTGTCGGAGCGGCTGCCTCTTTGACCCGATCAGGTAGTTAATCCTTCAAGTCAGCCCGGAGTAGATATGGCTTATCTCTTATTTTTCTTTGGCCTGGGATTTTTGTATCTCGGTGCGGAATGGCTGGTGCGCGGCAGCTCGGCAGCAGCGCTTCGTCTGGGAATTTCCCCGCTGGTCGTCGGATTGACGGTCGTGGCGTTTGGGACGAGCAGCCCCGAGTTGGGGGTCAGTTTGCAGGCGGCTCTGGACTACAAGGGTGACATCTCGCTGGGCAACGTCATCGGCTCCAACATCTGCAATATCGGGCTGATTCTCGGCCTGGCAGCGATTTTCCGTCCGCTGGCCATCCATCGCAAAATCATCCATCGCGAAATACCCTTTCTGCTGTTCGTCTCACTCTTGCTGATTTTCTTCTTGCGCGATCACACCGTGGCGCGCTGGGAAGGCGGCTTCTTTGTGACTGTTCTCGTTGTCTATTTGATCATCAAGGTGCACCTCAGCCGACGCGAACGGGCCAAATCCGAATTCATAGCCGATAAAGAATATTCGATAGTCAAGGACGCCGTTTTGGTGATCGGCGGCCTGGTTGCTTTGGTTCTGGGTTCCATTGCCCTGGTTTCCGGAGCGGTGACAATCGCGCGCGACTTTGGTGTCAGTGAAGCGGTTATCGGCCTGACTATCGTTGCGGTGGGAACCAGTTTGCCCGAGCTCGCCACTTCGGTGATGGCGGCGCAAAAAAAAGAGGGCGACATTGCCGTGGGCAATGTCATAGGCTCAAACATTTTTAACATCCTGGCCATTCTCGGTGTCTCGTCACTGGTCCACCCCATCCAATCCTCGGATATCAGCCAACTGGATCTCTTTACCATGCTCTTTTTCGCGATCTTGATCCTGCCGATGATGGTTCGACGATCCATTCTGAACCGCTGGCATGGCGGAGTTCTGTTGTTGCTGTTTGTCGGTTATATGGTTATTCTCTTTGTCTCCTAATCAAACCCGTCAACCTACCTAAAATCGGAGATCATTTGGAATCTGCGCCGATTCGCCTGCAAATCGATCCACATCGGACCACCGGTCAACGGATCGATCCCAACCTTTACGGCCAGTTCGCCGAACATCTCGGCCGCTGCATTTATCCCGGTCTGTGGGTCGGCGACTCATCGACCATTGCTCATGACCGCGGCCTGCGCCTTGATGTCATTTCAGCGCTCAGGGCGCTGGAGCTGCCAGTGGTGCGCTGGCCAGGCGGTTGTTTTGCCGACAACTATCATTGGCTCGACGGTGTCGGCGACCGACCGCAACGGCCGCGACGGCACAACCTCTGGTGGAAACAGCCGGAAAACAATGCCTTTGGCACCGATGAGTTCCTGGCCTTTTGCCGCCTGATCAATACCAAGCCCTATCTGGTTGTCAACGTCGGCAGCGGTTCGGTCCAGGAAGCGATCAACTGGATGGAATACTGCAATTCGAATCAGGATACCGAATTCACCGCTCTGCGCAAAAAAAACGGTTTTAGCGAACCTTATAACGTGCGTTACTGGGGGATCGGCAACGAAAGCTGGGGGTGCGGCGGCAAAATGCGGCCCGAGGTTTACGCGGATCTCTATCGGCGATTCGCAGCTTATTTGCGGCCCATGGGCGGCCGCGATGTACGGCTCATCGCCTGTGGTTCCTATCCTGATTTCCCTGACTGGGACGAGCGTTTTCTCGCTGCCATGCAGGGAGCGCTGGACCATGTCGATCTGCTGGCCCTTCACATCTACAGCGGCTGGATGGGCGAAGAGGTTAATTTCAGCGATCAGGAGTATTATCAGCTTTTTGCCGCCATCGACATCATGGATCGCCACCTCAGGAGGGCTTCTGAACTGGTGACCGCTTTCAGCACCGCCGATCATCGCATCGGTCTGGCATTGGACGAATGGGGTGTTTGGCATCGCCAGGCTGTGGTTGAAAATGGTCTTCAGCAACAGAACACACTGCGCGATGCTCTGTTTGCCGCCGCCTCATTCCATTTGTTTCACCGATATGCCGGCACTCTTGAAATGGCCAATATGGCGCAAACCATCAATGTCCTGCAGGCGCTGATCCATACGCGCGGCGACCGGATCGTCCTGACTCCCACTTTTCATGTCTTCGATCTGCTCAAACCGCACCGAAACGGCCAATTGCTCGACGTTGACTTTTCACCACTGCCCAGGCTCGATTTTCCAGATCAACAACAGCGGCCGGCGCTCTCTCTATCGGCTACAATCGCAAAAGACGGCTCCATTTTTATCTCCCTCATCAACATCGACCTCGAGCGATCGTTTGCCGTCGAGTGCCGGATGATCCATGCCCTTCACACAATTCGATCCGTTCGCCTGCTCTCTGCCCAAGATCCGCGCGAGCACAACAGTTTCGATTTGCCGCATGCAATTACCCCCCGGGATGTGAAACCTACCGTCGATGAATTGATACAGGTGCCCCCGCATTCGTTGATGACCCTCTCTCTGCAGGCCTAGAGATCGATCACAGGCAAAACGACGGAGATTCGGTTTCAGCATTTCGATTGGTGAAAGCAGATAACGGTTTGCTCCCTGGCGACGTCCAGAAGGCAAGCCGTCATTTTTTCTTCAGGGGAGGACTTCCACCCGCAGACCAACCGGAGGATCAGGCGGCCGGGTGTCGATCACCGAATCGTCCAACAACTCAACCAAAATCAAATACATACTGGACGAATTGCCGCCGGAATTGCCGCCGAGCGATACCCGGCCGGCATCGAACGTCTTCTGATAACAGACAAAGTCGCTGTCCTCAGTGCGGATAATCGCACCCGTTTGACGCCAGTTTTGCAACCAGGCAGGCAAGGGAGTTATTTGCAAATCGTAAGCCACTGTGATGCGGCTGCGCCGGAGAACCGTAAAAGTGATAAACTCTTCAGCAGCGATCAATTTGTCGTCGTTGGCGGTGACCACCCAGATGCGTCCTCGCAGAGAATCCGGCAGGTGGGTCAGCAAATAGGGACGATCGCTGTAACAGGGATCGCCGATATCGAGCGAATCGACCAAGCAATGTGGCGGCAGAACATCCTGCACACCGGAAAATCGGTAGACATAGTTCATCAGAGCCATCTCGAGAAGATTGGCCGGTTCTGCACAGTCGGCAATACCGGTGACCGTCAGCCGATAGGTTTGCCCGTCTTTATGCTCGGCAGTCTGCAGCTGCACTTCCCGACCGCCGGGCTGCACCTGAGCGGAATAAACATCCAAATCCGGAGCAATCACATAACGAGCTGTTTGAACCGCGATACCCTCATCGATCGGCTCGTTGAATTCGACATGGAGCAATGAGGCGTTGATGGGATGCGCTGACAGCAGAATCGGGGGCAGGGTATCCTGCAACGGCTCCCCTGCCTCGTAGAGCCGCAGATTCGAATAGATCAAGCCGGGTTGCGACCCATAGTTCGGGCCTTGATTGGTGCGGCCGATGTAAAAATAGCGAAAGGGTTCGATCTGCCCGACAAAAGGAGCCTGCATCAACACTGCCCCATCGAGGATGAAATAGATCTTTCCAGTGGTCCAGACCATTTTGAACTCGTGCCGCTGTTCCGGATTCCAGGTTGCGTTCTCCAGCAGGCGGACATCCTCGCGGGAATCGAGTCCGCACGCACCGATATCGATCTTGAATCCGGCCTCGCCAGGCACTCCGCTTGTGTAGACCTGTCCGGTTCGAATCTGTGCCCAGCTGCCATCGCCGTAAAAGATGTCCTTTGTGCCGTGAGGCTGCGAGAGAAGACTGACCAGGGGTTGTTTTTCGCTGGTATTTTGGTTGGCCGGGTCGAAATTCAAGACATCGATTGCAAAAGTTCCTTGCGGCGGCAAATTGCGCGTGAGGGCGATGAACATCTGGCTGGAAATCTGGTGCGTTTGGTAGCCTTGCCCCGGCAAAAAGCGACCGTTCGTTTGAGTGATCGCCATTTCTGTCGTCGAATCGCCGTGATCCAAGGAATGCTGGGCAATGAGGCGTTGATGTACAGGCTGGGCCGCCACTGCTTGAATCAGGCAAAAGAAGATAAATAATCCTGTAAACCGTACCATATTGTCTCATTTCAAGTTGATTTTTCTGACCGCTGACAGATGTGGCGTTGTTGCCACAATTTTGAAATCACTCTCATGCAGCAGCACCGATTTGGCCATAAAAAAGACTAATGGACAGCGAATGAAAGGGATCGGTGATGGACAGGCAATATTCAAGCCAAAAATAGCAGGAAATCGTTCAGGAGTGGACGTGCAGGAGGGGTGGTGTTTGTCTATATCGTGCTGTCGGCTTGTTTCTGCGCCAGCAGAGCGAAACGCGCGGCACTCAATACCTTTTCGGTGGTCAGGGAATCGCCATCAGCAGTCCCCAAAATATCGCGCTGAAAATCCTCGAGATAACCCAAGCTGCGACCGGATGGCAGAGGCAGTGCCCGCGGTATGGTTTCGCCCTGCAGCGCCACAAGCAGCGAATCGCTGCAACAAGCAGTTTCGAGCATCCCCTTTTCGCCCCAGAATGTCATGCGCCAATAGTGGGGCAAGGCGTAGCCCTGGGTGTCGGGGCTGAAATAGGAAACATCGCCGATGACGCCGGCCTGATTTTCGAGCGAGAACATAAGTTGAGCACCGTCGCAAAAATAGGGCACATCGGGCGTGCAGGCGTTCCAGGTGCGCGCGGCTTCGATGCGGCTGACCGGCGAACCGGTAATCCAGGGGATCACATCGAGGGCATGAACTGCGATATCGTTGATTGTTCCGCCATGCATCCCGGGTTCAAAATACCACGAAGGCCGGGTTTGCCGCAGCAAGGGGTGTTGACCGCCGAATTGAACGGCCAGGATTTCTCCCAACAAACCGATTCGAATCGCCTGCCGCGCGCCGATAAAAGGCGCGGCATCGCGCAGATCGAACTGGCAGCCGAATTTCAATCCCTTCTGCCGGCACAGTTCTTCGATCCGCCGCCACTCGTCTAACTCTGTGCAGATCGGTTTGTCGCTGAGCACATGGCGATTTGCTTCCAGGGCTTGCACGGCCAATGCCCCGCGGCGCGCATACACATCGCCGATGACGACAGCATCGCACTCGACGGCGTGCAGCAGATCGCCGGCTGAATCGTGTGTGAACGCGATGCCATGCCGGGCAGCCAGTATTTTGCGTTGGTCAACATCGGGTTCGCAAAGGGCGACGACCTCGATATCCGAGCGCTCCTTCACCGCGCGATAAAGAGCGAGAACATGGTCATGTCGAAATCCGATAAACGCCAGACGCATTTCTACCTCATTGGGTTACCCGATAGGGAGACTCATCCCTTGTGAAATTGCGCACGAGTTTGCCGAATCGAAAAATGCAGCAAGCGCCGAGATCATGCAAGAAAAGCGTTGATCTCCAGGTCGATATTGGTTATGTTATCGGGCAAACTGATGTGACCTTCAAGGCCAGTCCGGAGATCGAAAAACTGCAAGAGTATCACACTCAAACAAATGAAAGCACAGACGATGATGACCATCAAAGTAGTGGGGTCCGGTTGCCCAACCTGCGAAAAGCTGGCACAGATGTGCCAGCAAGTGATCGAGGAAAAAAAACTCGCTGCACAATTGCAGAAAATAACCGATATCGAACAATTTCTGGAATTGGGGGTCTTTATGACTCCGGGATTGATCATCAACGACAAGCTGGTTGCCAGCGGCAAATTGCCTACGATAGAGACACTGATCCGCTGGCTGGAAGATGCGGCAGCACAAGAGCAATGAGCAAGAAAATAGAGCCATCAATCCGGCGGGATGGATTCATCCCGCCGGCAGAACATAAAAGTCAACTGCACTGAATCGCTTACCGCAGCAAGAGCAATTTGCCGACTGTATTTTGGCTGCCAGCCTGAACTCTCACCAGATAAATTCCCGAGGGCAATCCCGCAGCATCGACAGGCACGCGGTGGATTCCTGTGGTCAAATTGGCCTGCAGCACTGCCCGGACTGTGCGGCCCAAAACATCGACCAGCTGCACGGTTACTTCTCCTGGTTCCGGAAGTTCAAAAGCGACTATTGTCTGATTGTTGAATGGGTTGGGGTAAACCGGCAGCAGACGGAACTCCTGTGGCACAACCAGGTCGTTCAGGTCGGAATAGATTTCGATCGGCTGATATTCATGCCGTGCACCGGAAGCATCGATCTGCACCAGGCGGTAATAGAGCACCGGGCTTTTTGGTGGATCGTTGTGCAAATACTCATAGGTGATCGGTGAATCGGATTGACCGGCGCCGACCAACTCGGATACATGGCGATAAGAGGCCAAAACAAGATAAGGGGCAGACTCTTCTTCACGCAGCTGCAACTCGAATCCGAGATTATCCTGTTCGCTTTCGGTTTGCCAGGAGAGCAAAATTCCGTTGTCTTGCCGGGTCGCGGTGAAGCGGCTCAATTGCACCGGCAAGGAGAATCCAAACGGTACGGCAAAATCCGCATCCAGCAAATCAACAGGCGGATCATAATCGCCATCGCGATTGATGTCGACGACGATGTCGAAGAGATCGATCTCACCCGGCGGAGCAGGCCACACCAAATCGGGCAATCCTCCGGGCAAACCGATATTGCCGTCGTGAACAGTGATTTCTTGCCGCGGGTCATTTAACGTGCCGGGAAAATCGACTCGTGAAGGAATGGGCTGATTGAGCAGAGAATTCCAGCCGCGGAAATGGCGAACCACATGCATGGGATAAGTGCCAGCCGCCAGATCCAGACCTTGAGTGCGGCCGTAAACAGTTTCAGTGGCGCCAAAGGCTTCTTTGCGGTTGCCCGCCGCATCGGCTGAAATGGAAACGATGCGGTTTTCATACCATTTGATGTCACCGCTGCTGTACTTGTATGCGCCGGCAACCACATCGATATCGCCGTCACCGTCGAGATCGAGAGGCAAAATACTGTGAGCGCCGTCGAAATTGGTATCCAGGGTCTCTTTGGAAAAGTTCTGATAGCCATCGTTATAGAACAGCAAGACATCGTCATCCCAATAGACCGCGGCCACCACGTCCATGTGACCGTCGAGATTGACATCCGCCGGACAGACCGCCAGAGCACCATTGGCGTCACTGGCCAGGGTGTGGCCGATCCAATTCATTTGGCCGTCATTTTCCCACCACTTGATCGCTTTGGCGGTATCTGCCGCGCCCACCAGATCGATATCGCCATCGCCGTCCATATCGGCCGGCATCACCATGTTGGCGCCGGGAAAAGGATAGGCGATGAGTTGTTTGGTGAAATGCATGGATCCGTCGTTTTCGAACCAGGCAACCCGGGCGCTGTCATAGCTGCATGCGACGATATCCATATCTCCGTCGATATCGAGATCACAACCCACGGCAAAACGCGCCTGTGCAAAATCGTCGTCGACCACATGTTGGGTAAACCATTGCCGGCCGTTGTTTTCAAACCACGAGATCTTGTCATCGGCTTCGGCAACCGCCAATACATCGATATCGCCGTCCCCATCCATGTCCAGTCCGTGCACACAACTGGCGGCGCGAAACGAAGAGCCCACCACCCGCTCGCTAAAGTGGCCGTCGCCTTCATTATCGAACCAGACTACCAGATCAGCCATGCGCGCCGCTGCCAACACATCGGTATCGCCATCGCCGTCGACATCGACGCCGTCGATAAAGTAGGCGCCTCCAAAAGCAGAAGTGATCACATGCTCGGTGAAATTTTGCTGACCATCGTTTTCCCACCAGGCTATGCTGTTTTCCAACCGAGATGCACCCAACAGGTCGATATCGCCGTCAAGATCGATATCTGCACTGTCGACAGAGATGGTTCGTCGGAGTTCTTCGCCAACCACTCTTTTTGCATAAGGGATACCACCCTGAGATGCCGGGCAAAGGAAGAGGATGGCGATGAATCCAACCATTCCAGCAAACGCCATTCGAACTGCCTTTGTCATATCATCCTCCAAACAAGAAAAGGCTCACTCCTGACTCGGCATTCGCCTCACCTGCACCCTGCATTGAATGGGCGGATCAGAGCGCAGCAGGCAGGTGCTGACGATTTCGAGTCAAATAGCGAACACTCGGGATGGCTGTTGAAAAATTTCGACAAGGTGTCAATTCTCTTCCCCCGGGCCGCCAAGTTTTCATGGGTCGAGTGTGATGAATCGATTTTTGTGTTTGGATTCCGTCCAAACAGAATGCCGATCCTCTTTCAAGATCAGACTCGGATTCGGTGATTCGCACCGAATCCGGTTCGGTCAACACCAAATCTCGGTATGATAGTATAATTAATATATACGAACTTTTAACAACAAAAGCAATATTTTTTCTTCACATAGGATCAATCGTGTTCCATCGTTCTGATTAACGCGATTTTGCAAGAATAACAAAAATTATTTTTCATTTAATCCAATAAAAACAATCGACGCTGATACCCGCGCTGCTCATCACCCCAATTCCGGGCCGCTTTGGGCGAATTGCGTCTTTTGGACCCCCCAGGTTGCGGTCGTTCCCTTCCACATGCGCTGAAAAACCCTTGTCTCTGCAAAACCCATCTGCTGCAAATATTTTCGCCAAGAATCCGTGAGCAACAACGTATCCAGAAACAATCCACTGGTTGAGCAACGGGTGATTTGCGCATTCAGCAGCGATCGCGCGCAATCGAACGAATCAGCGACCAGCGGGCCGATATGATCGCCGTTTCGGCCCGGCCGCGCCATTGCATACCCAATGGTTCTGCCCTTGTTTTCCGCCACCATTGCAGCCCCAGGACACCCTTTCAAGCGATCGACGAGCAAAGAATATCGTGAAACCCCGAACCTCTCGGTATCGAATTCGATGATGCGTTCGAGATCCCGGGCAACCATCGAGCGAACCCTGACTGCGCTTTGCGGGGATTGGGCTTGTTTTATTTGGATAGAGCGATAAAAACGCACCACTCTCGCTTTTGTCTGAAAACCCAGGCTCTGATAGAGAGGTTCTCCTTCTTTGGTGGCGTCGAGGCCGATTATACGGCAGCCGGCCAGCTCTTCGAGAGCTCGATGCAGCAGTTCCCGACCGATGCCTTGCCGGCGAAATTGGTGATCCACCAACACCATACCGATCCAGCCCATTTTTGATTCATAATCAATGGTGGTCGCAGTTCCGACAAGGCGGCCGTTGATGATTGCGGCGAAACAACCGAGCGGGTTCAGGCGCAGGAAGCTCTCCCAATCGCCGATGACCTGGTTCCAGCCGGCTGCTGTGCTGAGTTGGAGCGCCGATTGCAGGTCGGACGGCAACAATTGACGCAGGGAGAGACCGGTGCACCCGTGATAGGAAGGCGATTCGGCAAGCCAGGCCAACCTTTTGTCTGCCCAGCTGTAGAGAGCCGCCTCGAGGTCAGCGGCGATGCGCTTGCCGGTCTCGGCGCTGGCGCGCGAAGGAAAGCCCACCGCGCCATGCGGGGCGATCGCGCCGACCCCCCAATGATTCAAATCCGCCGGTCGAAATTCACCATTCAGCCAGCGCTCGTCGCTCAGATCGATCCGATCTTTTCCGACATGATCCGGAAACAGAGCCAACATCAAGCTGGTCTCCCATTCGCCGGCGTGCAGATCGCCGTCAATAGCGGGCACCAGCTCGGGCGGATAACAGAGCAACATTTTAAGATGTCGATCGCTGCGATTGAATTCCCGGATCACCGGTGCAAGCGAAAAGTTGCCGCCGTGCATGTTGACCACAATCAGCAGCGAAAAATTCTGTTCTTCCAGGCGGGCGCCGATATCGCGCAAGAGCGCCATTTGGGTTTCCGGCTTGATGCCGATCGAGCCGCGAAAGCCGCTCTGTTCGAAACAGGTGCCAAACGGCAGGGCCGGCAACAGGGCGGCGTCCAGGCGGCGGGCCAGCACCTCTGCGAAATA
>JAKQEE010000170.1 GCA_029558635.1 Pseudomonadota bacterium | reverse complement strand
GCGCCGCGCTTCACCTTTTCCGCGCGGACTATCTTTGCGACATAGCGCTCGATCTTGTCGGCAGCGCTCTTGTGCAGCGAAACCGAAAACGGTACTCGTGGGTCAGTCGTCATCGCGCCTCCGTGTAATTTAATTTGATGTCTCCACCAATCGGCGAAGCCTTCGGGTGTACCGTAAGTCATGAGCCAGCGGTTAAAGTAATAGGTGCGGTCGTTCATGATGTCCTCCTTGTGCTTTGCCCGGCCGCCTTTCGTCGAGGGCTGCGCGGGGCTGTGAATCTATTCTACGAGCTTGAAGCGTCGGCTGTCGAAAGCGTATTCGTAGTATGTTCCGTCCTTTTTCGTGAGAATGGAAAAATCGTTCTCATCGGTATCGTGATTGCCGCCAACGTGCGCTTTGGTTACGATCGGGAACACACGGAAAACTTCGGCCACTTCGCCAACCGCCGGGAACATCGCATCACGGTACTCCTCGGAAATCCAGCACACCTTATCGCCCGGCTTCAGATCAAGGTGCTGCATTTCCTCGAACACGCGCTCGCGCTCCTGCCCGGTTACGGCCTTCGGACCATCGTCATTGGAACCACCCGACAGTAATGCCCTCAACAGTTCTTCTTTACCCATGCTTACCTCCTAGCGTTTTTGGTCGCCACCAATTAACTGATTACAATGTCGTCGATATTGAAAAATAAGTCAATCCAATTTTGTAATTTTTTCTGGGCGCGGACAAAAAAATACCGCCCATTGCTGAGCGGTAAACTCGCCGGGTGGCGAGGCCCGACAGGTATCGGGCAGGAGGTCCACATGGACGCGGGGAAGCCCCGCAGCGAGTGGAGATTCAAGGTGGCATGAGATGTTGCGCGTGTCAAGTTTTTTTTTATTTTTTGCTTGACATTTCCGCGCTGGAATGGTACTTGTAATGTAGGTTGCGATTGTTGGCTCCATGTGAGAACGACCGGCCGGTACAGCGCATGTCAGGCGTTGCCATCGCAACCAACTGGACGACGAACACCAGTATAAAAACGGCTATCGAGGCCCACACTGCCAGCGTAGCGAAAGTGTGACCCTGCGCGCCTCTTGACAATGCGAAATTCGCAGGGTTTTGTGGGCGGTCACACAAATGGCGTTTAGGGTGTGAACCAGACATCGGTGGGGTGGGCATCGGTGGCGGCGGGTGGAAGCCCCGTTAATCAAACACAAGGAGAGCGCCATGTATTGTTTTATTTGTGGTTATAACATACTATCATCATTCAGCGGTATTGGTGGACGTAATTGGCAGTTGTCTTTTTGGCCGTCTTTTGTCGTGCGGCGTCACTCTGGAGACTGGATCACAATATCGTTGTATTGCTTTTTCTGGACATTCGAGATAAGCGTATTCAAAAGTATTTTATAGGGGCGCGGAATGGTTCGACGCGACACAAGCCCAAAGCGGAACGTCGCGGACCCCGGCTCGATACCGGGCGCGTCCAAATTTTGAACTGCATCTCTTTGAATTGCCGGTGGATCGCCCGTAGGCATACCCGCTAATGGCGAGTTTTCGGGGAACAGTGGTGCAGTTCAAAAATTGCGTCGTGGTGAAATGGAGCACCGCCATAGCCCTTGAAGGCGTGGAGATGTCGGTTCGACCCCGGCCGGCGCAAATCGCGGAAGATCGGACGACTCGCCGCGTGATACTCTTTTCCCTAGGAGATTGCTTGAAATATCGCGGTAAAGGCACATTCTCTTTCACGGTCCAGCCATACGGTCACAAGGTGCATTTCTGCTATCTTCTTGACGAAAAGGAGATTGACCGATACTCGCGGCAGAACATGAATATATCCTGGGGCGAGACTGGAGAATCTCTATTCTGCACTCGACACTGTTCTTATGGTGGCTACATCGGCTCTTCCGTGGTGTGGATACGCCAAAAGTTGATCTTCGGAGAACCGTCCGACCACTCCACTATCGCGCATGAAATACAGCATGTAGTTTCAAACATTTGCCGCGATTGTGACATGGAACGCTCAATCGAAAATGATGAGCCATTCGCTTATTTAACCGGCTGGATAACTGAGCAAATTTATTTCTGGTTACTCACAAAAAATGCTTGACAACTAAACAAGTGTATAGTATATTTGCCTTGCCTTTCTCTTTGAAAACTGTCGTATGGTTTGGACAAGAAAAAACCCGGCTTATTCGGCCGGGTTCGTGGCTATCGATTCAACGTATAGTTTCACGGCTTCCTCGATGACCTCAGTCATTGTCTTCCCTGTTTCCGTGGCTATCTGTTCGACACTCTCTTTGATATTGGGGCGCAATCGATAATTGACTCTTACTCTCTTTGGCTTGTTCATAGTTCCTCCATATAGTTTTTGTTGCTTTGCCCGGCCGCCTTTCGTCGAGGGCTGCGCCGGGCGGGTGGTGCTACTTACGAATACTCCAGTACATGCCCAGCTTTTTATGCCCTCCTATCGATAGAGTACACAATCTCACCGGCGGCGTACAAACAGATTGTACGCCCGTATACCTTCACGCGGTCGATGATTATACCGCGTTTTGCGTATTGCTGCTTGACATACTCCACAAATCCCTTCTGTTTTTTGCTCATTGCTGCACCTCTCTATTTTTTTAACGGCTTGTGTCCGGGCACATAATGCCCGGCCATAAGGCGTTAACTATTCGACCACGTAGCCGCGCGATATGATGCGCTTGTCACGGTAGATGTTGCGGTAGTCGCCCCGGATGATCGCCTCTATTACGTCCTCCCAGTCTGTGGCGTCCCACTCGTCGCGCTGTGGCGTAATGGCCATAGTGACCTTGATCCCGGTCCGGTTGCCGGTCCGGTTGCTCTCACGCTCGATCGTGTACCGTGTCCGGCCACGTACTACGCGGATGCCTCCACATGACGGATAGTCGTAGTCGATAGTGTTGATTATCTCTGTGCTCATATTATCACTCTCCTATGTATATTTAACGGCTTGTGCAATCCCGCCGTAACGGGAGAGCATAAGGCGTTAATACTACCACAGAACCGCCGTATCTTTGCGTTGGTATTTCCGGCGGTAATATCCATCTTTTTCCCACACTTTACCGTCGCCGCCGCACAAATGACAATGTGTGTTGGGCGCGTCGGCATGGTTCGCGCCATATCCATGGCAGCGCGGGCACACAACAAAAGTTTCTCGGCTGTCTGCATGATTCATGTGTCACACTCCACTATTTGTATTCTGCCCTCTCCGATGGAGGGCAGGAAGAAAGAGTGGAGATTGATTAGGGCCGTCTTGCCGTCGCTTGCCGCGCCTGCCGTATTCCTCGGCGTCGGTGGCGTGAATGGCGTCGAGTGTGTCACACTCTCCGGCCCGTCGGTTGTCAAAGACCATTGCGTCTTACGATATATACTGTACTTACGCTATCGTGATTTGTCAAGCATTTTTTGCAATTTTTTCCGGGCACGAAAAAAAAGTGCAAAACGCGGAAAAAAGTTGTTGACATATATACGGATGTTTAGTACATTGCATCATGACGTGTGATAGATGTGGTACGGACCTAGGGCGCGGGGTGAAACGGTATTGCTGTATGGTAGAGACCGGCCCAACTGGTGGGCATGAGTGGCTGTATGTGTGCGGCCTGTGTTGTATGGCCCTTGAGCTGCGCCGCGAGGGGGGATATTATGCGGCCTATTGGATGCCTGGTACGCTAATGGCGGGCGCGTGAATGTATACATATGAAGAAAGGCTGAACCGGGCCGCGAGGCGGTGCAGCGAGATCATGGACATACTCGTTGACACCCTGGAGCGCGCGCCTGAAATACACCGTCCGCGCGTGATTGACGTCGCTGCTAATGCCGAGCAATTACGGCAGTCTATTATATCCTTACGCGAGAGGCTGGCGGGGTGACGCCCTATAATACCGACATAAGCGCCACCACCGAGCGATTGGCCGCGCGTGTACGCGATGTTGACGCCTGGGCGCAATACTATATCCAGCACTCAGGATATTCTCCCTCTCTCGCGCGCCTGATGGGTATGATAGCCGCGCACATTACGCCGCAATCAGAGGTTCCGGGGCCGATAATCATGCCATATACTACCAATACACTAGACATTCCGCGCGATCCGAGGTCATAATTGCCCCGTAATAGACCAGACGCCGACATAATCATTACCCGCATAATAGATATGATAGTAGCCGGGCATAGCACTTCCGCGATACAATCCACCCTTTCCCCTGTATTTGGGGTACAACCACGACAGATACGCAGGTATATGGTAACTGCCAAACAGCGGCTGAAGCTATCAACCGCCGAAATAGACCAATACCGGCCGCTGATCCTGGCGAGATACGAGCAGCAATACCGAGATTGCGAGGGCATTGACAAGCGGGAGACGCGGATCAGGCTACAACGCGACATCAACGACAGTATAGCCCGCCTCACGGGTGCGGATCAACCGGCCCCGAAGAGCGTCAACATATTCCAGTTTTTCCCGGTCAAGGATAGCGCTGGCCGGGTGCAGGTAGACATCCCCGCTGAGTACACCATAGACGCCTCCCAGGCTGTCCAGGATGGAGACGACCTAGACGACAGGCCAATACGGATGATGGTTCCGGGAGGTGCGCGGTGAGTGAGGGACGGGAGGCGCCCCAAACCCTAGCCGCGATTATGAGGCCTGATAACTCATGACCTTTATACTATACGCATGTTTAGTGTTGTTCGCACTGATACTAGCTACGGTGCTACTCGACGGTAGGCGTGCGGGATAGCGCGGGCCGGCGTGTGGCTGGGATTCGGGAGACGCCCCCCCCTGTCCATGGGGCCGGGGGGTTTGGGCTTGATTCCCCTCACTGAGCCAGCAGAAAATTTTGGAGGTTTTTCCCGTGGTGGTATTCGTCCCACTTGAAGCTATTGGCCCGGTGGAGGACGTGAAGCTGATAATGGGCTTGATGTCGGATCGGGTGGGCAAGCGCGGGATTGAGGCGGTGTGTGTGTATTACGAGGACGCGGGGAGGCTATTTATCCGTGTGGAGTCGGACGGCGAATTTGACGCTGGTGAGTTTGTGCGGAAGTTTCGTATTGCGTGCGGTGGCGAGGGTGGTGGTGGGAAGAAAAGTGCAGTGTGGACGGTGAAGAATGAAGAAACTTAAAGTGATAGTGGTGCGTGTTCTCCGGGCTATCGGTTGCCCCATGTCGCTATCCGAGTGGGTGGTTTTTGGTATTTTTATCGTGGCCATGACTGTTGCCCGTGTAGTGTCTGTATATTACCCACTGATAGGGCTTGGATTGACGATATATGTAGCGGCCGCGTATGGTAGTTACATAGGTATTGTAGCTTACAAGGAACTAGTGGGAGGCGACCATGAAGGATAAGGAGTTGCGCGAAGAAGTCATTAGGTTGAAGAAAGAACTTGATGAGTTTAGGTTCATGGTGCGTGCTCGCGGGAATATGGCTGCTACAAGAATGAGCAAGCTGGAAGATTTCTTGGGTGTGTCGTATGTATATATTCCAGAAAAAAAAGCAACTCATGAATACAGAAAAAAAACTGACGGCCAAGCATGATGCATTGGTATAGTTTGTTTTACGTCTTAACGGTTATTTTGTGGGTGGCGGGAGTTGCGTTTTTGGTGTATAAAACCTATGACATATTTGACAGAGACGAGCAGGTCTTTTACGGATTCATATATTCCATGTGGTTGATGCAACTTCTATGGATATGCCATTGCGTGGTGACGTACTATGTGGGTTAGGTTGGGATGGGCTGCGCTTGTTTTAAACGTATGCGCTTTAATATGTTCTGAGATAGAGTTCGTGAACAATGGAGACTACCTCGCGCGCATGGTATCGTTATTATCGACTTATTATATTGGGATGCACTTGGGAGTTTGGGCTGAACGACGGTACGGGTGTAATGGTGATAGATCATGAAGAAGTGGTATGAGATACCTGGCTGGTTTGATTTTCAGGATATATACTCGCGGGTGATTGACGAATCGCGAGAAGGCATTTTTGTTGAGGTTGGGAGTTGGCTTGGTAGAAGTTCGGCGTATTTTGCGGTGCAGTCTGATTTGATGGACGGTGGGTTGGTTTTGTACTGTGTTGATACGTGGGAGGGCAGCGAGGAGCACAAGCTTTATGTGGCGCAGCATGATGTGTACGCCGAGTTTTGCGAGAATGTTGATGGCTGGATTCGCGGGGGATATATCGTTCCCGTGAGGAAGCCGAGCGTCGAGGCAGCGAAGGACTACAAGGACGAAAGCCTTGTTGGTGTGTTTATCGACGCGAGTCACGAGTACGAGGACGTGCTTGCTGACATACGGGCGTGGTGGCCGAAGGTGAAGCAGGGTGGGTATTTCGGCGGTCATGATATAAACTGGCCCGGTGTTGCGAGGGCAGTTCAGGAGTCGTTCCCAGGGGTGCAGCCTTTGGGTAGTTCATGGTTAGTGAGGAAGTCATGAAGGATAAGGAATTGCGCGAGAAGTTCAAAATTTTACAAAAAGACCACGCATGGGCGAAGGATTTGGTTGATTACTTGATGTCGAGGGTTTGTTCTCTTGAAAACTATATTGGCGTCAAGTACGAGTACGTCAAGCCGCTGGAAGGAAAGTATATCCACAGGAAGGTAGAGCCGGGTGAGTAAAGACAAGAAGCGCGAAAAGAGATCACAGGGGATGCCGCTTCCGCCGTCCGAGATGGCGAAGCTCCGGGGTATGAAGCTCTGGCTTGCAACCCCCTGCTACGGCGGGATGCTGACCGACGTTTACACCGCGAGCCTTCTGAAGATGCAGAACCTGTTCTGGCACTTGGGGGTGGAGTTTTACACGTATTTCGTGAGGAACGAGTCGAACGTCTGCCGCGCGAGAAACGAGTGCGTCGCCGCTTTCCTCGGCAGGGGCACTGATTACACGCACTTCATGTTCCTTGACGCCGACATAGGGTTTCAGGCCGAGTCTGTGATACGACTGATGCTCTCGGAAAAGGAAGTAATAGCCGGTGGGTATCGGAAGAAGTGCATGAAAGAGGACTACACCGTGACGTTCCCAGAGGGCCGGTTCGACATCATAAATGGGATTTGCGAGGTCGAGCGGGTAGGGGCC
This sequence comes from Pseudomonadota bacterium, assembly GCA_029558635.1. Taxonomy (GTDB): domain Bacteria; phylum Pseudomonadota; class Alphaproteobacteria; order Micavibrionales; family Micavibrionaceae; genus UBA1573. The sequence continues at coordinate 87 of JAKQEE010000170.1, read as the reverse complement.
GGATTCTTGATGATCCAGCGCGGCGTGTTCGAGAAGATGATGCAGCACTACCCGGAGATGAAGTACAAGACCTATTCTCACTTGCTT
>JAKQEE010000160.1 GCA_029558635.1 Pseudomonadota bacterium | reverse complement strand
CTGCCTCTTTTAGCCACTTCCCGGTTGCGGCTGCGACAGCTCCGACGGCTGCGGCCATGACGCCAAGGGAAGCCTTCCCGAAGGTTGCAAGCTTGCCCATAGTGTCGCGGACATTTGTATTCAGCTCGTTTAGGCCTTTTTTAACTCCGGCCTGATCAATCTTTGTGTCAATCTTTATGCTTCCGTCTGCCATGTCATCCCCCGAAGAGTGCGCCGAGTCCCGGCGTGTCCAGTCTAACCGCGTCCTGTGCGCGCCGTAGTTTCTGCCTATATTCTGGCGAGTCGTTTTTGTCCGGCTCTTTTAATCTCAATTCAATTGTTTTCTGCATGATCGTATCATCAGGAAGCCCGCGGAAAAGTTCAAGGAAAATATACCAGTGTAATTTCGCTGTCGTAAGATCGATTCCGTATGCGTGAAAGAATGAAACAAATATACGCCCTGCGTCTATCGTAAAATCAAAGCACCGTTTTCCTTCTCCGCCTTTTTTGTCTCCGCCTGAAAGAAAGTTTTCAATGAATGGCCAGGGGTCTTCTTCCGGCAATCCTTCAGGAAAAAAAAGCGCGGCTATCTTCGCCGCCTTCTCGTCGTCTGGAATATCTGACTCGAAAACCTCGAAAAACCTCAGCGCGGCGCGGAAGTCGGAATTGAATCGCTTTCCTCCGCACGTTGTCGGAAGCTCTTCGAGGAGGAGGTTCATTTTTTGATTGCTCCCATGAGTCGGCCGTTTTCTTCAATGCTATCGGTTATCAGTTTTGATACCTCGGCAAATACAGGGAACAGGGAGAACACGGAATTATTGCAATCCTTTTTGATCTGCTTCCAACTTTTTACGCCGAGGACCATTGTGATAAAATCGCGCTCGAGCTGGTAGAGCACTTTCATTTCCTGGCCGTCGACATTGCTTTCGGCAAGCCCCTTAATTTCCTCGGCCTTCGACAACCATAGCTCCAGTATCTCCGGGTCGCCTGTCTCGAAGCTGTAGACTTTTTTCTTTCCCTTGAGATCCTCTATCTCGAGAGTTTTAACACTTGATCTGATTTTCATTTCGTTACCTCCATTTTGATAAAGGGCGGAGCCGAAGCCCCGCCCATCCGATTAAGCCTTAATGTCGGCAGCTTCAAGAAGTTCAACGGCGAACTTTACAACGCGTTTGTTTGCGTCGAGTTCATACATTCCGAGATACTGGCCAGCGGTTGCGGGAATATCCGCTCCGGTGGTGTACGCGGTCAAGAGTCCAGGGTATCCGTTCGCGTAGGCGGTCTGCGTTGCGGCAGTCAGCTTGTACGCGAGAGTGTTTCCGGCGCCTGCTGTCGCGGAGAATGTGGTGCATCCAACAGTGACGGCGGCGGCGGCTACGGTCGCGGTGAGAGCGGCGGCGGCGGCTTCGACAACCAGAGCGGGTTCACCGTTAAGGTCAAGAGAGCAGGCGAAGTCTACCTTACCCTGCGCGTCTCCGCCTCCGATGACAACCGCGTTGATTGTAACCGAACCAGAGATTTTGCGTCCGCGTGAGTCGAACGCCTGGAAATTGGTCTTGCAATCATCTCCCAGGGCGAGTTCCTTCGACGCGATGTAATCCTGCGCGACGTCTCCAACAACGCGATGTCCGACAACGTCGTAGGTTCGCTGTTTTCCGATAACGTCCGAGGATGCCCAGCCGTTGCCGTCGAGATACGCGGTCTGATCCTTGTTCTCGTTATTGTTCGGCGTGATGCTTGATATCCCGCGAGCCAAGCGCGCCCAAGTACGTGTAGCGCCTTCGGGCGTGGTGTCTATCTGGAACAGATAGTTAAAGTTCATTTCAAAGGTTCCAGCCATTCAATTACCCCCTTGTGGTAAAATAGTTCAGCCGGAAACCGGCTGTATATGTATAGTCCCCCGCTTCCGTCTTCTGCACAAGCGAAGGATTGGAAGTCGGTTCCACTGATACCAAAGTTTCATCGGTCAGTTGTACATCCTGTAAATCGAGAACCGGGAATAAATCACACAGAGTGTTGTATGCCTTCCCGCTGTCGTCGCTTCGTGTATAAACCGAGAACGGAAACTGTCCGTCTCTCGATTCGTCAAGGTATCGCACCTCAACCGGATTCCCTGGGTTAGCGCGTATCATCATAGCATCGCCTG
>JAKQEE010000145.1 GCA_029558635.1 Pseudomonadota bacterium | reverse complement strand
CAACAATGAAAAGAAAAATCCATCCAGACTCAAAGGTGACCATCACGAAGGTCAAACTCACCAACTACGACGAGGACCTTCAGCCCGACAACCAGATGACCGGCCTCGAAGTGGGGTACACAGAGGAACTCCTGAACGATGAAGGCGCTCTCGATTTCGTGCGCGAACATCCCGGGACCAAACTGCGCAACTTCCTGAGCCACGACGACCTGATCAACCGCTTCGAGGCATTGCGCCCACACATGGCGCTGTACTGCGAATACGCCGATCCAGCGGACGTTGACGACGTGGATGATTTCGATAAACTCGACTTCCGGCACGTGTTCGTTACGCAGGTCACACTTACCGGCCATAGTGAAAACGCAGGCCTCGTGCTCACCGGCTTTCGGGTGCTGGCCGATGGCTCGAAACTCAACCTGAACACGCCTAACATCAAATACGAGTACAGCGAGTACAAGTTCGCGCATGAACTCAGCGAGGCCGTGGACGAACTCATGGCCGAGGCGATGCTGGCACTTGTCGAGCGGAAACGGAAAATCGTTCAGGCTGAATTGTTCGATGAGGATGAAGCGGCCACCGATGACGAATACAGCCAGGCTCTCGGAGAACTCAGGGCCGATGTCAAATCTGGCAAAGTGAAAATCACCGTAGGCGAATCACTTGGAATCGGATAACTGAGGCATCCACTTAAAATTGTTTATTATGAAGTTTAGATTAGTCCAAATCAACAGACTGAGAAACAAGAACGGATGGAATTTAATGTTTGGAAAAACATTTATTCGCAGTTTTCACTGGAATAATGAAAAGGAGGCGAGGATTTATCTTCAAAAATTAAACGACACATTAAAGGAGATAGACTCGACTCTTCCATACACAGAAAAACTTATTGTCCCAAAATATCCACATTGGGTTGAGCCGCCAAAAGATAATTATTGCGGCTAACTGAGGCATCCACGCGCCCCGCCGCGCATAGCAAGTTTGGCGGGGATGCAGGGTTACAAACTTAAAATAACCTAATCATGTACGATGTAAAAAAAATTGAGAACTGGCGGGCAAAAGTCGAAAAGGAATTGCAAATCCTCGTTGACCAAAACCTCGCTGAACTGGCTAAAATTATTAAGTCCGAAATT
>JAKQEE010000057.1 GCA_029558635.1 Pseudomonadota bacterium | reverse complement strand
GTCAATGACCCTTTTCTTTACATTCTGGTATGGGCCAGCCTTGATCCCCGACCTGATCTACATCTCGCCGCTGCTGCTGATCTTTAGCCCTGCCCCGGATCAATTTAACTCTCTGCCCGGTTCTTTTATGACCGGTGAGCCCGTGTTCTCCTGGTGGCCGTTGATCTCGACGGTGATCTCCTGCATTGCGTTCATCGCCATCGCCATCCGCCGCTTCAACCGCCAGGAGTTTTGATCCCGCAAGGAGAAATCCCATGTCCACTCAAGAAATAACTTCAAAGAAAGTTCAATACACCCTCTGGCAGATTTTGGGAATCTGGTTTATAGCGGGCGCGCCGATGTGGATTCTCGGCTGGGTGGCCTACCCCGCTCTCAGCGCGGGACTCGCGCCGATGGACGCGGGTCTGCTCCGCATAAAACTGTTCACCGTCGGGCTGATCTGGCAATTTGTTCTATCCATGATCATTCTTTATCGTGAGGAGGGGAACATCCGTCTGAGCACGATCAGCCGCCGCTTTTGGCTGAACCACCCAAAGTCCGCGCGAAGCGGAGAGACGAAGAAAGCCCTGTGGTGGTGGCTCATCCCGTTGATCCTGCTCGTCGCGGCGCTGGAGATCGGTTTGCGATCTACGCTCGTTGACGTATGGACGACTATCTTCCCCTTCTTCGCCGAGCCTGAGGGCTACGATATGGCGGCTATGTTCACGCCCGAATTACGCGCACAGATGGTCGGCGCGTGGGGACTGCTCGCGCTGTTTGCTGTGAGCGCGTTGTTCAACACATTCCTGGGCGAGGAATTCCTCTTTCGCGGCGTGTTGCTCCCCAAAATGGAAGGCGTCTTTGGACGATGGGATTGGGTGGCGAACGGCATCCTTTTCTCCTTCTACCATCTTCATCAACCCTGGGGCATTCTGGCGACGCTTCCCGCAGATTTGATTTTTGCGTTTTCTGGCAAGCGCTTCCACAGTAACTGGTTCCCCATCATCCTGCATTCAGGTCAGAGCGTGTTTTTCCTGTTTCTGATCCTGGGACTCGTGCTCGGATTGGCGTGACATAAAAGCAAGGAGAAAATCATGTATAGGAACATCGTCAAGATCGCCTTGAAAGGAATTGCGCTGGCAATGGGCATTGCCGTCATCGTGACATCCACGCTCAAGACGCTGGATGTCAGCGCGGGCGGGTTTCCCTGCTCGGTATCGGGCTGACCGCGCTGGCACTCGCGAATTTACAGGATAAAGGAGATTAACATGAAAACTCTCATCGTTGGCACAGGAGTCATCGGGGTCATCTATGGCTGGGCGCTGACCGAAGCAGGCGTGGACGTGACTCACTACGTCCGCAAAGGAAAGCGCGAAAAATTCAAGGATGGCGTCACGCTCGACTTGTTGGATGAACGCAAAGGGCATCTCAGGAAGAACATCGTCAAGTATGCGCTCAAATGCGTCGAGGACGTTTCGCCTTCGGACGGTTACGAGTTCATCATCGTCCCGACCAACTCGTATCAAACGGAAGAAGTAGTGAAGACGCTCGCGCCCGTCTCAGGCAATGCCATCTTCTTCATCTTCGCCGCCAACTGGGATGGCGCGGATTTCATTGACCGCCTCCTGCCGCGCGAACGCTACTTGATGGGCTACCCCGACGGCGGCGGGACGGTTCGGGATGGCGCATACTGGACGAATCTCGGCGGCGAAGTCCATCTGGGCGAAGTGGACGGGAACCCGACTGATAAACTCGAAAAGGTGAAGTCGCTCTTTGCGCGGGCAGATATCCAGCCCGATGTGCAGGACAACATCCTGCATTGGCTCTGGCTTCATAACGCGATGAGCATCGGCATTTGGGCGGGCTTTGCCAAATATCGCGATGTGAAAACCTTTCTCAAAGACAAAGACCTGCTCCGCGCGTGTTACGCCTCCACGAAGGAACTGCTCGAATTATGCAAGCGACGCGGCGTCGATCTCAAGAAGTATCCAGAAATCGGCGCGTTCAATCTACCGACCTGGTTGTTCATTCCGCTTTTCCGCTGGCTGTACACCTACAACCAAAGTATGCAGCGTTTCACCGCCCACGCCGCCGACAGTTTGCAGGAAGCCCGCGAGAACTACAACAACATCATGAAGACAGCAAACGAACTGTCCTTCGAGATGCCGCACACCAAAGCCGTCGGTGTATATTTGAAGTGACCTCATGGAACTCCGCTAATGGACGCCATGAAAGCCTTGACTCACGCGCACTTCAAACAATGGATGGAAACGTATGGTCGCGCCAGCGCGGAGAACGATCCGTTTACGTCGGCGAATCTCTTTGCGGAGAATGCCAGATACTACGAAATGCCTTTCGCCGAGCCGATGATCGGACGCGAAGCCATCTTTGAGTATTGGAATGACGGCGCGCGAAATTTGAAGGATAAAGAATCCACTTTCGAGATTCTCTCAGTGGAAGGTAACAGAGGCATTGCTCGCTGGCAATCGAAATTCACGGTCATCGAATCGGGCAAGCGCCTCGCGCTGGATTGTGTATTCATCGTTGAGTTTGACGATGACGGTCTGTGTCAAACCTTCCGCGAGTGGTGGCATACGCACGATGCGTAGGATACGTTCTCTAACGTGTCCTTTTGCACGCCCATCAGCGGCACAAAATTTGTACGGGTTTTTGTGGGGATCATCCAGACCAAAAGGTTGAACGGGAATGCCATAATGCAAACATCGAAAAAAGAAAAAATTACCGAAGGAGAAAAATCATGGCTATCCTATCCAACCTCTATGTCATCCTCATCCTGCGCGTGTTACATATCGGCGGGGGGATCATGTGGGTGGGGAGCGCGACGCTCTACCTGCTGTTGCTCATCCCCGTCGCGCGTTCGCTTCATCCTGCGGGACAGAAATTCCTGCAGACGCTCGGTCCAAAATTCGGCGCGATGATGGGACTCGTCACCACGGTCACTGTGCTTTCGGGCGCGTTGCTGTATGCGCGCTTCTTCGCAGGCGGGATTAGTTTCATCTGGACGACGGGCGCGGGCTTCGCGTTCACCGTCGGCGCAGTGGCGGCGCTCGCCTCGTACGCGATGGGTGTGGCGGTCTTCGGCAGGATGCAGGAACGCATCGCAAAACTCGCGGCGGAGATGGAGTCCGCGCAGAGCGCGCCGAATCAGTCCCAAGTCGAGGCGATGAACCGCTTGCAATCGTCATTGATGAAGGCGTATCGGTTCGATTTCGTCCTGCTCGTGGTTGCCATGCTGGGAATGGCTGTCGCGCGTTATCTGTAGAGCCATCCAATGTTTGCGCGAATTTGGCGAGGGATCGCCCACACCTCCGTCGTCGAAAAATATTTTCACTATGTGAGTGAACGGGTGATCCCCGCCTATCGTGCCGCGCGCGGCTGCCGCGACGTGTGGGTTTTGCAACAGATGCAGGGCGAATTTACCAGCCTGGTCCTGCTTTCGTTTTGGGAGTCGCGTGATGCAATCGAATCTTTCGCCGATCCACAATTGGAATCTGAATCACGCCGCGACGAGCGCGAGTCGCTGTTGGCGTTTGAATCCACAGCGGCGGTGTATGAAGTGATGGTGGTTGACTGAGTTGAATGACTATTTGTGAGGGGAAAGCCGCCCCATCACCCCGTTCCCATCATCAACTTCAGACGACTGCGTAGCGTGCAACGCCTCCGCCAAATGCGCGGATGGCTTCGCTTGATTCACCGATTCGATCTCCGCTGAGCTTTTCATAATCCACACGCGGGACTTCGATGCGGCTGCGCCGTGTCAATTCTATCGAGCAGTGGACCCGATATTCGTTTTTGGTATTTGGTCACCAGCGCAGTTGCTCACGTGCATGGTTTTTGTGAATCGCCGTAGTAGCCGCACGGGTGTGGTTGGATATACGACCTAGACAGTATTCCCCCACACACGTGATGATAAACCGCCGTGCGAAATGCCGAACCAACAGGATCACATGTATTCCCCATATACGCGATCTCGTTTATCTTACTAATCGCATGTAAAAAGATCTCATTGCTATATACTCCAAGAAAATACAGCTATGCCAATACTTAAGAGTCAAGTAGAATCTTAACAGTAAACCTCTTGCGAAAGTCATTTCTGCCACAGAGAACACAGAGAAAAAGAGTCTTTCTCAAAGGTCTCTGTGGACTCTGTGGCTGAGCAAGAGACACTTACGCAAGAGGTCAAGTAAAAAAAATCTGAACAAGATAAATATGAAATCTCATCGTAAAGAACTTTGGTTCAACATCCCCACCCGCCGCGGCTTTGTAAACATAACTCCGCAAGTAGAAACCTGCCTACATGAAAGTGGAATCTTGGAAGGCCTTATTCTGGTTTCTGCCATGCATATAACGGCATCGGTGTTCATCAATGACGACGAATCAGGCTTGCACCAAGACTATGAAAAGTGGCTGGAAAAACTGGCTCCGCATGAACCTGTCAGCCAGTACCGTCATAACGATACCGGTGAAGACAATGCCGATGCACATATGAAGCGCCAGATTATGGGGCGTGAGGTTGTAGTAGCTGTGACAGATGGTAAACTTGATTTTGGACCTTGGGAGCAGATCTTCTACGGTGAATTCGACGGACGAAGACGCAAGCGGGTACTGGTGAAGGTTATTGGCGAATAAAAAGTCCTCCTGGCTTTGCCAAGAGGACTCCGTTTGATGCCTTCAATTTATTCGGCAGACTTACGTCTCGTCTTTGATAGGTGTTGGACCAGATTTGGCGAAAGTTCAAAGTGGTAAGTGTGACAGACTTGTGAACGCCATGCACATCTCGGCGTCCGTTTTCATCAACGACGATGAATCGGGCTTGCATCACGATTACGAACAATGGCTCGAGAAACTCGCGCCGCACGAACCTGTGAGTCAATACCGCCACAACGACACAGGCGAAGACAACGCCGATTCACATCTCAAACGCCAGATCATGGGGCGCGAAGTGGTAGTTGCGATCACAAACGGCAAGTTGGATTTCGGTCCTTGGGAGCAAATTTTTGAGAGTGGCAAAAAGAGTGGGCTAAAATCGAGCGATGCTGAAATGCCCAAAATGCGAAGCCACGACGCGCCAGAATAAATCTGGCAAAACGGAGGCAGGTTCACAGCGCTATCGCTGTATGCATTGCCAACGTAAATAC
>JAKQEE010000038.1 GCA_029558635.1 Pseudomonadota bacterium | reverse complement strand
AAAATCTATTTGCCGAATGCCTGGCATACCTTCACGGCGAAAAAGACGGGCAATAATTTCGTATTGATGCACGATAGCGGTGAGCTCTTTTCATATCGGTTCGCGACGACCCCTGCGTGGCCTTTCGCCCGCGTCGAGCTGTATCGCGGGTCGTTCAATTTCGATCGAATCGCATTGTTCAACGGGAAATAACGGGGTATCGATATCGCGCGAGCACCAATTCCTTGGTCCGATCCGTTGTTGACTTTGCCCATTCCAAAAGGTACAATCAATAGAGAACGATGCCGGATCGGAAAGGTGATGCCGCGATGATTCATTGGATCATGTTTTGGATATCGATCGGTTTTTTAATCTATGTCTCTCTTAATTGGCTCACTTACGCCCGTTTTAATCGTGTGCTGGATCGAGCCGAAAAAGACAGGCAGAAACCGGTACGCGGTTTATCGGTCCTGATTCCGGCTCGGAATGAAGCGCATAACATCGGAGAGTGCATTCGATCGATTTTGCGGAATGATTACCCTTTCTTCGAATTGGTGGTAATGGATGACGGGTCAACCGACAACACCTTCCAGGAAGTAGCGGATATCGGGGACGATCGGATCCGGCTGTTCCGGGCTCCGGAAAAACCGAAGGGATGGGTAGGCAAGAACTGGCCGAGCCATCAACTTGCGCTGAAAGCGAAGCATCCGATCCTGCTCTTTATGGACGCGGATACCCGGTTGACATCGGACGCTCTTTGGCGCCTCAATCGCCTCTTCACACTCACGAACGCGGACGTCATTTCCGGATGCCCAAAACAGATTCCAACTTCGTTTCTGGACCGGGTGTTGCTGCCTGTCGTCCCGATATTGCCCTTAGCTACTTTACCATTGTTCAAAATCGGGAGCTTCCGTTTCGTACGAAGCGCGCTACACGGCGCTTTCATCGTCATTCGGAAAGATTTCTATCAGAAAACGGGCGGGTATGAACGCATCAAAGACCAATGGGTCGATGACGCCGCCCTCAATAAATTGTTCGTAGAACACCACTCCAAAACAGAGATGTTAGATATGACCAAAATCGTTTCCTGCCGGATGTATACGACCCCGAAAGATACGATCGACGGAATCGTGCGAAGCCTCTATTATGAGCTATTCGGGAAAACACCCTTGATCGTTTTTTTAATGGCTATGCTCTTCCTCGCCGCGATTGTGCCCTATATCCTGCTTTTTGCGAGCCGATCGCTGGAACAAGTCGGGCTTAGCCTCTGCGTGCTCGGCGTTGTGACCGGTATTCGGATAGCCTTCGACAGGAGATACGGATTCCCGTGGTATAGCTCGTTTTCTTTTCCTCTGATGTTTTTCTTCCTGGTTTACGCCGCCCACAAATCTATTAAAGGTTCAAAAAATAAAAATATGACATGGAAAGGCCGCTCGATCACCGACGAGTGACCTTCGTCCCGGCAACGCCTAAGAACGCCGAACTTCAGTTCGGCATGTCTTTGCCTTTTAAAGGCGTTCTCGGGAAAGACATGCCCACTTAAAAGTTGGCGTTCCCAGAAGTGTGACCCCAAAACCATGCCCAACTAAAGTTGGGCGTTCCAACCCGTTGACGAACAGTTAGATTATCGCGCAGTAATCAAAGGGACTGCGCTATCCCGAACGACATCCGCCTCCCTTCACGGTTCGACGATATTGAAATTGCCATCGAAAACTTTCGCGTATTGGATCAAACGCTTCAAAACCATCGGATCGCCTTCGATCTTGACCCCTTGAGGCAGATTGCCCGTTAGTAGCGAAAACAACTGTAGTT
>JAKQEE010000028.1 GCA_029558635.1 Pseudomonadota bacterium | reverse complement strand
GGCGGCAAGCAGGCCGGAACGCCTCCAACAACTTACTCACAGACCGCACCCACGGCAAGCGAGTTTGGCGCGTCTAAAGTTTACAAGCCGACCAACTACGCGGCTCAAACGCTTGAAAAACTTAAAAGCAACCCTTTGTTTAAAGGAATAAAAAATATACAAAACTATTTGACGGATGTTATTCAAAAGCCAGAGTCAAATAAACTAACTCCAGAGGCACAAGCAGCGGTTGACGAATATAAAGCCGCCGTTGAAAAAGACAAATCAGCACTCAAAGATGGCATGATATATGAACAAGACGGCAAACAATATGTTTGGAATGAAAAGGCTGGTAGGTGGTTAGAAGGCAAAGATATAGATAAACAATCTAAGGCCTATCAAACCGTACAGACTTATAACGAAATATACAAGCCTTATTACAATGCGAATAAGACCGCACTCGATAATCTTAAATATCTTGAACAGGTTTCACCGATAGATAACCCAATCGCTCAGGTAATACCGCTTACGGAAGAATTTCTTGCGGCCAAAGCAAAAGCGCAAAAAGAAGCCGATAATCCGACCGGCATGAAAGAACAAGACGAAGCGGCAGCGATGATAAAGCAAGGCGCAGGCCCGACAGACCTTGAAGGTAAACTGCGCGATGCGTACGGCGGCTACACAACGCCCGAAGGCATGAAAGCATACCAAGACGCTCTATACGAAAGCGTGGCGCAAAGGTTGAGGAATGAAGCGGGCGACCTTCGTAGCCAACAGGCGGCAGACCTTGCCTCTCGCGGCCTCGGAATGTCAACGGTCGTGAACGATGTGCAGGCCGAAACCAATAAGCGACTCTTACAAGGACTCGGCGAAGCAGCAAGCAGAGCGGCGGTCGGCGCGGAGGAATTACGCAGAGGCTATTTGCAGGACGCACAGACCCTCGAAAGCGGCATCGCCAACCGTGGTTTACAGGCCGGAACGCAGATGTCGAATGTCGGCGCACAGAAGCAGAACATCTATCAATCGGCGCAAAGTCCTTATATGCAGGCCATTCAATACCAAGACGCGAACTCTCTGCTTAACCTCAGCTTGCAGAACCAGGCATGGAAAGACAAGGTGGCAAACGCGCTATACCTCCTTAACCTTCCGCAGCAGATAAACGCGGGGCAGGCGGGAACGCAGACCAACGCGGCGAATGTCGGCGGCAAAGTTTACGACGCAAACCTTCAAAGTGCGGCAACACAAAACGAAACGGCTGGCAAGGTCGCGGCGCAAATAGCAAACGCTATTACGCCCAAAACTGGCTATGTGCCGTTACAACAGGTTCAAGGCGGCTTTAATGGTGCAGTTACGGGGGCAAACGCAGGTTTCGCCAATCCAGTTAAGAAAACTTATACCGGCCAAATAGCAACATAGTAGGAGGGCAAAATGCCGATAGCGACTTCAATTCTCGATGTAGTG
>JAKQEE010000021.1 GCA_029558635.1 Pseudomonadota bacterium | reverse complement strand
CGACGACCCCTTTCAGGGCGTCGAGGTGCGCGACGGCTGGCTGATCCTGCCCGACCGGCCGGGCCTGGGATGCATTGGAGAATTTTAAGAGTGAACGTGGGAACGTGTCAACGTGTCAACGTGTCAACGTGTTAACGTGCGAACGTGCGGAATGAGATAGCCACCCCAAAGATGCGCCAAGCCCCCGCAGGGGGCGATAGATAACAGCCACGGGCGCGAGCCCGTGGAAAGTGAGAGGGCCCCAAAATTGACAAGCCCCCGCAGAGGGCGTCGGAACTTGGCCACGGGCGTGAGCCCGTGGAAAGCGAGAGGGCCAAAGCTCCCCAAGCCCCCGCAGGGGACGTCAGATGATAGCCCAGGGCGTAAGCCCTGGGAAAGCGAAGGGCCCAAACCCCCAAGCCCCCGCAGGGGGCGTCAGAAAATAGCCACGGACGCGAGCCCGTGGAAAACGAGAGGGCCCCAAAATTGACAAGCCCCCGCAGGGGGCGTCACAAATAATCTGGGATTTAATAATTTGTAAAATAGCCGAGTAGTCCAATGAGCCATACCTTTTCCCAGTTGTGGTATCACATCATATGGAGTACCAAAAATCGTCAAAAAACAATCTCACTGTCCATACAAAACCGATTGTATTCTTATTTGGGCGGAATCACTAAACTCGAGGGCGCAGACTTAATTCGGATCAACGGGATAGAAGATCATGTTCATTTGTTGTTGAAACTCAATCCAACTCATTGTCCTTGCGATATTATCCGGACCCTGAAATGCAATTCCTCGAGTTGGATTCATGAAACCTGGCCGGAAATGAAGGGCTTTTCTTGGCAAAACGGTTATTCGATATTTACAGTCTCCCATTCAGGTATTGATGATGTCATTCGTTACATCCAAAATCAGGACGAGCATCATCGCAGAATGAGTTTTGCAGAGGAATTGAAAAAAATACTTGTGAAACACGGGGTTGAGTTTTTACCAGATCATTATTTGGATTAGATTCTATCGCCCCCTGCGGGGGCTTGGGGAGTGTGGGGATGGCATGTTCCCCAGGGCTGACGCCCTGGGCCAAGGTCTATCGCCCGCTGCGCGGGCTTGGGGATTGCGAGGATCGTTTGTTTCCCAGGGCTGGCGCCCTGGGCCAGGATCTGTCGCCCTGGGCCAGGATCTGTCGCCCGCTGCGCGGGCTTGAACATTGGATTGTCGTTATCATGCGCAAAAAAATATTATTTTTATCCTCTTGCGCTTTTTAAAATAAATTCGTATTTCTGCTTGTCTCTTAACCGATAGAGGGGATTTACGATGCGCCAATCCATTCTGTTATTCCTGATTTTTCTGGTCATCCGCGCTTTCGCACAGAATTTGCCGCAGCTGCAGTTGATCGGCGAGCCCGAACTGGCAGACGACGAACTGGTCGGTGTGCGCGACGTCAACGGCCGCGACTGCGCCGCGGTGCAGGTCCTGACCGACCTCAGCGGTCTGGCGTACGATGCCTACAACGGCGTCGTGCGGGTCGATCACAATCCGGGAAAGGATATGGTCTACCTGTCGCCCGATGAACGGGTATTGGAGATCATGCACACCGGCCATGAACCGCTGAAATTGATTCTATCGGAAATCGGCATTTACCTCAGGGGCCGACAGGTGTGGCGAATTCGCTTAACCGGCGAACAAAAATTGGACCGGATCCCTGTAGCGATCATCACCAATCCGCCGGGCGCAGAAGTGTTTATCGACGGCATAGCACTGGGCAGCGGCGAGCAATTCCCGCTCACTGTTGGCTGGCACCAGCTGCGGCTGGTCAAGCCCGGTTACCAGCCGGTTATCCAGCGGATCCAAGTTGATGAATCACATGCTTTGCACCGCTTTACTCTGGAAAAAGAGCAGGATGTAGTGGTTCAGATCGAGAGCGAACCGAGTGGGGCAGCGGTTTATCTCAGCGACGTGCAACTTGGAACGACACCGGTCAGCCAATTCTATCCTGCCGGGCGCTACCAACTGCGTTTGGAAAAAGAGTGGTATGTGACCTATGAGGATTTCATCGATATTCAATCGCCCCAAGTTGCACAGACGATCCGGCTGCAGGAAAATTATGCATCATTGACCGTAACCTCCACGCCGCAGTCAGACATGGAAATCTATTTGGACGGTGTGGATCAGAATGCAAAAACACCACATACATTCGAACGTCTGCGGCCCGGGACCTACCAGGTGCGGGCGCAGTCGGCTGAATACGAGACCAACACGGTAACAATCGAGCTGGCGCGCGGGGATAAAAAATCCGTTCAATTGACCAGCACGGCGAATTTTGCCGAGTTGACCATCCGCACCCATGCTAAAGCCAGGGTGACCATCGATGGCAAGCAAGTCCAGAATTTGCAAAATATCCACCTGGCGCCGTCTGTCGTGACCGTGCGGGTGGAGATGGCCAAGGCGCCGACGGTGGAGGAACGGGTGGTGCTGCGCAAAGGCGAAAAGCGGACGCTCGAGATTTTCCCTCAAGTTCCGATGGGCACGATTCAGGTGGCAGTGGTACCGTTCGAAGCCAAGGTGGAGCTGGTCGGCGATGCAGGAGAAAATTACTCCGCTGTGGGCGCCAAAAGTTTTGGCGATATACCGGTGGGAACCTATATTCTCACGGTGACTCTGGGCGGCTATACACAAAAGCGTGAAACGCTGGTGTTGAAGGAGGGAGAAACGCTGACCCGCAGCGTGACGCTGGAAAAAACGGTGGCAGCGCCGGCGGCGGCGGCGGGGACAGCCGGCCCAACCTGGAGCGACCCCAAGACAGGGATCGAGTTTGTCTTGATCAAGGGGGGCAGCTTTGACATGGGCGACACCTTTGGCGATGGCGACAACGATGAAAAACCGGTGCACCGGGTGACGGTGAGCGATTTCTACCTGGCAAAAACCGAAGTGACGGTGGGGCAATTTAGGAAATTTGCCGACGCGATGAATTATCGCACCGATGCAGAAAGAGAAGGATGGGCTTATGTCTGGAGTGGTAGCAGTTGGGAAAAAAAGAATGGCGCCAGCTGGAGGAATCCTGGATTCAGTCAGGACGATAACCATCCGGTCGTCAATGTCAGCTGGAACGATGTGGCGGCGTTCTGCAAATGGGCGGGGGTGCGGTTGCCCACCGAGGCGGAATGGGAATACGCGGCGCGGGAAGGGGGTAAAAAAGTCAAATGGAGCGGGACCAGCATTGAAAGCCAACTTGGCGATTATGCCTGGTACAACAGCAACAGCGGCCGTACAACTCATGCGGTTGCCGGCAAAAAGGCCAATTCGCTGGGGTTATACGACATGAGCGGCAATGTATGGGAATGGTGCGCGGACTGGTATGCCAGTGATTATTACCAAGAGAGTCCGTCGCGCGATCCGCAGGGGCCGTCTTCGGGAGAGTATCGGGTGCTGCGCGGCGGCTCGTGGGGCAACAATCCGGGCCGTTGCCGCGCTTCCAGTCGCGGCAGGAATAACCCCGACGGCAGGGCCAACGGCAACGGGTTCCGGGTGGCCCGCCCTGCGCAGTGAGGTTTGAGTTTCTGTGATCTGTTTTCTGGTTTTCTGTTTTCTGTCGGGGGCCCGGGGGCGGCAGCCCCCGGCGATTTATCCAATTCGGGGGCTGGATGAAAGAGTCGCCTATTTTTTTGAAAACCCACGATCTGCTGGTCTGGCTTTTGGCAACGACGCTCAAGTTCCCAAAATCGCAGCGTTTTGTGATGGCACTGCGGGTGCAAAACAGCGCGCTGGATTTTTACGAATATCTGATCGCTGCAGTCAAACGTGGTGAAGCCAAAGTCGACCTCATACAGGCCGACATCGAGATGGAAAAATTGCGTCACCATTTGCGCCTGTGTCGCGATATGAAATTGCTGTCCCTCGGCCAGTTCGAACACGTCGCGCGGATGTCGGTTGAGATCGGCAATCTTTTGGGAGCTTGGCTCAAGCGAGCCGGGAGGGAATAGATCGGCAAGGGCGGCGCGGGTGCTGCGCGGCGGCTCGTGGAACAACAATCCAAACAATTGCCGCGCTTCCAATCGCAACAGGAATAACCCCGACAACAGGAACAACAACAACGGGTTCCGGGTGGCCCGCCCTGCGCAGTTATTCCCCGAGCCAAAATGCTGTTTCTTTACGAAGATACGGCTGGTGCTGCGGATTCACAGATCTGTTCCCTGGTCAGCCGCAACGGCGGGCCGAAAGAGATAACAGCCGGCAAGGGGCGAGTAGCACTGTCGAAAGCCCCTTGAACGGTCTAGCCGTTTTTTTCGAGACTGCTGCGGCATGTGAGTGTGCGCTCCTTATTGCCCTAATTAGCATGAAAACGGACTGCAGATGAAGAGAACAGGAAATCTGTTCGACCGCCTGGTCGAATTTGACAATCTGTATTTGGCTTTCCACAAAGCATTGCTGGGTAAAAAACAGCGCACGGATTGCGCCGATTTTGCCTTCCGTCAGGAAGAAGAGCTTTTTAGACTGCAAGCCGATCTTATGAATAAACAGTATCGGCCTGGAGGCTATCGAACATTTTTCGTCTATGAAAAAAAGACGCGGATGATTTCGGCCGCTCCATTTCGGGATCGCGTGGTGCATCATGCCCTGTGCAATATCCTCGAGCCGCTGTTTGAACCCGGATTTATCTTTGATTCCTATGCCAATCGCAAATGCAAAGGGGTACATGCTGCCGTCAAAAGATGTTCGCACTATGCAGCACAATTCACCTATGTTCTCAAGTGCGATATCCGCAAGTACTTTGCCAGCATCGATCACCAGATTTTAAAAAATCTAATTCGATGCAGGATCAAAGATCGCGATGTGCTGTGGCTTGCCGACCGGATTATCGACGGCAGCAATGAACAGGAATTCTGTCTTTGTTATTTCCCAGGAGACAATCTGTTTACACCCTTGGATAGGCGGCGCGGATTGCCGATCGGCAATCAAACTTCGCAATTTTTTGCCAATGTGTACCTCAATCCACTCGATCATTTTGTCAAAGAAGATTTGCGCTGTCCGGGTTACATTCGCTATGTTGATGATTTTATAGTTTTTGGTAGAAGTAAAAAAGAACTCTGGGAATGGGGGAAGGCGATCAAGTCCTTATTATTGCGGTATCGCCTGATTATTCACCCCAATAAATTCCAGGTGATGCCGGTTCGTTGCGGTTTTGCCTTTCTTGGCTATCGAATTTTTCCATATCATCGGATATTGCCAAAGGAAAATATCCTGCG
>JAKQEE010000370.1 GCA_029558635.1 Pseudomonadota bacterium | reverse complement strand
GGAATACGCCGTCCAGACCACCTCAATGTGATCTCCGTAGTTGATGGTGGTTTTAAGCATGATGGATAGCGTTTTGATTTTCTTGTCCGGTATGGTAATCATTTCCTCGTCCCCCTTTATTTATCTTCGATCAGCCACATCTTCCGCATCTTGACCGGGGAAACGATGACCTTCCGCCGGTTCAGCCGAGCCTGTGCGCCGAGAATGGCGTTCAGAAGTTCCTCGCTGAACTTTGGGTTGAACTCGTTGATTGTCTGGTTGATAGGGTTCACGCTCATTTCCGCGATGCTTGGCAGTCTGACCATACGGTTCTCCTTTCGTGTGTCTGTGACGTTCTCTCTATTGGGCACCACTTATGGAGTCACATTGGACGTAAGTGACGATAGTTAAATAGGAAATGTATACAAAAAGTAGAAACCCCCGGCTTGTGACCGGGGGTCTCACTTAAAGCAAACTTAAAGTCTTTCTAATAGGAAGGGACTACGCGAAGAAGTACAGGCTGTCGCGGACCACGTTGATGTCTAATTCCCCGTACTCAGGCGGGTCAATCAGATTCGGGCGGCTGTCCTCACCGACCTGTTCCCTCAACTGCTCAACGAACTCCATCAGGCGGTCCGGCGTGTACTGACTGATGAACGCTTCACGAAGTTCACGGGCCAGCAGACCAGCGTTGCAAGCGTGAGTCCCGTAAGAGTCATGAATCATCTGGAAGTCGGTCACTCCCTGTACCTTGCACCGAAGGATAGTGTCCATCATGTGAGAGGCATCGAAGCTGTGAACCAGATTCGGGGAGATGCCACGGGACATAGACTTTACGTCGATTGCGCTTGTTGGAACAGTTACCCGCGACTGAACATAAGCCCCACCAAGCAACGTCCTAACACGCTTAGAGGATAACACACGATAATTCTGCTGAACGTGGAACCCAATCGGGGTCTTCCAAACAATCGGCAAACCGTCGTTTGCGACTACCTGTGCGACTTTCTGCAACCAAGTCATCACACCGACAGCCGAAGAAACGGTATCCCCGAGGACTTCACGGAGCTTCACCGACAGGTAAGCGGCTTCGGCCCGGCAGTCTGTGTTGAAGGGACACTTACCGACTAACTGCATGGACACAAGCTCTTGCTGAATCTGGTCTATCATGCCGTACTGCGTCACCCCATAGGGCATCGTCATGATGGGTCGCTTGACAATCTTGCGGGTGATGTGACCTTCCCAACCGTAGGCTTGCGCCCGGCGTTTGGGGTCGGGGTTGTTGTAGTCAGCCTTCACAGCCTCAATCACGCGGTCCGCCACGAGTTGATAGATGTCCTGTGGGATGTCCGAGGGAATAAGGTTGACGAAGGTCGCCGCGTTCACATCCCGGCCCATTGCCGAGAGGTTCTGGATGCCGTTGTTGCTTCCGTCCATAGCTATCGGGAGCCGGGAGATGAAGTTGTCCATGAACTTGCCTTCCTCAAGGTGCGTCAGATAGGAAACCCATTCAAAGCAGAACGCAAGGAACTGGAACGGCTTGTCCGCCTTCGTCCAGAAGGATAGACTGTCGAAGGGATACACGGCGGTTTCTGTGATGACTCGCTCATTGTCCAGTACCCACTTCACGCGGTCCTCAAACGAAACCTTATCAACGCCATACATATTCGCACCGTGAATCGCCAACCACTTTCCGCCATCGCGTCCGATAGGAAGACCGTTGGCAAACTCCAACATTGCGCGGGCCGAGTCCTCACCCTGCGGGTTCAGCCGAGCCGGGACCGGATAGACCCTGCCGCGAAAGTCAAGCTGATACGGGAAAAAGAACTCCGGTTCTTCCAAAAGCATCTCTGCCGTTTCAATCTGCGCGGCAGTAGCAATCCTCTTGGAGTCAAGCTGATTGTTCAGTTCCTCAATCTTCGCCAGTTCCCGCTTGTGGGCTTTCTTGTACTCAAGGTCGGTATAGAACTCAGGACCGGCAGTTGGTTTCTCAAACCGGTCACGGGGCGGAAGTCCTGCGATGTTGCCCTTGAATTCATCAGAGAAGAACAGCTTGTGAACTACCTCAAACACGTTCCGGTTCACTCTCCACGGGGTTCGCTGAAGCGTGTTGACCGCTTCGTAAACCTGCGGCATATCCCGGTTCGCAAGCTCTTGGAGATACGCCCGTCCAACCTTGTCCCGGTCCTTGTTCTTGACGAGCGTCAACGGCAGGTCGTAATAGCCGCCGTCAAAGGGATTGGTCCAATCGACAGGCGGGACTATCATCGGGTGATAGACAGGCGTCAGAAGTTCCTTCGCCGTGTTTGCATCATTCACCCATGCGAGAAGGGCATCAGTAGGTTGAAGGATTAGTTTAGTCCTATTGCCACCAACGATTACATTAACCCTGTCAACCCAACCCGATTCCTCGCAAAACATATCAATCAGGTGCATACCAAGACGCGTCTTGTCCTCAAGCGACCACTCCACTTCATCAACACCTTTCTGCTTCTGCATTTTCCGCATGACATAGGTCTTGGTCCGGTAATCCGTCCGCTTCATCTCCTGATGCTTCTTCACCTTCTCAACATATTTGGGCATTACCTTTCGGAAGTTCCGGTAATTCAAATCATCCTCAAGGAACCGAGCGATTGAATTTGCTGTGGTCTGGACTGCTTCGCGCTTTGTAACTGTGTTGAGGATTATCTTAGCTGTCACAAATGCCACCATTTCCGGTTTGAAGTTGTCGAGCATTTTAACCAGCGAACCGTTGCGGCGAGGATTGGGGTTCTTCTGCCAAGCCTCAATCCGTTCCGCAAGCCGTCCGACGATAGTGTGCATCAGGTCTGTGCCGGGGGCTGTGGCAGAGAACTGACCTTTCTTGACGGACTTGTTGTAGTTCCGCCAGTACCGTGCCTGTCCGTCGCCCCGTGACTTCTGCTCAAGTTCAATCTGCCTCTGAATCTTCTCATCATGTGTCATAGGCTGTGACTCCCTTCCCGGCGTGTGCCGGATGTGACATTTGTAACGAATGTTTCCGTGGACACAATTTCGGGCGCAGTAATGTGGAACGCGTTGAGTGTCTGCGCGGCCTTCCTCAAGTTCTCAGGGGCAAGGTGCGCGTACCGTTCCGTTGTTTTGATGGAAGTATGCCCAAGCCACTTAGCGACAACGTACAGGTCAACCCCGTTCTGGACCAGCCGTGACGCCACGGTATGACGAATTGCGTGGATGGTGAACTCAGGGTCTTCAATCCGCATCAGCTTGCGGACCTGCGACCACAAATATTGAACGCGGTTTATCGTGAGTTCTTGCACAATGTTCCCAACCGGCACAGAACCGCCCTCTAAGGCGGAATCGTGCTGACGGGCAATCATCAGGACAGCATACAGTCGGTCCGTCATAGGAATTGACCGGGGGTTGTCCGTCTTGTTTTCCCAAATATGAACCATGCGGTTCTCAAGGTCTATGTCCTTCCATTGAAGCTCAAGTGCTTCCGACAGGCGCATACCAGTTTCAAAAAGGATAGCCAATAGTCCGGCGAAGGCCTGGGACAACGTGTTAGCTATCCTCAAAATTTCTTTTTCTTGTTCGCTTGAAATAACCATCATCCGACCCCTGCTTTCCTTTCCCCGAGGGATGAAGGGCACTACTGGCAAGACTTTCCACCGATAGCAAGCGTGTTCCAGAGTAGTTGAGAGGGTTGAAAGTTTCCGATTAATAGACGCGGGACTGTTTCCCCCGTCCTTGAGTGCCTGAATTAGTTTATAAATCATGCGTTCATCAACGACAACAATCGGAGTGTCTGCCGGAATGTGCTTCATGATTTGAGACATGTGAGAGGTAACGGTTTTCTCTGACGGTGAACCTTTCCAATGGCTTTCTAACATCCGGTCAAATGCCGCTTGTAACGTACAAACGTCACAAGACGGAGCTTCAACCGGGGAAGGAATAAACCCGTTCATCAACTGCTTTTTAAGTTGTGCCTCTTTGATAATAGCATCTTGCCGGTCCATAGTATCGGCTGAAACCCTGTGTCGCTTGCCGTTCACGGTAACGTCAATCCACCATGTTGACCCTCGTTTATAAACTCCCATGTATCCCCCTTTCACTTGTGAGGTTTGCTTGCAAGAGGCAAACCAGAATTGTTACGGCAGACTACCACGGCACGTGTGCCTTGTCAAGCTCCCCTTGTCCTGAAAAACGCAACACGCGACTTTGGACATTCTCCGGTCACTCATTGCTTTCCCCCTTGAAGGTAACGATTTCCAGACCGTCCTTATCACGGGGAATCGGTATCATCTTGACGATTGCCCATGTCCCGTACTTCCAACCGGCTTTCAGCGCAAAGGCGAGGGCAACATCATAGGACAGGAACCACGAGCAAACTCCCGGCTCATAGTGATAATAAACAACGTCCTTCACCTCTGGAAAGACCTCGTTGACAGCCATGCTAAACCGCCGTTGAATCATGTAAATCTCGCCGGGCTTTAAGTTGTGTTGCCGGTCCTGATATTCAAAGTTCATGCGTTCACCTTTTCCTTTCGCTTGCGCTTCTGTTTGTTCACGGCCCGTTCCGTTGAAGTCTTGCGGATAGTAGGGTTAAGAGTGGCGCAGGTCTTTCCGCAACGCCCTTTCGCTTTCCGGCCCTCACAGATACCGGTGCAAACCCATATCTCGTCGCGCTTGCACCAGTAGGTCCGGCAGTCCTCGCATTGTCTACGGCAAGACATTAGCGGACCCTCGCCATTGCAAGAAAGTTATCAATCGTCGCCTGTGAGAACTGGCGGAACGTGTTGACGCCATAAGTAGGGTCTATCAATTCATATCCCCGGTCCGGCTCAATCCGCGCCCATGTTGCCCCTAAGTTGATTCCGTCGGACAGGTTATCAACTATCTCATCACGGAAACCGTCGTTCCCATAGTAAAGCCGGACTACATAGGGACCGCCGTATTGCCGTCCTCGCATAGCTACCTTTGCCGTCTGCTGATTGAGTCGCATCATATATTCACCATTCCCTTTCACGGTTAGCACCGACCTGATACACGATAAGCTCTTTCGCCAGTTTCCACTTCACGTTCCCGCCATAAAGCGTCAACGTCTTCCTCTAAAAGCCACTCATCACAGGACAGGCAATGATACAGGATAAGCCCATCCTCATCGTAAATCATCATTTCGCCATCACACAAAGGGCAGGGGACCGCCGACAGCATTGACTGCGCGTATTTGTAAATCTCCCCGCCGCCGGGACCGTAGACAAGGGACTTGTCCTTCGAATTGTTTTGCCGCCATTCCTCATAAGCGGCACTTGTCAAGCTATCCCTTTCGTCCTGCCAATCGTAATAGCTCCGGTCCTTCTTACTGGTACTTGCACCATAAACCTGATGCCATTCACCATTGTCATCTTTAACCCATGTTCCGTAGTCCGCTTCGTTCCGATACAGACCGTCATACCACTTGCGCCATGAGAACCGGTCTTCCTCAAAAGTATCATTCGAAAAGTAAAGACCCTTCTCTTGAATCCAACCAGCCCCTAACATAAGAAGTTCGCCGGAACCACTCATCACCGCAAACTTAGAACCGACTGTGAACTTCTCAATAGCGACACGGACCGTTTCAGACTGCAAAAGCTCATCTTTCACCTGTGCAAGATAGTCCTTTATGAAAACCATTGTATCGGACAGGCTGTTAGTGGGCTTGACGTTTGTCAATACACCATTGTGAGCGATTGCTAGGTCCGTCGTACAAGTAAGGGACCGCAAGCTTTTATAATCGTCACTCACAGGGAACGGATGTGTACAAGGCCGATTAATCCCCGCAGACGTTGCAATCCGAAAGTGGAAGACAACCGGGACGGACTTGTCCAATTCAAACCGGCGGAAAGCTCGCCAGAACTTCTTAAAGGACATGAAACCTTTGTAAATCTGGACTTCGCCGTCTTTAGGAAACGCAAAACCCGCACCGTCAGGGTTATTCTCAAAACAAGCTTTCATCACGTTCTTAGAAGGGAACTCAACGCCAGAAGGTTTCACACAAATAATACACATAGGGCAATCACCATATCCTTTCTGTTTGTTAAAGGTTTAGCTGAAAACTCCAAAATCCGTCGCCGTAACGGGTCAGACCGCAAGCCGGACCGCCTGTCATGACCGCAAGCCGCCGGACCTCAGGACGGCAAAGGGACCGCCTGTCATGACCGCAAGCCGCCGGACCTCAGGACGGCAAAGGGACCGCCGGACCTCAGGGACCGGGACCGCTCTCCTATGGGCACCACTTATAAATTCCTCACCAACTGTCATGACCTCAGGACGGACCGCCTGTCATGACCTCAGGACGGACCGCAGGTCATGACCTCAGGACGGACCGCAAGCCGGACCGCCGGTCATGACCTCAGGACGGACCGCCTGTCATGACCTCAGGACGGACCGCAAGCCGGACCGCCGGTCATGACCTCAGGACGGACCGCCGGTCATGACCTCAGGACGGACCGCAGGTCATGACCTCAGGACGGACCGCCGGTCATGACCTCAGGACGGACCGCAAGCCGCCGGACCTCAGGACGGCAAAGGGACCGCCGGAAGGGACCGCCGGTCAAACGCTGTTAAAGACCTCAGGACGGGACAAAACAAAAGCCGCCTGTCATGTCCCCGGTTCAGTCGCCGGACCGCTTAAAACCGATTCCAGACGGTTTAACCGGGGACTTGACAGACGGTCCGACGCAAGCCGCCGGACCGCCGTTTATATCGCCGTTTGTTTGTGTTACAGTCCTTTCGATTCAAGATAGGTCAAAAGGTTTTTATACAGTTTCCGGTTGCCGTCCTTTTTCAAAAAGGTTTTGAAAAGGTCAAAACCGCCGTCTTTAGCAATTAAACAGGCGGAAACGGTCTTAACAAACCGGGAAACAGCGTCACAAAATTCGAGAGTAGCAACGAAGGTTTCAAAGTTCAACGTTCCTTTGAAAAGTCGAAACTCAATAGTAGACCGGTTTTCAAAGTTGATTGCCTCGTAACGATTTTCGCTATAACCGGCGGATTGTAAATCATGCTTCGGGACCGGTTTAAATTTAGCGTATGACGATTCAGTCCGACGGGCGAAGGTTTCAAGGCGGCTTTTGTTAAAATACACAAACAAGCCAAGTTTCACCATTTCGGACGGAGTAAAAAAAGACCGTGAAACGTGAACATGTAAACCGCAAGTGTCAACGTCATGGGACCGGCAACCGGCTTGTTTTAAGCTCTGTAGCATATATGAATAGTCTTGAACCTTATGTGCGCGAAGGGTTAACGGATGGGACACAATCTCAAAACCGTTGTCAAGACTTCCGTCGTGCTTGCAATAAAAGAGGTTTTCGCCGTCGTCATAATCTTCAATTAAATTTCCTGCTACTGAATCAGGCGAACCGGACCGGGATTCAACTTCCAATTCAAACCCTAAATACAGGCGGTTTCCCGGTTGCCGTGAAAAAACGGTCTGGTTTGTGTTCTGGTTAAAATGGCGATATTTCGGGGGAGGTTTGTAAGAATAGTCTTGAATCGAACCGCAACCGCAATCATGGTAACAGGATACACAAAGGGTTTCGTCACGGCGGTCCAAATATATGAGGTTATCGTAATGCTCAACTTCGTTGCAATTATCACATGTCCCGTAATTGCTTTCATAACAGTCCGAACAAATGGGATAATCATGTCCTGTGAAATAACTTTGATCCTCAGGGACATAATGACCGCAATCGGCACATTTGATATATTTGCGGTCCGCGCATGACTCACAGACGGTTTTTTCGTCCATGCGCCACGGCCGCCAGCTATTCCGACAATGAACCGTAACAGCATCGTCAATCGGTTCGTATTCTTCACAATCGGGACAAAGGAAAAAGGAATTATTAAGGCAGGTTTCACAATAGGTTTCCCCGCCTGCCTCGTAAGAGTCTTCCCTTTCGATAACTTCCCCGCAACCGGAACAAACCGCGAACCGGTCCTCGAAACATGATTCACAAAAGGTTTCCCCGTAACGCTCTTTTGCTTCCCCGTCTATTTTATCGCCGCAACCGTCACAATAAACCGCCGTTTCAATAACTTCCTTTTCCGCCGTCGTAGTGCTTCCAGTCTTTTTCATTGTCTTTCTCCTTTCATTTTGATAATGAATCGTCACAGTTTGTCAAGACTTTATTTTAATATAATGAATCGTCACAGTTTGTCAAGACTTTATTTTAATATAATGAATCGTCACAGTTTGTCAAGACTTTATTTTAATATAATGAATCGTCA
>JAKQEE010000359.1 GCA_029558635.1 Pseudomonadota bacterium | reverse complement strand
ATTGGTGACGACGATATGACCCTGTTTGCGGATGGCCTGGCGCGCGTCGTCCGGCGTGTCGCCGTCGTAGGTGAAGGTTTTAATGTCGGCCTGCAGATCGGCGATCAGCGAATGAACTTCATGCATCTGATCCTGCGCCAGAGCCTTTGTGGGGAAAAGGTAGAGGGCGCGCGTTTCGGGCTCGTCGAGAATGCTTTGCAGGACGGGCAGATTATAACAAAGCGTCTTGCCGCTGGCCGTCGGTGTTACCAGTACAACATCCTGGCCGTTGTGGACAAAACGAACGGCCTGCGCCTGATGCGAATAGAGTTTTTTGAAGCCGCGTTTTTCCAATACATCTTGGAGACGAGGATTAATCCAGGCCGGATATTCCTCCCAATCACCAGCTTTGGCCGGGATTTCCACAACAGCTGCAGCGTTATAATTAAAACTTTTGTTTTTCTTTAAACGGGCAACCCATTCATCTAATGTCAATTTCGCCATATCTTTTTCTTTTACCTTAAATCTTGGTCTGACGCCGTATTATAAATAAAAAGCGAAATATCACAACAGGTAATTCCCGACACTAATTGCAATAATTAAAACAGCGATTTACGCTTATTTATCTGGCGGGAAATTAATCTTTTAAAGAAATCTTCAGACATTGATTTCGAAGACGCGGGAGAAACCCCTTCATATCCTCCGCTGGCGGACGCGTCATAATAGATAATTGTCATTGCGAAACGCCTCTCAGGCGTTGTGGCAATCTAATATATTCAAGAGCTTGCGAGATTGTTTTGATCATTGTATTTGCTTGCAATGAAATTGCGATACAGTCTCCCGCGAAGGTGACATGCAGTGATAGGGGTGGATCCTTTCATTTTTTTTACTATGAGATTAATAATCAGATGTCCAATATCTCCTTGACACGTAAGGCAATTTTCCCTATATTGCCCTCTAAAGAGCAAGTTCTTATCAACATTTTTTGGGGAAAATCCCGGAGGTGAAGCAAATGAAACGACTTCTCTGCTTGGCAATTGGCTGGTTCACTGTCGGCTGTCTGGCGGCCGCTCCCGTATCCGCGGTAACCCTCGACGGCAGCATTGCTGGCGATGGTTACACCCTGGCCGCGGTGCAAACCGTGGAAACGCAGTTTGGCGACGCCAGCCCGAACGGCGGCAGCGAGTTGGACGCTGCATGGGTACGGTTTCAAGCGGGCACGCTATATCTGGCGTTGACGGGAAACCTGGAAAGTAATTTTAATAAGTTGAATGTGTTCATCGACTCTGTGGCCGGTGGTGAGAACGTGATCACCAACGACACGGCATCCGGCGGCAACAACCCGACGAACAATGGCTGGGCCTCCAAGCACGCAGGTCTTACGTTTGATACGGCTTTCGCCGCCGATTATCTCATCATCCTGCGTAACGGCAACTTCGGCGGAAACCGGTTTGACCTTGACTTCAACACCGTGGGAAATACCGGCCTCGTAGAAGCGAGTACTGACATTTTCAGCGGTTCACTGACCGGTTCAAATGCGAGCGCTGTTGCATCGGGGATTGGCGTCGCCTTCAACAACAGCAATACCGGCGGCGTTCTCGGCGGTACAGGCGCAGCCAATCAGGCCGCCGCGGAAGCGGTGCAGACCGGGATTGAACTGGCAATCCCGTTGTCGGCGATCGGCAACCCCGGAAGCGGCGATACGATCAGGATCAGCGCAATGATCAACGGTTCGAACCATGACTACCTTTCCAATCAGGTTCTGGGGGGGCTGCCTGCCGGTATGGGCAACCTGGGCGGCGATGGAACCGGCGGCTTCACGGGCACCGTATCCGGCGTCAATTTCAATAATTTCGCCGGATCCCAATACTTCGAACTCCGAACAGCGGCAGTTCCGGAACCCGCGACACTTCTCTTTCTGGGCTTCGGATTGTTTGGATTGACCGGGGTGAGGAGAAAAATCAAAAAGTAACCCAACCGGAGCCGGCAAGGAGATGAGGAGACCGACGATATTTAACTATCCGTGATGATTTAGAAATATAGACCATGACCGGATCGGGGGCAATGAAATCGCATCGGTACCCGAACCCGCGGCACTGCTTCTTCTCAGCCTCGACCTTATTGGATTGGCCGGAACGGCGGAAATAGGAAAGAATCGAATAATTCCGGGGCTACAACACATATTTCTCCTAAAAAAGGCGGTGTAGTTCGTAGGGTGGAACAAGCACAGCGGGTTCCACCAATTAAAACTTATCAGGGTGGATGCGCTACGCTTCATCCACCCTACAGCTACAGTTTTCGCTTCGCCGGAATTCATGACAAAAACGCTTCCAATGGCCGCTCCAAAGAGATAATCATTTGGGCAACAGGCCGTATATTCTTAATACCTTTATTTTTTTACTATTAGATTAATTATCAGATTGAGACTTTTTTGATTCTATGTTAAGAAAATAGACCTGACCCCGTTCGTTCGACCCCGTTCGTTCTCGACGCATTACACTAGTGTAGTGCGTCTAACGCTTCTTTACATTTAGCGATCTTCGCCAATATTTTATCCACCGGTGCGCTCCAGACGAACACTTGAGGATTTTGGTTGTGATTTTCCATATATTCGTTGATAGCTGCGATCAATTCCGGAACGCTGGAGAAAGACCCGCGCCGGATACGTTTGTCGGTGATTTCGCGGAACCAGCGCTCGACCATGTTGAGCCACGAACTGGAGGTCGGCGTAAAATGCAGATGAAACCGCGGATGGCGCTTGAACCAATCCTTGACTCGCGGGTGCTTGTGTGTGGCATAATTGTCCACGATCAGATGAAGCTCCCGATCCGCTGGTGTTTGCGTATCGATCTTCTTGAGAAACCGGATAAACTCCTGGTGCCGGTGGCGTGGCATACAATCGCCAATGACCTTGCCGTCGAGTACGCTCAGGGCGGCAAACAATGTCGTTGTGCCGTTGCGTTTGTAGTCGTGAGTTTGCCGTACTGGAATTCCCGATCTGAGGGGTAGCAGCGGTTGTGTGCGTTCCAGTGCCTGTATTTGGCTCTTTTCGTCCACGCACAGAACCAGCGCCTTTTCCGGTGGGTTCAGATACAGGCCCACAACATCGGTCAGTTTCTCGACAAAGTTTTTGTCGCGACTGAGTTTGAAAGTCTCTATTAAATGGGGTTTGAGGTTGTGCATTCCCCAGATGCGACGAATACTGGCCTCTGATAGATTTTGCGCCTTGGCCATGCTGCGCGTGCTCCAATGCGTGGCATTTTGTGGCTTTGTATGCAAGGTGGCTTCGACAACGGCCTTGATTTTGGCTGGTGTGATACGGTGCTTGCGGCCAGGACGAGGTGCATCTTTTTCGAGTCCGGCTAAACGCAAGGCCAGAAACCTTTCGCGCCAAAGTTGTATGGTTGGACGCGACAAACCTAACGTTGCGGCAATATCCTGATTGCTCACACCGTTTACGGCCATAAGAATGATCTTGGCGCGTTGAACTTGTCGTATAGGCAATGAACGGCTTCGTGACCAAGTATCCAATGTCGCTTGTTCCGCAGTTTCGAGTATGATGGGTTTTGTTGTTCGGCTCATGTAGAATCATATTACATATCCAAGCTTATATGTCAAGCTATTTACGACGCATTACACTAGGATACCCAGTTCGCGGTTGACCAGCGGCGGGTTATAGAGAATAAATGTTTTCGCCGCCGTGGGCGCTCC
This sequence comes from Pseudomonadota bacterium, assembly GCA_029558635.1. Taxonomy (GTDB): domain Bacteria; phylum Pseudomonadota; class Alphaproteobacteria; order Micavibrionales; family Micavibrionaceae; genus UBA1573. Next base: position 118 of record JAKQEE010000359.1, on the reverse strand, counting down.
GCTTTTATCCAGCAGCGCAACTTTACGCTCCAGTATTTTTTCGGCATGTTCCCGGGGATTGGCGACGGTCGCCGAACAGCAGATGAAAACGGGGTTGGCGCCATAAAAACGGCAAATC
>JAKQEE010000299.1 GCA_029558635.1 Pseudomonadota bacterium | reverse complement strand
ATCGCGAATATGGCTATAAGACAGGCGGCCGACAAGAGTTTTGAGGAACGTCGGTAGGTTATCATGTTTGCTCCTTTTAAATTCTGACATTTCGTTGCGAGCGAGGCGCAGGTTTTGCTCTCCAGCATTGAATCGTGCGGTGTCTGACACAAAATCCACCGTAACCGTCACAAATTGCACCTTGACGAATTATATCCCCCGGACGCCGTGAATGCGGTTTTGGCCGCGGCTGGTACGAATGGCTGACCTTCTTGTGTGCGTTTGATAGCAATAACATGCGGGGGGGGGCAACTTGTTGAGGCTGTCCGACAATTAACGATTTATTTCAACCCGGCGACGCGTGCCCGGGTGCCCGGGCCGCGTCGTTCAGCGGCAACGCAAAAGATCGAATTGCTCCGCCAGCGAGCCGCGTAGTCCTGTCTTCGACCCTGAGGCTCAGACCCGAAGGGAGCTTGTCGAAGGGCGTAGTCCTGAGCTTGTCGAGCCGCGACTGCGAAGGAGCGGTCATCGCAGCCGTTCCGCTATTGTTTGGCCGGTGTGATATTCCGCTCCTGCCGCTCCAGCGGGAAATGGAGCGTCTCTGAATGCCAGGACTTCGCTTTTCCCAAATGTCTTGACGATTCTGCCCAGCCCTGCCCGGCCCTGCCCGGTTCTGCCGAGTCCTGCCCAGTCCTGCCGAGCTGTGCCCGATTGTGCCCGGCTGTGCCCGGCTGTGGCCTCGCTCTAAATTTGTTAGTCTCTATCATTACAGCAGTTACGATTTTCATCCGCGAATTCCTCGAATTTTTGCAAACAGGCTGTCACATAACAACAGAGCCACAGAGGACGCATAAAAAAGCCCGGAAATGGCACGTATTCTCTGTGACCTCTGTGCCTCTGTGGTGGTTTTTCAGAATGCCCGGCAGGAAAACAGACTATTGCCTCACGCCTATTCACTTGTCGCATCTCATCCCGCCGATTCAATCATCGGCGCGGGCGCACGCGCCCTCTATACTTGGACGAATGACGCGATTTTTGCGCAAAAATCGCGACCTTGACCCGACCCCGACGGCCGTAACTCGCGGCCGTGGCGTCAGAAAAATTTTTTTATTTTCCCGGGTCACTTTCCGACCGCCGATGCGCATTTGTGCGCGCAAAACACGACGCGACCTTCGCAACATTGCAGCCGCTGGAGAATTACAGCGAAAATGAACATTCGGCGTGAGAGTCTGTAGAAGCTATGTAAGCCGGGTCTCCCGCTCGCAGGTCGTTTGCGGGATCATAGTCCCAATTGATACGAGCTCATCTCGTGGATGGCTCAAAGACCTTTTGCAGCAGGAGACCCGGTAATGAAGATTCTCGCAATTGACCT
>JAKQEE010000298.1 GCA_029558635.1 Pseudomonadota bacterium | reverse complement strand
CGTAAGCCCGACTTCCGCCGCAATCGCCGTATGCTTCATTCCCATCGAAGCCAATCTTATCACTTCCTGATGATTGGCCCAAATGTTCTGAATATAGCGCTCCTTCTCGCCATTGTTTGCGGCGTTGAAGCGCTTGTCATTGACGGAAGAGTTTGCGGGAATGAGGACGGGCATAAAACTCTTGAACTTGTTTTCTTTGAGTAATTTTGCGGCGCTCACAATGCGCCCGCATGACGATACAAAATTTCCGCGCAAAATGCAACACATTTTTTTGAGTATCTTTTGTAACTCCGTTCATTTAATGAACAAAGTGTGCGATGAGGTAGAGAATTGAGTAATTAGTTTTCCCACCGAAAACTCACCTGACATTGGCTACCTACCCTCACAAAAATGTTTCCCCGTGAGCGGGCGGCCTAACGCACCTATGTGCAACGAGTTGCGCTAGCGCGATTGACAGGGAAGACAGGCGATTTAACATTTGCGCGGACAATTGTAGCTATCTGAGACATGTATCATACGATTTTGTAATTGATACAGTTCAAAGGATCCTGGCGCGATAGGATTATTGGATTTAGCTCTGAAGATTGTTTGGCACCCTAATTGATACATAAGATTGTGTAGATTTGATGTTCATTGAAATAATTCCCAATGTTTCTCACGCAACCATCTGCGATTGATGGTTGCAGATGGTTGCAATTGTTTGGAGGCCTATCATGGCTAATCAAATTGTTGTAACCGCAGAGAATCTTCAACACGTTACGCTCAATCTTGTCATTACGGACAAGGTGCAAACGAAACGTTCGAAACGTGAAGGTGAGACGGCGGAAGATTACAAGAGCGTCAAGGCCGTCGAGCAAACGGTGAAATTTACGTTTGCCAACGTCGAGTTGAGTGAGTTGTTGCACTCACGCAAAGGTGTTTTGAAATCTTGCCGCATTCTGTACCAAGATGGCGTTCGGAAACAGGACGGCGACGTTATGAAATGGTTGCGCGACAATCCAACCGTTGAGGTTGACGTTGATGCGCTGATTGAGACGAAACGCGGACAAGGTAAGAGCGCGGTGAAGATGCAAGAGAAGGTTGACAATGCGAAAGCGGACATTCTCACCACTCTCTTGTCCGCCGGCCTGCCCGATTCTAAGATCATGGAAATCGGCCTTGCTCACGGCCTGAATGAAGAAAGAGTAAAGAAGATTCTCAAATTGCGTGAAAACAAGCGCTAGCAATCGTGAGACGCTATCGAAAATCGGTGGCGTCTCGAATTTCTAACCTTTTTAATTCGGAGAAAACAGCATGAATAGCAATCGGAGTAAATCCGACCTGTTTACAACGTTGCGCAATGCGCCGGGAGATGATTATATCTCTCATGCGCTCTTGTGTGCGTTTGCCGAAATGGCCATTTATGGTGTTGACATGACCTTTGCCACGAGATA
>JAKQEE010000294.1 GCA_029558635.1 Pseudomonadota bacterium | reverse complement strand
GTGCTTGTTGCATTCCGCTTGGGGTGTGATACACGAAGTTGTTCTCTATGTTTTTAGCATCTTTCTCAGAAGGGATGTACATGTTTTCTCCTAATGGGTGTGCGCCAGGGCTTCTAAAGCCGTGACACGTTGTTCGAGGGTGAGCGTAGGAATACCCGCAAAGGCGCGCAGTTCGCTCTCTGTCCCAAAGAAACGGTCATTGTCTACGTCCGGGTCAGCCCCCGGCACGGGGGTGGCCCACGCATAGTTATTCCAGACGGCATACTGCCACAACTTCCGTTGGGCCACGTTCCAGCCGGTCGGTTGGGTGGGCAGGGCGGCACTCGTCCAATGCGCCACCCAATGCCAGAACTCATTGATCCACGCGGGGGCAGGCGATAAGCGCAAATTGGCAAAGCCCGGACTTGAGTAAATCCCCACCTTGCCGGGGTTCCAGAGGGTCGCGCCGTCTAGGAAATCTTTTAGGCGCACGAGGCGGGTGGTATTTCCTACGTTATCCACCGTTTCCACATCCGCCCAAATGACGGGTTTGTAGCCCAGTGAGGCGGCGAGTTGGTCAAGAATAGGAACGGCGTATTGCCATTGTGTTACGCCACTCACGTTCCCCCGAAAAAACCAATAGGCCATGACCACCGTGCCCGAGGCCTGTGCATCGGCGGAAAACTCCCACAGCTTACTATTGGGGTTGGGTGAATTGCCTTCCCCGATTTTCAGGACGGAAAACTTACTCTGCCCCTGTTTCGCGAACCAGTTTGTAATGGTGTTGTAATGGGAGAGGTCGTCCCCTTCGGTGAAATTGACCGTGAGGGCCAGGACTTTACGCCACGCCCGCTTGAGCAGGTTGACGCGCGGCGCGCCGGGTTCGGGGTTATGGGTGAGGTAGTTTTCTCCGAGTCGCATCTTACGCCTTCAAAAACGCCATGACTGCAATCACAATCGCGGTCAGGGAAAGAAAAATCGCGAGAGCCGAAGCCATCGCCATTACCCAAAAGCCGACCCGAATCAGGTTCGTGGTGGCATCCTGGTTCGCAATAATCCGCGCCTGTTGTTCGGTAATTTCACGTAAATCGTTGATGACGCCTCCCTTGCCGGTTTCGCCTTCGAGAACATAACGCATCCTCTCCACCCCTCTTTCAAGTTTGCGGACATCGGTTGCAAGATTACGGAAGTCGCTTTCAATATCCATTAGCGGCCCATGTACACAATAATTGCCACGACGAGGGCAATGAACGCCAAGACAACCGCAAACCCCACCAGCCACGCAATCAACGCGCGGATACGATCATTCATGCGCACCTTCAAAAAAGAATAAACGCCGCGTCCAGGGACACAGCACGAGAAAAAAAAGTAACCACTTCATGCACACATTCTACACGCTTTCGTGTACGCACGCAACCAAAATAAAAAGCCCCTCTTAGGGGGCTTCTTTGTCTAGGGCTTGTCGGATCACCTCCGACAAATTACGGTTTTTGTATTTTTCAATTTGTCTCCGATAGAGCCTGACCGTGACAGTCTGGGTTGGTTCACTGGCTTTACGTCCATCGCGCACGTAGCGCACCAGTTTTGTGCCGTCTTTTGTGCAACTGATAACTGCGCGGGGTTTTGCACCACAGTTCCCGCAAAGCGCACGGGGGCGGGGAGTGTCGGGTGGCGCGGGAACGGAGATGGTGTGGCAGTAAGGGCATTCGTACATAACGGTTTGCGTTACCCGCGAGTGAGCGGGCTTGTATCAGGTTTGGGAGCAGGACTCTGCTCGATGGTAGATGCGGCTTGTAAGTCGCGCAGAATCTCACTCGTCGGGTGCACGCGGTGTTCTACCGCCACACCGCCTAC
>JAKQEE010000026.1 GCA_029558635.1 Pseudomonadota bacterium | reverse complement strand
GGCGGCATATTTTATTGGTGGCCGGATGATTCCAAACTTTGTTTCCGAAGTTTCATGGGCGATCCCTCTATCCGTTTCTATGGGACGGGATTCCGGATCGTCCAAACAGTTATTGAGTAAGGGCTAACGTGATACTCCCAGGGCGCCGCAATTTGGATTAGTTGCTCCAATCGATCTGGGTGTTTGCCGGCGCGGTATTACCCCGAACCAACGTTCCCTTACTGTTCTCATCCCACGTATCTTGGATAGAACCATCCAGTAATACAAAGAAATCATCGGAACGGTTAAACGGCGTTCCGCTATTCCAGAGCGTAGAAACGTTTGTGTACAGCTCAGTACCCTGGAAATAAATACCCCCTCCGGCTGTTCCCGCCAAATTGAAAGCAATGCTAACGTTTCCGGGATCGCGAGCGGTGTCTAAGACCGACCCCATTTGGATACAAATGCCACCGCCTTCTTCTGTAGCCGTATTGGAAGCAATCAACGTCGAAAAAAGTATGATTTCCGAAGAAATTTGAGCCAGTATACCGCCGCCATTACTGGAAGCTGCATTCGCTTCGTTTTCAGTTATGGTAGAGTCTTCAATCGTGATGTCGGAGGATTCGCTGAACAACCCCGCTCCGTCTCCAAATCCACCGTAAAGCTGATTTCCACAAATTTGCGATTCGGTGATCGTGGCATCGGTATCGACGGCAAAAACGCCACCGCCATCCGCATCCCCCGTGGTCGCATCCGTTTCGTTCACCTGGTTTTCTGAGATAACGCATCGGGTGAGGTTTAGTCCGGCATCGTTGGCATAAAGGCCTCCTCCTGCGGTTCTCGCGCTATTACCGGTAATCGACGTATCCTGTATCCACGCATCGGAATTGCTTATACCTAACCCGCCACCGTAAGCTTCGTCCGTACAGCCTAAATTCGTGTTGGCTGCAATCAGCGAATTTTCGACGGTTAACCCGGAAGATGTGCAGTATACACCCGCCCCGTACCCGACAAGCGATTCAAAAGCATTTTCTTTGATTTCCGCCCTCCGGATCACCAGCTCAGAATCCTCGGCATATACACCGGCGCCGCGTACAAAGTCATTGGAA
>JAKQEE010000278.1 GCA_029558635.1 Pseudomonadota bacterium | reverse complement strand
AAGGAGGCGGCGATGGGAAAAGATTTAATAACAACACACATGATAGTAGACCGCGACGGAGAAGAACAAGAGATTGATGTTGAGGGATATGTTGAATTCTCAGTTGACACACGATACGGTGAGGATGCTGAAGGTGGGCGTGGTGAAGTACGGACATTCGTTGAGGATGTAACGGATGTATGTGCGTATGATTGGAAGGGTGACGATTTTAAATTGACAGATCAAGAGAAACAATGGGCAGAGGAATTGTTAGGCGAAAAGTTTTTAATGGGTTAAAAATTGCTCTGCCGGGCGAGATCGCCGTCTCTCCGCTTCTCCCGCGGACCCCGGCAGGGATAATATTAGAGACGGCACAGCGAAAGGAAACAAAAATGATTACAACCACATTAAACAAAATAAGAGAAAGCGGCCCGTGTGCAGATGGATGGGAAAAGTTACTCAAACACCTCGGAAAAACACAAGCAGATGACGAGGTTTTGCCGTTTTCGGTGATTGTCGAGAGCAATGGTATTGATGATGCGCTATGGTGTTGCCGAGCAGAACCTCAATACGCAAAGGAATGGCGATTATATGCTGTGTGGTGTGCCAGACAGGTCGAGCATTTAATGACCGACGAACGGAGCCGAAACGCATTAAACGTGGCAGAACGATACGCTAACGGACAGGCTACGGATGAGGAGTTTGCCGCCGCTAGGGCCGCTAGGGACGCCGCTTGGGCCGCCGCTAGGGACGCCGCTTGGGACGCACAGAAAAAGAAGTTTTTAGAAATTGTGGGTTAACTAAGGAGGACGGCAATGACAAACACGATCAAAGAGTTAATGAAGGTAAGAGAGAAAATCGTTGAGAGTATTAACGATTGTCAGACTGATTCAGGTCTGATGAAGCCGGGTAAGGATTCTGTATTCCGGCTAATGAGAAAAGAGTTGGACGCGTTTGATACAGTGATTGCGTTTATGGTGGATATGGAGAATGAAAGAGGCCTTATTAGCAGAGTTTAAGGAGTGTATAAGTAGCGTTCTTTGAAATTCAGCGGTTCATATCGGTGATATAACGGCTCAGCAGTCGTGTTGAGCGGGTTAGCTGGGAATGCCGGGGATATAGCAGAAAATGCTGGCCACGATGGCGCCCAATTAAGTTTGTCCCGAACAACGCCTCAGATATGATTTAGACCGACGGGTCACGCTGA
>JAKQEE010000276.1 GCA_029558635.1 Pseudomonadota bacterium | reverse complement strand
TTTGTGGATATTGTAATATCCGGAACTGGTCGTGTGCGTGAATTTGCAGAGGCCAATAAGGACGTTATCAAGCAAAAAATGGACAAATTTGTCCAGACTCTCGCGTATGCGTTCAAGGCTATTTCCGGCCCGATAGGTGTTGTGATAAAATTGATAGACAGAATTGTATCTGATGTGAGTAAAGGCGTTGCCATTTTTGGAGGGTTCAACAAGATCCTTGACATGGGCGCATATTTGCTCAAGACATTTGCCGATTTTGGCATGATGGTATATAATGCGGTCAACAATCTCCTCAAGCCTTTCGGGGGTCTGGCAGGAATGTTGTCGCATGTTTTCGATTTTGTGAATCTTGTGATTGACGCGCTGGGGACACTCAAGGAAGCAATCGGTCCTGTTGTTGACGCAATCACAACAGCGCTCGGGCCGCTGATGGAAATTTTGAAATTCGCAATGGACGTATTCAAATACGAGGCTGGCGGCAAGTACAATATGTACATCAAAAAGTTCACCGGCGTCGACGTTACAACAAAAGAGGGCAAAGAGATAAAGGACTGGGCTGTCAAGCAATTTATGTCCGATGTCGTCAGCAGCATGGTGCTTGCCCCGGGTCAAAGAATATCCGTCGACATGCCGGAATCTGTTGCAAGGAGGACGGCAGAATACCGGCCGGCTTTTGAGGCTATCGATACCGCAGCCGCGCTCCAGCAAACAATTCAGCGTCTGCAAAAAGATCGGGCTACGCAAAACCAGATGAATGGGAATTTGAATGTAGATATCAACGTCAATCAGGACGGAAAGGTTGTCTCAACCACTGCAACCCCTGGCCGCGCTCAAGGCACCCGCTTCAACCTTCAAACTCGCACAAATCCATGAGGTGATAAATGGCCGTAAAATTCCGCAAACTGATTTACCAATCACCATCAGGCGCACGGATTGAATTGCAATTCCGCGATTTGCGTGATACCCAGCGCACAAGAATCGGCAAGTTCGATTTTGTCGGCGTCGACGGGTCATACTTGCAACACAACGGGATGGATGCGCAAGAATTCCCGTGCGAGATGACACTTTCCGGGCCTGACTATCAGGAGCGGCTCGGGTACATGCGCGAGATGTTCCGGGAAAAAGGGATAGGCACACTGTACCATCCAGATCCGTCCATTGGCGCTATCTATGTCGTGGTTGAGACCGTCGACGTTTCGCAGGGTGTCGTGATCGATTCCGGGTATGCAAAAATATCCGTGACATTTCGTGAGTCGATTTTCAGCACGACCGACACACAATCCCGCCCGTCAGATATCGCGGAAGTTACATCACTTGCCAATGTCGCAATCGCAGACGCCGGAAGTTGGTTGTCTGATTTGATCAATACAATTTCTTCGGCATATTCTGCCGCCGTTGGCGCGATTGATTCGGTTACAAAAGTCGTCAAGGATGTTTTGGGCGAGGTGCTCAAAATCTCCAACGAATTGTTTTCAGCATTCAACAACGCCGTCGCCTCAATTCTTGGCCTGGCTGACACTCTCGTGTTCGCACCGCTTGAGGCAATCAATCAAATCAAGTCCATGATTGCGCTCGTTGAGGAATCTGTTGACAGTATTGAGGACCGAATTAAGGCATACGGAGACGCGATAAAAAAGACGTTCGGAATTGAGGATGATACACTCCCACCGCCTGATATACAGCCAGACATGGCCGTTGTTGAGCCAACACCAGAGACGAGGAACCGCGCAATCATATCTCAGTTTTACGCGGTAAATTTGATGTGCGGAATGGCTAAAACCATCGTGTCGGCTGATTATACCAACCGGCAGCAAGCGCTTTCAGCCGTGCGGGAATTGCTTTTGACGTATGAATATTTTTCTCAGGCGCTTGACAAAATCCAGACCAATTTTTCCGGGAATCCGCGCTCCTTGCAATTCGTTTCGCTTGCGCCGCAGTTGCGCGGTCTTGTCATGCGGGCTGCATATTCGATACAGAGATTGGCGTACTCTCTTGAGACGCAGCGCACGGAAACACTTGCACAGGATACGCCGCTTGTCGTATTGGCAGCCAGGTTTTATGGCGACGTGTCCGAGACCACCTTGCGCCGATTGATTACTGATAACAGATTGACCGGGCGTGATGTTGTGATTGTCCCGGCTGGCAGAAAGGTAGTGTATTACGCATGATCTCGCTCGGGATAACGATGCAAAACAAGCCGGATCTTGTCAAGGATTTGATTGCATCCGGGAAACTTGCGAACGCGGTACGTGGGACGCTGAATGACGCGGCGTTCCAGGTGCGAAAATACGCGCTTGAAGAATTGAAAAAGGAATTTACCCTGCGCAACAAATTCACGGAACGCGGAATCCGTGTCACGAAAATACCTGCCGGGAGTAAAAATATCGACTCTATGGCCGCGTATGTCGGGTCTGATATTGCCCGCGGATACCTCGCAAAACACGAGGACGGGAAGGTCAAGTACACAGGCGGACCGACAAATGAGCCAAGAATAAGCGGAAACTGGAACAAGCTCGTATCCCGCGGGTATTATTTGTCAAGGCGTGGAGTGAAAGACGTGCGTTCATTCCGGTCGACTGCAAAAACCGGACGCGGAAAGGCATATGCCATGATGGCGATAGCATACCGGCGGAAAGAGCGCGCGCTCTTGTCTCTCGGAAAAACGCAAAACGCATTTCCGTCCGGGCTGTATCAATTCGACAAGGCAGGAACATACAACAATATCGGCCCGCGTGGTTTTCCGCGTGTCAAACTCATGTACGCACGGAATAGGAAAACGAAATCCGTTCAACGAAAAGCGTGGTTCAAAAAATCGCTTGGACGTTTCCGTCAAACAGACATGGGCCGCCTGTTTTCCAAAAATGCAGCGCGGCACTTGCAAAAATAAACCCGGCCGTGATTGGCCGGGCTTTTATCAGTTCTCTCCCCCTTCGTGATGCAAGCGCATCCGAACGGACGTCAAATCTTCCGGGTGAAAAATCAATTGTTGCGTTCTCCCGCTCCCAAGGCGGTAGTAGCGGACCCGGCCTTGATAGGCGGCCATGCGTAGGGCGGCGGTAGACACCCCGAGCAGCTCGGCGGCTTCCCGGCAAGTCAAGTACGGCAGTTTTTCAGCGTGTATCATATTCAGATACTCCTTTTGATTTTATATTTTTTCAATTACTTTTTCGGTCAAAACTCCATAACCATTTGAGCCCCTTGGTAGCATAAATCGCCAGCCGAATGCCGACCGCTATCCAGAACACCTTGACGATCCACTGGTACAGACTCCACGCGAGTATTGCCGGGTCGATCTCCATTTTTTGTCCTCCTCTGGTATCGCGGGCAGGCGACTACAGCCGCGCCGTCTGGCTGCCTGTCGCACTCATTACCGTGCTGGCAGGTGTCGCATATTCCGGACATATTGCCTCCCATCTTGAGCATGACAGCATCACACCGCGCCTGTTACACATGTGCTTGCACGTCAAGCATACCGATCTGCGCAAGTCCATGCAATTGGCAATTTGGTCTGTCAAATTATCAGAAAGGGACATCGTCGACCTCCTGCCCGCAGAATGCGTCTGCCACTGATCCAGCCTGTCCTGTCAGGTTGTGCTCGGGTGGCTCCGTGGCTGGTTGTGCCTGATCCTGTTTGGATTGCATGAGTACGATTGACGAGGCGGTGATTGTCACTTTCGAGCGCGGCTTTCCGTCGGTCTTGTCAGCCCAACGTTCCTGCCGAAGGAATCCATCAATCCCAATTCTGGCACCCTTTCTCAAATTCGATATCCAATTATGGACGCTGTTTTCATGCGGCCAGTATTGCACATCGAAGAAATGCGCATTCTGTGGAACATTCGGACCCTTCCAGATGTTATACGCCACGGAAAAATTCAAAACCGTTTTCCCTGATTGCGTCATTTTCGACTCACAGTCCCGCGTCAAATTGACAGGGGCAAGGATAACGTGATTCATTTTCGATCCTCCATTTCTTTTTTAATCAAATTCCAAACCCACTGACCGATTTTCAAACTTCGGTTGTTACAATACTCCAAAATCTTGTCCCAGTCGGCGTCACCGATCGGGAGTGAGACTTGCTTGCGGCTCATGTTGCCTCCTTTCTTTTGGCTAAAAAAGTACAGGTTGCTGGATATAATTTTCAGCTTCCTGGATGTTCTTGATTGCCTGCTCATAATACTCTGGCTTGAGCTCGATCCCGATAAACTTGCGCCCAAGCCTGACCGCCCCGTACCCTTCGCTGCCAATTCCAGCAAATGGGGAAAACACAATATCCCCTGGGTTGCTCCAAAGATGGATAGCGCGTTCGATAACGTCAAGCTGGAGCGGGCATATATGCTTTTCGTCCTGGTCCTCTCTTGCAATTTTTGCATTGAGTACCCGCGTTTGCGATATATCGAACCACACCGGTGACGCGTATCGCTGCCACACCTCGATACTGTAGCTCCTTTTATCGGTCGAAACTGGACCGCTCTCACCAATGTAAAAATTGAATCCGTCCTTATGATATACCGGCAATGAATTGTCATCAGCCTCATCCCACTTCCGAAACATCACAAGATAGTCCGGCAGACCTTGCCTCGATAGTGACGCGTCCGTGTCCGTGACTTGCCTATGCAGCAATCCTTGACTCTTTGTCCTCTGCATCTCGATGACTGGGTCCTTCCAAATCGTAACTTCAGAGTGATACTTAAAATTGCACTCTTCGAATAGCTTGATAATGGCTCCCCTAAAGTCTCGCAATCCTGACCGGCCTGAAGTGTTGCGATAATCCACTAAATTCTTGCAATGGACAGCTACAATCCGGCCAGGTATCAATATCCTGTGAATTTCATGTACAAGGAATTTGAAATGCTGAATGAAGTCGTCGTCATCTTTACAGTTCCCCATGTCCCTGTATGAATCCGAGTATATATACAGATTTGCAAATGGCGGAGAGAACACAGAGAATCCGATAGTATTGGATTCGATTGTCTTTATCTCCTCGATGCAGTCCCCGTTTATCATTTCAAACAATTCCGTTTTGTGCATCTTCCGTTCGTAGTACATCTTCAAACTCTTTCGTTTGTTTTCACCAAGCATTGCGTACCGCGATGTATAATTCAGCACCTCGCGTTTTGCAGATTCATTCATATCCTGCTTGTCCTTCACCGTCTTGTAAATCGAATATTCAGATTGAGATAGCACGATATAGATATTCACGTCTCTCTTTTGTCCGAATCGGTGAATACGCTTCAACGCTTGATAATACGACTCATAGCTAAAGTTCAATCCAAGGAATACCGCGTTCCGGCAGTTTTGCATATTCATGCCGAAGCCGAAGATACTGGCCTTTGAAACAAGTACTCGAATTTTACCGTCAATAAAATCAAGAGACGATTGTTGTTTGTGTTGCACACTATCGCTTCCTCGTACTTCTACGGCATCAGGAATGAGTCGCATAATTTCATCAGCTTCCTGATTTGTGTTTACCCAAACAATATACTGGTCATCATCTTTCATGATAATATCACGAGCGAACAATGCACGCTCAGGAAGTGTCTCTCTCAAATGACGATATAACGCAGTCGCATTGATTGTATTATCCTTGAACAGCTCTCCATCTTCACCGGCCTCATTTGTCTCGATGAAGTGTGTATGCAGTTTTAGATCTGGAAGCTTAAATGCAGCGCATGACTCTTCGCTGTATCCAAGATCAGCTGGAGTATCTGCAAATACTGCCCATGTGCATACCCATCTCCAGAAGTCCTCTTTTGCATGGCCCTTGATCCTGTACGTTCCAAAGTTCATTGTGTCATTGATAAACCACCTCGAAAGAGCTTCGTTCGACGGCATGATCCCAAGCCAATCGGCTTGATTCAAAAGTTCCATCATGTCGTTAGGCGATGGCGTTGCTGTCGCTGCCAGTCGGTACTTCGTGCGCTGGAACATTTCACACAAAGTACGTTTTGTTTTCCCTGAAAAGCTCTTCAATATCGACGACTCGTCAAGCACGACACCGACAAATTGAGACGCATCGAACTTCTCCAACATCTCGTAGTTTGTGATAGTGATTCTTGTCGTTACCTCTTCTTGTGATCGGCACACTTTGACGCCGTCGATACCGAACTTGTCGGCCTCTCTATGGGTCTGTTCTGCTACGCACAAAGGAGCGACGATCAGCACCCTCCCGCCTGTATGCTCGCATACTCTGTGCGCCCATTCGAGCTGGATCGCGGTCTTTCCGAGTCCGCAGTCAAGGAACACGGCAGACTGGCCACGCTCAAGACAAAAGCGAACGATGTCCTTTTGGTACTCAAAAAGGAAGCCCGACACATCTTCCTGAATCCACCCGCTCGCTTGATGTTCAACGAGCTTCTGTTCGAGGAATTTCTGGTAGTCCATCACCGATACCTCAATCCTTCAAATCCGGCTTCGATGGCGTCGTACTCTTCCATGAGCGTCCACTCGCCATCGCCCGGGCCTGCGACAATTACCCAGTCCTCAAACGTCGACGTGTTTGCATGGTAGCACGCCTCTACAGCGCGATCAAAATCTGTGTATGTCTTCATGAGATCCTCCTCAAAATTCAAATCTTTTCGCAAATCTGTCGATTGCCCTGGCCGCTGTGTCGGAAAATTTCTTCTCGGATTTCAGCGCCTTTTTTGCTTCCTCAAGTTTCGCTTCGGCTTTATCTCTTGCCTCTGCCCATGTAGCCCAGCGAGCATTTGCTGTTGTTACTCTTGCACGCGACGATCCGATCGGCAAGCTTGCCCGGTATGCACAAGCCTTTTCTGCCTTTTTTGTGCATTCGGCAAGTCTCTTTTCGAGCTCTTTGATCTCTGTCATTTGCCAGCCCCCTGTATATGTTCAAGTCTAACCCATACTGGACCGCTTGTCAACAATTTTTTACACTTTTTTTTGGGCATAAAAAACCGGCCTGATGCAACGCACCAGACCGGGAGGAGAAAAGGAGGAGCATGAAAAGCCCACCGATAATATACTACTTGGCAGCGTATCCGGCAACAAACCCAGCAGCCACCCCAGCAATAATCCACCAGGGGGATACGCCGCTTGACGTGGCGCGGATATCAAGGTATATGTCCCGCCTGACAGCGCGTTCCCCGCCGCCGTATTTTGGTATTTCAAAAAGTACGCGGACACGGTATTTTTCGCTGTCGATTTTGACAACCTCTTCAATCGTTGCCCGCTCGTACCCGTCCAGAAATTGCCGATACTCCCACGCCATACCGAGCGCTGTCAAGATTTGCCCGTTTGTTTGGTTGGTTGCAAGCATGGGTACAGCAATGCAGATAATCAACAAAATAGATATTGCAATTTTCATTTCCGCGCCTCTTCAATCAGCCGCTCGATTTCTTCCCGGGTCAATGTCCCGCTGTCGTCCTGCGGCACTGGCGGCTTTTCGACCTTGCCCGGTTTGACGTCTACCTCGGCCGTGTCGCGTCTCCAGAAAAATAGCGCTCCGATTATACCGGCAAGAATCCAACCAAGAGTATCAAGCACGCGCATCCGTGGCCTCCATGACTGTCTGTAATTGCATCCGGTCCGTGTTGTCCTCGAAAATGCAGACGCGTGCATCCTTGCCCATGTGCGCATGACGGCATAGCTCGCGGATCTCACACTTTTGGCAATTCATTTTTCACCTGCCGAAAATCTCTTGAGGATCAATTCATAGGCCAGCGTTGCGCCACCATAGACTACGATTACCATGGTGCTCCCTGTCTGCCATGTCAAAGGAGACGCGCCAACGATACCGGCGACGATTGACAAGACAAGCGACGTCAGAACGGTCGGCCATTTAAGTCCGGCTTTCTTGGTCGCCTCAGTGATCCCGACAACGCCGACAATCAACGCTACAACTTCCGGTTTCAAAAAATCCATATTCACCCCCATGTTTTATCGCGGATCACGTCAAGCCCGCAGTTTTTCAAAAATTCCGTCGGGTCTACGTTCTGCATACCGAGGATTGATCCGGGCCACGGCGTAACAAATCGGTTGACCTTTTTGAACCCGATATCTTGCGCCTCTTGCAAATCATCAAGCGAAACCCAGAAATCTACATGCAAATGCTGCGCCTGAGAAAGTCCGGTATTTCCGGACAACCCGATCACGTTCCCAGCGCCAACTGTCTGGCCTGGCTCAACGTCTGCAATCTCAAGGTGACAGTATCGCACCCATACAGGCACGGCGCCAGCGTAATGTCTGATCACCACAAACCGCCCGAGCGTATGATACCCGCCGTCCGTAAGGCCATCCTGCGCCAGTGCTGGATTATACTTGTGTTTGTATTCCACAACACCGTCGGCAAATGCAAGTACGATTTGACTATTTGTCAGGCTGATAAAATCAATCCCGCACAAAGGCCATTCTGGAGGCGTCCGCGCGATATGTTCACCAGCATCGCTCGTAATTTTATACGGCGACTGCATCGGGATTTTCCACAGCCTATTCATTTTTCGCCCTCGTTATTTTGAGAAAATTTCCTTGACGATTATCGCCATTACTGGGCCGAATAAAAGCCCGAAGAGCCACCAGACCCGATTCGTCCAGCCTGTCAATTTCTGCCCGATTCCGTCAATATCATTTTTGAGACGATGTTCAATTTTCTGAATTTCACCGGCAAGTATCGCGTCTGATTCGATTATCCGTTTTTCGATGTTATGCCGGAACTCGTATTGTTCCCGGTCGTATGCTTTATGGGCCTGATCGCACAAATCACGACGTACAAACGTACTGTTGAATGCTGTCAGCTGCCCGGATATTTCGGACAGCGTTTTCATAATTTGATTGTATTGTTCCTGGACGCGCGCAAAATCAATTTCAAGTTTTCCAACTCTTGATTCGATA
>JAKQEE010000241.1 GCA_029558635.1 Pseudomonadota bacterium | reverse complement strand
CTTCAATGTCTTCAAAAGAAGCTTTGGGATACTTTTACGGTGAGGATGCATGGAACTCTCTGGGGCACCCCAGAGTGATCCATCTGAATGATGGCCGAGAGGCCGTTACATGGTGTGAGGGAGGCGTTTGGTCTCCCGATGACCATGGCTACGCAATCTATATCAAGGGGGTTGACTATTGAGGATAGTCAGCCCTCGACGAAACCCGGCCGAATAAGCCGGGTTTTTTCTTGTCCAAAGGAGGAACTATGCACAAGCCAAAGAGAGTAAGAGTAAACTATCGATTGCGCCCCGATGTCAAAGAGAGTGTCGAACAGATAGCCACGGACACGGGAAAGACCATGACCGAGGTCATCGAGGAGGCCGTGAAACTATACGTTGAATCGATAGCCACGAACCCGGCCGAATAAGCCGGGTTTTTTCTTGTCCAAACTATACGCCAGTTTTCAAAGAGAAAGGCAAGGCAAATATACTATACGCTTGTTTAGTTGTCAAGAGTTTTTTGTGAGTAGCCAGAAATAAAGTTGCTCTGTTATCCAGCCGGAAAGATAGGCAAAAGGTTCGTCGTTGTCTGTGTCGCGCGGCATATTGCAGTCTCGACAGATATTGGAAACTATATGTTGGACTTCGTGCGCTATTATTCCGTGATCCGATGGCTCGCCGAAAATAAGCTTTTTCCTCATCCACACCACTGACGCACCGATATAGCCGCCGTGGTAATAGTGTCGTGTACCGAAAATGGTATCTCCGGGCTCTCCCCAAGACACGTTGAGATGCTTTTGGGCATATCGGTCCATCTCCTTATCGCCCAAAAGGTAGCAGAAATGCACCTCATGTCCGTAGGGCTGGACGGTGAAAGAGAGCGTGCCCTTACCGCGATATTTCATAGTTTTCCTTCATCGCGCAAAAAAAGCACTCGCGTCGCCACGTATCCAGACGAACACCCGCAGGCCACGGCGATCTGTCGCTGCGTGTTTGTCGGGTAGTATTGTATTATCATTGCGTCAATAGCGGCCTTCGTCTTGTCGTCCATCACTCGCGCGCGGCGGCGCTTGCCCTCGATTGCGGCCTTCCACTCGTCCGGGATGTGAACCGTCATAGGATAGTGGCCTCCACATCCAACCCCGGAAACTCTGCCATTCTCCAATCCCATGAAAACCTCCCGCTGTCGTAAATGTCAAACCAGACTATACCAAGATCGACCAGCCCTTCGCACTCGCGCACCCCGAAAATAGTGTGATAGCACAGGGCCGGGAGTGTAACCCCAACCCACGACGGACCACCGGCGTAATTGAAGTAGTGGACGTGCCCGCGCAAAATGATGTTTGAGAGCGGGTGTTTGGCCTTCTCGGTGTGCCACATCACGTTCCACATCCTGGCCCTTGATATTGCGGTGTGCCGTCCGTGCGGTATCTGTGAGGCCCCGATTTTGTGCTTCGCGTCGATCACGCACCCGTTCACATTATAGAACCCGTGACCCTCAATCTTGATGTCCTTGCAGCGCGAAAAGTCGGGTATGATCGATTCAAAGTCATCCTCCTTTCCGACGTGATAGCGGGTTCCATAGACCATTCTCACTTTCGCGGCCTCTGTCTCATCTATGAAACGCGCAAGCATCCGGCATTGCTCAACGCGGTCGGTCGTCAGCTGCTCCACTCCTCCAGACTTCTCGCCCTTACCGTCTATGGCATCGCCTGTCATAAGCAAGATGTCAATCGGCTTGAGTCTTTCGATGGTGTCAGCAGCGAAGCCCCACAAATCCCGCTGGTACTCGCCTATGTCGCGCTGAAGGCGGTCGCCAGAGTCCTTCCCAAACCACCATTCGGGAGGAGTAAGTCCGTAATGATGGCCGCTGTGCGTGTCTGAGCATACCATCACGCGCTTGAAGTTCCTCAATTACGCCTCCTTGATCTTGTATGTTTTGCGCTCGCGGAACTCCTCGCGCTTGCCGTTGTTCCACTGACTTAATGGGCGAATATAGCCCACGCAACGCGAGTACACTTCGCACGGAATGCGCCGACTTTCAGCACGCGAGGCGTTGATGTCCATCGCCACAATCTCAATCGCGGACTGACGGGAGATTCCGATTTTATCCATGAGTTCGGTGACTTTAGCGTTCATTGATCCTCCTTGCTATTTCAATAGCGGCTTCTGCAACTTTTTCGGGTGAATTGGCAAATACCACAATTTCGCCATTATTATATCGCACCCATATCTTACCACGAGACGGACC
>JAKQEE010000019.1 GCA_029558635.1 Pseudomonadota bacterium | reverse complement strand
TGGCCGTTGACTGTTTGATGTTTTGCGCAAACGTATCTATCTGCCGTGATGCAATTTGAGACGCATTACCAAAGCCTAATACCGTATTTACTGCCGTTTGCAATATGTCCGGCTTGCTTGCCTCGGATACGTTCAGTAGTTGCCGCTCAATCTCCACAAGCTGCTCCTTAGCCGCTTGAATCTTTGAAGTCCTTACTAATTCTGCGTTAAATAGCTTTTGTGCCGTTGTTGCGTCCTCTGTCAATGACTTATTGAGGCGCAACTGTCCAAAGTATTCAGGGCTGATCCGCTTTAATTCCTCAAGTATCTTTTTCTTATCCTCATTAGATGTGTTTTCATCTTTGAGCCGCTTTACCAAAAGGTCAACCTCTACGCGCTGCTTTGCCGTACTTGCCGCCGCTTCTTTTTCAAGGTTGTTGAGGCTCCGGCGCACGGCTTCGCCCTCTTTAATTCTTGAATTAGCCGCAAGGTAGGCAGCAGCCAAAAGACCGATTGCCGTGATGAGAAGCCCAACAGGGGAAAGGACAAGAGCGAAGCCGGAAGAAGCCAGCGCCAACAATTTAGAAAGGCTCGACACTGCGATAAGCAGCGGGCCAATAGCAGCGGTAATGCCTACAATAACGAGAATGGTTTTTTGTACTTCCGGCGAAAGGCTTTTAAACCACCCAACCGCCGCCGCCAAACCATCTGCCAATTTTCCCATACGCCCCTCCAAATCAAACGCTTGATTGATCGCTTCACCCATTTGAGCACCCGCGATAAACAGGCTATCCTGCAAGTTTTCAAAGGCATTGGCCAAACCGCCCGTGACGTTTTGTGTTTGTGGCAACTTTGCCAGCGCTTCAGAGAGGCGCAAGGTAAATTCCTTTGCGCTTATGCCCGTCGCCCGGATGTTTTCAATATTACTCGTTCCAAAGGCGGCCTCCATCCCCTTTGCCATGAGCGGCAAATTAGACTGAATGACCTTGTAATCCTCAGCAAGCAGCTTGTTTTTTGAGATCATCTGCGTAAGCTGATACTGTATCGCCTCCAGTTCAACCTTTCCCTTCCCGGTAGCTGCCAGCGCCTTTCCAAAGCCCATCAGCGTGTTACGCGCCTCATCTGCCGAAAGGCCGACGGCCTGCAAGTTGATGCTACCTTGTACCGCTTCTTTCAATCCCAAACCCGGCAGCCGGGCCACCTCCCGCAGGCGGGCCAATTCATCGGCTGCCAGTTCGGTGCTACCCATGATAGCTACAAGGCCTTTGTTCAGCTTTTCAAGTTCGGCAAAGGATTTGAGCGAAGCAGCGGCAACAGCTCCGAGCGGCAAAGTCAGGGATTCAGTAAGCGAACGCCCGGCAGATTGCAAGGTTTGCGACATTTTACCGAGGCTGCGTTCTACCTGATTGATAGACCGCATGAACCCGGAAGTGTCCAATCCTAATATTACGTTGATCCTATTGCCCGCCATGTCGTTGTTTTATTTCGTTATCCCATTTGCGCCATTTTTCCTCTATTCGTTGCCGTTCTTTTTCGCCTTCTGATACCGTTTTTTGTGGTTTCTCCCAATCGAACTGTATCAAATCCGAAGGCTTCATCTTCATGCCCTTTTTCAGGTGCGGTTGCAAAAAGACGGTAGCCAGCCAGCGGGTGCGCTCCCATTCGGCGCGTTGGTGTGCGCTTTCCGCATCCTGCCTGCCTTCTATGAAATTGAAAACAGAACGCAAGTCAGACGCCCAAAAGTCACCTGCTGCCATGCCCCACCGCCCCGTCGCGGCGCGCTCAAGTTCGTCAAATGTCAGGTTCGCGCCTTCATCCGGCGCGTCTCTTTTTTTTCGTCGTCAGCGTTGGCGTATTTGGGCATAGATGCTGCGAAAATGTCCATGCACTTTTGCAACAATTCGCCGTCATCGTCAATCAAATCGGCTACATCTTCATGCGTCAGGGCAAAGGGCAAT
>JAKQEE010000186.1 GCA_029558635.1 Pseudomonadota bacterium | reverse complement strand
GTTTTGTCTGGTCGGCAACTCGCTGAAATTGTATATGTAATCACGTCAGCAGCGCGCAACAACGAATCACCTACGGCCAAAGCCGTATATAATTATGTGATTGGTCAAAGAACCTTTAGAAGGGTCATAACAAATGGCGATGCGGATCATACCGTTTCAGCATATAGGAGTGGAACAACAGGGTTTAGAACCGAAGATACTACGGGGGTGGTGAACCTTGCTTCGGCAGTTGCCGCAAAAAGCACTGTGTCGGTAATCGACGCGGTTGACTTCCTGCGCTACAAGCGGGGGAATATGCAAGCGTGGTACATACACCAAAAAGCCGTCTCGAACGGCGACGGCACGACAAACAACGTGCTGGAAATAACCTACAATCTCCACAACGGCGGCACGGTGGACAACTCCGCCGACGCGGTTTTTGGCGTAAGCATGGAGCCACACTGGATAGCAGCCGACGGCGACACGGTCAGTGAATGGCATATTTTCTTCAACGACCAAAAGGGCGGCGTTCACAGGCCCATAACCGGCTTTTTTAACTATCACAAACCGGAGGAAAACTCTTGGGGGTTTTCGGTTGACAAGTCTTATTTCAACGGGAACCTTGCAAACAAGCGGGCAAAAGTCAGCATAAATATGACGAATGCCTCTCTGGGAGCCTACCCGCTGGAGGTTTACAAACACAAAAACACGATAACAACAACGAGCGCAAGTTATACGCGCTCGGAGTTGGACAGTGTCACCACGCTCGTCGTCGGCAACTACAACACGGGCGGGGAAAGCCCGCAACTTGGGCTATCGAGCCTGATGCGGTGGAGCGCGACGCAAGACCGCCGGGCGCAGTTCTACTTGGGGCTGGTGGATATGACAGGCTCCAGTTTTGATGCCGGAACTGATTTTGTCGGCTATTACCAAAACTCTGGAGTGTTCAAAGAGGCGTTCCGGGTAAGAGACGATTTTGGGTATTTTGGTATAAAACTGACTGGCGGCAACCAGCCCACGCAACCTTTGCACGTCAACGGGAACGCCCGTATCACTGGAGCGTTATATGACAGCAACAACGACCCCGGAACATCGGGGCAGGTGTTGAGCAGCACTGGGACGACTACGGATTGGGTATCCCCATCTGGCGTGACCGGAAGCGGCGCTTCGCCACAAGTTGCAACATGGTCGGGTACCTCATCGCTGACGGGGAGCAGCAGTCTGCTCTGGGAGAGTAGTATTTTGAAAGTAAAAAACAACAACGCCCTAACTGGCTTTTTAAACAGCAATGCCCAGCAGAATATACAACTGCTAAATACCGACGCGACGAACAACAACTGGGCTTCAATAACAAATTACACCAGCGCGGGGACGGTAAACGCTGCGCTGGCGTTTCAGAATGTGAACCAGTCCACCAGAGAAGCGGCAGTTGACATATGGGCGTACTCTGGTGCCTCCTTCCTAAGGATGGCAAGGTTTAAGCATGACGGGATAACATTAGACCGGGCTACGACCATAAGCGGTGCGGCCACGCTTTCCTCCACGTCCGCTTTCAACGGTGCAGCTACATTTAGCGCCGGAATAACTGCCAACACGGTGGCAAGCAATTTCAACAGCCAGGTGAATGTTGGAAGCTCCTCGGCAGGCAACATTCAGTACAATTGGAACGACTATTCAAATACGTCGGCGGCAGCCTCTAATGCGTTTGCGGCAATCGTTTTAAAGAATAGAAACGCGACGGCAAATAACTGGACGGCTTTGGAGTGGGATTCACAGTCGGGGCAAATCGCCGGTTCTATGGCCATGCAGTATCTCGACCACACAAACGATTATGGGGATATTGCTTTTCATACGCGAGGCTCTGGGACTGGATTTGCTGAAGCATTTAGAATAACAAGCGAAAAAAGAGTCGGCGTAGGCACTGCATCGCCCGCCTCTAAACTCGACGTGGAAGGCGGTGTCAGCATCGGGGCGACGTACAGCGGCACGACCGCAGCGCCCACGAACGGTGTGATCATAGAAGGCAGTGTAGGTATTGGAAATAACAGCCCTGGAACCAAGCTGCATACTACAGCAGCGACCGGGACGACCACGCCAATTTTCAGAATCGAAAACACGGGCGGCGACGCAGACTTCTTTGTGGCGAATGCGACACCGGAGGGTGCGATAACCGGAAGCCCGGGAGACATTGCTTTGCGCACTGATTCTGGCAACGGTAAAATCTATGTGAAAGGTAGTGGAACTGGCAATACCGGATGGCTTGATGTGAGCGCTGGCGGTGGTGTGACCGACCACGGCGC
>JAKQEE010000178.1 GCA_029558635.1 Pseudomonadota bacterium | reverse complement strand
CCAGCTGTTTGAGTACATCGAAATCTTCTACAACCGCCAGAGACTTCATTCGACCATCAACTATGCCGTCCCTGTGCAGTTTGAACATTCAAATCATGCGGCTTAACTGTGTGTCGCAATTTTCGGGTATAGACCATCCTTGGTCTCTGAAGGATAAACCAACTGGATGATTTTAAATCCAAGAATTCCCCCCAGCATACAGAGAAAATAGTCAGAAACCAGGAACATGAACGCTATCGCTACCAAATGAAATCCTAATTGTTGCCATGCGGTCTGTACGGCGAGAAGCACCGCGTTGCTTAATCCGAACACATCGAAGAACGTAGTAAACTGGTGCAAACCTCCGCCTATGCAGGCGACGAGTATGATGAAGATAGTCAAAAAAACAGCTCCAGCTAGCGCACCATACCTGGCTTCAGAGGTCCCCATTTTCTTGGCGATAATGCATCCCGCAACGACGGACAAAGGAAAATCCACCAGCCAGGCACCCAGGACTTCGACCATGAGAAAAGTCACACCCCCAAAAATTGGCTGCAGGGCTTTAAACTGGACAGCCATCACTATCTCCGCCAAGAAAAGCCCAAAGACACCTGGGATGAGGGCGCCAATCAGAAATGTCGTCCGGTGTTCGCGAATGATGTTCCAGAAACTTGCAGGAGTTTTCTTTATCACAGCATGACCGTTACGTTTCGAACACCTTCGAAATCCAGGAGTCCCTTGATCCAGACAAAATAACAACAACCTTTTGTATTGGCGAAGGACACAAAGCCAGGCCTGTTTTTAGTGTGACGCACATCAAAAAATCATAGCCGAATCCAATTATCATGAAGCAAGTCCGTTTTTAATCCCGTGGATCATCACCTTGTTGGAGATGCGCGTTTTAAGAACTTGTTCGCCCATGGAATAAAGTATTTCCAGTTCGGGCCGTCGGTGTGGCCGCCGTCATGCTGGCGCCAGGCGAGTTGACCGTCGAGCAATCCCACGTTAACGGCCGGCATCTTTTCGCTCATGTAATCTAAAGTTCCTAAATCCTTTGCGCCCAGCAGCCGAAATACAGGTCCGGCGGCAACCGCAGCCATGAAGCTGCCCTGCTGATCGAGCCATTTGGCATCGCCTTTTTCCGGTATGCCATAGCTGATAAAAGTCAGGCGGGGCGCGCACAAAGCAAGCAACTGGTGCGCGTCTACGGGAATATCGCCGGCGTTCTTGCTTCCGAAAACCGCATCCGAAGCACCGTATTTCAAGAAATTGCCCGCCATCCAGTGATATTCGCCGGAGCCGGTCAGGTTTTCCACGGTTTCGCCGAAATTGCGCCGATGCAGTTTCGCCCCGCCTTCACCGGAGGAGCCGATAAGGACCATGGCGAATCGCTGATCAAAGGCCATGGTTACGAGCGCCGCTTTGCCGTAGCGCGATACACCCTCGATTCCAACCTGTTTGGTATTCACAGCCTTGTCGGCTTCCAGGCAATCCAGCCCACGCGAGGCGCCCCATGCCCACGCCCGCAAAGTTCCCCAGTCCTCCGGCTTGCGCGGCTGTCCTTTATTCACCAGGCCGATGATGCCCTTGGTCAATCCTGCTCCATTGTCGGCCTGAATGCTGTTGGGATTTATGTACGCATATCCCCATCCATCCGCGATCAACTGCTCCGTAGCCGGCGGATCGCTTCCCGCCGGCGGCGGCCCGAAATTAAATCCTTTCGGTGTGGGTGGGGGCGGCGTTCCCGGAAGATATCCAAAGCCGAACATCATCATAACTGGAACCGGACCCTTGGCATCAGCCGGTGTAACCAGGATCATCTGGATGTTTACATTGATCGCCGGGTAAGAAGAATTATCCACATGTCCGACAAGCTGCTTCCCGATAACGGGATGCTCGCCGATTTGAGCCTCGCTGGTTTTATCTACAGTCCAGGTCACTTTGGGCACATTGGGAGGGATGCGGCCAAGAACTTCCCGCTCGAAATCCTCCACGATTTCTGGCCGCCGTTTTTTCCACCAATCCTTTGCTTTGGCAACTTTATTCCCGTTCTTCAGCGTCAGCACTTCCGGCAGAATCGGAAAAGGATTGGCTTTGGTTTCATCGTAATTCGCCTGGTCCGGTGCGCCTTCTCTTCCGCTGGGACCCGGCCGGAGTGCTTTTATGCCGAGCTGCTGCATCATGTTTTTGTGATCATCGTCCGTGGTCCAGTTTTCACTGTATGGAACCGTTGCATCCTGGGCAAGCGGGCCCTGCAGCGTCCATAACAGCAAGAGTCCGGCCTGCAAAAAGCTGATCATGAAAACGAACCTGCGCTTTTCATTTTCATAAATTACTCTTTATGAGATGTGAATCTTGACGATGCTGCGACACGCTGGAGAGATCTTGTCTTCTTCTTCAACTGCTCCGTTGCTTATTCGCAAATGTGACTATTAAACCAAGATATTGATTTTTTGGGGGCATTTGATAATTTGGCTGTACCCCGGGGCGTGTCATCACGGAAGGCTGCGCCCCCCGATCGGGGCACAGCCCCGATTTTGGTTCCGTTCCCGGCCTTTAATAAATTACATAGATGATGGCTTGGTCCTGCCTTACTGGGTACTGCTTTATCATCCTTTTGGCTTCAACATACCGTGCATTCCGAGCCAGCGCACAAAGGCGTCGAACCAACCGGTGCTCGTCGTTTCCTTTGGGTACATGCCGAAGCCGTGGCCGCCTTGTTCAAAAAGATGGAATTCAACGGGGCGCTTCGCGGCTTTCCAGCTGTCGATGAGCCCGTAGCCGCTGTTCGCGAAGAAAGGATCGTCTGCAGC
>JAKQEE010000175.1 GCA_029558635.1 Pseudomonadota bacterium | reverse complement strand
TTGGCGGGCTACGGAGTTACCTTCGGACTTGCGTATGGATTCCAGCATCCAGTACGCATGAGCATAATTCTCGATGGTCGCCGTACTGCGACGCGCTTCCAGCGCAATGTCTATCACGGCGTTGACCTTGTACGCGCCAACCACCCGCGCCACAAAATACGCGGCGCACCAAATGTTTACATCGCTGGCGCGGCTGAATGACACGGCGCGGCGGATGTCGCGCTCGATAGTATCCTCAGATACCATCCAATGCAAGTCTGTCACTAATTTCATTGCGCCTCATTTCGGCAGACCCGCGCCAACAGGTCGTTATACGTCTGCTCGTCCATCTCGCCGCGTAAGTACGCGGCGGTAAGGTTCTCGATGATTTCTCCGCGTTCGTCGGCGGCTTGTTTCAGGAGTTCGATGCGGGCGTGTTCAATACGCACCATTTCCGCAAACTGGACAGATTCCGCGCTCATGCCACATCCTTTCGTTTCATCCATTCAGGGAGAGCGTTCGGTTTCGCCAAATCCTTTAACTCACGGAAACGCGGATTAGGCGTCTCGCGCATGTAGTTGATTGCTCCACCCGGCACGTGATAATCCAACTCGCGCCCTGCCGCTAAATGCAGAGTGGATATTTTTTCATAATCGCTAGCTGAAATACTAAGGTCACTGTTCTTTTTTTCGTTGAATTTTGTCAGGATGTAAATTACATCCGCGTCGTGGAGTTTCTTGCCGCTTCCCGATACGTTGGTCTTGGCTACATTCTCACTCGCGCTATCCATGCCCATCTTGTTGACGGATGAAATGAGCAGGATGGAGATATTCAAGTCCCGCGCCAAGATTTTGAGAGTCCGACTGATATTCTGCGACGTAGCGATCTCATCTTTCCCCTGCGCTTGAATCAACCAGTCATAATCGAATACCACATGCTCAATACCATGCTCGCCAATCTCGCGCTCCAACAGACCGCGCACATCCTGTAAATTCAACGAGGCATGAGACACATAAATCGGACTGTTGACAATCAACGCTTTTGCTTCGTTGAAAAAAACATAATCCTCCGCGCTCATTTGCCCTGTGAGCATGTGCCGTTTCGGAACACCAAGCATCTCGATAAAGCGTCTGAAAACTTGTTTTGCGCTCATCTCCCCAGACCATATCAAATTTGGCGTGGAGGGGATACCCTTTGTCGGATCGCCTAGCGCGGAATACAATGCGTCTTGATGCGCCCAATACGATTTTCCCACCTTCGGCTCGCCCGCCAAAATAATCAACTCACCTTTTTGTTTTCCGCCTGTGACCAAAGACAAGTAATCCCAAGCATAGTGTATTCCCCATACATCTTTGGGGTTGCGGCGGCGTTCTTCGATTTCGTTTTCAATGATTTCAATAATCGCGTGTGCGTCGGGAAGAGGAGGTGTGATTTTCGCTTCATCCTGCGGAGGATAGCGCGTCATGCTTCTGGCAATCTGCAATACCTCCCCATCGGATAGTGGCGGTCTACAAGCCCGAAGATTGTAAGATTTCAAAGCCAAGAAAATCTCGTCCTCATTGAATCCCTTACGGCGCATACTCCCCGCCATGCGAGTTAGGGAGTTGTTTCTTTCACCGCTGATAATCTCACCCGATTCTTTCACAGGCTCTTGCTTGGTTTGCAGGAGTTCGATCATCCATTCGGGCATATCCGCTAACGGCGTCTGCGACGGCTTGACGATCCATTCATACCGATTGCCGTTCGGATGTACCGACGGCGGAGCAACTACATACCCGCCATCACCGCGAATATCCAAGCCTGCGCCGAGTTTGCCCGCACTGTTGCGAATCTCTATACCGGGGTGTTTGAAGAAAATATGACGCCCGCCGCTTCCCGTCCTACTCATGGGTGTATCTGGCAACGCGCCATATTCCACCGCGAGCAGGGCAAGACTTTCGTAACCGTCATGGTCACTGTCCACATCTAACACGACAATTCCCGAACGCCTGCCACAGGCAATGGCGATATTCGCGTTCGGCGTAGTGTCCCACCAACCAGTCAGCATATTGGTTTCGAGAGTCGCCATATCCGCCCAACGCACCATCGGTTTTTTATCACGGGGCAAGCAGGGGAACGACTGCCAACCAGTCTTGGCGTAAGCAAGCGCAAAATCAATCGTTGTCGTGTTCATAACAGCCTCGTTTTCTCGATTACTACAGCGGGCTTATTCGCCAAGTCAATGGCGGTCTTGCTCACGCTGAACAGGTCTACCACTGTCATATTTTTCTCAATCAGTTGTTGCGTCGCGCTGGAAACATGCTCACCTGTCACGCCCATCGCCAACATTTCCTTGACCGCCTTACGCTGTCCCTTGACCTTTTCCTCGGTCAGGGTTATCCCCCGTGCCATCTGAAAACTCATGGCAATATCCCGTGCCACCTCTGGCTTGGACGTGCCAATCGCCAAAAGGTTGGCAAAGTCTTTGCGCCTTGCCAGAGCATCGTCAACCTGAATGACCTCCCCCCCTGAGGCAATCTGCCAGTCTATTGGCAGGTTTTCGGCGTTTGGCGGCAACGCCATGTTCTCAGGTTGTGTTCGGGGTGTGTTCGGGGTGTTAATGGAATCACGTTTTGGGGATACCTTGTCCCCGTTGGGGATACTGTATCCCCGTTGGGGATACCTTGTCCCCGTTGGGGATACCTCGTTGGGGGTGTCCCCGTTGGGGACACCCATCATTTCGTATAGGTCTGCAATATCTTTCGACAGGGTATCATCCTGATTTTCGGGCGGGTTTTCCTTGTCCAGCAGTTCGCCGTACCTGCGAAAAAATTCAGGGATATTGAGCCGTAAGTGCATAGTCCGCTGTTTGTTGAAAAGGAAATAGTCCTTGATAATCACCCCGCTGGCAACCAGCCTTTCAATTGCGCCGTCCGCCTGTCTTGGCGTCAGCCTCTTGCGTTCCCACCATTCCGTGCGCGAAACCGCCATCCATAGGTAGCCTTCTTTCCACACGCGCAACCCTGATATTCCGCCGTTGCGGGGCAGGGTAAAGTAGATCAACTCGTCCAAAATAAACGCTTCCTCGATCCCCCCTGCGATGTCCACGTAAATCTTTTGGCAACCGATCTTGTCCTCGGATGCGTTCTGGATTGCGGCATACTTTTTGAGAGCCGCTTGTTCGGCTTTATGCCGATCTACATCGTACTGTCCGTGTTGCTCGTCGGTTTTTTTCATTTCGTCATTCCTTATGTGCCGCCCGTCCGAGACACCTACGGGCGGCAGTTTTCATGGAAACAAAAATCCCTTTCAAATTTAGGTCTGTGGCTGAGCAGAGACAACGAGGCTTTGATTACGCCGATGATGAGTCGGGGCGATCTCAGCCACATACCTAAATCCAAAAAGGACTCCGCTCGTTGTTCTCTGTCTGCGCTTTTGTTTCGTGGTAATCAGCCACGCGCTTATAAAATTGATTATATTCATTCCTCGTTCTTTGTCAAGGACAGGGGCGAGTCTGCCCAACGGCTTGCGTTACCTGCGGGGGGGCTAACCATAACCTTTGATTTGGATGATACCTTTTTTGTGCCAGCCTTCCGCACGTCGGCTGCACGCTTTGTTGGGCGGCGTACTATGTAAGAAGGCATTGGAATTTTTTCATTTAGCCAATCGGGATTTTTTGCATACCGATAAGCCGTTTCAATCACGCCTTCAAGGCTACTGCCCATAAAGCACTCTCCGCTTTTCATCAAATCAATAAAGCGGATTGAGTATGTTTGAAAACCATCGAAGTAAAGCTCATACGCTCCGATTTCATTTAGTTTATCTAGCACGATACCTTCTTTCTAGCGAAGCCGCCCAACGGCTACATTACCTGCGTGTGGGCGGGCGTAGATTCCGCCTGTGACGCAGATACTTCTGACGGGTGGATAATGCTTGTCGAAGCCACAGAATCCCACACGTCAGGTGCATGTTTTGTTGGAAGGCGTATAGAACCTTCGCATTCATTCCCGAAAGCGTCCCAACCTTCACGCCTGCGCCGAGCAAACAACTCTAATTTTTTCGCATTGGGATAAAGACGCTCTATCTTTTCGTATTGCTCATCTGGCTTTTGGCTATGTTCTCGGATGGGAGCAATAATAAAATTCCTTTCGTTGTGTACTGCAACTGGCATACTTCCACGAGTTGACAGTAAGCATGGTTCGGGGTTTGTTCTTGTGTAATAGCCCATGCCAAAAAAGAAAAGTTTTTCCAGCATTTTATATTCGCTAAAATCCAACTTCACATCGAACCATTTTTTATTCAACTTCCACCATTCAAAGCCGAGAGTTTTATATTCAAAGCCCCAAGCCTTGATGACTTTTTCAGCGTCGAATAGTGAAGGATAGACAGCCCACATAAACAGAACGCAATTTTTAGCGGCGAGTTGTTTGATAGGCAAGGCGCAAATATCATCAAGCGACATCGTAGGATAATGTGCTTCGGCACTTCGCCCGCTTCCCGTATCTTTATTCCAGACCTTGAACGACCAGGGCGGATCGGCAAGGATGACATCGTAAACCTGTGACATATTTTTAGCCTTCCAACGGTTTGCTTTACCCGCTTAGGCGGGGTGTATCACAAAAGCCACAAAGCGAGACGCCATCGGCATTGTGAGTTCTACATTTGCCGCAGACCCAGCCTAAGTCGGGTGCAAGCGGTGTTCGGCGGCTTTTTGTGGATGAGGACTTTTCCGCCCAGCGAAAACCATGGGCTTCTTTCTTCTTTTCTAAGCCAAAGAACGGAGCCATGCGATCAAGTAGTCTGTTGCGCTTCTCAACTTCGATAGCACAATCCCATTCGTGAATACCATCTTCTTTATTACAGGTGCATTTTTTCATTTTCAAAACTCCATGGGCAAGATGCCGCCGAACTAGGGATTAAGCAATTTCGTACACACATAATTGTCAACCGCGATTCGCACTAAATCATTGACTGTGTAATATGGCTCAAGCCTCTTCGCCTCTGCCTTCAACCTATCTAGCGAGGCGGTTGTCAATCGTCCATTCCAACGACTCAAGCCCTGCGGCTTGCGTCCCTGTCTGACGCTTCGCCTGTATAACGTGCCGTTGGTTTGGTATGTGTTCGTTGCCATTGTCAAACTGTTTGCCGCTTTCGCAGTTTCGCAGGCACGCGCAAGGCGCGGTAACTGTTGCCGTTGCGCTCCAGCAGTCCGAGCGCGGTCATTCGTTTCAGCCAATGCGCGACCAG
>JAKQEE010000166.1 GCA_029558635.1 Pseudomonadota bacterium | reverse complement strand
TTTCAGAACCTTTAAACCTGAAAAACGGCCAAATCCTTTTAAATGAGAAGCATTTTTGGGAAGTGCTAAGGGCAAATGCCTCTTTTGGAATATCCATCTGTGAACACGAGATTAGTAAAAATAACAACTAATGATCGCCTTTGCCTACTACGGAGCCAAAAACGGCATGATTGACAGCATCGCGCCATACCTGCCGGCATGCGACCACTACTGCGAGCCGTTCTGCGGAAGCATGGCAATGCTGCTCAACCGTGACCCCTCTCCCATCGAGACGGCAAACGACCTGAACGGCGATGTGGTAAACTTCTTTAAAGTGCTCAAACGCCGGGGCAAGGCACTGGTCGCTGAACTGGCGCTGACGCCATACAGTCGTACCGAATTTGAGGAAGCATGGCAGGACACAGACGACGATTTTGAACGCGCCAAGCGGTTCTTTATCCGCGTGGTGATGGACATAGCAAAGGCCGGGAAGCGCGGCGACAAGTCGTGGAGCGTCAACGTGAAGTACCTTCCCGGTGAGCACTCCTACGCGCCGCTGAATTTTTTGAAAAAAGTACACGGGCTACCGGAAATTGTCGCCCGTTTGCGCCGCGTCCAATTAGAAAACAGGCCGGCAGTGAAGATTATCAGGAAGTACGACAGTAAAGGCACATTGTTCTACTGTGACCCGCCGCACCTGCACGAAACGCGCACGTCGAAGGCGGATTACAAGTTCGAGATGGACTACGAATCACACGTGGAACTTGCAGCCGCCTTAGGCGGCTGCAAGGGAATGGTGGCACTGTCAGGGTACGATCATCCCAAAATGGACGAACTGTACCCGGGCTGGAACAAAGTCAAGTTCAAGGCCAAGCAGGTGCCCATGAGTAACAACGCAAATCCAAAGAAGGGGACTCCCAGGGTAACGCAGGAGTGCCTCTGGATGAATTACGACATCAATCTTATCAACGGTCAATTAAAACTTTTCTAATGCAACGCCACATCGAAGTTTATCTCGCTGAGCCAACAAGTTATTTCTGTTTGTTGCTTGACGGAGCCGACGACCTGTTTGATTCTATTGATGAAACAGACCGTGAATTTTGGAAGAAAGGACTTCATGTTTTTGATGCCGCGTGGAATCCAGTGCCAATTGATGCAACCTATTGGCCGAAAGGCGTAGCACTAAAATTTGATTTCATGTATGGTTTGAATGAACTCAAACAATTCGCTAATTACGAAAAAAGGCAAGGCCTTATCAACATCACAATCGTTCAATAACTATGCAACAGGAGACACAACAAAGTCAACCGCTGCCGATGGTCCTGGAATTGTTCGGCCATCAGCGCATCGCTGGCCTCGTCAGCGAACACAACTTTGCCGGCAGTTCGTTCGTCCGCGTGGACGTGCCCGCAGTCGGAACCACCCCGGCGTTCACCAAGATGTTCCACCCCAACGCGGTCTATGCGTTCAACCCGGTGGATGAAGAAACCATGCTGTTCGTCGCCGGTCAATGCAGCGTCCGACCGCTCACGGTTTTCGACCTCAGCGAGATGCGGCGCAAAATGCAGACGAGCATCCCGGAAAAAGCCTTTACCGGCGACCTCGATGAGGAGGAGGAAGATGATTACCGCGAAACATCGGATGACGGCGAGGAGGACGAACAAAAATGGTAGGCGCTCTTTTCATATACCCGATGTTCCAGGCCGCCCGGCAAGGCCTGAAAACCGAGACGCGCAGATTCGGCGACAAGCCAGCGTGGAAAATCGGCCAGCGGCTTTATATCAAAGAGCCGGTCATCCTGATGGGCGAGGTTGGTAAAACCCCGAAAGAAAAGGATGTGATCTGGCAGAAGGGCGAACTCAAGTACACCCGTGTTCAATACCTGTACGATGACCAGGCATTGCCGCACAGCCCCGACGTTTTCTGGACAAAGAAGCAAAAACTGTTTTGCCCGGAGAAAGCGGCCCGCTACATGATCCAGATAACAAATGTGAAGCGCCAGCGCCTGGGCGATATGCAGGACTTCGAGTACCGCGCCGAAGGGCTACAACAACACTTCGCCGTTGCGCTCGACGATCGCAGCGCGCCCGGCAAAGAGTGGCGTGTAGAAATGGCGAACGATCTGATGTTCTCCGACAGTGACCCGGCCAAGGTGTACGAATACCTGCTCAATGCGACCGCAGGCGGGAAGAAAGTCTATAACCCGGACGCGCTGGTATGGGCCTACAAATTCATGTGGATGCCTTATGAAAGGAAAGCGAAAATCTGATAATGCAGCGATGCCGATATATTGGACTCCCGAGGAAGAGCAAATTATTCGGGAGAACTACCCGGCCGGTGGTGCTGATTTCTGTGAGGAGATAATCCGACTCACCACAGGTTGGAGTCGCGGGCGCCGTAACGTCATGCAAAAAGCCATGAAGATGC
Source organism: Pseudomonadota bacterium (assembly GCA_029558635.1). Taxonomy (GTDB): domain Bacteria; phylum Pseudomonadota; class Alphaproteobacteria; order Micavibrionales; family Micavibrionaceae; genus UBA1573. Next base: position 2,442 of record JAKQEE010000166.1, on the reverse strand, counting down.
GCATCAAATATCAAGGTCCACACAAGTCAACCTACAAGAAAGGGCGCATTCCTGAAAACAAGGGAAAGAAGATGTCAAAACAGTTGTATGAGAAGTGCGCACCTACAATGTTCAAAAAAGGACACGCACCGCACAACCAGAAAGCAAAGGGGGATGATATCAGCATCAGAACTGACAATCGAGGCGTGAAAATTTTGTACATCAGATTGGCTGTCGGCAAATGGGAATACCTTTCGCGTCATACTTGGCGTAGTTTTTTCGGTAAAATACCACCTGGTCATATCATAATCCACAAGGACGGCGATACGATGAACTGCCGGATTGAAAACCTTGCTATGATTACCAAGGCTGAAAACGCTCGTAGAAATCACAACACCGCGGCTATAAAGAGAAAAGCCGCCGAGTTGGGCGATGAATATATCATTTCGTACATGAGAAGGTACGAAGGAATAAAAGACATAGACCTTGAAACCGCCCGCGCCAACGGCCTGATTGACGTGTGGAGAGAACAAATCAGGCTTAAACGCTTAATTGCATCACTTAAATCAGCTCAACGATGACAACGGTAGTACAACAATTAGACAACAACGTTCGTGGCCGTCTTGATGGCAGCATGAACAAAACCTGGGACGACTGGGGCAAAGTTCGCACCTTTCTTTCATGGAAAAGAGCATCGGATTATGTCGTAATCGCCACTGATTCTGACACCATTACGAAACATGTTAAAGACATCGAGGCATACCTCATAACACTAAAGGAGGCAAAGCCGGTGGTTGTCGAAGAAGCCGAGGATGTGGAAATGGAGATACTTCCAAATGAGGCGCAGCCAACAGGGAAACCGGAGAACGGGGTTATTGAAATCAACAATAAAGCCGCCATCGAAAACACGCCGGCAGTAGTGGCCACTGATGATCTGAATCTGAGAACGATGAACGTGTCGGCACAAATGACTATTGCCGATGGCTTGCGCAATATGTTCCTCGAGCTTTCAGAGGCAAAATCGCCGGAGCGAATCAAATCTTTGTCACTCAAGGCGACCAACATGGTGAAGATTACTAACGCAATGACGAGCGTAGCGCGCCTCGAGTTGGATATTGTAAAGACCTCTTTGGCAAACGATTTGAATAAAAATAGGAAAAAATCAAACAAAAGTTAGAAACTCTCGACAGAGTTTTATACTTTTGTGGTGTCAAAAGAGACACGTTGGTGGCACAGCGTAATTCAGAAGATTAACAGTTTAGCAAATTTTACAAGCACTCCAAACAGGTGCGGGTGTCCGGGTTTCTTCTGACCGGACTTTGGCTACGCCACAAAAGCCGCCCGTCCTGTTTGGGGTGTTTTGTTTTTTAATCACTATCCGCAAATGTCTGAAACTAAAAAATCAAACCGGGAGCACGGTTTTGATTATGAACTTGCTACAATTGTAGGGATTGAAAAAGCGATTTTGCTAAAAAACATCTCCTATTGGTGCGAGGAAAATCAGAAGTTCGACCGGCAGCAATACCACGAAAATGACCTATGGTGGACGCAGGAAAGCCTATCAAGTCTTGCCAAAAAATACCCATACATGAAAAGGGCATCCATCGCCAGGTGGATGCAGGAATTGTTTGATTCAGGCTGGATAAGGCTACAGCAAAAGGCCGGTGGCAAAAGCAGTTATTCTACCGGGAAAGTTTTCGAGGCTTGGAATTCCGGAGGCGACTGGAAATCAATACTGTCCCAATATGAGACACCTAAGGAGCGTCCCAAAATGAGACAGTCAGCGTCCCAAAATGAGACAGTAACTGTCCCAGAATGGGACGATAAGCGTCCCAAAATGGGACACAATAATATTGATTTAAATGTTGAGGTTGATGTTGATTCAAATGTTGAGTTTACCGCCGCTGTCGCGCCGGACGCAGGCCCCACAGTTTTGGTAATCGAAACCGTAGTAGTAGAAGATGAGGGAAATGGAACGGCTTCAAGGGGGGGCGGGCCGCAAACAAAAAGTTGGACGCGGGTGGCAGCCGAGGTGTTTGACGAAGTGGCCGTTGAAAAATCCCGCGAAAAGCATATCGAGTATCAGCCGTTCAACTGGTCGGTATGTCAGGAGGAGAACTTCAAGCAACTCAAGAACCTGCGGGACAAGGCGATTGTCCCGGACTTCAAAAAGAAGTTCAACAAGGAGCCAACGGAAGAGCAAATGACAAATTCGTTCAGGGCAGTATTCAGGCTTGCATGGGACTACTTTTACAAAATCCAGAAAGACACAGGAGGAGCACTCCATTACACGCCAACGTCGGTGTATAAGAGTTACAACAGCATCAAGACGACGGCACAAAACGGCAACATCAATGGCACAACAACAAACAATGGCGCTGGCGCGGGTCGGTTCGGGCAAGGAGTTGACCACAATGGCACATTCGATCCGAAGCGCGGCTACTAACCACTATCACATCGCGC
>JAKQEE010000154.1 GCA_029558635.1 Pseudomonadota bacterium | reverse complement strand
GGGCGCTCCAAAAAAAGCACTTCATCGAGCCGCCGTTTCTTACCACGCGCATAATTCTTTGGGAGGGTGAACCTCTGTTACATATCGCTTGCTTTTCAGAGCGCGACAGCTACGTATTTCCAGCAGGTGCGCCTTCAGGTTCGCATGGGTTCTTTGCCGGTTTGGGAGCGCGACAGCTACGTATTCCCAGTAGGTGCGCCTTCAGGTTCGCATAGGTTCTTTTCTAAGCCGACTTGAAAGGTCGGCGCTCCAAACATAATACTCCGAAACAACCACACAAAAAGATCATGCAAATTAAAATTGGGCGCTCCAAAAGAGTCGTTCTAAAAACGTCGCTCCAAGGGCGCTCCCATACCATCGTCGCTAAAAATGGCACTACAAGATTATAGCATACTCTTATCGTGTCGTTCGGCTCCATAAAAAAGTAAAAAAAGACCCCGAATCCTTTCGGGGTCTTTTCCTTATGCGTGAATCGATTATCTGAGCAATTGCAGGACGTTTTGAGGCAGTTGGTTGGCTTGTCCCAGCATGGCGTTCGCCGATTGCAACAGGATCTGCAGCTTCGTGAATTCCATGATTTCTTTCGCCATATCCGCGTCGCGGATTCGCGACTCGGCTGCCGTCAAGTTCTCCATCGACACGCCCAGGTTGTTGATGGTGTGGTCGAGTCTGTTCTGCAGGGCTCCGAGTTTTGCCCGTTCGCTGGATACGGTGCTGATGGCGTTGTCCAACAGACCGATTGCCTTATTCGCCAAACCGTTGCTGGTGACCTGAATACCGGAGATTCCGAGGGCATCAGCGCTCATATTGCCGATTCCGGTTCCGATATCCTGTTTCTGGTTCGCGCCAATATGGAGCACCATGGTTCGGTCCGCCAAGTGGATGTAGGTGGCTGTGGTGTAGGCGGAGCCGCCGGCAAAGACAAAGTTCTTCGCGTCGGCATCCCAGGAGACCTGGATTCCTTCGCTGGAGGCGAATTCGACATCGACATTCTGATGAACGATACCGACCAGTTTGTTCTCCGCCAGTTTGACGTCTTCGGCGA
>JAKQEE010000138.1 GCA_029558635.1 Pseudomonadota bacterium | reverse complement strand
TATTTTGTGTCGACAGTTGGCATTGACGAAGAAATCATCAGGAAATATATAGAGAGACAAGGTCAAGAGGACAGCGGGCAAGCGCAGCTTGAATTAGGAATGCGGGGAATACCACGGGCGTAAGCCCGTGGAAGTTTATTTGCCACAATAATTTTGTTGCCTAACTCTGCGGGCGGGGGTGCCAGTGAAGTTTGGGGGCGACAGTAGTTATTGACTTGTTTTACTTGCAAAGCCGCCCGTCAGGGGAGGACGGCCTTGTTTTGGATTGGGGAAGAAAGAGCGAATATCCATCACGGATGGTGAAAAGTTATTTTACACTGCGGAATCTGTAATCTGCCTGGCGAACGCAGAAACAGGGAACAGTCATTTGGTGGCGGCGGATTTTTGCGACTATCTCGGATGGAATAATTACAAGAGCAGTTTTACCCGTGAAGCTACCCCCATGCAGACCAAGGTAAAGCGCGATACGGCGGATATATGCGTAACAGAGGACTATTGATAACGAACTTAGCGGCGCTTGCAGTGCGATTAACGGCGCTCCTGGCGCTCCTTCCCTCTTTCGCCCAGTCGCAGAGATCCGCCGCTGTCGTAACCGAAGGAATTTGGATTCAACTCAGTTCCGACGGGACATATTCGCACGACATGAGCTCTGGGACCTGTTCAACCCCGGATTGCTCGTTGTCTATATCGTTCGTCGATACTATTGACTATGGCCCGTATTTCGAGGGAGCGGGCGGCGCCTCTAAGACCAATATCTCCGGCAGTTTGCGTAGGTTTCATAATGATATGAACGTTCGCGGCTCCAATGACGTGGGGTCCACATCGATAATTTACGCGAAAGTTCCGCCAGGACAACCGGTTGTAGTAAAAGTGCCGGCGTCGGCACATGTGGCGTGGGACAATATGCAGTATGTTTATGGCGCGCCCATTCTGACGTCATGGGTCGTGGCTGAACTGACAAACGCGCAGGCGACGATAGTCGATTCTACCGGTTGCTCAAGCAATGTTTCTTTGCCGGCAGCTTCCGACAGTAAGAGCAAGACGCTGACGGTTGAAGCCACGGCGGTCGGGGAACCGGTATCCATC
>JAKQEE010000119.1 GCA_029558635.1 Pseudomonadota bacterium | reverse complement strand
CAGGTACGAGGGATATCGTCCCCGAAAGCGGCGGGTCAGCTATCGGTTCTTCCCCGATGAGGCAATCAACTTCGATCTCATCACCGCTGAGGAGTGCGACTACTACATCAAAAATAGAAAGGAGGTAAATTCATGCACCGGATAGCAGTTGAAAAAATACTCATCACAGAGGTGGGGTTGCTGATCGTTAAGCGAGGCAGAAGACTTCCTTGGCAAAAAATCTATTGTTGCCGAGGGGGGAATAGAATTTTTTGCGGAGATTGGTGCCCATGCTTTGGGAATCCATACGACAGCGAATCATTTGATGCCTTAAACCTATGCATGAGTTACTTTGTGGTAACGCCAGGCAAAGATAACTTCATTGATTTGCGGGAGTCCGACGACTTCATTATTGGCGATGACGGGGAAAATGCAATGCCGCCGGACAAACTTTTGGAGTATGATTGTCAATAATAAACGACTGTTTAAGTCATACGCTTAACGTAAGCAATTATAGTCATATAAAACAAACCAAATAAATATAATTTAATCCGAATATGACATTTATACTTGACAGTGCGATAAATATGCTGTAAAGTGCCAGCTAAATAAGGATAACAAACGCCGCGCAGACTACCTGTCGGAGCCAATGCGCGTGACCCCGGAGACCAGACCGGGAGATCGGAACACCTCAAGTCGCTGCATTGAGGCCGGTCTGAAGTGGCAGCGAAACCGAAAGCCGGGTATCGTGAGGCTTGACGGCCAGGAGAGACTGGCAACCAAAAAGGAGGAAGAATGGACGTCCGTTTTATCAACGCTTTTTTGGAAGCGACAATCGAAGTTCTAAAAACAATGGCTTTTGTTGAGCCGGTTGCCGGAAAGCCCTATCTAAAGAAAGACGAAGTTTCCAAAGGAGATGTTTCGGCAATAATTGGGATGACCGGGGGGGCCAAAGGCTCGCTTGCGCTAACTTTTTCGAAAAACTGCATTCTTCATATCGTGTCAAATCTGTTGGGGGAACAGACGGACACAATCACCAGCGAAATCCAGGATGCCGTGGGAGAAATTACTAATATGGTGTCGGGCGTAGCCCGTAAAAAGTTGGAAGGGATAGGACTGTCGATCTCAGCCGCCATTCCTACCGTTGTGGCCGGAGAAGGTCACTCGATTCACCACGTTTTGGCAGGACCAAGCATCATCATTCCGTTTACGACAAGTCATGGAGATTTTGTTGTCGATGTCTGCATTAGCGATTGAGGAGGTGGGGACATGAACGAGGGGCGGCAAAGAATCGCATCAATACCTGTCCTTGGTGTAATCAAGCATCCCAGGGACGGGAGGCATTTTACCGTACCGCCGGAAGTTGCGGCGGTGTACGGCGAAAACCCATGCCGGATCGACTTCATGCTGCCCGACGAAGACGTGGACGCCGTATTTCAGGAGGCCTACCGGCGCTTCGTGGGAGGCGGCAGCCTGCGCTGTATAGGTAGCGGGGGGATCGGATACGATCGGGACTTCAAGACGGGGAACCGTATTCAGAAGACTTGCCCCTGCGAGTTCCTGGAAAACAAGCAGTGCGCTTTGACAGGTGCATTTCATATCCTGATTCCTCGCGTGTCCCTGGGCGGCCAGTTTGTCGTCTATACAAAGTCGAAACGGTCCTCCGCGATGATCAGGACAACACTGAAAAACCTCCGGGACATCTATGGTAGGATCACCGGATTGCAAATGACCCTGAATCGAGTGCCCGTCAAAATTCAGTACGACAAGGGCAAGTTCAAGGATTATTGGATGCTCAACATCGTGCCTCCGGCAATGCCCGCAGCAGAGCAAGCAGCACCGACGACGGACATGCACCGAAAAGACGCTCGACGCCAGGAGGATGAAGCCGGCGGAGAGGACCAGCGGCAGGTACAGATAGCAGCTACGATGCAGGAGAAAACGCCGATGACGAACGAGCAGAGGGCAAAGCTCGCGAAGCTCATGGAGAGTAAAGGTCTCGGAACTTCGGCGGACAAAGCAGCATTCTTTTCCCATGTCTTAGACAAACAGGAGAAAACGTTGGAGTTTGCGCGTGACTTCATCGAGAACTTCGAGGAAAAACATAAGAGGTGGATCTCTGAAATGATGACGGAGGTGGGGGCCGGTTGAAGGGCTTGAGTTTTGGGGTAAGCATGATTTCATCTTTAATGGACGGACGCAAAACAGTGACGCGACGTCTCAAGGGGCTTCATTTTTTAAATGATCGGCCAGATGAGTGGGAGCAGGCTACGCCGTGCGATGTTGATGGCACATGGATCTTTTGGGGACCATTGCGCGTAACGGAAGATTTTGCAAATACTGCATATCCCAACGGAGGAGGTGTCGTCCCCCCATATCGGCCAGGCGAAATCGTCTTTGTCAAGGAAGAGTGGCAACATGTGATCAGGGGCATGAAACCCACTAAAGGCTGCGCTGTCTTGTACAAGGCCGAAGATGCTAAAGGTGTGATTGATAGTGGATGGTATCCGTCCAAGGACATGCCAGAATGGGCGGCCAGAATCCTCCTGGAGATCCTGTCGGTTCGCCCGGAACGGATACGGGATTGCGACAATCCCCACGATGAGGTGCTGAAGGAGGGATGGCCGTTCGCCGGAATCGACACAGGCAAGCCGTACACAGATTTTGCCGCCCTTTGGCAAAAACTCTATCCAGGTTCATGGGAAAACAATGAGTGGGTCTGGAGAGTTGAGTTTCGCGTTTTGGGGCTAAGATGAGCGGCATATCAGCGGAAGCATGGTTTGACGGGGCCTGTACCGGCAACCCTGCACCGATAGGGATTGGCGGCGTCATCGTCTATGTCAAACATGAAGTGTTATCGTTTTGGGAATCGGAAGGGCCATAGGTCCGCAATACCTATAGATAAAGAAAGAACGGAGGAGGGAAGTTATGGAAAATTGCAAAGGTTCAGAAAAATATGAGGCGGTTACTGTGTGGAACGGGGAGGATGGGTATATAGTAACTGTGCGAACAAAAGGTTTTTCTTCGCACGAAGAAGCAAGGTCTTTCGCTTGTGGAGAAGGTGAAAGGTGCGTGTCAAACTTAAAACTGACGGATGATGGGTGCTTAGTCCTTATGCTAAACACTTCGGAAACCATTCCCCTGCTTGACGCAGATGTTGCCGTAAGCAGGCTCATGGACACGGGAGACGAAAAGCCTTTGCAGGTTCCGATAGCCCGTTTCCCCTCCATCGCCGGCTTATGCCGAAATTATGAGAGTATTGCATACGGAGTCAGACGGAACGGGATTCCTTGTCCGGTATGATGTCACGACAAATATAAAGAGAAAGGAGATAGATGCAAATTCACAGAAGCTATTCCAAAACCATTTATCCGGACGGCCGGGTTCAAGTTTTCGATCCCTGGATCACCTGGTTGTTGTGGGACAACGGCATAGGTGAAATCGGCCTGCGAAATGGCTGGTCCCTTGGGTATCTCTGGAGATGGAAAGTAGGGAATTGGAGCAGATACAAGACGTGGTACGTGCAGATCGGATGGCTCACCATTTATGCCCATTGCGGCATTACAGATCCACCCGGCAAATACAAGGGCCTTGTCTTTCGCGACAACAAGATCGAATTTCGGGATGGGAGTGGATGACATACGAGGAGATATACAGGTATGGTTTCGTCCTGGGCGTAAAAGACGGGCAGGTGGCGGCCAGATGGATTCGCTCTGGTCTTGATGTTGATCACGGCGACCTGCTGTCTGCTACCGACTCCTACGCAGTTGGCTACCGGAAAGGTCTTAATTGGACGGCACCACCGGAAGGCACAAAAGTGATCAGAAGAAGAGGATTAAACGGGAGAAGACGCAATGCCTGAAATATGGACGATAGGCCATTCCAACCATACCGTCGATCACTTCCTGCATCTACTGTCAACGCACAGCATTACGGCGGTTGCGGATGTTCGGTCCACTCCATACAGTATCGCCGCTTCACAGTTTAACAGAGAAGCGATAAAAGACGTGCTTCACGAAAAACGCATCCACTACGTTTACCTGGGGGATGAGCTTGGGCCGCGCAGCAAAGACCCCGCCTGCTACGATAACGGCAAGGTAGTTTACGAGCGCCTGGCAGCAACGGAGGTGTTCGCCCAGGGCATCGAGCGATTGAGGAAGGGCATGGAGAGATATCGCGTGGCGATGATGTGCGCCGAGAAGGATCCCATCGCCTGTCACCGGATGATCCTCATTTGCCGCCACCTCAGCATGCACGCGGATGACGGGCTGGCGATACGGCACATCCTGGAAGACGGCGCCATCGAGGATAACGCGGCAAGCGAGCGGCGGCTGATGCAGGATCTCAAGATCGCCGAGTACGACCTGTTCAACAGCAGGGAGGAACAGATCGCTAAGGCGTACGCGCTGCAAAGCCAGCGGATCGCATATGCGCTGTAGGAACACAAGTAGGAGGCGTGAAATTTGAAAAAGAGCGAGCTATTGTTTCTTGAAAAAGTTTTTGCCGCAAACCTTGATGGCCGTCTTCTCCAGTCGAAAAGCAAGGTGGCAAAAAAGCTGGAGGAGGCAGGCTACATTGTTTTCACTGAAAAAACCTTGGGAAGAGATCGCTTCGGGTCGATTGTTGTGGATGGGTACACGTTAACGGTGATGGGCAACATGGCCTATTGCACGAGCGATCGGTGCAAAGAACCCGTGGAGGAGCAATAAGTGCCTCGCCCCGCGAAAATGTCGGCGCGGAGTAAACTCACATTGTCTCTGGAGCGTTTCGGTGATATTACTTTGGCGAACATCCAATAATTAAAAAAAAAAAGGGAAAAATAGATGCCCACAAACAACAACGATGTCGAGGCTTTGAAATCCAAGGCGAAGGTAACTGCGAATACTCTCTACCGTATCTGCCATACCGGTCGGAGATCAGCAGAAACCATGGAACTTCTCGACATTACAAGCGAGGTTCTTGCCTTGCTGAGTGATTTGGTTGATTCATTGGATGCCGATGCATCCTCTGCAACGAGTGGCGATGCATATGTGCGGACAAAGATATTCTTGGATGCATGGTCAGGTAGGGTAGGTTAAGTGGCTAACAACGGCAAAGAACATAAAAAGAATCCACAGCATACGCCACGCGTCATCGCCTACGTGCGCGTTTCCACGGATGAGCAGGACGTGAGCAAGCAACGCCATGAAATCCTCGAATACGCCCACCGCAACCAGATGGCAATTAGCGAATTCATCATGATTACCGTCTCAACCCGGAAAACGGCAAAGGACCGGCGTATCGAAGAGCTGATGGAAAAACTTGAACCTGGCGATACGCTGATCATTTCCGAATTGTCCCGCTTGGGCCGGTCCATCCCGGAGGTCATCGGCCTGGTCAACGGCTTGGTAGAAAGAAATATCCGGATCATCTCCATCAAGCAGAACATAGACCTGCAAGGAGAACACGATACAACGTCAAAGGTTATGGTAACGATTTTTTCTCTGCTGGCCGAACTGGAACGAGATCTCGTGTCTCAAAGAACAAAGGCAGCTTTGGCCGCTTTAAAAGCACAAGGGAAAAAGTTGGGGAGACCCGTGGGTACAAAGGGTAAATCAAAACTTGACGGAAAGGAACCGGAAATACTTGCATTTCTGGAGAAGAAAGTGCCTGTGGCGGCCATAGCCAGAATCCTGGATTGCTCGCGGCCTGGCCTGCTGAACTTCATGGGAAAAAAGAATATTTATACTGCGAAACGAAAGAAGAATTAGCTGTTTTGCAATGCGAAATATTTTGCTCTGAGCGTGGCTTCCAATATCTTGCTGCCCTTCACTAATTTCTTTTCAAAATCGGATAGCTGATCGTACAATTCTTTGTA
>JAKQEE010000109.1 GCA_029558635.1 Pseudomonadota bacterium | reverse complement strand
ACCGCCAGTTATCTGCATGACCTGCTGAAAGACAAAGGCGTAAAAATCACACGCATTGCTTTCGGCCTTCCCGCGGGGAGCGGCATCGCCTACAGCGATCCCGTGACACTCGCCCGCGCCTTGTCCGGCCGCGTGGAAATGGACTAAAAAAGACAGGAATTATCGCGCAGAGACGCAGGGACGCAGAGAAAGAGAAGATTCATGTTCTTACGTCCCCCGCGACCTTGCGTCGCGGGCTTGTCCGGCGAAGCCCTGGGCGTAGCCGGATGAAGAAGGTCCGGTGAGGCGGGCGAGGCTGCTCTGCCCGGGACCTTCCGCTCATGCGGGACAAGCCCGCAGGGGGCGCAAAAACGCTGAAAATGGCCCCAAAAGACCAAAAAACGACGAAAACTGTCAAAAAAACGGCTTAAAAACCAACCAAAAGGCCAAAAAACGGCATATTTTGATTGCATAATGAGCAAAAGTATGCAAAATTGCTCATTATGAAAAACAAAATGAACACTTCGTCACTGCAGGATGTGCTGGAGACCCAGAAACGGGAGATGGAAGACCGCCTGAAGGAGCGGTATATCGAGCGGGATGTCCAGACGGTTCCTGCAGGGCAGTTGGTCAGAGTTGTTGTTGGACCCCGGCGCGCAGGCAAGTCGTTTCTAGCCGCGCATCTGCTCCGGGCGGATGGCGGCGGCGGATATGTCAACTTCGATGACGAACGCCTGTTGGATGTGCAGGACTACGATGACATTGTCAATGCCATGAATCTGGTGTACGGGAAACCAAAAACGGTGCTGCTGGATGAAGTCCAGAACCTGGCCCGATGGGAACTGCTGGTGAACCGCCTGCAGCGGCAGGGACGCCGGCTGATTGTCACCGGCAGCAACTCCAATCTGCTGAGCAGCGAACTGGCCACCCATTTGACGGGACGGCACATGCTGATTCCCCTGCTTCCATTCGGATACCGGGAGCGTTTGCGGCTGTTAAACACTTCGCCCACGGATTCGGAGCGCAGAACCCTGCTGGCGGAATACAGCCGATCGGGGGGATTCCCCGAACCCCTGATGCAGCCCCTGAACAGGACGGATTACCTGCGCACACTGGTGAACTCAGTGCTGTACAAGGATATCGTCAAGCGCCACCGGGTCCGTGCGGTGCAGGGCATTGAGAATCTGGTGCACTACCTCTTTTCCAATGTCGCCAAGGAATATTCGTTCCGGACCCTTGGCCAGGTGACGGGCTGCCGGAGCGCAAACACCGTCCAGAAATACGTGAAATACCTGGAGGAATCATTTCTTTTCTTCTCCCTGCCGCGCTTCTCCTTCAAGGTGCGCGAGCAGGTCGCCTTCAACAAGAAAATCTACGCGACCGACACCGGCATGGCCGCCGCGCTGGGGTTCCGGCCCGGCGAAGATGCCGGTCGGCTCTATGAAAATCTGGTGGCGATCGCCCTGTGGAAGAAATCCCTGGCTGGTGGCCTCAACGTCTTTTTCTGGAAGGGTGCCGGGAATGAAGAGGTGGACTTTGTTGTGCGCAAAGGCCTGAAAACGGAGGCCCTGATCCAGGTATGCCAGACGGTGGACAATCCCCGGACTCTGGAACGGGAAACGCGGGCGCTGCTGAAGGCCGGAAAAGAATTGAACTGCGCCAACCGGATACTGCTGACCGAAGACGCGGAAAAGACCGAGCCGGTCGAATGGTTTGGCCTGAAGGGCGAAATCCGTTTCATGCCGCTGTGGAAGTGGCTGGAAAGAGAGGGTTGAATATAAGGCCAAAAAATAGCCAAAGATGCCTTAAAATGGCCAAAAAACGACGAAAAACGTCAAAAATGGCCTAAAAATGGCAAATATCGGCATTATTCATGAAAAATGCCCAAAAAGAGGCACTGGAGCGCGATGAGGAGCAAAATCAGCAAGTGGGAAAATTGCGGCCCATTTTCAACATTTTTGGTCTTTAATATTTCAATCGGCGAAAAATATTCCATTCTATAACCGTAACATATTGGAATTTTCCATTTGTTGCGTTGCTCGGCATGGAGGATCAACAAATATGATTGAATATATTAAACACAGGGTTGCACTATCAAAGCTCTTCAAGACTAGAGACAAGTTGAACGCGAGCTTTAGTGAAAAAATTGAAAAAGCTGACAGATTGAGTAATCCAGAAGAAAGTATTGGATCTATTCAAGCTGAGGCCTCATTTGAGCTTGGCATGATTGACGATGAAATCGCCATCATGGTTACAAATTACCTAACCCGACAAGCCAATCGTAAATTTGTTCCGATTCCTTCTCATACAGATAATATAATGTGGACCCAATGTAGCATCCTGCGCTATCAAGATATCTTAACGAGTCAAGGGATTAATCTCCTGCGAACCTCTTTGCGCGCTGAGATCAAAGATCGAAACGAGATGTGGATTACTATTCTGGCTGCTTTAACTGGCGTCATAGGAGCACTCACGGGATTTGTGGCAATCATAAACAATTAGAAGCCGAACGGGCTGGAGTCAACCGGTGCCCCGACTGCAAAAGTGACATCGTAGGCGTAATCAGGGAGGTGACTGTGGGAACATCAAAATCAGGAATTGTACTCTCTGCATATATAATCGGCGTCTGCCTTTATATCCCTGCAATTCTTTATGCGGAATCAAAGATGCCTATTGAAATACAAAGCGCAGCAGAGAGTGGAGATGCTGGCAGCCAATACAAGTTGGGGAAAATTTATTACGAGGGGAATGGCGTTGATCGAGATTACACTAAGGCTTCTCACTGGTTTCGGGAAGCGGCCGATCAAGGTCTAGCAGAAGCCCAATTCTCTTTGTACTGTGCTTACTATGAAGGGAGCGGGGTCGACAAGAGCTATGACGAGGCCTTGAAATGGCTACGAAAAGCAGCCGAACAGGGTAATGTTGGAGCACAGAATAGCCTTGGTTTCAATTTGTTCGATGAAGAGAAATATGATGAGGCGGCCCAATGGTTAATAAAGGCCGCCGAGAAGGACCATTCGCAGGCCCAGTACCTTCTGGGCAAGCTATATTATGAGGGGAAGGGGGTTCCACAGGATTTCGGAGAAGCGTTGAAATGGTTTCGAAAATCTGCAGACCATAACATCGGCGAAGCATCCGCTGCGTTAGGGCAAATGTATGAAAAGGGAACAGGAGTTCCAGAAGACTGGCGGGAAGCGCTGAAATGGTATATCAAAGCTGATAATCAAGGCATAACATTTGACCTTGTGCATCCTGATTGGGCCATAATCATATTGTGGTATTCCCACATCTTAGAAATCCGCGATTTTGAAGATGCCATGAATTGGATGCATCAGAAAGCCGATAAAGGCGAAGTTGAGGCCCAAGATAGATTGGGACAAATTTATTTTTTATCTGGGGAAAAGTATCCTGAAGATTATCAAAAAGCAACCGATTGGTTTTCCAGGGCCGCGGCGCAAGGTTTTGCAAGCAGTCAATTTCAACTCGGACTGATGTTTTATAATGGAGCAGGTACAGCCAAAGATATGAGAAAGGCGGAAGAATGGTTTCGTAAGGCGGCTGAATTGGGATATATAGAGGCTCAATTGAAGCTGGGTTCGATGCTGCAAAATGGTGATGGAATTCCGAAAGATCCCGATCAAGCGGTGAAATGGTACCGTAAAGCGGCTGAAGCTGGAAATCCAGAAGCGCAATCGCTTCTTAGTTCGATATTGTGGAATGGAGATGGAGTACAGAGAGATATCGAAGAGTCATTGAAATGGCTGGCTGCGTATGCCGATGACGTAAAAAAGACGGAAGCATTATTGCTTCAATTTGCAGAGAAGGGTAATGCGAATGCGCAATGCGCTCTTGGCTATAAATATAACGATAGTAATGGGATCATTTACAATAAGGAAAAAGCGCTAAAATGGTTCGGGAAAGCGGCAGAACAGGGGGATGCCGATGCCCAATTTGAACTTGGTATGCTGTTGTACTCAGGAACTAATGTTCCACAAGAATTATCCGAAGCGGCCGAATGGTTCCGTAAGGCCGCCGAACAAAATGATGCAGAAGCGCAATTCTATGTGGGGTTTATGTATGCACACGGGGAGGGGGTAATAAAAGACATATCTGAAGCCATCAAGTGGTATCAGAAAGCCGCAGAGCAAGGCTTGGCATCAGCGCAGCATAATCTGGGTTTGCTCTATGAGCAGGGCCTGGATATCGCGCAAGACTACTCAGAAGCCTTCAGGTGGTATCAGAAGGCTGCTGTGCAGGGCGACATCTCGGCTCAATATGAGCTCGGTCGAATGTGCTATCACGGGACTGGGATTGATCAAGATTATACTGAAGCCATTAAGTGGTTTCTGAAGGCTGCTGAACAGGGGCACAGCACAGCCCAATATAATCTCGGTGTAATGTACGAAAACGGGGAGGGTGTTGCGCAAGATAAAGCAGAGGCGGCGCGGTGGTATTATAAGGCTGCGACGCAAGGTCTGGCTTCGGCAGAAAACGATCTCGGTTTGATGTACTACGAGGGCTCTGGGGTTGACAAAGATTATAAGCAAGCGGCTGCATGGTTTTACAAAGCGGCAGAGCAGGAACACGCGTTTTCACAATACATGCTGGGGTTCCTGCATGAAAAGGGTTTGGGAGTTAAGCGGAATTATATGCTGGCTTATGTCTTGTACATTAGGGCGGCAAGAAACGGTAGCGAGGCCGCCGCTCGTGCGTTAGATTTTCTTGAACAGAAAATGACACCTGCGCAGATTGAACAAGCTCAGCGCGAAGATGACGACGGTGCGCAGCAAAAGGGTATGCGTCAGGATCAAGATTCACTCGAGAATTCCGCACCACATTCCGAAGGATCGGGTGTCTTCATCACATCTGACGGTTGGCTTATTACTGCGGCACACGTTATGCAAAACGCCGGGGTGGTAACCATCACAGATTATCGCTGTAATATTTATACAGCCATTGTTTATAAGGTGGATACGGCAAATGATGTGGCCATTTTGAAAGTTGATGCAAATGTACCTGCTTTGCCTATGAGTCACAGCACAGATATAGCGCTGGGCGTTGAAATCTTTACGGTGGGATTTCCAAATGTTGAAATACAGGGCTATAACCCGAAGTTCACGGACGGGAAAATCAATGCTTTATCAGGTTTGCAGGATGACCCCAGATTTTATCAGGTCAATTTGAGTGTGCAACCGGGTAATTCCGGCGGTCCGTTGGTTGATTTTAATGGGCGGATTATCGGTCTGATTACCAGTAAACTGGACGAGCTTGAAATGGTAATGGCGACAGGGAGCATGCCGCAAAATGTTAATTATGCTTTGAAATCCAGTTATATATTCCCGCTTATAGAAACCATTCCCGCTCTGAATTCAGTGGTGCATAACACCCCGCTTCTATCACCGACTTCACGGGAAGCGGTCATTACCGCTGCAACAAGGGCTGCTTGTCTGATTCGGGCATATTGACCAGCTTGAAGCGGACAAAAGGGTCAGCCCGTACATTGTAACAGAACAGATCATATAGGACTAAAATAGTCCTATATGATTGGGCATCATTTTTCGGGGAGAAACAGCGGAAACATTCCAAAATGTCAGATGTTTCTGGCGGATTATCCCGGAGCGGTGTAAGAGACGGCTATGAAACTGGATGATTTAGGATTTGACGGATGGTTTGAGAAGCGTGCGGACGGGCTGATGCAGGCGGGGCACAGTCTTGCGCGCGTTACGGCTGTTGACCGGGATGCGTTTCTTGTCCGGAATGAGGACGGCGAGATTTATGCGGAACTCGCGGGCAAGAAGCGGTTCGCTGTCGAGTCGGCCCTTGATCTGCTCTGCGTGGGCGACTGGGTGTGTGTGCGGTGCCCCGCATCCGGCTAATCCCTGCCTTAACTTCCCGCCGGCCGGCCCGTTGTGAAGGTTTTGACCTTGACGGGAAGGGGCTGCATGGCATAGATATACAGCCAGATTTGAATACCGGAGGCTTTCACTCAGGCGTGCCATCAGCGAATCAAATGAGGGTTGTGTTATGTCGCTTACAAAAAGAGATCTGGTGATGAGGATATCCGATGAAACCGGACTGGTGCAGGCGGATGTCTACAATGTGATCCAGAAGACGCTGGACTATATCGTCGAGAGTCTTGCACAGGGAGTGAATGTTGAGTTCCGCAACTTTGGCGTCTTTGAAGTGCAGACCCGCAAGCCCCGCATCGGCCGCAACCCCAACAAGCCTGAAAACGTCGTGACGATTCCCGAACGCAAAGTGGTAAAGTTCAAGGTCGGGAAGATCATGAAGCAGCAGGTCACGGCCTCGAAGTAGCAGCGCGCCATGAGTTCCGCATCTTCACAGCCCATCCAGGGCATGAGTGACCTTGCATCTCCCGAGATCGTGCTCTGGCAGATGATCGAAAATCGCGCCCGCTCCGTTTTCCGCGTCTACAACTTTGATGAAGTCCGCACCCCCGTTCTTGAGCACACCAAAATCTTTGTCCGGTCGCTGGGCGACACGACCGAGGTGGTCCAGAAGGAAATGTACACTTTTGAGGACCGCGGCGGCCGGAGCCTTACGCTTCGTCCCGAAGGCACCGCGGGTGTAATGCGCTATCTTGCGGGCGCGGGTGAACTGGCCCAGTCGGCACGGCTTTTCTACATGGGGCCGATGTTTCGCGCGGAGCGGCCGCAGGCCGGCCGCAAGCGGCAGTTCCATCAGATCGGCGCCGAGAGCATGGGCGAGCCGTGCGCCGCGGCCGATGCCGAGTGCATCGCGCTGCAGACGCACCTGCTGGGGGAATGGGGACTGAAGAATTGCGTGGTGCAGATCAACACGCGCGGCACGCGCGCGGACCGGCCCGTTGTCGCCGCGAAGCTTCAGGATGCCCTGAAGCCTCATCTCGCGGGCCTTTGCGAGGACTGCAAAGGCCCGCGAGATGAGGCTTCAGGGCATCCTGAAGCTTCGCGGC
>JAKQEE010000106.1 GCA_029558635.1 Pseudomonadota bacterium | reverse complement strand
AAACTGCATCAGCCCCAGGTGCGGGCCCACCGCGAAATTTTTCTCCGGGCGGAATGTGAGCGCCGCGTTGGCGCCGAGCATCAGCGAATTGAAACGCGAGTTGATCAGATATCCCGCGGTTGCGGTCAGGTCGAGATAAAGGTTGGGATTGGCGAAACCCACGCCGATATTGACGTTGGGCAGGGTGGAAATGGTTCCGGCCTCCTCGATCTCGGTGGTGCCCAGCCGTTCCGGCCCGGGCCCCTTGACTTCAAAATCGCCGTCGGCCGTGTGCAGAATCATGCTCCCCGGCCGGATGTCGGCAATCAGTTCCATTTTCTCGAATGCCGGCGCGCCGGTGTTCGCCGCCAGCAGTACCGCCAGCGCACCCCATAAATTTCTGCAGCTCATTTTTTTTCTCCTTGATTCGGGCCTGATCTCGAACCTGCGCGAAAGTCTACAGCCGGTTTGCCGGAAAAACAAATCAGAAAATTCGTTTGTCGCCGGCGGAGGGGCTCAAAAAGTTCCAATGCCTGGAACTTTTTCCGGAAAAACTTCCAATGGTTGGAAATTTTCGCTTTTGCCGCGACGCATTCGCTGCCACGCCCGATTCCGGTTGCCCATTTCTGCTTGACTGATCTGTTTTTTTGTAACAGGGTCAGCGCATGGACATGTTCTTATCAGACGGTTATGATGAGTGCATGCTTCCGCACCGGAGGCGTCCGTTTAGTATCTGGCGAATGTGTACCCATGTGACTCTTCTGATTACGGCAAGCGTTTTTCCCTTTCTGACTAGTGCGTCGTCTTCACTGGCTGAGGCTTCGGCTGAATCTGCGGCTCTTCAGTTTACTTCTCCCACACCCGCATCTCAGCTCTCGACGCTCGGAACATTCTATTCAGCACAGCATCCAGACTGGCCGCCCTTCCCGGCAAATGTGCATGATCTGCCTGCGTGGGACCTGGGTAATGGCTGCTTTTTGCTTGCCGATGCGGACTTTGATTACGAGGCCTTTGCAAAAGCGGTGGAAGCAGTGAGCTACACGTCCGGCGAGTATCCTATGATCTCCCGGGATTACGCCCGCGACGATCTCTGGATTTCACTCAACGCGGTTGTCAATGGCCGCACCGATTTCACTGCGGATTTGACGATCCATACCCCCGAGACTAGCACTAGCGCAAGCTGGGATTTGTATTATGCGCGCGATCTCGATTGGCAGACGGATTGGAATTTTCTAATGCGATGTCCCACGAATATTATTGGGCAGACCAATGTATATGCGCGATACCTTCCCGATGAAATTGCGTTCTTCATGGCGAGAGAAACAACGACCAACTGCGATTTAATCGTCACGACCAATGTCACGCCGCAGCAGATGGCTGAACTGCTGGTTCCGCCCTGGGTGACGGTAACAAACGTTAATTACACCGGTGCCGCCGTCGCGCGCGGGATCTTCGCGAACGGCAATTGTTGCGGCCTGCCGATTGACGCAGGCGTGATTCTCTCTTCGGGAGATATAACAGATGCGGCTGGGCCCAATGACGATGATAGGAAAGGTCAACTTGTGGGCGGCCCGCCTGATCCCGACCTGAATCTTCTCGTCGGCGGCTCCGGTAGCGCCGATGCAGCAATCTTGGAGTTCGATGTCATTTCAACAAACGCATGTCTGCTGAAATTCAGATATGTCTATGCTTCTGAAGAGTATCCGGAGTATTCTGGGTCAATGTACTGCGACCCCTTTGCCATTTTTGTTACAACAAATCGTGTGGGTGCGAACTGGATTAATACTATAAGCAACAATATTGCCCTTGTACCCGTTGATGCACATATTCCGGTAACCGTCTACACGGTTAACGGTGGTTATGAGCATGCATACGAAGGAGTTATCCCCACCAATGCGCCGTACTAT
>JAKQEE010000101.1 GCA_029558635.1 Pseudomonadota bacterium | reverse complement strand
CTTCATCGCGCCGGAGGATGTGGTGTCGAGCGAAGGGAAAGTGTATCCGACGGAGATCTTTCTACAGGCGCGGATGGCGACGGGATCGATCGATGGGGCGTTCGCGTGGTTGAAAGGGCATCCGGAACTGGAAGCGACGGGTCTGGTCTACAACCGGGTCCGTTTAGTCCAGGGCCAGATCGTCATCGATCCGCCGGAAGAACCTTTTAGGCTTCGGGATTTGGGGCCGGAAGGGGATTTAAACATTCCGACGAATGTGTATAACATCATCGATAATCGAAGTTTATTTGGATTTTGGTCGATCGGTTTCAAAAAAACGAGACTCCCCGAACCGCAAAGAAGCGGAACGAGCTGGAAGCTGACGTTACGAGGAACGGAGCATACCTTTAACCAAAGCGTACTGATTGCGGATCTGTACGAAGTGACAATACCGGAAACCATCACAGGAAACATCGAAGAGATACGAAACAGCCCTTTCGAAGCAAGCGACGCTCAAAACGAGATCACAGCGCAAGCGAGCCCCGCGTCAGGCGGAGATGTGCGAATAAACAGCGGGACCTGGGGCGACAGCAAAAGCGTGACAGTCAACGCGGGTAGCCAGGTGACGGTGGAAGCCAGGGCGGAAAACGGATGGTCGTTTGAAGGATGGTATGACGGAAAGGCGCGCGTAAGCCAAAGCGCGGCTTACACATTCAATGCCAACGCCAATAAGACATATAAAGCGGACTTCTTGGAGTCAACCCCTTCTGTGGAACATTCCCCGACGATCAGCGTAACTTACTTGCCGTTGTCGGGCGACAAAGTAGGCATACCGTTCACGGCTACAGTCGTTGGCGCGGATACAGATGGTGATCTCACTTACCTTGAATTCTACATTTTAACGGATATGGCTACGGTTGTTTACAAGACGGCAAGCTCCGCGGGTACAACGAGCTTCACCTTATCCAGCGGGCAAGTAACGCGAGAGATGTTGGGCATGGATTCTGATGGCGCCTCCAAAACCATTTACTGGTATGCGCTTGCTCGGGATGCGCAAGGGCATGTGACGCAATATACGAACCAGGCGGTAACCGTTCAAACGGAACAGGATGTCACGCCACCGGTCGTAGGAACCCCGGTAATCGCTCTATCCGCCACAACGGTTCCGGAAAGCGGCGGTGGAATGACGGTGACGGTCAATGTTACGGCGCAAGACGCGGCCAGCAATTTGAAAGATGCTGCGATTACCCTAACTTGGAACAGCGTGGCTTCGGACTCCCGAACTACCGGAAGTTTAACGAAAACGGTCGCCTATTCTGCCGTTAAGTCCGGCACGGCGACAGCGGCCTTCACGGTGAATATGTTGGGTTCGGACTTCACGTTAACTGAAGGATCGTATTCATTCAGCGTGTCGGCAGTTGTGCGCGATGTCAAACTGAATGCGGCCGAACCAAAAACCGCGACGGCCGGTCAAAACCTAACGGTTACCGGCGGACAGAACACGATCACAGCGCAAGCGAGCCCGGCGGCGGGCGGAGATGTGCGAATAAACGGTGGGACTTGGGGGGACAACAAAAGTGTGGCAGTCAACGTGGGGAGTCAGGAGACGCTGGAAGCAAGGGCGGAAAACGGATGGTCGTTTGAAGGATGGTATGACGGGACGGCGCGCGTAAGCCAAAGCGCGGCTTACACATTCAATGCCAACGCAAGTAAGACATATAAAGCGAACTTCTTAAAGTCAACGACTTCCACACTGCTGCGGAATCTAGGGCATGAGGGTTCCTTAACGGAGCCGGCGAACGTTTACAATATCATAGATAATCGAAGCATATTAGGCTTCTGGTCAATCAGCTTCTTGAAAAGTCGGCTGCCCGAACCCTTCAAGAGCGCTTCCGGGTGGAGAATAGTTATAGAGGGGCAAACGCATCAATTCACTCAGAACCCATTCAATGAAGACACTTATGAAACCGACATTCCCGACACGCTTACGAATGATATCGAAGAGATCAGAAACGGAAATTTCGAGACAGGAAACTAACGCTCTCCCCGGCAATGTTCCGGAGAATGAGGAGGTAAGGAATGAGAAAGAAACGATTCGGATTCATGCTTTTAGTTATTTTGATGATACTGTTAACGGGGTGCGCGAGAGAACTCAGCCAGAAGAAAGGGATCATGCTATCCGCGATCGGAAAAGAAGGAAGCCTGCAAAACCCCGAGAACGCCTATCAATTATTAGATAACACGTTCTTGGGAGTTTGGTCTCTGAGCCTATCGCGGGCCAAACTGGCAACGGTATTCCCGAACAGTCAGGAGTATTATATAGAAATTCAAGGAGAAGGCTATCCCTTGACGGTTAACGAATTCAACCCCGCCCTGTTAGAGGCGGCGCTCCCGGATCGATTCTCGACAGAAGAGATACGGAAAGGAATAGTGCAACCGAATACGGGGGGGTATACGGGAGAAACGTTGCCGCGAGCGGTGCTTTCGATCGCGGCCGTGGTGATCGACAAAGATATCGCGGCGAACGGAACGACCTTGTACGAAATCGTTGCCAACCTCTTTATCTCGATGCGGAACGCGAATGTGTTCGTGTTCACCGAAGCGGGAACCTTCATTCGCCCAAGTTATCTCCAAAGCAGCGAAAACAACTATTATACGGTGGATGTTTTCATCTCGGCGAGAAACGCAGCGCCCGACCCATCGATCAACGGGGCGTTGCTTTACCTGAAATCGTTAAGCCAACACGATTCGCTGCTTCAATACATCTATCCGAATACGGCGCGGTTAGTCAACAAGCAGGTCGTGATAGACCCGCCGCAAAGCTGGCGGCGATTGCGAGATTTAGGGCCGGAAGGGAAGTTAAGCCTTCCGACGAACGTGTATAACATCATCGACAATCGAAGCTTATTGGGGGTGTGGTCGATCAGCTTCAATAAAACGAGACTACCGGGGCAGCTAAAAAGCGGCCCGAGTTGGAAGCTGACGATACAGGGAACAGAGTACCTGTTTAAGGAAAACGAATTCGCGCCGGAAGTACACGAAGTAGAGATACCGGACACTGTAACCGGAAAAATCGAAGAGATACGCAACAGTCGTTTCGAAGCATGCAACGGACAAAACGAGATCACGGCGCAGGCGAGCCCTACAGCAGGCGGAGACGTGAGGATAAACGCCGGGTCGTGGGGGGACAACAAGAGCGTGATGGTAAACTCCGGGAGCGAGGTGACGCTGGAATCATCGGCGGCGAGCGGGTGGACGTTCGAAGGGTGGTATGCCGGAACCACTCTGGAGAGCCAAAGCGCGGTTTATACAATACGTGCGGACGCTAACAAGGGGTACAAAGCGGAATTCTTGGATTTGACAACCTCTATACAATTCACTGACCCGATATTGGAACAGGCGGTGCGAGACGCGGACGGATACACGGGTCGGCCAACCGGCCCGATTTTTCCTTCACATGTTATTGGAATCACGACGCTGGATGTGAGCGGCCCCTCGGGGAACCCGACTCGAGAGGAGGGTGATGATTCGAAGGCTTATCGAAGAGGGGAGATAATGGAATGGCCCCACGGGCAGAATAATGCTGAAGAGGCTACCACCAGGGACTTGGGAGGGCTAGTCTCCCTGGAGGGGATACAATACCTGACGAACCTGGTCGACCTTCGTTTCCC
>JAKQEE010000100.1 GCA_029558635.1 Pseudomonadota bacterium | reverse complement strand
AAGCATAATTCCGGTCATTACCGTTGCCGATAAAGCCGTAATCAGAAAATTATGTTTGTTGTTCGCGGTGGCCGACCCACCGGCAAACCCGGTGAACCGCACCACGTCCCCGACTTTGAACCCGTCGGCAAGCCATGAACCGAGCTCGTCATCGCGCGTAAAGGTTCCCGCGGCGCCGGAGGTAGTGGCCGCAACTACATTGCTGTTTGCCGCATCGGACACACCGTCTGCAAAATCCTTGCGAAGAATGGCCGCCATAAGCCGCCAGTATGTCCCCGGCGACAATTCACCGGCAATACTTCCTTCAACCGACTGGACGCCATGCCGGAAGTCGGCAATTTGCCTGTCAGCCCGCATTTCATTGGACTGATATGTTTCTTTGGTTACGTTCAATGAACTCGTTACCCGCCGCAAATACTGGGCTGTTGCCAGGTTTGCCGCCGGACAGGTTCCCTTTGTCGCCTGCGGAGCAAGAACGACTTTCTTTTCGATTCCACTTGCCATTGCGCACATAGTTTATTTCTCCTTTGTTTAATGTTAATATATTCCGGCAAACCACCGGATTTTCACGGGCAAAGCCCACCTGTCGCCGTCAACCCGCCCTTGGCCGATTTCCGGTGTTCGCTCTATAATCACGCTCACAGTTCCGCTTGTCAGCGTCGTGCCGCGTTTGAACGCCGTCCTGATAAGCTCCGCTCTGTCCGCTGCCGTCTTTGGGCCTGCCTGCAAGGGGTACATAAGCGTCACTTGGAAAATCCCCTGTTCACGATAATACCCGTCGCCCATCGTCGGGTTGGCGGGAGTCGCCGGCATGAGGTAGGCCCTTTGATACGGGGTGCCCGTCACAGGCGTAAAAGGCACATTCTCCCACGCCGTGGATAAAGTGGGCGTCATTGCGTTCAGCTTGTTTTCAAGTGCTATGCGGACGGATGAAATGCTCATGTTAATTCCCCGATTGCTTTTTGCACATAATCCTGAAACTCAACTTCTGTTACGGCCACAATCCCCGCCGGAGCCTGTGTTGAATGCCCGTCTTCCAGAGCCTGCATATAAGGCAACGAGTTTTGAATGTAATGGACTTCGCCAGCTGCTTTCACCGGAACGCTGCTGATTATCCGATCAATGGAGGCCCCACCTGTGGCGTCAATCTCTTTAAATTCCTGATTCACCAGCGCCCCTATTGAATGACTCCAGTTCGCCCTTG
>JAKQEE010000013.1 GCA_029558635.1 Pseudomonadota bacterium | reverse complement strand
GGCGCGAATTTACAAACAAATGGCGGGTTTGAAGAGGATACCGGAATAACCTCTATCGGGACGCCGGAATTTCAGGAGCGATCTTCGGTGAGAGTGTACGAGGGGACATATTCCCGGATGCTGGCTGGTTCTGCAAATACGCAAGGGTTTACCCTTCCGGTTTTTACAACCGTCACGTCATCGGCCTATGTTGTCAGATTCCGCGTATTCACGCGCGCCGGTAGCCTGACGTTGCAGGTTAAGCAAGGCGATGAATCCGGCACCTATATGATCAATGAAGCCATCGAAGAAATCCCTGAGAATGAATGGTCTGAATTTTCCCGGTATTACACCGAGGCGGCCGGAGGGGCCACGGCGCAGATCGGGTTTTTAAGCGCAACCGAATCTCTGGATGACAATCTATGTCCGAATCCTGGTTTCGAGTCGGCAGTTGAATCCACCTGGTACAAGGTCGGCAGCCTCGGCACGGAATACTCATCCCGGTCAGACGCACAAAAAAAATCAGGAACCTATTCATATCGGTTCCATGGTG
Source organism: Pseudomonadota bacterium (assembly GCA_029558635.1). Classification (GTDB taxonomy): domain Bacteria; phylum Pseudomonadota; class Alphaproteobacteria; order Micavibrionales; family Micavibrionaceae; genus UBA1573. Next base: position 929 of record JAKQEE010000013.1, on the reverse strand, counting down.
ATGGTGTCGGCAACCGCATGGGCGTCCGGTCGAACCCGTGGATTACAGAGACGGGCAAGGTCTATAAGGTTTCCTTCTGGGTTTATACCTCTGGCGGAAGCGTGCGTATGTCCATCAGGCGAGGGAACGATGCTGATTACACGCAGGTTGATTATGACAGCGTGCCTGATAGCTCATGGACGCAATACACCTACTATTACAAGGAAACTGACGGCGGGGCGTCTTGCCATTTGATGTTCGATACAAAAGGGCTTGCCTATAGGTATGTGGATGACATTACCTTTCAGGAAGTAAAAACACTTTATTACATCGACAAAGTGGAAGTCTTAAAGGTCGATGCGATCACGATTACGCCTTCGGCTACTACGGGGACAGTAACCTTGACCGCTTCTGAAGACATTTTTCAAGCGGGGCATATCGGGGCGTTTTGGCAACTGACGCACGGGGAAACGACCGGATATGGCATTGTGTCGGGATACACGTCGGCAAAGGTGGTGTCAATCGATGTTATAGAACCGTTTGGTGCGACCACGGCAACGGCGGAATGGAGAGAGGGGGCCTGGTCGTCTGTCAACGGGTGGCCGTCATGCGGGGCATTTTACGAACAACGCTTGATGACTGCATCATCGTGGAGAGATCAGGATGCGTTATGGGGTTCCCGGATGACGCAATATGAGGACTTCACGCCGGGCATTTTGGACACGGACGCCGTCTCTTATAAACTGCAATCAGACATTATCCGTTGGTTGGCTCCGATGGGCCAGCTTGTGGCCGGGACGGTCAACGCGGAATATCAGGTTGGTTCTCAATCAAGTGATGAGCCGATGACACCTTCAAACATCCGCATGCAAACCCGCTCGCGAAAAGGCGCGGCGGCTCTGGAACCGATCAATCTGGGAAGTTCAGTTTTATTTGTCCAGCGCCGCGGG
>JAKQEE010000098.1 GCA_029558635.1 Pseudomonadota bacterium | reverse complement strand
CCAAAACATCGTTTCCACTTCGCAAACGATGACCAATAAAACCATCTACAATTTAAAAGAGGGTTCCTACAAATGGTTTGTCGTCGCGAAGGACGGCAAAGGCGGAACGGCCGCGAGCCAAGTGTGGAGCTTTACGGTAGGGGCTACGGGTTATCTGACCATTACAGCGCAAAGCAGTCCAGCGGTTGGTGGAGACGTTCGTGTAAATGGCGGCGTTTGGGGTGACAATCAAAGCGCTCAAGTCCTGATCAATGGTTACGTCAATCTCGAGGCGCAAGTTGCGAAGGGGTATTATTTCGAAGGATGGTTTGATGGAATGACCCTTATTAGTCCCAACATTTCTTATTCTTACGGACCCGTCGCTTCGTCGAAAACGTTGAAGGCAAGTTTCATAACGGAAATCCCCGGTGAACCGGAGATGTACCTTGAGAAAGTGAACGACAACACTTTCAGGATCATGGCGACGAAACCCTTCACGGTCGGCGCGAGCGTCTATATGAGTTTTAATACCGGCATCGCCTTCGATACGAACTACTTCACTCCCAAAGGCGTGATCAACGGGTCAGGGTCAGTCCCCAACCCGTTGCTACCCGACGGAACGATAGGGAATGGCGTATCTGTGGTATACTCGAACGTAGCTGAATACCTAAGTGGAAACAAGATAGAGCTCAGTCCTTCAAATCTAGTCATCGCTACCGTAACGTTCCCGGGGACGCCTCAGGGTGTAGTCACGCTCCTTGAGTTTACTCACGGTGGTCAAACGGTTCAAATAGGAACGCAGAACAGCGTGAACTTCGGGGGCGGTGTTACCCCCGGAGTTTACCTTGAAAAACTACCCGGAAATAATGGATTCGTCATTAAATCAACAGAAGTTTTTGCGATTGCTGGGAATATAATTATTGATTTTTCGACGACGCTAAATCCTATCTTAAGCTCTGCGGAATTTTCGCCCCACGGGAAGATAGGTGGTATCGCTGATAACCCGATAATTCTCGAGAGTGGCGCGCAGGTCGTGTTTGCGAATAATGCCGAATCCCTGAACGGACAGACCTTGGCCGTGGGCGCGAACGGTGTGATAGCCACCGTAACTTTCTCCGGCCAGAAGTCCGGCACGATCGAGATGACGAAGTTTGACAATGGCGGCGGTTCTGAAAGGCCGTTATCCTCACTAAACGTACCTTTAGTTTTTTAAGCATAAAATATACATATTAAAGGGGGTTAAGTTTATGAAGAAGAGCATATTCATTCTATCCGCCATAGTCATGATTCTGGTATTCATGTTCGTGGGATGCGTACAAAAGCCAAAATCATACATGATACAAGCGACGGTCTATGGGCTGGATGGTTCCGCGGCTTCCTTTGCGGGCGTAAAAGTCGGGGACACAGTTATGAAGGCCGACGCGAGCGGGACAGTCAGCGCGAAGGTAACATCGGGCAAAGTTCTGTTTAGCGCGTGGGAAGCGGGGAGCAAATTAGAGTCCAAAGAAATGACGATCAATTCCAATCGAGCGATTCGATTGGAGCTCAACCAAACCACGGACAGCTATGGATTCATCTACAGAAAAACAGGGGAAGCATTAAACGCGATTTATGTTATTCCCGAGGCGTTAGCGCCAAAAGCGGCGGTATTTGAAGGGCCGGCGGGGATGAAACCGCAAGCGGTAGGGAAAGGGCATTTCCTTTTTACGCAGGAAGTAGGCGATAAAACGCAGATAGACTGGTCGCCCTTG
>JAKQEE010000075.1 GCA_029558635.1 Pseudomonadota bacterium | reverse complement strand
CATAACCGGCATCGCTTCGAAAATACAGAAGATTAATAGAAATATCATAGAACAAACCGAAGGAACAGGAAAAGTATCCCGTTCGGCCAAAGAATTGAATAGCCTCTCTAACCAGCTTAATGAAGAGGTTTCTAAGTTTATAATCGAAACGAAACCCTAAAGGAAGACATAAGGCTTCGAAAACAAGAGAAAGACGTCAAAAAAAGCGGCGCATCGCGTCGCTTTTTTTGATCCCCGCCCATGAAACTCCGGAAACAAAGTTTGGAATCATCCAGCCACCAATAAAATATGCCGCCGCGCGTCACGCGCCCGTCGGATTCATCACGGAACCGGAGTAGATGTAATTCGCGAACCAATCGAAGCACCATTCTTCGACATTACCCGTCATATCATAGATACCGAGCTCGTTCGGGGCTTTCTGACCTACCGGTTGAGTCTTTGATCCAGAATTATCACAGTACCAGGCGACTTCGCCCAGGTTGTTCCCACCGGAGTACACATACTTGTTGGTTTCTACGCCGCTGACTATATCCGCGTTGCCCCCACGCGCGGCATATTCCCATTCCGCTTCGGTTGGCAAGCGTATTCCCGCGACCATCGAAACGTTTCTTGTGACCTGAGCGGAAGGCGTGATCATATTCCCGTTGGCATCATACGCAGGGCTTAATCCCATTTTTCCGCTCAACCAGTTGCAGTAGGCGAAGGTTAGCGGTTCACTTGGTTCTTCAGGATTCCCGCCCGTTCGTTCCGGACGGACGATAAACGGTTCATAGTAGAAATGGTCGGATATCGCCAGAAAGACCCGGTAATACTCGACAAACACCCCTCTGGCTGAAAGCGCGTCAGCTTGATCGGGATAGGCTTCCCAGGACAGCGTCGCGGCGAGGGATTGGTTATTCGCCCGATTCGCGGGAGCCAGCAAGGCAATCCGAACGATCGGTTTCATAGAAACACAGGAACCTAAAAACGCGCAGACCCTACAAGTAAGCGGAATGAACAAGAAAACACAAACCCTTTTCAAGATCGCCCCCTCCCTTAAAAGGCGCTCTTATGGCCGGTTGGAAAGTGAACGAAGAATCGGGCGCGTCTGTGGTCAGAGAACGGGTAGGTCGGTCTTTTCAAACGATAGCGCCACCTGAATACTTGAAGATTCTATCATAACGGAGCACTTTATAGAAGAAAGGTTCTGCGCCAAAGAAACTGGATCATGGGAGAGAGGCTGACGAACTCCACAATACACCCTGTTTGCAGAAAAGATAAAAGAGAAAACCCTCCCCGAGTCAATCGTTTCACCGCGTGACATTTCGATAAACGGTTATCGTTGCCGTTTGACCCACAAAAAAACGATGGATTCCTAAGAAACGTTCGCTGCCCAATCGTCGGTGCGCTGAAAAAACGGAGGGCTGCTCGTCAACGAAATGCGTTGCGTGTGAATCCCATCCGTCGCTTTCTTCATCTTTCCATGATTTTTCCGGGGCGCGTTCGTCCCGATAAACGAGCGGTTTAAGACACTCAAACGAAGATGACCCAAACAGGGGTCTATGTTCGGCGCTCCTTAAAGAGAAGTTAGAACAAGGATCCGCAGCTTTCCCGCAGGTACGGGAATCGTATCATTCGAGAAAACACGGTCCTTGCTTCAGTTGACGACTTCGAGGGAAGCCTGGCCGTTCTCGGCGTGCGGACTCGGTGCTTCGCGCGCTCTGTGGGAAATATGCCTCGCTAATAATCCACTTCCACATACCACAAATCAAAGACATTGTACTTCACAAAGAACGAAACGGGTTGCGTCACCTGGTAGGTACCAATCCACGTAAATCCGTCGATGAAAAGCAACCATTGGGAATAGGTGGTACTATAGATTTTGATGATGCTTCCGGCGCTTACGTTGCAATAAGCGGAGTCGCCGTTGTTTACATCGGCAATTTTCACATCGTTCGCATAAACGGCTACGACGATACCGGCGCCGAAACCGTTGTTGATCGTAATGGTAATCCCTCCGGGAGTGACGGTACAGGACAGCGCAGAAAACAAGATTGAGAGACAGATGAACCCACTAACCAGAATGATCGCTTTGATGTTTCTTTTCATAAAACAAACCTCCTCCCCACGATGGCCTTCCTGACTATTCGCCAATAAACGGAAGAATAAAACGGCGAGATGGCTGCGACAAAATCCGGCATGTATACTGTAATTATATACCTTATTCAACGCAACGGTTTCATTTTATTACGTTTTCTTCCAAACAACCGCAATCAAGGCCGTAATCATAAAGAAGAGACATGACAGACTCGCGGCTTGCAAGAGAGGCCAATGGGTCTGTTTCCGAACAGCCGCGAAACGGGTTAACATACCGAAAGAAGGCGAAAGCCTTTTCAACACCGGAAAATCGACGGATACCACCTTAGAATAGCTTCGGGGCAAGGCGTTTTTCCGGAGCGGATGGCTATGGTGAACCAGCCGATCGATCGTGAGGCAAAAGGTATCCGGGCGTATCCATCCTCCCTCAACCAACCATGGTGTATTACAGCGCACCAAAAGCTCGAAACTCCGGAAAAACGCGCCCGTGCAAGCGAACCCCCGAGAAGCGATAAGTCGCTAGCCACCTTGATATTGTCCCCCGTTCCTCGTTATGCGTCGACAGAGAATCCAGTCTATACGCGTTCTTATGATATCCGCATTGGTCTTACCGTCCCCGATACCGGGCAGTACGCAACTCCTGCCGGTATTCATCGAAAGCAGGCATCCCCATATCTTGGGCGATCCGCAGTTCTGCTTCGATATCATAGGCGACACGGGCAAAGCAAAGCTCCGGGAAATCTTCGGGGTTATCGGAAAGGTTTTCCCGCAGGATGACATAGGAGGATTGGTTGACGTCCAAAGGGTTGCCGACGCTTCCCACGTTGAACAGCAGTTTTCCTCTCATATTTTTCATGAACACGCTGTGGATATCCCCGTAACCAACCATCTTCGGGACGAAATGGTTTCCGGTGAATCCTGTACTTTCGAACATCGCGAGATGAGTTTCGTAAGGATCGTTCATATAGACGCGGGTTCGGTTTCCGAGCTGAGAGGCGTGGAACAACCGGATCGGCGTTTCACCGATATAAAAATCGTAGAGAAACGGTAGTGATTTGATAAACCCCAATCGTGTTTCGCCCAACTGCGATCGGTGCCAAAGAATTTCTTCCAATTGAATATCTTCGTCAACGATGTTATCATCCCAGTTTCCCCGAATGATTACGGAACAGGATTCGCGACACCTATCAACGGCTTCGGCGGAATTGGGGCCTTTGCCGACGAGATCCCCCAAACAGATGATTTCGTCGATTCCCCGTTGCCGGATATCCTGAAGCACGGCCTTCAAGGCCGTGACATTCCCATGGATGTCGGAGATCACCGCGTATTGTTTCATGGACGCT
>JAKQEE010000074.1 GCA_029558635.1 Pseudomonadota bacterium | reverse complement strand
CATAACCGGCATCGCTTCGAAAATACAGAAGATTAATAGAAATATCATAGAACAAACCGAAGGAACAGGAAAAGTATCCCGTTCGGCCAAAGAATTGAATAGCCTCTCTAACCAGCTTAATGAAGAGGTTTCTAAGTTTATCATCGAAACGAAACCCTAAAGGAAGACATAAGGCTTCGAAAACAAGAGAAAGACGTCAAAAAAAGCGGCGCGTTGCGTCGCTTTTTTTGATCCCCGCCCATGAAGAGGGTTGTGACACATCCGAACTGGTCTGCGTCTAAGCCACCGATCACTCGATCACCGTTCGAACGATTCGAAATCCTGTCCCGCAGTAACGGATGAAGGGATCGCTCATGAAACTTTGGAAACAAAGCTTGGAATCATCCGGCCACCAATAATACATACCGCCACGCGTAACGCGCCCGTCTGAACCGCTCTGAGGGCCCGTAGGGTTCATCACGGAACCGGAATAGATGTAATTGGCGTACCAATCGAAGCACCATTCTTCGACATTACCGGTCATATCGTAGATACCGAGCTCATTCGGGGCTTTTTGACCCACCGGATGGGTCATAGAACCCGAATTGTCCCGATACCAGGCCACTTCGCCCAGATTGTTCCCGCCGGAGTAAACATACTTGTTGGTTTCTACGCCTCTGACAATATCCGCGTTGCCCCCACGCGCGGCATATTCCCATTCCGCTTCGGTTGGCAAGCGTATTCCCGCGACCATCTAAACGTTTCTTGTGACCTGACCGGAAGGCGTGATCATATTCCCGTTGGCATCATACGCAGGGCTTAATCCCATTTTTCCGCTCAACCAGTTGCAGTAGGCGATCGCGTCCCACCAGCTCACATTCATCACCGGTCGTGTTCCTCTCCCCCATCCGTTGTCGTACGGTTTGGATCGCCCCGTTTCATCGCAAAACGCATCGTATTCGTCAAAAGTGACTTCGTAAATCCCCATCAGATAAGTGATACCGATGATGACATTATGGATCGGCCCCATCCATTCCGTTTCCCAATCTTCCAACCCATCCCCCATCCGGAAGTATTCGGGCCCGATTTCGACCATCGGTGTCGGTGGAAGAAACTGCAATCCTCCCGTCCCAGTTTCGAAAACCCATTCTTCGCTGGGGATTACGGAGCCGTCACTCATCAAAGCTTCGATTTTCCATTTGTACTGTGTTTTCCTTGCCAAGCGGGGTGTGGTAAAGGTTAGCGGTTCACTTGGTTCTTCAGGATTACTTCCCGTTCGTTCCGGACGGACGATAAACGGTTCATAGTAGAAATGGTCGGTTATCGCCAGAAAGACCCGGTAATACGCGACAAACACCCCTCTGGCTGAAAGCGCGTCAGCTTGATCGGGATAGGCTTCCCAGGACAGCGTCGCCGCGAGGGATTGGTTATTCGCCCGATTCGCGGGAGCCAGCAAGGCAATCCGAGTGACATTTCGATAAACGGTTATCGTTGCCGTTTGACCCACAAAAAAACGATGGGTTCCTAAGAAACGTTCGCTGCCCAATCGTCGGTGCGCTGAAAAAACGGAGGGCTGCTCGTCAACGAAATGCGTTGCGTGTGAATCCCATCCGTCGCTTTCTTCATCTTTCCATGATTTTTCCGGGGCACATTCGTCCCGATAAACGAGCGTTTCAAAACGTTCAAACAAATAGGTCCCCGAACAGGGGCCTAAGTTCGGCGCTCCTTAAAGAGAAGTTAGAACAAGGATCCGCAGCTTTCCCGCAGGTACGGGAATCGTATCATTCGAGAAAACACGGTCCTTGCTTCAGTTGACGACTTCGAGGGAAGCCTGGCCGTTCTCGGCGTACGGACTCGGTGCTTCGCGCGCTCTGTGGGAAATATGCCTCGCTAATAAGCCACTTCCACATACCACAAATCGAAGATGTTGTATTTCACAAAGAATGAAACGGGTTGCGTCACCTTGTAGACGTCGTCTATCGACATTCCATCGATGAAAAGCAACCATTGGGAATAGGTGGTACTATAAATTTTAATGATACTTCCCGCGTTGACGCTGCAATGAGTGGCACTCCCGTTGCTCACATCAGCGATTTTCACATCGTTCGCGTAAACCGCGACGACGATGCCAGCCCCGAAACCGTTGTTGATCGTAATGGCAATTCCTCCGGGAGTGACCGTGCACGACAGGGCAGAAAACAAGATAGAGAGACAGATGAACCCACTAACCAGAATGATCGCTCGGATCCTTCTTTTCATAAAACAAACCTCCTCCCCATTATTGACCTCCTGACTGCTCTTAAATAAACGGAAGAATAAAACGGCGAGATGGCTGCGACAAAATCCGGCTTGTATACTGTAATTATATACCTTATTCAACGCAACGGTTTCATTTTATTACGTTTTCTTCCAAACAATCGCAAACAAGACCGTAATCATAGAAGAAGAGACATAACAGACGCGCGGGACCGGTAAAAGTCCACTTATCAATTTCAAGCGGTGTCACGGCCTGCGAGAGAGGCTATCGGGTCTGTTTCCGAACAGCGGCGCAACTGGTCAACGAACTGAAAGAAAACAAAAGCCTTTTCAACACCGGAAAATCGACGGATACCACCTTAGAATAGCTTCGGGGCAAGGCGTTTTTCCGGAGCGGATGGCTATGGTGAACCAGCCGATCGATCGTGAGGCAAAAGGTATCCGGGCGTATCCATCCTCCCCCAACCAACCATGGTGTATTACAGCGCACCAAAAGCTCGAAACTCCGGAAAAAAGCGCCCGTGCAAGC
>JAKQEE010000007.1 GCA_029558635.1 Pseudomonadota bacterium | reverse complement strand
TTAAAGTGAAGGAGAGATAACATGGCCTTGATCGTTGAAACAGGCGCAATCGTAACAGGGGCTGAATCATATTGCACCGTGGCTTTTGCCGACGAATACCATGCAAAGCGCGGAAATGCGGCATGGGATGCTTTAGATGATACGGACGCCAAAGAACCGGCCTTACGCAAGGCAACGGATTACATGCTCGCCATGTTCAAGGGCCGCTGGCAGGGAACTATTGTTGACGAAGATCAGGCTTTGGATTGGCCGCGTTATGGCGTGATTGTGGACGGATATGATGTTGCTTATGACAGCGTGCCTCTTGCTGTTCAGAAGGCGTGTGCGGAGTTGGCCTATCGAGCAAGCACGGCTGATTTGTCACCAGATTTGTCACAGGGCGTACTTTCCGAGTCGGTAGGGCCAATCAGTGTCACCTACGATAAAAGCTCGCCACAGCGCACACGGTACCGGGCGATTGACGCGATTCTTTCGCCGTATCTGAAGGCAGGCGGGGGCGGCTGTTCAATGGGGTTGATAAGATCATGATTTACAACGGCGATTGCCTAGACATAATGCCGACGCTGGCGGACAAAAGCATTGACCTTACGGTTACGTCGCCTCCCTATGACAATTTGCGGACGTATAACGGCAATTCGCAGTTTGACTTTGAGGGGATAGCAAAAGAGCTTTATCGGGTTACGAAAAACGGTGGAGTGGTGGTTTGGGTAGTAGCAGACGCAACAATCAAGGGGAGTGAAACAGGAACATCGTTTAAGCAGGCTCTGTATTTCAAGGAGATAGGGTTTAACCTCCACGATACGATGATTTTTGAAAGAGATTCATTCCAGAAGCCTAACCATAACCGATACTGGGCATGTTTTGAATATATGTTTGTGTTGAGCAAGGGGAAACCCAAAACGGCATACATGATAAGCGACCGGGCAAACTCTCAAAGCGGGAAAACAGTATCAAGTAAAACGGTTAGAAATGCAGACGGGAGTACATCAACGAGGCGTCCCGTTGTGATAGCGGCTTTTGGGAAACGTAAAAATATATGGGCATATAGCACCGGATATGGGAAAGGGACAACGTGCAAAGAGGCTTATCAGCACCCGGCCACATTCCCCGAACAATTAGCCACTGACCACATTCTTTCATGGAGCAACGAAGGCGACACGGTTCTTGACCCGTTTGCGGGGAGCGGCACAACCGGGGTAGCGGCCTTGAATACGGGGCGCAAGTTCATCCTGATTGAAAAGGATGAATCGTATTGTGAGATTATTAGAAACAGAATTGCAAACCACCAGCCTTATTGCAGGTGATAAATCAATGACCTTTTACACGCGCTTACAGAATACCGCTCAGAAGCTATTAAAGGGCAAAGGCCAAAGCCTGACACTCACGAAAGTGACCGCCGGAACTTACAACCCGGCGACGGGCGGCTTTACCGGGGCGGGTACATCAACGCAGACGGCTTATGGCGCAATATTCGATTATGGAACGAAACAGATTGACGGGACACTGATTAAGGCAGGCGACAAGCAGCTTTTACTATCGGCTTTCAAGACGGATGGGGCGGCTTTAACGGCTCCCGTCCTGGGCGACACGGTAACAATCGGCGGCGTAACCTATACGCTGGTGGAACCGCTGAAAGAAGTCAATCCGGCAGGAACCGTTGTTTTATTTGATGTGAATTTAAGGTGCGGGTAATGGATCAATCGCCCCAATTTGTCAGCAGGAAATACAGAGTGTTCCCATCGTTCAAAACAAAGCGGAAAGACCCGATCCCCGGTGTTTCGTTGTCGTATATTTCAAAGTGGATAATGCGCACCTTTTGCCCGAAAAAGTCAAATTCGTCACCGTCTTCCGCATGTTTGATGAGGGCGTACACATGCTCTTTTCTGTCCATAGTAAGTACCTCCTTTATGAGGGATATTTTAACGCATAATTTCCGAAAAAGTCAAGTGTTTTTGAGGGCATGATGAGCTTTGCTTTGGACATTCAGAAATTTGCAAAGAAAGCCGGTGAGAACGCCGACAAGGTTGT
>JAKQEE010000069.1 GCA_029558635.1 Pseudomonadota bacterium | reverse complement strand
TTTTTCTCCGTCCACGTACCAGTCTTCACTTCCATTTTTACTCCTTGGATTTCTTGCGCATGGATTTTTATCCACGCGATGACTTAATCAATGTGTTTGAGATTCTACCACGCAGGATGAAACGCCTCACACGCAGGGGATGGCTGATTCGGTTTCCTGAAAATTTTTCCACGCTTGAGGATTCTCCCTCACCCCTAGCCCCTCTCCCAAAGGGAGAGGGGGGATTCTTGCCTCTTGACAAAATCTATCGAAAGCATACAATTGTGACAATGATACAATTAGTACAATTATGGCAAACAAGAAACTTACCCTCCAGATAGACTTCCGCTCAGGCTTGCCGATCTACACTCAGATCGTCAATCAAGTGCAGGCGCAAGTCGCAGGCGGAATACTGAAACCAGACGATCAACTTCCGACCGTGCGCGCGCTGGCAGAGGAGTTGCGCGTCAACTTCAATACGGTGGCGCGCGCATATCGCATTTTGGATGAGGCGCGCATCATTTCCACGCAACAGGGACGCGGAACGTTCATCACTGAAATCCCGCCGCCGAAGGTGACGGAACGTCTGCGGCGAGAGTCGCTGGAGGCGTTGACGCAGAGGTATGTCAGCGAAGCGCTGAGGTTGGGATTCTCGAAGGGCGAGATCCGCCAAATGGTTAGCGACCAGCTGAAAAGTTGGAATGAATCGGGTAAATCCGAAGAATAAAGGAGAATGAAATGGACACAAAATTTATGAAAACTGTGGCGCAGAAGAGCAAATCCCAAAAAGTAGACCTGCGCGTCCCTGCCATCGCAGGCACGTTGTTTGGCGTCTTTCTGCTGGTTGCGATGTTTGGCGCCATTTTCGGCGATGAGAAGATCAACGACAACATTTTGGGCGCATGGGTCTTGGGCTGGACGCTGATCGGTACGTATATTTTGTTCGCGCTCAAGGTGGCGTCGCAATGGGAAAAGGCTGTGGTTTTGCGGCTCGGAAAATTTCATGGGCTGAAAGGACCTGGCGCGTTTTGGATCGTGCCGATCATTGACACGATTCCCACGTGGATTGATCACCGCGTGATGGTCACGCCGTTCGCCGCGCAGAAAACGCTGACGAAGGATACCGTGCCAGTGGATGTGGACGCGGTGTTGTTCTGGGTCGTGTGGGACGCGGAAAAAGCCGCGCTCGAAGTGGAAAATTACCGCGCCGCTGTGGACTGGGCGGCACAGACCGCCTTGCGCGACATTATCGGGCGTATGATGCTGGCGGATATTCTTGTGGGACGCAGTGTGATTGACAAGGAACTGCAACAAGTCATTGACGAACGCACAACACCCTGGGGTGTGACCGTGCAATCAGTCGAAATCCGTGATATTGTCATCCCGCAGGATTTGGAAGATACCATGTCCCGTCAGGCGCAGGCGGAGCGCGAGCGCCAAGCACGCGTCATCCTCGGCGAATCCGAAAAGCAGATCGCCGAATCGTTTGCGGAGGCGTCGAAAGCCTACGTGGAGAACCCGACAGCCTTGCACTTGCGAGCGATGAACATGCTCTTTGAAGGTTTGAAGGAAAAAGGCGCGCTGGTGATCGT
>JAKQEE010000052.1 GCA_029558635.1 Pseudomonadota bacterium | reverse complement strand
TATAACGACCTCTCATCATTCCTCACCGCCGCCGGAGGAAGTTTCACCCGCAATTCTATCGCTACCTATTACGATGCGGCGGGAACGCTCCAAACCGCCAGCGCCAACACCCCGCGCTTCGATCACGACCCCGTCACCCACGCCCCAAAAGGTATCCTGATCGAGGAAAGCAGGACGAATATAGGCCTTCAAAGTTCTAATTTTTCTAATGCCAGTTGGTTGGTTGTGAGAGCGTCGATTGTTTCCAATGCGGCGATGGCACCAGATGGAACGAATACGGCCTCAAAGTTGGTTGAGGATACAACAGTAAACAATACACATTATGTTCGTTATCCGAATGATAGTAATCTAGTTTCGGGAAATATATATACATTCTCGGTTTTTGTTAAAGCGGCGGAACGTTCGACTGTTGCGCTTATTCATTATGGCGTAGCTGGCACGGAGGCAACTTTTAACCTGCAAACAGGAGTAATTACAGGTAGTAATTATGCTGTGTCTGGTACAAAGATTCAGAATATAGGAGGTGGCTGGTATAGGATATCAATGACACATGTGTATGCTGGTGCAGGGCTTTCTTTTGGAGTTTTTATTGCCCAAACAAATGGCACGACTGCTTACACTGGCGACGGCACATCCGGTATTTACATCTGGGGTGCGCAGTTGGAACAAGGCTCGTTTCCAACCTCCTATATCCCTACCACCAACGCTGCCGTGACACGGGCGGCGGATAGCCTCACGATGCCGACCGGGGCGTGGTATGATCAAAACGCAGGGGCCGTTTTTGCTGACGTATCATGGGAATCCGTATTTGGGCCAATCTCTTGGCCTCTGCTGTGGCAGTTCTCTGACGGAACAAGCAATAACAGATGGAATCTTTATTATTATCAGGGCGGCGGCAATCTTGGCGTTGACGCGTTTACCGGAGGAGTGTCACAGGGAGGGTTTAATAATCCTGTATCCGCTTCAGGGAGTATAAGAAGCGGAGCGGCACAATCTTTGAATAATGCCAATGCTTCCTATAATGGGGTTCTTAAAACGCTGGATACAAGCTGGGCACCACCGCCTGTAAATCAACTTCGTTTGGGCGCTGGAACCAGTACGCGAAAATGGATATCCAAATTTAAATACTACCCAGCGCGGGTTGCGGACACGCAGTTACAGTTGTTGACGCAATAGGGGAGCGGAGAATGAAAAATATTTTGAAACTTTTAAGTTTTCTTTGTCTGATACCGATTTCGGCCTTAGCCGCGCCGCTATCGTTCACGGTGAATATGAGTGAAGCAGTAACGGTGGACACAAGCGGGGGAACGCCGCGGATTGCGGTCGATGTTGGAGGGGTGACAAGATATGCCAGTTATGCGTCCGGTACAGGCGGGTCAGCGTTGACTTTCACCTATACGCCGCAGGTAGGGGATGTCGATCTGGACGGGGTGACGGTGTCTTCTCCGGTCGATCTGAATGGCGGCACGATTGTTGATCTCAACGGCAACCCGATCACCAACCTGACTTTTACGCCGCCCAATACGGCTAATGTCAAAGTCGATTATCCGTCCCTGTCGATGGACTTTATAAATAGCGATTATATTCTATCGGGCACGCATTATGCGACACTTCCTTCGTTTCTTACCGCTGCGGGGGGGAGCTTTACCCGCAACTCGGTCGGAACTTATTTCGACTCTTCAGGAAACCTCCAAACCGCGGGCAACAACACCCCGCGCTTCGACCACGACCCCGTCACCCACGTTGCCAAAGGGATTCTGATTGAGGAACAGAGGACGAATGGGGTTAGAAATAATAACATGCAAGGATCTGTTGCTGGGACATTGGGGGGCGGCGGAGTTCTTCCGACAACATGGCAGACAACGGGAAGTAATGGAATTTCAATTGCGGTAAATGGGACCGGAACCGAAAGTGGAATTTCTTATATCGATATTCGTTTCTTTGGAACGACTACAACAGCAGGACCTAGGGGGGTTGCATTTAACACTTTAACGGGGTGCTCTGCCACACCATCTGGCAATAACAAGTTATCTGCTTATCTTAAGCTGCAGGCTGGAAATCTAACTAATGTTAGTTACTGGGCATTAATAGGGCAAGGTAGAGACATCGGCGGAACTCCTACGGGGGAATATAGAGCATCAACCCCAGTTTTTACATCCGCTGCCCTTAGCCAACAGAGATATAACTCTTCTCTTGTTTTTACAAATGCGGCAACAGACCACTATATGCCGTACCTCGAATTTTATCCCACGGGGGCGGGGGTACCAATCGACGTAACTGTTCGGGTAGGAATGCCCCAGTGCGAACAGGGGGCTTTTGTCACATCTGTTATTCCTACTACTAACGCTACCGTGACACGCCAATCCGATATCATAACGGTCCCAACAGGAGGCTGGTATAGCCAGCTATCTGGCACGCTTTATGGATATGGCACAAGTGTGGTGATGGGCATCGATCACAGACTGGCAACCGTCCGTAAGAATGCTTCTGATTATTATGGATTGAGGGTAACTGCTGCTAATCAGGCCCAGTTGGTTGCTTACGATGTGGGTGGAATCAAAAGTGTTACATCGGGGGGGGTGGTTCCCAGCGGAGACGTTAAAATCGCGGCAGTCCAAAATTCAAATGATCTGGCTGTTGCGTATAACGGGGGTTCGCTTAATAGTAGCGCAGCATGGTCTCCTGTTACAGCGGCCTATTTGGCGATTGGATATGACGGAGTTGCCCTCGCTTCAGGGTTCGCGTTCATGAATGGCTATATAAAAGGTATAAAATACTACCCAAATCGTATCTCAAACACGCAACTGCAACTGTTGACGCAATAGGGTGGGGGGAATGAAAAGGCTTTTGCAATCGCTTTGTTTTCTTTGTCTGATACCGATTTCGGCGTTGGCGGCAACGGGTGTACCATTAAACCCAAAACAAATACCCCCTTCATCCAAAGGATAAAATATATGGCGGGTAGGGGGGGATTCGAACCCCCGATAGGCTTGCACCTATACTAGTTTTCGAGACTAGCGCATTCAACCACTCTGCCACCTACCCAATTTGGCGACCAGCAATCGGCGGTCCGGAGGTTATACAGGGTTCTGGCGCGCGGGGCAAGAGAACAATTCTTATTATTATTCAGTTGGTTATTTAGTGCGGCGTTCTGTCTCCCTTTCTTTTGGAGTGGCAATTTCTAAGTCTCCTCTGTATAAAAGCTGCAGTTTTTCCAGAGGAGGAGAGTATGACGGTAAAGTATTGGATGTTGGGGGCTGTAGCCGCCATAACTTTGGGGTATACGCCTGTGAGTGCATATGCCGAGCAAACACCAGAGGCGATGGCTGAAGAGGCTGGTACAACAGTAACGGATTTGAAAGAATTGTACGCGCGGCCCACTGATCCGATCCCCGAACCGGACGATAACAAATTCACACAGGATCGTTACGAGCTCGGGAAGATGTTGTTCTTTGATCCACGCTTGTCGCGTTCGAAAGTAATGTCGTGTGCAACATGCCACAACCCAAGCTTCTCGTGGGGTGATGCCCTTCCAAAAGGGGTGGGTGACAAACATAACGAACTGGGACGTCGGTCTCCGACCATCCTGAACCTTGCGTGGGATGATTTGCTTTTCTGGGATGGTCGTGCTGCCAGCATTGAGGAACAGGCTCTGGGTCCAATCGCTTCTGAGGTCGAAATGAATATGCCCCACGAAACGATGATCCGTGATCTGAAGGACGTGAAAGGGTATGACCCATACTTCGCCAAGGCATTCCCCGGCGAGAAAGACCCTATGAACAAGGAAAATATCGCCAAGGCAATCGCTATGTTTGAACGCCGCGTGATTTCGGGCGAAGCTCCGTTCGACAAATGGGTCAAAGGCGATGAGAAAGCGATCAGTGAGTCGGCCAAACGCGGTTTTGTTCTCTACAACACAAAAGGCAATTGCGCGGTTTGCCACTCCGGGTGGAGAATGAGCGATGGAAGTTTTCATGATATTGGCGTGAACGACGACGACATCGGTCGCGGGAAATTCGTGAAAGACGATATCCTGATGCAGCATGCGTTCAAAACGGTCGGCCTCCGCAACATCGCCGAACGTGGTCCGTACATGCACAACGGGTCTGTCCCGACGCTCGATGCTGTGATCGACCACTATAATGACGGGTTTGTCGAACGCGAGAGCCTGTCTCCGGCAATGAAAAAACTGGGCCTGAATGATGTCGAGAAAAAGGACCTCGTCGAATTCCTGAAAACCCTAAGCTCTCAGGACGAGCCGGTGACATTGCCGACATTGCCCAGATAGAGATTGCGTAAAAAAACTGCGTGGGAGGCCGGATTTCCGGCCTCTTTTCTCGTTTTGACATAGCGGGTGTTATCAAGGCAGAAAATCGGTTAAACTTTTTGGGCCAAAATGGAATCGCCTATGCTTGAACAAATCTTCGAACAACTCTTTCCCCTTCATATGAATTTCCCGCTGATTTTCGGGATATTCATGATTTTGGGCGTGGTCGGGGGACTGGCAGCAACCAAAATCAAATGGCTCCCTGTTATTTCAGGCTTTATGATTGTGGGGCTGTTGATGGGGCCGGAAGGCGCGGGCCTGCTGACTAAAAACACAATCGAACAGGCCAGCCATCTGGTCCAGATTGCACTGGGTCTGATCCTTTATAAACTCGGATGCTCGCTCCACCCTGAACACATCTGGAAGCATCCGAAGATTATTCTGGTCTCGCTTTTTGAATCTGGTGCGACTTTTCTGGCTATTTTTGTGCTGTTGATGGCGTTTCAGTTTCCACCCATCGTGGCGGTTCTAACGGCAGCCATCGGGATTTCGTCGTCTCCGGCAGTTCTGGTTCATGTGGCCGCCGAAATGCGCGCGAAGGGCGAGGTCACAGAAAACACCAAAATCCTCGTGGCTCTCAACAACTTGATTTCCTTTGTGGTGTTCAGTGCCGCTTTGCCGTTCGGCCTCTATTCCAGCGAAGCCAACTGGGGGGATATTTTAGGTCTTCCGGTCTACAGGCTGGTGGGTGGATTCGCCATCGGGGCCTTGGTGGCCTACGCGATTGTTCGGCTTTCACATTTTCTGCAACCTAAAACATTCCACTATGTCTTTCCGTTGATGTTGGGTGGAATTATGCTGACCCTCGGCCTGACATTGGCGTTTCAGGTATCGTTCCTGTTTTCCTGTCTGGTGTTTGGGATCATGGTCCGCTGGTTTGAAAAAGAAACCCACCCGATCACCACCACTGATTTCGGATATGCCGAAGATATCTTCTATATCATCCTCTTCGTAACGGCGGGTGCCAGCCTTCACGTTAAAGAGTTGGTCGATGCCGGATGGATTGCCCTGTTGCTTCCGCTGGTACGCGGCGTGGCAAAATATGCGGTTCTAACTACCGGCGGCAGGCGAGGGCTGGAATATAGCTTTAAACAAGCTTCGGCCACAGGGCTATTGCTGATGCCGATGGCGGGGATGGCCATCGGGCTGATCCAGACGACCAGCCATCTTATTCCCTATATTGGGGCACAGGTGGCCGTTCTGGTTTTTGCAGCGGTGGCTGTGCTCGAGACCATCGGCCCGCCGATTGCGAAATACGCCTTCCGCCTGTCCGGCGAAGCCGACGGCGGATCGAACAAGGCGTTGGTGGTTATTCCCGAGAAAGAAGAGAGCGAAGGCGATACAACGCCTCAAGCGCCTCGCGCGGACTAAGCGCATCAGGATTGATCTCCGCCAGTTCCGCTTCCACTTCCGAAATTTTAGGCTTCGCTGGCGCGGGCGGCGGCAAGTGAAAAAGTGGCAAATCAACCGATGCTGATTTGGCTTTACTGTCCTCAAGAAGAGAGAGAACCTGTTCGGCCCGTGCAATAACTTCGGCGGGCAATCCTGCGAGCTGCGCCACATGAATCCCGTAAGACCGGTCGGCAGTGCCTTTTGCGACATGGTGCAGGAAAATGACCTCGCCTTTCCATTCCTTGATCTGCATCGTGTAACAGACAAGCTTTTTAAGCTCGTTTGCCAGATTGGTTAGCTCATGATAATGCGTGGCGAACAAGCCGCGGCATCCGATTGTGTTGTGGAGATATTCAAGGCAAGCCCAAGCAATTGACAACCCGTCATACGTCGCTGTCCCGCGTCCGATTTCATCGAGAATGACGAGGGAACGTGACGTAGCAGATTTCAAAATGGCCGAGGTCTCGACCATCTCCATCATAAAGGTCGATTGACCCTTCGCGAGGTCGTCAGACGCCCCGACGCGGCTGAATACTTTATCAACCGCACCGATCCGCGCCGATGCAGCCGGAACATAAAACCCAGCCTGCGCCATAATCGCGATCAACGCGTTTTGCCGCAGAAATGTCGATTTTCCCGCCATGTTCGGACCCGTGAGAAGCCAAAGTTTCTCGGCCTCTCCCAACGAACAATCATTCGGCGCAAAAACAACATGATTTTTCTTGAGCGAATATTCGACAACCGGATGACGCCCTTTAACGATCTCAAATGACGTGCCGTCATCGACGATGGGACGCACATATTCACGTTCAACCGCGAGTGTCGCATTGGCCGTTGCCACATCCAGCTCCGCCAACGCCCGCGCCACCACACTGACTTGATCCGCGAGTTGCATAAGGGTTGAACAGAGTTCCTGAAAGAAATGCTCTTCTATGGCAAGAGATTTATCGGCCGCCGCATAAATATCACGTTCAAGCTCGGCCAGTTCCGGCGTGGTAAAGCGCACGGCGTTCGCCATGGTTTGGCGGTGAACGAACGGATTGTCGTTCCCGCCGTCACGCACCATCATCTTGTCTGCGCGTTTGGCGGGAACTTCGATAAAATAACCCAAGATATTATTATGCGTGATCTTGAGCGTCTCAATGCCCGTTAGCTGCGTATATTTGCTCTGAAGTCCGGCAATATGCTGCCTCGCCTCGGTTTTGAGCGCACGGAATTTATCAAGCTCCGCCGAATAGCCATTCGCAATAAACCCGCCATCACGCGAGAGGAGAGGGGGAACTTCGGTTAACGCCGTCGCCAATAGATTGCGATAAGATTCAAGATCGTCGGACAGCTTTAACCCTTCGGCAATTCGCTGCAAAGCGGCGTCCACCAGATTCTTTTCAATCAACTGCGCCCGAAGCGTTGCGGCAATACCCAGCCCGTCGCGGAGACCGGCTAGGTCACGAGGTCCACCGCGCATCAGGGACAGTCGCGCCATCGCGCGTTCCATATCGGGCGTTTCCTTGAGAAGACTGCGAATATCTTTTGTCAGATGGAACTGGGAAATCAGCGTTTCAATTTCATCATGACGATAGGAAATTTCAGCCACGTCACGTAGGGGAGCCATCAGTCGCGATTGCAACATCCTCGCCCCCGCACCAGTGAGCGTCATATCAATTGTATCAAGAAGTGATCCCGATTTCTCACCCGATTGAGTACGAACGAGTTCAAGCGAACGAAGCGTAGATGGATCAATCTCCATCACATCATGAGTTGAGATTTGCCGCGGGCGGGTCAGGTGGGGCAACTGCCCTTTCTGCGTTTCGGTGATATAAGCAATCAACGCTCCGCACGCCGCGATCTCGGCCCGCGAAAACGCACCGAGATCGGACATGATCCCGTGACCGAACAAAGCCTCAAGCTGCACGCGGCCGCGCTCGCTATCGAAATATTCGGCGGGCAAAACTGTAAAGTCCTCTCCCCTTGCGGGAGAGGGTGGGGTAAGGGGGGGAAGCAAAACTTCGCTGGCTCCCAACCTTGATAAGGCAGATGTCACATTCTCTTTTGCCAAAGTCTGAACCAGAAACTCGCCCGTTGAAACATCGGCAATCGCCAACCCGCATTGGCCGCCAATCTCCGAAAGTGCTGCGATATAATTATTCGCCCGCGCATTGAGAAGCGTATCCTCAATCAACGTGCCAGGCGTGATGATGCGGATCACTTCACGGGTGACCAATGCCTTTGACCCGCCGCGCTTTTTGGCTTCTTCGGGCGTCTCCGTTTGTTCGCAAATCGCCACCTTATGCCCCGCACGGATCAACCGCGCAATATAGGGATCGCACGAATGAAACGGCACGCCACACATCGCAATGTCGTCGCCCTGCGTCTTGCCGCGTTTGGTCAGGGTAATGTCGAGAACAGCGGACGCCGTGATGGCATCATCAAAAAACAGCTCGTAAAAATCGCCCATCCGGTAAAACAAAAGGCAGTCAGGATGCGCCGCCTTGACGGACATATACTGTGCCATCATCGGCGTATGGCCTTGGGCGATGAAATCTGTTTCTGTTTTTTGCGCAGTTTGGGTCATTTTGAGACTTTACTTCGTCCCCGTAGACCCGAACCCGCCAGCGCCGCGAGACGTTTCATTCAAGTCTTCACAAATATTCCACGCCGCGTGTTCGTACCGGGCGATGACCATCTGGGCGATGCGCATGCCGCGTTCAATGGTAAAAGGTTCGCTGCCGTGATTGATAATGATGGCTTTGATCTCGCCGCGGTAATCGGCATCAACCGTTCCAGGAGAGTTGAGGACTGTTACGCCGTGCTTGGCGGCAAGGCCCGAACGCGGCCGAACCTGACATTCATACCCCGAAGGCAACGCAATCGAAATGCCCGTAGGAACCATCGCATAGGCCCCCGACGCCAAAACCATTGGTGCATCAATCGCCGCCACCAGATCCATCCCCGCGGCCTGCTCGGTGGCATAGGATGGCAAAGGCAAATCCTTGGCGTGGTCGAGAACTTTGATGTCGATGGAAACGCGGTTGTCGTTAGCTAGCTTTTGCAGGGCTGCGTTGGTCATTTGTCTGGTCCGTCTCTTTCATAAAATTGACAATTCGTTCGACAAGACGCTCCGCCACCTCGTTTTTAGCAAGGGTTGGCCAAGGGTCGGTTGTCGAGCGTGTGACCAGTGTAACCTGATTGCTGTCCGCGCCAAAGGCCGGATTCTCTGTTGTCCCCACCTGATTGGCCAGAATCCAGTCGCACCCTTTGCGAACCAATTTCTCCCTGGCAGAGGAAACGGCATCTTCGGTTTCTGCGGCAAAGCCGATGACCAACTGCGGACGGGTTTTATGCGCCGAAATGGTCGCCAGAATATCGGGATTCTCGGTAAAGTTGAGGGTAGGAGGCATCGCACCGGCACGCTTTTTCATTTTATGATCGGCCGCGTTTTCAACCCGCCAATCGGCAACCGCCGCCGCACAGACGGCAATATCGCAAGGAAGGACAGCTTCGCAAGCTGCCAGCATTTCGGCTGCCGTTTCAATGTGTATGGTCCGAACCCCCACAGGATGGGGCAGCGCCACAGGGCCGGTCACGAGGGTGACATCCGCTCCCGCACGTCGCAGCGCCGCTGCAATGGCGTGACCTTGCTTGCCCGATGAACGATTACCGATAAAGCGCACAGGATCAATCGGTTCATAAGTCGGGCCTGAAGTGACCAAGGCACGATATCCTGCCAATGGTGCAGACACCGCAAAATAGGAGCATATGGCGTCGAATAAATCTTCTGCTTCGACCATGCGGCCAAGGCCCGTTTCGCCGCATGCCATCTCGCCAGATGCAGGCCCAATGAATGTGACACCGTCTTGTTTCAACGTCTCGATGTTTCGTTGTGTCGAAGCTTTTGCCCACATTTCAGGATTCATGGCCGGTGCAACCATAATCGGCTTGTTGGAGGCGAGCAGGGTGGTCGAGGCCAGATCATCAGCAATGCCGTTGGCCATCTTGGCCATGAGGTCTGCACTGGACGGAGCAACAAGGATCAGGTCCGCTTCACGCGACAGGCGGATATGTCCCATCTCGCTTTCGTCTTTCAAAGAAAACAGATCGGTATAAACCGGATGCTCGGAGAGAGCAGAAACGCTCAACGGCGTGATAAATTCGGAACCGCCCTTTGTCAGGATACAGCGCACTTCCGCACCGCCTTTGCGGAGCAAGCGGATCAGCTCCAGAGATTTATAAGCGGCAATTCCCCCCGAAATCACAAGGAGAACAGATCGTCCGGCCAATGGTGCGGTCATAGTCATATACAAATCCTAAAAAAGAGAAGGCTCCGTACGTTAGCACGGAGCCTGCCCAAAAATCAAAAGAGTAAGAATTACTCGGCTGCTTTTTCTTCTTCAGCAGGAGCAGCTTCTTCAGTTGCAGCAGGAGCAGCCTCTTCGGTTGCTTCAGCCGCGCCTTCAACAGCTTCGGTGGTTGCTTCAGCAGCACCTTCAACAGCTTCGGTGGTTGCTTCAGCAGCTTCGGTAGAAGCTTCGTGCATTTCGGTAGCAGCTTCCTCAGCAGCGTTGGTGACTTCTTCAGAAGCGTTCTGGATAGCAGAACCGGCAGCGTCAGCAGCGCCTTCTACGGTGGCGGAGATTTCGCCAGCAGCAGGCATTACGCTTTCCATTTCAGCGCCTTGTTGGGATTGGCTGTTCATAATGCCGAAAGCGGCCAAAGCAACAACGATTGCAGCAGCAACGATAGTCAGGGTGGTTTTGTTCATGGTAGTTTCCTTCCAAAAGAGAGTTTTTTTACGAGTTTTCAGTATTGTAGTTCTGAATTCTGTTCCCGACCTTGTCGCTCGGGACAGCCATACAAAATACAAATTTTGCTGAAATTTCAAGTGTTTTTTGTGAGCTATTCACCACCAAATTATACATAACAATTGGAAGTGAGGGCCTAACCCCTTGCAAAAATTATGAAAAAATGAGTTTTAAGACAAATAAAGATTTTTGTTTAAAACTTCCACGCCTCATGAATGGCAACCACGCCGAAAGTAAGCGGCTCGGCAGTCACGCGCGAAAATCCGGCATCAAGCAGGCGCATCGACAAGTCTTCGGGCTTTGGAAAGGCACGGATACTCTCGACCAGATACTGATAGCTGTCCTCGTCGCCTGTCACATAACGGCCCATTTTCGGAATAACATTAAAAGAATACAGGTCATAAAGCTTTTGAAGAGTTTCACTCTCTAAATGGCTGAATTCCATGCAAAAAAATCGTCCACCGGGTTTCAGAACGCGGAACGCCTCGCGCAAGGCATTGTCGATATGGGTCACATTCCGCAAACCGAAGGAAATGGTGTAAACGTCAAAGGAATTATCTTCAAAAGGCAGGGACTCGGCATTGGCTTCGACCCATTCGAATCCGCCGATGAAGCCTTGGTCGATGGCGCGGGCCTGGCCGACCTCAAGCATCGACGCATTAATGTCCGAAATGGTGATGTTTGCTCCTTTTCCGGCTTTTTGCGCAATCCGAAACGCAATATCGCCCGTTCCTCCCGCAACATCGAGGTAGGAAAGCTGCGGCGTAGGACGAATCTTACGAATCAGCGTATCCTTCCACAGACGGTGAAGCCCGCCCGACATCAGGTCGTTCATCAGGTCGTAACGGCCGGCCACGGAATCAAAGACCCCCAGAACCATCTGCGTCTTCTCTTGCGGGGACACGGATTTTCTGCCAAACCATTGGCTTTCGGGGTTACGGATTTTGGCGTTCGTCATAAGGAACCTCTTACAGTGTTGTATGTGAGATAGCACATGAAACTTCTAAAAGCCATGGCTACAATTGCCGGATTTACGATGTTAAGCCGTATAGCTGGAATGGCACGCGACATGCTGACGGCCGCCGTTTTGGGCGCGGGACCGGTGGCAGATGCGTTCTTTGTCGCCCTGAAACTACCCAACCTCTTTCGCCGCGTGGCTGCCGAAGGCGCCTTCAGCGTCTCCTTCGTCCCACTTTACACCAAAACACTGACTCAGGAAGGGGAAGATGCGGCGGGAAAATTCTCCGGTGAAGTCTTTTCGGTGATGTTTCTGATCCTCTCGGTGTTCTCAGCGGTTATAATGACGGCGATGCCATGGGTCATTCACGTCATCGCCCCGGGCTTTGAAGAAGGGACTACCAGATATGATTTTGCGGTGGTCCTGACGCAAATCACCTTTCCCTATTTATTATTGATGTCGCTTACAGCTTTGTTTGGAGGGATGCTCAATGCCCACAGCAAATTCGGCCCGTTTTCGGCAGCGCCCATCATCTTCAACCTGACCATGATCTTTTTTATGGTGGTATTGACCCCGCTTTTCCCGAGTGCCGGACATTCGCTCTCGGCTGGCGTGGCTGTGTCGGGCTTAATCCAGCTGGCGATGATGGCTTATTTTATCCGTCGCCATAAAATTGCCTTCCGCTGGCAACCCCCGAAACTGAGCCGTAAAACCAAACAGCTATTCAAATTGATGGGGCCGGGCGTTCTGGCCGCCGGAGTGTTCCAGATCAATCTGTTCGTCGATATGATCGTGGCTTCGCTCTTGCCTGCGGGCTCAATCTCGTTCCTTTATTACGCCGACCGCTTGAACCAGTTGCCGCTCAGCCTTGCGGGGATTGCCATTGGTACGGCACTGCTTCCTATGCTCTCAAAAGCCTTGGCATCTGACGACAAAAAAGAAAGCAATGACCTTTTCAATCGCTCGCTGGAATTCTGCTTTTTTGTGGCGTTACCTGCGGCAGTGGCATTGTTAATCGTGCCGCAGCCGATGGTGGCCACGCTTTTCGAACATGGCAAATTCACCGCCACCGAAACGCTGCAAACGTCCTATGTACTGATGGGCTATGCCATTGGTCTTCCGGCCTATGTTGCGTCGAAAGTTTTTATGACGGCATTCTGGGCGCATGAAGATACAATGACTCCGGTCAAGATTTCCATTCTGACGGCACTATCGAATGTTGCTTTGTGCCTTTTGTTTATTGGCTGGCTGGGCGTGGCGGGGATTTCGCTGGCGACAGGAATTGTCGGCTGGATGCAGGTCTATCTGCTTCGCAAGAAACTGAAACCTCACGACGCACTGGAATTTGACGACCGTCTGGTTACGGTCTTCCCCAAAATCGCATTTTCATCTTGTGTTATGGCCATCGTTCTGTCAGTCTTGGCTTATGGATTGCAAGATTTCTTTCACGACAGTTTGCCGGTCAAGATTCTGGCGTTGGTGGCCCTGCTAGGGGCAGGTGCAGTCACATACGCGCTGGTGATCCAAGTCAGCGGTGTTTTAAAAATTTCCGATATCAAACGCTATTTGAAACGTAGAAAAGAGTAATCTATGAAACGCATTTTTTCCGGTATGCAGCCGACACACCAACTCCATTTGGGTAATTATTTGGGAGCGCTCAAGAACTGGGTCGATCTGCAAAACAAAACCGCCAATTTTGAGCATATTTACTGCGTGGTTGATATGCACGCGATTACGGTTCCACAAGATACCACTCTTCTTGCAAAAGCCACCCGCGAGATTGCCGCGGCCTATATCGCGGCGGGAATTGACCCCAAAAAGGCGATCATCTTCCCGCAATCTGCTGTGGGAGATTTGCATGCCGAGTTGATGTGGTATCTGGCAACCATGACCCAGATCGGGAAATTGAATCGCATGACCCAGTTCAAGGACAAAGCGGGTAAGAATGCCGAAAAAGCGGGCTTGGGTCTGTATGCCTATCCGGTGCTGATGGCAGCCGACATTCTGCTCTATAACGCGACCCATGTGCCGGTCGGCGAAGACCAGAAGCAACATGTCGAACTGACACGCGATGTGGCCTCGACCTTCAATCACCGGTTTGATCGGGAATTCTTCAATATTCCCGAACCCGTGATTATGGGCGATGCCACCCGCGTCATGTCTTTGCGGGATGGAACGCAGAAAATGAGCAAGTCGGCGGAATCCGATATGTCGCGCATCAACCTGACCGACGATGCTGACACGATTGCGGACAAGATCAAGCGCGCCAAAACCGACCCGAACCCGCTGCCTGAAACGGTCGAAGGGCTGGAAGGTCGTCCCGAGGCGGCAAACTTGATTACGATTTATGCAGCGTTGTCGGGTCAAACCAAGGCGCAGGTCGTGGCGGAGTTCGCCGGAAAGCAATTTTCGGAATTCAAGCCGAAGCTGTCTGAACTGACGGTCACCAAAATCGCCCCGATGACGGCGACCATGCGCGATCTGATGAAGGACACGGCCGAAATCGACCGGATTCTAGCCTCCGGTGCGGACAGGGCACGGGCCATCGCCACCCCGATCCTTGGAGAGGTTAAGGACCTTATTGGCTTTTGGAAAAAACCCTGAACTTCCCGTAACTTCCTGTTTGCATTTTAGCGGGTAAAATAGCAGAATATGGACCGTGGGATTCCGCTCGGGATCCCGCGTATCCATAGAAAAGGCGATTTTCCGAAATGAAGATTTTTAAAACTGGTTTGATGGTTTGTGTGGCTTTTGCCTCTTTTGCAATTCCGGCCAAGGCCGATTATGCAATCTGGACGGATTCGAAGACAGGCGCGACTGTCTCGTTCCCTGACACTTGGAAGCAAATCAACAACCAGCAACCGGACGATCTGATTACGCTGTCCTTGCCTTCCGGTGATGATGACGCCGAATGCCGCCTGCGCGCCCGTGAAGACAAACGCTTTGCGATTTATCCGAACCGCTTCCGCGATGAAATCCGCGACACGAATTACACCAACGATTTCTGGAAGAACTACACGGCATCCTACGATCAGGTCAATGTAATCCGCCAGCAAAATGAAGCAGGGTTGGGGCAGGGTTATGCCAGCATGACGCTGATCTCCTTTATAACCCCTCCGGATGAACCTTATGCCGAAAAGGGCGGGTTGATGGCCGTCACCAACTACGGCAACAACGTCTATATTGCCGAATGCACGTCGACCGCGGCCAGCTATCCCGACTACCACGTCGCATTCCTCAGCTTTTTCAAAACGATCAACTTCAAACCGGCTTACAGCGTGACCAAGGTTGGGGACTATTATCACAACTTCCTCAAGGACTGGGGAACGATCAATGTGCCTTTGGCCAACAAGGTTAGCCGAAGCGTTTACTAACCGCTTTTAATTACTGATGGACATTTACTTACCTGTCGCGGAAATGGCCGTGCCCCTGGAGGTTATTTTGGGGTTGGGCGTTGCCGTGGGCGTCATCTCTTCTGTTTTTGGTATTGGCGGCGGGTTTCTGGCGACTCCTTTTATGGTGTTTATGGGCGTTCCCGCATCATTTGCGGTGGGGACTCAGGCCGTCCAGCTGATTTCATCTTCATTGTCTGGCGTTTTCGGTCATTGGCGTAAGGGCAATGTCGATATCAAGCTCGGTTCGGTGATGTTGGCCGGAAGTTTGTTCGGAACGGTCATCGGTATTTTGATTTTCAAGTTGTTGCAATACACAGGCCAGATCGACATCGTGATTAATGCACTCTATGTCCTGCTGCTTGGCTCGATTGGCGGTTCGATGCTCTATGAAAGTTTCGGAGCGATCCTGAAGAGGAAACATCATGCCGAAGCCAAACGCTCGAAATTCTGGGTAAAGATAACTCAGGGGCTTCCATATCCGATGATGTTCCCTCGTTCAAACTTGTGCATCAGTGCGGTAGTGCCGGTGACTCTCGGTGTTATCGGGGGATTGATGGTTTCCGTTCTGGGGATTGGTGGCGGGTTCCTTTTGGTTCCGGCCATGATCTATATTCTCGGAATGCCCGGGACGCTGGTGGTGGGCACCTCGCTTTACCAAATTCTGATTACAACGACTGTCTCGGCATTTCTGCATTCCATGGGCAACAGCACGGTCGACCTCCTGCTGGCGTTGGTTTTGATGGTGGGTAGTCTGGTCGGAAGCCAGATCGGTGTCCGGATTACAAAATACATCAAGGGCGCACCGGCAAGGTTGTTGTTGGCCCTGATCCTGTTAGGGGTATGCCTACGTCTGTGGCAAGGCCTTTTTATCGAGCCTCTCGAACATTTCACAACCGAGGTGGTGGAATGAACAAGTCTATCCTGATTTTTATGGCTCTGACCGCGTTACTTCCCGCCACTTCTTATGCGCAGTCGAACAACGCACGGGTCATCATTGATCTGGCCAGAGACAATGTGGATGTGACCACCGGATTTTCGGGAAGCGATATCGTTGTCTTCGGAACAGTTGAAAACAACAACAAGGATCAATCCGTAGTCGTCTTGTTGAAAGGACCAGAATCGCGTGTAGTCGTGCGCGAGAAAAGCCAGATCATGGGGATGTGGTTGAACAGCGACACCATCACCTTTGAAAGCATCCCGCATTTCTATGATTACGCGGTCAGCACCCGAGAAGCCGACATAGCCAAACCGCAGATACTGATCGACAACGGCATCGGACTGAACACGCTGGTGTTTGAGCCTGAAGACAGAGATGATCTGGAAGACAAACCGCGTTACAAGAAATTTCAGGAAGCCCTGATCCGCAATTGGCAACACAGCGGCAACCTTCCACTAACGGCCAAAAAAGTAAAATTTGTGGGTGACGGATTGTTCCGCGCAGATTTCTCCCTACCTGCCAATATTCCCACCGGTCCGTATCAGGTGGAAGCCTTCCTTTTTGAAAAAGGAAATCTGGTGGATAAACGTGAGCGGGTCTTGGAGGTCAGGCAGGCTGGCCTGTCTGCGGAGATCAACCGCTATGCACATCGTTATTCCCTGATTTATGCGTTTGTTGGAATTTTCATAGCTGCCGGAATGGGACTCCTCTCGGCGGCTCTGTCGAGGAAAGGACGGTAAATTATGATGGATGAACATCATCCAGCGCCTTTGTACATTTTATGCGTTGATTCCGGTCATCATGGCAGCGAAGCTGTAGGGGTGGCATGCCGCCGTGCCGTTCAGATGGGCGGGAGGGTCGGCCTGTTCAACACGCTTCAGCTGGACGAGTTTCAGGGATGGGCAACGGTTGAGGACACGCTGAAACAAGAACTGCGTGAACAAAGTGAAAAAGAATTATGGGTGGTTGCTGGGCATATCAGGGACAATTACGACCTAACGCCGGAGTTTTATATTGAGGAAGGCCGCCCGCTTGACGCGCTCAAGAAAATTATTAAAGCCTATCCGGAAATTGCCGAAGTCATCGTGACAACCGAAAAGAAGGATGCTGCGGACTATTTGGAGCTGAAAGCAGTCAAAAAATTTCCAGTTCCTCTTGTTCTGGTGTCCGATCACCCCAAATCAGAGGAATAGAAATAGAGAAGACCGGAAATGTTTATCCATACCGAAACGACACCGAACCCCGACACGCTGAAATTCTTGCCCGGTATGACAGTAACCGGCGGAGCAGGGGTGGAATTCAAATCGCCGAAGGAAGTCGATGGCCGCTCGCCATTGGCCCTACGTCTGTTTGAAGTTGATGGCGTGATTTCTGTTTTTTTCGGCGAAGATTTTGTATCGATCACGAAATCAAAAGACGAAGACTGGACCGCCGTTAAAACTCTGGTGCTGGGGGTTCTGTTCGAGCATTTCAGTATGAAACATCCGGTTCTGCTCTCTCCATTACCCCAATTGTCGAAAACCTATTCGGGGGAAGAGGGCGAAGTCGTAGGAAAAATCCGCGAACTGCTCGATACGCGGGTGCGGCCAGCGGTCGCCCGTGACGGCGGCGACATAGAATTTTGTGAATTCGACAAGGGGATTTTGTGGCTGCGGATGCGCGGCGCCTGCGCCGGATGCCCCAGCTCGACCATGACCCTCAAAATGGGGATCGAGAACATGATGCGTCATTACATCCCTGAAGTCCTCGAAGTCCGCGCCGTAAACGACTAGAGATTATTATTCCGCAAAATTGAATTGAAAGCCCGCCCAGCGCCAGCGAACGGCATCGGGGTCGCCATCCGGAGATAAAACCGGAATGGTGCAATTCACTCGCCCCTTACCATCTTCGAATGGGGCTGGGATGTGGATGGCGACTTGAGTTTCGTCGGGTGTATAGCGAATATCTTTTGTCAATCCGCTAACCCCCGATGCAAAACAATCCATCTTCGAAAGATCACCTTTTGTTATGCGCTGATCCACAGAAAATTCCAGAATAGGAGGGTTTTCTTTCCAATAGACACGATCAGGTGTCGGATCAATCACCGGAAATGGGAGTGCCAACGAGGTCATGCGGAAACGGTCGATATCGGAAAATCCGTCAGTCATAGTAAAGCGCGGGACCAATGTTTTGTCGGTTTGACTGGACATGACGCCGGATGTTTGGGTCAGTGCCGCCGCAAAGTTTGATGCTATCGCACGGTAAGCAGGAGAATATTCCCCGAACGGATAAGAGAAGTAGGGCGGTTCGAAATCGAGTTTCTCACGAAAGCGCGCTTTGGCGCGGTTGATGCTCAGCTTTAAATCTTCCGCGCTTTGGATATGTTCGGGTGCATAAAGATAGGGAGTCATGCCGATCTCGACCAACGAATTTTTGAGCAGTGGCCGGACGTCGTCCCACGAAGGACCAACCCCCTTCTTTTCCACATCGTCAAGCTTCGCGGCAGACAGGATCAGAACGAAAGGAAGGTGATTTTTATCAAGAAGGGGCAGAGCATCCTTCATGAAGTTTGTATCAAACGTTTCAAACGTCAGAACGATGGATTTGGGAGGCAGAGATTGTCCGGTTGACTGTGCTCCCAGAACATCCTTGAGCGAGAGAACGTTGTAACCACCCGTGGTGATTTCGTCGATCTGGGCCTGAAAAGCGTCAATGGAAAGATCCGAGGCGTAATCTTCCGCGGTTCCGATCTGGAAATAGGCATAAACCACGACAGAGTTCAAATCCTCAGACAGGGTCGCCGCAGGCGCGCTTTTAGGAAGCAGCGACCAAAAAGCGCATAAAAACAACAGGATCGGCTTGCGTGGCATGATGGGGCGACTATAATCGGGGCAAAACAGATTGGCAATATGGACTTGTGGTTATGAAGATTTTGGCACTAGATGTCGCAGTGACAGGGTGCGCGGTCGCTTTTCGGGATGGAGAAAGCGGCGAAAAATGGCTGTTATCCGAGGAAACCGAGCGCGGACAGGCCGAGCGTCTGATCCCGATGATTGAAGAGGTAATGGCAAAGGCAGGCCGCCCGTTAACCGGTTTGAACCGCATCGCCGTCACCCGTGGCCCGGGGTCGTTTACCGGCGTTCGCATTGGTCTGTCTACCGCACGGACATTGGGAATGTCCCTGTCCATTCCGGTTCTGGGCTTTTCAACACTCGAAACAATATTAGAGGAATATAAGGACGAACCGAAGCTGCTGGCCGTGCTCGATACCAAACGCGGCGACTATTATGGCCAGCCATTAAAAGGCGATGCCCGCATTTATACGGCAGATGAAGTTGAAAATTGGGCCGGAACCTTGAAAAAGGACTGCCGCCCCGATTTGTTGCTCATGGCTGAACTGACCGAACGCATTGCCGAAGAAAACTTTGTTCTTTATCCCCCAAGCCCGCTTTATTTACGCGAGGCAGAGGTGACTTTACCCTCATAACTTGCCATACTCCCCCCATGGAACAATGGATTGATCAGGGAATCGTTTTGTCGGCCCGCGCCCACGGAGAAGGGGGCGCGGTTTTGTCTCTGCTCACCGAAAAACATGGACGGCATAACGGCTATGTCCACGGCGCGAAATCCTCGAAAATGCGCGGCCTGATGGAGGCCGGAACAATTCTGGAAGTCGAATGGAAATCCCGTGTTGCTGACCAGTTGGGGCATTTTGCGTTTGAGCATGGCAAAAATACTGCCGCAATGATTCTGGGTGACCCGATGAAATTGGCGGCACTATTATCGGCCTGTTCGCTGTGTGACGCAACGCTCCCCGAACGCGAGGGCCATCCGGGCCTCTTCAACGGGATGAAAGCCTTGCTCGATACGCTCCAAAGCGAGATTTGGGGCGCGGCCTATGTTCTTTGGGAATTGGCTCTTTTAAAAGAGCTTGGATTTGGCCTTGACCTGACGCGCTGCGTGGCGGGCGGAGATTCGCGCACGCTCACCTACGTCTCCCCTAAATCCGGCTGCGCGGTATCGCTCAAGGAAGGATACCCGTATAAGGATAAATTGCTTCTGATTCCCGATTTTCTGAAACCGGAACCCGTTAAGGAAATAGATGAAGAAGAAATCCTAAAGGGCTTGAAAATGACCGGATATTTCCTTGAAAACTGGGTTTTTGCGCATCATTCGCAGGGTGTACCCGCCCCGCGCTTGCGTTTTGCCTCGGTTTTTGCGAAAAAATACAACCCCGCAGCCGAATCTGCCGCGTAATGTAATTTAGGAATGAATTTATGGCCCGTAAGACCCCCACCAAGACTCTGACCGAAAACATCATCGACCAGCCGATGGCGGGATTGCTTTCTGACAGATATCTCTCCTACGCGCTCTCGACCATCATGGCCCGTTCGCTGCCCGATGTGCGCGATGGCCTGAAACCCGTTCACCGTCGCGTTCTGTTTGCGATGTATCAATTGAAACTCAACCCGCACCAGCCGCCCAAAAAATCGGCACGGGTTGTGGGCGATGTCATCGGTAAATTCCACCCGCACGGTGACCAGTCGGTCTATGACACGCTTGTGCGTTTGGCACAGGACTTCGCGGTACGCTATCCGCTGGTTGACGGGCAGGGAAACTTCGGGAACATCGACGGCGATAACGCCGCCGCTATGCGGTATACGGAATCACGTCTGACTGAGACGGCGATTGCGCTGCTCGAGGGCATCGACGAAGACGCGGTTGATTTCCGTTACACCTATGACGGCGATACGCAAGAACCCGCCGTTCTGCCCGCAAACTTCCCGAATTTGCTCGCCAATGGCGCAGCGGGGATCGCCGTGGGGATGGCGACCAACATTCCACCACATAACGTCGCCGAACTGTGTGAAGCGATGGAACTGATGCTTGAAAAAGACGTGCCCATCGAAGACCTCGTCAAAATTGTCAAAGGCCCCGACTTCCCGACGGGCGGCGTTCTGGTCGAAAGCAAAGACTCTATTCTAGAATCTTACCGCACTGGACGCGGGTCTTTCCGCACCCGCGCGCGCTGGGTGAAAGAGGAGCTGAAACAGGGCACATGGCAAATCGTTGTCACCGAAATCCCGTATCAGGTGCAAAAAGCCAAGCTGATCGAACAGATTGCCAATCTGATTACCAATAAAAAACTGCCGATGTTGGACGATGTCCGCGACGAAAGCGCTGAAGACATTCGTCTGGTTCTGGTTCCGAAAAACCGCAATGTCGAGCCGGAATTGCTGATGGAAGCTTTGTTCCGCGCGTCCGATCTGGAAACCCGTTTTGCACTCAACATGAACGTGCTGGAAAACGGCATTGTTCCCCGTGTGATGAATTTGAAAGAGGTTCTGCAAAGCTGGTTGAACCACAGACAGGATGTTCTGGTTCGCCGTTCCAACCACCGTTTGGAGGCCGTCAAACACCGTCTCGAAGTTCTGGCAGGCTACCTAATCGTTTATCTGAATATTGACGAAGTGATCCGTATTATTCGCGAAAGCGACGAGCCGAAACCCGCGCTGATCAAAGCGTTTGGCCTGACCGAAGTTCAAGCCGAAGCGATTTTGAATATGCGCCTCCGTTCCTTGCGCAAACTCGAAGAGTTCGAAATCAGAAAAGAACACGATGCGCTGGAAAAAGAAAAGGATGCGCTCGAAAAACTTCTGAAATCCGAAGCCAAACAATGGGCCGAGATTAAAAAACAAATCGGCATCACCAAGAAAATATACGGCCTGACCACCACGCTCGGCGCGCGCCGGACGACTATTGGCAAACCGCCCGCACCGGTCGAAGTTGATCTGCAGCAGGTGATGGTTGAAAAAGAACCGGTTACCATCATCCTCTCCGCCAAAGGCTGGATCCGTGCCATGAAAGGCCACGGCGTGAACTCTGGCGACCTGAAATATAAAGAAGGCGACCGCGAGCAATTTGTGTTTGAAGCGCAAACAACGGATAAAATCGTGGTCTTCGCCAGCAACGGACGCTTTTATACGATTGCGGGGGATAAGCTCCCTGCCGGACGCGGCTTCGGCGAACCGATCCGCTTGCTGGTCGAAATCCCGAACGATGCGGATATCGTCGAGGCCATGGTCTGGCAACCCGACCAGAAAATCTTGGTTGCCAGCCGCGATGGGAAGGGCTTCGTCGTCTCATCGAATGAAATTCTCGCCCAAACCAAAAATGGTAAAACCATTATGTCGGTGTCCGATAACGGGGACGCGCGCCTGTGCCGCGTCATTGGTGAAAAAGACGACCACATCGCGATTGTGGGAACCAACCGCAAGATGCTGGTCTTCAAACTCGACCAAATCCCTGAAATGGCCAAGGGCAAGGGCATCATTCTCCAGAAATACAAAGACGCCGAAATTTCCGACGCCAAGACGTTCAATCTGAAACAAGGATTTACGTTTATTTCCGGCACACGCGAAATGTCTGTATCCAATATCAAGGAATGGGTTGGTGAACGCGCTCAGGCTGGAAAACTCCCGCCTAACGGCTTCCCGCGCAGCAATAAGTTTTGATGACCAGATGATCGGATAACCGGATCACCAGAAAATTCCGGTCAGCTGGTTATCCGGTGATCGGGTTATCTGGCTTTAAGGGAACTGGACGTTACCTGAGGTCTTCTTGTACCCCGGATCGACAGGAACCGACCCTGTGCCGCCTGAAGCCGCTTTTTTGGCTGTGGCGGGTTTGGTCAAAGACTCTCTCAGCAAGATAATACTGATCCGGCGGTTCTGCGGGTCTTTGGGTTTGTCGACCAGCAAATGCTCCGTGTCGGCTTTACCAACCACGTTCGAAAGCTTTTTGGTTTCAATGCCGCTATCCGACAGCACCCGACGACTGGAGTTGGCGCGGTCGGCCGAAAGCTCCCAGTTGGTGTAATCCGCACCTTTGGAATAGGGAACGGAGTCGGTGTGTCCGCGTACCGAAATCTGGTTGGGCATCGGCTTGATAATACCGGCCACCATCTGCAACAGCTTGACGGTTTTTTCATAAGGCTTAGCGCTCCCCGAAGGGAACATCGACTCGCCGTCCTGATCGACGATCTGGATGCGCAGACCTTCCGGAGTCATGTCGACCATCAGGTTTTTGGCAAGGTCTTTCAAATCGGAATCCTGAACGGCTTTCTCGATCTCTTTTTTGACTTCTTCGAATTCGACGTTTTCGCGTTTCTCGAGTTCAGCTTGCAGCTGTTCCTTTTCCAGTTGCTCGGGGTCGACTTGGGACTTGATCGTCGGCGAAGGAGGGTTGTCGTTATGCACGATCGGCTGAACATCAGTGACGCGGGCGCCTTCGGTCGAAACGGTCAGACCGCCCATCACACCGCCCGCACCGGACGTGGTGTTAGACACTTCCATCGGGGTCGGGTCGAAATATTCGGAAATCCCTTGGCGTTGTTCTTCGGTGGTGGCGTTCAACAGCCACATCAACAGGAAGAACGCCATCATAGCGGTCACAAAGTCTGCATAGGCCACTTTCCAAGCACCGCCATGGTGACCGCCGCCACCCTTGGTGACTTTCTTGATAACGATGACTGGGGCTTTTTCTTCGGACACGGACGCAATCCCTCAAGCTAAAATTACGATGGAGCAGGGAGAGCGTTGAGGCTTTCTTCAAGTTCCTGAAAGGTCGGCTGCACATCATGTGGCAGGAATTTACGTGCAAACTCAACAGCCACCTGCGGCGGAGCCCCTTGCAAAAAGGCCAGAACTCCGATTTTGAGACATTTGTAATACATGACCTCGGTTTCTGCACGTGCGGTCATAGCTCCGGCAATCGGGCCTATCATCCCATAGGCCAAGAACACCCCGAGGAATGTACCAACAAGAGCGCCACCGATCATCGCACCCAGAACTTCGGGTGGTTCGGTAATCGACCCCATGGTCTTGATAACACCAAGAACAGCAGCCACAATACCTAGCGCCGGAACGCCGTCCGCCATAGTCTGAATGGCATGACCGGGGTGCGCATGGTGGGCTTCGATGGTTGCAATTTCTTCGTCCATCAACGCTTCGATGGTCATCGGATTGTCATTCCCCAGCGAGATAATCCGTAGATAATCGCACAGAAACACTTCGGCGTGGTGATTGCCGGAAAAGCTCGGGAAGTTTTTGAAAATGGCACTGTCATGGGGGTTTTCGATGTGGGCTTCAACGGCCAGCCAACCCTTAGTACGGACCAGCTTGAAAATGGAATACATCATCCCCAGCAATTCCATGTAATCTTTCTTATTATAGGCGGATGGTTTGGACAGCGCCTTGAAATACCCCATCGTGGTCTTGATGACATGGGGCGGGTTGGCGACCAGAAAGGCGGCCACCGCACACCCGAAAATAATGGTGAATTCACCGGGCAGGGCACTAACGATAATCATCACGATTTTGATGAAATGCTCGAAATGGAAATGCATGGCGATCAACAGACCGCCGAAGGTAAAAACAAGAACCAGAGCCAGACCAGCAAATTTCATCAGACAAAATCCCGAAAGCCAACAACAAAGAGAGAATCAAAATCAGACGCAGCAAAGAATCGTACCAGAACAATTCCTCTTTGTGCAGTGTGACAGAAGCGGCTTAACAGGGTTTTAATTGGCTATGGAAACTATCGGGACAAATACCCCGCCGCATCCAGCGCGGCATAGGTGATAATCCCGTCCGCACCAGCGCGTTTAAAGGCGAGGAGCATTTCCATCATCGCGATTTCTTCATTCAGCCAGCCATTGCGGGCCGCGGCCTTAATCATCGCATATTCGCCCGACACATTATATACAAAGGTCGGCATGCCGAAAGCCTGTTTGACTTGATAGAGAATATCGAGATAGGCGAGGCCGGGTTTGACCATCACCATATCGGCCCCTTGCTCGATATCGAGTGCGACTTCGCGCAACGCTTCTTCGGCATTGGCAGGGTCCATCTGATAGGTCTTGCGGTTGGATGGAATTTTACTGCCCTCCGTATGCCCCAGCGAACATCCCGCCGCATCGCGGAACGGACCGTAAAAACCGGACGCATATTTCGCGGCGTAAGCAAGGATAGCCGTGCGCTCATTTCCCGTTTGGTCCAAAGCTTCGCGGATCGCACCGACTTGCCCGTCCATCATACCGGAGGGAGCAATCACATCGGCCCCCGCTTCGGCAGCAATAACGGCCTGACGCGCGATATTGGCAATCGTGCGGTCATTGTCGACATCATTGTGAACATAGTCGAGTGGCCCGCAATGGCCATGATCCGTATATTCGCAGAAACATGCATCGGCCATGATGACAAGATCGGGACAAGTATCTTTGGCACGCTTCACCATCCGGTCCATCAGCCCGCCTTTTTTAAACGAGTCCGTGCCTTCATGATCTTTATGCGCGGAAACGCCGAACAGCATCACGGCGGGAACTTTGGCTGCTTCAACTTTTTTAAGGAGGTCTGACAGGCTTTTTTCCGACTGGCGGAAGACCCCGGGCATCGAAGACACTTCAACGGGTTCGCTCAAAGCTTCATCAACGAAAATTGGATATATAAAGTCGTCGGTCGACAGGGCGTTTTCACGGACTAGACGGCGCATGGCGTCACTGGAACGTAAACGGCGCGGACGGTTGGGCATGGAATGGGCTTCGGAATGGTCGTGATCGCAAGCAGGCTTCAGGGGAGAAATAGACATTGGCAGACGCTCCATATTTACAGAAGAACATCTAGACAGTTTGCCATACGAAGTAAAGAGAAAACAGCTCGCAAATTTGTCTCAAAATTTATCCAGATTTATCGGAAAATTTACTTTTCGGGCGTTATGATGCAATGTTGATCGCAAAGATCGCAATTAAATAAAAATGATTCTCAAGTCGTCTAAGGAGTGTTTTATGACATCACAATATTTTGAATCGATCCAGTTGATTGAACGGTTGCACCGTTACTTTCTTGATGTCGTCAAAACCGAACTGGACCGCAAAGGTATTCAGGACATCAACAACGTCCAGGCTATGATTTTACACAACGTCGGGCAAGATGAAATGACGGTCGGGGAATTGACCCTGCGCGGATATTATCTTGGGTCGAACGTGTCCTATAACGTCAAGAAAATGACAGAAAACGACTATATCGTTCAGGAACGCTCAATCCACGACAAACGCTCGATCCGTGTGAAACTGACGGACAAAGGCCGTGATCTCCACAAGGCGCTGGATGACATGTTCGCCCGTCATGAGGAAAAACTGAAATCAATCGGGATCGAAAATCCGGATTTGGTGGATCTTAATCACACCATGAAACAACTCGAACGCTTCTGGGCCAGCCAAACCTCATTCTCCGGATTGGCCAGCCTTGACGATGAAGATTTTTAACTTCAATGTCCGGTCCGATGGATCGACGCGAAGTTATTTTTGAAATTTCCTACATTGGAAATATTGCCCGTGTTGCCGCAGTCGATGTGGCAACCGGCATTGAGGCTGTGATGCAGGGACCGCGCAATGCGGGTGAGGCTGTTTTGAAAAATCAGGCGTTTCTGAAATTGAAGTATGTACTCCAAAAAGAGGGTATTTTAGTATAACAACATTACGTTTAATTGGGGGGGTATAGGATATAACACTACAGGTTTAGTCAATCTCAGCCCAGTTCAACTATGTTGTAAGCGTCCTGATCAAATCGGGCCAGATGTGTTGTTTTGACAGCCAAGGCCGTCACTTTACAAATTTACTAACTGCAGCAGACTTGTTTACTCTCGTCACGAGATCGGTTAACCTAGTGACGTTGCCAATTTCTTGTGGCGAATATAGGGATGTAAAAGAAGGTCATGATCCATCCACGTCGAGATGCATTGCTCTCATCATTGGTGTTTCTTGTTGCGACGGCGATAGCCGTTTTTGCGATGGCCTTGTCGGCCTCTCATGCTGTGCTGAAAAATTATCAGGACCGGATCGAGGATTTCGGAAATCTGGCCAGTCTTACTGCCAATGGTGACATACATAACCGTATTACAAGGCCGGAAGACAAAGGTAACGCGGATTACCGTGCTTTCCAACGCCCTCTGGCATACTTGACTGGGGCAAATAAAGCCATCGCCTACATCTACACCGTAGTTGAAAGAGATGGCAAGCCGTACATTGTCACGGATATGAAGGGCCTTGGGGCACCCAAGAAAGCCGAGAGAGAAGATACAGCCGGTGTCATGGAGTTGTATGAAGGTTACGCCCCTAAAATGATGAAGGCCTTGATTAACCACGAAACTGTGATTGAGAATTCAGTGGCGGCGGATGAGTGGGGAGAGACGATCTCTGGATATTTTCCGTTCTATGACCGGAGCGGCAAATATATCGGCATTATCGGAATTGATATGGATGCCCGCGATTTTATCAACCACATACGGACTCTCTGGGTTAATTTTGCCGTTGGAAGTTTGATTTCTCTTGTCTTGTCTATTGTGGTTTATGTCTGGGTCTACAGTTTCCGCAAGGCGCATCAAGCAAGACATGAACTCAGTAAAAAACTCAGAGCGGCCATTAAGCAACATGCGGATTCGCTGACGGGTCTGGTCGATACAGTTTCCAGCAAGTCCGAAGAAATGCAAAAGCTGATGCAAAATACCTCGCACGTCGCTGAAGAAACATTGGCCAGTGTTCTGGGGTCGACGAGCAAAATCGGGTCTGTCGCGGGTTTGTCGGATCACCTCTATTGCGCGATCAGCGATTTTCGGGGAAAGTCCGCTGGGGGCGGCGGTTTGGATGCCGAGAATACGCCGGCAAAATTGAATAGTCTGGTTCATGATATTCTTGACTCGAACGCACGCGTGAATGAGTCGATGAGTGAGATTCCCAAAATCACTTCACAGATCAACCTACTGGCCCTGAACGCAACGATTGAAGCCGCCAGAGCCGGAGAGGCGGGTAAAGGGTTCAGTATCGTCGCTTCCGAAGTCAAAAATCTGGCGACCCAGACGGATCACGTCACCAAAAACATCTTCGATCTGTTGGATGAGAATAAAAGACTGACGGATAGCACGTCGGAAATCGTCACCGGAATTGTCGGTAGTATCGAGGGGCTGGTGGGCTTTCTGGACGACAAATCCGGCTTCTGTAACGACTTTGTCGAGAAGCTGACCCTTATCAATGATGACATGGGAGATTTGAACAGGCTTGTATCTGATATGGAAAAATACATCGCGGATGTTAAAGATAATTCTGCCCTGACCGCAAACGATGCCTCTGAATTACATAACAATATAAGGGCGATTTCTGCCCTGAACCACGATCTGCACGAAAAGATTATGGACTATATCCAGAGTATGGACCACTTCGAAGCTCAAAAAATCTCTTAAAAACCCGCATTTTATCGTTGCGGAAGAGGGCATTGGCAGACTATATCCTAGCCATGACATTAAAAATTGCGATTGCATCTGATCACGCCGGTTTTGCAATGAAAACCGCTATCAAGGACGCCTTCCCCGATCTGGACTGGCTCGACCTTGGAACGAATTCCGAAAGCTCTGTCGATTACCCTGATTATGGAACAAAATTGGCCGCCGCCATCGCCAAGGGCGAGGTGGGGAAGGGCGTACTGGTCTGCGGGTCGGGTGTCGGGATTTCAATTGCCGCAAACCGCAACCCTGCTGTCCGGTGTGTGCTGTGTTCCGATGAAACCACCGCGCGTCTCTCGCGTCAACACAATGACGCCAACGTCATTGCCTTCGGTGGCCGCCTCATCGGCATTGAAACCGCCAAAGCGTGTTTGAATACATTCCTCTCCACCGCATTTGATGGCGGCCGCCACGCAGGCCGTGTCGAGAAATTGTCGTCTTGTTGCCAAAGTTAATTGAAGAGTTAAACAAAAGGAGCCCCGATCATGTCCAACGCCGCAGCCCAAAAGAAAGAAACCGAAATGGATAACCCTTTTTTCACCGCCCCTCTCTCCCAAGTTGATCCGGAAGTATTTGCGACCATTGGCAAGGAACTCAAACGCCAGCAGGACCAGATCGAACTGATTGCCTCTGAGAACATTGTCTCGAAAGCCGTCCTTCAGGCGCAAGGCTCCGTCCTCACCAACAAATATGCCGAAGGCTATCCGGGAAAACGCTACTACCAAGGATGTGAATTCGTTGACATCACCGAACAACTGGCCATCGACCGCGCAAAAAAATTGTTTGGATGTGAATTCGCAAACGTCCAACCAAACTCCGGCTCGCAGGCCAATCAGGGCGTCTACTTCGCCCTCATTCAACCGGGTGATACGATCCTCGGTATGTCGCTGGCTTCGGGCGGTCACCTGACACACGGTGCTGCGCCAAACCAGTCGGGCAAATGGTTCAACGCCGTTCAATATGGTGTGAAACAGGAAGACGGTCTGATTGATTACGACGAAGTCGAACGTCTGGCCATGGAACACAAACCGAAAATGATCGTCTGCGGGGCGTCTGCCTATCCGCGCGTGATCGATTTCGCAAAATTCCGCGCCATTGCCGATAAAGTCGGCGCGATCCTCTTTGCCGACATTGCTCACTATGCAGGTCTGATCGCGGGCGGGTCATA
Source organism: Pseudomonadota bacterium (assembly GCA_029558635.1). Taxonomy (GTDB): domain Bacteria; phylum Pseudomonadota; class Alphaproteobacteria; order Micavibrionales; family Micavibrionaceae; genus UBA1573. The sequence goes on along the minus strand of JAKQEE010000052.1, from coordinate 751,047 downwards.
CCCGTCGCCATTCCCGCATGCGCATGTGGCCACCACCACGACGCACAAAACGCTGCGCGGTCCGCGTGGCGGCATGATCATGACCAACGACGAAGCGATTGCCAAAAAAGTCAACTCTTCGATTTTCCCCGGCATTCAGGGCGGGCCGTTGGAACATGTCATTGCCGGTAAAGCCGTGGCATTCGGCGAAGCTCTTCAACCGTCCTTCAAACAATACGCCCAAGACGTTGTGACCAACGCCCGCATCCTTGCGCAAACTCTGGTGGATGGCGGCCTGGCGATTGTTTCAGGCGGTACAGATAGCCACATCGTGCTGGTTGACCTGCGCCCGAAAAACCTGACAGGGAAAGTGGTTGATCTCGCCCTCGAACATGCAGGCATTACCTGTAATAAAAATGCTGTGCCGTATGATCCGGCTCCGCCAATGGTCACCTCGGGTGTTCGCCTCGGAACCCCCGCAGGCACAACGCGCGGTTTCGGTCCCGCCGAATGGAAGCTGATTGGGGAGCTGATTTTGGAAGTGGTCGACGGCCTCGTTGCCAACGGTCCTGAAGGAAACACAGCCGTCGAACAAGCCGTCCGCGCTAAGGTCAAAGCCCTGTGCGACCGCTTCCCGATCTATCCGGAAGGCACAGCGGTATAAGACGATATGCACTGCCCCTTTTGCGGATATGAAGAAACACAGGTCAAGGATTCCCGTCCGAGCGAGGACGGGACCTCGATCCGTCGCCGTCGTGCATGCCCCGAATGCGGCGCACGTTTTACAACTTTCGAGCGGACCCAGCTGCGCGAACTGACCGTTATCAAAGCCCGCGACAAACGACAACCTTTCGACCGCGAAAAAATCATCAAGTCGATGCAGGTGGCACTTCGCAAACGCCCCGTCACGGAAGAACATATCGAGCGCGCGGTGAATGGCATTGTCCGCCAACTCGAAGTCACCGGTGAAAACGAAGTGACCTCGAAACAGATCGGCGAATTGGTGATGCAGGCTTTGATGGAACTCGACGTGATCGGTTATATTCGCTACGCCTCTGTGTACAAGGATTTCAGTAAAGCCGAAGATTTCAAAAACTTTGTCAAGATGCTCGACCAGCTGGCGAGCTAGGAGAGGGATATGTTCACCGGAATTATTACCGCCAAGGGAAAAATTCTTTCTGTCAACACTTCGCGCGGTGATACACGTTTTGTAATAGAGGTGCCGTGGGACATGACGAATGTGCCAATTGGCGCGTCGATTGCCTGTTCGGGATGTTGCCTGACCGTTGTCGAAAAAACCAAGCATCATTTTATGGTCGATGTGTCGGGGGAAACGCTTTCCAAAACCAATCTGGGAGACTGGAAAGAGGGAACCGAGATCAATCTGGAATCCTCGCTGAAATTCGGGGATGAACTGGGCGGGCATTTGGTGTCGGGACACGTAGACGGTCTGGCGACGATTGAGAGCATTACGCCAGAAGGAGATTCCCATCGTCTCAAAATCCGAGCTCCGCAACATTTGAAACATCTGGTGGCACCGAAAGGCTCGGTCGCGCTGGATGGTATTTCTCTGACTGTCAACGAAGTCGAAGACGATGTGTTCGGAGTCAATATCATTCCCCACACTTGGGACGTCACGACGCTTGGCGCACGCAAGGCTGGAGAGAAACTCAATATGGAAGCCGATATGCTGGCCCGTTATGTGGCCCGCATCCTCGGGAAAGAAGAATGAGATGCTCAACGTCGTCCCTAAAATGGAATCCGGTCTCTCCAGTGCCGAAGAAATTATCGAGGAAGCCCGCAATGGCCGGATGTTCATTCTGGTGGACGACGAAAACCGCGAGAATGAAGGCGACTTGATTATTCCCGCGCAAATGGCAACGCCCGAAGCGATTGCGTTTATGGCCAAGGAAGGTCGCGGCCTGATTTGTCTGGCGATGGAAGGTCCGATGATCGACCATCTCAATCTGCCGCTGATGGGGCAACAGCAAGCGCGGATGCAAACAGCTTTCACGGTATCAATCGAGGCACGCGAAGGTGTGACAACCGGAATTTCCGCAGCCGACCGCGCCCGCACTATTCAGGTTGCGATTGCCTCTGACTCTCACGCCGAAGATATTGTAACGCCCGGTCACGTCTTTCCACTTCGCGCCCGCGAAGGTGGGGTGCTGGTCCGCGCAGGACATACCGAGGCTGCTGTCGATGTCTCGCGCCTTGCCGGTCTAAGGGCCGCAGGCGTGATTTGCGAAGTTATGAAGGATGATGGCACAATGGCGCGTCTGCCGGACTTGATGCCTTTTGCCAAATCCCACGGGCTGAAAATAGGAACAATTGAAGACTTGATTGCCTTTCGCCGCAAAACCGAAAAAATCATCGAACAAATTGCTGTAACCGATTTCAATTCGAAGTGGGGAGAAGGATTTAAACTCCACACCTACCGCAATATGATTGACGGGACAGAACATATGGCGCTGGTTCTAGGTGATATAAAAAACGGCGAACCGGTTTCGGTCCGCGTCCACGTTGAAAACACGGTTCAGGATTTGCTCTCGGCAGAAGATAATTCTCTGGATCAAGCCATGAAAAAAATCACCGCAAAGGGCAGGGGCGTTCTGATCCTGATCCGTGATCATAACAAACAATTCGCCCATGACCAGAAACGCCCACCCGAATACGGGATCGGATCGCAAATGATCTATGATCTGGGTGTGCGCGATATGATTGTCCTCACCAATCACCCGACCACTGTAACGGGGCTGGACGCGTATAATCTGAAAATTTCGGGCTTTGAATGTCTGCAAGGTTGATCTTTCTTGACCTGCTGTGCCGTTTGGCGTAAGAAACACCCCGAAACAAAAGGGTTATTGTAAAATGGTTCAGATCGGTCAGTCCACGCACGGGGAAAATATCCCCCAATTTGCCAAAGCTCCGCATGTGCTGATTCTTGAGGCGCGTTTTTATAATGACATCAATGACCATCTGATTGTCGGCGCAACCGAAATCCTCGAAAAAGCAGGTGCAACGTGGGAAATCCGAACCGTTCCGGGCGCCCTTGAAATCCCCGTTGCCTTGAAATTTGCCTCCCAGCGTAAAAACGACAAACCGTTCGATGCTTATATCGTTCTGGGTTGCGTCATCCGCGGTGGAACAACGCACTATGAAATTGTCTCCGAAGAGAGCAACCGCGGCGTCATGAAAATGTCGATGAAGTACGATCTGGCTTTGGGCAACGGCATTTTGACCGTCGAAAATGTCGCGCAGGCATTGGAACGTGCCGACAAAGCGGGCCAGAACAAAGGTGGTGGCGCGGCGATGGCGGCGCTTACCATGCTTAAACTTAAACAATCTTTCGGATTGGCGGAGTAGGGATATGAGCAAAGGTGGATCATTGAAAGCCAGAAAAACAGCCGCGCGTCTGCTGGCTGTACAGGCAGTTTACCAGGCCGTCCAGAACAAGATTTCGCCGTCATCTTTATATGACGAGTATATGAGCTTCCGTCGCGGCATGAATGTCGATGACGAACAAATGGTCGAAGCCGACCCCCAGATGTTCGGAAGCTTGCTGTCCGGTGTGACGGAACGGTGGGGGGACCTCCAGCAAATCATTTCCCCCCGTGTTCAACAATCGGGAGATGTCGAGCCACTCCTGACTTCCATATTGCTCTGCGGCACATTTGAGCTGCTGGCCCATACCGAGATCGACAAGCCAATCATCATTTCCGATTATCTGGATATTACCTCCGGATTTTTCAGCGGAAACGAGCCGAAACTTGTGAACGGAATTCTTGATGCGGTTGCGAAAGAGTTGCGTTCAAATTAGATCAAACCTCCATTCTAACTAATTGATATTTATAGATAAAATAAATCATTTCAAATTTTACCTAATTCTTACCTGTCCTTAATTGTTGCAGTGCTACACTGTATACATAAGAACGATAAAACGGGATAAGGGTTTCTATGAAAAAAATCATTCTCATTCTGGTGGCGCTGCTGCTCGTGGGTGGAGTAGGTGGCGCGGCCTATATGTTCTTCGGAAAATCGGCCGAGGCGTCGGTTTCTCCGGGTGATTTGTCCGAACAGGCCAAAAAAGAGGCGTTGGATAAGGAAAAAGCCGAATCTGACGCGAAGGTGGCTTTCGTCAAGATGGACCCGTTGACCCTGCCGGTTGTAGGCGAGAAGGGCGTTGTCCAGATTATAAATATATCCATTACGCTTGAGGCGGTGGATGCCGAAGTAGCCAAGGAAATCGAGAAATTCGCGCCGCGCCTGAAAGATGCTTACATTCAGGACATGTATGGGGCGCTGAGCCGTAAAAATGCAGCCAATGCGGATGGTGTGATTGAAGTCAATCGTGTCAAGGACCGTTTGAACAAGATAACCGCCAAAGTTGTGGGTGAGGATAAGGTCCGCAGTGTCCTGATTCAGGCCGTCCAGCAAAGGCCGATTTAAGGAATCCCAAGGTTTCAGAGTTTCGTTTTAGTAGTGAGCCCTAAACTAACAGCCCGCCACCCGGCGGGTTTTTTCTTTTCCTGTGCGTAATTCCTCCATCCCCCCCTTGCGGGCGAGTGGAACGAGTCGTAGTGTAATGCACTGATTTCCCTATAATTTCTTGCGCCGCAACAAATTATAGGGAAAGCGAAATCCAAACCCAATACGTTAAGGAGAGCATCCATTATGGCTCAAGTCTATCTAATGATCGCGTCCTGCGCGGTATTGGCATTGATCTACGGTCAAGTAGCATACCGCCGAGTGATGTCAAAATCCGCCGGAAACGAAAAAATGCAGTCTATCGCCGCTGCCATTCAGGAAGGGGCGTCTGCTTATCTAACCAGACAGTACAAAACCATTGGTACGGTCGGGATTTTTGTGGCTCTGGCTTTGTGGATGCTGCTCGGCACACACGTTGCTGTTGGCTTTATCATCGGAGCCGTTCTCTCGGGTCTCGCCGGCTTTATCGGGATGAACGTCTCGGTTCGTGCCAACGTCCGCGTGGCGCAGGCCGCAACCGAAGGCCGCGAACAGGCGCTTGATGTCTCGTTCAAGGCAGGAGCCATCACCGGCATGCTGGTGGTTGGCCTCGGTTTGATGGGCGTCGGCTTTTACACATGGTATCTTCTGGAATATCGAGGTGTACCGGTGCGCCATGCACTTGAAGGTCTTGTCGGCTTGGGCTTCGGTGCCTCGCTGATTTCGATCTTCGCGCGTCTGGGCGGCGGGATTTTTACCAAGGGCGCCGACGTTGGTGCTGACCTGGTTGGTAAAGTCGAAGCCGGTATCCCCGAAGACGATCCGCGCAACCCTGCCGTGATTGCCGATAACGTCGGCGACAACGTGGGCGACTGCGCGGGTATGGCGGCCGACTTGTTCGAAACCTATGCCGTGACGACCGTGGCTGCGATGCTGATTGCAGCAAGCGTTTTTGTCGACGGAGCAAGTACCATGGCGGGGATCATGATCCCTCTAATCATTGGCGCTTTGTGCATCGTTGGCTCGATTGCTGGCACGTTCTTTGTCCGCTTCACCAAATCGACCAAAACCGTAATGGGCGCGCTGTACCGCGGCTTTATTGCTTCGGCAGTGTTCTCGGCACTGTTGCTTCTGGTTTTTATCTCGAAACAAATCGGGATGGACAAAGGTCTGGAACTGCAAGGCGGTGGAATGATTACAGGCAAAGACCTGATCATCTGCGGCGCAACCGGTTTGGGTGTCACCGCTCTGATCATCTGGATTACCGAGTTTTATACCTCGACATCTTTCCGCCCCGTGCGTGAAATTGCGAAGGCCTCGGAAACCGGACATGGCACGAACATTATTCAGGGCTTGGCTGTTTCGCTTGAAGCAACCGCACTTCCTGTTCTGGTGATCTGTATCGGGATCTATGTGGCTTTCGCCTTCGCCGGTCTCTATGGGATCGCGATTGCCGCTACAACGATGCTTTCTCTCGCCGGTATGGTGGTTGCTCTCGACGCGTTCGGTCCTGTAACCGACAACGCGGGCGGGATTGCCGAGATGGCTGGTCTGCCGGATAATGTTCGTGTGACGACCGACGAATTGGACGCTGTGGGTAACACCACGAAAGCCGTAACCAAAGGGTACGCCATCGGCTCTGCCGGTCTGGCATCCCTGGTTCTGTTTGCGGCCTTCACCGAAGAAATCAAACACTACATGCCGGATGTTGGCGAGCTGACATTCTCGCTCCAGAATCCGTATGTGGTGATCGGTCTCTTTGTTGGAGGGTTGCTCCCGTACCTGTTCGGCGCGTTGTCGATGACCGCAGTAGGTCGCGCAGCCAGCGCGGTCGTGATCGAAGTTCGTCGCCAGTTCCGCGACATCCCAGGCATCATGGAAGGCAAAGCCAAACCCGAATACGGTACGGCGGTTGACCTTTTGACCAAGGCTGCAATCCGCGAAATGGTGGTTCCATCACTTCTTCCGGTTGGTGCTCCGATTGTCCTCTTTGCCGTTGTTTATAAACTGGCGGGATTGGCCGAAGCGTTCCAGTCTTTGGGTGCTCTGCTGATGGGAACGATTGTCACCGGTCTCTTCGTGGCGATCTCCATGACCGCCGGTGGCGGCGCATGGGATAATGCCAAGAAATACATCGAGGAAGGTAACCATGGCGGCAAAGGCTCGGAAGCCCACAAAGCCGCTGTGACAGGCGACACGGTTGGCGACCCGTACAAGGACACCGCCGGCCCCGCCGTTAACCCGCTCATCAAGATTGCCAACATTGTGGCGATCATTCTGGTGGCGGTTGTGGCCCAGTCCATGGCAAAATAAGTACTGAAATCATTCGCAAAAACCCCGTTCGGCTTATCCGGCGGGGTTTTTCGTCATAAAGCTTTCCTTTTAACGGATGCGGGAGCGTGATACGGTCAAGCTTTCAAGGGAGGATCAATCATGACCACGCCGGAATTCAGAGGAAAAATCTACGAGTCCATTCTCGATACGATTGGCGCGACGCCGCTGGTCCGTGTGCCCCGCATCGTGAGGCAAAAAGGTCTGGCCGCGGACTTGCTCCTCAAACTCGAATTTTTTAACCCGCTCTCTTCGGTCAAGGACCGCATCGGACTGGCGATGATCGAGGACGCCGAAAGAAACGGCAAAATTTCGCCGTCCAATTCCGTCCTGATCGAACCGACGTCGGGAAACACCGGAATCGGATTGGCCATGGTCGCTGCCGCGAAAGGATACCGCCTGATCCTGACCATGCCCGAAAGTATGTCGGTAGAACGGCGCAAAATGCTGGCGCTGTTGGGCGCGGAACTTGTTCTCACGCCCAAAGAACTGGGAATGAGCGGGGCTATCGCCAAAGCGGAAGAATTGTTATTCGAAATGCCCGATGGCTTTATGCCCGGACAATTCGACAACCCCGCCAATCCCGAAATCCACCGCCGGACAACCGCCGAGGAAATCTGGAATGATACAGACGGCGCGGTTGATATTCTGGTGGCAGGTGTCGGCACAGGAGGGACAATCACAGGTGTTGCACAGGTTTTGAAGGAACGCAAACCGTCCGTTCAGGCCATTGCCGTCGAACCGTTGGATAGCCCCGTATTGTCCGGCGGTGCGCCTGCGCCCCATAAAATCCAGGGGATCGGGGCAGGGTTCATTCCTTCCATTCTCGACAGAAACATGATCGACGGTATCATCAAAGTGACGAACGACGATGCCTTCGCCACGGCCCGTTATGTAGCCAGAGCCGAAGGCATTCCCGTTGGGATTTCATCCGGCGCGGCGATCTGGGCGGGAATGCAATTGGCGGCGCGCCCCGACAATGCCGGAAAAACTATCGTGGTGATTGTGCCGTCCTTTGCCGAACGGTATTTATCCACCCAACTCTTCGAAGGGCTGGGGCAATAAAAAATGAGTAACAGCTTGATTCAATCCATACGGGACCGCGATCCGGCCAACCCGACGACATTCGAGGTACTCTTCTCTTACCCCGGATTTCATGTTCTGGGGTTCCACAAGCTCGCCAATTTTATGTGGAAGAACAATCTTCGTTCGCTGGCGCGGTTTATCTCCCACCTTGGACGTTTTTTTACAGGAATCGAAATTCATCCGGGCGTAAAGATCGGAGGAAACCTGTTTATCGACCACGGCATGGGTGTCGTGATCGGCGAGACATCGGTCATCGGAGATAATGTTCTGATCTATCACGGCGTCACACTGGGCGGCAAAGGCGGCAAAGGAGTCGGCAGTAAACGCCATCCGACTGTTGCTGACAATGCGGTTATTGGCGCGGGCGCACAAGTTCTGGGCAATGTCCGTATCGGCGCAGGGGCAAAGATTGGCGCGAATGCCGTTGTGACCTTCGATGTGCCGGATGGTGCCACCGCAGTCGGCAACCCCGCGCGCATCATCGAATGCAAAGAAACGAAAAAAGGCGCATACGGTCTGCCGGAAGAAGTGCTACAAGACTCGGCAATGGTGGAAATCGGAAAACTCCGTGCTGAATTCGATCAGGTAAAAAAAGAATTGGAAGAAAAGAAATAAATGACTCGCCTCCCTGAAACTGATTTTCCCAACTCGGATTTGACCGCGCCACCTTGCCCGCATTTTGAAGAGTGCGGCTCATGCCAGCTTCAACACATCACGGAAGAAAAATACCGTGCATGGAAAGAAGGGCAAGTCCGCGACCTGATCGCCTCAAACGGCCTCGCCCCGAAAGAATGGCTGCCCGCGGTTTTTGTGAGCAAGGGGACACGGCGCCGCGCCACCTTCACCGTCAAGCGCGATACGGAAAAAATTACGCTGGGATTCAACAAATATCACTCGCATGAGATCGTTGAAATCTCGTCATGCGAGATCCTCTCTCCCCGCCTTGAAAAACTGATCGGGATTTTGCCGACCGCAATGGAAGGTCTGGTGCACAAAGGAACCTCGCTCGATGTGATGGTTCAGGAAGCGGACAATGATCTGCTTGATTGCGTGATTACAGGACTAGACGAAACCGGAGCCAGACAAACCGGACAAATCGCCCGCCTCGCCGAAGCTTGCGATTTTGCACGCGTGAGTTTCAGGAAAGACACCTTCGCTGTGCCCGTTACCCAAGTGCGCATGGTGGCCCTCAAAAAAACCAGTGGAGCATTGAATGTCGAAGTGCCCGCAGGCGCATTCCTTCAACCCTCGAAAGAGGGAGAGGCCGCACTGGTTGGCGCTGTGATGTCGGCGCTCTCGTCCCGCAAGCTGGGCAAAAAAGATAAAATAGCCGACCTGTTTTCCGGATGCGGAACTTTTGCAGGACATATATTGGAACGATATTCCGTCCACGCAGTCGAGGGAGAGCGTCAGATGGCTGAAACGCTGGCTGAGGCTGCCAAAGGCAACGCCCGTTTCTCCGCCGAATGGCGCGACCTGTTCAAGGAACCGGTGAGCACTCGCGAACTGCGCGACTACAGCGCTGTTGTATTTGACCCGCCAAGGGCAGGGGCTAAAGAACAATGCCAGAAACTCTCCAAATCTTCTGTGCCGTTAATTATCGGTGTATCGTGCAATCCCGCAACCTTTGCCCGTGACGCCAAAATCCTGACAGCGGGCGGATACAAATTCAAAACGGCTCAAATGGTCGACCAGTTCACGTGGTCAACCCATTCCGAAATCGTCGGTGTGTTTGAAAAAGAATAACTGGCTGCTATTAACGGCCCATATCGCCGCCGGCAGTACGCGCGGCAGACTCAGGAGCCTTGTTGAATTTGCCGACATTACCGAGCATCTGCTGGATAAAGGTAAATTCGTTGCCTGACGTCGGGGTCTTGCGCTGGACAATGGGAACATCCTCGCGCCCGTCCTTGCGTTCAACAACATTGTCGACTTTACCGTCTGTGGCGTCAAAGGACACAACCACAATCCGCTCTTGCGTGATTTTGGGATCGAGGATTCCTTTTTTCTCCGTGCGCTGGCCCATGTAGTACCAGACATTGTCATCAAACGGAGCCACTGTGGTCGGCGACCCGATTTTGCGCATGACCTCATCCTTGCCATCGATGCCGGGCAGGATTTCCTTCATTTGGTAATCTTCAAGCAGATTGCCGCGCGTGGCGACTTGCGGCGTGCAGGCCGACAATCCGGCAATCAGGATCAACAGGGAAAGAACGGAAAAAGCGTGTGTTTTCATACCTATGAGTCGTAGTGTGAAACCGATGAAAAGGCAAGGGGGAGTGAGGATGTCCCCGCAAGAAAGAAAATTACAAGAAATGTCGAATTTTCTTCCCGTAAGGCGCGGAAATTGGTATGGTCGGGCCATTCACGCAAAAAGAGAATATTCGGGGAGAAGAAAATGTTCGGTTTTCTGCAATCAAAAAGACGGACGACGCTGGAAACGGCGCGCAACCTTTATGACCTGATTATGGACGCATCCAGACAGAAATGGTTTTACAAGGACGGCATGGTTCCCGATACGGTCGAAGGCCGGTTTGAAATTTTGACACTTCATGTAGGACTGGTGGTTAACCGCCTGTGCAAACCCGATATGGGCAAGGAAGGGCGCGTGCTGGCTCAGACTCTGTTTGATGTCATGTTTCGCAACCTCGATTGGTCCTTGCGCGAAATGGGAGTAGGCGATCTGGCAGTTCCTCGCCGCGTCAAAAAAATGATGGAATCATTTAAAGGCAGGACCTTTGCCTATGACGAGGCTTTGAAATCGGGAAGCGGCGAAATCAAACATGCCCTGATCCGCAATATGTACGGCAAAGTTGCCGAGCCGCACGCCGCCCAGCTGGATGTTATGGCAGACTATGTGCAGGGTTGCGCAGATAAGCTGGATAAACAGGGGCTCTCGGATTTCTGGATGGGAAGAGTGTATTTTTCTCCCGTCCCAACATCGACATCACAGGAAAGAAATGACTACAAGCAAGCTGCATAGCAATAAAGAATGGTCCCATAGTGTTCGGGCCGACTCCGTTCCCGAAGGCGGGCAATGGGTCAAATTGGCCGCCAACGAAAATGAGTGCGAAGCCATTGCCAAACGTCTGGGCGTAAAGTCCTTGGACCGTCTGGAAGCCAAACTGCACCTCGTGCCGCAGAACAGCGGCCATATCCTTGAAGTTGACGGACACTTGTCCGCCGACGTGGTTCAGGAATGCGTGGTGACGCTTCAACCTGTCGAATCCCACATTGAAGACGATTTTGCCGCCTGGTACGCCGACTACGAGCGCGCCGCATCCTTCACCAAGGCCCAGCACGAGCAAAAAGCCCGTATGGAGTCCGAAGAGCTGCCGATTATGGAGGAAAAAGACGATCCGGAACCGATGAGCGAAGGGGCGATCGATGTGGCCGAATTGGTGATTCAATACCTGTCTTTGGCCATTAACCCTTACCCGAAATCGGATTCTGTAAAATTAGAAGGCAACGAAAAAGAAGAAGCCACCCCCCAAGGATCTTTGCGGCTGAACCCTTTTGCCGCCCTGAAAAGCTGGCGTCCGAAGGACTAAATAGAGGGATAAAAGTGGAAACTTTATTTTTCCTTGCAAAGCCATCCCTTTTTGGGTACAAGGACGCCCTACAGAATAATAATTAACCGGAAGTACGATTATGGCAGTACCTAAGAAGAAAACATCGAAATCCGCCCGCGATATGCGCCGCGCGCACCACGCTCTGGACACCACCAACTGGGTGGAAGACAAAACCACCGGCGAGCCTGTTCGCCGTCACCATGTCGATCTGAAGACCGGTATGTACCGTGGCCGCCAGGTCATTGACTCCAAGTAAGAAGAGTTTATTGTTTCGAATCAGGCCCTGTTGAGCGAATAGGGCCTGAATTGTTTCTTGTTCTCAGAAAAGGACGCGCATGTCAGGAGTACTGACGATAGCATTGGATGCAATGGGGGGTGACAAGGGGCCGGATGCGGTAATCCCCGGGGCCGCTCTGGCGTTGTCTGAAAATCCGTCGCTCAGGTTTATGATTTTTGGCGACGAGCAAAAAATCAGACCTCTACTTGATAAATTCCCTGCAGTTGAGCAGGCTTCGACAATCATCCATACCGACCATTTTATTACCGCCGATGAAAAACCCGCCGCAGCTTTGCGCAATGGCCGCAATTCCAGCATGCGTCTCGCGATCAATGCCGTAGCGGAAAAGCAGGCCGATTGTGTGGTATCGGGTGGCAATACAGGCGCGCTGATGGCGATGGCCAAAATGGTTTTGAAATGCTTGCCGGGAATTGAACGTCCCGCAATCGCAAGCTTGCTCCCGACGATGGGCAGGGAAACGGTGATGCTCGATCTGGGAGCAAACCTTGAATGCGATTCTGAAATGCTGGTTCAGTTTGCGATTCTGGGATCAGTGTATTCCCGCGCTGTGCGTGGTCACGAACAGCCGACTGTGGGCCTGCTGAATATCGGGTCGGAAGATATGAAAGGTCATGACGAGATCAAAATGGCCGCGACAATCCTGTCGCAAATCAAATTCCCCGGAAAATATGTCGGCTTTGTCGAAGGCAATGACATTCCGATGGGCAAAGTCGATGTGGTGGTAACTGATGGATTTACCGGCAACGTCGCGCTGAAAACAGCCGAAGGTGTCAGTAAACTGATTGGCGATATGCTGAAAAAATCTCTTAAAAAATCGCCTTTGGCCATGCTTGGTGCGTTTCTGGCGAAGGGGGCGCTGATGTCCCTCAAGAATGAAATGGACCCGCGTTACTATAACGGCGGAATGTTCCTTGGGTTGAACGGTGTTTGCGTTAAAAGTCACGGCGGAATGGACGAAGTCGGCTTTGCCAACGCGATCAAATATGCCGCACAATTGGCCGCCCGCAATTTCAATGTTCGCGTGGCCGCCGAAATTGCCGAAGTCATGACACAGGAAGAACAGCTTAACCTGAAATCTGCAATGCTGCAGGAGAAGGCGTCCTGATGTCCGTCTCCTCCGTTATCCGTGCCACCGGTTCCTACTTGCCGGACAAAGTTCTCACCAACGCCGATCTTGAAAAAATAGTCGATACAAGTGACGACTGGATTGTCCAGCGTACGGGAATTCACGAACGCCATATCGCCGCCGAAGGTCAACCGACATCCGGTCTGGCCATTCACGCCGCGCAAAATGCATTGACTGCATCAGGGCTTAAACCCGAAGAGATTGACGGTGTGATTGTGGCCACCACCACGCCCGATGAATCTTTTCCTTCGGTCGCTGTAAAAGTTCAGGCGGCCTTGGGCATGAAACCCGGCCCCGCATTCGACGTTCAGGCTGTATGCTCCGGTTTCATCTACGCGCTCTCAGTGGCCGACGCGATGATTAAATCGGGCGCGATGAATAGGATTATGGTGATCGGCGCAGAAAAAATGTCATCACTGCTCGACTGGAATGACCGCACCACCTGCGTGCTGTTTGGTGACGGGGCAGGGGCCGTGATCTTGGAAAAATCCGAAAATGCGGAAAACGGAATTCTATCAACCCACCTTTATGCCGATGGAAAATTGAATGACCTGCTTCACACCAGTGGCGGCGTTTCAACGACCGGCACGGCAGGGCATATCGTCATGCACGGCAAGGAAGTCTTCAAAAACGCAGTCAATTTAATGGCCGATATTGTCGAGGAAGTCCTAACCAAAAACAAAATTACGCCAGACAAAATCGACTGGCTGGTTCCGCATCAGGCGAACTTGCGGATTATCACCGGAACGGCAGAAAAACTTGACATGGATATGGGGCGAGTTGTCGTAACTGTGGATAAGCATGGAAATACCTCGGCCGCTTCCATCCCGCTGGCGCTGGACACCGCCGTCCGTGATGGCCGTATCCAGCGCGGTCAGCTCCTGCTGCTCGAAGCTCTGGGCGGCGGACTCACGTGGGGAGCGGCCCTGATCCGTTTCTAGGAAATTTTACTGTCGTGGGTTCGGGCCACAGACTTTTGCGGAAAGAGAATTGAGTCCGAACATATCCATATCGCCTTGCTCGGGATGTGGTGAACGGATGTCGCTGCAATTTTCCGACTTTGCCGCCATGAACATACCGCCAATAGTAATGTAGGATGTTACAACATCGTTTTTGACTCCAAGTCCGATCTCAGCTTTGTCGCCGCCAATTCTTTTGCTGACGACTTCGGTAATGCCGATCTTTTTGGTTTCGCCGTCTTGCTGACAGGTCAGTGTTTTCTTTTCTCCGGCGGTTTTGCTGGGTGCAATCGAACAATCAGTAACATTGCCGCCGTACAACAGGTTATCAGAGGAGGGCTTGAGCTCTCCGGCGGCGGCAGGCGATGCCCCAACGGCAATGGCGAAAATGGAGGTCATAACGTCCTTGGTAATTGGCATGGCGGAATCCTTGGCTTTCTAAACTGATGACACCAATTATTATCAGTCGTAAATGTTAATATGTCAATAAAATTATACCTGTGTGGCGGGAATGAGCAATTGCACCTACCCCCTTGAAATGAATCGGTTTTTTGTGGATTTCCTGAGCTGCGAATGATTGACGTCTGGCTGAAAAATGTCTAGTCTAAAAGTCTCACATAACAAAAGAATGGGATTGGGATGAGTAATCGCACTATTACTCGCGCGGATCTGGCAGAAGAGATCTACAAGGAACTGGGGTTGTCTCGTAATGAGTCGGCCTCGCTCGTCGAGCAGGTTCTTTCAGAGATCACCGATGCACTGATACGCGGGGAGACTGTCAAGATTTCATCTTTCGGTAGCTTCAGTTTGCGCCAAAAAGGTGAACGTATAGGACGCAACCCCAAAACGGGAGTCGAGGTGCCGATCACCCCGCGCCGCGTTCTCGTATTCAAAGCCTCTCATGTCCTCAAGGACAGGATGAACGGCATTCTAACAAGCAATGAGACAGATGATGAGTAACGAGTCCAAATCCGAATCCGCATTCCGTACCATCAGCGAAGTCGCTGATGAGTTGGAAGTTCAGCAACACGTCCTGCGGTTTTGGGAAACAAAATTTTCACAGATCAAGCCGATGAAACGCGGCGGTGGTCGCCGTTACTATCGCCCCGAAGATGTGGCGATGGTAAAAAAGATCCATTCGCTTCTGTATGTCGAGGGATACACCATCAAGGGCGTTCAGAAACTTCTGAAAGGCACCAGCAAATCACAAGTGATGATGGAGCAAAAACAGCCGGAACAGAAAACGCAGGCCCACGGACAAAACCTGCCGCAGATCAAGGTTCAGGATAAACAACCCGCTGCAGCAGCCCCATCCGCCAAACCTGAAAAGGTGCAGGCCGAAGTTTTGCAATCGGTTCTGGATGAATTGCTGGAAATGCGCGAACAGGTCCGCGCCCTGTTGTCCGACGACACGCAGGCCGCCTGACTTCAAAAGCTATAAAAGAGTTGATTTATAAGGGGAGATCGACTAGAAATCCCCTCACGTCGGAGTGTGGCGCAGCCCGGTAGCGCACTTGCATGGGGTGCAAGGGGTCGCAAGTTCGAATCTTGTCACTCCGACCAATTTACATTTTTTACCGGATTTACTTACTACTCGTGTCGGAGTGTGGCGCAGCCCGGTAGCGCACTTGCTTCGGGAGCAAGGGGTCGAAGGTTCGAATCCTTTCACTCCGACCATTTACAAAAACAGCCCCTTTAGGGGGCTTTTTTTGTAAATGAATGATAGAGTATTCGAACCTTCTACGGACAATTATACGCCTTGCCCTGCATCACCATTTTACTGCCTTTGCGGACGGGCAGAGTGGGGAGGAAATGCGACGCGCCGAGACGGAGAGTTGATTCTTTGCCAAGCTCGATCAGTTTGTCTTGCGTCGTACCGGTAAAGACGCCGTAATAGGGCGCTTCGCTATACACATCTCCCTTAAAGGTACACATCGACGCCTGCTCGGGCGTAATGGTCTGGACACGCAAAATTTCCGGATTGGACGCGGCGCATGCCATCAGTGCCACCGCCGAAAAACCGAGAAGGGAAAGGGAGAAAATCTGTTTCATCGTAAAACCTCTAGAGTTGCCAGTAAAATAGAACGAAGCCCCTAGTTTGAACAGCCCTCATCTGCATTGGGCAGGAAATTATTGGGCAGCCCGTAACTGGCCCTGAATAATTGCCCGATGACTGTCCAACTGGCATCCCGCTCCACCCGCATTTTACCCATATAACGAAGTGTCCCGTCATCGTTTTTGAGAAACTCAAGGCCCCACCACCCGAACACCGAAGGCCCGGGCACGCCATACCGCGCATCGGTTACGACAATCCGCTGACCGGACTCGTCCCATGCCATATTGAGTGTTCCGATTGAAAACCAGTCGAAAATCTTTCCCTGATCGGTGGCCAAGACCTGTTGTCTCATATCCTCGGGAACTTGTGCTTTGCAGGTCCAAAAAATAGGGGAGGGGGAGAAAGTGGACACAAACCCCACGCGCAACACATTGTCAGTCTGCCAGACGACGACGCGCCTCAGGAACGGTTGGAAAATGGTGGTATAGGCGTCAAGACGGTCATAGGAAACTTTCTGTTCCGCCAGTTGCGTCCGCGCAATCGCCTCGGCCTTGGTGTTCAAATAATACCCGTAAGCCAGATAGATCAGTGAAAAGCCGAGGGCAAAAATCGCAGTTCCCTTTGCGCAAGGTCTGAAACATGAAAACAGAGATAAGAGAACCGCCAACAGCAAAGGCAGGGTAAAAACCGGATCAATAATGCTGACTGCAGAAATGTAAAAACGGTGATTGCTAAACGGTGCCAGCAACTGTGTGCCGTAAATCGTACAAAAATCAAGCAGCGGATGCGCCAGAAATCCCAGAACAAGAATGGCAATCCACGGCCATAAATGTCCGGCCTGCCGCCCGTAATGGCGCCACGCCGCCCATCCCAAAAGAGACCCCAGCACTGGTCCGAACCACAGCGAGTGGGTAAAATGACGGTGATATTTCCACCCCATAAACTCGTCATGATGGCCAAGGGCTTCGGCAACAGGCGCAATGAAAATATCAAGGTCGGGAACAAACCCGCCCACAGCCCCTGCCAGCAACGCTTTGCTGCCGAGTTTTTTATAACCTATGCTGTACCCGATCACTTGCCCGATCGCGGCGCCAACAGCCATATGGGTCAGGGTATCCATCTAGGCAAATTCCTCTCAATCCTATAGAAAGATAGATGAGCCGGACAGGAAAGGAAATGCCCAATGTCCTATTGCATGATTTACATCACTTGTGCATCGAAAGACGAAGCAGAAAAAATCCTTCTGACCCTGCTGGAAGAACGTCTGGCCGCTTGCGGAAATATCACAGCAGCGATCACGTCCTATTTTCACTGGAAGGGTAAAGTCGACAAGGCCGAGGAAGTCGTCCTGATCGTCAAAACCCGCGATGAATATTTTAATAAAGTTGAAGGCCGCGTCGCCGAACTCCATTCCTATGACGTCCCGTGTATCCTCAAACTTCCGATTACGGATATCTTCGCCCCCTATGCGCAGTGGATGGACGGGGAATTGGTTTAAAAAGTGCAGGTATCATAATACCACAAATATCTAACCATCTGAAAATAAACAAAAAATCAAAAATGGCGTGTGTTTATTTTTCTTGACGCCGCGCTGGGCTTTGGATACAAACGCATCCGAACAAACACAACAACCAAGGAATAAAGGCAATGAAAACCTTCTCCGCCAAGCCTTCTGACATTCAGAAGAAATGGATTGTCGTCGATGCCGAAGGGCTGGTTCTGGGGCGTTTGGCCTCGATCCTCGCCATGCGTCTGCGCGGCAAACACAAACCTTCTTTCACCCCGCACATGGATACGGGTGATTATGTGGTCGTTATCAACGCTGACAAAGTAGTCCTGACCGGCAACAAACGTGAAGGCACGAAATTTTACTGGCACACCGGCTATCCGGGCGGGATCAAGGAACGCACCCGTGCGCAAATCCTTGATGGCAAGCACCCTGAGCGCGTCATCATGAAGGCCGTCGAGCGTATGCTTCCCGAAGGTCCTCTGGGTCGCAAGTGCCTCGGCAATATGCGCGTCTACGCAGGCGCAAGCCACCCGCACGAAGCTCAAAATCCGGAAGTTCTGGATGTTGCTTCAATGAACCCCAAGAATAAACAAAGAGGTTAAGCACCATGGCGAAAATCGAAAACCTTCAAGAAGTAGTTTCTGCTGACGAAGCCAAACGCGAACCAAAAATCGACGCTCAAGGTCGTGCCTATGCAACAGGTCGCCGTAAAGAGGCAGCCGCCCGTGTCTGGATTAAACCCGGCACAGGCAAGGTCATTGTCAATGGCCGCGATCAGGAAGTTTACTTCGGTCGTAAAACCCATTTGCTCGTCCTCAACCAACCGTTCCTCATCGTGAACCGCGTCAACCAGTTTGATGTAATGTGCACGGTCGAAGGTGGCGGTCTATCAGGCCAAGCCGGTGCAATCCGTCACGGCATTTCCCGTGCCCTGCAATATTACGAGCCTGATTTGCGAAGCCCGCTCAAAGTTGCCGGTCTCCTGACCCGTGACTCCCGTGCGGTTGAACGTAAGAAAATCGGTCTCCACAAAGCACGTCGTGCAAAACAGTGGGTCAAGCGTTAAGCTTCTACCGTTATACAAAATTCAAAACGGGCTGGAATTTTCCGGCCCGTTTTTTTTGCAAAAAAACACCCCCGCCGGTGAGAGCGGGGGCTGGGTACGCAGTAAAAGGGGTATGATTACGACGAATAGTACATATCGTATTCGATCGGGTGTGGCATGGTTTCGAATGCTTCGACTTCGCCCATTTTCAAATCTATATAGGCATCGATCAAATCTTGCGAGAACACTCCGCCGGCCAACAGGAACTCGTGGTCGGCCTTAAGAGCCTCAAGCGCTTGACGCAGCGATCCGCACACGGTTGGAACCTTGGCCAGATCTTCCGGGGGAAGATGGTATAGGTCTTTGTCGCGCGGCTCGCCCGGATGGATTTTGTTTTTGATCCCGTCAAGGCCTGCCATCAGCATCGCGGCATAACCGAGATACGGGTTGGCGGTCGGGTCAGGGAAACGGACTTCAACACGTTTGGCCTTGGGCGACGCCGCGAACGGAATGCGGCACGACGCCGAACGGTTGCGTGAAGAATAGGCCAAAAGAACAGGCGCTTCATACCCGGGGACGAGGCGTTTATAGCTGTTGGTCGACGGGTTGGTAAACGCGTTCAAAGCCTGTGCATGTTTGATGATCCCGCCGATGTAAAAGAGAGCGGTTTCGGACAATCCTGCATAGCCGTCGCCGGCGAATACGGGGGTCGATCCTTTCCAGACAGATTGGTGAACGTGCATCCCCGAACCGTTGTCGCCATAAATGGGTTTCGGCATAAAGGTTGCCGATTTGCCGTAGGCCGCAGCGACGTTATGAACGACATATTTATAAAGCTGCATATTGTCGGCACAATCGAGGAGCGTCGAGAATTTGATCCCGAGTTCATGCTGCGATGGAGCAACCTCGTGGTGATGCTTTTCTACTTCAACACCCATGCCCGCGAGGACAGAAAGCATTTCACCGCGCAGGTCGGCCCCCGTATCAACCGGGGCATCAGGGAAATAGCCGCCCTTGACGCGCGGACGGTGGCCGAGGTTGCCGCTCTCATAAGCTTTATCGGTGTTATATGGGCCTTCGACGGAATCAATTTCATAGGACACTTTGTTCATGCTGACTTTGTATTTTACATCGTCGAACACAAAAAATTCGGCTTCCGGTCCAAAGAACGCTTTGTCGCCAACCCCTGAAGTTGAGACATAAGCCTCGGCGGCTTTGGCAACAGAGCGTGGGCAGCGTTCATAAGGTTTGCGGGTCGAAGGTTCGAGAACGTAACAGAAAATCTTGACGGTCGGCTGCGCCGAGAAAGGATCGAGTGCAACCTTCGTAATATCTGGCAACAGGATCATGTCCGACTCATTAATGCTCTTCCATCCGGCAATCGACGATCCATCGAAGTAAATCCCCTCTAGCAGTAAATCTTCGGCGATGGTCGAAATATGCTGGGCGGTGTGTTGCTGTTTGCCACGCAGGTCAGTGAACACAAAATCGACGTATTGAATCTCGTTTTCCTTCAGATATTTCAGGAAATCGGAATTGCTTTTGAAGTGAAGAGCAGAGGAGGCGGTCATAATGGATTACCCTCGTTAAAGTTGGTATATGCAAAAAACGCAGGACTGTTATGCCTGAATTTTATGGGTACTTAGCACGGCCCTAAACAGGCGTCCACAGGATTCTCATTTTTCTATAGACAAAATCAACAATTTTTAGCATAAAGCCCGTCTGTCCAAATGGCGGCCGTAGCTCAGTTGGTAGAGCCCCTGGTTGTGGTCCAGGTTGTCGTGGGTTCGAGTCCCATCGGTCGCCCCATTTTTCAAAGCTTTTCGAACCCACGTTTATATAAAAAGTGCGTGCAATCAGCACGCAGGGGTTCGAGTCCCATCGGTCGTCCCGCTTTCTCCTAAAAACACACATGCCAAAGACGCACTATACAAAAGGGTTAATTTCGGTCATTATTTTTAACCATGAGCACCGAGATTCTCTCCGTTAAACAGATGAAGCAGGCCGAATCTGACGCAATAGGCGGAAAGGTTACCCTGTATTCCATGATGCAAAAGGCCGGAAAGGCCGTGGCCGAATCGATCCGTGAACGGTATGAAAAACAACCTGTTTTGGTAATTTGCGGGGCCGGCAATAATGGCGGGGACGGATTCATTGTCGCCGCCGAACTCAAGAAAAAGAAATGGGACGTCACGGTTTCGTGCAAGCTGGAGCGCCAGGAACTTGACGGGCTGACCGCCCGCGCTGCCGACGAATGGAATGATGATATTATCCCGCTCGACGAACTGCGACTGCCTGAGGACGGAATCGTCGTTGATGCGATCTTCGGAACTGGACTGGAACGCGAGATCACGGGAGATGCACAGGAAATTTTATTCAGTCTGCAACACTCCCCCTGTACGATTGTCGCGATTGATG
Organism: Pseudomonadota bacterium; assembly: GCA_029558635.1. GTDB lineage: Bacteria > Pseudomonadota > Alphaproteobacteria > Micavibrionales > Micavibrionaceae > UBA1573. Next base: position 730,200 of record JAKQEE010000052.1, on the reverse strand, counting down.
TACCGTCGGGTCTAAACGCCGATACGGGGGAATGCCAGCCCTGCACACCGCAGGCAGATTTAACCATTACATTTTTCCGCAAAAAAATCGGCCATGTCCTGATGCCGGGCCGTCTGGCGTGCGGAGAGATTGTTGTGGCGGATATCGGAATTCCCGATGAAGTCCTAAAGCCCTACGGCAAAACCATTCTGAAAGAAAACGACCCTTCCCACGGATGGCAGGAAGACGCCTCGACCAAAGCCTTGTGGACCCATAAATATCACCATGGTCATGTGGTGGTTCTGGGGGGGAGGGTGATGACGGGGGCATCCGCACTGGCGTCCATGGCGGCACTGAGGGTCGGCGCAGGGCTGGTCACCGTGGCCGCCCACCCAGATACATTGACATCCTATCGCTTGGCATCGCCTTCTCTGATGATCGAGCCGTCGGTTGAGATGGCCCGCTTCAAGGAGCATTACAAAGACCCGCGCCGCAACGTCATCCTGATTGGACCGGGCGCGGGGCTTGATCATGCTGCAGCTCTCAAGAAAGTTGTGTTCGATGCAACCGCTGTGTCAGACCCGCAGCGCCTGTGCGTTCTGGATGCAGATGCGCTATCCATTTTTGAAGACGACGTAAAAACATTTTATAAAACTCTAGGAAAGCATTGCATCCTGACCCCGCACGAAGGCGAGTTTGAGCGTATCTTCCCGAATTTCCACGGTAGCAAAGTCGAACGCGCCGCCGCCGCCGCCGCCAAGACCGGAGCGATCATCGTCCTCAAAGGGGCCGACACGGTTGTCGCCGCGCCCGATGGCCGTGCAGTCGTCAATACGACCGGTTCAGGGTGGCTGGCCACCGCGGGAACAGGGGATGTTCTGGCGGGCATGGTTGCGGGCCTCGCGGCACGTCGCGTTCTGACGCCGTTCGAAGCCGCTTGCGCCGCCGTGTGGATGCACGGAAAGGCCTCGGAATTGGCCGGCCCCGGTATGATTTCCGAAGACCTCGCCAGTGAAATACCATCGGTTCTGAAATTTCTGGCGGATGACGGAGAGGAAGAAGACTCCTCTACTGACGAATAATCCTGCAATCCTATAGTTTTCCCTTGGCTTGGTAGTCGTTCTGCGCTAAAAGACGGGGCTGTTTCCGCGGATGTGGCGAAACTGGTAGACGCACCAGACTTAGGATCTGGCGCCTTACGGCGTGGGGGTTCAAATCCCTTCATCCGCACCATAAATATTAAACTGGAAAGTGAAGAAAAGAATGCAAGTATCTGTTTTGAAAGAAGAAGGGTTGACCAGAGAGATCGAGGTTGTGGTTCCTTCCACAGCCATTAAGAAAAAGGTTGAAACCGAACTCGTGGCTTATGGCCAGCGCGCCAAAATCGACGGATTCCGTCCGGGCAAAATCCCGATGCCTGTTCTGAAGAAACATTACGGCCAGATGATTTTGGGCAACGTGCTCGACAAGCTGGTTCAGGAAACGGCGTCCGACGCTCTGAAGCAAAAAGAAATCCGTCCGGCCATGCAGCCGAAAATCGAATTGAAAGACGGCGAAGAATTCGACGAGAACAAAGACCTGACCTATACGATGAAAGTTGAAGTTCTGCCGACTTTCGCGGTCATGGACCTTGCGAAAGTAGCCGTTGAAAAACCGGTTGCCAAAGTCGAGGACAAAGTCATTCAGGAAACGCTTGAAAATATCGCAAAAAACAACCGCGATTTCGTGAAGGTTGAAGAAGCTCGTGGAGCCAAAACCGGCGATGTGTGCGTCGTTGATTTCCACGGCAAAACCAAAGACGGAGTTGAACTTCCGGGCATGTCCGGCCATGACATGAATGTCGAACTGGGCAGCGGTCAATTGATCCCCGGTTTCGAAGACCAGCTGATCGGCCACAAAGTCGGCGATCACGTGGATGTAGATGTAACCTTCCCCGAAGATTACGGTGTGAAAGAACTCGCAGGCAAGCCGACCATCTTCCATGTCGATATCAAGGAACTCCGCACACCGGAAGACGTGAAGATCGACGATGCTCTGGCCCAAAAATTACGCTTTGAAAATGTCGATACATTGAAAGACGCTGTGGTCAAAGAAATCTCGAAAGACTACGACCAACTTTCTCGTTTGCGCCTGAAACGAGCTTTGCTTGATGTTCTTGATGAAAACCACAGCTTCGACCTGCCACCGTCAATGGTCGAGATGGAATACAACGCCATCGTCCGCCAGATGGAGCAAGAGAAGAAACAAGCTGGGGAAGACATCACCGACGCGGATAAAGACGAACTGAAACCGATTGCCGAGCGTCGCGTGCGTTTGGGGCTGGTTCTGGCTGAAATCGGCCGAGCCAACACAATTGAAGTCTCTCAGGAAGAGCTCTACAAAGCGATCTATGCCGAAGCTCGTAAGTTCCCGGGCCAAGAGCAACAGGTTCTGGAATTCTATTCCAAAAACCCGCAAGTGATCGAATCCTTCCGCGCCCCGATCTACGAAGACAAGGTTGTGGATTTCATCCTGACCAAAGCTAAAGTCTCGGACAAGGAAGTCTCGATTGACGACTTGACCGCCGAAGACGAGGATGGGGAATTGGCCGCCAAGCCTAAGAAAAAAGCGGCAGCTAAAAAGAAATAGGATAAAAAGTTAAACCCCCGATGCACGTCGGGGGTTTTTGTTTATGGCAATGTAAAATCAGCAGCTCGACCCTTGCAACATCCCACCTCACGGGCTAATCTTGACCCGTTCTATTAAACCCACCCTCTGATTCGACTATTCTTAAAGGCAATAAAATGAGAGACCGCGACCCGATTGACGTTTACAATAACTACCTCGTTCCGACTGTGATCGAGCAAACCAACCGTGGTGAGCGCGCGTTTGATATTTATTCGCGCCTGTTGAAAGAGCGCATCATTTTCCTTGTCGGCGGAGTGAACGATAACGTCTCCTCGCTGATCTGTGCCCAGCTGCTGTTCCTTGAGTCTGAAAACCCGACTAAGGACATCTACTTCTATATCAACTCGCCGGGGGGCGTGGTTAGCTCCGGTTTGGCGATGTACGACACGATGCAATATATCAAGCCGGACGTGGCCACCGTCTGTATCGGTCAGGCTTGCTCTATGGGCTCGTTCCTGCTGATGGCGGGCGCCAAGGAAAAACGTTTCTGCCTGCCTAATTCCCGCATCATGATCCACCAGCCATCTGGTGGAGCGCAGGGGATGGCCTCGGACATCGAAATTCAGGCTCAGGAGATCATCCGTTTGAAAAAGATCCTGACCGAAGCCTATGTCACCCACACCGGCCAGAAATACAAACTTCTGGAAGAACTGATGGACCGTGACAAATGGCTCTCGGCAGATGAAGCCAAAGACCTCGGTCTGGTCGACCACGTTGTCAAATCCCGCGACGACGTGAAGCCAAAAACCGATAAATAATAGGCGTACTCGCTATTATTAGGGTTGTTTACCCCCAAAAATGGCCTAAAAGAGGCCATTTTTTATCAGAATTAGCCATATTTGATCGAATTTTAGGCAATTTGATCGACTTGCCCCTTGTTTTTTGGGTCGCATTAACCAATTGGTTAAGCTACACAGTATATGCTCTAACTTGGATCAAGATTCCTTAAAGGTCGTCTCATGCTCGGTTTTAAAATGACAGATTCCTCCCAAAATTACCCCGTTCTACCGCTGCGCGACATAGTGGTGTTCCCGCATATGATTGTGCCGTTGTTCGTCGGTCGTGAAAAGTCGGTGGCAGCCCTCGAAAAAGTCATGGATGCGGGAAAGCAGATTCTGCTGGTTACCCAGAAATCCCCTTCGGTTGACGATCCGATGCCGGGCGACTTATATGATGTCGGAACGGTCGGAACAATCTTGCAGCTTTTGAAATTGCCTGACGGCACGGTGAAAGTTCTGGTCGAAGGCGAACGCCGTGCGCGTGTTTCGAAATTCACTTCGACCGATCCGTACCTTGAAGGTGAAGCGATTCTGTTTGAAGAAGGGAAAACCTCGTCCTCAGAACTCGAATCTTTGGCTCGCGCGGTTGTGACTCAGTTTGAAGAGTATGTGAAACTCAATAAAAAGATTCCACCTGAAGTCATTGTGTCGATCAGCCAAATCGAAGAGCCGTCGAAACTCGCAGATACTATCGCCTCGCACCTGACTCTAAAAATTGAAGAGAAGCAAAAACTCCTCGAAGTTCCAACTGTTGTTGATGCTTTGGAGCAAATTTTCTCGCTGATGGAAGGCGAGATTGGAGTCTTGCAGGTTGAAAAACGCATCCGTGGCCGCGTCAAACGCCAGATGGAAAAAACCCAGCGCGAATATTATCTGAACGAACAGATGAAGGCCATTCAGAAAGAGCTGGGTGACGGAGAGGGTGGTTCAGGCGAGCTGGAAGAACTCGAAAAACGCATCAACCAGACAAAGTTCTCGAAAGAAGCCAAGGAAAAAGCTCTGGGTGAACTGAAAAAACTGAAAATGATGTCGCCGATGTCGGCCGAAGCAACCGTCGTGCGCAACTATCTCGACTGGCTGCTCTCGGTCCCGTGGAAAAAAGCCACCAAAGTCAAAAAGGATATCAAGGCCGCCGAGAAAATCCTCAATACCGATCACTATTCGCTCGAAAAAGTGAAAGACCGGATTTTGGAATATCTGGCCGTTCAACAACGTGCCAACAAACTCAAGGGGCCCATCCTGTGCCTCGTCGGGCCTCCCGGTGTCGGTAAAACATCGTTGGGTCAATCAATCGCCAAGGCCACGAACCGCAATTTCGTGCGTATTTCCCTAGGTGGTGTGCGTGATGAAAGCGAAATCCGCGGCCACCGCCGCACCTATATCGGGGCGATGCCGGGTAAAATTATTCAGGGCATGAAAAAAGCGAAGAGCTCGAATCCGCTCTTCCTATTGGACGAGATCGACAAGCTGGCTTCGGATTGGAGAGGAGACCCAAGCTCGGCTCTGCTCGAAGTGCTCGATCCCGAACAAAATGCAACCTTCAACGATCACTATCTGGAAACGGATTACGATTTGTCGGACGTGATGTTTATTTGCACGGCCAACTCGCTCAATATGCCGCGTCCGCTTCTGGACCGGATGGAGATCATTCGTATTTCCGGTTACACCGAAGATGAAAAACTCCAGATCGTCAAACAGCATTTGATTGCCAAGCAAATGAAGAATGCCGGTTTGAAGAAAAAAGAATTCTCGATCACCGATGCCGCCCTGCGTGATCTGATCCGTTTTTATACGCGCGAAGCCGGTGTGCGGAATTTGGAACGCGAATTGGCAAATCTGTGCCGCAAAGCAACCAAAGAAATCCTCCAGAAAAAACGTGAAAGCCTGCACATCACGCCAAAGAATCTTGGCAAATATGCGGGCGTCCGTCGCTATAGCTTTGGCGAAGTCGAAGAGATCAACCGCATCGGTGTGGTCAACGGTCTGGCCTATACAGAGGTCGGTGGTGATCTGCTCTCGATTGAAGCGGTGACGATGCCGGGTAAAGACGGCAAAGTTTCGACGACCGGGAACCTGAAAGAAGTGATGAAAGAATCCATTACCGTGGCCGAGATGCTGATTAAATCACGCTCGAACCAATTGGGCATTTCCTATGATGCCTTAAAGGAAATGAACATCCACGTTCACGTTCCCGAAGGCGCAACACCGAAAGACGGACCGTCTGCCGGCGCGGCAATGGTCACGGCGATTGTATCGGCGCTGACCGGAATTGAAGTGCGTCGCGATATCGCGATGACAGGAGAGGTGAACCTTCGTGGATACGTTACTGAGATCGGTGGATTGAAAGAGAAATTATTGGCCGCGTTGCGTGGCGGAATTACCAAGGTTCTGATTCCGAAAGACAACGCCAAGGACTTGGAGGATATCCCTCAAAACGTCAAAAAAGGCTTGGAAATCGTGGCTGTGGGAACGATTGAAGAAGTGCTGTCCCATGCTCTTGTGACCATGCCGGAACCCATCCAGCCTGTGGATAACAGCGAAAAAGAGGCCAAAATCGACGAAATATCCCCAAAAACCGCAGAAAATGGGGAAAAAGGTGTAATTCGTCATTGAGATTTTTGTTTAAAGAGCATAAAAATTGATTCTGCGAATCGCTGCCCAACCTTGATTTTCAAGGGATAGCGGAGGTCCGCGGAATTATTTTTTAACTCAACTTTCTAACCCGAGGGGTTACTATGAACAAATCTGAATTGGTTGAAGCCGTTGCGAAAAAAACCGACATGACCAAAGCTGCTGCTCAAGAAGCTATCGAAGCAACGATTGAGTGCATCTCCAAAGCCTTGAAAAAAGGCGACGAAGTACGTCTGGTCGGCTTCGGAACTTTCTCTGTAGCAAAACGCGCTGCTTCCACTGGTCGCAACCCACGCACCGGTGAAGCCATCAAGATCCCTGCTTCCAAACAACCTAAGTTCAAAGCAGGTAAAGAACTGAAAGATACCGTTAACGGACGTTAGTCCCTGTAACGCTAAAAGATTTGGCAGCCCGATCCACGTGGTCGGGCTGTTTTTTTATGGGTTTATGGTGATTTTTTACGCTTGATCTTGGTCGAAAAACTTTGTAGAAAGCTGATCTCTGATGCGCGCTTAGCTCAGCGGTAGAGCAACTCGTTTACACCGAGTGGGTCGGGAGTTCAATCCTCTCAGCGCGCACCATTCTTCCCAGAAACAAATAAGGCCGGATAGTACCGGCCCTTTGTTTTGTATTAGCGGCTTTGTCCGGGACCGTACAGTTTAAAAGCACCATATTGTCCGAGGGGCTGAACGATGGGCGCGGAAATACGGGTTTCCCCATCTTTCATGCCGATTTCTTCGCAAGTGCCTACGGCGTATCCCCCACTTTTCCAGTCGGTAATGTTTACAAGTATGGCCGATCCATATTTAGGTACGATCTCTGTTCTGTTTTGGTACGGTGCAGCCATCAAGGTATCCGCCGAATAACTGCCGTTGCGCCCGAACTGAATGGTAAGAGGCTCCAGCTTCGCTGGTCTCCCCCATGCTTTATCCCAGTAATAATCGGCTGTTTCAGAAACATCACGCCCGCGAACAAGACGGGCGGATTTAAGTTCGAACGCAAATTCATTGCCCTCGGTACGGCTATAGATGGTGGCAACACTCTTTTCAGCATCAAGAATGCAGATATCACGAGGGGGCGAACCTGCTTGTGCGGAGCCGACTGATGCAGAAAAAGTGGCTCCAATTGCCAGAGTCTTAAGAAAATTTCCCATGATGACACCTCAGTATTTTGCCGTTTAATTCGGATTGTCCGGCCAAACTACATGAAAAAGCCAGAAAAGTCCAACTTTTTCATAAGAATTTAGTAAGTTTTGAGGCGGGAATAGAGGGGCTGGGCCTCTGCGGGGAGAGGCAGAAGGCTCTCGGCACTGTAAGGGCTCAAAAGCGGGGTCACGGTCACCAGACGCCCATAGGGGTCTACCACAGCCGAAACCCCCGTATTGGCCGAGCGGACGACGGGAACACCTTCCTCGATCGCGCGGTAAATAGCATGGGCCAGATGCTGGTATGGACCGGCCGAAACCCCGTACCACGCATCATTGGTGACGTTGACGATCCATTCCGGCCTTTGCGGATTGTCACTGGTCACTTCACCGGGAAAAATAACCTCATAACAGACCAGCGGGCTGAAAGGGGGAATATCATCAAGCATAACGGTTCGCGGTCCCGGTCCCTCGACAAAACCGGAAAAATTCGTGATCGGCCCGATGGGAATATATTTCTGGAACGGAATGTATTCGCCGAATGGTACCAGATGGAATTTGTCGAAGCTGAAAATCTGGTGAACATCCTGATCCAGCGCAACCAGACTGTTATGATACCCATGCGTATCCTTGAGCAACGCACCGGTCAGAACATAGGTCGGCTCGCGGAAATGCATCAACGCCCCGCGCATGGCCTCGACCGCCTGCGGCGTGTCAAGATGATGGTAGGTAATGGCAGTTTCCGGCATAACCAGAACGCGAACCGGATTCGGCCCCTTGGGGGATAGTTTGGCATCCGCTCGAACAATGGTCAGTAGATCGCGGTAATTGTCCCACATCTTTTCGCTGTTCCATTTATCGGCCTGTACGATATTGGGCTGGATAATCTGGACCACGACATTGTTATTATATTCGGTCGGGTGAGCGGCTAGACGTTGCGCCCCGAACATATAAAGACCGACGGCAACGGCAATCGCCGCAACCAGAAAACCATAACGGACTACTTTCGGGCTTTCCCCTTTCCACGCAAAGGCCGGAACCGAGAACATGAAAATCGTCAGGAACGAAAGCGTGTAAACGCCGCCGATAGACAGGAATTGAAGCATTGCTAAATTGCCGGTCCACGTCATGCCGAACAAATTCCATGGAAATCCGGTAAATAACCGCCCGCGCAAATATTCGAACAGCATCATAGCGACAAGATAAACCAGAAAAGCCAGAAGGCTGCGCCCGCCGCGCAAACTGCGCGAGATCAAAGCGGCAAACGCCGGATAAAAGGAGAAGAGGGCAGGTAAGCCCACCACAGCGAGCGGATAGGCCCAGAGATACGGGTTGCCGTCCACCAGCAACGCATTGCCGATCCAGTAAAGACTAAAAACAAAATACCCGAATCCGAATAACCATCCGGCGGCAAAAGATTTCCAGCGGGCCTGACGCGAAAAGTCGGTCAGGATAATCCAGAAAAAACTAAGGGCAATCAGAAGCGACGGCCACAGATAAAGCGGCCCCATCCCGCCGCCGCCAACGGCCCCCATCAAAAAACAGGACAGAAAGCGCCCCGCGGTGGTGGTAGGAAAAAAGGAACGGGACAAAAACCGCATAACCTAGTCCTGAGCGGTAGGAGGAGGTGATAGAGGCTTTCTCACACGAATGCGGGTCACGCGCCGCGGATCGGCTTCCATGATCTCGAACACAAATCCGGTTTCTTCATGGGTGATGACTTCACCGCGCGCGGGAACGCGCCCCGACAAGGTAAAGATAAACCCACCGAGCGTATCGGACAAATCGCGTTCTTCGGCGCTCAATATCTGTCCGAACTTTCCTTCGAAATCCGAAATCTCCATACGCGCATCGGTGATAAAGCTTCCATCCTTGTCCTCGATGAGATCGGGGATATCGGCTTTGTCGAATTCGTCCTGAACTTCGCCGATAATGCTGCCGATCAGATCGCCGATGGTGACTAACCCGTCAATCCCGCCATACTCATCAACGACAAACACCATTTGTTGCCGTGTTTCGCGCATCATCATCAGCAAATCGAACACCGGCATGGCAGGGGACACAACCGGAGCTTCGCGCGCCAGAGTTTTGATCTGGATGTCCTGCTTTTTGACAAGGGCCTCAAGCACGTCCTTGAGGTGAATGACCCCGACAATATCGTCGAGCGTATCGCGGTACACCGGAATACGGTTGTGGTGTTTCTGCGCAAGCAAATCGAGAAATTCGTCAGGCGGAGTGGAAAGATCGATAGCAACGATATCTGCGCGCGGGACCATCACATCTTCAGCGGTCATGTCGCGCAGTTCAAGGATGTTGCTGAGCAGGGAAAGTTCGTGTGAAACACCGCTGCCACTGGCCTCGGAACTCGACGACATTTCCTCGATATATTCTTCAAGAGCTTCACGAAGTCCTTCATCGCCTTCGGGCCGTGTAGCCTTCATGAATTTTTTTAGCCATACCAATACGCCTCCACCTGATTGCGGAGTCTCAATGGACTGGGGGCTGGAGGAGGGCGGATCGGTCTGTTCTGGTTCTGCGGACGACATGATGTCAGTTTCTTAGCATTAAATATAAGGGTTGGAAATACCTGCTTTTTTAAGGATTTTGATTTCGAGGGCTTCCATCTCCTCTGCCATATCGTCTTCGATATGATCATACCCCAAAAGATGAAGGAATCCGTGGACAATCATATGGGAAAAATGGGCTTTAAAAGGCTTGCCCTGCTCAAGAGCTTCGCGTTTTACCGTCTCGAACGCCACAATAATGTCACCGACCGGAGCTTCACCGATCCCCGCAGGAATATCGCCCAAAGACTCCCAGTCCGGAAAGGACAGGACATTGGTCGGTTTGTCCTTGCCGCGGTGCTCGCGGTTGAGAATACGGATGGAGGCATCATCGGTAAGGGTCACGCTGACTTCCGGCACAAACCCGCGTGGACGGTTTGGCACATTGGTCCAAGCCATCTCGATCAATTCGGGAACCAAGCTTTTGGCCCCCAAACGCGCTCTCCCCCACAGGGGAGAGTCGAACAGGGTATCGACATGAGACTTACTGTTACTTTTTGGCATTTTTAGAATCGTAGGCGTGAAGGATTTTGCCAACCAGCTTGTGACGAACCACATCGGCATTCGTGAATTCAACGAAAGCAATTTCTTCAATATCGCGCAGAATATTCATAGATTCATGGAGTCCTGAAGTTTGCCCGTCGATCAGGTCGGTCTGGCTTGGGTCACCGGTAATCACCATTCGCGAATTCTCTCCCATCCGGCTCAGGAACATTTTCATTTGCGCCGAGGTGGTGTTTTGTGCTTCGTCAAGCATCACCCACGCGTGCGATAGGGTGCGCCCGCGCATAAAGGCCAGCGGTGCGATTTCGATCTCGCCGCGCTCCAGCATTTTTTCAACACGCTCGCCGCCCATAAAATCATAGAGCGCATCATAAATTGGACGCAGATACGGGTCGATTTTCTCGCGCATATCCCCCGGAAGAAAGCCGAGCTTCTCGCCAGCCTCGACCGCAGGGCGGCAAAAGACCATGCGTTCAATCAAACCTTTTTCGTACATCTCGACACCGACGGCGACCGCCAGATAGGTTTTACCGGTCCCCGCAGGTCCGATGCCGTAAACCATTTCCTTTTTGCGCAGGGCCTCGACATAGGTTGCCTGATTTTTCGTGCGCGGAACCAGAGAACGTTTTTTGGTCTGGATTGCATTTTTATCGTCAAGCGCGGGAGATGACGGAAGAGCGGCAACATCGAATGTCATGGCAGAAGAAGACTCTCCTTTCGGGGGATGTTCAAAGAAACGGATCACTGCGTCGATATCGGCGGGCGACACCATCGCATGGGGGTGCTTTTTCTGAACACGCCCCCAAAGGCTGTTGAGGACATGCTCGGCCACCTGTACATTTTTGCTGTCGCCGGAAATAGCCAGCGTATTGCCGCGGTCGGCAATATGAACATCAAGGGCATGTTCGAGGTAATGAATGTTGGCGTTATGCTCGCCGTACAGAAACGGGATCAGGGACAGGTCGTTGAATTCAAGAACTGATATGGTCAGGCTCCTCTGTTGTCTGAAGACTAATTATAGCACGAAACCTTAAAAATCAAAAAACAAACCGGAAAATCAGGGGAAAGGTGTGTGATCGGGAAGAGGGGGCGGGAGGCCGTCGTGGGGCATGCCGATCCTGACTTTATTTATATATTTCAATAATTTATAAGGATTGCGGATGGCTGGAAGCGTAACGTCCCCGACAAAACGGGAGTCCAGATGGATTTCCCCGTAATTCAGCAAAGCCCCCAATATGCCGTGATGAACCCGTTCTTCCTTGATTTCGGCCAAATCAAGTTCTTCGACCGTGACAAAGAAAAATCCGACTTTATAGATGACGCGGTGGCTGGTCAGGGCAATTTCTGTTCCCAGAAATTTGAGAATATGAATCCATAACACCATGACCCCAACCGTCAGCATCATAAAAAACAACGCATATTCTTTTGAAAGACTTTCAGGGATCAGAAACGGAACACGGACCACGGAGGATAGTTGATACAAACCGTACCACAGCCCGAAATTGAGAATAATCCCCCCGATAGACAGCAGAACAAACCACAAAAACCCTTGAAGAACGTAAATCCAGTGAATACGGGCGATATAGACGATCCGCTCGTCGTTTCCCGAAATATGCTTGGCAATAAAACTCATAATACCCCCTTATGGGTCACGCGGCCTCATTCTGCTCCTGTTTGACCTCGCCATGCAAGGCCATTTGTCCGGCGCTGGTCACAACAACATCCAGAATTTGCCCGACCACCCGTTTAGGGGCTTTGACATGGATCGACTGGTTGTGTTCTGTCCGGCCATGGGCTTGACCGTCGCGAACGCCTTCGTCGTCAAACAGGACCGGTATGGTTTTGCCGATAAACGACTGGTTAAAGGCCAGTGATTGTGAAGTAATGAGGGATTGCAATCTGGCAAGTCTGGCATCTTTGACATCTTCACGGACCAAACCTTGCATATTGGCTGCCGGAGTGCCGGGCCGTGCAGAATATTTGAACGAATAAGCCGATCCATACCCGACCTTTTCCACCAGATTATAGGTAGCCTCGAAATCCTCGTCCGTTTCGCCCGGAAAGCCCACGATAAAGTCCGACGAAAACACAATGTCGGGCCGCGCATCACGGAACCGCGCCAGAACGTCGAGATAAGACTGCGCCGTATGCTTGCGGTTCATGGCTTTGAGAATTTTATCTGACCCGCTTTGAACGGGAAGATGCAAATACGGCATAACTTTTTCAAGATCGCGGTGCGCCGCAATCAGATCGTCTTGTACGTCATTGGGGTGGGACGTCATATAGCGCAACCGCTCGACTCCCTGGAAATCATTAAGTTCTTGCAACAAGCGGCCAAGTCCCCATGTCTTGCCATCAGGCCCTTCGCCGTGAAAGGCATTCACATTCTGGCCGAGCAGGGTGATATCCTTGACGCCACTGGAAATCAACCGTTTGGCCTCATTCAGAATATCGGCCACAGGACGGGAATATTCCGATCCGCGCGTGTAGGGAACGACACAAAACGTACAGAATTTATCGCACCCCTCCTGAACGGAAAGAAAGGCCGATGGTCCGTTCACCGCATTTTCCTGCGGCAGGTGGTCAAACTTCTCTTCAACAGGCATATCGGTATTGATAATACGTTTTGATCCGTAAGCCCCCGTGATCTGCGCGATCATTTCAGGAAGCTGGTGATAGGTTTGCGGCCCGAACACCAGATCGACATACCGCGCGCGGGAAAGGATGACATCCCCTTCGGCTTGTGCCACGCAGCCGGCCACCGCCAGAACCATCTGCCCACCGTCTTTTTCCCTTTGCTGCTTGAGCGGACGAATCCGCCCCAGATCGGAAAAGACCTTGTCGGTGGCTTTTTCGCGAATATGACAGGTGTTGAGGATTACCATATCGGCATCCTTTGGCTCATCGGCAGACGAATACCCCAGCGGGCGGAGAATGTCTTCCATACGCTTGGTGTCATAGGAATTCATCTGACAGCCATAGGTCTTGATATAGAGTTTTTTCGTGGTGTTGGTCATGCGCGTTTAAAGCACGATCAGTAGGGAAAAATCAATAGAAACCGCTACTTTTTGGGCTGGTTTGGGCGCTGGAGTTCATAGATTCCGCAAACTCCCTCTTGGCAGACAGGCCAAGGTAGGGTCATGGCGGCTTGGGTGTGGCATCCGCGCATTTTGGGGCGCTTGCCCCTCTGCAGAATGGTTTGCTGGGCATCATTGTATCTAAGACGGTTGACAGATGTCTGGGTACAGTCATAGGGGATGGGCATGCACTCGATGCTGGTCTCGCATTCCTGATATTCTGCAGGCATGTTGAGCTTGATGTCGTCTAGGCGGACCAGATTGGCAGTGGGGGTGGGCTGGCCTTCAACTTGTTGAGGTTCTCCTTCTGTTTCTGCCTTTTGCAGCAACATAGTCGGAGAAGGCTCAAACATGCCAGAAAAAAACCATCTTTCTCCGACTTGAGGCGTGAACACACGGCACGAAGTCGTTGGCGGCAATTCTGTGACATACCCGCCGGCCATCACGCCTTTGAATGGATGCTCGACAAAGACGGAAACCTCGCCATTATCAACGCTCAGGATTTTGCCGATAAAAACGACAGGCTCCCTCATCAGAACTTGCTCGAATGTCAGATTGGGGGGGGGTGGCTTGCAGGCCCAGGCAGGAGACTGGATCATAAGGAGGATTGTCAGGCAAAGAGCCGTAAAAATTTTTGTCATGACTTCATTTCCTCCGGATTGGTGATATAGTGACGGAAACCATTTTAACTCATATCCGGTAAAGCCTCTATGAAAAAAACAATTTTGGCCCTAGGAACCATGCTGCCCGCTGAGATGGAGGAATTGGAGAGGGATTACCAGCTGATCCGCTTGTGGAAAGAGCCCGATCCCGAAGCAACACTCCAGAAAATTAAATCTGATGTTCAGGTCATCCTTTCGGCGTTCAATGGCATGCAGGTGACGCGCACGATTATTGAGGAACTACCCAATCTCGAACTGATCGCCCAATTCGGGGCAGGGGTGAACAATATCGACCTTCAGTCAGCTAAGGACCGAATGGTCGCGGTCAGTAGCACACCAGATACCCCCATGAATGACACGGCAGACACGGCGATGTCGCTGATTTTGGCAACACTGAGACGGATTGTGGAGGCCGATGTATTTGTCCGCATCGGTAAATGGCCTGCTGGAGGATTTCCTGCTGCGACCACATTAACCGGTAAAAAAGTCGGGATTATCGGGATGGGCCGGATCGGGCAGGCGATTGCCCGCCGCTGCACGGCGTTCGAAATGGAAGTGGTCTATCAGGGCCCCAGCCGGAAGGCGGACTTACCCTATGACTACTACGACAATATCGAGAAAATGGCATCCGAGGTCGATCTTCTGGTTTGTTCTTGTATCGGGGGGGCTGAAACGCACCACATCATCAATCTCCCCGTTCTGAAGGCGCTTGGCTCCAAAGGAACGCTGATCAACGTCGCCCGTGGCACAGTTGTCGATACCGAAAGCTTGCTGATCGCCCTCTCGAACAGGTATATTGGAGGAGCTGGCCTTGATGTTTATGAAAATGAGCCTCATGTGCCCGAAGCGCTAATTTCGATGGACAACGTGGTGCTTTTACCCCATATAGGGGGCAACACAGCCGAGACCAAAACGGCAATGGGCAAATTGGTGATTGCGAATATCAAGGCCCACTTTAATGGTGAGCCGTTGATCACGCCGGTAGCAGCCTAAAGGCAATATGAGGGTAGATTGAAAAATATTATTCTATTTCTGTTAATTGTTGCGTTTTCTTCACCCGCTTTCTCAAAATGCTATACCATGAAAGAGGCCGAGGCCGAACAAGGCATTCGCATCCACAGCGAATTGATGGTGATTGGCCTGAATTGCCAGCACCTCTGGCCAAAAAACCAGACGAATCTCTATAAACAGTACCAGCAATTCACCAACAAAAACTCCCGCCTTTTTTCAGAATACGAACAGACCCTTCTGAGCCTCTACAAAAGTGAAGGGGTCAAGAACCCTGAAAGCCACCTGCACCAAGTCAGGACCGACTTCGCCAATGAAATCTCAAAAGATGCGGCTGTTATGCGCCCCGACGCATTCTGTTCGGCTTATGCGCCACGCATCCCGAAAGCTGCCCAGATGGATACGGCCAAACTGCGCAAATGGGCCTCGACGATCTTCCCCGGACATCCGGTATCTCACCCGATCTGTGCAAAAAACTGAGTTATCCCTTTAGAATATCATCTATTTCCAGTACGCTTTGCGGGTAACCGAAGAGTAAGGGGAAATGCCCATGTCCATTGACGCCACTATTGACGACGCCTTCAAATCCATCTCGTCCGCTATTGAATTGATTGTCTTCTGGGGGCCTGAGATTGCCGGAGTAACCGTTCCTCTGGTGGTCGCGTGGCTGGCACTGGGGGCGCTCTTCTTTTCGGTCTATCTGGGATTTCCGAATATCCGCTATGCCCGCCATGCCTTCAAATGTCTGGGCAACGAATATGAGGAGCCGGATGCCAGAGGGCAGACCACAAATTTCCAATCTTTGGCGGCTTGCCTTTCGGCTACCATCGGACTGGGAAATATCGCGGGCGTTGCCGTGGCTATTACTCTTGGTGGGCCCGGAGCCGCATTCTGGATGCTGATGCTGGGTATTTTTGGCATGGGGTCCAAATTTTCCGAAGTGATGCTGGGACATAAATACCGCCAGTTTCCCGACCCCGAACGCCCCGACGAAGTGTCTGGTGGCCCGATGTATTACCTGAAAGAGGCATTTGCCCGTCATAACCTGCCCAAAGTAGGAGTCGCGATTGCCGCACTGTTTGCCGTGACCTGTATCGGCGGAGCGCTGGGGGGAGGAAACATGTTCCAATCCAATCAGGTCTATCAGCAAGTGGTCTACGCGACGGGTGGCGAAGAAAGCTTCTTTGCCGATAAAGGCTGGTTGTTTGGTCTGATTTTGGCGGGCTTGGCAGGATTGGTCACGCTGGGGGGAGTTAAGTCGATTGCCAGTGTAGCTGCGAAACTCACGCCGATCATGGCTATACTCTATACGGCATGTGGCTTGATTGTTCTTGCTGTGAACTATGAACATATCCCGTCGGGCATCGCGACCATCTTTTCGAGTGCCTTCTCGCTCGAAGCCGGATGGGGAGGTTTTGTTGGGGCGATTATAGCCGGTGTTAAACGCGCGGCGTTCTCGAACGAAGCAGGATTGGGGACGGCGGCCATCATTCAGGCCTCGGCCAAAACCGAATTCCCCGTGCGTCAGGGGCTGGTTGGAGGTCTGGGGCCGTTCTTCGATACGGTCATTGTCTGTATGGTGACCGCGCTGGTGATTGTGATTTCCGGTGTGTATCAGCAAGGGCAGGGGGTATCGGGAATCGACTTGACGTCCCGCGCTTTCGAGACTGTCCTGCCGTGGTTCGACTTTGCCCTGATGATTTGTGTCATCCTCTTCGCCTTCTCGACCATCATTGTCTATTCCTATTACGGAGAAAAGTGCCTTGGCTATCTGGTGGGGGACCGCAAAGCTGTGGCCATCGGCTTCAGGGTTTTTTATCTTGTGTTTGTCGTAATGGGATCTGCCGCCACTCTGGACAGCGTTATCAGCTTTGCCGATGCGATGTTCCTGTCGATGGCGGTTCCCAATCTTATTGGCCTTTACCTTCTGGCCCCCGAAATCAAACGCGATCTTACGGAATATGTTGTGCTGATGGGCGAAAAGAAGGGCAAGATTTCTTCTGAATAAACGTGAATAAGTTCAGATAGAGTCTTGAACCCATTTAAAAATCATGCCAGCCTTTCGGTCATTCCACATCATTGACCATTTAAAAGCGGGGCGGGCTGCTCATGACTCTTTTTGTACCTAAAGACCAGAAAGATTCCACCAACGACCAGACGATAGAGACTGGCAATCAACAGGTTGAAAGTAAGATTTTCATGGGAACAAATCCTGTTTTGAAAAACTGGAAACTGACCTCGTCCGAAGGCGCGGCCAACGAAGCTGCTGAAGAATTTGAGGCAGAACCCGCCGCCGAAGAGACCGCACAGGAAAAAGTGGAAGCTCCTGTCTACAAATCCAACCGCTCTTACACTGGCCGTAAAATCAAATTGGGGGCTCCTGTGGCCTCAGTTTGGCTACAACTGGGGCAAGCCTTGGCCGTCTTCCTGACGGTGGCATGGATCACCTACGCCGCGATCTATATTCTGGCACTGCCCGGCAGCGTGAAAGCCATTACCTCCTCGCCGTTGACGCTGGGGGGAGTGCTGGCGAGCGTCTTGGCTCCGGTGGCGATGTTGTGGCTGTGTATCGCGACATGGCAGAGACGGAGCGATGCGCATATTTATGCGCAAGCCCTGAAAGAAGAATTGCGCGGTATGCTGTTCCCCGATGAAGAGCAATCGAAATTGATTTCCGAAGACATTCATATGCTGATGCGTCAGGCCAGCGAAATGTCGGCATCCTCCCGCGCCGCGATCAAGGCAATCCAGCGCGCAAGAGCAGGGCTGCGCACCGAAATCCGCGACTTTGCAGGAGTCTCGCAAAAGACCGAATTCCACATTGACCGTCTGGCGGATACGCTCGGTAAGCGCTCGGAAGAACTGTTGTCCCTGACCGAAACCATTGAAGCCCAGACCACCATGATCTCTCACAAAGCCGGACAGGGCATCCAGTCATGGGAGAATGTCTCGGCGGAAATCTCCGAGCTGGGCGAAGAGATCAACGCCCTGTTTACCTCCGGTGCCGAAAAAATCTCTCAGGCAGGAGATCGTGCAAAAGAGCAAGTGGCTGCCATCGAAAACGGCCTTGGCGCCGCAGCACAAGATCTCTCGAAACGCATGGATGATATTGCCGCTCAAATCCAGCGAGCCCAGTTGCAAATGGAAACGGACACCAGCCGTCTTGAAGGCGTGGCCGCGTCAATCGACAACGGAGCAAACCGCTTTGATGAAAGCCTGAAAGGAGCGGAACGCATTTCCTCTGCCGTTGAGGGTGTGATCTCGGTGATGGAAGGCAGTCTTGAAAAGGTTGAAACTACATCGAAATCGCTGTTCGAACGCACCGACCATATCGAACAGAAATTGTCTGAACGTGCTGAAAATCTTGCGACATCGGCCAAAGATCTGTTGGACAGCACCGCCGAACTGGAAAAGGTCGGCGATCTGGCGTCCCATAAACTGGGAGAGGCCTTGACGATGGCGCTCTCAGGAGCGGATACGATCACAGCCTCGGTCCGCAAATCGAAGGAACTGATCGACAAAGCCGTAGCCGAAGCATCGGGACAAATCGAAAACTCTGGTCGTGCTGTAGAGGAACGGATCGACCGTCTCGTTGCATCGTCGCGCACCAACCGCGATGAAGTATCCTCCTTGATCGAAACTCTGGAAGAAAAGAGCAGTAAGCTGGAAAGCGCGACCGCACATCTGGCTCAACAGCGCCGCTTCACGGTTGAAGAGATCGAAGGCTCCAGCGAAATTCTGAGAAAAGTGGCCGAGCAGGTTGTCGAGCGCGCCGAAGAACCGGTGGCTCTAATGACCAAATCGGTCGACCGTTTGGCCGAACAAACGAAAGATCTTGATGATCGCCTGTCGGTTCGCATTGTTGAACTGGAACAAAGCCGCAGCAAGCTGGGTGACTCGATGACCGAGATGAGCTCGTCGCTCAAATCCAACCTGCAAGACGTTGCGGCTGTGACCGGACAGTTGGCGTCCCATTCCAAACAGATCGGTGACCATGTCGAATACCAGAAAGAAGGGCTGTCCGTTCTGGTGGATGAACTCGAACGTCGCACTGCGGAAATCGCCGAACTTTTGAAAGCTCAGACGCAAGACCTGACAGATTCCCTGACGGTATCAGAAAGCCAGATCGGTCTGATGGGGCAGGCCTTGTTCGACCGTGGTGATGCGCTGCTCGATCATGTCTCGGGTGTGGCCGACAATGTGCTTCAAATGGAAAACCGTATCATCGAGGCCATGGAAACAATTGACCAGAGAACGTCGGAAGTCAGCACATCATTGCATGACAATACGGAACGCCTGTCGCATCTTGCGGGTCAAGTGGCGCCGGACTGCGACCGCCTGATCGAAGCCGCAGAAGCACTTGAAGCCAAATACGCGGCGCTGCGCGAAAATTATGTTTCCTCGTCCGAAATGGCCGTCACCTGCATGAGTGATATCGGACGTCAACTGGATGATCGTCTGGAAAAACTCAATGCCGGAGTCATGGAGGGGGCGAAATCAATGCTGGCTATGTCCGAAGATCTCGGCCAGTCGATCATTGAAATCCGCGATGTTGCCGAGGACGCTCAAGAATCTCTTTCTCGCGTCCAGACAGGCGTCAAGGGACGCATCGACGATTTGCAACTGGTCACAGATCAGGTCAAAGCCAAAGTCGAAACCCTACAGAAAAACCTCGATGTCTATATGGAAGACATATCCATGATGGTTGGCAAAGCCACCACTGATTTGCAGGAAGCCACCGACCTCTTTGGCCAGTCTACAGAGAGTATGGATGTCAAAATCGAGGAGACCACTCGCAAGCTGGGCGACAGTGCCAGAGTTTATTTTGAGGAAGGACAACGTATGTCGCTCTTCGCGGAGCAGGCCACGCATAAAACCGCACGGATTGTCACAACCGTCCGCGAAGAAACGGGCCGTCTGGTCGAAGCCGTCCAGCAATCCCTTGTTGATCTGCAAAAATCCGGAGAAACCCTATCGGTCCGCACCCGCGAAATCGAAACCTATATGAAATCGTCCCTGACTAACGCAGAAAACTATGGCGAAGAATTGCGCAAACAGGCCGTGGGCATTTCGGCATCTTCGATGGATGTTGTCGATCAGATCGCGGACGCCACCGCACGTCTAACCTCCCGCGCCGGAGAAGTCCGTCAGGCCGGATCGTTGGTGATCGAAAATATGGACCTCTCGCATCAGAAACTTACTGATGAATCAAATCGCATGGCGGCCATCACCCGCAAGGCTGTCGAAGCCGCCGAGGAAGCTGCAACGGTCTTCTCGCGCAACTCGGCAACGCTGTACCGTTCCGTTCAGGAAATTGCCGAACAAGCGAAGAAGCTCAAGGAAACGCAATTACGTTCCGAACGGGAATCGTTCCTCGCTGCTTCGAAATTTATTATCGAGAGTTTGTATTCGTTGGCAGTCGATGTCTCGCGCCATCTGGAAGACGAGATCGACGCACGGGTATTGCGCGCCTATCAACGTGGGGACGTGTCGGCCTTTGCTCATCACTTGGTCGAAATGTCGAACAAGATCCCGTTGGAAAAAAGCCAGAAGAAATTCATCGACGATAGCGAATTCCGCACCTACATCCTGCGTTTCATCCGTCAGTACGAGGAAATTCTGGAGCAATCTCAGGCCAACGACTACGGTGAATTGCTGTCGTCCCTGTTCCACACCTCGGATATCGGGAAACTCTATAAAATCCTGTGCGAGATCGCCGGACGCAGCGCCAAAACGCACTGATAGTGAAACTTTTTGGTGTTGCTAACACTCCGTTTAGATTTGCCGTCTAAACTGGAAAGAGTTTTTGCAAATTCAAAGGGCAAACGCACCATGGCCAATACCAAATTCTGTCAGGGAATCTCTGATATTTCAGATAGTTACACGGGGTTTATCATCGACACGTGGGGGGTTCTCCACGATTCCGAAAAGGTATTCGACGGGGCCATCGAGTGCCTCAAAGAACTTAAAAACCGCAAAAAGTTTGTCCTGCTTATGTCCAATTCCGAGCTGCGCGCCAGCCAAATGGCCGAATATCTCAAAAAAATGGGAATGCCCGACGGACTCTATAGCGAAATCCTGACTTCCGGCGAATTGTTGGCCCAAGGGCTTGAAACCCAGAAAGACGGAGTCTTCGAAGGGCTGGGAAAATCCTGTTACCTGATTGGCGGTGAGCGCACACAGACGTTCTTGAAGGACATCGGAATTGAGCTCGTCAATTCCTTGGAAGACGCGACCTTCGTTCTGATCTCCGGTTGGGATACGCTCGAAAAAGAACCGGCTTCCTATGAAGACACGTTGCGTGAAATCGTGCGCCGCCGTTTGAAGACGCTGTGCATTCACCCTGACAGCCGTGCCTTGCTCGGAAAAAATTACAAAACGGGAACCACCCTGATCAGCCGCCGCATTCAGGAATTGGGCGGCGTGGTGCATATGATCGGTAAACCCTATAAACCCATCTATCACCACTGCATCCATATCTTGCACCGGAACGATATTTATCCCGGTCAAACAGTGATGATTGGTGACACGATGGCTCACGATATCACAGGTGCCAGCCTCGTGAATATGGACACCTGTCTGGTTAGAAGCGGCATGCATGCCCCGATTTTCAAGAATGCGTCTACGCCCGCCGATGTAAACAAGTCACTTAATATGCTCATCACCCAATTCAACAACATCCGCCCGACCTATCTGGTGGACAAGCTGAAATGGGGCAAAGCCTTGCCCGACCGTAAACACCGCAAACGCGCGGGTTAAGCAGATCTCTTGCGCTTTGCGAGGATTTCCCTTAATTTCTCCCCGTGAATAGCGAAAAACAAAAACATACGACATTTTCTCTTCTGGCTCCTTTGGTGAGGACCTATCTGACGCCCTATGGCGGGCAGGTGGCCGTGGCATTGCTATTTATGGTGATCGCGGCGGGCGCGACCGCGGCCTTTGCCAAATTGCTCCAGCCGGTCCTTGATAAGGCGATGATCGGGGTGCAAAACGATCCCGAAAGCGTGCATGTCATTATTCCGCTCGGGGCGATGATTTTGGCATCGTTCGCCGTGCGGGGGATCTCCACCTATATTTCCACCATCAAAATGAACAAAATCTCGATGTCTGTTGTGGCCGACATTCAACGCGACGTATTCGCGCATTTTATGACGCTTGACCTCAAGTTCTTTCATAAATACCCGAGCGGACAACTGGTCTCTCGCGTTACCAACGATGTGAGCGTGATGCGTGTCGCCGTAACGGATTCGCTGACCGGCATTGGCGGCAACTTGCTGACGCTTGTTTTTCTGGTGGGGGTGATGTTCTGGCAGGATTGGCGCCTCGCGCTTCTGACCTTTGCGATTTTCCCGTTTGCTTCGGGTCTGGTGGCCCATTTGGGACGTCGCCTTCGTAAGATTTCAAAATCCATTCAGGGAGAGACGGCCAATTTGATGGAAGTCCTGACCCAAATTTTCCAGGGCATTCGTCAGGTTCAGGCCTACGGCATGGAAGAACGCGAACGCGAACGTGCAGGCGAAGCGGTCATGAGTGTACGTAACCTCAACATCAAGTCTGCGCGGATAGCAAATCTCTCGACCCCGATTAATGAAATAATGGTCGGCGCAGTGGTCTTCGGCGTCATTGTCTATGGCGGATACCGCATCGCCGACGGCGAACTGACACCCGGCGGATTAATGTCCTTTATCGCGGCGTTTTCGTTGGCGTACGAGCCGATGAAAAAACTGGCCAAGCTCAACAACTCGATGCAACAAGGCTTGGGCGCTGCGGAACGCGTGGACGAAATGATGAAACAGACCTCGTCCGTTCTTCAAAAAGAAAACGCCCAAATTCTGAATGTGTCATTGCCGTCGATCACATTCGACGACGTAACTTTTGGGTATGATGAAGAAGAATCTCACGCCCTGAATCATATTACGTTCACCGCCGAAGCCGGAAAAGTAACAGCACTGGTTGGCCCATCGGGAGGTGGAAAATCAACTATACTCTCTCTCGTGCTACGTTTTTATGACCCGGTATCAGGGCAGGTGATGATTGACGGCACGAATATCCGCGATGTCACGTTCGCATCCCTCCGCCGGAATATGGCTCTGGTCTCACAGGACGTCACGATTTTCGATGACACAATCGCGGGGAATATCGCCTATGGTCTGGCCGGCGCAACCGGGGACCAGATTGTCGAAGCCGCCAAGGCCGCTGCCGCCCATGAATTCATCGAGAAATTGCCGCAAGGCTACCAAACAGAAGTTGGGGAAAACGGTGTGCGTCTGTCGGGAGGTCAACGTCAACGCCTCTCTTTGGCGCGTGCCATATTGCGCAATGCACCGATCCTGCTGCTGGACGAGGCGACATCGGCCCTCGATAACGAATCCGAACGCCTGATCCAGAACACGCTCGAAAAACTCCAGAAAGACCGTACGACACTCGTCATCGCCCACCGCCTCTCGACGATCCAGCACGCCGATAAAATTGTCGTTCTTGATAAGGGCAGAATTGTAGAGGAGGGCACGCACGCGGGCCTTCTCGCCACAGGCGGCGTCTATGCCCGTATGTATAATTCCGGCCTGATCGATAGCAAGGAGTAAATACGAATGAACATGAGCCTGAAGAAAAAAGTGACAGATTTTATTGTCGCTTTTCTTGTTGTTTATACAGGCCTTGTCTTCTTAATGTATTATTTTCAAAGACCCATGCTTTATATGCCGCCCCATCCGCCAGCGGACGAGATCGCGGCGGTCCTGATGGGCTATGCTCCTGTCACGGTCAAAACCGAAGACGGATTGACTGTCACCGGATTTTTTCGCCCCCCTGCAGACAAACAAAAACCGATTATTCTGTTCTTCCACGGCAACGCCAGCCATCCGGCATGGATGGCCCCGTTCTTTTCGGGAATGTCGGGTCAGGGATACGGAATCTTTCTGGTTGAATACCGCGGCTACAACAACAACGAGGGAATCCCGACCGAACAGGGACTTTACAAAGACGCCGAGGCCTACCTGATCAGCGACCCCTTGGCCAAAGACCATAAAGCTAATCCGTTGATTGTGTTTGGTCATTCTCTGGGAAGCGGCGTTGCTGTGGAGCTGGCATCACGTCACCCCGAAAGATTCTCGGCCATGGTTTTGCAGGTACCGTTTGATTCAATCGTGCACGTGGTCTCGAACAAATACCCGTTTGTGCCCTTTCCCTCGTTGCTGGTAAAAGACCAGTACAATTCCGACCAAAAAATCGGGAAGGTAACCATCCCCAAACTCTTTTTGCTGGCTGGGCAGGATACGGTGGTCGGTCACGACACGGGCAAACGCCTCTATGATCTCGCGCCGGGACCGAAAATCCTTGTGGAGATGCCGGATGCCGGACACAACGACATCTATGCGCATGGAACGGCGCAGAAAGTTTTTGATTTTGTTGAAGAGGTCTTGGTTGAGAAAAAATGAAAAATCTTTTCCCCCTGATACTGGCGGCTATGGTCGCGATATCTTCTCCGGCAAAAGCCGAAGAGTTGAGGATTGGGAATCAAATTGTTCTGAACGTTGAAGTCGCGCACAACGATGTTGAACGTGCACAAGGGCTGATGAACCGCACGAGCCTTGCCGAAGATGCGGGGATGCTGTTCCTGTTTCCTGATGCGCGCATTCCGGCCTTCTGGATGAAAGACACCCTGATTCCGCTGGATATGGTTTTCATCGGCTCCGATTCCAGAATTCAGGAGATTTACCAAAACGCCAAGCCCAACGATTTGACCCCGATCAGTCCCGAAAAACCGGTTCGTGCCGTCCTTGAAATTGGTGGTGGAATGGCGGAAAAGCTGGGGTTAAGGGCAGGGGATACGGTTTCCTCTGATGCTTTGGCAAAATCGCTTGAACTTCCCTGAGCCTTCGGGTAAAAGAGTGCCCTTGAAGCCTCACTGGTCGGGGCGTAGCGCAGCCTGGTAGCGCAACTGCTTTGGGAGCAGTGGGCCGGGGGTTCAAATCCTCTCGCCCCGACCATTTTATTTTCACCAAGAAATCTAAAACACCGATAAACAAATTTTGGTCACGGCAAACCCGCCGAAAATCAGCCACAGGGAGAGTATGGCGGCAAGGTAGACGGGTTTTAGGCCCATCCCCTTGAACTTGCCCATATGGGTTTCAAGCCCGAGGGCCGACATGGCCATCGTCAGGGCAAACGTGTCGAGCGTATTGATGGTTGATACGGCCTGTTCAGGGAGAAGATGAAACGAATTGAATCCCGCCACGGCAATAAACATCACTGCAAACCAAGGGATCAGGATTTTGTGTTTGGGCTTTTCGCCGTCTTCACTTTTATTGTCCGTCGCTGACATCGCAATCCAAGCACCAATCGCAATAAGGAAGGGGGCAAGGAACAAAACGCGGATCATCTTGATAATGACAGCGGTGTTGGAGGCATCAGGCCCAACAGCATTGCCGGCGGCGACCACATGGGCGACCTCGTGAACCGAAGCCCCGATAAAAACACCCATATCATGTGCATCAACGGGAACCATGCCTGCTCGGTACAGGGCAGGGTAAAGGAACATCGCAATGGTTCCGAACAGCACGACGGTGGCCACTGCGACCATGCTTTTGTGCGGCGGGGCTTTGATAACGCTTTCGGTGGCCAGAA
Organism: Pseudomonadota bacterium; assembly: GCA_029558635.1. Lineage (GTDB taxonomy): Bacteria > Pseudomonadota > Alphaproteobacteria > Micavibrionales > Micavibrionaceae > UBA1573. The sequence goes on along the minus strand of JAKQEE010000052.1, from coordinate 704,559 downwards.
CAGCCGCAGCGCCGCAGATCGAAGCTCCCGAGCAAGTCAGAATGGTTGTTTCTTTATCAAGCTTCAGAACGCGTGTGCCGATCACGTAGCCGATAATAAAGGTCAAAGTGACCATCAGGAAACTGATCAGAACTCCGCTAATTCCGACTTCTTCAATATCTTGGAATGTCAAGCGGAACCCGTAAAAAACGATGGCTGCCCGAAGCACCATCTTGCCCGAGAATTTAATTCCGCTGTCCCAGTCATGAGGAATGCGCGAACGGAACGTATTGGCGACCGCAATACCCAATACCATCCCGATAATCAGTGGAGAAATCTGCAGGCTCTTGAAAAACTCGAAACTGGCAATCGAAGTCGCCAGAGCTGCAAATAAAGTAACAAAAGAAATTCCTTTGAGGGTGTTCAGGTTAAAACCGGACATTTACTATTCTTCTTGGGCTTTTATTGAGTAAAAAAACAGCGCGAACCTATCCCAGACCTTGAAGAAAAGCAAGACAGCGCTAGCTCCTTGGTTTATTGTGTGCCCATGCCGCTAGAACAAGACGAAAAGGAACTGAAGTGGAAACTTTTGGCTTCCCGTGCCCAGAAAGGGGACGCGGCGGCTTATCGCGACCTGCTGACGGGAATAGTGCCGCTGATCCGCAGGGCCGTCACAAAATCCCTGCCTTCTCCCGATCTTGTGGATGATGTTGTCCAGGAAGTGCTGATTTCCGTTCACAAGGCGCTGCATACCTACGACCCGGATCGCCCTTTCTTGCCGTGGCTGATGGCGATTGTATCGTTCCGCCGCACGGATTTTCTGCGACAACATTACGCCTCGCAGAAGAACCGACAGGTGTCTATTGAAACGGTAGATGTGCCGGATTATCTCAATGGAGGAGAGTCGGAGGCCTCGTTCAAGGATATTGAAGAGGCATTGGAGTCACTGCCCGAAAAACAGAAAAGGGTTGTGGAGTTATTAAAAATAGAAGGATATAGCACCAAAGAAGTTTCGGAAAAAACCGGACTTTCCGAGTCGGCCGTTAAGGTCACGATGCACCGTGCCCTTCAGAAACTAAAAGAGAAATTGGCATGAGTTGCGACAACAATAACAACATTGATCAGACCATCCGGAATTTGTGCGGCGACCTGAAGCCTATGGAGTGCGTGAACCCGATGCGTCGGGCTCTGCTGTGGATATTGCTGGTTGTAACCTACACGACCGCTGTGGCGCTTACGATTGGTCTTCGTGAAAACATCATTGAGGCGATGAATCGTGAAGAGTATATTTTTGAACTCGCGCTGGCCTTTGCCACGGGAATTGCCGCTTCGCTGATGACGTTCTGGCTCACCATTCCCGATTGCGAGCGTTATAAGAAGTTTATCGCCGTACCTGTCACGCTTCTGTCCGTTCAGGTGTTCTGGATGCTCGACCGCCTGTTTTTCGAAGGAATGGGCGATATTCGCGAGAACTGGCTGTCCCATTGCTGGATGAACACGCTTCTTCACACAACCCTTCCGGCCATTGCCGTGATTCTGCTGGTTCGCAAAGGGGCGACGGTGATGCCGTGCGCACTGGCCAGCTTTGCCGTTCTGGCGGTCAGCGAATTCGGCTGGATCGGTATGCGCCTAGTCTGTCCCAAGGACAATGTCGGCGAAGCCTATTTCCTCAATTTCCTGCCCTACGTCATCATCGGGATTGTGGCCGGATTCGCCGCCAAAAAGCTGTTCAGGTGGTAGAAAAGGGGGATTTCCCCCCTTTTAATTTTTTGGCAACTCCTATAGGGTAAGCTCGATTTTTGAAGGGAAGACGACCATGGAAGTCAGAATTTACCGCCCCGCCAAATCCGCCATGCAATCCGGCCGCGCCAAAACGCAGTCCTGGGTGCTGGAGTATGAATTGAAGAGCCAGAGAGCGCCGGAAAATCTTATGGGCTGGACCAGCTCGAAGGACGCACTGGGGCAGGTCAAGCTGAATTTCTCCTCGATGGAAAAAGCGGTTGAATTCGCAAATTGCAAAGGGTGGACTTATACGGTTCTTCCGGCGCAAGAGCGGAAAGTAACGCCGCGTAATTACGTTGATAACTTCAAATATATTCCGCCGGAAGAGGCTTCCGCCTAAAACGGTTATCAGACGGTCCCGTAGCTCAACTGGATAGAGCATCTGCCTTCTAAGCAGAGGGTTGCAGGTTCGAGTCCTGCCGGGATCGCCATTTCCCCAGTTTTTCACAATTTTCCCTAAGTCTGCGATCGAATGAAAAAAAGGTCCGGAGACCTTTTCGGTGCTCCGGACAAACGGCGGTAATAGAGGGTGTGTAAGATCTTTATACAAAAGCCTGAGATAAGTTGCAAGAGAAAAACGACAAAAAAGAAAAAATTTTTTCCAAAAGCGAAACTATCAAAAATATTAAGTATTCATTTGAAATATTTAATAGTGTAGTAATCAAGTAAATAACGAATAAAGTTTCGAAATGGGAAGTAGGTTACTACATGTATTGATGTAATAATGAAATCATAAAAAAATAATAATTATTTTTACTTGAATTTACTGAACTAGTTTCGCTTTTGGGTGGGCGAGGTGACACATTCTGGCCATATTATTCATCTGATTGTTTAAGATTTTGTGAACATCATTTCCAAATGACGTCCCACAAAGAAACTATTGTTCAAAGACGGAGGCGAGGGGGATGGTTAGATAGGGGATTTGGCGGTTTTGTAGGCCTCGGTCAACAACAGCAGAGGCGTGGCGGCAAGAAAGATCAGCGACCACTCCTGTAAACCCAACGGAACCGTATTAAGGCCCAACTGAAGAAAAGGGGTGTAAACGGCAAACCCCTGAAGGACAAGCATGGAGGCCACAGCAACGAGAACCCAAGGGTTGGAAAAATAACCGATTCTATGGGCGGGTTTGTCAAAGCTGCGGAAATTGAGAGCATGAATATTGGCCATGACCACCATGGCCGTAAATGCGACGCTGTTGGCCATCTCGTAAGATGAGTTGCCCAGATAAAACTGGTAAAGGAGCAGTGTTGCAATTCCAATATAGGAACCAAATATCCCCAGCGCCGCTAAAGTGCGTTGATCGAGAATGGGCTGGTTTATGGGGCGCGGCGGCGCGCTCATGACATTTTTTTCCGCTTTTTCCAAACTGAGAGATAGAGCTGTAAAGCTGTCCGTAACCAGATTGACCCACAGAATTTGAATGGGAAGAAGAATAAGAGGCAGCCCCAGAAGGATATTAATGAAAATGGCAAAAGTTTCGCCGACATTCGAAGACGTCAGATAGCGAACGAACTTTTGGATATTCGCATACTGCCTGCGTCCTTCTTCGATGGCCGCAACGATTGAGGCAAAATTATCGTCTGTTAGCACCATGTCGGAAGCGCCTTTTGCGACATCTGTGCCGCGTATGCCCATTGCGATTCCAATATCTGCTTGCTTAAGCGCCGGAGCGTCATTAACCCCATCGCCGGTCATGGCGACAAGCTGCCCTTGTGTTTGCAAAAGTTTGATGATGCGGAATTTATCTTCGGGGACTGTGCGGGCAAAAATGACGTCAATATCGAGAAGCTCCAGAAGTCCTTCGTCACTCAATTTGGAAATTTCTGTACCCGTCACGGCTTGCTCGGCTTTCAATCCGACTTGTTTGCCGATAGCCAAAGCCGTATCGGGAGAATCACCGGTGATCATAAAAATGCGGATTCCGGCTTTCTTCGCATTTTCAATGGCATCTTGGGCTTCGGGGCGCGGAGGGTCGATAATTCCCGCAACGCCCAAGAAGACCAGCTCCGTTTCGGCCATTCCTTCGTCGATATCTTCTGAAAGTGAAAAACTTTTGCGCGCCAGCGCCAGAGTACGCATGCCGTCTTGTGCATACCCCGAACAAGCAGTTTTGATCTCGTGGCGCATACCATCATCCAGAACGTATTCCTTTCCGTCGATGAGAACTTTGCTGGCCCGCGCCAGCAAAATTTCCGGTGCGCCTTTCACATGCGAAACCATACCTTCGGCACACTCTTCGACAACCGACATGCGCTTGCGAGTGGAATTAAAAGAAAACTCGCAACAGATATTGCAATCTTTTTTTCCATTCATGCCGGATTTCTGGGCGGCCACAACGAAAGCAGCTTCGGTAGGGGATCCAATGGCCACCCATCCGCTACCGGAACGGGCAATGTGCGCGTGGTTGCAGATGACACCTGTTTCTAGCAAAGCCATGAGGTCGGCATGTTCAAGAGGTGTAATCGTCTGCCCATCCTTGGTAAATTGTCCCTGAGGCTCATAACCTACGCCGCTGATACAAACTTCCCCGCTGCCAAGCCACAATTTTTGTATGGTCATTTCGTTTTTGGTGAGAGTGCCGGTTTTGTCGGTACAAATCACGGAAGTTGCCCCCAGAGTTTCCGCCGTTTGCAAATGGCGCAACAGAGCATTGCGCCGCGCCATAATCCGCACGCCAAGCGCCAGTGTAATGGTAACAACGGCGGGCAGCCCCTCCGGCACAGCGGAAACCGCCAGAGAAACACCTGCCATAAACATTTGCAGGGGGGGCTGGCCACCCAGCCATCCGATTAAAATAAAAGCAGCAGCAACCGCGACGACAAGAACGGTGAGCTGTTTGGCCAGAATGCCTAATTGTTTTTGAAGTCGCGTCTCTGTTTCCTGAATCCTTTCAGTCAGCCCCACAATCTTCCCGAATTCGGTTTTCATACCTGCGGCGGTGACGATACCCAATCCGCTTCCATTAACGATATGCGTCCCCATCCACACCATACAGGTACGCGCAATAATATGGGACTCCACGGGATTTGGACGGGTAAGGGTGCATGGGACGGAGAGTTTAAGTTCGAGAAGTCAGGGAATCAGGTGAAATTCTCCTGTACCAAAATGAAGGATGCGGAGGAGCCTAAGTCACTTAACTTTGAACTTATTCAAATTCCAGTCGGAGAGGCTGAGAGTTTTGAGGTCGGGGCGGTTTTAGTCCTGTCCACTTCTGAGGCAATTAAAATTTCTCCACAAGCTCAAAGAGCATTGGAGGTTTTTAAAACCTTAGAGAGGGATGTATCGAAAGAAGAGTTTTACAAACGGTTAGTGAATGGAGGGGTTTTGACTGGGAAGGAAGAGAGTATGAAGCGGTCTTTTAATAGAATTTTGGCAGAAATTCAGGACGGGATTGCTCTGTCCGACCTGTAACAAAATCTTTAGTTTCGGACGGGGGCGGACAAGCTAGGACAGGCAGAAGACAAGGCGGACGGGGGTAGGACAAACTTTATAATTATCGGACGGACGGGACAGCCCCTCTAAGGGCTGTCCGTTGTCCTAAAGGGCTTTATTATTGGTGCGAACAGTTATATGTTTATCATTCACAAGAAACTAGAGGCTCCCATGACACCTGAAGAAGAAAAGCTTTTTTCAATATTTTTTCCTTTTGCTTGCCCCCGTCAAATGAAAATGTTGGAAACAAGAAATCCGCTCGTTCACTACACCAGCGCTGATGCCGCTATGAAAATAATATCCCAAAAAAGATTTTGGATGAGAGAAGCATCTTGCATGAATGATAAAGCTGAGATGCATCACGGTAAGAATTGTTTAATTAATGCATACTCAGACGGATTGAAGGAAAAACTAGAATCAGTTCTCAACCCCATTTCTCCTGAAATTGTTAAGAAATTAGAAAGCTATTATGACGGCTGGATGAATACATTTATGACCGACACATATCTATCTTGCTTCTCAGAGCATGATGAGGAAAATGAGGGGGGCTTGGGGAGATTATCTATGTGGCGTGCCTACTCAAAAAATTCTGGTGTTGCTTTAGTTCTAAATAGCCCTATTTTTTTTAGCGAGAGCGAATATTTTAATGGTTTATATACAAGCCCAGTTGCCTATTTAGATGATCAATCATTTAAAGGAGAAATGTTAGGTCTTGTTTCTGGGATAGAAAATAACTTGGATATGGTGTCAAAACTAGAGCCAGATATTATAGTAGACCTTCTGTTTAAAGCATTTCTATTTGCGACAACATGCACAAAACACCCTGGGTTTGCGGAAGAAAAGGAGTGGAGAGTAACATATTGCCCTAAAATTCTGAGTGCAGATTGCATTGAAAAAGGTTTTGAAACGATCCATGGCATCCCCCAAATTATATACAAAATTCCTATAGAAGCCCCACCTGAGAAAAGTCTTGATGACTTAGATTTAGATAAGTTTCTTCGCTACGTTATAATAGGTCCAACAGAATATCCTCTTGCAATGTATAAGGCATTTGCAAATCTTCTGAGAGATAAGGGTGTTACTAATCCGGAGAGTCGCGTGAGGGTTTCTCACATTCCTCTCAGAACGTAATATTTTTTATCGAACTGTGTTTCAAGTGTGCCTATGCGTTTCAATTTACATGCCTGTAAATAATTGATTTAATTGATATTTATGCCTTTCGATGTTATTCTGTTGACGTGAATTTTTTATCGGTCAACTAATGGAAGGCTTCAAAATGGCAGTACAATTTGTAAAAAACGAAAACACTTTTCAGGTTCATAACGGTGATCGGCATGCCACCGTGCATTTCCCGACGGACAGATTGGCTTATCTGAAGGCACCTGCAGAGGCCATGCGTGCCACAATCGATAATGTGGTTACAGACGCAACCCGCACCGCTAAACGCTTCAGCGATGATGCCTTTGCGACCGAGGTGTTGCCTGTCCTCAATCCACTTTTCGTTGTGGCACGCGACCTTCAGAAGGAAGCCGTGTCTCGCAAAGCTCACCTTGAGACGCTGAAAGCTGATCTTTTGGATTTTCCTGTTGACCCTGTAAAAGCAGATTCAATCCGCCAGTCTCTCCGTGGTGTGGAGCCGGTCAAAATATTTTCTCTCGCATTCAAAGACCCTGAGATCAATGCAGCGGTTCTGGCAATGCCAACTCTCTTCGGACTTACACCTGACCTCATCGCAAAGCTTGAATCAGCGCTCATTCAAGCGAACTGGGAGCGCAAGTTTGCAAATCAAGAGCAACCGAAACATGCAACCCTAGACGACCTAATTCCCGTCGGGCCTGATCTTGCCTTGGTAAAGCAGAGGGCAGGGGATGCCATGCTCAATTTTGAAAACAGCCAAGCCGAATTAGTTCTGACTGAACAACTGTTGAGTGGTGTTATCAATTTTGCAGCCGTGACCGCCTCACTCTCACCTGTTGAAATTTTTAATAAGATCGGGTTTTAGATGATTAGAAAAAACCTCCCCATCATTATCACTTTGCCCTCCGAGACGTTAATCCCAACCTTGCACATACAGGCTATTTTGGGTGTTTCTCGGGCTGTTCTTTACAAGTGGCGGAAGGATAAAAATTTTCCACCGTTTCACAGGATGGGGAGGTCATCATTTTACTTAACTTCACAAGTTGAGAAGTGGTTGAACAGTAGGGGCGTGACTGTTCAAATTGCAGGAGATTGACATAATGGCCTATGATGATCGGAACTCAAGAGGACAGTTTGAAAAAGGGAAGGCAAAGGGAAGGCCTTTTGGATCAAAAAATCATTCTGTATCAATCACACGACTAAAGATGATGGAAGAACAAGCGCTCGCGAAATTATATTCGTGTGTTTTGAATGGAGACATGAAAGCAATATCCTACGTTCTCGACAAGATTCTCCCTAAAGATCGCACTATTGAATTTCACGGTTTATCAGTCGAAGATTTAAAAGAGGCGCTCGCTTCCGGCAGTATATCACCCGATGAAGCCAAAACTCTCTCCGTGACTTTGAAGAATGTTGAGGAATTGGAAAGCTTGTCCGATGTGAGAAAAAGGCTCGCAGAGCTGGAAATGGCTGCAAAGGGGGAAAAATGAGCTATCGCGCCTCACAGTTCATGAAGCGACTGGATCGTGTGGAACGGTTTGTAAGACCGGAGGGGTCTTTCGCTTGGATGTTGGCAAGATTATCGGAACGTGACCGCGAAGTTTATAATAGATGGAAAGAAGAATATCGGCATTGGACTGAAAAATTTTCAGGAGATGAACTCTACATCCACCTCCTTTCCACTGTGGCGGGTGCTGAAAGTGATGCGCCGATACTACCACATAGAATAGAGCGGCAACTCTATCCAAAATCTAAATACACCGAACCCAGAGACATTTACGAAGACCTGAAAGCGAGGTTATGAAAATGAAGAAAAATTCACTGTCCCTTTCTGAAACTGACCGTTTGTTTGACGTTCTCGAGGCTATCTTAAAAGCACGTGGAAATGTTCCTGAATTTTTAGAAGATAAAGCCTATATCACGTGTGGCACCGGTGTTTATCAGCTTGAAGTTAAGATGCGTGCGCGGAGGGTTGAAGCACGCCCGACTCTTATCTAGTCGCTTTATTTATGTAGGAAAGAAAGACGGATAAAACTTCACGCTCTCGCTTAACCCATTGATTTAATTGATAAATTTTATGAAAATGGCTCCTCGAGCAGGATTCGAACCTGCGACCAATCGATTAACAGTCGATTGCTCTACCGCTGAGCTATCGAGGAACAAGAAAACGCGGTCAGGTCGCTTTTCTATTTTTATTCGCGGAGTTTGTCAACTGTGATTTTGCTAAAAATCAGCTTTGTTTCCGCAGCTCTTCCAGCAGGCGCTGGACGTCCTTGGATGCCGCGTCAACCTTACCAATTTCTGCGACGGCGCCTTCGACATCTCCCTCGTTGAACAAACGCACCGCTGCCTTACCATGCTTGTGAACCAGTGCGTGGGGCTCTTCAAGTTGCTTGAACGTATCCGTACGGCCCAGCGGCGAATCTTTGACGCTGTCGTACCATTTCCCCAGTCGGCAAGTGTGATGGTCTGCCAGCTCGTCTGCATTCAAGCCTTCCTTGCCGATCAGCATATTGGTCAGACGTTTTTTCCACGTCGTGTGGTCGGTTTTGGCCATGGTGATAATTTTGTTTTTGATCTTGCTCTTTTCGATCTGGGACAGCGTTTCTGTCCTGAAGACATTGATGGATGCAAGGTTATTTACAATATCCTGTCCGGACAGATTCATCCGGTTTAAACGTTCAAAGATTTGGTGAACGTCATCAGAAATATTTCGTGTTTGAGCCGTTTGATGGGAAATGCTTTCGGAAATATTCGAAACGCCATTTGCAACGTCGGTTGCGTGTTCCTGTATGCCCTGAACCAGATTGCAAACACTGTCAAGTGCCGTCAATCCGGACTCGATGGTTGAAATGTTTCTGGTTGCGTTCGTGGTAATATTCTCCATCGACTGGCGAAGCTGACTCAGGAGGTGATTGATCCCGTTAGTGGCTTCGCCGATTTTGTTGGAGAGCGATTTCACTTCATTTGCAACTACCGCGAATCCTTTTCCCGCCTCGCCCGAGCGAGCGGCTTCAATCGAGGCGTTAAGAGCCAGAAGATTAGTCTGTTTGGAGATGTTGTTAATCTCTTTTGCGAATTGCGTGATCTGGTCCGTGAAGCTGTTAAGCTCGCCGACATTGGTCAGGGTGCTTTGAGCCAGCGTGGCAATCTCACTGATCTGTGTCTGGACACTTTGGAGAGAGGATACCCCTTGATAGGAGGATACTTCGGTTTCTTTTGCGCGAGCCGCAATGATCTGGCTCGAAGACTGCATATCTCCGACCAGACTGTTCATTTGATCGGCGGCCTCTGAGACGGATCGGGAAATTTTGCTGACATCATTCAGGTCACATAATAAAGTGCCCGCGCAGAAATAGCACTCATCTGCTGAAATGATACAATTGATTACCTGATTATAGTCGAATCTTAAGTCCATATTTAGCCCTGCAGATGATTGTTGTTCTTGAGTGTTTTTTACGCAGGCTAATCAGATGACCCTGTAATTCTGTCACGAAATTGTGGGTATTAAAAGAAAAATGTGGGGCGTATTTGAGTCAATCAAAGTAAGAATAAGTCTTGTTTGCAGTGGGAGCGGGTCGCAGTGATTTAATATCTGGAAATTTAAGACTCTGAATCGACCTCGCCAAACCTCGTTTGGCGAGGTCGATCCTACAAGAAGGTCTATCAAGAAAAATTCAAAACTGGAGGCACGAGCCGGAATCGAACCGGCGTGCAAGCTTTTGCAGAGCTCTGCCTAACCACTCGGCCATCGCGCCACTCCAGAGGAGTTGGGATGTAACACTTTTCACCATGGAAATCCAGCAGAAAATCCTGTAGAAAATAAAGCGTCATGCGAACACAAGGACAAGAAAAGATGAGCTTGCAGAACTTTAAAAGAGCGCGAAAAGCAATGGTTGTATCCCAGCTTCAGCCTTCAGGGATTGGGAATGAAAAGGTTGATGCCGCCTTTATGGATACCCCGCGCGAAATGTTTGTCCCGAACGCGTTGCGGGGCGTGTGTTATCTGGATGACGATATTAATCTGGGCAATGGCCGGATTTTGATGGAACCGTTGATTCTGGGGCGAATGATCCAGAACGCGTCTCTGGGCCGTAAAGGCAAGGTTCTGGATGTCGGCGGGGCTACCGGATATTCGGCAGCGGTTCTGGCCCATTTGGCAGGGGAGGTAGTGGCCCTTGATAAAGACGAAAAACTGCTGCATACGGCGCGGTTGAATTGGGAGAATCTGGACCTGCAGAACATTACGGCGGTCATCGGCAATCATCAGGACGGATACGCCAATGGTGCGCCGTATGACGCCATTTTTGTGAATGGGGCGGTCGGCGCGTTTCCGGAAAAGCTGATGGAGCAGCTTAAAAAGGACGGAAAACTGTTTTGTGTTTTGGTTGAAAAAGGGAACTCCACTGGCGTTATTATATCTTATGAAAAAAGAGAAGGGCATTCTCCGCTGATTCACGAGATTGCGGGAGCGATGACCTCTTATTTGCCTGGTTTCGAGCCAGCGCAACAATTCGAGTTTTAGTGTTTTTTGGAAAATAAACAGGGATTTTTTCGTCACAGATGTGGATAGAGACCCCTGAACCATTAAATCGAGCTTTGACAATGCGTTAGCATTCAGACAAACTGCACAGGTTGAAGTTTTATTAAGGATAAAAGTGAATGGCGGGCACGCAACCGGATCAAGACCCATCCATCGAGGAAATTCTGGCCTCTATCCGCCAGATCATCTCAGACGACGATGAGACGCGCGAAGCAGGCGATATCGAACTTTCGAAAGAAGAGAAGTTCGAGATTCCCGTTTATCAACCTGAACCGGAACCGGAACAGAAAACGCGCGAGTCATTTGCCGACGTTCTGGAGTTGACCAACGAGATCAAGGATGACGAGGAAAAAGTCCTCAATTATGAAGAAGAAAAATTCACCATTCCGCTGGCCGAGCCGGAGCCGATGAAAGAAGAGGCGCCGCGTTCATCCGATCTGGACCTCTCGGCAAAAGAAGATAATTACAAGCGCGAGTCGGATCTCGATCTTTCGATGGAGGAAAGCTCTATGAACATTGACATGGGCGCAAACGACATTGATGCGCTGTTCACCGCGCCTGCTGCCGCCGCAACGACCGAAGCCTTCTCGAAACTGATGGGCAATATTCCGGTCGAACGCGAAGAAAACAAACGTCTCTACGCCGACGGACGGATTACGCTCGAAGACATTGCCAAAGACCTGATGCGCCCGATGCTGCGTCAATGGATTGACGACAACGTGCCCCGTCTCGTGGAACGGCTCGTCGAAAAAGAGCTGGAAAAACTTGCGAAGCAAGCGCGTGACGATTAAAACAGAACAGATATAGGATAGTTTGTGTTTGTAACCTTCACCCGCTTCAGGCGGGTGAGTTGTATAGTGTTTCTAGTTAATAAGGTGCCATGATGCTCGACAAAATTTTTGACCATAAACAGATTGAAAAAAACCACTATCAGAAGTGGGAAGATTCCGGCTTGTTCGAATGCCAGCCGCAAACCGAAACATCCCCGTTTGTCATCATGATGCCGCCGCCCAACGTGACGGGAACGCTGCACATGGGGCATGCCTTTACCAACACTCTGCAAGATGTGATGATCCGGTACAACCGCATGAAGGGCAAGGATGCGCTGTGGATGCCTGGCACCGACCACGCAGGGATTGCCACGCAAATGGTGGTCGAACGCAAACTGGAAGCGGAAGGGCAGCCGTCGCGTCGTGAAATGGGCCGTGAAGCGTTTCTTGAAAAAGTCTGGGAATGGAAAGAATATTCGGGCGGAACCATCACCGGCCAGCTGCGTCGTCTAGGTGCTTCACCGGACTGGAGCCGCGAGCGCTTCACGATGGACGAAGGTCTGAACAAGGCCGTCCGCAAAGCTTTCGTTCAGCTTTATAAAGAAGGTCTGATCTATAAAGACAACCGTCTCGTCAACTGGGACCCGAAATTACTGACCGCGATCTCCGATATCGAGGTTGTCCAGAAAGAAACCAAGGGTCATATGTGGTATATCCGCTATCCGGTTGAAGGAGAGCAAGAGAGATATATCACGGTTGCGACCACCCGTCCCGAAACGATGTTGGGAGATACGGCTGTTGTGGTCAACCCGAATGACGAACGTTACAAAGACCTGATCGGCAAATTTGCGGTGCTGCCGCTGGTTGGCCGCCTCATCAAAATCATCGGCGATGATTATGTTGATATGGAACTCGGAACGGGGGCGATGAAGGTCACGCCGGCGCATGATTTCAACGACTATGAAATCGGCCGCCGTCACGGACTGGAAATGATTTCAATCCTCGATATTCATGCATGCATCAATGAAAATGCACCCGAAGAATATGGTGGTCTGGACCGTTACGTCGCCCGCAAGAAAATCCTCGCCGAACTCGAAGCTCAAGACTTGCTCGAAAAAGTTGAACCGATCACTCACATGGTCCCGATGGGTGATCGCTCCGGTCTGGTTATCGAACCGTACCTGACCGAACAATGGTATTGCGATGCCAAGACTTTGGCAAAACCCGCCATCGAAGCGGTTGAAACCGGCAAGACGGTCTTCGTTCCGAAAAGCTGGGAAAACACCTATTTCGAATGGATGCGCAATATCCAGCCATGGTGTATCTCGCGTCAATTATGGTGGGGTCACCAGATACCCGCATGGTATGACGAAGACGGAAAAGTCTATGTTGCCGAAACCGAAGAGGAAGCCCAGAAAGAAGCCGGACCGGATGCCAAGCTCACCCGCGACGAAGATGTGTTGGACACATGGTTCTCGTCTGCTCTCTGGCCGTTCTCGACATTGGGTTGGCCGGAGAAAACACCGGAACTTGCCAAATATTATCCGGGCGATGTTCTAGTGACCGGATTTGACATCATTTTCTTCTGGGTTGCCCGAATGATGATGATGGGCATTCACTTTATGGGCGATGTACCATTCCGCACGGTTTATATGCATGCTCTGGTCCGCGATGCGAAGGGCCAGAAAATGTCGAAATCCAAAGGCAACGTCATCGACCCTCTCGACACCATCGAGAAATACGGCGCCGATGCGCTGCGTTTCTGCCTGACCGCGATGGCCGCACAGGGCAGGGACATCCGCCTCTCCGACGAACGCATCGAAGGATACCGGAACTTTGCCACCAAAATCTGGAATGCCACGCGCTACTGCGAAATGAACGGCTGTATCCCGAACGCCGACTTCAAACCGGAAAATGCAAAGGCCACCATTAATAAATGGATCGTCGGCGCGGTGATGGATGCCCAAAAATCCATCGACCAGAATATGGCGGAATACCGCTTTAATGATGCCGCAGCTTCGATCTATCAATTCGTTTGGGGCACGTTCTGCGACTGGTATCTGGAATTCACCAAGCCGCTCTTGGGTGAACAAAATTCCGATGCCGCCCTCAAACAGGAAACGCGCGATACGACCGGATGGGTGCTCGACCAGATTTTGACGCTCCTCAATCCGTTCATGCCCTATATCACGGAAGAGCTGTATGAGAGCATCGCCGTTCGCCCGAAAGATCAACTCCTGATGGGGCAAAAGTGGCCGACCTATGCGCCGTCTCTCTATAGTGAAGACGCCCGCGCTGAAATCGACTGGATGATCCGCCTCATCACCGAAATCCGTTCGGTCCGTTCCGATATGAATGTTCCGGCGGGCGCCAAAATCCAGATGATGATCAAGGATGCAAACGCCACCACCCAGTCACGCCTCGCCGCCTATGACGAAATCATCTGCCGCATGGCGCGGATTGAAAAAATTCAGATTACGGACAGCGCGCCCAAAGGCTCGATCCAGACAATTCTGGACGAAGCGACAATCATTCTGCCGATTGCAGAGATTATCGACCTCGACAAGGAACGCGACCGTTTGAAAAAGGAAATCGACAAGCTGGCGGCCAATATCGACCGGATCGACCAGAAACTCTCCGACGAAAAATTTGTCTCGAACGCGCCGGAAGAAATCGTGGCCGAACAAAAAGCCCGCCGCTTTGAGAGTGAAACTGTGATGAGAAAGCTTTCCCAAGCCCTGAAACAATTGGAAGCAGCATGATCACAGTTTATTCCAGAGAGGATAATGCCACCCGTATCGGCGCAGTAACGTCTGTTTCTGATTTTCCCTCTGAAACCTGCTGGATTGATATTGTCAACCCGACCGAAGGGGATCTGGAGATTGTCCAGACAAGTTTGAAGGTAGGAGTTCCCGACAAAAGAGAGGTCTGGAGAAACCACGTCCTGAACCGCTTCTATATGGAAGAGGGTGTGGCCTATATGACTGCAGCTGTTATCAATAAGTCCAATTCCAAATTTCCCGAAACTTCGGCCGTAACTTTTATTCTCGGGCCAACCTTCCTTCTGACGATGCGCGAGATAGAGCCGACATCATTCAAAAACTTTACCGACCGCATCCGAAAGAACAGTAATTTGTTCAACACCTCGGCGGATTTAGCCGAGGCGCTTTTTGAAGAAATGATTATGCGCGTGGCCCACAATTCAGAGGTGGTGGTAGATACGCTAGACGATTTGTCCCACCGCGTATTCTCTCCCAAGGCATTTGAGAAAGAGGGAATGCGTAATCCGACGCAGATCATGAAAACCATTCTGAAGACACTAGGCGAGGCAGCGGACCTTAACTCGAAAATAAACGAAAGCCTGCACAGCATCAGCCGGATGCTGGTTTTCTTTAAACAGGCGACCGCTGCTCATCCGGCGAAGGATTCGGACATTGATATGTTGACGGCCGATGTAACCGCATTGATCAAACAATCGGCGTTCCTGTCAGATAAAATCACATTCCAACTTGATGCGACACTCGGCATGATTAACGTCGAACAGAACATGATTATCAAGATATTCTCGATTGTAACGGTCTTTTTCCTGCCCGCGACATTGGTTTCGAGCATTTACGGCATGAACTTCTCGCATATGCCGGAATTGCACTGGATCTGGGGATATCCGTTTGCGCTGTTCCTGATGGTGCTGTGCGCTCTTGTTCCGCACTATTACTTCAGAAAAAAAGGCTGGCTGTAATCAGTCAACAATTTTGGCGGGATCGGTCACACGCCAATACGTATTACCTTTCGATTTCGTAAGGAGACGAGGGTAAAACAAGGGCATCCGGATACTGCGTGCGAAACTCTTTGGTCTGGTCCTCGATCTCTCCGGTCTGGATCATATAGCGCACCGTATTGTCGATGATTTCTTTGAGTTCCGGCTCATGAATACCCACCGCAAAGGAATTGCCGTATACGGTCAGTGGTTTTGCCAAAGGAACACGGGACAGTTTGGCTTCATTCATAACATTGAATTTTTGCGACGAAATTCCGTCACCGATAGTCACATCCGCTTTGCCCGTCGTCACATTCATATAAATATCAGCCGGAGTCACAAGGTCGGGCAAAGCAACCAGCTGCGCCTTTGGGAAATAACGGTGGGCGAGGGTAACGCCGAGCTCTCCGTCCTGCACGGCAATTTTAATATCCGGGGAATTGATCTCGTCAATCTTGCCGGTAAAGCGCGCATCGCCTGCGCGGGAATAGATATAAAGACCTGTAAAGAAAATCGGTTGGGTATAGGCGACATGCTTGCCACGCAGCGGATCATTCCACAAAGAGGAACAGGCGACATCAACGCGACCGTTTTCCAGCGAAGCAGGCAGGTTGGGCCAGCCTGTTTCCTCCGGCCATTCGAGCTTGAGTTGAAGATGATCGGCCACGGCCTTCATCACATCAACGGTGATTCCCTTCATCTCGCCGGTTTTTATGTCCTTGAAAATCCATGGATCGTTGGTTGCCCAGCCGCAGCGGATTGTGCCGGAACTCATGACGCGGTCAAACGCGCTCAACTTTTCGTCATCCGCAATGGAGGGGAGGGAAATCGCCAAAAACAATAAAGCCAGAATCAGGGAACGGGTCATCTTTTCAAAGCTCCAGTGCTGGTTGAGGAAAGCATCGTGACTATACGGCATTAAAAGGAAAAAAAGAACCCCGAGTTTCCTCGGGGTCTTCAAGTTCTACCTCATCAGGAGTTTTCCTGATTCTGTGTCCGGTGGCCGGATTATTCTTATTTGTCGTCTTGACGGCCAGCAGTTTGAACGCCAGCAGACAGGAAGCTGCCAAAGCGTTTTTCGAATTTCGAAAGTTGTCCTTTTTCCGTGATCTTGGTCACGCCGCCCTTCCACGCAGGGTGGGACAGGCAGTCAATGTCCAGACGCATCGTGTCACCGGGTTTGCCCCAGGTGGTACGGGTCTTGTATTCGGTTCCATCGGTCATAACGACGGTAATTTCGTGGTAATTTGGGTGCGTATTGGCTTTCATACTCTGAAGCTCCTAAAAGTCCTAAAATCCTATAAAATCTGTTCTGTGGCAGGATGTATAACAGCCCCGCCGCCATGAAATCAAGGGATTTATTTAATTATTTTTTTGCAAGCCATATCAATATGTTAACTAATTGGAATGGAATATGGCCGGACACAGGATCCGGCCATATGGGAAACTTTATTGACTGATTCTGGAATATAAGCCGCTGCTAGGCTGCCTTGGACCCTGCCACCGGAGAGGCGACAGACTTGCCGGCGGATTTGAGATCTGCAAAGGCTTCGCCCAAACGCTCGATCATGCCTTTTTCGCCGACACGCAGCCATGTGCGCGGATCGTACTCTTTTTTGTACGGCTTGCCCGAGTCAGGGTCGATCTGGTGCGCAAAGGCCACCGGATGCTCCTTCACATAGTCGCCGATAGCATGGGCAAAGGCAAACTGGGTGTCGGTGTCGATGTTCATTTTGAAGACGCCGTAGGTGAGGCTTTCGTCGATCTTCGACTTCTCGGAACCCGAGCCGCCGTGGAACACGAGGTCGAGCGGATTTTTGCCCAAGGCCTTTTCTTTGGCCACGAGGTCTTGGGAATTTTTGAGAATGTCAGGACGAAGCTGGACATTGCCTGGTGCATACACACCGTGAACATTCCCGAACGACGCAGCCACCGAGAAATTCCCGATAGGCGAGAGAACGTCATAGGCACGAAGCACGTCTTCGGGTTGGGTATACAAACGGGAATTGTCGATGTCGTCGGACCCGACACCGTCTTCTTCACCACCCGTGCAGCCGAGCTCGATCTCGATGCTCATGTCAATCGCCGCCATGCGTTTCAAAAGACGCGCGCATTCGGACAGGTTTTCTTCCAACGGCTCTTCGGACAAATCAACCATGTGCGAAGAAAACAGGGGGCGTCCATGTTTCTTGTAATAGGCTTCACCATGATCGAGCATTCCCTCAACCCACGGGATCAGTTTCTTGTTGGCATGGTCGGTGTGAAGAACAACGCAAACACCGTAATGTTCGGCGAGCAGGTGAACGTGATGAGCCGCAGCAACCGCGCCCATGATTTTGGCCTGAAGTGAGTCAGGGAAACCTTTCCCTGCATAAAATTCTGCGCCACCGTTGGACAGCTGGATCACAACATCGGATTTGTTGGCGGCAGCAGCTTCGAGAACGGCGTTGAGCGTATTGGTTCCGGTGACGTTCACTGCGGGCAGGGCATAGCCGCCTTCTTTGCACGCGCGAACCAGAGAGAGGTACTCTTTACCCGTGACAACACCGGGCTTCAGGGAAATCGACATTCAAAATCTCATAAGGTTAGAATTGCTGAATTGGGGGGCAGCATACAAATTATAGGATGCATAGGACAAGGGAAAAATGTCAGCTTTCAAGGATCGTCATTCTGGCGGTATTTTGGCAAAGCCAAAATTTACTCGGCCGGAATCCATATGTGAGCAGCGAAGCCGCGCTCGTCTCTGGATCCCGTTTGTGCGAACGCCTTCGGCGTGCCAACGGGGATGACGGTTCCGGGTAAAGACAAAAAAGCCAGCGACAATGCTGGCTTTGGGAACAAACGGGCTGTTCGCTACTATTTGGGTGATACTTCGTTAGAAGGAGCGGCCATATCGACAACTTGTTGCGCGCCGAATGCAGCCTTGGCTTTCCCGCTTGCTGAAGTTCCCCCCAGCGTATTCGCTGAGAGCATCAAGCTTGCGAAGACATCAGGGGTAACGCCATATCTTTTATCAGCTTGTCCCATTTTTTACTCACTTGCCTTTGTATCAATCAATCCTTGTTCAACAAGCCTTTCCAAGGCTCTGACATTCGTCGTAAGCGGGCCTTGATAGGAGCGGCTGAATAACTCCTGCCGCGATGCCTCTCCAAGATCAGCTGCTGTCACCAGTAACTTGGCGTCTCGTAGCGTCGGCTTGGGATCAGTGAACATGGTTATAAGACTTTCGAGGAATTTTTGCAAGTTTTTATGTGATCTCTCGGAGTGATATAGGGCAAATTCCAAGTTTTTCTTTGAATATCCGCAAGTTGACATGTGGATGACCCGCCCGTCCTGCTGCCCGCTCTGCCGGATCAGGCATCCATGGTCGTAAAGCCACTCGATTTCACGACTCATCGTCGACTTATTAAGATTCAGGCGGTCCATCACCTCGGTTTGGGTCGTGTCGGGGTGGGCGTCGATATCCACCAGTATCTGCGCGCGCCGTAGGGGAGAGGACGGATCTCCCCCCAATGCAGCTACCAAATGGTCCAAAACCAGCCCCATCTTCTGGATGGGGGAGGTGCTGGCGGCACTATGCGCGCCCTTTAATCCGGCTTTCTGGGGCATTTCCCTACTCATAACCCATATTCTAGAGATAGAGTAAGAATATTCCGTAAATGAAGCAAATCAAGTGGAAAAATATTGACATAACTAAAGTTAAAGGGCTAAAAGCCAATATTACAAGAAAAGTAAACCATTTAAGGAACTCTCAATGAAAAGTCTCGCGAAGCCAAGTCTGGTGATGCTCTTCGGCCTGTCATTGCAAGCCTGTGACATCAAACTGAAAACAACGCACATCGACGTAACCCAAAGAGAAATAACCGAGGCGACGTTGAAGACCGATCAACTGAATGAAAATCTTCAGCAACAACTGAAGGCTCTTCAGGCAAAGTCTCTGGATGGAAATGGCAAACTATTCTGGAACAACGAAGCCAGTTTGGGTCTCTATTATTCCAGGGGCCTGAAAGTGTCCCCGGCGAAGGTGGAAATTTCCACCGACTGTGACAAATACTTTACCATGGGCGGCGGCTGCGAAATTGAAAAAGATTATGCGCGGGCCAAAGGCGGGGGCGTAACATACGCAGGTGATAAAAAAATTATCGTTGTGTCCGCCGATCTAGGGCTGAAGGTTTGTGATGACAGACTCGACGCATCTATCGAAGCTATATTTGGGAACAACGCCTGCTCGGACTTTAACGTTCGGTCATTGTCGGCGAGTCAGCAGGAATTCAATCTCCTGAACGATGCAATCGGAAATCGGAGAAATTTGCCCTTAACAAAAGACGTGCGCGACAAAGCATGGGACTACACAAAAAGAATGCCCTGATTATGGGGAATAAAATAAAAACCCCGTCAATGTAAGACGGGGTTTTGTTGATTGGGGATATCGGCGGCTTAATATCCGACTTTATGCATCTGGGCAGCCGTATCAAGCATACGGTTGGAAAAGCCCCATTCATTGTCGTACCAGCTCATCACGCGGACCATGGTGCCGTCGATGACCTTCGTGCCTTCAACCGAGAAAACGGAGGAACGTTGGTCATGGTTGAAATCGCTAGAAACCAAAGGTTCGTCATAGTATCCGAGAATACCTTTCAAAGTACCTTCAGCGGCAGCTTTGACAGCCGAGTTGATTTCTTCAACGGTCGTGGCTTTCTTGGCAACAAATTTGAGGTCAACCAGAGAAACGTTCGGGGTAGGAACGCGGATCGCAACACCATCGAGTTTACCCTTGAGGCTCGGCAAAACTTTGCCAACAGCCTTCGCAGCGCCCGTCGAAGTCGGGATCATATTGCAAGCGGCCGCGCGGGCGCGGTGCAAATCCTTGTGCATCGTATCGACCGTTGATTGGTCGCCGGTGTATGAGTGAATGGTGGTCATGAAGCCATGCTCAATACCGACGGCTTTGTCGATCGCATAAGCGACAGGAGCCAGACAGTTCGTGGTGCAAGACGCATTGGACACAATTTTGTGACCAGCCTCTAACTTGTCGGAGTTCACGCCGAACACAACCGTAATATCTTCGTCGGTTGCCGGAGCGGAGATTAGAACTTTTTTAGCGCCGCCTTTCAGGTGAAGCTCGGCTTTTGAGCGGTCTGTAAACACACCGGAACATTCCATCACGATGTCCACGCCATAGTCACCCCAAGGAATCTGTGCAGGATCGCGTTGGCAGAACACTTTAACGGCTTTGCCCTTGATGGAAATGATATCGTCACCTTCGGCGTTTACATCATACGGGAAACGGCCATGTACAGTGTCGTACTTCAACAGGTGGGCGTTGGTTTTGGTATCGGCCAGATCGTTGATGGCCACCAGCTCGATATCATTACGACCGGACTCATAAAGAGCGCGGCACACCAGACGACCGATCCGTCCAAACCCGTTAATGGCAACTTTAACTGTCATATCTATAACTCCTTGTTGAGAATGAGGCTTTTTACAACGCCCGAACAGGATTGTCTATCCCCTAGCTGTCATTCCCCGAATTGGCGTGCCAATTCTAGGGGAATCCAGATAAGAAAAATGGATCGCCCTAGACCGCCCGAGACGGTCGGGCGATGACGGAAGAGTAAACGCAAAGCACACAAGGACACGCAAAGAGTTTATATCTTTTTTCTGAACAAAATGGGCCTTAAATCTGAGCTTAAACGAAGTGGATGATGAGGGCATCCGTTTTTTGTAACTTTAAGGGCGTAAAGGTCATAATGTTTCAAAAGGCTGAGAATGTGTTTATCCTGATTTTTTATGCTCGAATATTTTGCTCCCCATGCACATATTACCATGTCTGAAGAATGAATAGTTTTTTCTATGTAGCTTAAATTTTCAGGGCCTACGGGGTCATTAACCTTCAAGAGTTCTTTGGGGTTTGTTGATCTAAAAGCAAACAAGTTAACTACATTTAATTTGCTATACCCAAGCGAGTTGCAAAAACCAATACACCTCCTAATAGTTGGGTCATCGTCTGATGCATCTGCTGTTGATGGATTCAGCATAATGAACGTAAGAGTTTTTCCTTCGCTTTTGATTTCTCTGTTTAAAAAATACCTATATTTCTTACAAGGTGAGATTATGGCTTCTTTTGTTAGAATTGTTCCCATACTCTTCGCGTGTCCTTGTGTGCTTTGCGTTTAAAGAATTTTTTACCCCTCACCCTAACCCTCTCCCGCAGGGGGAGAGGGAATTATAGGGAGATTAAACTCTCTTCATCACCGCATCGACAATAGCTTCAGTCGTGATGCCGAAATGTTTATAGAGCACTTCGGCGGGCGCGGATTCTCCAAACGATGACATCCCGACAAACGCACCGTCATTGCCGATCAGCGCATCCCATCCCATCCGGATCGCGGCTTCGCAAGCAACTTTGACAGCCCCTGAAGGTCCCATCACAGACGCACGGTACGCCGCATCCTGCTTCGCAAACAGTTCAAAAGATGGAACGGAGACAACTTGCGTTGGAATGCCCTTGCCCTCCAGCTCTTTCTGCGCGGCAACGGCGAGCGAGACTTCCGAACCCGTTGCAAACACAACGGCTTTGGGAGTGGATGAAGCAGGAGAAATCACATAGGCTCCGCGCGCGGATTTATTCTCGGACGCATCTGAACGCAACGCCGGAACCCCCTGACGTGTCAAAACCAGAACGCTCGGGGATGAGGTGGAGTTAAGGGCCAGCTCCCATGCTTCAAGTGTTTCAATCGCATCGCACGGACGAAGCACCTGCAAATTCGGAATGGCACGAAGGGCCGCGACATGTTCGACCGGTTGGTGCGTCGGCCCGTCTTCGCCGAGACCAATCGAGTCATGTGTCATCACATAAATCACACGTTGTTTCATGAGGGCCGCGAGACGAATGGCCGGACGGCAATAGTCGGTAAAGCTGAGGAACGTGCCGCCATAAGGAACAAATCCGCCATGCAGCGTCAAACCGTTCATCACGCACGCCATCGCAAATTCGCGTACACCGTAATGGATATACTGGGCATCAAAACCTTTAACCTGCGTGTTGTTTGACGGCGTCAAATCGGCAGAGCCACCAATCAGGTTCGGCATTTTCGGAACAAGATATTCGAGAACTTTGCCCGACGACGCGCGGGTCGCGAGTTTGGGTTTTTCTGCCACAAATTTTTCGCGTGCATCGGCAAGAGCGGCAGACACAACGTCACGCACATCCGCGTCATAGGATTTTTCAAACTCGGCTTTTTTAGAAGACGCGTTCAAACGCTTTTCCCAGTCAAGACGTGCCGATTGGTTGCGTGTGCCGACAGTGCGCCATGCGTGAAGAATATCGGCGGGGATTTCAAACGGAGCAGAAGTCCACCCGAGGTGCGCGCGAGCTGCCGCAGTTTCATCCGCCCCGAGCGGAGAGCCGTGAACGCCGGACGTTCCGGCCTTGTTAGGGGAGCCAAAGCCGATTTTAGTTTTGCAGGCGATCAAGGTTGGGCGGGTGTTGTTCTGTGCATTGGCGATTGCTGCTTCGATGGCTGCGAAATCGTGCCCGTCTACGCGGTTCGTGGCCCAGCCATAGGCTTCAAAACGTTTCAGAGTGTTCTCGGTAAAGGAAAGCTCGGTCGGCCCGTCAATCGAGATGGAATTGTCATCATAAAGAACAATGAGGTTCGAGAGTTTCCAGTGACCGGCGAGCGAACAGGCTTCATGCGAAATCCCTTCCATCAAATCGCCGTCCCCGCACATCACATAGGTTTTGTGGTTGACGAGGTCACTACCGAAGCGGTCCGCCTGCATCCTCTCCGCCAACGCAAACCCGACGGCGGTCGCAATCCCCTGACCCAACGGGCCGGTGGTCATCTCGATCCCTGCATCCTGCATGACTTCGGGGTGGCCGGGCGTCAAAGAATGGAGCTGACGGAAATTTTTGATCTCTTCAATCGTGATCTTGTCGTATCCGGTCAGGTAATTAACCGCATAAAGCAGCATCGACCCATGCCCGCCCGAAAGGATAAAGCGGTCGCGGTCGGCCCATGTCGGAGCTTTCGGATCAAACTTCAGAAATTTCGACCACAGAACGGTGGCCACATCCGCCATTCCCATCGGCATCCCCGGGTGACCGGAATTGGCCTTATCCACCGCATCGGTCGCAAGAAAACGGATGGCATTGGCCATCTGGCGCATTTCAGGGGAAGAGGAGGGAGCGGCTTGGGCAGCGGCAGCGTTGGAACTCATCGCAAAAATCCTTATTTATTTAGGGCTATTCGTGAAATTACAGGCCTTTTATAGCGTTTTTCCAATGGGATGCGAGCGATTTTTGAGGGCATTACCCGTTTTTAGAGCTTTTCCAATAAAATGAACGATTTATGCGTATAAGTCTGAGAATCTACTTGACCAGCCTTGACCCGTTCTTTGGTCTTTTGCTAGGACTCATAGCCTATCCATAACAAAACGGGGAAATTATGTCCGCAGAAAGCCTGTATGAACATCTGAGTTATCTGGATGAAGCCATCGGATCGCTGGAATCCATTCTGGCCGATAAAGATGCCGAAATCGCCGACCTGAATTTGCGTTTGGCCAATGCCGAAATGACGATTGTCGCCGCCCGCAAGGAAAGCGAAGATTTTGCGAACCGCATCAACCGCGATGCTCAGAAATACATCGAAAACGAAGTTCACGCGCGCGTATCCGCGACATTGGCCGCCGAACGTCAGGCGATGAAAGACGAACTGGACAAAGCCCGCGCACAAGTCGCCGCCGCCAACGCCAAATCGCCTAAGAAAAAAGACGACCCGCAAACCGATTTGTTTGGACAAACATGGGGCGCGCCAGCCGCACCGCAGAAAGTGGCCAACGACCAGTCGGCGCTCATTCTGGCCGGAAAACTGGACTCGACAATTGATAAGGTTCAACGCCTGCTGCGCGAAGCAGGGGCCTAATACGGGGAGAGAAAAACATGGGAGAAATCAATCTGAACATTGATGGACGTAACTATCCTGTCGCCTGCGACGACGGACAGGAAGAACGCGTGTTCCAATTGGGCAATTACGTTGACGGGCGACTTCAGGAAGTGGCGGGTGCCGCCGCCGGAAGCAAGTCTCAAGCCATGATGCTGACCACGCTTCTTTTGGCGGACGAAGTTTTTGATCTGAAAGAGCAGATGAAGGAAGTGGGAAAAACCAACTCCCGCCTTCAGAACGAAGCCAAAACAATCACCTATCAGGGATTGGCGCCGACAGACGAACAGGAAATCACCACCATGATTTCGCGTATGACCGCCCGCATCGAGCAAATCTGCAACCGCGCGCGTAAAGTGGCCTAGGCGTTAATTTTTTTGTGTTTTTCATTTGTTTGGTGTAAAACTCTCGCGGGATGCTGCGGGGTGCGTGATCGGCCATTATCCCACTGACCGATACAAAGTTCGCGAGGGAGCTGTCCCTGCTGTGACCGTGGTCACGGACATATGGCGCCCACCTGTTTTGCAGGGTCATCGCGGATCATTCGCTGACACGGCTTTCGTGGCTCCCACTTTTAAAAAACATGAGGTGAGAAATGGCATTTCGTTTTAGAAAATCAATCAAAGTTCTTCCTGGTGTTAAGTTGAATATTGGAAAGAAGGGAGTATCATCCCTATCAGTTGGAGGAAAGGGATTTACACAGAATATATCAGCGGCAGGATCTAAAAGTACGGTAGGAATCCCCGGAACAGGAATTTCCCACACATCAAAGAATGGTGGACGTGGAGGGGTTCTGGGGGCGATAATACTTTTTATTCTCGTTATGTTTTTTGTGGCCTCAATCCTTTGAAAATTTATAGGTTAAATTGACCCAAGCCAAAGACGACATCCGCGCATTCGCCAAACGCCATCGAGACATGATGGAGATTGATCCCGCGTGGACGGAGCAGGCCGCAGAGATTTTTATGGATGCAGTAAAGGTATGCGAAGGCCAGATCGTCTCGGTCTATTACCCGATTGGCAAGGAAATCGACCCGAGCCCGATTGTCGAAAAACTCTGGGCAGCAGGCAAACAAGTGTGTCTCCCAGTGATACAGGGGAGGGCGATGCCGCTCAAATTTGCTGAATGGACGAAGGATACGGTTTTAAAACCCGCAGCGATGGGCATTCTTGAACCAGAAACCAAAAATTTTGTAACACCGGATATTTTGATTGTGCCGTTACTGGCCTTTGACCAGCAAGGCAATCGTATGGGCTATGGGCAGGGGCATTTTGATGCCACGCTTGAGCAGCTCAGGGCCGAAAAGGACGTTCTGGCCGTGGGGCTGGCCTATGCGGAGCAAGCGGTTTTGTTGGCTTTGCCAAGCGAACCTCACGACCACAAACTCGATCTGGTGGTCACACCTCAAAGAATCTTTGATTTTCGGAGGTAAACCGCTTAAATCTCTCCTATGAAAATATTATTTATCGGCGATGTATTCGCCCGCTCGGGACGCGATGCTCTGGCAGCGCATTTGCCCGCCGCCATTAAGGAATTTGCCCCCGATGTTGTGATTGTCAACGGCGAGAACGCCGCGCATGGCATTGGCATTAACGACAAAATTTGCCAGGAATTTTTCGACCTCGGCGTCGATGTGATTACCACTGGCAACCACGTGTGGGATCAACGCGAAGTCATTCCCTATATCGAGCGCCAGCCCAAACTTTTGCGCCCCATAAATTATCCGAAGGGAACGCCGGGCAACGGATCGTATATCCACACCACCCGCGGCGGCAAAAAAATTCTGGTGATTAACGCCATGGCGCGTTTGTATATGGATCCGCTTGACGACCCTTTTGCCGCGGTTGAAGAATTAGTCACAGCCCACAAGATGGGCAAATCCGTCCACGCGATCTTTCTCGATTTTCATGGGGAAGCGTCTTCCGAGAAAATGGCGATGGCCCATTATCTGGATGGAAAAGTTTCGGCTGTGGTCGGAACCCATACCCACATCCCGACCGCCGACGCGCAAATTTTTCCGAACGGCACGGCATACCAGACCGATGCGGGCATGACCGGAGATTATTACAGCGTCATTGGCATGCGCCCTGAAACGCCCATCATGCGTTTTACCCGCAAAATATCTCTGGAAAGATTAAGCCCCGCCGAAGGCGAGGCCACCATGTGCGGTGTATTGATTGAAACGGACGACACCACCGGAAAAGCGGTTTCTATTCGTGCGGTGAGAAGGGGTCCTCGTCTCCTGAATACTTGATCGTATCAGGAGGTTTCAGGCTTAGGATCTCTTTTTTTCGGGATACTTTTCAAAGTAGCGGTAACAGGCGGCGTTTAAAGCGTCGAGAAGATCCAGTCCGCGCGTGCCACCGTCCCCCTTGATCTGTCCGAGCAAAATAGCGCGGATTGTGGTGTGGAAGGCCTGAATGATTTCAATCGCATCTTTGTCGATGGTCTCGATAACTTCCAGAAACTGAACGAGTCTGTCGGCGATCAAAGTGACCAGATTGTAATGGAACATGCCGCCATTGGCTTTGAGTTGCATAACGGGGAACAGGATCGAGGCAATGCTCGCATCGTCGTTTGCCATTGAATCCGGTAGCGCTTTAACATGTTCGACGCCGCGCATCATGGATTCAAGATACATCTCGCCGAGGGGTCTGAAATCAGCTGTATTGTTTTCAAGCAAAGCCTGCGCCTTGTTAAGAATATCATCGGACAGCCCACCGAAGCCGACCTTGTTTTTCAAATGGTTAGGCGGCATAAAAAATTCGGCCTTGCGCCGTGGGGTCAGGTTAAAGTGATCGTCATTTTTATCAGTCATTTTGTTTTTATCCGCTTAAGAAAAGTCGATGTCGTCGCCGCTCATATCAATTTTACTGCCTTTGGATATTCCGGCTTTTTGACGAAGGGTGTCGAGATGGAGCGAGGCTTCGCGCATGCGTTGTTTTTGGGCTGCTGCCAATTTTGCATCCGACTCGCGTTTGTACGGACCGTTATAAGCAGCATCAGCCTTGCGGCGGCGATCAGGGCCAAAGAAATCTTCGGACCGGACGAACTGGCGCGGGCGCTCGATGATCTGGGCAATCCTTTTATAAAGGTCGCGGGCGGTAAAAGGCTTCACTAGAAATTCAGTCACTCCGGAATCGCGAGCCTGCATCACGCGCTTCTTTTCACTGAAGCCGGTCATCAGAATAATCGGGACGTAATGATTGGGACTGCGCGAGTCATTGCGGATTCGCCGCGTCAGGGAAATGCCGTCCGTGGGATGCATCATCCAGTCGGCCAGAACGATATCTGGATTTTCTTTTCGAAAAATCTCGAAGCCTTCTTCTCCGTTTTTAGCAGCCAGAACTTCGCCCACACCAAACGTCAGGTGCAGCGTCTTGCAAATCTCAAGCATGGGGTTGTTATCCTCAACAACCAGAATTCTGACTTTATCAAACCTATAAGACATAACAACTTCTTGTTTTGAAATTCAGTGAATATAGCAGCCCCAAAACTATAGTAAAAATCTTAACAAACCAACAAGAGTTGATAGCAATTTAAACGCAGAAAAAACAGCCTTTCTTGCTTTTGGTGGCTCCGCATGCTAAGCCCTCAAGACGAAATCCGCCAAAAATATGGAGTTTTAAAGATGGCAGGCCATTCCCAGTTTAAGAACATTATGCATAAAAAGGGCCGCGTAGACGCCAAGCGTGCCAAAATTTTTACCAAGCTGGGACGCGAGATTCAGGTGGCAGCGAAAATGGGCGGCGGTGATCCTGGATCGAACGCACGCCTGAGAAATGCCATCATCGCGGCGCGTGCCGAAAATATGCCCAACGACCGGATCAAAAGATCCATTGATGCAGGAACCGGAGCAGGCTCGACCGAAAACTACGAAGAAATCCGTTACGAAGGTTACGCCCCGAACGGCGTCGCTGTGATCGTCGAGGCATTGACCGACAACAAAAACCGTACCGCGTCCTATGTTCGCTCCTGCTTTACCAAATATGGTGGGAATTTGGGCGAAACCGGATCGGTCGGATTTATGTTCGACCGTCTGGGCGTTATCACCTATCCGACGAAAGTGGCCAATGCCGATGCGATGTTCGAAGCGGCATTGGAAGTTGGAGCTGACAACGTCGAAAGCGACGCCGACTATCACGAAATCACCACAACACACGAAGGCTTTATTGGTGTACGTGACGCATTGGAAGAAAAATTCGGCGAGGCCGAGAAGTCCGAAATCACATGGCGTCCGAATGTCATGACCAATGTCGATGCCGACACCGTCGAAACCATTTTGAAAATGGTTGATGCGCTGGAAGACAGCGACGACGTACAAACCGTCTTCACCAATTTCGAGGTGAGTGAAGAAGACCTCGCCAAACTCGCCGCCGCAGGCTAAACGATGCGCATATTGGGGATTGATCCGGGACTGGAACGCACGGGGTGGGGAGTCATTGAACAGAATGGCAACCGCCTGTCGTTTTTAGCCGCCGGAGTGATCCGTTCGAAACCCACCGAGCCGATGGCCGAACGCCTGAGCCGCATCGACGCCGAGCTGTCCAAAATAGTAAGCGAATGGAAACCCGATGAAACTGCCATTGAGGAAACTTTCGTTAACAAGAACGCAGCTTCATCCTTAAAATTGGGGCAGGCAAGGGGAGTGGCCATTGTTGCCCCCGCTCGTGCGGGACTGAAAGTTGCTGAATATTCCGCCAACAAAGTCAAAAAGTCGGTCGTGGGCGTGGGCCACGCCGGAAAAGACCAGATCGGCATGATGGTTAAGGTTTTGCTCCCCACCGCAGGGGGGCTGGCGGCCGACGCCGCAGACGCTTTGGCAGTTGCTATTTGCCACGCACATCATGCACAATCAAACCAACGACACGGATAGGAATTATGTTTGCTAAACTGACCGGAAAGATTGATACCCTGATGACCGATAGCCTGATACTGGATGTCGGTGGAGTGGGCTACCATGTGTTTGCCAGTGGCCGGACTCTCGGACTGATCGGCGGGGTGGGCGATCCGGCTGCGCTGATGATCGACACCCACGTCCGTGAAGATCATATTCACCTTTACGGTTTTGCCTCGGTTCAGGAACGTGATTGGTTCCGCTTGCTGACGGGCGTGCAGGGCGTGGGGGCGAAATCGGCCTTGGCCATCCTCACCGTTTGTCCCGCGGAACGTCTCCCCATCGTTATTGCATCAAACGATGTTGCGGTGTTGAGACAAGCGGATGGCGTTGGTCCAAAACTCGCGGCGCGTATAGCCTCCGAGTTAAAAGATAAAGTTCAGCATATGACGTTGGGCGCAGCAGCGCACCAACCGCCCGCACCGAAAGCGCCCCAAAAATCGTCTGCTAAAGTTGAAGAAATAGCCCCGCCCGTCGATCTGTCGATTGACCACGATGCCGTGTCGGCCCTCGTCAATCTCGGATATGGCCGCGCCGAAGCCTTCAGCGCCGTGATGACCGCAAGACAAAAATCAAACGACAATCAAATGTCGTTCGATAGTCTTCTTAAGAGCGCCCTGAAGGAACTCGCGGGGTAGGGGAACTTTTTACTAGCGTTCCTTTGGCTGATTTTGGATTGGCCGTTTCTGCCGGAGCGTTGACGATCTGTTCGAACTCTTTTCTTGCGGCTTCGCAAACAGATTTGAGCAAAGAATATGGCCCGTAAATTCTGGTTTTCTTGGCGGCGTAGTCTTCAAACTCGTTATTCGTACAATTGTAGAATTGGCCGTTTGGCTCTTTGTTGTCTCCGGTTTGGGCTTGATGAAAGAACAGGGTCAGGTCGCCACGGATAAATCCGGCGCTGATGGATCCGGTTGTTGCGACAGGCGTGTTAGAATCTTTCTCCAGAATGTTTCTGAATACATAACAAAGGTATCCGATCAGTTTTTTGCCTTCGTTTTTAAGGCTGTCCACACCCAATGCCTGGTTGTCATCGGTCAGGCTTTTGATCCAGATGATTTTTTGTTGAGGGGTGAGTAGGGCGTCAGCGATATACAATTCACTATCCAGAGCATCCTGATCGCTTATTTTTCCCTGCGCGGCCGCAGCTTCAATCTCGAAACGCAGTATGTCAAAATGGGTCTGGCAGATTCCTTCAGAAGGAAGGTTTGGCGAAACTTTTTTGATGGCTTCCTGCAAATCCCTTAGAAAGTTGGCTTTAACATTTTGGGCCAGTTCTTCTTTTGAAGAGGTCGCTATAAAAGTGGATAGGCCATCGACATATTTTTCGAGGAAGGCGACAATTCTTTTCTTTTCATCTTTTATGCAGGCTTTAGAGGCAGTCACCAGAATATCTTCCGGCCGTTTGTAGGCGGCAAGTTGTGAATTGGCGATGGTTTCAAAATCTTTTGGTCCGAGATCTTCGGGCAGTAACCTCAGTTTGTATTGAAACAAGGGATCGGTGATGTTTTCAAAATATCCAACGCTTCCTTCCTGTCCGGAATAACGGGACTCCCGACCGAGTGACCGCATGGGGTTTGAAAGCCAGCTTTGGACGGTTTCATAAGTTTCTTTTTTGATTTTCTTATCAGCACCGTCAAGCCCATCGGCAAACTCCGCCAGTTTCATGGAGGCAGAACGAACATCGCCAATATCCGGCGTTTGGTTTTTGCTGACCGAGGCTTGCGAGCCAGCACGGATATAGTCCAGCAAACGGTCGCGAAAAATCTGGAAAAGTCGATTCAATTCTTCGCCCATGCGCTTTTGATAGATAAAGTCTTTGATTTGGGAAATGCCTGAGGATGTATAGTCGGAAAGGACCGTCCAGCGCGAGAGGGACAGTTCAAACAACTCAAAATTCATGTCGTCATTTGAATAGTCTTTCAGGACATTTTCAAAGCGATCAAAGAAATTTCTTTGGGACATGATATTGGTTCCATCGAGTGTTTGGAACCTTTCACGAATAAGACTGATAAAAACTTTGCGCCGTGTGTCTTTGTTGTCCAGTAGACCGAGTTCTTGGCAGCGGTCGAGCAGATGGGCGTGAGTTAACCCCTCGCCATTGGAATTGTTGCCGTTGAGCCATGCTGCGAAAATCTTCGGGAACGCGTGCTCAAAGATTTCGACAGGCGTTTTCAAATGCCCTTCGGCCAGAGATGTAACGGTCTTGATGTAGGTTAACAGAGACGGAATATAGGCGTCATCTTTTGCCTTTTTGCTCTCGGGTGGGGCCGGAAAAGTGGGGAGAGCCTTCGCAAATGCGGTGATATGCTCGCTGAGCGGTTTGGTTGGAGCTGCTGTACCCTTAGGGGGGACGATTTTTCCGGCCGGACTTGCGGAAGACGGTTTTTTTCCAGAGGTGCGGGGTGCTTGAGCCATGATTCTGCTGTTCTATGTATAATTGTTGGGCTTTTTTTGTCATAGTGGCAAGCATTGTCATAGTCAATAAAAATAAAACAGGTCTTGCGTCCCCTGTGGGCATATCGCAAACTGGGGAAATCTAGCGAATCGGACGGTTTTTTATGACCCAAGCCCTCAAAGACAACGACCTGTCTGTTGCCCCTTTTGAAGAGGAAAAGGGTGACGAAGGAGCTTTGCGCCCACAGACCATCGAAGAATTTATTGGTCAGAGGGACTTACGGTCAAATCTTAAAGTTTTTGTTGAGGCCGCCCGCGCCCGAAAAGACGCTCTCGACCATGTTTTGTTATTCGGCCCACCGGGGCTGGGAAAAACGACACTGGCCCAGATTGTGGCTCGCGAATTGGGCGTAGGTTTTCGCGCCACCTCCGGCCCCGTCATTGCCCGCGCAGGAGACCTTGCCGCAATTCTCACTAATTTGCAGCCTTATGACGTTCTCTTTATCGACGAAATCCACCGCCTCAATCCCGCAGTCGAAGAAATCCTCTATCCCGCGATGGAAGACCGCAAGCTGGATTTGGTGATTGGCGAGGGGCCAGCCGCGCGCTCGGTCCAGATTGATTTGCCACCCTTTACACTGGTTGGCGCAACGACGCGTTCGGGCTTGCTCACCAATCCGCTGCGCGACCGCTTCGGCATTCCGCTGCGACTGGAATTTTACACGCACGAAGAACTCTCGCTGATCGTGAAACGCATTGCCGCCCTTTTGAATATAGGTATGACCAATGATGGTGCGCTGGAAATCGCCAAACGCTGCCGTGGCACGCCGCGTCTTGCGGGAAGGCTCACCCGCCGCGTGCGCGATTTTGCCGACGTTCTGGGTGGCGGGACGATTGATGCCAAGGCCGCAGATGCCGCCCTCAACCGGCTTGATGTCGATCATACGGGGCTTGACAGCATGGACCGCCGTTACCTGAGAACCATTGCTGAAAAATACGCAGGTGGCCCCGTGGGGATCGAAACCATGGCGGCCATTTTGGCCGAGCAACGCGACGTGATCGAGGATGTTGTCGAGCCCTATCTGCTTCAACAGGGCCTCATCAACCGCACCCCGCGCGGACGGATGCTATCGGCGGCGGGCTATAGCTATCTGGGTCTCACCCCGCCCAAATCGACTTTGGACCAAACCGGACTATTTGACTAACCATTATGCTCGTACACGATTTCCCCGTACGGATTTATTATGACGACACCGATGCCGGTGGCGTTGTTTACCATGCCAATTATCTGAAATTCTGCGAACGCGCCCGCACCGAGTACCTGCGGACGCTAGGCTTTGAAAATAGCGGCCTGCGGGCGGAAAACGGCATAATTATCGTTGTCAAAAAGATCGAGGCCGAGTATCTTGCTCCCGCCAGACTGGATGACGTTCTAACCATTCGATCGCGGGTGATCTCCATCAAAAATACCAGTTTTGTGATGGAACAAAAAGCCGTGAAAGAAGGGAAAGAAAATTTTGTGATGAATGTTCTTTTGGTCTGCACATCCGAAGACCTTCGCCCCGCCAAAATTCCTGACGCTGTGAAAGAAATTTTTTTGAAAGAGATGGAGCAAAATGCCTGATCCCGCCCTGACCGCCACCACCCCCGTGGCTTCCGATGAAATCACTAACATCGCCGCTGGAGCCGTGGCTGCGCCGATGCACGACCTCTCCGTCCTCGGATTGTTTATGAACGCGGACATGATTGTGAAGTCGGTGATGATCCTCCTGATCTTCATGTCGGTTTGGTGCTGGACCATCATCATTTCGAAACGCATGACGCTTAAAAAACTCAACCGCCGCGCCGACAGGTTCGAAGACGCATTTTGGTCGGGAGAAGCGCTCGATAAACTTTTCCAACGTGTGAAGAAAAGCCCACCTGATCCACTGCTCGCGACATTCACCGCAGGGATGGAAGAATGGCAGGCCGGCGTTGCCGCAGGGATTCCGAAATCCGAAAGCCTGCAAGCAAGTCTCAAACAACGCGTCGAACGCGCCATGTCGCTGGCCATTGGCCGCGAAATGCAAATGTTGGAGCGCGGCATGACATTCCTCGCCACCACGGGTTCAACGGCCACCTTTATCGGCCTGTTTGGAACGGTGTGGGGGATCATGAACTCCTTCACGGCGATTGCCGCGATGAACAACACCTCGCTGGCTGTTGTTGCTCCTGGCATTGCCGAAGCATTGTTTGCAACCGCCACGGGTCTGGTTGCCGCCATTCCCGCGATGGTCGCCTATAACGTCTTCTCAACCTCGCTCGCCCGCTATGGCGACCGTCTTTATGCATTCAGTTCCGAATTTCTGGCGATTATGATCCGCCACCTCGACGCACAGGAAGGCGGCGGGGGCGGTGTTGCTTCTGCCAAATCTCCGAAACAGGTGGCCTAATCATGGGGATGATGATCCAGAGTAAAGGCCAAAGCGGCATAACCGGATACAGACGCGCGTATCGCCCGATGGCTGACATCAACGTCACGCCGTTTATCGACGTGATGCTGGTGCTTCTGATCGTGTTTATGGTGACTGCCCCGCTGCTAAGCGCGGGTGTTCCAGTCGATCTACCAAAAACCGAAGCAGGTCCGGTCAGCGATAAGGATGAAAAGCCGCTCGAAGTCACAGTGAACAAGAAAGGTGACATTTTCATCGGCGAGACGAAAGTCACGCAAGACGAATTATTGGTAAAATTATCGGCGATTACTGGGGATGATATGGAGCGGCGCGTTTTTATCAAAGCGGATCAGGGATTGGCCTATGGCGATGTCATGGGCGTTCTGGGCGCAATCAACAAAGGCGGCTATCGCAAGGTGGCTCTGATTACCGAGCCTGCTTCAAGGAAATAAACCAAGGTCGGACACATGGTCACAGACCCAAGGCATAAAGGCGGAAACAACGACGGACCGCCACAGCAGAGCAAAACGCCACTGATGATTTCGGTGGCGTTGCACCTGATTGTCTTTGCCTTGGTGATTTTCGGTCTGCCACATTGGAAACGCGACCTCCAGATTGTCGATCCGGTTCCGGTGCAACTGGTCGATAATATCGGCGAATTGACCACCACCAACAAGCCGCCGGTCAAGACCCCGCCGAAAGAAGAAAAGAAAGAAGAACCTCCAAAGAAAGAGGAAAAGAAACCTGAACCCAAAAAGGTAGCACCTCCGCCACCTACGGACGAGGAACTGCAACCGCCGCCCAAAGAGGAAAAGGCGGAAAAACTTCCTGACAAAAAGCCCGAGAAGAAGCCTGAGAAAAAACCGGAAAAGAAACCCGAGAAAAAACCTGACCCGAAAAAACAACAGGAATCTTTTGACTCGCTGCTCAACGACCTGACACCGGATGAGCCGCCGCAACCGGACACGGACGAGACATCGCCCAAAATGACGGACCCGACACCGTCGCCGGACGCCAGTAAATTCACCGACGTCATCAGCATGACGGAAATGGACGCGCTGCGGTATCAACTCAGTCAATGCTGGAACGTCATGGCCGGAGCCGCCAATGCTCAGGATCTGGTGGTTGAGGTATTTGTGGTAGTAAACCCCGACCGTACGGTCCGTTCGGCCAAAGTAGTGGATACCTTAAAATATGGAAACGATCCGTTTTTCCGCGCCGCGGCCGATTCAGCTGTGCGTGCCCTCAATAATCCGAATTGTACCCCTTTAAATTTGCCGCCGGAAAAGTATGATCAGTGGAAACAAATGACCATCGTCTTCGACCCGAAAGAAATGCTATAAAGGCTCACCCAAAGAGAAAGTGTGATTCCCATGAAAAAGATATTCTCGTTCCTTGCCGTGATGTTGATTTTGCCTGTCACCGCCCACGCTGAATTGCGTGTGGACGTGACCAAAGGCACGATGAACCCGATCCCGATTGCCATTACCAATTTCGTGGCAAAAGATGCGACGGGAAGCGAGTTCGCAACCTCGATCCCACAAGTGGTGTCGAAAGACCTTGAAAGCACTGGCCTGTTCAAAATCATGGACCCGCGCGCCTTTATTCAGGACG
Organism: Pseudomonadota bacterium; assembly: GCA_029558635.1. Lineage (GTDB taxonomy): Bacteria > Pseudomonadota > Alphaproteobacteria > Micavibrionales > Micavibrionaceae > UBA1573. Next base: position 668,873 of record JAKQEE010000052.1, on the reverse strand, counting down.
CCGCCTCGATGCAAACGCAAATCCGCTTTGCCGAATGGAAGGCGATCAACGCTCAGGCTCTGGTCAACGGAACCGTCACCCGCACACCGGATGGCCGAACCCGCGTTGAATTCCGCCTGTTCGATGTGTACGGCCAACAACAATTGACCGGTATGGCCTATATGACCACGCCGCAAAACTGGCGCCGCATTGCGCACATTATTTCCGATGAAATCTATAAACGCCTGACGGGTGAGGGCGGATATTTCGACACCCGCATCGTCTATGTCGCCGAATCCGGCCCAGCCGTGAAACGTGTCAAACGTCTGGCGATCATGGATCAGGACGGCGCCAATATCCGCTATCTGACTGACGGCGCCAATATGGTTCTGACCCCACGCTTTTCGCCGAGCACCCAAACGATTACCTACTTCTCCTACATCGGCAACAAACCGCGCGTTTACATCTATGATCTTGAAACCGGACGTCAGGAGTTGGTCGGCGATTTCAAGGGCATGACCTTCGCCCCGCGCTTCTCGCCCGATGGATCGAAAGTGGTCATGTCGCTCTCGCAAAACGGGAACAGTGATATTTACTCGATGGATTTGCGTTCGCGTTCTCCACGAAAACTTACTGACTCTCCAGCCATTGATACGGCCCCGAGCTATGCTCCCGACGGATCGAAGATTGCGTTTGAATCCGACCGTGGCGGCACACAACAGGTCTATGTGATGAACGCCGACGGCAGCAACCAGCACCGCATCACCTTTGGTGACGGGCGTTATGCATCGCCCGTTTGGTCGCCACGCGGTGATTTGATTGCCTTTGTCAAAATGCTCAAAGGCCAGTTCTATATCGGCGTGATCCGCCCCGACGGAACCGGCGAACGCCTCTTGAGCAACGCCTACCACATGGAGGGCCCGACCTGGGCTCCCAATGGTCGTGTACTCTCCTTCTTCAAGGAAAGCCCGGGGCGCAACGGGAAAACCGCCCGTCTTTATAGCATCGACCTGACCGGCCATAACGAACGGATGCTCAATACACCAGGCGACGGCTCCGACCCTGCTTGGTCGCCGCTCAATCCGTAGGTAGGGGGCCGTACAGGCATATATTATAAGGAAGGGCTGAGAATTCAGCCCTTTTTAACCGTTTGGAAATGGTTTATGTCATATTATATCCGGATGGATGACCACGAAAGTACCAGAAAACCAAATATGCGACAGGGCGAGATCGTCATTACGACGGATGGCAAGAATCCGCATTTCAATGCCAGTATTACAGCCGAGATGCCTTTGAATCCACAGGAGGCCAAGGAAACAATCTCTGTATTTCGTGAGATGTTTAGTCAGGCGGGATGTCAGGTCGGCACAGGATCATATGATGACGGAAAGTTGAAAATCGAAGCAAGTGCGTGCCCTGTACCCAATGCGCCGACATCCACCAGCGGAATGTGGACAACGGCAATGGGGGTTTTGAATATGGCCGAGAATGCTGGATGCAAGACGTCTCTAAATCCGTTCAGATTGACTGCGAATGTAATTTGCGAACCGGATAACATTGCCCAGCTGGGAAAAGATTTGGGACAGGAAAGAAATCCATTTTATAAGCATCTGGCAATGAATTTGACCATGTTGGCAATACCGATGCAAGACGCGCAGGTCAGAGGCTCATCATCTACGTTCTCGGCTGAATTGCACCCCGATATGTCCTCGAGAGCAATTGTCAAAATTGATATGCCAAATTCGACACCCTAGATCGTAACATCCTGAAAAAGAGAAATGATCTTGCGGTAGGTCTCGCGCTTGAACGGAACGATCAGATCGACCGTTTGGGACAGATGAACCCACTGCCACCTCGAAAACTCCGCCGGATCGTGGGCATCAAGACGAATATCTTCATCCGATCCGGTAAAGCGCATTGCTACCCATGTCTGTTCCTGTCCGCGGTAACGGTTGGTCAGGTTCTTGATGGAAAGTTCCGGCGGAAAATCATAACGGACGGTTGTTTCGGCAATGCGGATAATATCAGCCTGATTGGTTCCGACTTCCTCGGCTAGCTCGCGCTGCGCGGCAGTGATGATATCTTCGCCTTCATCGACTCCGCCTTGCGGCATTTGCCATGCGCCGGGCGTGTCGATGCGTTCGCCGACAAACACCAGTCCCTGCGAATTGAACAGCGTAATCCCGACACAGGGGCGATAGGGAAGGGATGATTGGGTCATTACATCTTGCTTTTTTCGATGATGACGGACAAAGGCGCGAGTTGCAGCCCCTTGCCAGATAGGGAAGACTCCCACTCTTTCAGAATAGAAAAGATTTTTGGTTGCGGGCGGATATACGCCACCGCCAGAAAATTCTTTCCGGCAATCCCTTCGAGTTGTTCAAGAGACCGGCGCAATTCTTTCTCGCCTTCGCTGCCATCAAGCTCCATTGAACTGGCCGCAAAAGGCAGTTTCTTTTCATCAACCAGAGTGACGATAGAGTGGTCTTCGGGACCGGCTTCTGTCAACGCCAGACCGCGCGCAGAAAGAACCGAAATAATGTCTTTAAGTTCATCGGGAGACTCTTTGAAATTCGGCGCATTATTAAAGACAACGCCGACATACCCGCGTGCCATGGACAACGTTCGGAGCAGCCGGATGTTGTTCTGTTCGGAATTGAGGCCCGAAAGCATGGTTAACGGCCCCGTATCATCTTCACTGCCAAAGGCCGTAGACTGGATCGGTGTCTGCATCCAGATTTCATGTCCGTATGACCGTGCTTGGTCGATCTTCTTTTGGATGTCGCTGGAATAGGGTGAAGCGGCAAAGGAGACTCCCTTGGGCAAATTTTCAAGACTTTGCGCCGTGGCGCCTTCGGAAAGCCCGTAATCGGTCATGACGATGGCGATAACCCCTTTGGCCCCGACATCCGGAATAAACGGCATTTTGTAGGCGTCAAAGACTGTCATGCCGTCAGAGACCCGCTTGATGGGCACTGGGCCGAACGGAGTGTCTTCAAACAACCCCTCGATTGCCTCTGTTTCTTTAAGGGCGGGAACAGGCAGTTTTCCACCTTCCTCTGTGTGAAGTGGCATTGGGGTCATATCCTCGCCATGGTTTTCCGCTTGGGCTTGTCCATGTGGAGAAGGCTCTTCATGAACAGGATCGCCATAATGAATCGGCTCGTCCTGATGTTGCGCCAGATCAAGCTGAGCCAGAACTTTTCCGGTATTCAACCCCAAAGCCGGATAGGGTTCAGCTTCGATCACCGGCGCAGCGGAAATGATCTGGTAAGAACCAAAGCCACTCAGCACTAAAAGCAATGCAAACGATGCAGTAAAAGATTTCGGATCAAGCGAAGAAACCGCAAACTTTACGGCTCCCCCCAATCCTGAAAATTTTTCTGCCAGCTTTCCGCCCATGTTTACTTGCTGCCATCTTTCATCAGGGACAGCCCTTTCAATAGATCAAGTGCACGGGACAGTTGATAATCCTTATCCGTCTCGCTCTGCTGGTCGGCATCCTTGCCGTCCTTTTTGTCGCCTATTTCATTATCGTTGGCCGGAGCGGGTTGTGAAGGTTTCTGCTCGCCATTCGGATTGCTGAGCGCTCCTTTCAGGTCTTCCTCATGGAATCCCATTTCGCTGAGTTTTTCAACCTTGGCCATTTCAACAGTGATATCGGGATCAATACCTTTACCCTGAATGGAACGGCCCGATGGCGTAAAGTAACGCGCCGTGGTCAGACGCAACGCTCCGTCACCGGAAATCGGGATGACCGTCTGAACCGAGCCTTTGCCGAACGAACGCGTCCCCATGATGACGGCGCGGTGGTGGTCTTGCAACGCACCGGCAACAATCTCGGACGCCGAAGCAGACCCGTTATTGATCAGCACTACAATCGGCAATCCGCCCGCCAAATCACCGGGCAGGGCGTTGTCGCGCTTGATGTCTTTTTCCTCACGTCCACGGGTCGAGACGATTTCGCCCTGCTCAAGGAATGCGTCGGACACGGCAATCGCCTGATCGAGCAATCCGCCTGGGTTGTTACGCAAGTCTATCACATAGCCTATGAGCTTGTCGCCAGTGTCCTTGGAAATGCTGTCGATGGCCTTTTTCAACCCGTCATAGGTGTTGCGGTTAAATTGTGTAACGCGAATATACCCGATGCTGTCTTGTTCGACGCGGAATTTGACGGGCTGGATTTTGATCGTATCGCGCACGATGCTCATAATAATCGGCTCGGCCACACCTTCGCGGCGAATGGTGATTTCAATCGGTGTGCCGACTTTGCCGCGCATTTTCTCGACCGCATCGTTGAGAGTCATGCCGAGAATTGGTTTGCCGTCGAGATGCGTAATCAGATCGCCGGCCTTAACACCCGCTTTGAAAGCCGGAGTGTCATCAATCGGGGAAACGACCTTGACCACACCCTGATCCATTGTGACTTCGATCCCCAGACCGCCAAATTCGCCCTTGGTCTGGACTTTCATATCGTCGAAATCTTTGGCGGTCAGATAATCGGAATGCGGATCGAGATTGGACAACATCCCCTTGATCGCATATTCGACCAGTTGTTCGTCAGTAACGGGTTCGACATATTTTTCGCGCACGCGCTCGAACGCTTCGCCGAACATCTGGAGTTGACGGTAGGTGTCTTCTTCCGACTGGGCGGGTGGAATATCTGCGGCAGAGGCAGTGGCGGCTTCCTGAGCCAAAGAACAATTCGGCAAAGCCAGCAAAGCCAGAACGAACAGAAGAGAAGAGTGGGATGTGGTCATCAAAAAAAACTCCAGAGAGGTTGAATTATTCAAGCTTGGCAAACTTTTGTGCGGGGTTAACGGGGGCACCGCGGTAACGAAGCTCATAATATAGACGCCCCGTGTAATCCGGCAACCGTCCGAGCGGTTCCCCCGCATCGACACTCTGCCCCACGAATGTATCAATTTTCCCCAGTCCTGCAACCAGACTGTGAAATTTATTCTTATGTTCCAACAGAATAATGCTGCCGTACTTTTTGAATGGGCCTGCATAACGGACAATCCCGCCCAGAGGAGCCACAACCACGGTCCCCGGTCGGGCCTCGATGGTCAACCCTTGCGATTTGGCCCCGATATCGTCGGTTTGCCCGAAACGGGTTTTAATTATTCCGGAAACCGGAAGGCGGGAATTGCCCAGAGAGGGTAAAGCCGCCTGCATTGCCTGCTCGATTTGGGGAGATGTGGGGCGCGAGCTGCGGGCATTCTGGGTCCGGCTTTCATCGGCCCGTTGTGCTAGAATGCGGTTTTTCTCGTCAACCTTGGCGATCAGATCGCTCAGATCCTTCGCCGATTTGGAAAGCTGGGCAATCGACTCTTCTCTTTTAGCAACCTGTTTTTTGGTGTCCTTCAGAGATTTTTCCCGTTCATCCATCAGCTTGTCGAGCTTGACCTGATCGGTCTTGAGTTTTTCGGTCGTTTCTTTGAGGGAGGCCTGTTTGTCAGTCAACTCGCCTTCAATCTTCTGTAGTTCATCAAGATCAAGTTTCAGCCTCTTGGCGCGACTGTCCAGCTCCGGCAAAATCGAACTGAGAACCGTTGCAGCCTGCGCCGTTTCTAACGGTGCATCTGGCCGCGCCACAAGAGTTTCGGGGGGGAGGCGACGAATGCGCTCCAACGCCAGTACCAGATCGGCAATCGACTTTTTCTGTTTTGACAGGGAATTGGTGAGGTCCGATTTATTCTTGCGCAGTTGAGACAAACGCTCTTCCAGCTCGCGCATCGACGTTTCATAATCCTGAACCTTGCCGGCAATGGAAATCAGGTCTTTTTTGAGACCCTTCATTCCCTTTTCAAGCGATTTGGCTTGTTTTTCGAGATCCTCTTGCTCCGACTTCTGCGCCTCCATTTGCTTGTTGATGCTGGAAAGCGACTCCCCTTTCTTCGGCGGGATTGGCGGCGAGGACGCAAGCGCGGGGGAGGCTAGCAGTAGAATAAGTACGGCAAATAAAACGCGCATCAAATCTACCCCTCGCGATGATAGGGGTGGCCGGCCAGTATTTGCTGGGCACGGTAGATTTGTTCAAGCAGCATAACCCTCACCATCACATGCGGCCAGGTTTGTTGCCCGAAACTGAGCAACATGTTGGCTTTGCCGCGGATTTCATCGGTGAATCCTTCGGCTCCGCCGATCAGGAAAGTGAGTTTGGTAATAGAGGCACTTGCCAGCCGTTCAAGCGTCCGCGAGAAGTCGAGACTTTTTAGCCCGTCCCCGCGCTCGTCCAGAACAATGATAAAAGAATCCTCGTCGAGCTTGGATAGGACCAAACGCTGCTCATGCTCTTGCTGGGTTTTGGAGTCGGTATATTTGCTCTCGACTTCAATGAGAGTGACATTCCATCTCAGCCGCTTGATATAATCTTCCTGCAGATCATACCATGGGCCTTTCTTGACCTTGCCGACAACAATCAAATCGATTTTGAACATACTTTGTTCATATCCGATTCTCGGAACTTACAGAAGACGTTCCCTAAGAAAAAAGCCGGATGTTCAACGTCCGGCTTTGTATTCTAGTGCGCGTGATGAGCGCGGGGTCGAGAAGGGACTGGCGCGATATCCTGCCGCCACATTTTCTCGATATTATAGAAATCCCTGACTTCGGGGCGAAACAAATGGACGATGGCGTCACCGCAATCGACGACGACCCAGTCCGCGGTGGGCAGGCCTTCAGTCCTCAGGACCTGAAATCCGTATTGGGGAAGTTTTTCTTCGAGCTTGCCGGCAAGGGCAGCAACCTGACGCGACGACGTCCCGCTGGCAACAATCATATAATCTGCGAGTGAGGATTGCCCGTTCAGGTCAATCGATTCGATTTCTTCGGCTTTATTCTCGTCCAGAACGTGTAGGATAGCGTCTTTCAGAGTGTGCGGAGTATTCTCTCCGGCTTTAATATGATTTCCCAAAGGTTGCGTTGTCCTTTCTCCAAAGTTAAATAAAAGCCATATAAAAAGCCGCTAGGCTGCACAACAGCTAAGCGGCTGATATAGCAAAGTCGCACTGGTTTCGTCTATAAAATTATGTCTAAGTCTATAACCTGATACCATCCCTTATATTTTACCCCTTTTGGGCTAGGAGTGCAAATCCCCTTATTTTCCGTCTTTCTGCGACCGGATCAGGGTTGACGACATCGGGTTGCGCGATTCGCTGAAAATCCAGTAAATTCGGCCTTTTTCAAGGGGAGGCCGCCCGCCTTGATGCAGCGCGCAATGGATCATGCTCCCCACCCGACGGAAAACGGTATTACGCACCACCCCGTGATGGGTTGGCCTCCCGACAAAGGCAAACGGAATGGTGTGGATCAGGTCTTTCCACCGCCGCCATTTGTGGAATTCATGGGCGATCTCGGTTCCGGCCAGCCACACAAATTCCGTATCGGGGAAATGTTTACGCAGATGACGCACAGTTTCGGACGTCAGATTGGTTCCGAATGCTGTCTCAAGGTTAGATACCACCATGCGCGGGTCCTGAATAAGATCGCGACACCATCCGGCCCGTACCTCGGCATTCGGCAGCTCTTTATGAGATTTGAGCGGATTGCCTGGAGTGACCAGCCACCACACGGCATCCAGCCCCAGATATTTCATCGCAATTTCGGAATTGTGGACGTGCCCTTCGTGCGGCGGATTGAATGACCCACCAAGAAGCCCCACCCGTAGTCCAGCCCATCGGCGCCGGTCGAATAAATGGGGGGGGGTGAAAAGTTTGGTGGTCAGTTGAGTTTCTCGGTGATCTGTTCAATGCTCTGGTCGGAGAGACGCTGGGCATCGGCGACAGAGAGTTTTTGCGAAATCAGTTCGGTCGTGGCGGAAACCGCAAGTTCGGCGGCATAGCGGCGAATATCGTCAACCGCGGCACGTTCCATCTGTTCGATCCGGTTCTGAAGCATCGTTTCACGACGCGCCATGGTTTCATTAAACGCGGTTTCGGCCTGAACGCGGTAATCATCGGCTTGATGTTTGGCCTTGGCGATAATGGCTTCGGCCTCGGCGGACGCATTGGAGAGTGAGGTCTGATATTGGGCGAGCATCGCTTCCGCTTCGGCCTTCAAACGCTCGGCCGTTTGAATCTGGTCACGGATTTTGGCGATCTTTCCATCGAGCATGCCAAATAAAATGCCGCGTCCGAACACAATCGCCAGCAAGGTAAAGATGACGAAGGAAACAAGAACCCACAGGGTCGGATCGTTCATAAACATTTCAGACATGGATTCACCCTTTTCTCTTACGCTGCTTTGCGGTTTTTACCGCTGAGCGATTGCACAACCGATTCCGCATGGGACACATCGGTTTCGAGTCCTGCGACTTTACCCGCCATTTGCGCGGCAAGCTCGGCCACCACGCGTTGCATGTCCTTCATCGCTTCAGCCTTTGCTAAGTCAATGCGTTCTTCGGCGGAATCGATCTCAGTCTCATAACGTTTGCGGAAGTCAGCCAGCGATACCGCCAGACGCGCCTTCGCTTCATTCTCGGCCGCGTGCATTTCGTCCGATGCTTTATGCGCGGCGTTTTTCATGGCCAGAGCCACTTGCGCCTCGACGTCTTTGGCCTGATAGGTCAAAAGCTCGGCATCGGAGATGTGCGTGTCGATATGACTTTTCCTGTTGGCCAGCGTCGAGGAAATCGACGGCAAAAAGGCTTTCGAAAACACCACGTACAAAATCGCAAACGCAATGGTCAGCCAGAAAATCTGGCTCGGCCACGTTTCGACATTGAACTGGGGCAACCCGCCACCGCCATGCGTCGCTTCGTGAACAAGCTCTTCAGCGACTTCATGAGCGGCTTCTTGCGTTTGTTCGGTCGCTACAGGTGCGTCTTCCATGACCTCTTCGGCCAAGGCTACACCTGCTGTCAACAAAACAGCGGAAAAAGCGATCATGAAATTTCTTATAGCGGACATAGCGGATAACCCCGATTGGTTGTTCGGCTTAGGCGAAAACCAGATAGAAGGAAATCAGCAGGGCGAAAATCCCCAAAGCTTCGGTCACGGCAAAGGTGAACATGAATTTTTTGTTGAGCAGGTCAACAGCACCCGGGTTGCGGCCGACAGCTTCGTTGTAAGCGCCGAAAATACGGCCCAGACCAATAGCCACACCCGCGAGAGGGATCAGGGCAATTGCACCAGCCAAAAGTTTTACAGCTTCGAGTTCCATTTTTACGTTCCTTTTTAAGTTTGGTTGACGTGTTGAAAGTTAAATTCCATTCCCCATCAGTGCGCAATTTCAATTGTATCTTTCAGATAGATACAGGTGAGAACCGCAAACACATAAGCCTGGATAAAGGCGATGAAGAATTCGAAACCGATCATGACGACGTTAAACGCCACAGGAAGAATAGAGCCAAGAATCACCACACCGCCCATCGAGGCAAACATGATGGCAAATCCGGCAATAACCTTCATCAGGACGTGACCCGCCACCATATTGGCAAACAAACGCACCGAGAGCGTCACCGGACGGCTGATAAAAGAGACAATTTCAATAGCGACAACCAGCGGCATCATCCAGATTGGCACATCGGAGGGGACGAACAACGAGAAGAAATGGAACCCGTGGCGTATAATGCCGACCAATAGAACAATGGCAAAAATCATCAGCGCCATCGACGCGGTCACGGCCAGATGGCTGGTATAGGTAAAGGAGTAGGGGATCATGCCGAGCATATTGCCCATCGCGACAATCATAAAGACAGTAAAGACCAGCGGGAAATATTCCTTGCCCTTTTGCCCGATATTGTCGGTGACCATACCCTCGACGAAGCCGTAAATTTCTTCGCCGATCAACTGGATACGACCCGGGACGATGGATTTGCGGCTGGCGGCCAGTCCCATAATGACAATGGACAGGACGGCTCCAATCAAAACCCACAGGGCAGAATTGGTAAAGGAAATATCGACTCCGCCCACTTCAATGGGAATGAGAGGGGTAATCTGGAACTGGTGCATCGGATCGGCCAAAATAACATCCTTTTTTGGTCAGGTCTTGCCAGAAGTATCTAGTCTTTAAAATTCGGTTTTTCTTAGCTTTTTTTGGGGACTCTTGCAACCGTTTTAACAGGGAGGGGATGCGATATTTTGGCCCAAATAAACTCTGTCTCCAAATAGCTTAAATATTTTTATGGCAACTTAAGGGTAGGGGTGCTACAAGCGCCTATAAACAAAGGGAAGTATTATGGGCATCGACAAGTTGAAAACGGATATTGGCTATTATTTGCGTAGCGGTACAAATAATTGCGTTGGTGGGGATGACCATTTGATCAGCTTGTATGCGCAGGCCACGGAGGATCAAAAAGCGGGTTTTTGGGAAGTTTTAGGGAAGGAAGTCAACGCGATATTTACTTCAATTCTCAATGGGGAATTGTTAACCGAAGAAATGGAAGTAAAGCTGGAAAACGCAACAGGCTTTATTGTGGAACTGGACGCGAGGGATAAAGCCCATCCATCTGCCGAGAAATCATTTTCGTACCTGACGGACGAGAATTCTTTTCTTGCTGTGAGATTTCCTTACTCGGATGATTTCAAGCATGTCAGTGAAGCTGTCAGTATGGCAAGTCATCTTGGGCTCGGTAATGCAGGTTTCTGGGAAGTTCAGTACAATTATTGGGTGGATAAACTTGCTGCGGATACTAGCGAGGAGGCGTACTGGATAGGGAATGCATTTAGTTCCGCTGTTAAGAGAAAAATTCAGTTATCAGGGCTGTCTGTGCCTAACCTGACAAAAATATTTGAGAAGAGCCTTGGCGCACCGGAGGGAGGCATTCCCGCGATAGAGGTCTACAGTGTTTTGGTGCGCTATTCGAGGGCCGCATGTCCAAATCAGGAGGCTGATTGCGGCGAGTCTTTGAAAGGGCATGTCTTGGGAGTATTCGAGGAGCTATGTTCAGTTGGAGAATATTCCGTTCTGAATACAGGAGATATGCAGCAAGTAATTGATACGTGGGCGGACAACCCTTTTAATCTGAGGCAGCCTTCATAGGTTAGAGGTCTGCACTTAATCTGATTTCTGCTCGGCTTTATAGATGGCCCAAAATCCTGCCAAAACACCCAGAACAGCTAGAATGATAAAAAACGCAGGGGAAGTGCCAAACAAATGGTCGATCCCCGCGCCGATGCCGCCCGCCACGATGGGCGTGGCAATCAGCTCATAGGCTTTGCCAAGATCGTTTTTATCATCTTCTTTTGAGAGCTGTTTTCCAGAAGATGTGTCAGCCTTCAGTTTTTTGAGTTTTTCCTGAAGAGTCTTGAGGTCGTCGGTCATGATTTTATTGAATATTCCGTTCCCGCATGGCTATAATTCTATTAATGCATATATCGTATCTATTCATAAAGAACGCTTTGCTTCCTGCCGTTATTTCGGTGGCCGAAGCCCTGATGCCCGGTCCGGCCATTAACGAAATCTCCGATATCGCAATCGACCAACCCGCCGTCGTTTATGCCATTCGCAACCCCCACGAGTCCGAGGAAGTCCAGCTGGCATACGAATTCTACAAAAAAAGGCTTTCGGACACGAGTATCGAAATGGATATTGAGACAAACAGCGTCGCCGCCTTCAAGGCCATGACGACAAGCGTGTCCCCTCCTGATCATCTCCCCACGTTGATAGCAAAACTGGGATAAATCTCAGTTTTACTATTCTGCCGCTTCAAGAAAATCCAGCTCACCCTGCAAATCAACCGAGACTAACTGCGACACACCGCGTTCCGACATTGTCACCCCGTACAGACGGTCCATCCGCGCCATGGTTAGGCGGTGGTGGGTAATGATGATAAAGCGGGTCGAGCATTGCTGGACGATTTCTTCAAGCATAGAACAGACACGGTCAACGTTGGCATCGTCCAAAGGCGCGTCAATCTCGTCAAGGACGCAGATCGGCGCGGGGTTCGTCAGGAACATTGCAAAGATCAGCGCGGTTGAAGCGAGGGTTTTCTCCCCACCCGACAACAGCGAGAGAGACTGGAGCGATTTACCCGGAGGCTGCGCAAAGATTTCGAGAGAGGCTTCGAGCGGATCGTCGGAATCGACAAAGGCCAAGTGAGCCTGCCCACCGCCGAACAAACGGGTAAACAAAGTCTGGAAGTGGCCGTTGACAGTATCGAACGCTTGTTGCAAACGCTCCCGCGCCTCTTTGTTGAGCTTGGCAATGCCGCCGCGCAACTCTTCAATCGCTTGGGTCAGGTCGCCACGCTCTTGCGAGAGTTTCGAGAGGTGTTGTTCAACTTCTTGAGATTCAACATCGGCGCGTAGGTTCACAGGACCCATGCCGTCACGTTCGCGGATCAAACGGTCGCGTTTGCCACGGATTTTATCAATCGGCTCGGCGTTCAGTTTTTCCAGATCCATTTCAGACGATTCCCAAAGCTCATCCGGAGTCATCGCAAACTGGTCGTGAATAGATTGGCTGATAATTTCAATCGATCCGCTGGCGGCTTCCATGGTCGCTTGAGCTTTCGCCCGCGCTTCGCGTGTTTCCATCAGCAACGCTTCAGATTCTTTCAGGTCGTGGTTGGTTTCGTTCAACGCTTTCTCAGCCGCAGCCAATGCATCGGACGCTTCGTTCTTCGCGTTTTCCATTGTCTTGAGATTGTCAAGAAGAGCAAGACGTGCCGCCGTAATTTCTTCCGGGCGTTTTTCGATTTCTTCGAGGCGACCTTTCATCGTGGCTTCGCGCTCGTCGAGATTCTTGAGGCGTTCCCGTGCACGAATTGTCCGATTGCCCAGATTGACGCGCTCATCGGCAATGGCGCGCATACGGGCTTCGCGGCGGCTGATATCCTGCTGGAAGACTTCGAGTGCGGCAGAGGCTTCGCTGAGTGCGGCTTGCGCGGCAGCTAAAGCAAGCTTGCGCTGCTCGACTTCAAACGTTTGTTGTTCAAGCGCGGCATCATCAAACGATTCCATCGACGTCTGGTGCGTAAACACCGCAGCTTCAAGACGCTCGATATCTTCACCGGCGATATTCAACGCCTCCTCGAGTTTTGCGATTTCAGAGTCAGTCGATGCCCGTTTTTCAATAGCGCGTTGCAATTCAACCCGTTTGTTGGCCAGAGTACGATCAAGCGTGCGGACTTCCTGTTCCATAGACTGAACAGCAACACGGCAGGACTGAACCTGCTCTTGTGCGGATTGCAAAGCAGCGGCAGCATTTTCGTTTGCCGATTGCGCAGGAGGGAGTTGCAATTGCAATTCCCCCAGACGGTTTTTGTTTTTCAGACGAATGGCGTTGCGGTCCATGGCCTTGGCGCGGATCACCAGACCGTCCCAGCGCCAGTAAGACCCGTCGCGCGAAACGATGGATTGTCCGGCCTGCAAATGCGGCGCGGCCTGTTCGCCTGCGTCATCATTCTCGACAAACCCGATAAAGGAGAGGGCGAGTTGCAACGCTGCCGGAGCTTTGATGTGCGGTTGCAAAGCCATAACCCCCGCAGGGAAGGACGGCGCGGACACATGCGCGGCCTTGCCGGACCACACCATCGGCGCGTCACTTTCGGTCGACGCCATAATCGTATCGCCCAAAGCTTTGGACAACGCGGCCTCGAATCCTTCATCGGCCTTGATCTCGTCCAGAACGGGGCGGAAGCCGGATTGAGATTCCGATTTCAGAACACTTTCGAGGGCATTGATCTCGGACTGGATTTTGGAGAGAGCTTCCCGTGCCGATTGTTGGGCCGCGCGAGCGTCTTCAAGTTTTTGCTGCGCATTCTCCAGCGCATCGCGACTGGATTTTTCCGCATCGCGTTTATTGCCAAGCTCGACTTCACACAATTCGATATCGGTGCTCAGCCCTTGGGTCGGTGCGGCGGCTTCCTGTTGGGCGCGTTTGTCAGTGATTTGCGTGCGCAGGGATTCAGCCCGCGCCTTGATCGAATTCAAACGGTGCTCGTCTTGCGACAACTGGTTTTGCAGTGTCGCACGCGTGGCTTTCAGGTTTGCTGCTTTTTCAAGAGTGGCCTGATAATTTTCCTGCAAACGGAAGACGTCGAGCTCTTTCTCGCCACGTTCGTCGGTCAGGCGCTGGATTTCACTAGCCACGTCGGATTGCGCCAGCAATTCTTTTTCTTCCGACTCTAATTTTGCAAGCGTCGCTTCATTTTCACTGGCGGTTGTTTCTTCATGGACGCGGTCCGTGGAAATTTGCGAGAGTGAGGTTTTGGCTTCTTCGATCTGCGCGGTGATACGTTGCTCCTCATCATCAAGACGGCGCAACTCGAAATTCTGGGCCTGCCACGCAGCGGCGGTCTCGGCCTGCTTTTCACGCAGCGGAGGAAGGGCCTCACTTTGTTCGATCTGAACGCGGTTCAGCTCGGCCACGCGTGCCATGCGCTCGGCCACCAGACCTTCGGATTGGGTGTACTCCTGTTCGGCCTCGGCACGGGTCGTGCGCGCAATCATCCATTCGGCCAGAGCCAGCTTGGTTTCAAGGTCTTTGATCTCGGATGAAATATTTTTATACCGCGTGGCCTGACGGCTTTGACGCTTGAGCGAGTCAAGCTGCGTCTCCATTCCCGCGATCACATCCTGCAATCGCGCGAGGTTGGCATCGGCCGCCTTCAAACGCAACTCGGCTTCGTGACGACGGACATAGAGGCCCGAAACACCGGCGGACTCTTCCAACACCTGACGACGCTCGGCAGGCTTGGCGTTGATAATCGCAGAAATACGGCCTTGGGACACAATCGCCGCCGAATGCGCACCAATCGCCATATCCGCAAATAACATCTGCACATCGCGTGCGCGGACAGGTTTACTGTTGACGTAGTAGCTTGATCCCATATCGCGTTCGATACGGCGAACAACTTCGATTTCGTCGAAATTATTGAAGAGGTTGGGGGCGGTGCGGCCGCGGTTGTCGAGCACGACCGAAACTTCAGCCGAGTTGCGGGCAGGGCGGCCAGTCGTTCCGTTAAAGATCACATCTTCCATCCCCGATCCGCGCAAACGCTTGGCGGATGTTTCGCCCATCACCCATGACAGGGCTTCGACAAGGTTTGACTTGCCGCACCCGTTCGGGCCGACAATACCGGTCAGGCCCGGGCCGATATCAAGATCGGTCTTGTCGACGAAAGATTTAAATCCATGAAGACGCAGGCGGCTGAAATTAGACATGTCGCTGTATATTCCCTGTTACAATGTTTCTCTTACTCGGCGGCTTTCTCAGGCTCTGGTGCTGATTTGCCCGCAAGCAAAGCATCGAAGCTTTCCTGAAAGAACGAGAAAGGCTGATGCCCGACGATAATTTTCTCGCCGCCATTCACGACAAATGTCGGAGTGGACGCGATTTTGAATTTCTCGTTGGCGGTTTGCATATCGCCGATAATGGCTTTCTTCAACTCGACATTGGCGATACACGCCTTGACAGTGTCTTCACCCATACCGGCGAGCTTCGCATATTGGATCAGCTTGTCTTGGAAGTCAGGCACATAAGCCCAGCTTTCCTGTTGTTCGAACAGCAAATCCTGAAAGCCGACAAACTTGTCTTCCGGCATACAACGCAAGACTTGTGAAGCGATGACAGCAGGTTCGTTGAGAGGATATTCCTTGAAAGTAAATTGAACTTTGCCGGTATCAATATAGGCTTCTTTGATCTTCTGAAATTCATCCTTGAGGAAAGCCCCGCAATGTCCGCAGGTCAGCGAAGAATATTCTGTGACCTTGATCGGCGCATCGTTGCTGCCCACTATGCGGGGAGCCATCATTGCCGCAATCGAAGGATCGTAAGCCGTTTTCTCTTCGACCACCGGAGCTGGAGCAACTTCCTGCTCTCCGGATGTTGGCATACTCAGAGATTTGGTTTCAACGACGATATCATCTTTGGTAACCTCTTGCGTCTGGGCGTCTGGTTGAGGTGGAAGGTCTTCCTGAGCTGGCTCTTCGCTCACAGTTATGGCGGGAGGAGTGACGGTTGTATCCCCCGACTTTTTTGACGGAACCAGAATGAAATACGCCGCGACCGCCACAAAAACAGCTGCGGTCAAATAATGAAAATGCTTTTTCGATTTCGGTTGTTGATCGGACAAAATAATCTCTCCTCACAGTATCTGTGATTTTCATAAGCTGGGATATAGCCCAGAACCCGTTACATTCCAAGAATATTCGGTACTATGGGCTAAAAACAGCGGATTTTTCAAATAAAACAAACAGGACGCACCGCTTTATCCACACCAAGATGGAGGGGGAATGGGATCGAAAAGCTATTTAGATTCTATAAAGGACATATCAATCCGATCGAGCGGCGGCTCTGTTGTCTTGTCGCTAAGCGCTCTGACATCAATCCGCGTCGGCTGAATTCCTTTTTCCAGAAGATATGAGCGGGTGGCCAAAGCCCGTGAAAGAGATATCCGGCGGGACGAGCTTTCCGAGCCGTCCGTGCGGCTGGCATAGGCCCGAATCTGCAACCTGATTGACGTATCGCTTGAAAGTCGAGTTATTACATCTTGATTTAAAAGGTTTTTTTGATCATCAAGAAGATCGGTATCTCCGGCTTTGAAAGCCATGCTGAATTGATTCATCTCTTCGGCCTTGGGAGAGGCAGGAGCCCCCAGAACCTCTCGAACCCGCTCGTCATCCTTGACCATATGACGAGTCAGGGCGTCATCCATCATTCGCTCGCTGGCATTGGGCTTCTCGGCCTTTTCCGGATCAATGGCGGGCGGCAAGTTGGCCATGGATGGAATGGGTTTGGATTCAACCTTGACCGGAGGAACGGCCGGCATGGATTTCGGGGCCGAAGGCTTGTAGGCAGGCTTGGCAGCAACTGTTTTCTTGACAGGTTCCGAGGCGGGGGCCGCAGCCGCAGGCGCATCGGGTTTCGGCAATGGTGGCGTAGCATCAATGACGGTCAGCCTTTCCATTCCTT
The DNA here is from genome assembly GCA_029558635.1 of Pseudomonadota bacterium. Lineage (GTDB taxonomy): Bacteria > Pseudomonadota > Alphaproteobacteria > Micavibrionales > Micavibrionaceae > UBA1573. The sequence continues at coordinate 652,031 of JAKQEE010000052.1, read as the reverse complement.
CATCCTCATCGGCAACAACCGATTTAACCGTCGTATCAGGAATATGGGCAGGCTTTTTGGGAGGAAGCGGAGGCGGCAACTGGGAAACCTGTTCATCTTCCGGCACAGGAAGCGGCGTAAGTCCCGGAGACTTTTGTACTGTGAAGACATGGTGGTTTTCAACCGGATGCTGAAGCAACGTCTCGCTGTTCGGGGCAGTCAATTGCTGTTGAGCGGGCGGAGGGATGGCGACCCGCTCGCTGGGCGGAGCGGCAAACATCGGCGGCGGCTGGTAGTTATCGAGTTCTTGCAAGACCGAACGGTTCACCTCGACATCGGCTTTGCCGTATTCACCTATATTCTCTGCGGCCCATCCTGAAACCGGAAGGGATAAGGAGAAAAGAAACGCAGAAATCGTCCGCGTCAGGATCATACAGCTTCCTCCAGAAGTCTTTTCATCGGCTGAAGCAAATTAGCATTGCTGGCCAAAATCGTGTCGGCATAGACCGGATTTTTATCCCCTTCGAGGGAAATGATCGACCCGCCCGCTTCCTTGACGATGAGCGATCCGGCAGCGACGTCCCAAGGGGACAAACCGTTTTCCCAGAATGCATCAAACCGTCCGGCAGCCACATAGCAAAGATCAAGAGCAGCACAACCCATGCGGCGGAAACCGCTGGTTCTGCCGATCAGGGCAGGGAATTGTTTGGCCAGACGAGATTGCTCGGCCTTACCCTTGGAGGCAGCATCACCGCCGCCGACCACGGCCATTTCCAACTCTTTGCGGGCCGACACGCGCAGGCGGCGTTTTTGCATGAACGCCCCCGTGCCTTTCTCGGCATAGAAGGTTTCGTTCTTGATCGGGTCCATAATCAGCGCGGAGATGATCTCACGCCCTGTGGCCGTCTGGCGTTCCAGACCGATGGAAATGTTGAAATGCGGAATGCCATGCAGGAAGTTGGTGGTTCCGTCCAGCGGATCGACGATAAAGCGGAACTCTTCACCGCCTTCATTCGCTTTCTCGCCTTTGACCTGACCGCGCTCTTCCATCAGGAAGCCGAAAGACGGACGGGCGGTCGAAAGCTCTTTATAAATGATTTCCTCGGAACGTGTGTCGGCAGCCGACACGAAATTGGCCGGACCTTTGCGGGACACCTGAAGGTGCTCGACTTCGCCGAAATCACGAACCAGAGATTTCGCGGCCTTTTCAGCGGCGCGCAGCATGATGGTCAGATTGGGGGATAATGCGGACATGGTCTTACACTCTTGTTCCTGATATTTACGATTTAGGGCAGCCGAAAATTTTAGAAAGGCTTTTTCCGCTCCTTCCTTAATACGCTTTGCCCTAGTTTTTCAAGACGATTCCGTATGTCCTCGTCATCTATTTCGCCGAGCATCTCCTCGATCCGGCTTTGATCTTCGGGTGAAAGCTGCGGTTTTGCAAGCCCGAACGCATAAAAATCGTCTTTCTGAGCGGTGTTGGAGGCCATATGGACAAAACGGATGGATGTAATCCACCGGTCTCCGTACAACTGGTTGATCCGCTCCAGAATCAGGTCCTTCTGGTAATGGAGCAGGGCGGCATCGGCACTGGTTGCTGCGATATCAAGGGTGGCTTGCGGTTTTTCGCCTTTATCTTTAGGTTTCCGGTAGTGGATTTTGGCGGGCTGGGTCTTGCCGGCCATTTCCACCCCGACAATATCGTCCCATTGCGTCAGAATTCGTGACAAGGCCACAAATTTCTTTGTAAAGGCTTCCGAGGTCAGTTTGGAAACGGATGCGGACAGGGGGCGTAAATCGGACATGGGACTCTATGTAATACGGCTATGAAAAAAAGTACAGAATTTCAAGAAAAGCTCCTCGTTTGGTACGACCGGTATCGCCGCGATTTGCCGTGGCGGGCGAAAAAGGGGAAAAAACCGGACCCGTATCATGTCTGGCTGTCGGAAATCATGCTCCAGCAAACCACCGTTCCGGCGGTGAAATCCTATTTCAAGAAATTTATCGACCTGTGGCCAACAGTAAAAGACCTTGCCGCCGCCGATCCTGACCGCGTGATGCACGAATGGGCGGGGCTTGGCTATTACGCCCGCGCGCGGAATTTACTCAAATGCGCGAACGAAGTCGTGCGTGAACATGGAGGGGCGTTCCCTAATGACGAAAAACAATTGATAAAGCTCTCTGGCATCGGTCCCTACACCGCCGCCGCAATTGCTGCGATTGCCTATAATAAAGAAGTCGTGGTTGTGGACGGCAATGTCGAACGAATCGTCTCACGCCTCTTTGCGATTGAAACGCCTTTTCCCAAGGGGAAAAAAGACGTCGCGGCACAAGCTGTACAATTATATGAAGGCATCGGTGCGCGCGCTGCCGATCTGCCTCAGGCTTTGATGGATTTGGGTTCAATGGTCTGCACGCCGAAATCTCCGAAATGCGGAATATGCGCTGTTGCGGATTTTTGTATGGCCCGCGTTGCAGGAACCGCGGAACAATTTCCGATGCGCGAAAAGAAACAACCGAAGCTGTCGCGTGCCGGTCAGGTTTATTGGATCGAAACCAAAGATGGAATTGTTGTCGAAAAAAGACCTGTCAACAGAATGTTGGGTGGCATGCTGGGTCTGCCGACAACCGACTGGGATCACAAAACTCCAGAAGAAAGGGGTGGGTCGATCCATTGTGAAAAGGGCACAAAAATCGGCGAAATTTACCATGTCTTTACTCATTTTGCCCTGAAGCTCGACATTATTAAAATAGTGGGGGTAAAAGCCCCCCCCTCATTAAAAGAAAATCAATATATCCTGCCTAAAAATGGTATATTGGATGCAGGATTCCCGAGCTTATTCAAAAAGGTTGTCGTCGTTGCCACCGGAACAGGAAAAAAATAAATCATGTTTTTGAAAAAGAAGTCCGTTTCATTGACCTTGATACTGGGGGGCGTGTTTTTGTTCGGCCCGTTGCAATCCACAATGGCACAGGAAGGCAAAGGCTCTGCGGAAAAAGGCCAAAGCTCTGCGGGGACGGAATATCGTGATTTGACTCCTGTGCCCTCCCCATCGGGAAAGAAATTGGGTGACCAAATTCACTATGTTGAAACATCATATAGCAACATTAACAAACTTTTGTGGCTGTTGGGCGTATACAAGACGGATAATAAAGAAGATGTGGAATCCTACATCAAGATTTCCGAATGCAACCTTTATCTGAAATATTACAGGGATGATTTTGAATGGAGGAAGGTCCTGCTGGCATCTCAATCCTATCTCGAGAAATATTCTCCCGGTTTTTCAAATTATTTTGAAATTGTCCAGCCGTTGAGAATTGACCGTTATGATTTTGACCTGAAAGGTTTCATGCTGGATCCTCCTGGTGAACTAGCCAATGTTGGTGCGCTGCAGATGTACGGGATGAGCGGCGGATCGAACACCGAATGCGGCAATATTGCGGTCGGTAGTGCCAAATATACGGGGAGTGCGGTTCTAAAGCTCAAAAGCCCAATCAATATCAGTTACATTCGCATTGATCCGGAGCTTGCCAAAGAGTACCTGCGCTACATTGAAGGCAAGCAGGGTGATCTTAACGATAAGCCGGCCTATATCCGATACCGCGTCAGAGTGGACCGCTATATTACAACGCAGAACATTGATAGGGTCGGGAGGTCCCATATTTTCTCTGGCAAGGTTCTTCAGGTTGATATTTTTGCCGATCGTGAAATGTTTTTGCCGCTCTTCTCTCAAAACTTCCAATAGAGCCTAGCCTCTGGTTCTAACAATTTTTGTGCCGACCGGCCCTTCGGGAAATATTTCGAGCTTCTCGACCATAACGGTTACAACTCCAACGCGACTATCTTCCAGACAAAAATTCGCCACATGGTCGGCCAGCTTTTCGACCAGCTCGTGATGGATCTGGCAAAGTTCTCTGATCTTATTCACTATGCCTTCATAAGAAACGGTATCTTCAATCCGGTCATGCCGCACGCGGTAATCCGTGAGCTGCATATCCACATTAAATCGAACACTCTGCGGAAACTGGTGTTCTTTCTCGTAAATGCCGATGCGTGCGGGAAGGATAAAATCCCGCACGAGTACATGGGTATAATTTTCGTTGGAAGGCATTATTGAATGACTGTCCGCGCACTCATTTCATCGCGCACGCGCTGACGCAATCTGTCGATAGGAAAGATGTTCTTTCCGTCCTGATAATGCCAGTACGTCCAGCCGTTACAGCTCGGTGCACTTTGTACCGCCGCGCCGACTTTATGAATCGAGCCGCGATACTGGTTCACGCCATCAGATGTTACAACGCTGCCGTCCGCCGCAACCTTGGCCTCGACACGGTTTTGTGGATCGGTGAGAGTCGCGCCGGGCTTGATCAGGCCACGTTCTATCAGCCAGCCAAACGGCACGCGCGGTTCTTCACGTTTGGGCATCATGCCCTGCAAGGCGTCTTCGGCAATGGGTTCGGCGGCTGCAATGCGCTTCTTGGCCAGCTTGATATAACTGTCTTCACGTTCCAGCCCGATGAAATTCCGCCCGAGTTTTTTTGCCACTGCACCAGTTGTTCCCGTCCCGAAAAACGGATCAAGGACCAAATCGCCTGGCTGCGTTGTTGCCATCATCACACGGTAGAGCAGGGCTTCTGGCTTTTGCGTGGTGTGCCCTTTTTCGCCATCTTCCCCCTTGAGGCGTTCGGCGCCGGAACAAATCGGAATGGTCCAGTCGCTGCGCATCTGCACATCGTCATTCATCGTCTTCATGGCGTCATAGTTGAAACGGTATTTGCTTTTTTCTGACTTGGCCGCCCAGATCAACGTTTCATGCGCATTGGTAAAACGTCGCCCACGGAAATTCGGCATCGGATTCGATTTGCGCCAGATGACATCGTTCAAAATCCAGAATCCAAGATCTTGCAAAATCGCACCGACGCGGAAAATATTGTGGTAAGACCCGATGACCCAAATGCCGCCATCGTCGCTGAGCAAATCACGCGCCGCCGAAAGCCATTCACGGGTAAACCCATCGTAATCCTTATGGGAGCCGATCTGGTCCCAGTGGTCGTCGACGGCATCGACTTTGGAATTGTCGGGACGGTGCAAATCGCCGCGCAGTTGCATGTTATAAGGCGGGTCGGCAAAAATCATGTCAACGGATCCCTTTGGAAGGGATTTCATAATCTCGATACAATCGCCCTGATAAATCGTGTTGGGTTTCAGTTCCAGAACCGAACCTGTGGACTTTTTGGTGGGTTTCTTTGTGGATTTAACTGTGGATTTCTTTGATTTAGGCGACTTTTTTACTGGCATTTTCCGTTCCTTTTATAAAAACACCATCGAATCATGAATCATTCGCGAGTCGCCGTCAAGCTTTTTAATCTCGATTCATTTATGTGAATCAATAAGTTATTAAGGAACCCTCACGTGGCTTCTAAGTAAATTGCCAAAGTCCGGACTTTCCCGAAATATCCTTCCGTGATACTTCTGAAATACGTTAAGGAGAGAAACATGACCAAGCTGACTGCAATTTTTCTTGCTGGATTGATAGCCCTGATCCCGTTGTGGGCGAGCGCGGCCTCGGAAAATCTTGAGCGCATCATGGCCGCCAAGGAGATCAGGTGCGGTTATGCGACTTGGAACCCCATTCTCTATAAGGATCTGAACAGCGGAGAAATTCAGGGGATTTCCAAGGAGCTGATGGATGCCGTAGGCAAGAAAATGGACGTGAAAGTAACATGGGCAGAAGAGGCGGCATGGGGAAGCATTGTCGAGGGGCTGCTTACCAAACGCTATGACATGATTTGCACCACTTTGGGAGCCCTGACGTCACGGGCTTTGGCCGTGGATTTCTCCGAACCGGTTTTTTACCTGCCGATCTGGGCTGTTTCCCGCATTGACGATACGCGATTTGATAAAGACATTTCAGGTCTCGACGATCCTCAATACAAAATCGGCGTTCTGGAGGGAGAGGGCACGTCGATCTTTGCGCGCCTTCGTTACCCAAACGCCCAAACAGTTGCCATCCCCCAGGTGGCCGACGTCTCATTGCTGATGGAAGACATCAAAACGGGAAAATCGGATATCTCGTTTATCTCGGCGGAAACATTTGACGCCTATAACAAGAAAAATCCCGGCATCCTCAAAATTGCCAACAGCGGCAAACCGATCATGATCGCGCCCGTGGCGTTTGGAATTCCCAAAGGTGATTATGAGGTCAAGCGGCTGATGGATATCGCGATTGAAGAGCTTTATGGTGATGGCATCGTCGAACAAATATTCAAAAAATACGATCCTGAAGGAAAATTGTTCCTCTTGAGAAACGTCCCGTACAAACAATAAACTCAAGCAGCCAGAAGGTTTTTCACCGGCGCGAAACTTTTACGGTGGTGCGGCGTGGCCCCGAAGCGATTGAGGGCGTCGAGATGCGCAGGGGTTCCATATCCGGCATTATCTGCCCACCCATAGGCAGGAAACTCCGCCGCCAACTCTGCCATCATTTTGTCGCGTGTGACTTTGGCCAAAATCGACGCCGCCGCAATCGAAACGGACACAGAATCCCCCTTGACAACGGTCCGTGCGTCCCACGGCCAGTTTTTGGGTGAGCGGTTGCCGTCGATGAGCAGCATATCTGGGCATTCCGCACAGGACTCAATCGCGCGGCGCATCGCCAGAAAAGTAGCTTGCAGAATATTGATCTCGTCAATTTCCTCGACATTCGCCATACCCATCCCGAAAACAGATTGAGACTGGATAATGGGAAACAAAATCTCCCGCTTTACTTCGGAAATCTGTTTGCTGTCACGCACCTCTTTCCACACGGGATGATTGCGTTTTTCATGTGGGATATAAACGGCTGCTGCGACCACAGGCCCTGCGAGCGGCCCGCGGCCAACCTCATCCACTCCATAAACAATCGGATGTCCGCAGGAATTCTCGATCTCGAAGGTCGGTCTATTGCCCATCCATCAAGCCCTTTACATGCCGCGCCATTGCCAGTTCCTCATCTGTCTTGATAACCAGAGATTTGAATGAAGGAAGGAAAGAAAGGCGGCTTAAAATATTATCTCTGACTGGGGCTGCATTTTCACCGATCCCGCCGGTAAAGACGAGCGCATCCATTCCACCGAGACTGGTCGCCATCATCGCCACATGCTGGGCGACTTTATGCGCAAAGAAATCAAGCACAAACTCTGCGCGCGGATCAGCGCTCTCCAACAGGGTTTTGACATCGTTGCTGATCCCGCTTAGACCTAGCAAGCCCGAATGGTTGTATAAAATATCTTCAATTTTGTCGGGCGAGTAATTCAGGGATTTTGCAAGGTAAATGATAAGGCCTGGGTCAATCGAGCCGGACCGAGTCCCCATAGGCAACCCTTCTAGCGCGGTAAGCCCCATCGTCGTGTCAATACTCTTACCGTTTTTGACGGCGCACAAACTTGCGCCATTCCCCAAATGCGCAATCACCACGCGTCCGCGATAAGCGTCGAGATGAGAGTCTTTTAATTGATGGCAAATCGACTCGTAAGACAGCCCGTGAAATCCATAGCGACGCAGGCCCTGCGCGCGCAAATCTTCAGGCAGGGCATAGCTGTCGAATATCGGATCATGTCCCGTATGGAACGCCGTATCGAAATCGACATATTGCGGAATATCGGGGAGCAACTTTCCCAGAGTTTTAATAGCATTCAGATTGTGGGGTTGATGCAATGGAGCCAAAGGCGATAGCTCACGAAGATCATTTAAAATCTTGGGCGTAATGTGAGCGGCAGAATTATATTTTTCTCCCCCATGCACCACACGGTGCGCCGCTGCGATAATGGAAAACGTCTTGACCCGCTCCAGCAAGAAAACAAAAGCGTCTTCATGTGTAGCGAATTCGCCGCCGTTCTCGCCAATCCGCATAATCTTGTCCGAAGTCAATACCGATAAATCGGAAAGGTCAAACACACGGTATTTGACGCTCGACGATCCGGCATTAATGACAAGGAGAGCGGAAGGGGAAGTGGGCATTATTTAAACATCCCCGTGGATCGGGCATGATAAACCTTGACGGCCAGCGCACACGACATTATGCGCGTCCGGATACTATCCGCGCGTGAGGTCAGGATTATTGGCACGCGCGCGCCGAGAATAATCCCCGCAGCCTCGGCATTGGCCAGAAAAGTGAGCTGTTTGGCCATGATATTCGCCGCCTCAAGATCGGGGGCCATGATAATATCGGGATCGCCCGCCACTTTCGAAACAATTCCCTTGGCGTCCGCGGCATCTTTGCTGATGGCATTGTCGAATGCCAGCGGCCCGTCAATAATCGCATCCGTAATTTGTCCGCGCTCGGCCATTTTGCACAGACACGCGGCGTCGATGGTCGCCTGCATTTTTGAATTGACGGTCTCAACGGCGGCCAACAACGCCACCTTTGGTGTGTGGCCATGGTTGAAAAGAGCCCTCCAGAAATTTATGGCGTTCTGACATATTTCCGCCTTGGCATCGAGGTCAGGCGCAATATTAACTCCCGCGTCCGTGATAACGACGGGCTTATGATAGGTGGGAATGCTCATCAGATAGGCATGCGAAATTCGCCGCTCGGTCAACAGAGCGCGATTGGTGATAACGGCATGAAGAATTTCATCGGTGTGCAGCCCACCTTTCATAATAGCTGAAACTTCACCCTTTGCGGCCATGTCCGCAGCTTTATGTGCCGCGTCATGACTGTGTTCGGCGTCAACCAATTCCCATTCCGAGATGTTAAATCCCGACTCTTTAGAGGCGGCTTCGATTCTTGCGCGTGGCCCGACGAGAACCGGCTCAATGATTTTTTCCTTAACAGCCTCATTCACAACTTCCAGATCGGAAGAGCGCACCGGATGTACGATGGCGGTTTTTAAGGGAACGTCGCTCACACAGGACCTGATCAGTTTTTCGAAACATTCGGGGCAATCATTCATGTCAGGCTCCTAACATTTTGCTGGTGATTTCATAGCTGTTGGAAGAAAGGTTTTTGATCTCGAGAATATTTTCAAGAATGGTGCGAATTTTGACCTGCCGGGTTTGATCATACCGTTTCCACGTTTCAAATGCTGTCAGCAGCCTCGCCGCCGTTGCGGGGTTGATGGAATCAAGTTGCGAGATAAACTCGCCGAATACGTCATATCCGCTGCCGTCTGCCTTGTGAAATATTACTGGATTGCGCAAAGCCAGCGTCCCGAACAAAGCGCGTACAGAGTTCGGATTGGTAATGGTGAAATCGGGATGGGCCCACAAATGTCGAATGTCGTCGATTGTCTGTGGACGAATGGCGCCGGCCTGAACACGGAACCACTTATTGATAACAAGCTCGTGATCTTTATACCGCGCATAAAAATCAGCTAAGGCCTCACCGCGTTCCGGTGCATTCACATTCGCAAGGATGGAAAGCCCCATCATCCGGTCCGTCATATTGGTAGAGGCATCATAAAGTGATTTGGCAATCGTGGCCCCATCACGGTTTCCCCGACAGGTCAGATAGGATAGAGCAACAGCCTTCAGTGTGCGTTCCGCCATCGAAAGCGGATCGGGGCTATACGGTTTTTGAACATTAAGCCGCGCATAAAGCTCGCCAAGAAGCGGCGCAAAATGATCCAGCACGTCATTTTTGATTTTCTCGCGTACCAGATGAATGTGGTCTGGGTCAATGACGGCCCGTTCCTGTGAGATGATCGAAAAGTCTGGTAAGGTTAGCATTCGCGCCAGCAGCGCAGCGTCTTGCCGCCCTTCGAGGGCCTGCTCCAGAAGTGCACGAACACTTTCCAGCCACGCATGGTCCGTGACGGCCATATGGCCGGCCTCGGTTGCATCAATCATGCGGTTGATCAGGCGGAGTGTCAGGATTTGCGACGCATCCCACCGCGCAAATCCATTCGTGTCATAAACCATCAATAACCGCAAATCTTCTTCAGATAAATCGGTGGCCAAACGCACAGGGGCCGAAAAATTCCTGAGGATCGAAGGTACAGGCCGCGAAGCAATATTCTTGAACACAAAGTTTTCGGTTTTGTCTTTGAGATGAAGAATCTGCGTCGGGACGATTTCCTCGCCGTATTTATTCAGCAATCCGACAGCCACCGGAATATACATTGGTCTTTTATCCGTTTGTCCCGACGTATCGGGAATATGCTGGGACAGCGTCAGAGTAAAACGTTGTGCGGCTACGTCGTAAAGTGTTGTTGCAGTGACTTCTGGCGTTCCGGCCTGCGAATACCACAATTTGAATTGGGTCAGGTCAAGACCTGATGCTTCTTCCATGCAGGATACAAAATCGTCAACCGTCACCGCCTCGCCGTCATGACGGCTAAAATACAGATCGGTCGCCTTGCGATACGTTTCGGGGCCAAGGAGTGTGGCTTGCATTCGCACCACTTCGCCGCCTTTTTCATAGATGGTTGTGGTGTAGAAATTGTCGATCTCGAAATAATGATCGGGTCGCACCGGATGGGCGAGGGGGCCGGAATCTTCAGGAAACTGCATGCTGCGCAGGAATTGCGCATCGTCGATACATTGTGCCGATCGGGAATAGGTATCGGCACAGAATTCATGTTCGCGAAAGACGGTAAGTCCCTCTTTCAACGAAAGCTGGAACCAGTCACGACATGTCACGCGGTTTCCGGTCCAGTTGTGAAAATATTCATGCGCGATCACGGCCTCGACGTGAAAAAAATCTAGATCAGTTGAAAATTTCGGATCAGCCATGATATAAGCAGAGTTGAACACGTTGAGCGACGTATTCTCCATCCCCGCCATATTCAAATCACTGATCGCAACAATATTGAATCGTTCCAGATGATATTCGCGACCGTAAGCATCCTCGTCCCACTTCATTGCACGTTTGAGTGATTCCATTGCATGTTTACACTGATAAGCATCTTCCGGACGAATATAAATGCGCAAATCAACCGTCCGTCCCGACATCGTGACAAAGAAATCTTGAGCATAATCAAGATTGCCCGCCACGACCGCAAACAGGTAACAGGGCTTGGGAAAAGGGTCGCTCCACACCGTATAATGTCGCCCGTCCGGCAAATCACCAGCTTCAACGGGGTTTCCATTCGAAAGCAAAACTGGATAGGTGGATTTATCCGCCTCGATCCGCGTCGTGTAGGGGGCCATCACATCGGGACGATCAATGAAATAGGTGATGCGCCGAAAGCCTTCGGCCTCGCATTGCGTGCAAAGCGTATCACCGGATTTGTAAAGCCCTTCAAGCGCTGTGTGTTTCGCCGGATCGAAGCATGTGGTGATCTCTAACGTAAACTCGCGCGGGACATCGGTCAGGATCAGGAAATGATTGTCGAGATGAAAAAAAGAAGGCTCAAGAGATTTGCCGTTCAAAACAACGGAGAGCAATTCCATTGCCTCGCCGTTAAGCTTTAATTCGCGCGCATCGTCATTGGCAACGTAACGACAAACGGATTTGACCGTCGTAAAGTCGGCTTGGATGTCAAACGAGATATCGACTTTTTCCACCCTGAAAGCCGGAGGCTCGTAGTCTTTGAGATAAACGGCTTTCGGAGCGATGGGTGAGGTCATATCAGTCTATTTTTCCGTGGCAATATTTGAATTTTTTACCGGACCCGCACGGGCACGGCGCATTGCGCGGAACGTTGTCCTGCCATGTGGAGGGTTCTTCGGCGTTGAAGGGGCGGCGGAATTGAACGGTATTGTCTGCTCCCTGCGGCGTGCCGGATTGCAAAGCCGGATCGGTCCGCGATTCCTTGGCCAGTTCTTCTTCCTTCGCGCGCTGCTCCTCAATCATCCGTTGATAGGTCTGTTCGTCGATATTGATTTCAACCAGAGAGAGCTGCTGGACGATAGAGGTTTTAAGTCGCCCCATCATTGCTTCGAACATACCGAACGCTTCGGATTTGTATTCGTTCAAAGGATCGCGTTGGGCAAAAGCTCGCAGGTTGATCCCCTGACGCAGATGGTCGAGATGGAGCAAATGCTCTTTCCAGTGTTGGTCGAGCAAACGCAATACAAACGATTTTTCAACATGGTTAAAGAAATTGTCGCCGGCGCGTTTGCGCTTTTCTGCCATCTTCTCGTCGGAGGCTTTGCTGATCCGCTCTAGGATTTCTTCATCGGCAATGCCTTCTTCCTTGGCCCAGTCGGCAATCGGCAAATCAAGCGCCAGAAGATTCTGCACTTCGGTCTTAAGCGTCGCAACATCCCATTGTTCGGCATAGGCATGCGCGGGGATGGCGGCCGCCACTAAATCCTGCGCGATATCATGGCGCATATCGTCAACCATTTCGGTCACGGTTTCGGCTTCCATGATTTCATGACGCTGCTCGTAGATGACTTTCCGCTGGTCGTTCATCACGTTGTCAAATTTCAGCAGGTTCTTACGGATTTCATAGTTCTGCTGCTCGACACGTGTCTGCGCTCGCTCCAAAGCTTTCGAAAGCCATGGGTGGGTGAGGGCTTCCCCATCTTTCAATCCCAACGAACGGTTAGAGAGAACAGCCTCCAGCGCATCGGGAGAAAAGATGCGCATCAGATCGTCTTGCGCCGAAAGGAAGAACATCGACGCCCCTGGGTCACCCTGACGACCCGACCGACCGCGCAACTGGTTGTCGATACGCCGTGACTCGTGACGCTCGGTCCCGATGATATAAAGGCCACCGGCATCCAGAACGATTTGTCTGTTGGCGGCAACTTCCGCTTTGATTTTTTCGGTCAGCGTTGCGCGCTGTTCGGATGTTGCATCCTCCGGAATTTCGTCATGAAGGCGCATATCGAGGTTACCCCCCAACTGGATGTCGGTTCCGCGACCGGCCATGTTGGTGGCAATCGTCACAGCACCGGGACGTCCGGCCTGCGCCACAATGTGGGCTTCCTGTTCGTGATAGCGTGCGTTCAAAACCTGATGCGGAATTTTGGCCTTTTTAAGGCTTGCCGCCAACGCTTCGGATTTTTCAATCGAAACGGTCCCGACCAACACAGGTTGTTGGCGTGCGTGGCATTCGCGGATCAGGGAAATGATCGCCACTTCCTTGTCTGGAATGGATTTATAGATTTTGTCGTTATGGTCGGCCCTAGCAACGGGCAGATTGGTCGGAACCTCGACGACACCGAGTTTATAGATATCCATAAATTCTGCCGCTTCGGTCTGGGCCGTTCCGGTCATGCCTGCAAGTTTCGGATACAGGCGGAAATAATTCTGGAAGGTGATCGAAGCCAGCGTCTGGTTCTCGTTCTGGATTTCGACACGCTCTTTCGCTTCCAAGGCCTGGTGCAGCCCTTCGGAGTAGCGGCGTCCTTCCATCATCCGTCCGGTGAATTCGTCGATGATAATAACCTTGTCGTCCTTGACGATGTAGTCCGTATCACGTGAGAACAGTTTATGCGCCTTCAAGCCCTGATTGACGTGGTGGACCAAAGTGATGTTTTGCGCGTCATACAACCCGCCGCTGGTCAAAAGCCCCGCCGCCTGAAGCAAGGATTCAATTTTCTCGACACCGGACTCGGTCAGCGTAACGGTTTTTACTTTTTCGTCCTTCTCGAAATCGTCGTCGCTGAGTTTGGGGATCAGATTATCTACAGCGACATACATCTCGGTTGCGCTTTCGGCAGGTCCCGAAATAATCAGCGGAGTCCGCGCCTCGTCGATCAAAATAGAATCCACTTCGTCGACAATCGCGAAATTGAAATCGCGCTGAACCATGTCAGACAAATTATACTTCATATTGTCGCGTAGATAATCAAAGCCGAATTCGTTGTTGGTCCCGTAGGTGACATCGGCGGCATAGGAAGCCTTGCGGTCCACATCCTTCATGTTGGAAAGAATGCACCCAACGGAGAGGCCCAGCCATTGATAAAGCTGGCCCATCCATTCGGAGTCACGCTTGGCCAGATAATCATTAACGGTCACAACGTGAACGCCCTTGCCGGAAAGCGCATTAAGATAAACGGGCAGGGTCGCCATCAGGGTTTTCCCTTCACCGGTTCTCATTTCGGCGATTTTTCCTTGGTGCAAAACCATCCCGCCGATCAACTGGACGTCAAACGGACGCATTCCGAACACACGTCGCGAGGCTTCGCGCACTGTGGCAAACGCATCATGCAAAATGCTATCGAGCGAAGCACCGTTTACAATTTTTTCGCGAAACTCGTTGGTCTTGGCTTTCAACTGCTCGTCAGTCAGAGCGGCATAAGACTCTTCCAAAGAATTGATGGCAGCCACATGGGGGCGCATATTTTTAATAATTCTATCATTGCTGGAGCCAAAAATCTTGGTGGCAAGGTTCAAGAGCATAATGAATCTATTCCTTTTCGTAACGCTTCCATATAAGGCCTTGAGCCTCCCGCGTCAATGAAGCGGCGCAAGATACCCCTTGATTTCCCGATAAATAAATCAACCTTACCCTCTTGCACGGACGCAGGATATGTGAGCAAATATGCCGCAACCTGAAAAGGTGAATTTACTTAATGTAAGAAAGCAAGAGGTACCTATGAATAAGACAGTATTCGGCTTGGTTCTGGCCATCATTGTGGCCGCAGGCGCGGGTTTCGGAGTGTTCTCCATGATGTCCAAAGATAAATCTGAAGCTTCGGAAGCGAAAACCGAGGCAACTGCCGCAGCAACGCAAGCCGTCGAAGAAGTTGCCGCATCCACCGAACCTGCTGCGTCTGAAGAAGACAAAGACAATCCTGTTGTTGCCAAGGTAGACGGTAAAGAAATTCGCCGCTCTGAAGTTCTTGATTTTATGGAAAACTTGCCAACGCAAATGAAACAATTGCCGCCGGAAACCGTTTATCCGATGGTTCTGGAGCAAGTCATCAACGCCAAGGTGATTGACAATAAAGTTGCGGGAGCAGACCTCGGAGGAAATCCGGAAGTCGCCAAACGTATGGATCAGGCCAAAACCCAAATCCTGCGGGCTGTATATGCCGAAGAGCAGATCGAGAAAAACTATAAAGAAGAAGACACCAAGGCGGCTTATGATAAAATGGTCGCCGAAATGCCGAAAGTAGAAGAAGTCAAAGCCAGTCACATTCTGGTTGATGATGAAGCTACTGCCAAAGAGATCATTAAAAAGCTGGGAGAAGGTGCAAAATTCGCCGACCTCGCCAAACAATATTCGAAAGACAAATCGAACGCTGAAAGCGGTGGAGATCTTGGATATTTCACGCAAGGCGACATGGTCAAGGAATTCGGTGATGCCGCTTTCGCCATGAAAAAAGGTGAATTCTCGAAAGAGCCGGTTAAAACCCAATTCGGTTACCACGTCATTCTTCAGGAAGACAAACGCGCGCGTCCTGCTCCGAAATATGATGATGTCAAAGACCAGTTGGCAGCCCAAGGCAAACGCGAATTGTTGAACAAACTGATCGAAGATTGGAGAAAAGACTCCACGGTTGAAGAGTTTGACTTTGATGGCAAGCCTCTTCCTAAAAAAGAGGACGCGAAAGAAGAGCCAAAGGCTGAATAAGACGCATAAGCATAGAACGCCCCCCCTTTATCCCTAAAGATAAAGGGGGGTTTTTATTGATAAGGAAAAAACACAATGTCGTTCCGCCTGAGCTGTTTCGAAGCGCTGTTGGCCCCGCCGCCCGATATGCCGGACAAGAAAATCGTGCTGGTGGCCGCCGCTGCTTTGCTCGACCGCAAAAAACGGGTTCTGGTTGCACAAAGACCGGAAGGCAAAGCCATGGCAGGACTGTGGGAATTTCCAGGCGGCAAGATCGAAGCGGGTGAGGTCCCCGAATACGCCCTGATGCGCGAACTGCGTGAAGAATTGGGAATCGAGACGCGCCCCTGTGGCATGGCCCCCGTCGGTTTTGCATCGCACACATATCCCGACTTCCACCTGATCATGCCGCTTTTTGCAATCCGTGTCTGGAACGGAGAGCCAACCCCCAAAGAAGGCCAATCCCTGCAATGGCTGGCCGTACAGGAGCTTTACAGCCTGCCGATGCCCGATGCCGACAAACCCCTGATTTCCCAGTTGGAAGCCATGCTGTAATGGGGCTATACTCTCCCCATGTACCGTTCGATTTATGACCTGAAAGATTTTTACAATAGCCCGAGCGGGCAGTTGGTTGCCCGTGTGCTGCGCCCCCAGATCCGCTCATGGTGGGAGAGTGTCAAAGGGCAGCGCGTCGTGGGTATCGGCTATGCCCAACCCTATCTCGATATGTTTCTGGACGAAGCCGAGCGGGTGATCTCGATATCGCCCGCTGGACAGGGGATTTACCCGTGGCCCGATGCCGAACATAATCTGGCGGCGCTGGCCGAAGAATCCGAATTGCCGCTGGAAACCAATTCGGTTGATCGTGTTCTCTTGATCCACTCTCTCGAATATGCCGAACTGCTTCGCTCGAATTTGCAGGAAATCTGGCGTATCCTCAAAAGCAATGGCCGTTTGATCGTGATTGCCCCGAACCGCCGCGGGTTGTGGTCGCGGGCCGACTGGTCCCCTTTCGGACAGGGAACACCGTATTCTCGTGACCAGTTGCGTTTTTTCCTGCGCGACAATCTGTTTGTCTATGAACGCTCGACCACAGCACTCTACACCCCGCCAATCCGCTGGAACATCGTCAGGAAATCATTCGAAAGTTTGGAAAAATATCTACCGTGGTTTTTGCCGGGCATCGGTGGCGTGCATGTGGTTGAGGCCAGCAAACAGATTTATTCAGGCATTACCCAAACTGCCGAGTCCAAGGTGATCGTCCGCGGACGCCACGGCATTCTTCCCAACCCCGTTCCCGATATGCGCATCCGGAAATAGAAAATAAAAAGAAAAGGACATCGCAATGTATCAATCAAAATCGCTGGATGAAATCCGCAAGAAGATCGACTCCCTCGATAACCAGATTCACGATCTTTTGCTGGAACGTGCTGATCTGATCATGGCGATCTCGAATGAAAAGAAAAAAGCGGGAATCCAGATTGTCCAGCCTGCCCGCGAAGCCCGCATGATCCGCCGCCTGATTGCGCGTCATCGTGGCCCACTTCCGCAGGAAACAATTGTCCGTATTTGGCGCGAGCTGGTCAGCTCGGTCTCTCTCCTTCAAACCGGTTTGAGTGTGGCGGTATACACGCCATACGAAATTCCGGAATATTGGGATATGGCACGTGACTATTTCGGAACCGTTCTGCCGATGCAGCGCCTGTCGACGCCCGAAGCCGCCCTCAATCTGGTACGCGACGGCAAAGTGACATTTGCCGTTTTGCCATTCCCCGAAGTCTCGGACCATGGAGCATGGTGGTCACTGCTGTTTGATGTCTGCGACCGTGAAGAAGGCGTGTCGATCATCCAGCGCCTCCCGTTCGGCGACAAAGTCCATTATGATTATGACCGTTATCCGGCACTGGTAGTGGCCAAGGCCGGATTTGGAACCTCCGACGACGACCATTCCCTGATTGGCATCAGAAGTGAAGACGAAATTTCCCGTTCACGCTTGATGGAAGAATTGGAAAAAGCAGGGATCAAGGTAGAAAACCTCTACGGCACGGCGCGTCACCATATCGCCGATACGCACACCTATCTGACAGCGGATGATGAACGGCTTTTGGCATTGAAAAAAGCTCTGGAAGAAAACGGAAAAGCGCGTATTTGTTTGTTGGGCGGCTACCCGTCGCAACCAGCCTATTCGAACAAAACGGAAACCTTAGCGTAGCCTTTTACGCGACAAAAGATTTTCCTTGGGCGTTCCGGGCCAAATGATTTCCTCGAAATTGTAAAGCCGCATCGGTCCGATAAACAGGCCGCGGTGCTGGATATAAAATCCGGTTTCGAAATAGGGTAGGTTGGTGGCCGGATCGACTTTACTGACCATTTTCAGGAATCCCTTGGCGGTTTCAAGACCGCGCGGGTCTACCTTTGTGTTTTCAGCCAGACGGTCAAAAAGCGCATTCATGCCGTCAACACGGGATTCAAGTCGCAGGTCAGGTTGCAAGTCTTCGTCAACGCCCAGAATGCCGCGCCCCTGAATGCGAATATCGCCCATGCGCGCGTCGAACCCGTTGACAATCATAGGATCCTCAAGAGTTTGCCATTCCTTTATCTCGGAATAACTGGCCTGCAAAGGAGGGTATTGGGGCAGGGAAATATTTGCCGCCGCAAAATCGACATGCATCCCTTTCATCTCGCCGGAGATCATCGATACATCCATGCCGTGCGGCAATTCGAAATAGAGAGTAAGGCCCGACAGAGGAAACCCGATAATTTGCAGTTCGGGAATGTTGAACGCAATGCCGGGATCGACCGTAACAACACCGGAAAATTTGACTTGGGGAGGTCCGGGAAATCCGGTGACCTTGGGTTTTTCACCGACGATGACAACATTCTCCATTTGCGGCAGGTTGGCCCAGAACGCATCAATATGGGCACGCACATTTTTAGCGACCAGAAACCACATGGCCGAATAGATAGCCGAGACCAAAAGTGCCGCACCGAGAATAATTCCGCCAACGACCTTTAGAAATTTTTTCATGCGCCACCTCTTGCTTGAAGAGCTTCCTGAACCAATTGCGTGGAGGCATGCTCCAGTTTATCCTTCAGTTCGGCCATAACCTCCGGCCCCTTTCGGCCTGCGGGAATGGGGGGCAGAAATTCAAAAACGACCTTGCCCGGATATTTAAAGAAAGCGTTTCTCGCCCAGAAGGCGCCGGTGTTCATGGCTAAGGGGACAATCGGAACCTCCGCCGCATCATACATACGAATAATTCCGCCTTTGTAAGGTTTATCATCTACCGTGTCGTTGATTGAAACGCGTGTCCCCTGCGGAAAAATAATGATGGGGCGCCCTTGCTCGACAGCATGCTTGGCCCCTGCGACAATTGACTTCATACCCGTTTCTCGCGAAGCTCGATCAACAAAAATCATATCTGACTTGATGGCCAGCCATCCCCAGATCGGCAGCATCTTCAGTTCTTTTTTCATCACAATCGCCGGATCGCCGAACAAAATATGAAGCTTCAATGTCTCATAGGCAGAGTAGTGCTTTGCGGCAATGAGATATGCGCCGGACGACGGAATATTCTCGCGTCCTCGCACTTCGTAATCGAGCCCGAGAATATATTTCTCCGTCCAGTACAGTGTGCGGAAACAGAAGGTCAGAATCTTGATAAACAAAGGACGCGGCAACAGCATCACGGGGATCAGTGGAAAACATAAGACGCTCATCAATCCGTAAAACACGATATTGAATAGAATTTGCCTGATAAAAAGAATCATGAAGTCTTACTCTGCATGGGGGGTGGAATAGGTTCGGTTTCGTTGGGATAAATTACGATCCGGTAAACGCTGACCAGAAACTTGTGATATTCGATAAAGGAGGTGCGCCAGTAGATGGCCTGCAACGGTGAAAAATTCTGCGGCCTAACCGGATAGGGAACCAGAGCGATGCCCGATAACGCATGGCGGAATTCCAGCAACGCCCGCGGCATGTGATAGTTGGACGTAATCACATAGGCCGAGCCGATATGGTTTTTCACGACCCACGACCGCGCTTCGATGGCGTTACCGATGGTGTTTCCCGCCTCATGCCCCAGTGTTACTTTCTTTTTGGGAATATCGCCTTTATATCCCCACAAAGTCATCAGGTCGGAGAGTTTGACATCTTTGTGAACGCCGCTGACCAACAAAAAATTCACCTTGCCGGCCGAAAGTAAATCAAGTCCTCGATCAACGCGATTGGTTCCGCCGGTCAGGACAATCGCCGCATCTATCTTGTTCGATGTTTGCGGAGCTTCCATGATGTTAATTGTTCCGCTGAAGACGATAAAGCCAGCGACCCAGAAAAACAGGGGGACGCCGACGATAAACATCAGGGGCGAAAAGATGAATTTCAGAAACCTTAACATGGGGGGCAGATTACGGCATTTCGCCAAGGACGCGCAAGGAGGTAATCCGCGCGGAAACCAAGCCGATCACGATCAATAAACAGGGAACAGCCGCAAAAACGAGCCATTCCGCCCCCTGAAGAGTAAGTTCAGGAACCGTTCCGGGGTTCCGCCGCGCCAGAAAAAGGAAGAAGCCGGCCACGGCAAGACCGGCCACCGCACCGAGGGAAGACCCCTTAAGAGATTGCATAAGAATGTAACGGACAAACTGGCCGGTGATATAGCGGTCCGAGGCCCCCATAATATGCAGCAATTCCAGCTCGCGGTGATGGATCGCCATTCGCGACCGGACCGCTCCCGCGATCACCACCGCCGTGACCATCATAATCAGAATGAATACAGCCAGAGCAGTTAATTTCAACCCGTGGGCAAGTTTCATGAGATCGGCCAGCCAGTCCTCATGCGCATCGACGCGGGCATCGGGGATGATCTTGCGTGTTGTCGCCGAAATATCTTTTATCAACTGAGGCGTCCGCTCGGAAAAGGAAACGGTTACAAGCTTGGGAACTGGAAGATCGTCCCAGATGCTCCCTGCATCGCCCAGCCATGGCGACAAAAGATCCTGCATGTCCTTTTGGCTCAAAAGCTTAGCTTCTTCAACACCACTAATTTTTCGAAGCCCATCGAGAAGTTTGGATACACTTTCTTCCGAAACATTCGGGGCGGGAATTTCAATGGTCAGAGTGTTTTCCAAACCGGAAGTCCACGCATGGGTCATATGCCCCAACGACAGGTTGGCAATCGCCGCCAGTAAGGACAGAAACGTCATCAAACCCGTTAGAATAACCAGAAACTCGGTCCCCAGCTTGAGGTGGAGAGGAACGTCATATCCGGCGCCGCCCCGCGATGAGATGGCAAAAACCTTAAACGACATGCGCGGCCTCCACAGAGGAAGAAGTAGCGGGATCGAAAACTTTCAGATGTCCACTTTCGAGGATAAGGCGGGGGTGGGGTAGGCGTTCGAGAATTTGCAGCGAGTGGGTGGCGATCACAATCGTCGTCCCCATTTTGTTGAGTTGCTCGAATAATCCCATCAACTTCATGCCGATTTCATCATCAAGGTTTCCCGTCGGTTCGTCCGCCAGCAGCAAACGCGGATTGGTGATAACCGCGCGCGCAACGGCAATGCGCTGTTGTTGTCCACCGGAAAGAGTGGGGGGAAGGCGGTGCATCGAATCGCCCAGACCGACCCAGTCCAGCAACTCTTCGACATGATCCTTGATTTTCTTTTCGGGAACGTCGTTGATACGCAACGGCAAAGCCACATTGTCAAAAGCCGACATGTGGGGCAGCAAACGGAAATCCTGAAACACCACGCCGATCTTGCGCCGCTCTTCCGACAAAGCAACCCTGTCGAGAAGATTGGTGTTATGCCCGAACGCTTCGACCATTCCCCGCGTCGGACGCCGCCCGAGATAGAGCAAAGACATAAGGGAGGTCTTTCCGGCCCCGCTGGGACCGCACAGAAAATGGAACGATCCGGGAGCCAAAGTGAACGAAATATCGCTCAAGACCTCCGGTCCGATTCCATAACGCAGCCCTACATGCTCAAATTTAATCATTCAGACAATAAACCCTGCTTGCTCAAAGCGACTCAGACACTTATTATCAAACTACATGAAGCTGTTATAGGTTTGAAGGCATGATTTTAAACTGTCCCGAATGCGCGGCAAAATATATGGTAGCCACAGACACGATTGGCGAGAGAGGGCGCGATGTCCGCTGCGCCAAATGTGGCCATATGTGGCACCAGAAATCTGAACGGGATTCGCTGGACGACTTGATTACCAGAATCCAGTCAGAAGAGATGGATGAGATCGCGTTCGGTGAAGACGGCAGAAAATCCAAAGTCAAAGAAAAATCGGCTCCGGGAAAATCCCTGAAAGAAAAGCTGGCACCGGTATTCGCCAAAGTCTCCTCTTTTTTCCCGCAGTTGGGCGGTAAACTCCGCATCGGAATCACTCTTAAAAAGCCTGATAATTTTAGCAAGATGCTGAAAAGCGCCGGAGCGGGCGCGCTGCTGTTTTTGATTTGTGCTTGTGCTGCAATTCTGGCCCGTGGTCCCCTAACGCACGCTTTTCCAGCAACCGCGCTTGTTTTTGCGGCCTTGGGACTAGAGGGGCATGAGGAAACGCCATCCATGTCTATGGAGGACATGCTTGCAATCGACCACCTCTCTTTGGATGAGGAAGGGCATGACAGCGCGCTTTTGACAGGAACACTGATAAATCTGACCTCGTCGGAAGTGCAGGTTCCTTCCATCATGGTAGAGATCATCGATAAGGAGAACAAGGTTTTATGGTCGGAAAAACTGGAACTGTCCGCCCATCCATTGCAAGCCGAAGATCAGCTTGATTTCAAGGTCAAGCTGGAAAAAATCCCTACAGAAGGCGGGCAACGGTTGGAACTTCGTTTTGATCAGGAAAACGAAGACTCTCATTCCTCCGTGGAAGGGGAAGGGTAAGTGCCGGGGAACGGCGATTCTCCTTGCTCGCTGGGTGCCGAAAGTTGCTTGGGCTTAATTCCGCAGCCGCTCAAAGCCAGAGAAGCAAGGATCAGGCCGGCCAAGACGGTAGAAATACGAAGGGGCAATAATTGTTTCATGACTATGAATTACCACAAGACAGAAGAATGATAAAGATGAAGAGATTTTATATAAGATTGTTATATGTGGTTTTGCTGGCCCTTGGAGTCGGGTTGTCCCCTGTAGGCAGCGCTTATTCAGACAATTCCATAGGCAAGCGTCTGGAAGGGGAGTTTTATTCTGTAAAAAAATATGGGCCGGACGAAGAGGTCATGCGCCATTTGGAAGTCGAGAACATGAACCGCGATCCGGCGTTCCTGATTGAAGACAAAGAGAAAATATCGGTTATCAATTTCTGGGCGCCGTGGTGTTCGGGATGTGTAACCGAACTTCCTACCTTAAAACGGTTTCAGGATAAACATCCGGATGTCAGGGTTATTTATGTGGCCGAGACCAGATCCGGCTTTCAGGCGGTCAAAAAAATGGCTGATGAAATGGGATTGCCGACCGAGTACAGCTTTTACGACGGTCGCAGCTATATCAAGCGCTGGCTGAATACCAGTGTATATCCCACGACTGTCGTTGTTTCTCCAAAAGGGGAAATTTTGTACCGTTTTGAAGGAGATACCGACTGGTCGGCCCCCCTGATGTCGGATATGATAAAAAGCCTGAGTAAGTAACCGACCCTCTCTGATTTCTTATAAAACTTTAACCTTTTGGGCGCATGTTATTGATATGACACAAGGACAAGATGTTAACGATAGCGATGGGTTGGAAAAATTCACGCAGGACCAGCTCGACGCATTGGTGAAACTTCACGAGCGTTTTTTGGAAGGTCGGATTGGCGGGCGTCGTGCCTTGTTAAAACACATTGATCTTTCCGGACTGGATTTAAGCCGCCGGAATTTGCGTCAGGCGGATTTTTCCGGTTGTGTCATGCGCCGCATGGATTTGTCCGATACCAATTTTCAGGAGGCGGTTCTTTACGCCTGCGATATCAGCTTTTCAAATCTCAGCAATACCAGCTTTGTTCGGGCCGATATGCGCGGTACGAAAATCGAAAGCTCTAACCTTGTGGGGGCGGATCTGGAACGCGCCGACTTGCGGGGCGGGGCCTTAACCAGAGATGGAAAATACGCCGAACCCCAGCCTGTCAATTTTCGCGGAGCCAACCTCTCGGGCGCGCGCCTCGCCGGAACCATGGCCAATAACGCCGACTTTTCCGATGCCATTATGGCGCGGATCAATGTTCAGCAAGCCGACCTCCGCGGCGCGCGCCTGAACGGCGCGGACCTTACAGGCGCGGATTTGCAAGGTGTCCAGTTAGCCGGTGCGGAATTGAAAAACACGATTTTGACCGGAACGAATATTGATCTGATCAAGGATCAAGTTGCGGATATTTCAAGCGCGATCACCGACGAAAATATCGGCCCGTCTGTTTCTGATCTGGCAACGCCTTTGATTAAACTAATCGAAGAACATCAATTGTGGGTCAGAACGTCAGGAACGGAAGGGCGGCAACTGGACTTGTCCGACTATGACCTGCGTGAAATCGGCTCTCTGAAAATGGAACGGCTCACGGCATTGAAAGCACGCCGCGCCAAATTCTTCGCAATGAATCTCTTTAAGGTCGAGCTCCAAAGCTCCTATCTGGAAGAGGCCGACTTTAGGCGCTGTGATCTGGAAGAAGCGGATTTTCGTGGCTCTAATTTACAGCGCGCCAAATTCTCCCATGCCCGCATGGCTCGTGCTAACTTCACACCGTTGCTGTTTACAACAGGTCAAAACAGCCGCTTTGCGCCGTGCGACCTCAGTTGGGCAGAATTTCGCTATGCGGATCTGACGGAAGCCCGTCTGAAGAGCGCTAACCTTCGCTATGCAGACTTTTCCTATGCCAACCTGACTGGCGCGGATTTGCGCGATTGCGATTTTACCGGTGCCAAACTTGAAGGGGCATTAATGGAAGGCGCGGACACGACTGGTGCCATTTTTGATGAAGATATCACATCATCAAGCAGAGCTTTCTCGCTTTCTTCTCTGAAAGAATAGGTCCAGCTAGACTTTTTCGGTCATCTCCGGCACGGCCTCGAACAAATCTGCAACCAATCCGTAATCGGCCACTTGGAAAATCGGAGCTTCGGAATCTTTGTTGATGGCAACGATCACTTTTGAATCCTTCATGCCCGCGAGGTGCTGGATCGCACCGGAAATCCCGACCGCGATATAAAGCTCCGGCGCAACAACCTTGCCGGTTTGCCCGACCTGATAATCGTTGGGAGCATATCCGGCGTCAACCGCCGCACGCGACGCACCCACCGCACTACCGAGCTTGTCGGCCAGCTTTTCGATCAGCGCAAAATTTTCAGCCGACCCAACCCCGCGCCCGCCGGAGACAACGATCTTGGCCGAAGCCAGTTCGGGGCGCTCGGATTTGGTGAGTTCCTCACTGACAAATTCCGCAGAAATCCCGTTTCCTAACGAAGAAACATCACCGGATTCGGTTGCCGCCGATCCACCCATCGGGGCGGCATCAAAGGCGGTAGTGCGAATGGTTAGAAGCTTGATCTTATCTTTGCTCTCGAACGTCGCAATCACATTTCCTGCATAGACAGGGCGTTTGAACTGCGTCGGGGACAGAATTTCAATGACATCCGAAAGCGGTTGAACGTCCAGAAGTCCTGCAACACGCGGCAACAGATTTTTTCCGAACGCCGTCGCAGGAGCAAGAATATGCGAATAGGATGGAGCCAATGCCACAAGTGCCGGAGCCAGAACTTCGGGTAATTGATGGGAAAGAGAAGGGGAGTCAATGGCAACAACCTTCGTCACGCCGGAAATTTTTGCGGCTTCCTGCGTTGTCGCGGAAATACTTGACCCTGCCACCAGCAACGTGACATCGCTTCCTAGTTTTTGGGCGGCCGTAACGCAATGAAGCGTGGATGATTTAATCTGGCCCGCGGCCTGTTCTGCAATCACAAGAATAGACATTACCCGATCACCTTTGCTTCATTTTTCAGTTTATCAATCAACGCATCCACTGACTCGACTTTGATGCCGCCTTTGCGCGCGGGGGGATCGGCCACGGCTACCAATAACAGGCGCGGGGACAAATCAACGCCCAGAGAGTCCGGTGTGACCGTCTCCATCGGCTTTTGCTTGGCCTTCATGATATTGGGAAGCGACGCATAACGCGGTTCGTTCAAACGCAAATCGGTGGTCACAATTGCAGGCAGTCCGATTTTGATCGTCTCCAATCCACCATCAATCTCGCGCGTGACCTGAGCTGCTCTGTCTGACATGATTTCGAGCTTTGACGCGAACGTCGCCTGAGGCCAATTCATCATTGCGGCGAGCATTTGTCCCGTCTGGTTGCTGTCATCGTCAATCGACTGTTTGCCCATAATGACAAGGGCAGGGGATTCTTTTGCAATGATCTCTTTCAGAGTCTTGGCAACTCCCAGCGGTTCGACCCCGCCGAGGTCGGTCGGGCTATCGGTCTGAACCAAAATGCCGCGGTCGGCGCCAATCGCCATCGCGGTGCGGATGACGTCCTGCGCTACGGCGGGGCCAATGGTGATCACAACGATTTCTGTGGCTTTGCCCTGTTCTTTCAAACGAACCGCCTCTTCAACGGCAATCTCGTCGAACGGGTTCATGGACATTTTGACATTGGCTTTCTCGACACCCGACCCATCGGCCTTGATGCGGACTTTGACGTTGTAATCAACAACGCGTTTGATAGGGACCAGAATCTTCATTGGAAAAAATTAGCTCCTTTTGGATTTTGTAAAAACCATAAAATAATTGATATCGAGGTTGTGGGGATCAATGACAAACCTGTCTTCGAAAGGTTTATAGACAAGACCGCTGGCATCAAGCGGAGTGAGCCCGACCTTCTCGCCCATGCGCGCCAATTCTGACGGCTTGATGAATTTGTTCCAGTCATGCGTGCCTTCCGGCGCCCAGTTGAGAATCCGTTCGGCCATAAAAATACCCAACCCGTAGGATTTCCACGTGCGGTTCAACGTCGAGAAGACGATCTTTCCACTTGGCTTCGCCAGCTGCGCACAAAGCTCGACAAAGACGGCAGGATCAGAAACATGTTCGAGAATTTCCAAAGCCAACACCGCATCGAATTGTTCGCCCCGCGCAACCAAATCTTCCGCCGCGCCGTGACGGTAATCTATCGTCAATCCCTGATCTTTCGCGTGGGATTTGGCTGCATGGATGGCGTTTTCGTCAGCATCAATCCCCGTGACTTTGGCTCCAAGACGGGAAAGGGGTTCGCAGACTAATCCGCCGCCGCACCCGATATCGAGAGTTTTTAGTCCTTTGAGCGGACCCAAAACCTGCTTTAGATATCCCATGCGTGCAGGGGCCATTTTATGCAGCGGCGCATACGACCCATGCCGCTGCCACCAATCTCCGGCATGAACCGAGAAATGCTGGATCTCCGCTGGGTCAACCGTTCTAAGGCGGGCTTTTGTGGGCGATGAGTGTTTCATGCTGTTAGAATAGAGTTTTTTTTCACGAAACACTATAGGCAGTTTTTCAGAAAATTGCTAATCTCCACCGATTATGGGACGTATAGTTGTAAAATTCGGAGGCACATCAGTGGCCGATCCCGCGCGGATCGAGGATGCCGCCGATAAGGTGTTGGGCGAGGTTAAGCGCGGCAATCAGGTCGCGGTCGTGGTTTCGGCCATGGCCGGAGTGACTAATCAATTGGTGGATTACTGCCAGCAGATTGATGCCGGCTGCGACCCGAGTGAATATGACGCGGTGGTTGCGAGCGGTGAACAGGTGACAACAGGCCTGATGGCTTTGGCACTGCACAAAAGGGGATTGGCATCGCGTTCCTTTATGGGCTGGCAAGTACCGATGATTTGCGACGACAAACATGGCCGCGCACGGATCAACGATATTCCGCCGGACAATCTCGATCAATGTTTGAACGAAAATTTTGTTCCGGTAGTTGCGGGATTTCAGGGCATCACCAAAACCGGGCGGATTACGACATTGGGCCGCGGTGGATCGGACACGACGGCAGTGGCACTGGCCGCCGCACTGAAAGCAGATCGTTGTGATATCTATACCGATGTGGACGGTGTCTACACCACCGACCCGCGCATGGTCCCGCAGGCCAGAAAACTGGATAAAGTGACATACGAAGAAATGCTGGAGATGGCGGCTTTGGGGGCCAAGGTGCTCCACCCGCGATCTGTGGAACTGGCGATGGCATGGGATGTGCCGTTGCAGGTTCTGTCAACCTTCGAACCAAGTGTGGGAAGCGATCTTCCCGGAACAATGATTGTCAAAGAGGATGACATCGTGGAAAAACAAATTGTCAATGGCGTGACCTATACGCGTAACGAAGCCAAAATTACTGTTCTCTCGGTTCCTGATATGCCGGGGATTGCCGCGTCGATCTTCGCGCCGATTGCCGAAGCAGGTATCAACGTCGACGTCATCGTCCAGAACGTGTCGCCGGACGGCAAAACCACCGACATGACTTTTACCGTCCCTAAAATTGACGCCGAACGCACGCGAACCCTTCTTCAATCGCTGGATATTCTGAAAGGTTGCGAAATTCGCGTGGCCACAGATATTGCCAAGGTTTCGGTTGTCGGTATCGGGATGAGCTCGCACACAGGCGTGGCAAGAACCATGTTCACCATTCTGGCCAACAACAAGATCAACATTCTGGCGATCACAACCTCGGAAATTAAAGTGAGCGTTCTGGTCGAAGAAAAATACACCGAACTGGCCGTCCGTGAATTGCATAGGGCGTTCGGTCTTGACCAAGAAAAACCATGACCGAACCGAACAGTCTGCACGGCAAAAAATATATCAGACCGGAAACGGACGACCTGCTTCAGGATTTTCACACGGATTTAAGCGTCGGGGATATTATCCGCCGCGCCCGATTGCGCGTCGGCGCAGAGATTCCACAAATCGCACAGGAAATACGCATTCGCGAATCTTATCTCGAAGCGATTGAGGAAGGGCAACTGGAAAAACTCCCCGGTCGCATTTACGCGCTGGGATTTATTCGCACCTATGCCGAACATCTGGGGCTG
This sequence comes from Pseudomonadota bacterium, assembly GCA_029558635.1. GTDB lineage: Bacteria > Pseudomonadota > Alphaproteobacteria > Micavibrionales > Micavibrionaceae > UBA1573. The sequence continues at coordinate 623,574 of JAKQEE010000052.1, read as the reverse complement.
GACGGCGAAAAAATTGTCCAGCTTTTGAAGCGCCAGTCAGGGGAGAAGGTCGAACACAAGCCACTTGGTTCGACTTTGCCGGTGGACGAAGATCACTCCGTCCCCGAATTGAAAACAATCGGCATTCTGGTTGTCATGATCGTGGCCGGATTGACATTGTACACGCTCTACCTCACGAGCGATCACCGCCAGCGCGAAGTGCCGTCTGTTCCGGCGGATTTGAAAGAGCAGGTCACGCTTTTGAACAAACCTCAAATAGCCTCTCCTCAAAAAGAGGAGGAGTCGACAACGCCGGAATCTGCCGCCGAACAACAACGGCCCACCTCCGATACTGAAGCCGCTCCGCCGGTCCACCCCATTGTTTTACAGGCTGTCGATCATGTCTGGCTGGAAATCAAAAACGCCGAGGGCAAAACCATTTTCTCTCGCGTAATCTCGGCAGGCGAGGAATACTGGGTTCCCGAAGGGCAAAAGGGGCTGGTGATGACGTTAGGAAATGCAGGTGGTCTGCAAATCGTTGTAGACGGCGAAAAACTCCCGATTTTGGGAGCAAAAGGCAAAGTGATCCGCGGCCTGCCACTTAATGTTGAGTATTTGAAAGATATATTGAAAAAATCGTCAGGAAGGTCCATGTAAAGACGTTATGACAGCAGACCCATCCTCCCACCGCCCGTGGCGGCAGATTATCAGACGTCCTTCCCGTAAAATCTGGGTGGGGAATGTGCCCGTGGGCGGCGACGCGCCGATCAGCGTCCAGTCGATGACCAATACCGACACAAAAGACGTCGCCGCCACCGTCGCGCAAATTCATGCGCTCGAACAGGCGGGGGCGGATATTGTCCGCGTGTCCTGCCCCGATGAAGAGTCCTCTGCTGCGCTCAAAGACATTGTGAAACAAGTCAGTGTCCCCATCGTGGCCGACATCCATTTCCATTACAAACGCGCGATTGAGGCCGCGCAAAACGGCGCGGCGTGCCTGCGCATCAATCCGGGCAATATCGGTGACGAGTCCCGCGTCCGTGAAGTCATTCAAGCTGCCAAAGATCACAACTGCTCGATCCGCATTGGTGTCAACGCAGGGTCGTTAGAGCGCGACCTTCTGGAGAAATACGGCGAGCCATGCCCCGAAGCGATGGTCGAATCCGCCCAACGTCATATCAAAATTCTCGAAGACCACGATTTCTACAATTTCAAAATCTCGTGCAAGGCCTCGGATGTGTTTCTCGCCGTCGCTGCCTATATGCAACTGGCCGCCGTGTGCGATTACCCGCTTCATGTCGGCGTGACCGAGGCAGGTGGCTTGCGCTCCGGCACGGTCAAATCCGCCATCGGCATGGGAAATTTACTCTGGGCGGGAATAGGGGACACGATCCGTGTCTCGCTTTCGGCCGATCCTGTCGAGGAAATCAAGGTCGGGTTTGATATTCTGAAATCACTGGGCTTGCGCCATCGCGGTGTGAATGTGATTTCGTGCCCGTCTTGTGCGCGGCAGAATTTCAACGTGATTAAAACCGTTGAGGAACTCGAAAAACGCCTTGAACATATCGCAACGCCGATGACATTGTCGGTGATCGGTTGCGTGGTCAACGGCCCGGGCGAAGCCCTGATGACCGATATCGGCTTTACCGGCGGCGGTCGCGGCACGCATCAGGTTTATATCGGCGGACAAACCGCCCACCGCCTGATGGAAGGCGACGAGTCCATCGTCGATCATCTGGTCAAAATGGTGGAAGACAAAGCGGCCAATAAATAACGATTTGCCAAAATACCCCAAATAACGCTATATAACCCCCACCATGGAATTGCTGAAGAAATTGGCGCCTATTGAGGCGCGGTATAGTGAACTCGCAGCCCTGCTTGCCGAAGGAAAGGCGACAGGGGATAAATTCGTCAAAATGACGAAGGAATATTCCGACCTTTCGCCCGTTATCGAGACAATTACGGCCTATAAAAAAGCCCTGACCGACAAAGACGATCTCGAGGCCATGGTCGACGACCCCGAAATGGGAGAGATTGCCAAGGAAGAACTTTATGACCTCAACGGTCAGATTCCCAAACTGGAACATCAAATCAAACTCGTTTTGATCCCCAAAGACACAGACGACGAGAAAAACGCGATCCTCGAAATCCGTGCCGGAACGGGCGGGGACGAGGCGGCATTGTTCGCGGCTGATTTGCTCGCGATGTATAAAGCCTACGCCGCTGAGCGCGGCTGGAGATTTGAAGTCGTCGAGATGGCCGAAAACGATATTGGCGGCCTCAAAGAAGTTGTGGTCGAAGTCTCCGGCAACGATGTCTTCTCGCGTTTGAAATATGAATCGGGCGTTCACCGCGTGCAACGTGTACCGGAAACTGAAGCCTCGGGCCGCGTGCATACCTCCGCCGCAACCGTTGCCGTTCTTCCCGAAGCCGAAGATGTGGATGTCGATATCAACGAAAACGATTTGCGCATTGACGTCTATCGTTCGCGCGGGGCAGGAGGGCAATCGGTTAATACCACGGACTCCGCGGTGCGAATTACGCACCTGCCGACTGGCGTGGTGGTGGCGATGCAGGATGAACGCTCGCAAATCAAAAACCGCGCGAAGGCGATGAAGATTTTGAAATCGCGCCTCTATGATCTGAAACGCCAGCAAGCCGCCAACGAACGCGCCGCCGATAGGAAATCACAGGTCGGGTCGGGGGATCGTTCGGAACGCATCCGGACGTACAACTTCCCGCAAAGCCGCGTGACCGACCATCGGATCAACCTGACACTTTATAAAATCAGCGAAGTGATGGCCGGAAAAGCATTGGACGAGATTATCGACGGCCTCGCCACTGAAGAACAAGCCGAAAAACTTGCCGCATTGGGGATGTAAGGCTAGTCAATTTCCAAAATTGATTGTCGCAAGATTCCGTAGCTTTCACCGTCTTTATGGCGCTCGCCTTGAATAACAATGACTTGATCTGTCCCGAAAGAACGTTTCAGCCCGATTTTACGAAGATGCGAAACGGTAACAACTTTGTATTGATCCCATTTTTCTTTTTGGGAAGTTTCCGGATCGTAAATTGTGAATGTAGCAAACACCTTGCTAAAGCTGTCATTGACCTCGAAAGAGCGGTGGTCTGTTTTTTTCAAGATATCCAGAATTCTCACTATGGACTGACCGAAATAGTGGGTGAGCTTTTCAGCCGAACTAATACTGGGCACGCCGCCCTCATTATCAAGGTTAAAGATTTTGCCAAGAGATACGAGAGGGTCTTTTGATGCGTTTCTGCCCATTGTCTTTCCTTTTTGGGCAAAATAGCGGTGGCCAAGCATTATGTCAACGATATTCGGGAAAAATAAACCCCGCCTGAGGGGGGCGGGGCTACAGCGGAAAGAGGGAAAAAAGCTACTTCCCGATATCCTTATGCAACTGCTGCATTTCCTTGATGTACTTGTCCAGCATGTTTTTCAGGGCCTCGCGCAAGTAGGGCTCCATATCCTCGTCGCCACGCGGCGAGATGGAGATAATCTTGTCATAGAGCTCACGGGTTTCATGGGTAACATTCAGGATAATGTTGCTTTCGCTCAAACGGTCGTCGATCATATCACGGACAAAACCGCTGACATTGACCTTCATGTCCTGAAGCGCGTCATATTGGTCTTTGCGGATCATCAAGCAGACGCTTTTCAGTTCCTTGTCTTTTTCTTTTTCTTTCGCGTTTGCCATGCGGGTATCCTTTTCTGACTATTTGAAGCTGTAATATAAGTTACAGCAAAACTATATAAAAAATCCTAAAGATTGACCAACTTGAAAATCTTCACCTCAAACTATAGAGAAATATAGGCTTTGTGAATTCTTTTGTGGTGTTTTCCCCGAAAATCTGGAAGATTTGCGTGCATGACATCTCCGATACTTCCCTTCGAACTTTATAGAACTGTGAAAGCCCGCCTGAGCCAGAGCGGAATCGAAGTTCCTGAGCTGGAAGCCCGCATACTTTTTGAAGACATGCTGGGAATGTCCCCGATCGAGGTCCGGTTTGCGTCCTTTCCCCTGATGCCGGAGACCGTCGACAGGGTAACAAAGGCATTGGAAAGGCGCGAAAAAGGGGAGCCTTTAGGCCGTATTTTGGGCTACCGTGACTTCTGGAGACACCGTTTTTTACTCTCCCCCGAAACATTGGAGCCTCGACCTGACACGGAAACGCTGATCGAGGCCGTGCTGGGAAGCACTTTTCCAACACCGGGCATGATTCTCGATTTGGGAACAGGAACGGGATGCATCCTGTTAAGCCTGTTGCACGAATTTCCGGACTCCAGAGGGGTCGGCATCGATATTTCCGAAGGAGCCTGCCGGACGGCCACGGAAAATGCCGAACGAATGAAAATGTCGAATCGGGCGGAGTTTTTGAGAGGATCGTGGCTCGACCCGCTGCCCAAAGACTGTAAATACGATCTGATTGTGTCGAATCCCCCCTATATTCCGACAGCAGAGATCGCGAATCTCTCCCCGGAGGTAAAAAATTACGATCCGATTCAGGCTTTGGACGGTGGAAAAGATGGTCTGGATCCGTACACGAATCTGTTGCCAATTCTAAAAAATCGTTTGGCGGCGCACGGGCGCATTTTTTTCGAATGTGGCGCAGGGCAGGCGGACGACATAACGCGACTCGCGCAAAACTCTGGGGCGACTCTGATTCGCATAACCCGCGATCTGGGCGGGGTTCCGAGGGTTGTGGAAATCGCCTATGGGGATAAATAAAAAAAAGTTTGACACCCCCCTTGCCTGAATCGTGACGGCTGTGCATTCTGGCCCCTGTTCACGTGAAACAACGGATAAACAAGATGTTGTGACGGAACGTGGTTCAAAAAACTACCGTTAGTAGTCCTTGACTTTGAAAGGACTTTTAAACTTATCCACAATCGTGGTAAGCTGAGGGTGGTTTTTACCGAATCAAGGGGAAACTAGTTAGGAGAGCACATGAGATACGGATCAGCAGCACGGCGCCCGCGCAATAACAACAACAATCGCGGCGGGAACAACAACCAGCGCCGGAGTTTCCAGAATAAAAACAAAGTGTTCGACAGCAACGGGCCTGACGTCCGCATCCGTGGGACCGCATACCAGATTGTCGAAAAATATATGGCATTGGCCAAAGATTCCGCTTCGGCAGGTGATCGTGTGCTGGCGGAAAGCTATCTGCAATATGCCGAGCATTACCAGCGCATCATCAACAGCTGGGAAGAAGAAGATGCCGCATACGGCGTAGCCAATAGCGATGTGGCTGTAAACGAGATTGCCGAAGAAGATTTGAGCTTGCCATCCAGCATCGTCGGTTCCAAACAATCCGCAGCCGCTCCGCAACAGGAACTGGCCGAGGCCTAAGGCTACAAATTATAGAGTTTGTAAAAGGAGGAAAATTTCCTCCTTTTTATTTTGCCTGACAGAATGTCTCACCACTGGACGAACCCCCATGATAGGTCTAAATTCCTCTTATTAACGGAGGATTCGGATGGATTTCGAACGGTTTAGTGAAAAATTACGCTCGGTATTGCAAAAAGCGCAGACGCTGGCGATGCGCTCGAAACATCAATCATTGGAACCCGAACATCTCCTTAAAGTGATGATGGAGGAGGAAGATGGCAACACGCTCCGCCTCATTAAAAACGCGGGCGGGGATGCGTCCCGTCTTAAAAAAGATGTCGAACAATCACTGGCCAAACTTCCCTCCGTCGAAGGGCCGGGGGCAGGGGGGCTGCGCATTTCCTCCGACCTTGCCAAAATTTTGGATCAGGCGATGCAACTCGCCGAAAAAGCGGGCGATAAATTCCTGACCTCCGAACGTCTCTTGCAGGCCATGACGCTTGCCCCGAAAACCGCCGACATTTCCGGACATTTCGAGGATGCGGGGGTAAGTGCCTCCGCGATGAATGCCGCGATCAACGATTTGCGCAAAGGCCGTACGGCAGACAGTGCGGGCGCGGAAGATACGTTCGATAGCCTCAACAAATATGCCCGCGATATGACCGCCCTCGCACGCGAAGGCAAACTTGACCCCGTCATCGGCCGTGACGAAGAGATACGGCGCACGATTCAGGTTCTCTCGCGTCGGTCGAAAAATAACCCTGTCCTGATCGGTGAACCAGGCGTGGGCAAGACCGCGATTATCGAGGGTCTCGCGCAACGCATTGTCAATGGCGACGTCCCGGAGTCTCTGCGCGATAAAAAATTGATGTCGCTTGATCTCGGGTCTCTCATTGCCGGTGCGAAATTTCGCGGCGAATTCGAAGAACGACTGAAAGCCGTCCTCGATGAAATACGCGCCGCGTCGGGCGAAATTATTTTGTTCCTCGACGAACTTCATACACTCGTCGGTGCGGGCAAAGCTGATGGCGCAATGGATGCCTCCAACATGTTAAAGCCAGCCCTCGCGCGGGGAGAGCTACATATGGTTGGTGCCACGACGCTTGATGAATACCGCAAACACATCGAAAAAGATGCGGCCCTCGCACGGCGGTTCCAGCCTGTGTTTGTGAGTGAGCCGACGGTCGAAGACACGATTTCTATTTTGCGTGGTCTCAAGGAAAAATACGAAGCCCACCACGGGGTGCGCATTACCGATGGCGCGATTGTTGCCGCCGCGCAAATGTCCAACCGTTATATCACCGACAGGTTTTTGCCGGACAAAGCCATTGATCTGGTCGATGAAGCGTCGTCGCGCCTGCGGATGCAGGTTGATTCAAAACCCGAAGATATCGACGAACTGGATCGCCGCATCGTGCAATTGAAAATCGAACGCGAGGCCCTTAAAAAAGAACCGGACGAAGCGTCGAAAGACCGTTTGAAAAAACTCGAAACGGAACTCAAGGATTTGGAAGATAAATCCGCGGGCATGACGGCGCAGTGGCAAGCCGAAAAAGAAAAGGTCAATAAGGGGCAAAAACTCACCGAAGAGCTTGACCGTGCGCGGATCGAATTGGAACAGGCCGAACGTTCCGGCAATTGGGAAAAAGCGGGGGAACTCAAATACGGCAAGATTCCGCAACTCGAGGCCGAACTGAAAAAAGCCGCCGAAACGTCCGCCAAGAACATGATTAACGAGGAAGTCACTCCCGATGACATCGCGAGTGTCGTGAGCCGCTGGACCGGAATTCCCATCGACAAAATGATGGAAAGCGAAAACCGCAAGCTCCTTGAGATGGAAACGAAATTGCAGGAACGCGTTGTGGGGCAAAACGAAGCGGTTAAAGCCGTTGCCGCCGCCGTGCGCCGTTCGCGTGCAGGACTTCAAGACCCCCACCGACCGATTGGATCGTTCCTCTTTTTGGGCCCGACAGGGGTCGGGAAAACCGAACTGACCAAAGCTTTGGCTGAATTTTTATTCGACGATGACACGGCGATGATCCGCCTTGATATGTCGGAATATATGGAGAAACATTCGGTCGCGCGCATGATCGGCGCGCCCCCCGGCTATGTCGGATATGAAGAAGGCGGCGCGTTGACCGAAGCCGTCCGCCGCCGCCCGTACCAGGTGGTTCTATTCGACGAAATCGAAAAGGCGCACCCCGATGTGTTCAACGTGTTGCTTCAGGTTCTTGATGACGGTCGCCTGACCGATGGTCAGGGACGCACGGTGGATTTCAGCAACACGGTCCTCATCATGACCTCGAACCTCGGCGCCGAACATTTGGCCAACCAAGAAGAGGGCGCGGATGTCGAAGCCGTCCGTGCGCAAGTGATGGAGACAGTGCGCAAATTCTTCCGTCCGGAATTTTTAAACCGTCTGGATGAAATTCTACTCTTCCGTCGCCTTGGTCGCGCTCAAATGACGGGCATCGTTGAAATCCAGTTGGGCAATCTCCGCAAACTTCTGGCTGGTCGCCGGATGGAACTTGACCTTGATGCCAAAGCCAAAGAATGGCTCGCCGAACGCGGCTATGATCCGGTGTATGGCGCAAGACCGCTCAAACGCGCAATCCAGACAAGCCTCCAGAACCATCTGGCCGAAATGATCTTGCGCGGCGAAATCCCCGATGGCTCAAGCATCATTGTTTCTACAGATAAAGAAGGACTCTCGTTCAGGATCAAAGCAGGCTCAAAACCATAAATTTGCATTTTCGATAATATTTATATATAATTACCCTTAGAAAAAATATAACTGGAGGGTGTCGTTATGAACTTGAAAGAACTCGAAACCGCAATCAAGGCACAACTGGGCAGGAATGTTCCCGAAGCCTATGCCAAGCAGTGGGAGTCAGCCTTCAATGATAAGTCCAGCGCGCATACACAGATTCAACGCCTCAAAGACCTTTCTGTGATGATTGGCCATGGCAAGCATGGTTTTGAAGCTAATACCGGTCTTCAACTGGCAATCCTCGAACATATTCGCGACACTTACGACACCAAAGATAATAAAAAGATGATGGGGCAGGCGCTTCGGGATATAAAAACGCTTCAGAAAATGGGAGTCAAAGCGGTCTCCTTGGAATCTTCAGCAACTGTAACCGAACAGAAAGTGACGACAGCTCCCGTAGAGGAAACTCCAAAAACACCGGTAGCCGCAGCACTCACAGAAACGGTTGCCGAAACAACAACTCCGCCAGCGGAAGCGCCGAAACCGCAGGTCAAAGAACCGGCTTTGAGCCAAGGGGAAGCTCATATTATTCTGGACTCGGCCAAGTTTGTGGCGGGCGAAGAGTTCAAGCCTGAATTCGGCATCTATGTCTATGACGGCAAAAACCCTCACGCCATGATTCATGTCTGGGAAGATGAAGGGATGGCGCAGGCGCGTGAAGTGCCGCTGTCCGAAGATCTTGATGACCGCGTGTCTGAGCAAACGGGGCTGGTCGCGGTCCGAGCGAAGGATCCCGTCCGTGCGCTTCTTGGCGCACATGATGAGAATGCGGACGTGGCCCGTTCCATGATTAAAAATTACCTTTACATGGACAGTGAGGGGTTCAAATTCCACAAACTTCTGGAAGCCGAGAAAAATCCACAGAACAAGGATTTTCGTGAAAACGCTGCCGCAGCATCCAACGACGCCACCTATGCCGCCAACGATCCAGAATACGGAGGTCACAGGGCTTCCACGCCATCCAAAACAATGGAACGGCTACTGGCCCCGGGGCAATAAATCCGGACCATAGAGCGATGAAAAAACCCGCCGATTGCCCATTGGCGGGTTTTGGTCTAATATAATCCGGTAGAAATGCCCGATTCACATATTTTTCAAAAGATTATTGCCATGTCCCGAATTGTAAAAATCCTCTCACCGTTTTGTCTGTTGGCGCTGGCCGCCTGCTCAACCGCGATTGAAGGCTCCCAGCAGCAAGTGGCCTTCACGACAACCGGAGCCGTGGATGCGGTCTGCGAAGTCAGAACGGGAGCCAATGACCGCATTTATAAAATTCGCCCGCCGGAAACGATCTGGGTCAATAAATCGGTCAAGGACATGACGGTAACCTGTAATGCACCGGGGAACCGGACGGTAACCAAAACGGTAGAAGCAGACATCGCCGCGACCACCTTCCTGAATCCGGTAACCGGACTTGTCCCGGGGGCTCTTTATGATGGGAGTTCGGGAGCCATGTTCAAATATCCCGAAACCATTGATGTCGACTTCTCCGGCGTCATGGCCAGCATGAGCCCGATGCCGTCTTATCACAATCTTGATGGGCTTGATCCTGACAGAGTAGCTGGAGTCGAAGATTACGGTCCTGATACACCGAAAGCCGCTGATGATGACGCTCTCGCGCTTCGTCACAAGCTGGCCGCCGATAAGGATGCCAAGGAAGAAGCCGCCGCCGCCGCTCTGGCTGCCGAGAAGCAAGCCCGCATTGACTCGCTCGAAGGCGGTTTTTATGGCGACAAAGGCAAAACCAAGTAACTCCGGATAAAAAATGGGTCCCTATTTTTTCTGTGGCATAGGGGGGAGTGGCATGCTCCCCTTGGCGATGATTGTTCGTGGCCGCGGCGTAAAGGTCACCGGCTCCGACCGTTCCCGCGATCAGGGCCGAACGCCTGAAAAATTCGCATGGCTGGAACAACAAGGGATCAAAATCGTCCCGCAAGACGGCGAAGGTCTTGCAAAGGAATTCGACGCCCTGATCGTATCTTCCGCTGTTGAAGACACAGTTCCGGAAGTCAGAAAAGCAAAAGACCTCGGCATTCCGATCCTGAAGCGCGCCGAACTTCTGGCTCGACTGTTTAATGATGCCGAAAGAAAAATTGCGGTGGCGGGAACATCCGGAAAATCGACCACGACGGGGATGTTGACGTGGATACTTTCGCAGGCCGGAAAAAATCCGACGGTTATGAATGGCGCCAATTTTCTGAATTTCGTTTCACCCGATGCGCCGTTTGCCTCGGCTTTGGTCGGCAACTCTGATTTGTTCGTCTCGGAATGCGATGAAAGCGATGGCTCGATTGTCCTGTATCACCCGACCACCGCGATCCTGACCAACATCGCGCTCGACCATAAACCGGTGGAGGAGCTAATTCCTGTCTTTCGCCAATATCTCTCCCAATCCGAACGGCAGGTTTTAAATCTGGGCAACGCCAGTATTGAAAAATCAATTTACCCCGAATACCCGTTCGCTCTGACCTTTGGGGTGGATCATCCTTCCGCGCGCTTGAATGCCACCGGATACACGCCTCAGGCTGTTGGCTCGGTCACGCAAGTCACCGACCGCGAAACAGGGGAAGCGGGGCTCCTAACCTTGCAAACCTCTGGAAGACATAATCTTGAGAACGCACTGGCCGCCATCGGCGCAGCCCTCCTTGAGGGGGTTCCTCTTCAAAAATGCCTAACCGTTTTGGCAGGTTTCAAGGGGGTTGGACGCAGATTAGAGAATATAGGAAAATATAATAATATCAATATAATAGATGATTTTGCTCACAATCCGGATAAAGTCAGCGCCACACTCGATTGTTTAAACGAACATTCAGGCCGCCTGCTGGTGATGTTCCAGATGCACGGTTTCGGCCCGCTGAAACTGATGAAAGAGGAATTGCGCGACGCTTTTTTAACCGGAATGAAGGCCGGAGATATCCTGTTTATGCCCGAAGTTTTGTATCTGGGGGGCACGGTGGACCGCTCTTACACCGCACGCGATTTTATCAATGAAATCAACGAGAGGGGGGCTGAAAAAAATGTGAGAGGGGAGTGGTTCGAAACCCGCTCCGAAATCCTGCCCGCACTTCTCTCCGAAGCAAAATCAGGCGACCGCATTATTGTGATGGGCGCCCGCGACGATACTCTTTCTGTTTTTGCCAAAGAAATTTTAGATGGCTTGAAGAAATTTATTCTTTAGCCTTCTGTTTTTGCCAGTAAATTTCCCATTCCTCGGCGGAAAGGTCGGAAAGGGACTTGCCATCGGCGGCGATATCGCGCTCCATTCCTGAAAAACGGCGATAAAATTTGGAATTACACGCCCGCATCGCTTCTTCGCAATCAATATCCAGACGCCGCCCGAGATTGACGAGGGTAAAGAACACATCTCCCAGCTCTTCGGCCTGCTTGTTTTTATCGCCCGATTTGATCTCCGCGCGAAACTCGTTCAGCTCCTCAATGATTTTGTCGATCACATCCTCAGTTTGGGTCCATTCGAAACCGGATTTGGCTGCTTTCTTGGAAATTTTCTGCGCCCGCATCAACGCTGGAAAATTCATCGGAATGTCGTCAAGAATGGAAGGGGGGGAGTTCCCCTTATCTTGCTTTTCCTTATCCTTTGCTTGCTGCCAGATTCCCAACACATCCTCCGCACTCTTGGCGGTTTCATCGCCAAAGACGTGTGGATGACGGGAAACAAGCTTCTGGATCAATCGCTCGACCACATCGTCAAATTCAAACAACAACTCTTCCTTGGCCATTTGCGAATGAAAGACAACCTGCAACAGCAAATCCCCCAATTCCTCTTTGAAATCCTCCATATCCCCGCGCTCAATCGCATCTGCGACCTCATAGGCTTCTTCAATGGTGCAGGGGGCAATCGAACGAAAATCCTGCTCGATATCCCACGGACAACCGGTTTCCTTGTCGCGCAAACGCGCCATAACGTCGAGAAGCTGCCGGATCGGGGAAGGGGAACTGTCCATCAATAAAATCTTATCTATTTGTAGGTTAGAATTATGGTTACAGCTTTCATCAAACCCGTTGAATTTTCAAGTGAATCTTTCGCTATGCACAAAAGCGGGGACTTGACGGAGCAACCATAAAGGAGTGGTATGGAGATCATTCTTTTTAAAGGGGAATCGGATGAACATTGATAAAGTCGTAATGCGTTTTGCTGGGTTCATGATTTTGCTGAGTCTGGCGCTCGGATATTATATCACCCCGTATTTTTACTGGTTCACCGCATTTGTCGGGGCCAACATGTTTCAAGCGTCGTTCACCGGATTTTGCCCGCTGGCAATGATCCTGAAAAAGTTTGGCATTAAGCCGGGCAACGCATTTAATTAATTATAATTCAGTCTGGAAGGGAGAAGATCACCATGACCCATATCGTAGTATTAGGAGGAGGGATCGGCGGCGTATCTATGGCTTATGATATGCGCGCTCTGGTTTCGGCCAAGGATGCCAAAATCACCGTGATTTCCGATGTGCCGTATTTTTCGTTTGTTCCGTCGAACCCGTGGGTGGCTGTGAACTGGCGTAAACGCGAACATATTGATATCCCTCTCGAAAAATACTTGAAAAAGAAAAAAATCGACTTTATTCCGGTCGCCGCCAAACGCGTTCATCCGGATCAAAACAAGATTGATCTGATTGACGGTCAGGTGATTGAATATGATTATCTGGTCCTCGCCACAGGGCCGAAACTGTCATTTGGCGCGGTCGAAGGATTGGGGCCGCATGGGGGGTTCACCCATTCGATCTGTCAATCTGCGCACGCTGAAAAGGCAGCTGACGCGTGGGAAGATTTTAAACTGAAACCCGGTCCGATCATCGTCGGCGCAACGCAGGGCGTATCCTGCTTCGGTCCGGCTTACGAATATATGTTTATTCTTCACCATGATTTGAAAAAATCGAAAATCCGTCACAAAGTACCAATGGTTTATGTGACGCCGGAACCTTATATCGGTCATTTGGGTCTGGGCGGCGTAGGGGACTCAAAATCCATCCTTGAACATATGATGCGTGACCGTGATATCAAATGGATCTGCAATGCCAAGGTCGAAAAAGTCGAAGACGGCATGATGCACGTGATCGAGCATGACGATCTCGGCAACGTGAAACAGAAACATGAATTGCCGTTTGCCTATTCGATGATGATGCCGCCATTTGCCGGTATCGACGCCACGATGGGCATCGAAGGTCTGGTGAACGAGAAGGGGTTTGTTATTATTGATGATTACCAACGCAACCCGACCTATAAAAATGTCTTCGGTGTTGGCGTGTGTGTGGCGATTGCTCCGCGTGAAAAAACACCGGTTCCACTTGGTGTGCCGAAAACGGGATATATGATTGAATCGATGGTGGCGGCAACCGCGCACAACATCCAGAACATCATGGCCGGCAAAGAGCCAACCGACAAAGCCACATGGAATGCGATTTGTCTCGCCGATATGGGGGACACGGGCGTTGCCTTCGTAGCTTTGCCTCAAATTCCGCCGCGTAACGTCGCGTGGATGAAGGGGGGGCGTTGGGTTCACTGGGGCAAGTTGCTGTTCGAATGGTATTTCATCCGCAAAGTCAAAAAAGGTTCAATTTCCCCGATGTATGAGAAATATGCCCTTAGATTGCTCGGAATCAACAAACGTGAAATCGAGCAATTCAGGAAGTAGACTTTCGACTTGAAATATTAGAAGACCGCCCCTTCACGGGCGGTTTTTGACATAAGCTGAAAGGGGTGGTATGGCTGGATAAATTGTAGGATGTTAGGAGATGAAGATGTCCGGAACGTTATATTCCCTGAAGTCATGTTTTGAAGTCGGTGCACCTGATAACGTGTTGACCAAAATCAATAAGGCCCTCGTGCTTATTGGCTTGAAGGGAGTGTTTGATAGGGCCTCAAAATCCCAAATTGAATACACTGTCAGCGATGAAGCAATTGAGCGACTGGATATTGTGCCGGATAACGGCCTGTACGTCAGTTTGAGAAGATTGGATGACGAAACTGGCAAGGTTGTCTATCTGCTTGCGGACGACTACAAAAACGGCATTCCTGTGGAGTTGGATAAAGACGATGCGTATAGCAGAAAAGTATATGATGTGATCTCCAGCGCACGCGACTTACTGACCGATCATACCGCTCTTCAGACAGCTCCAGTGTAGATAGTCCATGCCAGTAGAGTTTTTAAAGGGTGAGGACATTACGCCTTCACCCTTTTTTATACCACTGATAATGTGATAATGTATATTATGGGAAATAATGGATTGAATTCAAATTAAGCCAATCTAACAAAAATCCACAGCAAGATCCTGATGACGGTTCAAGGCAGCTTTTAAAATATGATAGGCTTGCACTTCACCTTCAGTTGGATTAACGCCATCAACATCAATATAGTTTTTGCTCGCAAAACTAATCTCGTGACGAGCGGTCTTAAGCCGACGCATAGCTTCCTCAAAGCCAACATTACCGTTTACGCTATTAAAGGAAGTCCAAGCCCTTTTAATTGGGCTTCTGCTGGTAATTCCGCCTAAAAGATTTTCCGTCTCGCTGGCTGCATTTTGAGCCAAAACCGAAAGTTCGGGCAATTCGCCTAAAGCACCCATCTACATCCTCCTTGTTTAGTAAATTGTAGAAAATTTGTAACGCACGGAATAATAAAAAGTCCAGAAAATTATGACATTTATGAAAGCTGGCACACTCTATTTTTAAGTGAAATGAGGGTAATCGTTTAAGGCTTTTCTTATAAGGTGAAAGGCCCTGATCTCGTAGTCGTTATTGCTCCCAGACAGATAATGCTTTTCAGCATAAATAATGGCCTTTTTGGCGCTCAGAAACTCTGCCAAAGGATTCTCGGTTTGTCCGTCGGCAATTCTCTGAAGGTTGAAATATGCTCTTTTTACGGGGCTTAATTCAGTTTTCTCCAACAAAAGCCCATGGGTCTGGCAAACAGCTGATTGTGCAAATTGCACAAGAGAATTTTTTGACAACATAACACCACTCACATTTTTTCTATTTAAACGACCGTAGAAATAATATGAAAAATACTGCGGAAAATACAAGAAAATAATTTAATAAAATAAAAACAATATGTTCACGATGAAAAATAAAGTAAAAAATTAATTTCCTTGGAATAATAAGCTGCTATCCCCATAGGAGTAAAACCTGTATCCTTGCCTGACCGCATAATCATAGGCACTTTTCATGGTTTCCGTTCCAGCAAAGGCGCAAACCAGCATAAAAAGCGTCGATTTCGGCAGGTGAAAATTGGTCATCAGCATGTTGACACAGCGGAATCTATACCCGGGCGTGATAAAGATCGACGTATCACCGGAAAATGGATGGATTTTCCCCTGCCCGTCGCTGGCCGATTCCAGAATACGCAGAACCGTCGTGCCAATAGCCACCACTCGGCCGCCATTCTTATGCGTGCCGTTAATCAACTCGGCAACATCGTCCGAAACATTTCCCCATTCGGCATGCATCTTGTGATCATTCGTATCCTCGACCTTAACTGGGAGAAACGTTCCAGCGCCGACATGTAAAGTCACCTTGGCAGTCTTAATACCCTTCGCCGAAATTTTCTCCATCAATTCCGGTGTAAAATGGAGTGACGCGGTCGGGGCCGCCACGGCCCCCTCACGTGCGGCAAACATCGTCTGGTAATCGTCACGGTCACGCTCATCAACGTCTCGCTTGCTCGCAATATAGGGTGGTAAAGGCATCATTCCGATTTCAGCAAGAACAGATTCCAGATCACCTGCCTTTACATCGAAATTAAGAAGGATTTCACCACCATCGTGTTTCTCCTGAATAGTTGCCGACAACCTCCCATCGCCAAATGAAAGCTGATCTTCAATCTTCAAGCGCTTCGTTTTCTTCGCAAAGGCCAGCCACGATACAGGCGAAAGCCGTTTGTGCAGATTGACCTCCGTTACCATCTCGCCGCGTGTGGCAAACAGATAGGATGGAATAACTTTGGTGTCATTGAAAACAATTAAATCTTTGGACGTCAAAAAATCGGGAAACTCCCACACCTTCTGGTCAATAAAGCCATTGGAATTAGGCGCATTGACGACGAGTTGCCGCGCCGAATGCTTTGGGTTTACAGGCCGTAAGGCAATCAATTCCTCCGGAAGATCGAAATCGAAGTCATCGACACGCATAATTAGAGAACCGTTCCGTCAAGCCGGATTTTCATGCTGTCATAAGCCGGAGAAAAACCTTTGGGGCATTCACGGACCAGCGTTTGATAGTCATGCTGATGCCGCAAATGGGTTAACAACACCAACTCCGCACCGATCATTTCATTCAGCCGCTGCAAATTCGGAATATTGGAATGAAAAATAAAATCCGGACGATGATAATCGGAGCAATCGGCAACCCACACTTTGATCCCCCGCAACGTTTCAATCGCCGTGTCGTCAAGATTGGCCATATCCGTCGAATAGCCGATATCGCCAAAACGGTAGCCAAGCGAACGGGTCCCCTGCCCGTGATTCTGCAAGAACGGGATAAAACTGATGTCGCCAACATGATGGGGGCTGCCCAAATTTTCATCAATCAGCAAATGATGGTCAGCCACAGGAGGGTAATAAGGAGACTTCTGCTTAAACAAATAATCAAACCGATGGGAAATCTCGGTGAAAGTTTGTGCGTCGGCATAGACAGGAAGATGTTTCTTATGTCGCAAATAGACAAATCGTAAATCGTCCATTCCGTTCACATGATCCGCATGTCCGTGTGTATAAAGAATGGCTGACAAATCAGAAATGCTTTCGCGTGACAATTGAGCGCTAAAATCGACGCCCGTATCCACTACAATGGATGTTGTTTTTGTCTGGACGGCAACACTGGGCCGCGTACGACGATTTTTAGGCTCCATCGGGTCGCAGGCTCCCCAATCTCCGCCAATACGCGGAACTCCAGCACTATCCCCGCATCCCAGGATGGTCAAAACCGCATCTTCATTCATGATAATTTAGCCTTATCAAACAATTTAAAAAAATTCTCCGTCGTAATCTTTGCCATCTCTTCCGGCGAAATCCCTTTTAAGTCGGCCAGAAATTTCCCGGTATGAACAACCAAAGCCGGATGGTTCATTTTTCCGCGAAACGGTTCAGGCGCAAGATACGGAGAATCGGTTTCGACCAATAAACGATCCATCGGCACCTCGCGTGCAAATTCCTGCAATTCAACAGATTTCTTGAAGGTCAGAATACCCGAAAAGGAAATGTGAAAGCCGAGATCAAGCGCCTCAAACCCCATCTTCGGCGACGATGAAAAGCAATGCATAATTCCGCGCATCCCCTTCCCGCCAGTTTCTTCACGGATGATGCGAATAATATCGTCATCCGCATCGCGGGCATGAACGATCATCGGCAAATCGGTGGCCAGACACGCACGGATATGCTTACGAAAACATTCCTGTTGGTCTTCGATACTCGATAGATTGTAATAATAATCAAGACCGCACTCGCCAATACCAATCACTTTGTCGTCTGATGTGGCGAGCGCGATCAACTCATCCAGCGTCACCGATTTTTCGTCTTTCCTCCCCGCATCATGCGGATGTGTTCCGACAGTGCACCAGACATTTTCAAGAGGTTTAACCAGCTGCAGTAGGCCGTCAAATTCCTCGCGGATCAGACAGTCAATCGACAGCATGCCTCCCACTCCGGCCTCCTTTGCCGCAGCTAGTGCTGCCTCGACCCCGCCTTCCGGCGTGAATTTCGAGTGGTTGAGATGACAGTGCGAGTCAATCCACATAAATTATGCTGCCTTCTCTTCCTCAACCAATCTGGGGAACACGCCTTGCGGTTGGGGGATTTGCGTTCCGGCGGCGATAGATTTGGACGGCGAAAGAGAGTCAAAACTCCGCTCCCCTGCCTCAATCGCCAATTGATCAAGCATCTTGGCAGACGACTCCGGCATCACAGGTTGAACAATGAGGCCAAGGCAGCGAATGGTTTCAGTCAAGACATACAAAACCGTTCCCATGCGCACCGTATCGGTTTTCTTCAAAGACCACGGCGCCTCGACATCAATGTAGACGTTGGCGGCATTGACCACATCCCAAATGGCTTCCAGTGCCTTGTGGAAGCGTTGGACATCCAGTTCACGCCTTACAACCCCTAACATACCTTCCTGTGCTTTTTTGAGCAGAGAGCGATCATTGTCTGTAAATTCGGCAGGAATGGGAATTTTTCCATCGCAGTTTTTATAGATAAACGAGAGCGTCCGCTGCGCAAGATTTCCCAATCCGTTGGCCAGATCGTTATTGATCCGGTTGATCGCATGGGCGTGACAAAAATCGCCATCATTGCCGAACGGATTTTCTCTCAGGAGAAAATAACGGGACTGGTCTACACCGTATCTTTCAATCAGGTCATATGGCGAGATTGCGTTACCGAGCGATTTCGACATTTTTTCGCCCTCGATGGTCCACCATCCGTGCGCAAACACACGTTTTGGTGGCTCGATACCGGCGGCCATCAAAAACGCGGGCCAATACACGGCATGGAACCGCAGAATATCCTTGCCGACCATGTGGAGGTCAGCCGGCCAATACTCGCCCATATCATCTGGATATCCGGCGGCGGTAATATAGTTGGTCAGCGCGTCAATCCACACATACATCACGTGTTTGTCATTCCCCGGAACCGGAACGCCCCAATCGAACGTGGTGCGCGACACGGACAAATCTTTGAGTCCGCTTTTGACAAAACTTTTGACTTCGTTCATGCGTGTTTCAGGCATCACAAAGGTGGGGTTACGCTCGTACAGCTCCAGCAACTTGTCGCCCCAAGCCGAAAGGCGGAAGAAATAACTTTCCTCTTCCATCCACTCCACTTCGGCGCCGGAGGGAGCGATCTTCTTGCCATTCGGTCCGTCGCTCAACTCGTCTTCGGCATAATAGGCTTCGTCTCGCACGGCGTACCATCCGGCATATTTGTCGAGATAAATTTCACCCCGCTCTTCCAGAATTTTCCACAAATGCTGGCAAGATCTGGTGTGGCGGTCTTCAGTTGTGCGAATAAAATCATCATTGGAAAAATTCATCGCGGGACACAGATCACGGAAATTCTGTGAGACCTGATCGGTAAATTCCTGCGGAGTCATTCCCGCCTTTTCCGCAGACTGTTTAACTTTCAGGCCATGTTCATCGGTTCCCGTCAGGAATTTGACATTATAGCCGTCAAGCCTCTTGAACCTCGCCAGCACATCACAGGCGATTGTCGTATAGGTATGACCCAAATGCGGCTTGTCATTCACATAGTAAATCGGCGTGGTGACGTAGTATTTTTTGCTGTCAGACATATAAAAATCCATCTCGATCAGTCTTTTATAGCGGATCACTCCCGATTTTCCACCTCTTTATGGAGTTTCAATAACTTTTAAATTGACCATAACTCGGAAGTTTTGATAAATAGACTCAGGTAATGGAGGAATATTATGAATGATACATTAAACAATCGTGTAACATATGTTCTTGGGGCAGAGTTTCAGGGGGCTGTTCACCTCGTTTGCGGCAACGGAAAGGAAGGATTCAGACTGATTCCCTCGTCCGTGCTGGATGGCGTGAAAGATATGGTCCAACGCACCTGTACTTGGGACGCAAACGTATCCCTATCCGCAGTCAATCTGTGGAAAAAAATTTCCGGACAAAAAGCCGAGCAGCTGAAAGATATCTCTCTTGAAATCTATGAGCAACAAACGAACGGCGAATTGCTCCCGTACTCGCGCCATTTTAAGAGATAGACGGACCATCTAAAACGTCATATGGGTATAAAAAAATCATAAGGGAGCTTTCCTTATAGGCTCCTTTTATGCGAACACTCTCTGAAAGGGAAAAAATGTCTCAAGCAGATTCTTATCTCTACGTCATTGGTCAGGAAGAAGATCATCAGATCAAGCTTCTGGCCTATTTCGAACCAGAAGTTCCTTATGTTTTGGCGAAATTGTCAATGGGCGAAAACCTTACGGAAGAGCTTTTACAATCACGCGAAATTTATTACTGCGATGAACTGCATGAAGCCAGAAAACGACTGATGGATGCCGAACAAGATTTGGTAAAAGGCGCTTCCAAACGGTTCAATATAACTTTCCAAGAGGCCGCTGCAAAATATCCTCAATACACAAACATGAAAATTTTTGCCGTTGACGAAATGGGTCGCTATTGGCAACTTCAGGAAAACCAGCAAAAAGTTGGATGTTCTTTTGCGGAAATGAAGCGAAACATTGCCTAGAATACTTCTTTCGGTGCCGGGCAGTAGCAGAAGCTACCCTTCAAACGCCATATATGCGCCCATAATCATAAAGCGCTTGTCGAGGTTGCCTCCAACGCACCGGCTGAAATGCTCGGCGAGAGTGTCGTAGAGCTTCAGTTTTCTTTCAAGTGAGAGATTTGAAATTAGTCTTTCAAGAACAGGAATACCGTGAGCCTGCCCGCACACAACACAGGACGCCATCCACAAAAACGTCTCGCGAAACACACGCTGCGCGTCATCATTGCCCTTGGTTCCGAACGTGTCCGCAAAAGTCTGCACTTGTGACCATTTCATCTGCGGCCAGCCTTCAAGATAAGATAACCCTTGCCGCACCACTTCAAGATTGTCAGGGTGGGCGTAATCCAGCGCGCGGCCCAAAGACCCTTCCGACAACGCAACAATCAAATCAAGATCGGACGCTTCAACACGTGGCCGTAATGTTTCGCGGACCACATTGTCCCCCAAAGGAGGAAACGGCAAATGAACGCAACGGGAATACACAGTGGGCAACAACGCTCCCGCACGGTGCGTAATCAAAATAAGAAGTGCCTTTTCCGGCGGCTCTTCAAGGATTTTAAGGAGCGAGTTTTGGGATGACCGTGTCATCGTATCCGCATCATCGACAATCACAATGCGCCACCCTCCACGGGTCGAGGCAGTTTTGCGCATAAACGGTGCAATGCGTCGGATTTCCTCGACCGGAACACTGGCCTTCATCCGTCCCGTATCTGGGTCAACCGGTCGTCCGATCATCAGCAAGTCGGGGTGTCCACCGCTCGCGACCTTGGAGAATATAGGATTGGTATCGGCGATAAATAACGATGACGGTTTTTCCGGCGCGCCGAACATGTCAGCCACACGCTCACCCTCGGTAAACAGAAAACGTGCAAGGCGATAGGCCATAACACTTTTGCCCACACCTGCTGGGCCGGAAAAAACCAACCCGTGCGGCATCCGGCCAATATCGAGCATCTGTAACAATTTCTGTTCAATATCCAGATGTCCGTACAAATCCGAAGACGCTTTGGCTGACGGAAATACACCATCATCCCCTTCCGTTTCGGTTGCATCAACCAAATCGTCCAGATCATCATTTGTTTCTTCAAGATCGAATAGCATTATGAAGCTGCCTCCAATCTCTCTGAAGCTTCATAGCGTTGTCGAATTTGAATGCACCTTGTGACAATATATTTATACAGCTCACCATCCAAAGAGAAAATGGCAGGTGTTATTAAATCAGCTCTTCTATCCAGACGCATTTCCTTAAATCGCGCCTCAATTTTTTCTTTGTTTGCTTCTGGGTTATATACGGCAATCCCCACCCCTCCTTTGTCTCTGGTAAGAGATAAAGAAGGAACATCAGTGGGGCCATCCCCAACGTAGATCATATTTTCAAAAGGACACCACAATTCGTTTTGGGAGACCCTTTTGTTAACACTAACGTCTTTGTCTAAAAAAACACCCTTAACAATTTCAAATAAAGATCTGGTTTTGGCTGTCTCATCAATGCAATAAACAGGAACGCTAACAGGCCGATCATCCTCTTTATTAGGATCAAATGTCACTGTATAACGGCAACCAAAAGTCCACATAATCAGATTTTCGGGGAATACCTGCTCAATTAACTCTTTCAAACCTGCGGAAACAACAAAATGGTGTATTTTTAAATCAAGCTTTAAAAACTCAGGGCTTTTTTCAAAATCTTTAATTGCTTTAAGAAACTCAATAACTCCATCATACAAATGAATATGAGGAAGAACGAATTCCTTAAAAAATTGAGAATTGAGTGGAACGCCTTGAAACTCAGCGAGACGAGAAAGGGAATACATCCAAATCGGCGCATCCATCGCCAGAACATGTTCCCAATTGGGGTTTTCTTTATCTTTGTCACCCCTTAAGCGATGAATGCTCTCCCAAAAGGCCTTCATATCACCTCCACCGCTCAGAATTTCAACGGTCTTGGTTGTTGAATCGTCAGGGACAAGTGTCCCGTCAAAATCCCAAACAATCGCAATATTAGGCATTATAGAGATTATTTCTTAGGTTGGGGAGATGGAGCAGTAACAATCCGACCGGATGCAGAATCCCTTTGAAGAGGTGGCATCACAACATAAGTAGATTTATCGTATTTGTACGCCGATGGGTCGCCATAGTGCATCACTTTATTGCTGGACATAATAACCTCCTGATTAGCTTCTTGATTCTAGTTTAACACAATTCCTTCCAATACCTAAGCGTGCAGTAACATGCTCAATTCCTTGGATATTTTCTTAAAAACCCCATCAACGCCTTGCGTGGCATCAATCACCTTGACCCGTTTGGGTTCGAATTTCGCAATCTCCAGAAACCCGTGGCGCAGCCGCTCGTGAAAACTTGTATCCAGCTTTTCAAAACGGTCTTCGGTGTTTTCCGCGCCGGAGGCTACAGCTTTTTGCGCCATTGACCGCTTGATTCCCTCCTTCACCGGGAGGTCGAGAACAAACGTCAGATCAGGTTCGAAATCACCCAAAGCAATCTGCCGAACTTGCTCGATCACGTTCAAATCAAACCCGTGACCATATCCCTGATAGGCAACGGTTGAATCCGTAAAGCGATCGGAGATCACAATTTTGCCTTCGGCCACCGCTGGCTTGATAAGAGTTTCAACATGCATCACCCGCGCCGCGAAAAACAAAAAACATTCCGCCGTCGGGGTCCAATTCCCGCCATCGCGCTGGACCAGAAGCGCGCGAATTTTCTCGGCCTCAGGAGTCCCCCCTGGTTCACGGGTTAGAATGACCTCGCGACCTTGCAATTCAAAATACTCTTTCATGCGGTGCGCCTGCGTGGTTTTCCCCGCACCTTCGCCACCTTCCAGAGTAATAAACAGCCCGCGCATATCCAACCTTGAACCTTGCTATTCCGGTACACCAACCAACAGAATCATGAATTTTTCAGCCATCTGTTTAAAGAAAGATGACTTCACGATATCGGCATTGGCAACCAGAGGAATTTCCTTAGTTGCTCCACCGGCCAGAGCGATATTGACCGCCCCCAGAACGTCCCCCTTCTTGACCGGCGCCACGACCGGAGACTTGTAAGTCACAGAGATTTTAGCCGGATTTTTTGCAAAAGATGGAATGGTTGCACGGTATCCTTCTCCGGCAGCCATCTCGATCTCCCGCGCCTCGCCAAGAACCACTGGGGCCTTGGCCAAAACATTCCCTTGCGTGATCAGATCGACGTTTTTAAACGATGTCAAAGCCCATTCCATCAATTTGGAGGACTCATCAGCTCGAGCCTGCATCGACGACGTGCCGTTGATCACAACAATCACACGACGACCACCGGCCACGGCCGAGCCAATCATGCCGTACCCGCCTTCTTCCGTATGACCGGTTTTGATGCCATCTGCGCCAATATTCTTATAGAGAAGCGGATTGCGGTTGCCTTGTTTGATGTTGTTATAAGTGAATTCTTTCTCGGCGTAAGTTTTGTATTCTTCAGGATAATTCCTGATCAGATACATCCCCATCAAGGCAAGATCATGCGCAGTCGAGTAATGGTTAGGGTCGGGCAACCCGTTCGAATTCATGAAATGGGAATCCTTCATGCCGATTTCCTCGGCCTTCAGATTCATCATGGCCACGTAATTGGCTTCCGATCCGGCAATCCCCTCGGCCAGTGCCACGCACGCATCATTCCCCGACTGGATGATAATGCCCTTGAGCAAATCGCCGATCGACACGGTGGTGTTGACGTCCA
This sequence comes from Pseudomonadota bacterium, assembly GCA_029558635.1. Taxonomy (GTDB): domain Bacteria; phylum Pseudomonadota; class Alphaproteobacteria; order Micavibrionales; family Micavibrionaceae; genus UBA1573. The sequence continues at coordinate 599,481 of JAKQEE010000052.1, read as the reverse complement.
AAAACATCCGCGATCCTTCCATTTTCCACGCTTTTTCGCTGACAGTGACCAGTTGGTCTTTGGAAATCTGTCCGGAACGAATGGCATCATCTGCGACAATCGTCGTCAAAACTTTCGACATCGACGAAGTCGGCATCCGTTCATTTCCGCTTTTGTCAAACAGCACGGTCCCCGTATCGGCATCGACGATATAGGCCTGCTTCGCTTCGGTTGTTGGCGGAACAACTTCTTGCGCCATGGCCGAAGCCGAAACAAACAGGCCGAAAACTGCAAAAGATAAAAAGAGCTTCATCATAAGGATTCTTTCAAGGTTAGGTTACTGTACGACGATAATGGCATCCGATTGCCCTGCGGCGAGAACTTTCGCCAGGACACGGTCGGCTTGAGGAACGCTGTCAATCGGCCCCAGCCTGACTTTATAGAGAGTGCGCCCGTTAAAAGTCACAGGCTCGACACGCGTCGGCGCAATAGAGGCCATGCGCACGGACAAATTCTGGGCATTGGATTCCTGACCGAACGCCCCGACCTGAACAAATAAAGTCGTCGGAGCAACAACATGCTGTTCATATATCGGCGCGGGATAAAAATGCCCCTGCTCGACATGCCCCCGCACAGATTCAGCCTGCGCCGTTTGTGTCAGATCAAGTTCCGTCTGGGGAATATCCGATACCACGGGGCCACGGAAACCATGCGGCAACTGCCCCGTCTGGTTATAAGCAACCTCCGTCCCCTTGGTTGATTGACCGTTTTTCGCGGCATAAGCCAACGCACGGCTTTCATCAGCCAGCAATTCGATCTTAACTCGCGCAGTCCCCGCTCCGGTCATATTCAAAAGCTTGGCAGCACGCTCCGACACGTCGATAATACGTCCTTTGGCAAACGGCCCACGGTCATTGACCCGCACGACGACCGAACGTCCATTCCCAAGATTGGTGACCCGAACCAGAGACGGCATTTGCAAAGTCCGATGTGCTGCTGTTAATTCATGTTGGCTGTACCATTCGCCACTGGCTGTTTTTTTGCCGTGAAATCCCGGCCCATACCACGACGCAATCCCCGTCTCGGTGTAATTGTATGTTTCCTGAGGATAATAGGTGCGCCCCGCAATCGAATAAGGCTTGCCGACTTTGAAAGTGCCTTGGGTTTTACTGTTGGCCTGTTGAGTGGGGATTTCATCCCCTTCCCATTTTTTATAAAGATGGGACCCCAATTCGATTTCGGAACAAGCCGAAAGCATAAAAGGAACCAATAGCAACAAAAGAATATTTTTAAATAAACTGAACTTCATAATGCTGATCTGTTTAAGGGTTAAGGTGAAGGGTTTTTCCCGCAGGGGATTCCCTGATTAAGTCGGATAGCAGCCCGACTGTTAAAGCAAAATATGTGGACCGGTTCCACGATAAAATGACGTCAAAATTATCTGTCACCAGATAAGCGCGCCCGTTCCCGCCGTCAGGAATAACAAGACGGACCGAAGTTTGCATTTGATCGCTGGGAATATGCCCGTTCTCGAAATGGACTCCGTCTTGTATCCAGCCGAGAAGTGGCTTTTTGACATCGGAAGGTTTAAATCCCTCTGGCAAATCAACCTCCCAACCCCACGGATAGGCATCATTCCAGCCATTCTGCCTCAGATAATTGGCCGAGGATGCAAAGATATCGGCTTTCGTGGTCCAGATATCCTTATGCCCGTCTCCGTTGGCATCAACCGCAAATCTCTTCCAGCTTGAGGGCATAAACTGGTTTTGCCCCATCGCGCCTGCCCATGACCCTTTGAAATCGGCCCTCCCGACATGCCCGCCTTGCAAAATAAAAAGGGCACTGGTCAGCTCTTCCTCGAAAAACGGCCGACGACGCCCTTCCCATGCCAGCGTTGCGAGTGCCTGAACCAGATCAAACCCGCCCGTATTGGAGCCATAACTGGTTTCAATGCCCCACAGCGAAACGATCACCTGTGCGGGGACACCGTAAGCCTTCTGAGTTTGAATCAATAAATATCTGTTTTGAGAAAATTTGGAACGTCCATCATCAATCCGCTTTTGCGACATAACTTTTCGCAGATAAGCCTCAAACCCGATTTTCTTGCGTTCCGGCTGTTTCTGGTCAAGTTCGATCACCCGCGCATTCGGCGAAACATTTTGAAAAGCCACCTGAAGAACATCTGGAGAAATCCCTTTGGCTGCAGCTTCCTTTTTGAATCCGGCTAGCCAGACTTCGAAACTTTCAGCGTGTGCTGGAAGTGGCAGGAGAAGGCTGATCCACAGAAGGCAAAGAGGAATTGTCTTCGTCATAAGGTTTGATTCTTTCGGTTAAGCTATAGGCGATGATACCCACGAATTCTCGCACGGCAACCTGTAACTTGTAATAATTCCCAAGAACATCAGGGGCGGGCAGAAACGTATATTTCCCGTCGGTCAGATACCCCGCCGGATAGGGAAGGACCGTCCAGCCGTTGGAATTGAAAATCGCCACCGATCTTGGTATATGGAAAGCGGAAGTAATCAACAGCCACTTTTCCCCAGCCTGTGGATGGACAAGCCGCATACTAAACACCATATTCTCATATGTATTCCGCGACTGGCTCTCGAAAATGATACGCGACGCATCAAATCCTATATTTTTCAATAGGATATTTAAAGCATCTGATTCCTTACCTGAGCTTTGGTCCAGCGACGCATCTCCGCTTGTAAACACCAGCTTCGCCTGTGGGTAAAGTCGGGACAAACGGACCATCTCGGTAATGCGCTCGGCATTATCGTTTAACTGGGGCTGCGCATGAGCATAGGTCATTGCACTGTCAACCGCCCCTCCCAGAACAATTATGCCGTCAATGTCCTTGGGGAGGGTATGCGGGGAAGGATACGTGTTTTCCAGATAACAAAGAAGATTATGTCCGATAGGCAGAAAACCAAATGCCAGAAACAAAGTTGTTGCTGTCAGCAACACCATTCTGCCGAAACGGAACTTGAACGCCGCCAACCCAATAGCCATCAGCAGCGCCAAAGCCGTCAAAGGCTGAAACACCATCCAGAAAATTTTTGAGAGCGAAAAGAACATCCCTACCCCCTCACCCCGAAACGGTTGCCGGATTCATAATGGCGAAGGCCTAGATAGAACAGAGACACGGCCAACGCCGCATATCCCGCAACCCCCGCGAGGGAATACCCCAACAACATTAGGCGATGGGAAAAAACATACTCGATCGGAATATGGGTCATCAACCCGACGGGAATCAAAGTCAATGCAATCACCTGAATGACACCCGTAAAAATCGGCGCAGGACGTGATGCCATCAGGTTGAAGTTGAAATAGATCTCCTCCGCCGAGGCATAAAACTGTTTGAGCCAGAAGCCGATCGACGCAAACAACAAAATGCCACTGGCGAAAACAATACTGCCCATGAGTACAAAAAGTGGCGCCAAAGTCAGATCGACCTCAAAATGCACCGCACAAAAAATCAGCAGACCAATCCCGAACAACACCTCCCCCACACCCGTATTGCGCGACGAGCTGATCGCCGCCGAGAGCAAAACAGGCTTGGGTAAAGTCAGATAGGCATCAAGCTCGCCATGATCAATTTGCTCGGGGATCGTCCTCAACCCGAAGGCAATCAACGACACAAACCCCCAACAGGCAATCGAAATCCCGTAAGCCACCATCGCGTGATGCAAGGTCCATCCGCCGATATCCGGTGCGATCGAGAAAATGACCACCCACACCGGAATATAAATCAGATGGGTAATCACACTAAAACCCGCGCGGATCAGAATGGCCTGTCGCTGCATCGCCGCTGATTTAAACGTCATGCGCAGCAGCGCGAGAAAAAAACGGAGATTACCCGCCATTGATCTCAACCTTTCTGAGCGCTCTGCCAAACATCGCCCATGCACCCGCGCCAACCGCGATCAACCAGAAAATCTGTAACGCCAGAATCGACCAGAATCCGTCTGTATGCCCCGATAGAAACAAAGAGCACGGATCCCCCACCATGGCCGCAAAGGGCAAAAATTTCAGAAACGTACCGCCCATAAAATCAGGATAGAGGGAAATTGGCACATAAATCCCGCCCAGAAGAAGAAACATTTTCTGATAGGAATGATAGATAAAAATCGCGTCATTGGTCCATAACGCGCTCAGCCCGCTGATGACTTGAAACAACAAGTGAATAAGCGACGCAACAAAGATCAGAACCATCACAAGAACAAGCGCTCCCCACCCGTTGCTGGGTAACTCCCCGATATAAAGGTAGGCCAATAAAGTTCCTGCTGAGTAATAAATCAGGACATTGCCGCACAACGCGCCACCCCCTTCGGTAAAGCGCATCCACAGATAGGGGATGGGACGATTCAGAAAATAACCGAGATTACCCGAACGCACATCGTCGTCGATAATCACAAACAAACGCGGGGACAGGAAAAACATCATCTGTGCAATGCCCATATACCACGCCATATCGACAAAAGGTATATCATGCGGGGCATGTCCGGAATGATAAATAACCCGCCACATTTCGACCATCACCCACAGCAGAACCAGATAAATAAGAAAGCGCGTAAACATCCGCAACCGGTTGCTCATATGGTCGCCAAAAGCAATCCGCGCAAAGTGGAAATATTTCAGCATGCGGCTTTGGCTCCATTGGCGTAAATCGCCTTGATTATTTCTTCCATCGGCGGGTCCTCGACCGTAATGTCAATCATGGCGCTTTTTTGCATCGCATGTTGGAGAAGAAATTCCACGGACGTATGGGCGGTATCAATGGACAATTTTACTTGGTGAGGTTGGTGCTCGACAATTTTAACCCCCATCAACGACAAATCAATTGACTCTTCTTTCATCGCCAACGTCACGATCTTATCGCGGATAAAACCGGACCGCAAATCCCTGACTGGCTTGTCCGTCACCATATGCCCGTAATCAATCACGATCACGCGGTCGCAAACACGCTCCATATCGCCCGTGTCGTGCGACGTCAAAAGAACGGTTGTCCCATCCTCCTCCGACGCCCGTTTCACAAGGTCACGAATAATCCCCTTGGAAACCACATCAAGTCCTACCGTAGGCTCATCCAGAAACAAAATCTTCGGACGATGAAGCAAACTGGCAATAATCTCGCAGCGCATCCGCTCGCCAAGGGAAAGCTGCCGCACAGGCTTCTCGACAATCGCCCCCGCGCTGAACGCGTCAATCAGTTCGTCCGAGCGTTTTTTGAAATCATCGCGGTCCATTTCATAAGCATAGGACAAAAGCTCGAACGTATCCCGCGCCGGCAAATGATACCAAAGCTGCGACCGCTGCCCGAACACCGTCCCGATTTTGTAAGCTAACTTCTGGCGGTCCTTCCACGGGACCAGCCCGCCAATCTCAACCGATCCGGAATCCGGGTAAAGAATGCCCGACAAAATCTTGATGGTGGTCGATTTTCCGGCCCCGTTCGGCCCGACAAAGGCCACCCGCTCACCCTCCTTGAGGGCAAAGGAAATCCCGTCAACGGCGCGGAGCGTCTCGTATTCGGGCGCAAAAAGGCTTTTTAAAAGGCCGGCCTTCCGGCGAATTTTAAAGGTTTTGACCAGATTTTCGACGAGAATAGAGCTTTTCATCCACCAGATATAGCCCTGAAGAGGAATTTACGCAAAGGGACTGGACGAGAAGCCCCCAAAAATGTAAAAAGACCCCTGCTCTTTCATAATCCGGTTCGGGTGAGTGGTAGGGCGCCCGTCGGCGAAGGCCGACAAATAAAACCTTCAACCGCGATCCGCGAAGTGGTTGATATATGTTACGGGTGAGTGGCAGAGCGGTTGAATGCACCAGTCTTGAAAACCGTTTCAGAAAATTTTTTCACAAAAAAACTAAATAAAATCAATATTTTAAAAGCATTAACCTTTCCGGTTTATACTTACACATGTCTTACACACTTTTCGTGTGTTTGCACTAACCGGTTTTTTAAACCGATGGGAGCAAATGATGAGTGAAGATCACACATTAATGGATGGAAAAGTTCACGTTTATAAACGAGACAACAGCAAGTATTGGCAATGCTCCACTTACATGAATGGACGCAACCACCGCAAATCAACAAAACATAAAACGCTCTCCATGGCGATGGAATACGCGCGTGAATGGTACATGGCCGTTTATGTGGATTCCAAACGGATGCAGGAAAATGGGCACACGCAGTTTTTGTTGAACAGGGCGTCTCCCTATTACATGGCAGATGCCCCTGCTCCGAGTTTAAATTTCCCACTCACACCAAAAAAGAAGGTGGTGATAGGTCAAACCTTCGCAGAAGCCGCAGAAAAATTTATCGCAGAATATAGCATTATCACCCAAGGAGAACGTAATGAGCGATGGGCTCAGGATCACGTACGCAGGATTAACACGCACCTAATTTCTTACTTTGGTGATATGCCTGTGAAAAACATCAATGCAGGGGTTGTTCAGGAATACCGGATCCACCGTAATACCGTTGGATACAAAGGAAGAATTCCCTCACGAAGTACCCTGCATCACGAAACGGTTACTTTGCGCTTGGTTCTTAAAACAGCACATCGTTATGGCTGGATAGATGCCGTTCCGGATATTTCCCCTCCTTATAAAACATCTGGAAAAGTAAAACACCGTGCATGGTTTTCACCTGAAGAATATAAAATGCTTTATGAGTCCACTCGTGAGCGCGCGAAGAACCCATCATCTAAACGCTATAAAGTCGCTTGGGAAAATCTTCACGACTATGTTTTATTCATGGCCAATACTGGCCTGAGACCAGATGAAGCCGGACGGCTTCAGTACAGGGATGTCACAATCGTGACAGACCAAGATACAGGCGAACGCCTTTTAGAAATTGAAGTGCGCGGCAAGCGCGGCGTTGGATATTGTAAAAGCATGACAGGAGCGATACATCCCTTCCAGCGCATGCAGAAACGAAACAACGGAAAACCCACTGATGAAATATTTGGCAAAACTCCCCGCGAGTTTCTAAACAAGGTTCTAGACGATCTAAACCTAAAATATGACCGTGATGGCAATGTCCGTACTGCCTACAGTTTAAGGCACACCTATATCTGCCTTCGTCTAATGGAGGGCGCAGACATCTATCAAATCGCAAAAAACTGCCGAACCAGTGTCGAGATGATCGAGCAATTCTATGCCGCCCACCTCAAAAACACACTTGATGCTTCGGCAATTAACGTTAAAAAGCGCAAACGCCCCAGAAAATTGCCCGAAGATGAAATCTAGCCTCTTGAAATTAAAAGAATTCCTGATTATAAAATGAACCTTCTTTCAAGTGCGGGCAGGTGGCAGAGCGGTTGATTGCAATAGTCTTGAAAACTATCGAGGGTTCACGCCCTCCGTGGGTTCGAATCCCACCCTGCCCGCCAGCTTAAAATTCTCCATCTAGTCAATCTTCATGAAAATGAGCTGTGGCTATCACTCTTGCTTATTCCAAAGCCCCCTCTTAAAAGCTTTGGCCTCCTCTTCTTCCGGAAGATAATAACCACCACTGTACTTCTTGTAATCTTTAGCCATGCCAAACCTTACCATGGTAGACCCGATGTCTACACCGTCGGCCATACATTGCATGACATCTCTTTTGTATTTATCCTTGTATATGAACTTGCAGCCTAATTTCTTGTCCTTAGTCAAGCTCTCTAGAAACCATCCCGCAACTCTATAGGCGGGGTGATCTTTCTCGGGGGAATCTATCCCCCAAATCCTTATTGTATGGCCACTGGCAACAAAAGTATCTCCATCAATCACCCTCTCAAGGCTATAATCAACAAACAGAGATTTTTCACTGGAAACACTACTAGAGAAAGGGCAAAAACTTCCGGTCTTAGAGCAAGGAGCAAGCTCATTCGCTAAAGCCGGAAAGCTAATCAAAAAAGAACACAAGATAAAATATAATAAAATCAGTGGCATTGTGTGTCGCTTGGAGATGTGTTGCTTTGTAGCCAGGTAACAGCATCAGAAACCTTAATCCATAATTTTTCTGCTAAATCATCTTTTCTTTCAGAGAAAAACTCAGCACGACGTTTAGCCTCCACAGAGGCATCATCGCCATGCTGGTTTATAAGCAATTGAGCAGTACGATATATATCAATTTCTTGTGTCAAAATTTTTCCTATTAATAGTATCGCAGGCATAATTCCGTTTACTGGATTCTTGAAGTCTCATGGGGGCCCACCGCTAAGAAGACAACAAAAAACCGATCCGAGATACAAATGGCGGCCTTTCACCAAAGAGATATACGAAATTAGTCCAACCGAAAAAGAGCCTCACCCAATGAATCTGTAGAATTATCTATGATAGTTGCGTTCCTAAGCTGAGCCCCCGGAGTGTCCAAAGAATAATTGTTGGTTCCCGGATTTGAACCAAAAACTATGCCAGCATCATAACCACGGCTATAGGAATCCATTGCCAAAATAGCTTTGAAAAGGTCTTGGTTCATTTCAAATCTCCTGCTCTAAAGTTTCCACCGTGTAATTGTTCATATAATTCCGGCCCATTTATATGTTTACCACTCAAACAACTCATTTTAACTTTTTCAAGCCACCCCAAAACCTTTTCAATCTCCCACGTCACTGGTTCATCGGTTATTTCAAGTGTGATGTCTTTGAGTTTCACTCCTGCGCCGAAAGTGGCGGCAAGGTCATCTGCCTTGACGGCTTCTACGCTCTTCGGGTCTTTGATGTCCTTGAAGGTTACCATTCTCGGGAAGTTGGTTTTCAACTCGGCTTTCATCCCAGTCTTCAGTGTCTCCTTATAATAGTCATCCCGCGGGAATTTGCTCTTTCCGTCCATCTGTCCGCCATAGGGAAAGGCATTATAAAATTCCCTGTACGAATCCCAGTCAATTAGCGCAAACAGCATACCCCGTTTTCCCAGATCAACGGGAACAGCCTCTCCTCTGGATTTTATTTCAATATGATATGGGAAGTCTTTCGGCTCAGGTCGCGGTTGAAACTCTGTTCGCGCCTCACGCACTGCCGACCCTCTTTTCTCTCCTTCCGGAGTGTCCACCGTTACAGTGATTTTATAATGCCATGAGTAAACAATTGGCTCTTTATTCCCCATCGCAAAAGCCACAGCCGCAGCAACTACCACAGCGACAACTGCCAAAACTTTCATGCCTGTTTTCATCCCGAACCCCCAAATTTTAAGTGAATACGAAAAACCCTAGCCGTTAGGCTGGGGATGGCTACCTGCCCAAATTCACCTTGTAGCGAACACTACGCCCTGCCCCTTCTTGGATAAGGACTTTCATGTCGGCTAGTTCTTGTAAGTCCCTTGTTGCAGTTGCGCGAGAGGCCTTTGTGATGACCATGTATTTTTTGGCGGTCATGCCACCTTCAAAGCTATCAGTGCCGTCTTCCAACATACGCCTAACAACTTTTAACTGCCGTTCGTTCATGTCATTTTCAAAGCGGTCAAACAGCTTGGTCTTTTTGAGCGTGAAATTGATTTTCTCTTCCGCCTGAATTTGAGCATCCAGACATGTCTGCACGAAATATTCAACCCAAGCGGTTGCATCGAGTGTGTGTTGCGCGGCATTGAGCGCATCGTAGTAATCATTTCTTTTTTCTTCAATAGCCGCCGACAGGCTCAGCAAAATCGGCCTTCCAACACCTTGTGACAAAGCCTTTTCCGATATGGCGCGACCAATACGTCCGTTCCCATCTTCAAACGGGTGAATACTCTCAAAATAGACATGTGCCAAGGCTGAACGAATGGATGGCTTGCCAATGTCGTTCTTTCCGTCCGGCGCAGTATCGTTAAACCACTTGATGAACGCCTTCATTTCTTTGGGAACTTGAGCTGATGGGGGGGCTTCATAATGAACCTTTTGTTTACCGATTGGCCCCGAGACGACTTGCATTGGCTCTTTATGGGTTCGCCACGCCCCTTTTTTAATGTGGCGATCTCCGACCATCAGCGCTTCATGCCATTCGAACAGCATTTCTTCGCTTAAAGGTTCCAAGTAATGATCTCGTACCAACAGCATAAGAGCAGCAGCCCCCTCTGCCCTTTTGTCATTCACTTGCTCTTTAGATATTGAAAGCCCCAAATTATTGCGGATAGAAGATTTTACATCCCTACGGCTAATATATTCGCCTTCAATCTCGGATGTTTTGACGGCTTCGGAAACCATCATTTCGATCACCGTTTCCATCTTGGTGGCTTCATTAAGCCCCTCAAGCAAACCGCTCACGCGTCCTATCCTCTCTGCAAATGCAAAGAGATTTTTTTCGGTGGCCGGTGTTAGTTCGTAGGTAAAATTCGGCCAATTTGTATGTTGCCAATTATAGCTCATGAGGTGATTATAACATCAAATTGCCTCAAAATATAGCTAAAATATGAGGCGATTATTATGGCTAATTGCCTCAAAAAATCGCAAAAAGTGAGTTATATGGCAAGTTTTTATGCCTCATTTTTGTAGGGATAAGTAGGAGCGGAACCTAGTAATGCCCTTTATTTTCGTAGGTTAGAGCTTATAGTTAACGCTCATAAGGTTAGAGAAAACGTCTATTTTCGTAACCTAGAATTAATCCCCGAGAAGTTATCCTGAATTATGTGATATGTTAATAGCGCACTTACGCAAACTCCGTTTGCAGCGCTATTTGCGGCACGGGGGTAACTGCGTAATGGCGATCTATCATTGCTCGCTGAGAACTTTCTCAAGGGCTGAAGGCCACTCTGCCGTGGCCGCCGCCGCGTATCGTTCTGGGTCTTTGCTCAAAGACGAACACACCGGACGTACTCACCGCTACGAAAAGCGAACTGGCGTCAAATCCGCTTTTATCCTCGCGCCGAAATCAGCCCCTGAAAAATTCTATACCCGTGCCTTTTTGTGGAATGAGGCCGAAGCGTCAGAAAACCGGAAAAATTCCCGTGTGGCACGAGAGGTTATTCTGGCTCTGCCCCATGAGTTATCCGATAAAGCCCGCGCAGAGCTAACCCGCGATATGGGGCTTTATCTGGTGGAACGCTACCGCGTGGCTGTGGACATTGCCAAGCTCAAATCATCCGTTGCCAATGCCTTAAATACCCCGCATAGGCAGGATGTGGATGTTCACCTAGAAGCCAAGGCGTCTGCCGCTACGGGCAAAAAAGACGAGACAAAACCAACAAGCAAAACGACCGAGAAGTCCATAGAAGCCAAGAGACAAGTGCCGGACGAATACAAGCCCTCAGTACAAACGGAACCGCTACGGGAAAGTTTCAGTAGCGTTCAGAAAGAACAGCCGCCAGCAACAACGACAAAGGCCGAGAAGACATCTCAGGGCCAATCGGACCCGTTGGCGACGACTACACGCGCTGAGGCAAAAACGGACACTCCAAGCACTAAAGTGGAAACAAAAACACCTCCGCCCTCAAAGCCTTCGAATCCGGATGATTATAAGATCAAAGCCAATACCGGAACCCAGAAGATGCTGGATAATATCCAAACAGAACTAAAGACTCATAAAGCCCAAGAAGCAGCTCAGAAGAAAGAACAATCACGACCGACCGAAAAAGCCGACGGTCTGAGAGATACATTCCGAAAACCGGAACAACCACACGTCAATGAAGAAGATCACAAAAGAAAAACACAGGCCGAAGCCCAAAAGAAACGCCAAAATATCCCACCGGAATACAGAGCTGAGCCTTACGAACAGCCGCAGGAAGAACCACAAGAAACTGTAAACATGGCACAGCAGAGGCAGGAAAGAACAAAAGCAGCAGCCATCTCAGCCTTCAGTCAAGCCGCAATGCCCCCAAAAGAACCGCGCTCCAAAATGAGTGATGTTTTCAATATGAAATCCGGCGCTCAGGATACGGAACAAACCCCACCCAACCTCAATCCCGCCGATAAGCCGAAGACTGAGATTTTTTAACTTTCTATGGCCAGTGGTCAACCCCATTATTGAGTCCAGAATTTAAGTGAATCTTTTGGCTTTTTGAACTTGCCACCCAAATCTAATCCAGTTCTTAGATACATTATACGACACTCATCTTTTTCAAAACTTCCGAAAATCGATACGTGAAAGGCTTGATTTTTTATAATATTTTTCTTATCAAGAACCCCATAAAAATCATGAACACTACACAAACAACAATTCAGTAATATGAAAACAAACATCAGGCGTCTGTTTATATTTGGTTTGCGGAGCATGACACTGCTAGCCAAGTTTGCACTGACCCTTTTTATCACTCGATTTCTCGGACTGGAAGCCATGGGGCTCTATGGCCTGATCCTCGGCGCGGCAGCTCTGGCACCGTTCGTGTTTGGATTTGGGCTTTACAGCCTTTTGAACCGTCATATTGTCGATATGCCCCTACATCAAGCCATGCCGTCGATCATGGCGCGCTTTACCCTGACGTCCGTGATTTATGCCGTTTTGCTCCCTACGACGCTGGCAGCCAACCAGGCGATGGGTTCCCCCCTACCGATGACAGTGGCACTACTGGCGGCTGTAATCGTGTTTTTTGAACATCTGGGCATAGACGCGCACGGAGTTTTGACATCCCGCCACAGACCGAATCTGGCAACAGTGCTATTCTTCGTACGCAGCGGTCTGTGGATGTTCATATACATGGCTCTGGCGCTTTTTATCGAACCGCTGCGCCATTTCGAAATGATGCTGTATTTCTGGTTGGGCGGTTCGGGGCTGACCTTGCTGGTTCTGGTGGCACTTTTGATTGCCAAAGGCCGGTACAGGATGATCTCTTTTGATTTTGGCTGGATCAAAGAGAGCGTCCCCAAGGGGCGTTACATGTACCTGTTCGAAGTTGGCAATATTGGGGGCCAGTTCATCGACCGTTTCTTCATCACGTTCCTGCTAGGACTGGAAGCAGCTGGGATCTATGTGTTTTTTTGGTCGCTCAGCAATGCGGCCTATAACCTCGTCTATTTCAGTGTGGTCCAGCCGAATAACCCGCATGTAATCGGTGCGGCCAAGAAAGGCGACCAAGGAGCCTTCCGCAAGGCAGTTTTTACCCAGCAAAAGGCTGGCATGATCTGGGGAGGGCTGTGCTGCTTGGCCGTACTGGCTGCCGCACCAGTCCTAATCGATATCCTCGACAAACCTGCGATCGCCGATCATTTCTGGATAATTGCTCTGCTTTTGCCAGCGGCGCTGATCCGCCTGGGGGCCGATACGCTGCAAAACGCCATTTACGCCAAGGGCAAGGATAAGGTTATGGGTCTGATCTGTCTTGTATCCCTGCTCTCCTCCGCGGTTTTTCTTTGCATCCTGACGCCACTTTGGGGGCTACTGGGCGCCAGTATTGCTGCGCTGGCCACTAACCTGACTCTACTTGGAATGCGGGTTTTAAATGCCCTTCCCCTACTACATTTGGAAGAGTCAAAAACACCGGTGGCCTGAGGACAGAAAAAAGCTTTTTACCCTAATATGTTTTACTTGCCGCAATAGCTAAATGCCATTAGGGTAGCGACGCCTAAAAGAGGCTTGTATTTTGTAACGGTAAAAAAGTAGAAGAGGATCAAGCGGGATGCACATAGCGATTACAAACCAGACAGGTTCACGCAACCGGGGGTGCGACGCCTTGGTTGAAGGTGTTATCACTGGGCTTCAGAACCAGGGTAATATCAAGCTTGATCAGATCTCGCTGCATACATCCGACTACCCATTCGATAAATGGCGTTATGACGGACGCGGCATGGATTGCTACTGGGCCTACCCTCTTCGCGAAATGTACCGACACACACCATGGCTCTGGAGCAACAAACTCCTGTACCGAGCCTTGATAGCTGCCGAGGGTGCTCTACCTCAAAAATACGCGCACTTCCGCACATTTTCGAACGCCCGCAAAGCCGATGTAATGATTGCAGTGGGCGGAGACGTTTTTACTTCCGATTACGGCACATTCAAACGCCATACCAGCTATATGCATATTGGCAAGCCTGTTTTCGTCTGCGCCCAATCAATGGGGCCGCTTTCAAGCGCGGACACAGAGTATTTAAAGAAATCTTCGAAAAACCTTCTGGGTATTACCGCAAGAGAGAGCATCACCTACGAATGGCTGAAATTGCTGAACCTCGATTGCCCGGTTAATCAAACGGCGGACGTAGCGTTCCTGATGAAAGCCCTATCGAAGGAAGAGACCTATGACTATGCCCAGAAATACATGAACGCGGACCTCAGGGGTAAAAAACTGGCGGGCCTGTCGGTCAGCGAGCTGGTGACCAAATATCACAAGCAAGGCCGTGAATACGCGCTCAATGAAATGGCATCATTCGTCGATGCGTTGAACGATCAGGGCTACACAGTTGTCATGATCCCGCACGTGGTTGAACGCAAGTTCTCCAACGATGATCAGCGGGCCTGTCTGGATGTACTGCGCCGCGTAAAAAGCAAGGATGCGAACCTCAATCTCCTCGGCTGGTTCAACGGAGTTGAGGCCAAATCCGTGATCGGCCTATGCGACGTTCTGATCGGCGCGCGTACACACCCGACCATCGCTTCGCTCTCGCAAGGCATCCCAACGGTTGCGATCGCATACAGCCGCAAAGCTCACGGGATTATGGCTGATTATTATGGTGCCGAGAACGGGCCAAAATTGACACTGGGAGCTGACAATTTTACGACCGACAGCCTTATCAAGGCAACAGAGCTGTCTCTGTCTCTTGGCAAACAGGATGAAACGGTCAAGCTTATGAAAGAGCGAGCGCAAAACAACTTTGCCATTCTCGCTGACAGGCTGAAAGACAAAGGGATCGGGTAGTTCCTGCTCCCTTTGAGATCTTTAAATCATTTTCAATGAATGGAAACGAGAATATCGTCTACACCGATACGCGGTGATGTAGCGACTTTGAATTCGTCTTGCATATGGCCTACGGCCATCATCATGATGACAAGTTCATTGTCAGGCAAGTTTATCAATTTTCTCAATTTACGATCCGTTTCCGCTGCCGCGCTCCAGTTTAGGCAGCACGTGCCGAGTCCCTGCGCATGCAAGGCAAGAGCTAATGACATGGAAAACATGCCACCATCAATCCACCCCTGATAACGCTCGTTGGCCGAAAGGAAGCTTTGCAAATCCACCGTGATCAGCAGCACGCCACCGACCTGATCCCCGAACCCTCGGTTGCCATTCTGCAGGGCCAGAACATCCCGGCAGGAGTCCGGCTCCAAAAACGCGCGCACGCGCCAGGACTGACGATTACAGACCGACGGGGTCTTGCGCGCGGTTGCCACGGCCTCCCGGATGATATCGACGGAAACTTTTTCGTCCGTAAAATTGCGTACGCTGTAGCGCGATTCAAAAAACGCATTATAGTCTGTGGGCAAGTGCTTTTGGATATCACTTTTTTTCAGAACTATCGCGCCGCCAGTGCCCTCCTTTCCGACCAGTTTTTTCTGCAGAAACTCCAGGGCACCTTTTGCGTCCTCTTCCGCCTGTGTGCCGCCCGCGCCGTTCGAATAGGCAAGCCACTGTTTCAACGCGCCGTAACTGGCATGCAGTGGAAGCATGTTCACGCCGGGCAGTGCTGCGTAGCGCGGAATGTTATAAGCTAGCCGCCTGACGACATCTGCGCCGAAACCGGGCCGCGGCTTGGGAAGGGACAGGCCCTTTTCAACCCTGTGATAATCCATTGTAATCGTGGCAGCAAGCTGTCCTGCCGTCTTCGGCCTACCACCCAGCGGCGACCAGCGCGCATAGCGCAGGGAGTCGTAGATATAATTGATGACCAGATCCTTTGTTTGCATCAGCCCCCGCAACATGTAAAACAGGCCAGGCGGCAGGGAATCCCTGATACGGTCCCTGATGGATGTTGTCATATTCTACCCTCAATCATAAAAACAAAACGGCGGTTTCAACGACATGGTATTAAAGGTATTTTCGGATTACGACAAGCAAATTATGCGACAATGTCATATTGCGTATCCTGAGTGAAAAACTATATGGTCGGGAAAGATTTAAAAATGTCAAAAACAGGTCCGGGCACGATGTCCTCAAAAGTAGCCGCCTTTTTTTTCTGCCTCGGCACCATGGTCTTCCTGTGCTGTGCGCTTGCGCGGCCCGTCCGGGCCGCCTGCGCTTTCGATCCTGTGCCGGAGGTAAAAGAAAACGCATGGACGCTCACGCGCGGGATCAACATGGCCGAATTCTGGCAGCACCCGCCCGGGCAAAAGCTTCTGCCCGAAGACGTGAACAATGTGAAAAATCTGGGCTTTACCTTCGTGCGCCTCCCCGTGTCTGAGCAGTGGCTTTCGCCCGAAGGGACGCGTCTGCAGGAGCTGCGCTGCGACATCACAGCCTTTTTAAACGACGGTCTGGCGGTGATCGTGGATTTTCATCCCTCGCACGAAGAACAAGAAATCCTGGCGGCGCAAAATTCCGACGCTCTTCTGGCACGGCTGGAGGACCGGTGGGCCGTACTTGAAAGCGTTCTGAATGGCTTGCCCGCCGATAAAATCTATCTCGGCCTGCTTAACGAGCCACCGCGATCTATCAAAGACTGGTGGAAAGCACAGGGGCGGCTGGTCGAAAGGCTGCGCGCACGCTTCCCGGACACGGCGTTTATCGCCACGGACAATTTCGGTCTTTATGGTACGCTCAGGAACAAAAAGCCTTATCCGGACGAAAACATCTTTTACGATTTTCATTTCTACACGCCCATGTTCTTCACGCATCACAATGCGCGCTGGACGACTCCGCCGCCCGATCTCCGTGAAAAAATAGACAACCTGCGCTATCCGGCAAACCTGAATCCGGATGCGAACCCGTCGTACGAAAAGATGAAGACCTACCTGGATCAGGGATGGGACAAGGAAAAGCTTGCAGCGCTTCTCGAAAAATACCCGCTATACTGGCGGGATAAAGTCGGCGCGAAGATACTGTGCCTCGAATTCGGCGTCTACCGTCCCTTCGTGGACAATGACTCGCGCCTGCGCTGGCTCAAGGATATGCGCGAACTGTTCGAGGAAAACAACATCCCCTGGGCGCTCTGGAATTACAAGGGCGGGTACGGGCTTTTTCCGGGCGGTGACCGTCCGCTTGATGCGGAGATGGCAGAAGCGTTAGGGCTTAACTTACAAACATCTCCCTGATATCCCGTTTTTTCTGAAGGGGGTTGTTTTTTTCTGTCTGTGGATTCCCGCCTGAAAACTGTCCCGCATATTTAAGTAAAAACCCGATCCATAAAAATTCAATCCCCAGACCGTAAGGCGAAAGGACTTCCTCCTGGAAGAAAAAGTTCACGAGGATGAAGCCGTAGGCAAAGTAAAAAATTGAAAAATCATAGTCTTCCGTATACTTGGCTCCGTGTTCCCGAAACGATTTCGACAGCGAGCGCCACAGAGAAAAAAGAAAGGCCATGTAGGCAAAGCCGAAGATTCCCCACTGGTTCAACAGGACGGAAACCGAGCTTTCAAGGCCGAAGGGCGTGTACCCCCTCAGCTGCGCCTGAAGCCACCACGGCTTGCTGTCGATCGCCGCGAGGTTGCCGCCGAAGCCGAAGCCCCTGCCGACGGGAAAAGACAGGAAATCCCGCACGCCGCCGATCAGGCCAAGAACGTGATAATCCCTGACCGAGTATCCGTAGAGGAAAATCAGGGGAGTCAGCAGGGTACAGACGAGCGTGGATATCCTGACGACCGTTCCCCGTCCCGTTCCCATGCGGGTCAGACAAACGAGGCCGATGGAAAAAATCGTCATGATGGACGGTCCCTTTGTGCCGATAATCAGGATGAATACGATGGCAATAAAAACCAGCGCGTACTTCCTGGCGATGAAAAACACCAGAGCGCAAAAAGACAGCAAATAGCCAAAACTGATGGCATGAAATGTCGGCCCCAGAATCCGGAAGGACGTAATACCCAGATCGTTGAAATAAGGGGAATTGAAGAAGGTCGTCCTGAGGGCCTCAATCGTTCCGTCCAGATCGGCCTTACCCGTGTCGAACTTGATCGCGTAAAGATGGTGCAGATTCAAAACACCGTAATAAAACCTCGTAAAGAAAAACTCCATGCAGGCCTGCAACAGGATAATGCCGCCCAGAAACATCCAGATTTTGACAAATGTGTTGAGCCGGACATGCTGGCTGAGATAGGTGCCTATGGCCAGGCAGAGAATGCCGCCGGTGAAGTTTCTGAAATAGGCGACGGCGACAAAGACCTTGTTGACGGCCGCGCCGTAAAGAAGGTAAAGCACGGCCAGTATCAGGAAGATGAAGGCGATCTTGAGGGTCCTGTTTGCAAAAGGGCCGAGATCGTTTGCGGAAAACATAAGCCGTATAAAGCAATAACCGCCAAACAATGCGCAAACAAGAAAGTTGGTCCCCTGCAGAATAGACATCTGCCCTTCGGCCAGATAGGGACTCCAAATACCAATCACCGTGTTTTGCCATATAAGGATCGTAAGGTAGCTGACAATTCCCGCCAGTGGGGAAAGCATAAAAATCCCAAATGGTACCAGAACCATTACAACCAAAAACAACGGGCTTACCAAAGTGGCAATACCTATCGCTGCGCCCGTCCAGATCAACGAGGCAATCCATGAAATAAGGATTATCTGATAGTCACTATTAATTTTAACTTTGCCTATCAGGCGCCGATTAAGCTTTTTATCTTCCTGAAGAAGAGACTTTGCATTTTCATTTTTTTTTAGAAGCATGTTTTTCTTTTTTTCCTTATTGTGGAACAAACTTCTTAACTTCTGGATAGGCCTTCTGCAGGAATTGTCGTAGCCGCTCATCACCATCCTCCGGCTTTTCTCCCGCCTCCAGCGGTGTACTGACTCGAACCAGTGCACCGTCAGTACGGTGCATTGTAATCGAGTCACTCACCAGAAACCATTTGGCCGTGAACGGATCGTTCATTTTTCTACCTCGCTGGTCCAGCCAGTAATAGACAATGCTGGTTTCCCCGTCTTTGATCACGGTCAGGCGCACGACAGGAAGGATGCCCTCCGGAAGGACGACCGTGAATTTGCGCTGGTCTTCAAGGCGCCAGCCACCGCCAATGATACAGTTAAGTGGAATATGGATGTTCGCACGCATACGCTGGCTTGCGTACCAGGCAATATACAGGTTAACCGGATCGGTGGAGTGCTCTTTAGTATAATTCGCGAGCCAGTAATCCGTAAGGTCTAGAATTTCGAGGTTATCAGTTGAAAGCGAGTCTCTGCTACCGCTCCATTCTCCAATCCGGAGGGGAAAGGTGGAAAAGGCAGGCGTTGAAGGTGTATTTTCAAGCCTGTTACCCACCAACCCACTCTGGAAAAACGCGAAGCCCAATAAACATAGTAACAATCCAACGATTGCCGGCGGCGTAATCCGTACCCTACTGGCAATTACCGGCCCTTGCGGCAAAGTAAAAAATGTATCCCGAAATCCACCTTTTTCTCCCACCCTCAATAACAGCCATGCCTCGCCAAATAGTAGAATTAGACATAGTCCAAAAACAACGAATCCCTCAAACATGTGCAGAACCCCCTCTGCCATTTCCCTTCCCCACAGATTGACCGTAATTCCAACCATTGCAATACGCAGGGAATTCATGAAGATCGTGATCGGAACGGCAGACAAAAAAACGGCGACCTTCTTCCATAGACGCCCGTCCATCAGCAGGACCATCAGATACGCGAGGCTCGTCAACGGGAAAAGATAGCGCAAGCCGTTGCAGGCCTCGGCCACCTGAAGCTTCATGAAGCCAAGGTCAATGACGTTGCCGTCCTGAAAAACAGAAAAACCGAAAAGACGGATAACAGAGGTCCCAAGCGTAGAGGAAACGAGCTGCATCTGGATAGACAAGTTACCATACACAATATGAGGCAGAGGAGCCGCAAAAAACAAGAAGACAAGCGCAGGTGCGACTGATAGCGTGAACGCCCTGCCGAAAAATGCCAACGCAAGACCTAACAACGCAATAATGAAACTGAAATTCAACAGTGCCTCGAACGCCGCCAACACTGAAAGCGCAGAGAGAAGCAGGCTGAAAAAAAGAACCGGAAGCCCCATCCACGATGGCACGGGTTCCGGTTTGTCTCGACACAGTGCATGCCAACCGATAAACGCCGCGACAAGAGGGATCAGCCAACCATGACTGTATTCTTCGCGGCCCCAGTAATACGGAAGTTTAAGCAAAGAGCCACTTGATATCCAAAACACAGCAATCACACTTACAGCAAGAAAGATTGCAGAAGCCGCATTGCTCCTGAAAAATTCGTGCCTCATCCAGGTTGCCTTACGATTCATCTGGTTTCTCCCGTCGCTGCCACAACAAACCCCTTCGCTTTAGAAAAGCAATCCCAAGCCGGAACAAAAACATCGCATTTCCGATTACATAGCGCCCAAAAAGCCGCTTGGGCTCTTTCAACAATCTATAGAGCCACTCCATGCCGACTTTTCTCATCAAAAGAGGTGCGCGATTGAAACGCTCTGCCATAAAATCCAGAATCGCCCCACCATTAATAATCAAGCATGGGGTGTCGAGTTTTTTAGCTAAAAGTCTTGCGATTCTTTCTTGTTTCGGCATCCCCATAGCCAGAAGAATAATGTCAGGTCGAACTTTCTTTGCAGAAAGAAGATAAAACTCATCATCCTGAAATCCATCGACCATCGCGACAACATCCTTTTGACCAGCCAAAAGAGCAGCCGCTTTGCCGAGCCACGGCTCCTGTGTTCCATAAAGGGCTAAGCGCGGCTTGGTGTACTCGTGCAAAAGACCTGGAATGGCATCAGTTCCGTTCAGGTTCGCACCAGGTTCCATTCCCAATGCTTGCATGGCAATTTTGACTCCGGAACCATCCCTTACTAGAAGGTCGGAAGAAAGTAAATTGTCTGCAAAAATTGGACTGACAATTGCAAGATTTACGGCATGCGCATTACAAAAAGAGACAACAAATGGCCCCCTCCCAGCTTCCCGCTCTACATTGGCAATAAAATCGGCTGTCGAAGAAAAGCTGCGAATATGTTTTAGAATCTTGTCCATTTTCAGACATATACTTTCCAGTTAATTGTACGCTTAATTTTGGCAGCTTGATTGATCACATGCCTGATTTATCATGAAGCTCTTTTTCCAATTCCCGATAATGGGTTTCAATCTGCTCGTTTGGTTTGGCCAACAGCAATCTAGCCTTCTTTAGAAGAGGCTCGGCTGCCGCCAGATTACCTTGCTTGAAATAAACCCACCCCAAAGTATCAAGATAATACGGATTGTCGGAGTTCATGAAACGCTCAGCCACCAGACGCGCCTTTTCCAGTGCAGCCTTATCATCGCTTTGATAATCGGCAATGGATTGGGCCAGATTGTTGGCAATCGCATTGGCCATTTGCGACCCCTTGTTTTTCTCAAGCAATGAATCATAAAGCCGGATAGCCGCCCCCGTCTCGCCTTTGGCAACCAGAATTTCCGCCTTCATCATGCTGGCTTTAATTTCGAACGGGATATCTTTTTCGGCATGATCCAGAACGGACAAAGCCTGATCCTGCTCATTTCTGCCGCGATAGATTTCCGCCACCGACAAATACGGTGCCTGATTGCGCGGTTTTTGCGAAATAGCCAGATTTAAAGTGGAGATGGCGTCATCCGTTTTACCCAACTGGGCCTGCACCGCGCCCAAAACCGAGGTAACGGCCGGATTGTCTGAAAATAAACCTGCCAATGCAGCCTCTACATTTGCCAACTCATCCTGAGACGAAGAAATGGCAAGAACGCCGGCAAGAGCATGCTCAACCAGCGGTGATGACGGATACTGCTTGAGGATACTCATATAAGAGTCGAGAGCTTGATCTTTCTCTCCCTTGGCAGCATGCAATTGCCCTTGCAGGAATAGGACTGTTGCAGCCTGACTTAATGATTCCTCCAAATGGGAGATAGACTCTTCAACGTCGTCAAACAATTTGTTTTCAATCGACAAGCGAGCCAGTGTCTCCCATGCCACCGTAAAAGATGGATCGTTATGCGTAATAGAGGAAAGAATATCATAGGCCTGTTTGACATCCCCCTTCATCGCGTAAAGCTGGGCCAGACGGACCTGAGCGCCCAGATCGTCCGGAACGTGATTGTGATATTGGATCAAACTGTCAATCGCCAGATCTTGGCGTCCTTGAGACACAAGGATTTCAGTCATCAGACGTGCCGCTTGTGCTGACTCCGGATGATCCCTGATAACATTGCGGACATCCCCCAAGGCCTGCTCGTAATCGCCCTGCGCAAGAGTCAAATTGGATCTCAACAACAAGGCCTCGCTGTTGTTCACGTCCTTGGACAAAACGGTTTCGATGATTTTTTTCGCGAAATCAATGTCCCCCTGACTGAGCTTGATCCTCGCCAGAGAAGTATTGGCAACCAGCCCGACCCACTCCTCGCTCGGAGACTCCAGAATATTTTTCAAGGCAGAAATTGCCAGATCGTCCTGCTTGTTTCTGATGTAAAGATCTGCCAGCCAGAGGTAGAGGGCTTTCTGATCCGGAGTTTTTTTGAGCAGGGATTTGATTTCCAGCTCCGCCGATTGCATCCCCTTTTGATCTTCGATCAAGGCCACCAGCTTGCGCATGGCATCTTCGTTTTCGGGGAATTGCTCGACTGTAGAGCGCAAAATTTGTTCGGCAGCCTCCTTGTCCTTGGCCGACGAGAGAATTTGAGCCAGATCGAAGTGATAGCCAATTTTATCCGGATTCATCTCGAATATTTTTTGATAAACCTTCTGGACATTTCCCAGATCGTTCTGGTCAGCATAAATAACAGCCTTGAGAAGATAGAGGGAAACTTCATCCGCCTTGTTCTGTATCCCCTGATCGAGCGCTGCCAAAGCCTTGTCTGGTTCTTTCTGGGAAAAATAAATCCCTGAAAGAACGGAATAGGCAACAACATTTTTCCCGTCCAGATCAAGAGCACGCTGTACTTCTTTGTCCGCAGCTGCAAAGTTCTTCTGCCGGAGAAGTAAAGAGGCATTAAGCGCATGCCCCATGGAATTGTTGGGGGTAATCGTCAAAAGGCGCTCGATGCGAATTTTGGCTTCATCATATTGCTGGGCGGTTAAAAAGAATTCGGCCAACTTTTGAACGGCCGGCTCGAAATTGGCATCCTGCTGTTCAGCCGTCATGAAGGCCGAGAACGCGAGCTGGATATTTCCCTCAGCCTCTTCGACCAGACCAAGGCTATATATTACTTTGACATTCGTCGGATTGATTTTGGCAGCATTCTTGTATTCCAGCCGTGCATGGACATAATCCCGCTGCTCCAGATAGCGGTCACCACGCAGAATGTACTTCTCCTGTTTTTCTTCGGGCGAATCACAGCCTCCCAAAAACAGCAAAGCAGACCCCAATAAAACAGTTAATGTGAGCTTGTGCAGCATTTTTCGTTAATCTTTCTTACCAATTCCGTTTTTCTGGAACAGTCTTATACTGTGTTTTAAGCAAATTGCTACAATTAGTATGGGATTTCCACAAATATTATGAATAATAAAAATGTTATTTTTTTTGATAACTACTTCGAAAAATATCTTGTAGTCCTCAATCAGGAATGGTATCAATTTTTCTATTAGTAACCTTTTTATTTGATTTTATAGGGAATTTTTTAAATGAAGTTATCTCGTATTCTTCTTGTAGCTGGCTGTGTGCTTGGTTTGGCGCTTCCTTCTACCCAATCTTCTGCCGCAGTAGTCAACTACTCTGGTAACTTCGTTGACATGACCCCAACTCCTCTGGAGATCGGTCAGTCCGGCATGATCACCAGCGGCGGGGCAGGTTTCGGTAACGCCGTTCTGAGCTTGATCACAGGGTCTCTGCCAGCCAACAGCATGATCACCTTCACCTACAACTTTGCCGGTACGTTGACCTCCGACTTTCTGTCCACGAGCGGCGGATACTCTTACAATAATGGTGGCGTATCTTACCAAGGCTACACCACGGCAACTGCACCGGGTGGCTTCGGCTTCTCTGCAAGCTACGAAAATTCAACCCCGGTTGCTGCTTTGGCCCTCTCCAGCGCGCAAATCGACAGCACAAACTCTGCATCGGTTGTTATCAAAAACCTGTCTGCCGGTGCTTTGAGCTATGTAACCGCTTTCATGGGAACCGTAACCGGAAGCAAAAACTTCACGGTAGCTTATAACGTTTCCGCAGTGCCCGTACCTGCAGCTCTTCCGCTGTTCGGTCTCGGCTTGGGCGCCCTTGCTGCAATGAGAGCTCGTTCCCGCAAAAAAGAGAAACAAGAACTCGCTGCTTAATTTTTAAGCCGATAAAGTTTTCCGAAAGCGCCGGCAACGGCGCTTTCATTTTGAGAAAATCATGACATTGCTATCATGGAGCATGGAGCGACTTGAGTTTTCAGGTTCTATATGTCATGAATATGTATCAAAAATTCCTGTGAAAGTTCCGCCAACCGCCACCCAAGAGTCTCAACATGAAAAATATACTTTTCAAATTCCGGACCATTTGCCTTTCGGCCCTATGTCTTTTTACAGTCATCAATCAGGCCCAAGCCAAGGAGTTTGTTGTACTCCCTGGAGATGTGCTCCAGATTTCCGTATGGAAAGAGGAAGGGATGGATAAAGAAGTTCTGGTTCTGCCGGATGGATCAATCACATTCCCGCTGGTTGGAACAATTTATATTCAAGGCAAACCCCCTTTTGAGGTTCAGGATCAGATAGCGAATCAACTGTCCATGTATATTCCGGACGCCACTGTGGACGTATCCGTCAAAGCCCCTCTCGGCCACAAGGCCAGTGTTCTGGGGCAAGTTCAAAAGCCCGGGGACGTCATCTTGGGAGGAAATACGAATGTTATGCAGGCCATCAGTCAGGTCGGCGGACTGACCCCCTATGCCGATGAAGACGATATCGTGGTCATTCGCACCTTGAACAACGGCAAAAAAATATCCATCCCCTATCCTTATGATGATTTGATCAGAGGCAGAAATTTCGACAAAGACGTTGATCTGGAACCCGGAGATGTCGTCATTGTTGAAACGGACGGCCTGTTTTAATCTATGAATATTAAAAGCTTTAAACTTGTCGCAGCCGCTTGCGCCCTGATATTGGGGGCAAGCGCTTTCTTTATAGTGATCCCGACCGCTCATGCGGAAGGCCCCTATAAAAAACCTGTCCTGTACTACGGATTGAGCGAAACCCCAGTATGGAACAGCAATCCGCTGATGATTCGCCAGAATGTCGATGACATTTACGGAACGGAAACAAAAGGAATTATTGGTATTCAGCGCGCCTTGATCAAAACCGTAATCTCGGCGGAAGTGTCCGCTGTCAGAAACCAATACATCCAGTCCGAATA
Organism: Pseudomonadota bacterium; assembly: GCA_029558635.1. Lineage (GTDB taxonomy): Bacteria > Pseudomonadota > Alphaproteobacteria > Micavibrionales > Micavibrionaceae > UBA1573. Next base: position 574,238 of record JAKQEE010000052.1, on the reverse strand, counting down.
CAATTCGACCGATTTTTACGCAAAAAGCAAAATCGAACGCACCCTTCAAAGGTTTTCTTTAGGTCTAATAGGGAGTTACGACCATAATACAACCCGTTCCAGCGAGATCACAACGTTCGGACAGAATGTCGGCGTAGGACGAAGGGACGCCTTTACGCTCCAGCCTTCCATGGCCTATATGATCTCCCCGCGGGCAGCACTGGGGATAACGGGAAAATGGATGGAAACCCGCTATGAGTTTCCGACCCTCACGGACTACGGCATTATGTCGCTGATGCCGACCTTCCGTTACAATCTGACCCCGCTCCAGACCGTAACAATCGCCATTCAGGGTCAACGCTATATAGTTCTCGAAAACACCAGCCAATATATCGACAGTTTCGGCCCCTATTTGACGTGGGACTACAATTTCAGTCCCACATGGACCCTCAGCCTCTCTCTGGGAGGGCTGAGGAGTAAAAGTTACGGCTCCGGCGCCGACGAGAAATGGAGCCAAAACCTGATTTACGGGTCAACGCTCCGCTATAACGGCCTGCGCAGTGTTACCGAGCTTTCAATCTCCCGTGCACGCCAACCCTACGCCAACGGAACGGAATCCTATTTGACGTCATTTGACGCCAAAGAAATATATACAGTGAATCCAAACCTTGATTTTACGCTAAAAGGAAGCTACCAAACGGCTAACCAACCGGCGCAATCAACAAATAATCTGGAAACGGCCTGGAATGGTGGGGCCTCGCTGGATTACCAGATTGGTCCAAATTGGAACATAAATGCTTCATACAAATACCGTCAGGAAAAACTGACCAACCATGATGATGAGGCAAAACAACAAATTGTACGCATGGGCCTGACATACCAGTTCGGCAAATAACCGGCGCGGAATTTGAGTAACGAATTTAAGGAATAAAAAATGGCTTTCTTTCTACTGGAATATCTTTCCGTTCTGAAACACAGAAAGTATATATTCGCGGGCGTGTTCACCTTTGTGTTCTTGGTGTCCCTCATCTTTGCCATGAGCTGGTCGCGCTATACATCCTTTGCAACAGTCGAAGTGTCCCGCCCTGAAATTTCAACCGACGTTGTTGAGGCAAACGGGCCGAACGCCGTAACGACAGTCGAGGCTCTGGCAGACCTTCAGATCAGCCGGTTAAAACAAAAAGTTCTTTCAACTTCATCTCTGGCTGAAATCATCACCAAGCTGAATTTGTACCCTGCCCAACGCAAATCGACCCCGATTGCTTACGTTGCCGAAGACATGCGCAAGAAAATCGACGTTCAGTTGCTAAGTACGTCTCTTGCAAACCCCGCTTCCGCACAGAAAGCCTCGGCTCTCCAACTCTCTGCAATCGCCTTCACGGTTTCGTTCAAGTATGGAGACCCTGTTCTGGCGCAAAAGACGGTCAACGAACTTGTTACGCTGTTTCTTGATGAGGACTTAAAAGAACGCCGCAGCACCGCAAAGAAAACAACGGAATTTCTTGATGGGCAAATCAAAATTCTATCTGAAAATCTGGAAGATCAGGAAAAAAAGATTGCCGAGTTTCGTGCAAAGAACGGGGACATCCGTCCGGATGCCCTCGCCTTCAACCAGCAGGCGGCTGTCACCACCACCACCCGTCTCCTCTCGATTGAGAGCGAGCTGATTTCCAATCTGGGTGTGATCGGAGCATTGAGATCTCAACTGGCTCAAACCGATGCATATTCAAGAATCGTAGATGACCAGAGTGGTGAGGTACTAACAACCCCTGCCATCCAGTTGAGAGCATTAAAATCCCAATATGCTTCCTTAACAGCCAAGTATGGCCCGAAACACCCCGATGTAGTTAAAGTCTCGCGGCAAATTGAGGCCATGGAAGCTCAATCTGAATCCAAAAACGAGGGTGCACGAATTAAAGCCCAGCTCGATGACGTTTCGGCCAAACTCGATGTGGCGGAAGAGGAGTACGGGCCGGATCATCCTGACGTCGTTTCTTTGACGAACCAATACCTTTCCCTATTTGCTCAATTGGAAGCTGTTTCCTCGGATGAGAGTTCAGGGCTGGATATAACCGAAGATGCGGACAACCCCGCATACCTCCAGATTGTGGCCCAGCTTCAGGCAGCAGAGGAAAAACAAAAGGCTCTCGAAAAACAAAAAGAAGAAGTCAAAAAACAGGAAGATGAATTCCGCAAGGCCATCGCACAAAACCCGGCCACAGAGCAACAAATGGCAGGTTTGGTTCGCGACTATGATAACTTGATGGCCATGTACCGTGACCTGAAAGCAAAGAAGCTGGCCTCGGAAATGAACGAAACCATTGAACAAGGCAGCATCGGACAACGCCTCTCGATCATCGAAGCACCACAAGTTCCTCTGAAAACCAATCCATCCCGTTTGATCATTACCTTCGGCGGATTTTCGTTTGCATTAATGGCCGCTTTCGGCATTGTGCTGGGGTTACAGATCATGAGCCAAAGCATCATTGGACCTCACCATCTGGAATCTCTGATAGGCGTCGCGCCGCTCGTCAAAATCCCCCACCTTCAGACGATTGATGAAAAGATTGCCCTTCGCAAACTGGGGATCAAGGCTTTGACTTTTGCGCCGGTAGTTTTGGTGCTGCTAATAATTCTCTTCTTTCTAACAGTTATGCCCTTTGACGTATTCTGGGCAATAATTGCGCGTAAATTCGATTGATTGTGTGACGGTGAATGCAAATGAATCCATTGATACAGACTTATACTGAAAAATATATCGCAAAAGTCACGCCTCTTGTTCAGAAGGCCGGTAAACTTCTAAACCTCGACACAACCAAACTGGAAGAGTCGAAAACTCAACTTTCGCCATTCGAAGACACGCTTGACCGTCATCATATCGTCAGCCACAAAACCCGCAGCAAAGAAGCAGATGTTTTCCGTTTTCTGCGGACACAGGTGTTGCAGGCTATGGCCAAGCACAATATCAAGGCCGTGGCCATTACCAGCCCGCGCTACGGTGACGGCAAAAGTACAGTTGCAACCAATCTGGCCATCAGCATCGCTCAGGATTTGAAACAAACCATCCTGCTTGTCGATCTGGATTTGCGCAAGCCCTCATTGGAAAGCTATCTGGAACTGAACGCCAAGCAAGGGTTGACAAATTATCTGGCGGGACAAGCAGAAGTGCCCGACTGTCTGATCAGAATGCCGTTTGAACGTCTCAGTGTTTTTCCGGCTGGCGACCGTATTGATGAATCGTCTGAGACATTGGGGTCACCCCAAATGGCGAAATTGGCGGCCGAGCTTAAACAACGCTATGACGACCGTGTGATTATCTATGATATGCCCCCGCTTCTGGATCAGGACGATCCGCTGGTTTTTCTGCCCCATGTGGACGGTGTTTTGCTGGTCACCCGCGAAGGTGTCACCACCGTGGAAGAGATCAAGCGCTGCCTCGATATCCTTGAATCCGCCAAGATTCTAGGGGTTGTGCTGAACGCCGGCTAAGAAGCCCGTCCGGAGCCCTGAATTATTTTGATAATTCTGAAATCTTTTGTTGCGGTGCGGAGGAAAAAAGAAGTAAGAAGGTCGTGTTTTGACCAAGGTATTCCGCATGCAGGATAGACAAATTGTACAATCTTTTCCAACAGTTAGGAATTTGTTGAATATTCCGGTATGGCTTACCTTGTCGCTGGTTGCTGCCGATACGGCAGTTTTCATTATCGCCAAATACCTCTCCTTCTATGCCTACTTCATTTTGCGGGCCTACATAATTCCCAATCCGGAATATGACATTCACGCCTATGCCCCTCACCCGACCCTTCATCTTGTTCTGGGGGGATTGGTTATCACTGTTCTGTGGGGCCGCGGTCTCTACACCAACAGAATACCGTGGTGGTCCCAAGCCAGAACTCTGGCCCACATCACCCTCTTCGCCTTCATTGTTCACGGTTTCCTGAGCTTCAGTCTGAAAGTATATGACTCGCGCCTGTTTATCATTTTCTACTGGATTTTGATCTTCCATGGCCTGCTGCTGTTCAAAGCCGTCATTTTCAAACTGGCGCAAAGATCGAAGCAGTGGAAAGTCCCGACAGTGATCGTCAGCGACGTCGCCACGGCTGAAGATCTGCTGTTCGCCTTCTCTTCGGACATCAGTACGGGATATAAGGTTCACACCATCCTGATCCGCCGAAACTCGGACGGCGAGCGCGGGTTCGACCTCTCCGGAACCTCCGCCGCCTTCAATGACGTTCGCATATGTTACGGCGTCGAAGGAATGGAAGATTACATCAGCGAGAATCCCGACAATTACTACATCGTCTCTCTCGATGCCTTCAGGGACCGCGCCCGCGAAACCATTCTGAAGCTTTTCAACGAAACCAACACGCCATATTCGATTGTGCCATCGCTCAGCCGTGCCAATTTCTACCAGATGGAGCCAACCTATTTCTTCGGACACGACGTGGTCATGCTCCATACGCGCAGCTCCGCAGCCATCGAGGTTCTGGATTTCTCCCTCTCGAAACTTGTCAAACGCGCCATGGACATCGGCGCATCCGGTGGCGCGCTACTGTTCGCAGGACCGGTCATTTTAATCCTCGGCGCGCTGCTGAAACTCGAAGGACAGGGCGGCTCTATCTTCTACGGCGGGCAACGGATCGGCAAAGACGGAAAACTGTTCAATTGCTGGAAATTGAGATCCATGGAACCCAATTCCGACCACCTGCTAACCCAGTATCTGGACGCCAACCCCCAATTGAAAGAAGACTGGGAAAAGTTCCGCAAACTGCCCCGCGATCCGCGCGTTACGACCCGCACAGCAAGGATGATCCGCAAACTCAGCCTCGACGAATTACCCCAGCTCTGGAATATTTTTGTCGGCGATATGAGCCTCGTCGGCCCCCGCCCCATCCTGCCGGACGAAGTCCATTACTTTGACGAAAACACCATGGCCGATTACGTGTCAGTCCGCCCCGGCCTGACCGGATTGTGGCAAGTCAGCGGTCGTAACAAAACCAGCTTCAAACGCCGCGTCTACTGGGACAGCTGGTATGTTCGCAACTGGTCCCTGTGGGGCGACCTGATTATCCTGATTAAAACACCGATTGTCCTCATCACCCGCAAAGGCGCAAGCTAATTCCAGATACTCCCGGAAGACATTTGGCCTACGTAATGTTGAAGTTATAAGTTTCTCAAGATATCAAATCACCTTTCTCGTTGTTATCTAAATAACTTGCCTTTATGGGCAAGGGTGCCGCTTATGCAATGGTACTGCCCGCTCCGTTTAGCCGAAGGCTTCCCGTGTTGACCATGCATAAGAGGCCTTAACCCCTGCCCGCTTTTTCGGCGTTCGATAACAAACCGAGAAAGGAAGAACATCATGAAAAATAAAAACACTTCATCTTCTAAATTCCAGCTTCAAATACAAACTATTGAGCCGTTGCTTTACGCTCAGCCTTACGATATTTCAGCTCATGGCTTTTATTTCCGCAGTTTGGAAGAATATAACGACAAGTCCTCATGCCTTCTCAATCATTATGGCGATTTAGTTGAAGAATTTGAAGCCCAGTTTATCGATGGTGATGATCTTGACTGTGAATTGTTCAAAGCCCTTTCTATTCACCAAGGTACGATAGGTGACTATTTCAACGTTTGCGAATACTTTTCTGATGACCAGAAAATCAGGGTTATTCTTGCCACTCGTGAATGCGGTTATAAGTTCAATTATGGCTCAGATGATCCCGATGGATACGACATCGACATCTACGAGCTTGATAGCCTTCGTGATTTGGCTGAACAGTTCATCGAAGATGGTTTGTTTGGAGAAATTCCCCAAAACATTCGTTACTACCTTGATCTTGATGCTATCGCTCGTGACCTTGGCATGGATTATTCCGAGACCACCATTGCAGGTAAAAACTACATCTTCAGATGCGCGTAACCCGCGCATCTTTGTCTTTCGATTCTAGGGCCAAATTCCCTCTTTCAAAATTTCATCCTGTCTCTATATTTAAAGGCGTGAATTTGGCCGTAGATCGTGCCGGTTTTTTTTGAAATTTGCCTTACACATGTCTTACACATATTCACAAAACGTTACACATTTTGGATATGTAAAAGAATTTATTAAATTAAAACAAAAGGTTAGCTAGGTCATGCCAGTCTTGTCGCCCGCCCCCCCATCCTGCCGGACGAAGTCCATTACTTTGACGAAAACACCATGGCCGATTATGTGTCAGTTCGCCCTGGCCTGACCGGATTGTGGCAAGTCAGCGGCCGCAACAAAACCAGCTTCAAACGCCGCGTTTACTGGGACAGCTGGTACGTCCGCAACTGGTCCCTGTGGGGCGACCTGATTATCCTGATTAAAACACCGATTGTCCTCATCACCCGCAAAGGCGCGAGCTAACCTGAGTACTTGGTCTGGCTAGACATATTTCGTTCTAATAGAGTTTAAAGCTTTTCTGGCTTCGTTATCCACGCGCTCCCCCCTTCCCGTTTCCGGTAAAGCGTCCTATATTACAATCCATGGGCAACTTTGATAACAATGATATCCGCGACCTGATCACCGAGATCGAGCGCGCGGAGGTTGTGGCGACCGATGCGTTGCTGGACAGTGACTCGCGGGAAGCGGTCTTGCGTACCTTTTTGACGCGACGTGCGGGCGATATCGTTGAATTGCTGAGCGAGCTCAAACAATGGCGCGAAACGTCGGCCCAAGGCGGCGGAAATTTGTTTGACAAACAAAGCCGCGTGCTGGTCGAAGGGTTTTCCGATGAAAGTGCCGCCGCCGCCCTGTCGGATGGTCTCAACAAAGCTGCCCACTATTTCGCGGAATCGATGGATGTCAGCATCACCTTGAAACAGCTTACAGAGCTGGCGGGGGGGGGGCATCGCGCCGTACTGGAGCTTCACATCACGCCGATGAATTTAAAAGATCACGCCCATGTCAAAGGGCTGGACATCGAGCTCAAGAAATTTCACGACAAGGACTTCCATGATCAGGTCAAACGGGAAGAAGGCCATGTGCATCATCTGGTCTTCGACCATTTCGTCCACCATGTCGGAGCGAGTGAAGCCGCCCTGATCCCCGACCATTTGATGATCAATGTCAGAGACGCGGACCTGATGAATTACATGATTGAAAAGGAATTTTTTAAGGCCGGCCATGAACATGAGGAGGAAGAAAGCCCCCCCCACCCATCACACATCATGGTAAGAAAAGTCGGCCACGGCCATGAGCCGGAGCCTCACTAAACTGAAAAAAGGAAAAAGGTTAGCCTTTTTTGATCAGGTCGTTAATGGCTTTACCAACGACATAACTGACCGGAACAGCGATCAGAGTCCCAACAGCCACAGCGACAGAAATCCATTTTCCGCCCTCTTCCATCAAGTCCGGCGAAACCATCACGGCCGTAGCCAAAATCCCTGCCAAAGTCGGTGCGGCAACAACAAACACAAGAGCAACAAGCTTGAACATCAAAAAACTCCTCCACAGAACTGTACTATTTCCAGCGTGACCCAGATTCGTGATCCGATCAATGCGCTTAATGTCGCAACTTTAAGCTAAAAAACAACTCCGCAAAAGAAGAAAAAACTATTTCAGAACGAAAGCCTTTTCCCCGTGCTGGCTGGCATCCAGACCTGTGAGCTCTTCTTTTTCGCTAACACGGACCGGTGTAAAATAGCCCACCACCTTGAAGACAATATATGTCATAATCATGGTGTAGACGATAACCGCCGTAGATCCGATGACATTGGCGATAAAAAGATGGGCCTCACCATACCACAATCCATTGGCACCAGCTTCATTGACGCTGGTTGTCGCAAAAACTGCGGTAAGGATAGACCCCATAGTTCCCCCAACACCATGACATGCAAACACATCAACCGTATCGTCCGTCTTGAGTTTTTGTTTAATAAGACGCGTCACATAGTTACAAACCACAGCCGTGACTAAACCGATCACCAAAGCAGACTGTAATGACACAAAACCGGCCGCTGGCGTAATCGCCACCAAACCTGAAACCGCCCCGACAGCAGATCCGATAGCAGTCGGCCGACCGTGAATGGTCCAGTCACACATCATCCATGCCGACATCGCGGCGGCGGCGGCCAGAATAGTTGTTGCGGCAGCATGCGCAGCCAGACCGTTGGCCGCGAGTGCGGAACCGGCATTGAATCCGATCCATCCGAACCACAGCATCGTCCCCCCCAATAAAACCATCAGCGCAGAAAAACTGCTGCTTTCTTCGGGACGAAAATTCCGACGATTGCCAAGCATAACGGCGGCAACAAGAGCGGCATAACCGGACGTCATGTGGACGACCATCCCGCCCGCAAAATCAAGACCACCCATTGAGGCAATCCATCCTCCGGGGCCCCAAACCCAGTGCGCCACCGGAACATAAACCAGCAACGACCACAACGACATGATAATCAGCCAAGCTTTAAATTTGACTCGCTCGGCCACCGCACCGGTAATCAGCGCAGGGGTGATAATCGCAAACGTACATTGGAACAACATGAACAAGACATGAGGGATAGTAGATCCGTAAGTTTCATTGGGCTCCATCCCGACACCGTTCAGCAAAAAGTAATCGAGATTGCCGATAAAGCCGCCTTCATCACCCGAAAAGACAAGGGAATAGCCGCATAGCGCCCAGATTAGAGTGACAAAACCCATCGCCGCGTAACTTTGCAATTTGGTGGAAACGACACTGCGTAGGGGAACCATCCCCCCGTAAAAGAACGCAACCCCCGGAGTCATCAACAGCACCAAAGCCGTCGCAACCAACATCCATGCAATATCCGCAGCAACCACAGCCAAACCTCCCGATTCATAGAAATAATGACAGGAGCATACCCAAGCTATGCTATTTATGCAAGATTAATATGACGTTTTGTTATGGCTTGATCAGAATCGGCGTTCCGACATCCACCAACGTGTAGACCTCCTCGATATCCGAGTTCCGCAGAGCCAGACACCCATCCGTCCAGTTCTTGTCAAAGCGCTGCCAAAATCCGTTCATTCCGCCACGGTCACCGTGAATGCCGACCTGCCCCCCTGGAGGAAGTCCGAAACGCTTGGCAAGCTTTTTATCATGGTCATTGGGATAAGAAATACCAAGGAATTTCTGAAAGTTCTGGCTAACATGCTTGTCGGAAATAAAATACTGACCTTCAGGTGTGCGCTCGTCCCCTTCATAAACTTTCTGCCCGACAGGGTTGGCTCCCATCGCCATAATCGGATAGGTCCTGAGAACGCGCCCGCTCTTCCACAAAGAGACCAAGCGGTCCCTCTTCTGAACGACGATATAATCGACCTTTCTTTCCACTGCCTCCTGCTCCGAAGATTCCGGCGGAATTTGCAACGCAATGGCTTGATTTGCAGTGTTTGCAGCTGGGCCGGCCTGACATGCGCTAAGGCAGAGTAGAAGCGAAGTCAGCAACAACGCAGCTTTTTGGGACCCTAAAAACATCGTTACTTATTAAAAATTCCGTCAACGGTGGCGGCAAGCTTTTCAAGATCAACCGGTTTTTCAAGATAGGCACTTGGCTCCAGATGATCAACCGAATGGCGGTCACGCGGATCGGTCAATGCTGTCAAAAAGATAATGGGCAAATGTTTGTACTGGGGGTAAGACCCTCTGATTCGCTCCAACATCTGATAGCCGGACATGACAGGCATGGCGCGGTCGCAGATAATCAGGTCCGGCTCGGTCATCTGGAGCTTTTCAAGCCCCTCCTGACCGTTACGGGCCAAATCGACGCTATATCCGCGGCTCGACAAATCGTCATACAGGATGCTGCACAACTCGCGTTCATCTTCAACAACCAGAATTTTCTTTGCATTCGGCATATGGGCCTCTCCGACTCTGTCAACACCATGAGTCTATCGGTTTGCCGCGCCCTGCTCAAGAGGGAAGTCTTGGGGAATATTCAAGGTAAAGAGGGCCCCCTCTCCGAGCTTGCTTTTGACGGAAATTCGCCCCTTGTGCAAATGGGTCAATTCCTTGACCAGAGACAGCCCAACACCGGAGCCGGCAATGCCGCTTGACGTTGTGGCCCGATAGAATTTCATGAAAATATTGTCGATTTCATCTTCCGGTATGCCGATCCCGTTATCCTTGACCTTGACGATCAGTTCGCGGGAAGTATTGGAAACGGTGACCTGCACCACCCCGTTCTCGCTATCGGTAAACTTCACGGCATTCGACAACAGGTTGGTCAAAATAATGGTAATGAACTTTTTATCCATATTCACCACTGGAGAAGTCATCGAAATCTCCGTCTGAATATTATGCCCCCGCGCCAGATTTCTTTGCTCTTCACAAAGCTCGGTCACAAGATTGGCAAAATCAAAATCCTCCCTGTTCAGATCCAGCTTACCGGTTTTGAGCAAGTTGGAAGAAAGGACCGCCTCCATCATATTGACAGTGCGGGAAACCGCCGCACGGATAGTTTTAAGACGCTTTGTCATCTCTTCCTCGGGCATGGAACACTTCATACGCTGGATAAGCTGGGCGTTCCCGTCAATAATTGCCAGAGGCGTGCGGAATTCGTGACTGACCATACTAATAAACTGCTTTTGCAGCAGGCCAGCTTCCTGCTCAGCCGCCAGAGCGCGCTCCAACTCCTGCTGTTGCTTTTCCAGAGCGAATTCCTGATTTTTATAGGTCGTGATATTCGTCGTGGAAACGATTGTCCCCTGTTTGTGGGGAAGTTCCACTGCCGTCATCCGCAAATGAGTACCGCTATCAAGCATAAACTCGAACTGCCCCTTCAGGGTGCTCCAGAACTGGAGCGCCGCCTGATAGCGAGGATCATGTTGTCCGACCCCCATTTCTCTGGAAATCGAATCGAACACGCGCTGAACGGGCGTTCCGCGCACGAAGATCTCGCGACTGCGGGGGTAAAGCCTTAAATAATGTTCACTGACGTAAAAAATGCGTTTTTGCTGGTCAAACACAATAAAGGCATCGGCAGAGACCGACAAAAACCCTAGAAAGGCGGTATATTCGTCTTCCTGAAGCCTTGCATGAAGCCTCATAATCCCTTTTTTGAGCTTGTGATGGAAGATTTGGACAAAATCCTGCGTGGAAAGAATGTCCAGATTGTAAATAGCATCAAACTTGGCCGCCAGAATATGAAGACGCTTGCGGATATCGGGTTCCGGCGTAATCGCAATAATATCGGCCACAACCCCATTGATCGAGCTTAGTTTATTAGCAATTTCGAGGTTTTCATCCGTCGCAGAGCCTACAACCACGAAAACCATGGCGCTGTCATACGCCTCTTCATAAAGGGCTTCGGGTGTTGCCGGGTTGGAAATTGTGACGTCATAACCGGGGATAAGCTCCCAGATCATGCGGGTCAGGCTATGCCCCACATCCCCGTAAATGGAAATGACGGGAGATGCTTTTTTACGTAAATCAATAGGTGACGAGAAAAAATCAGCCAAGGCGGGATACTCCAGATTGCTCCAGCCAACAGTATTCTTGACATTCAGTAAATAAATCGTTTATAAGCGGCGAATTAACCAAAAGGGCCTCCCTAACGAGGGGTCATTGACGAAAGAAGCAAAGGTAAAATCATGTTTGCAGTAATCCGCACAGGTGGAAAGCAATATAAAGTTGCCAAGGACACCTTTTTACAAGTCGAAAAAATCGACGCCGAAGTTGGCGCGAAAATCGACATCACCGACGTTCTGATGGTCTCTGACGGAGACAAAACGACCGTCGGCGCTCCTGTTGTTGCAGGTGCCAAAGTGACCGCCGAAATTCTGGAACAAGGCCGTGGCGAGAAGGTCATCATCTTCAAAAAACGCCGCCGTCAGAATTATCGTCGTAAAAACGGCCACAAGCAACTTTTGACCACCATCAAAATCACGGACATCAAAGCCGCTTAATTGGCAGGCTGTAAGCAAACGAAAGGAATTATATCATGGCACACAAGAAAGCTGGCGGTAGCTCTAGAAACGGTCGCGACACAGCTGGTCGCCGTTTGGGCGTAAAATGCTTCGGCGGCGAAAGCGTCGTACCGGGCAACATCATCATCCGTCAACGCGGCACGAAATACAAACAAGGCAAGAACGTCGGTATGGGCAAAGACCATACCCTCTTCGCGCTGGTGGATGGACAAGTTCTCTTCACCCGTGACGATAACGACCGTCCAGTTGTACACGTTGTCCCGTCTAACGACGCGCAACCACTTGCAGCTGAATAAGGGCGGCGGAATAAGTTATCTTACAAAAGATTTCAAAAGCCCGCCCACCGGCGGGTTTTTATTTAGATATAAACAAACAGAACAAAAATGAAATTTCTCGATGAAGCAAAAATCTATCTGAAGAGTGGCGACGGCGGCGCGGGCTGCTGCTCGTTCCACCGCGAGAAATTCATTGAATTTGGCGGACCCGACGGCGGCAACGGCGGCAAGGGCGGCGACATCATCGTCGAGTGCGTCAAAGACCTCAACACCCTCATCGACTTCCGCTACACCCAGCATTTCAAAGCCGAAAAAGGCCACCACGGCATGGGACGCAACCGCTCCGGCGCCAAGGGGCAGGATTTGATCGTTCGCGTTCCGGTGGGAACCGAAATCCTCGACGAAGACAAAGAAACAATCCTGATGGATTTCACCGAAGCAGGACAGCGCAAAACCTTCCTGCGTGGTGGCGACGGCGGATTCGGGAATGCCCACTACAAATCCCCCACCAATCAGGCCCCGCGCAAATTCACCCCGGGCTGGGACGGTCAGGAAATGTATGTCTGGCTCCGCCTCAAACTCATTGCCGATGCGGGGATTGTCGGCCTGCCCAACGCAGGAAAATCGACGTTCCTCGCGGCGTCCTCCGCCGCCAAACCCAAAATCGCCGATTACCCCTTCACCACCCTCCACCCCAATCTGGGCGTGGTAAAGATCGAAAACTATGACTTTGTTTTGGCCGACATTCCCGGCTTGATCGAAGGCGCCAGTGAAGGCCACGGCCTCGGCACACGCTTTCTGGGCCATGTCGAAAGAACAGCTGTTTTACTGCACCTTATCGACATTACTTCAGAAGACCCTTTAGAAAGCTACCATATCATCCGCAATGAATTGGCAGAATACGGCGCAGGCCTCGATGAAAAGCCAGAAATTGTGGCCTTGAATAAAATAGATTCCATCGATAAAGAAGTTATGTTAAAGATTGCCGATCAGTTTGAAGAAGAGCTTGGCGAACGACCGTGCCTGATCTCGGGCGTAACCGGAGAAGGCGTCCGCCCCCTTCTCTTCAAACTGGTAGAAAAAATTAAAGAGTCGAAAGACGAACGAGAACACGATGGCGATACAACAGGAACATTTGACCCAACCGGATCTTCTTGAACGAATTACGGCCACCCGCCGTTTTATGGCCAAAATCGGCTCTAACAAAATTGCCTGCACCAAGGAAAATAAAGTCAATATGGACTGGGTTAGGGGATTTATTGCCTCTCTTCCAGCGCTGAATCGCGAATTTGCCATCACCAGCTCCGGTGCCATCGCAATCGAGCGGGTGATGGGAAACCGCCCCGCACCTCAAACCATAGCGGAAAAACAAGCCTACGCAGCTATGGGGCAGCCAAAACTTCAACGCCTTTATGAAAGCGAATTTCGTCGCCAGCATCACCTAGAGACAGCTCAAATTCTTGTGACCAAAAACAATATGAACAATGAGAACGGCCGCAAGGAGCTGGTGGCCACACTAGCCATGTTGCGCGAACTCGGAGCCGTCCCGATTATCAACGAAAATGACACCGTTGCCACAGCGGAAATCCAGTTCGGCGATAATGACAGACTCTCCGCACACGCGGCCATTGCCGATAACGCAGACACATTAATTCTGATTTCCGATGTTGACGGCTTCTACACCGCCGATCCTTCTAAAGATTTTTCTGCTCTCCGCATTCCGTTTATTACCAAGGTCACCAAAGAAATAATACTGTCAGCAACCGGCCCGAACGGCGACCATTCAAAAGGCGGGATGGAGACAAAACTGGAGGCGGCACGCATCGCGGCCAGTGCAGGAATTGATACATTTATCATCAGCGGCGACAGGCCCGACTGCCTGACCCAATTCTTCAACGGCAACGCCAGAAGCACCTACATTCACCACAAAGCTTTTGATGGGTATAGGGTGGACGACCGTTCATTGAGAGCAATTGTAACGGAAACCCCTCTTCCGGCTTAGCTACAAGGCCATATCGCCTGCCCATAAAATTCTGTATGATACAGGTCATGAAAACGACCTTTATCGATACAAAAACAAAATCGGGAAAAAATTACAAACTTCACGTCAAAATCTGGGGCGAAAAAAATCCGCGCACACTGGTGTGTGTTCATGGGCTCACCGGCAACTCGAAAGATTTCAAATATGTCGGCGAACGCCTCTCCGAACGCGAAGGGTATCGTGTCGTAGCCATTGACATAGCAGGCCGCGGCGAAAGTGCCTATTACGACGATCCGCAAGATTACTCTTTCGACCAATATCTGACCGACCTGAACGCCCTGCTCTCCAATATCGGTTGCACGGCCCCCGCCTCTTGCGACTGGCTGGGGGTGTCGATGGGCGGATTGCTCGGAATGATCATCTGCTCCCAACCAAACTCGCCGATCAGCAAAATGATCGCCGTCGATATCGGCCCCGAGGTTCCTCAAGCCGATCTGGATTTCATCGGCCAGTATATTACCTACAACGGGACGTATGACAGCTTGGAACAAGTGTCCGCCCTTCTCAAAATGGCGCTGAATTCACCCTACTCGCGCGGAAACATGACCGAAGACAAGTGGCTCCATTTCGCAGGCGTTTATTACAAGAAAAACGCAGAGGGAAAATACGCCCGCAATATGGACGGAAACATTGCCGAAGTTTTCAAATCAAAACCATTTGGACATTTTGATATGTGGGAACACTGGAAAAACACGCGCCAGCCCGTTTTGTCGATCCGTGGGGGGATATCAACACTCTTCCCCGAACCGACGGCCCAAAAAATGAAAGAAACAAAAACTGGCGCACCGATGGAACTCGTAACTATTCCCGATTGCGGCCATGTCCCATCCCTATATCCGGACGATCAAATCGGCATTATTGCGGACTGGCTTCGCCGGACTCCGGTGCCGGAGGCGTAATCCGCACCTGCGTGATCTGGTTGCGGTGACGCCGTGTCACTTCGAATGTGAAATCATGGAATTTGAACATCTGTCCGATTGCCGGAATTTGCCGCGTCTCGTATAACAGCAAACCTGCAACCGTCGTATAATCCTCGTCAGGCAATTCCCAATCCAGCTCGCGGTGCAAATCACGGATCGTGACATCGCCATTGACCAGATAAGTTCCGTTGGTTTGTTTTCGCACACCGGTAATACGCATGTCATGTTCATCAGAAATCTCGCCAACGATTTCTTCCAGAATATCTTCAAGCGTAACAATTCCTTCGAATGACCCATATTCATCAACAATAAAGGCAAAATGTTCTCCGCGGTCGCGGAATGCCTGCAACTGGCCGTAAAGAATGGTGGTATCGGGAATAAACCATGGATCACTCGCAATCTGCTCCAGATTGATTTGCGAGACGTCACCATTTACCGCGCGCAATTCGCGCATCAGCCATTTGGTGTGAATAACCCCGACGATATTGTCAGCTGACTCGCGGTAAAGTGGAATGCGCGAATACGGACATTTCATAATTTCATCGACCAACACATCGGTCGGATCATCAAGATCAAGCATCACAACATTCTTGCGGTGGATCATCACCTCGTCGACCGACACTTCGGCCAGATCCAGAACCGAACGCAACATCGCGCGCTGTTTTTGAACTTCTTCCTCCGGTCCGGTGTGCATATCAATCACACCGCGCAACATCTCAAGGTGGGACCCCGCCTGCACCTTGGAAACATCCACGCCGAATACACCAAACGACATACGCACAATCTTGGTAACCACCGCCGTAATCGGCGCACAGACAACAACCACGACATAAACAATCGGCGAAACAATCCGCGCCATACTGTCTGCGTGATGAAGAGCGTAAGTTTTGGGTAGGACTTCCGAAAAAATAACGACAAGAATGGTCATTCCGAGCGAGGCATAAAACACCCCGCTCTCTCCAAACAGGGAAATCAATGTTCCCGCCGCCAAAGATGATGCAGTAATGTTGACGACATTGTTCCCGAGCAGTAACCCCCCGATCATTCGCTCTTTGTTGGAAAGAATTTTATTCACCAAAGCGGCCTTCTTGTCGCCGTCTTTTTCCGCCGCATGCATCCGCGCGGTTGAGGCTGCTGTTAAAGCCGTTTCCGAACCCGAAAAAAACGCCGATAAAATCAACAATAGCAAGATAACAAAAATGGAAATCAAAAGACCTGTGGTCATGGCTTACTTCAAAGACTCCTCTAGAATTTCTTTGATAAGTGATTCAGCGATTCCGCCTTCCAGCTCAGCCTCGCCGATTTTCTTCAGAATGACAAATTTCAATCCCCCGACACCTGCTTTTTTGTCCTTGCGCATAGACTCAATCATCTGGTCAGAGGTAACGGGAGTTTTAAACTTCACATGACGGATTTCAGTCATCAATCCGACTTTGCTGAGATGCATATAAATACGGTTTACATCTTCGAGCGTGATGTAACCGAGACGTTGCGACAACCGCGCGGCCAGAACCATGCCGATGGAAACGGCCTCGCCGTGCAACAACGTGCCGTCATATCCGGCGGCGGATTCCAGCGCATGGGCAAAGGTATGACCGAGATTGAGAAGCGCGCGCAAACCGTTTTCTTCCCTCTCGTCCTTGTGAACAATATCGGCCTTCATGTGGCATGACGTCTCAATAGCCCGCATGATCGAGCCTTCATCGCCATCCAGCATCAAAATGCCATGATCTTCCAGCCATTCGAAAAACCCTTCATCGGCCAACAATCCGTATTTGACGATCTCGGCATACCCCGCCAGCCATTCGCGTCGCGGCAAAGTCAGCAAACTTTCAAGATCAACCACAACGCATTTGGGCTGATAAAATGTGCCGACCAGATTTTTTGCAGTTTTGGTGTTGATTCCCGTCTTTCCGCCAACCGAACTGTCAACCATTGACAACAGTGTCGTTGGAATCTGGATAAAATCAATTCCGCGCAGAATGGTTGAGGCGGCAAATCCGGCCAGATCACCGATCACACCGCCACCAACCGCAATAACAACTGAGTCGCGTTTAACGCCGTTCTCGATCATCCATTCGATCACAGCCTGATACCGTTCGAACGACTTCGTTTGCTCTCCCGGATGAAGCTCCATTACCGAAACGGACTTCATCATCGGCTTCAATTGATCCGCCAACTGGTCCGTAATCAACGGACGGACATTGTAATCGGTCAGGATAAAAGCATTGCGGCCATGAAGCTCACCCGATAGCCACAAATCCGGATGCTTCAGAATGCCCGACCCGACAAAAATCGGATAGCTGCGCTCGGACAAAGAGACGGTCAGGCACATCGCTTCCGGCAAATACTCTTCGTTTTCTTTTTCAGGAGACGTAATAAACAAATGCTCGCGAATCTGGAGCAATATCCGGTCTACCATTTCGTCAGGGGTCAGTCCGGTATCAAGGCAGTGAATATGAGCTTGCTCGTACGCTCCACGCCGCTTGTCGAGCAACATTCTCAACACCTCGTCGGGGTCCCCATGCTTGAGCAACGGGCGATCCGACCCGACCGTCCGCTTGACCAAAATATCGACCGGCGCATCAATCCAGACACAAAGCCCCTTTTCAAGGATGGCCTGCGCCGTTTCGGGGATCGTAATCCCGCCGCCGCCGGACGAAATCACACATGGCCCGTTGGCTAAAAGATGTTTGATGGTGGTACGTTCCAAATCGCGGAACGCAGGCTCCCCGTCTTCGGAAAAAATGTCGGAAATGGACTTGCCGACCGAGCGGACAATTTCATCGTCCGAGTCATAAAACGCCCACCCCAGACGACTGGCCAGCAACCGTCCGACCGTCGTTTTGCCGACGCCCATCATCCCCACCAGAACGATGGGTTTCTTCAAAAGCTGCTTAACTTCGTCTTTGCAATGCTCAATTTCGATCATAATTGCTTTAAATAGATGAAAAACCCCTATTCATAAAGGGCATTTCCGCATTATATAGAACAATTCGAGCAAATCGGACAAAAGGACATCACACCATGAAATTTTTGGGAACATTGCTGGCGATCATTATTTTTCTGGCCGTAGGCGGAGGAATCTATCTGGGTGTGGCAGATATCTCCATCCCCCAGAAGACAGTCACCCAAGACATCACACCGGCCGGACAATAACGATGACAAGACTTCTGGGGCTCCTGACACTGGTTTTGTGTTTGACAACCTATACCCCCTCCGCACAAGCAGAGGAGGAAACGCTTGAACCATCAAGCCCCGCGCCCGCCGCCACACAGGTACAGGAACCCCCAATAGAGCGGGAACGTCCGCCGATCCAGCCAACGCATATTCTCCCCAGCAAGATCAAACCGGTTCAGGGAAACAGCGCAGACGACGATTCCATGTCGAAAGCCGCCCCCAACATCCAGACTGAAACCCCGGCAGACGCCAACCTCGACACAATTACATTACAGCCCCTGCCCGATGAAATTTCGGCTCTCCCGCTCTGGCAAGACCTCTCAGCAGGAGACCTCAAGAATATATTCAGCCAGATGGATACAATATCCGACAGCCCGACAGTTCGTCAAATCTCCATATCCTTGCTCTCGACCCTGAAACCGCAAGAGGACGATGAAAGCGCAAACGGAGAGTTATTTGGCTTGCGTCTCACAAAGCTGCTTGCATGGGGTGAACTGCAAAAAACCATCGACCTCTACAAAAGGAACGATCAAGCCTCTCCTCCGGCCAACGCTGCCAAAGCGGCCATTGTCGCAATGTTGGCGAAAGGAGAAACCGGCGTTGCCTGTCTGGAACTCAAGGCCCTGCCGCTTGGGGATGCGGGGCCAGACGATCTTTTCTCCAAAATCGACCTGTTCTGCAAAGGACTCCTTAGCCCCGCCGCAGGAGACGATGAATCGCTGCGTTTTATCAACGCCGCCCGAATCTATAACACCGCAGCAGAAAGCAAGACGCCCGACAGCATCGAATCGCTGAATGCTCTGGACCCGATGACGGTGATGAGTCTGGGATCGGCAGGACTCTTAAACACCTTGTTGAAAGAAAACGGCCAGATCAGACAGCTTGGCAACCTGCCATTGGCTCTGCTGCTGGAAAAAGGGCCGCAATCGCCGGATTTGCACCTCCATCTGCTGGCCGAAAGCATTCGCCGCGGGTTTGATGGTATGAATACCAAAAAACCGGACCTCAGCTCCTATCTGGCCACACTTACGGATGATAAAAACAATTCAAAATCAAAGGAATATAGTGATTTTCTAAACCAATATATAAATTTATCAATCCCGCCCTCAGCCAGCCTGCTAAAAGAGGCCCAAAACCTGACCGGAAACACCGATATTCTGATTCCCCTATACGCCGGAGAGTACCCACTCCCACTGTCTGACTGGACCGCCCTCCCCTCTGGTGAAAGTCTAGGGATTCTGCGGCTTTTAGCCCTCGCGAATCAACCCTTGCCGATAGATCTCGCAAAACAGGCTTTTCCTGATGAAAAAGCAGCCACTGAAACAGACAATGAAAAAGAATCCACAGGAGAAAATATTTTATTTAACCATTTTATGGCCCCTGAAAAAGCGGCCCAAAATAAGAAAATGGCAGAAATCCTTGCAGTCACATCATATTTGACAGGAGCCGACGATAAACAGGCCTTTGGCGACGGTATTTATGACAATATTTTTAACTTGACAGAGTCTGGCAATTATGTAATGCCTTCTGATGACATTCTGAGTAGCCTGAAAAAGACCGCCAATAAGAAGCCGTCTGTTCAGGAGGTTATTGAAAGCTTGAAATACCTCGACAGTGCACCGCTGGAAAAAATCCATCCGGCAGCAATGTACGGAATTTTGGCGATTTTCAATTCTGCGGGGTTGAGTGTTCAAACAAAAGCCTTGGGACGTGAAGTTCTGGGGCGAGTACTGGAGAATTAAAGGAGAAAAGAGAAATGGCTCGTCCAGGTCGTCCGGCAATGCCGAAACCCGTTCTTTCAAAGACGGTAGATTCGTTTTTAGATATGCTCACCACCGAACGTGGTGCGGCTTTGAACACCCGTCATGCTTACTGGCGTGATCTGGCGGATGTCAGCTTGTACCTGCGTAATTCGCGCAGCAAAGAAATCGACGTTGCAACAACTGACGATCTGAAAGCGTACCTCGCAGATCTCAGCAACAAGATTCACATCAAAGGTCAAAACAAAAACCAGATCGCCGTACGCACGGTTGCCCGTCGCCTTTCGGCTCTGCGTCAGTTCTACCGCTACCTCGTATCCGAGAACAAGCGCACTGACGATCCGACCTCGACGATCGAAAGTCCGAAACAAACCCGCACCCTGCCAAAAACCCTGAGCGAAGGCGAAGTCGATACGCTCATCAAGGTTGCAGGTGAACAAGGCGGTGCTGAAAGCGTTCGTCTCGTCTGCTTGCTCGAATTGCTTTATGCAACCGGCTTGCGCGTTTCCGAACTCGTCGGTCTGCCGCTCTCTGCCATTGCCGAAGGCAACCAGTTCATTATGGTTGAAGGCAAAGGTGGACGTGAACGTATGGTTCCATTGAGCGACTCGGCTCAAAAAGCTCTTGGCGAATATATGGATGTCCGCAGCCAATTTGTCGGTGGCGAAGATGCCGCACGTCAAGCCAAATGGTTGTACCCATCCCGCACGTCTGACAGCGGTCACCTGACCCGTCAACGTTTTGCCCAGCTTCTCAAAGATTTGGCCCGCGCCGCAAAAATCGACGAAGACCGCGTATCTCCGCACATCCTGCGTCACGCGTTCGCAACCCATCTGCTGAGCAACGGAGCCGACCTCCGCGCTGTTCAAAAAATGTTGGGTCACGCCGATATTGCCACCACCCAGATCTACACACACATCATCGGCAAAAAGCTGAAGAAAACGGTCGAGGAAGCTCATCCTCTGTCCAAAGAAGCGTAATTTGGGACGCAACTTATAAACAGATATTATTGAAATCAGGCAGGTCGCATTTGTAACGTCCTGCCTGATTTGCTATGGTGCGCAGCACATAACTAACAAGGAAAAACAAAAATGGTTGCATTGGAATTTGAAAAACCGATCGCTGAATTAGAGGGTAAAATTGCCGAGCTGCGAAACATGTCGAGCGGCAAAGACGTCAACATCGCTGACGAAATTTCCCGTCTGGAAAGCAAGGCCGAAAAACTCAAGGCCACCACTTACGCCAAGCTCACCCCTGCGCAAAAAGTTCAGGTTGCCCGCCATCAGGAACGTCCGCATTTCAACGATTACATCAAAAACCTGATTACCGATTTCACACCGCTCGCAGGCGACCGCTTCTTTGGTGAAGACAAAGCTCTGATCGGCGGCTTGGGACGATTCAATGGACGCTCCTGCGTGATCATGGGACAGGAAAAAGGCAACGACACCGAAAGCCGCATCCGTCACAATTTCGGCATGGCCCGCCCCGAAGGATATCGCAAAGCGATCCGCTTGATGGACATGGCCAGCCAATTCCAACTCCCTGTCATCTCTCTGGTCGATACTGCCGGCGCTTATCCGGGCGTCGATGCCGAGGCACGCGGCCAAGCCGAAGCTATTGCCCAGTCAATTGATTCCTGCCTGCGCGTTCGCACCCCGATCATCTCGGTTATTATCGGTGAAGGCGGATCGGGCGGCGCAATTGCCATTGCCACCGCCGACCGCGTGTACATGCTCGAACACTCGATCTATTCGGTGATCTCGCCCGAAGGCTGCGCCTCCATCCTGTGGCGCTCCGCCCAACAAGCAGAAGAAGCGGCAACTGCGCTGAAACTCACCGCGCAAGATCTCTACGGATTGAAACTGATCGACGGCATCATCCCCGAACCTCTGGGCGGCGCGCACCGCGCCCGCACCGAAGCGGTTTCAATGGTAGGAGCCCAAATCGAAAAAGGACTGCTGGAACTCAGCCCATGGGATTCCGAGCGCCTTGTCAAACGCCGCCGCCAGAAATATCTGGCCATGGGACGGCAATAATAAAAAAGAAGGGGGCCTCTAACTCAAAGCCCCTGCCCTTGCCAACCGCTGACTTGAACCTAGCATTTCATCGGTCACCTTGACGCGGGATTTCATCACATCGAAATTGCCATGCCGTGCGCGGTTATGACCGTCTTCCGTCGATGCCGCACGATAGTAAAGCAACAGAAACACTCGAATCGCAGCCGTCAACGTGCTTTCCTTGACTTTTCTCAACTCGACCAAAGAGCAGATATTGTGAATGCTGGTTCCTTCCCTGCGGGCGATATCGTATAGGGCGGCCCACATTTCGGGTTCCAAACGGATCGAAGTCCTCCGCCCCAAAACGGTAATATTCCGGCTCACCAGAGTGGATTTGCAACGATATTCGTCGATTTGGCTGACCACAGAGGTTCCACGCTCGTAGACTGATCTTTTATCGAATAAGGACATAAACTCTCCCTCCCATCCCATTAAATACATCCATAGGTATACATTAATGGAATAATAAAATCAATTACAGGTTGCTGCCAGTCAGGAGATTTCTTTTTCTCGCCTCTTCAATTGTCAGAGTCTTGATCTTCAGAGCATGCAGTCCGGCCTGAATTTCGGGATTAAGTAAAGCATAGATCATCCGGTGCCGTTCAGTCATGGACCTGTCGCCGAATTCATTGGAAACGATAACCACGCTGAAATGACTCTCGCCGCCCTCGCGGGAACCAGAGTGCCCGGCATGGCTGGCGCTGAAATCTTCCACATTCAGGTAAAAAGGATGAAATTTTTTTTCCAAAGCCTTGATTATACGGTCGCGAACTGACATTTACTTTGCTCCTGAAGACCATTCTATTTTATCATTATAGAAGGATGCCACAGATATTTTTAAAACCGAATTCTCCAGAATTCGCCGACGGCAATAACAGGCCGTCCGGCCCGCAGAGACGCACCTGCGATATGCCGGAGTGCGCCGAATGCGGAGAATACAAAGCCCCGAAGGACCGCGCCCTTTCCGACCATTACTGGTTCTGCCTGACCCACATTCAGGAATACAACAAAGCTTGGGACTTTTTTTCGGGAATGTCTCCTGCCGATATCGAAAGACACATCAACACCAGCACCGTTTGGGACCGTCCGACTCGCCGCTTTGACAGCATGGCAAATGAAAAACTCTATCAAAAAGCATGGCAAACCTACAATTTTACCGATGAAGCACCGCCCAAAAAGGACCAGCCGCGCAACACCCCGGAACTCGAAGCTCTGGCTATTATGGGGGTTGAACCTCCCGTGACCCTCGACGCAATAAAGGCCCGCTACAAGGCCTTGGTCAAAAAGCACCACCCCGATCACGTCGGCCCAGATCCCCAGGCGGAAGAGAGCTTGAAGAAAATCAACATGGCCTTTACAGTACTAAAGCTGGCTTATCAGAAGTTCGAAGAACTGCCGGAACGCTAGGCCGCCCAACCGCCTTTTCCAAACCCGAGGTCTCAATGATAAGAACGCTTTTTCTATTCCTTTTTTTGCTGACAATCGCAGCACCAGCCTTCGCCGCAGATCAGGAAAAGTCTGTTTATGACCGCGTGAAGGAAACCAAAACCCTGCGCTGCGGATACCTGCCCTATGAACCGTTTATCACCATCAACCCGAACACAGGCGAAATCGGCGGACTAACACACGATTATCTGGAAGCCGTTGCGCAAAGGGACGGTTACAAGATTGAGTGGTCGCAAGATGTCAATTTCGATCAGGTCGTTCCCAGCATTGAAACCAACAAGATTGACCTGCTTTGCGTTCCATGCACACCCGATCCGAATTTTTCAAAGCTTCTGGATTTCCCTGCCTTTATCGGCGCGCTTCCCTATTATGTCTATGTTCCCGAAAAATCTGCTATCACGGAAGATCAATTAAAAACGGCGAACTTCGCAACACAGGATGGCTACGCCCTGACCGAAATCACCAAAACGGCCTTCCCTGAAGGAAAATTCACAAGCCTCCCGCAAACCAGCTCGACCGCAGAGTTCTATGATCAATTGAAATACAGCAAGGTGGACGCCGTAATTAACGAACATATCTCCGCAGAAAACTATATGCGCAACAACCCAGACACTATCCGCCATTTCTCGGATAAGCCGGTGATCGCCATGCGCATGTTTCTGGTTTCAAAAAAGAATGACGAACCGATGACAAAATTCCTCAACGATACATTCGGCACTGAAAAACCTGAAAACCTCGAGCTGATGCGCAAAATTCTCGATGAGCATAAAATGCCCAAAGGGTCACTCCTGCTGGGCGAAGAATGTGCCGTCCCTGCAATATCTGAAAAGGGACAAAAAATTTGCGAACAACCGTCCTCTCAAACCGAAGAAAAGAAAGACTAGAATAAAATGTCCGACATGAAACAAGAACCGATGGCGATGGCGTTTGATGTCACAAGTTTGACGCCCAACAACCCTCGCCACCTGACCATTCCCGACAAGATGTATAACGTCCGAAAAACATTCGGACTTGATATTGATTGGGACGTCCCGGGGTTCAGCGGCGATATGCCCAACGTCCCGTTGAAGGACGAAACCTACCAATTCGACCACGACACCACGCTGGCACTGCTCGCGGGGTTTGCGTTCAACCGCCGCGTCATGATTCAAGGCTTCCACGGCACGGGGAAATCGACCCACATCGAACAGGTTGCCGCGCGCCTCAACTGGCCGTGCGTACGGATCAACCTTGACTCTCACGTCAGCCGGATAGATCTCCTCGGCAAGGACATGATCGTCTTGAAAGAGGGCAAACAAGTCACAGAATGGAAAGAAGGCCTATTGCCATGGGCTATTCAAAACCCCGTCACCCTGACCTTTGATGAATATGACGCAGGCCGACCCGATGTAATGTTTGTCATCCAGCGTGTGTTAGAGGCCGAAGGCCGCCTGACGCTGCTCGACCAAAATCAGGTGATCCGCCCTCACCCCGCCTTTCGTCTGTTTGCCACCGCCAACACCATTGGCTTGGGTGACGCTACGGGGCTATATCACGGCACGCATCAACTCAACCAAGGCCAGCTCGACCGCTGGAATATTGTGACCGTCCTCAACTACCTGCCGCACGATGTGGAAATGAATATTGTGATGGCCAAACATCCCGATTTCGATCGTGGCGAGATTGACAAGATGGTTAAGCTCGCAAGCCTCACCCGCGAAGGATTTAAAAACGGCGATCTTTCAACCCTGATGTCCCCGCGCACGGTCATCAGCTGGGCCGAAAACACCAAAATTTTCAAGGACCGCGAGATGGCCTTCCGCCTGAGCTTCTATAACAAATGTGACGAACTGGAACGCCCGATCTTGGCCGAATATTACCAACGCTGCTTCGGGGTAGAATTGGACCAATAAGGTGGATATCAACACGCCGCAAAACGCCGAAACCTTCAAAGACGCGCAGGCAGCAACGGTGCGTGCTCTGGCGGGCAAGAAAACGGTCGAAGTGGTCTATAGCGCAGCCGAAACCATTTCAAAAAAACTGTCAAACCTGCCTGAAAACCGCGCCCGACTATCTGTTCCGCCGATCAAACCCAACACAGAAGATATTGCCGCAGCCAGAGGCGAAGCCGATGCCGAAGGGCTACGCCTGAAATACCACAACACCAAACTCCACACCAGACTGGCCCCGAAAGACGACCGCGCCCGCGCTGTATTCGAGGCACTGGAAATGGCACGGGTCGAAGCTCTGGGCTCTCAAGGTTATGACGGCGTTAAAACCAATCTCTCCGCCGCGCTTGAAAAGAAATTCACGCAACTGGGCTACCATCAACTCCACACGCGCCGCAATGACACGCTCCCCGATGCGCTGCACGCCCTCACCCTGTCCCGCCTCACCGACACCCCATTGCCCGCCAATGCCGAACATCTGGTCGGTTTGTGGTGCGACTGGATTGAAGAAAAACTGGGAGATGGATGGATGGAAAAACTCCGCGCGTCTCTCTCCAATCAAAAAACATTCAACCTCGAAACCAAAACCCTTTTGCGTCAACTGGAATTGTTGAGCGGCGAAGGAGACACCGAAGGAGACGGGCAAAAAGACGACGAAAGTCCTGAAACGCCCGACGAAGAAAAGGTACAGGATTCCTGCGATCTCGACGCCGAGAAAAAAGACAAAAAAGACGACGACAGCCGGCAGAAATCCCCGTCTGATGAAGAAAACAGCGACAACGCAGAAGAAAGCGACGAAGAACAGGAGCTTGGCCAAGAAGATATGTCTTCCCAAGGTGACAGCGACAACGATTTCGACACCGACCAATCCGCCGAAATCAAATCGGATTACGCCCACGGTGAATCCGGGCCAGGAACGACCTACGCCATCTACACCACCGAATTCGATGAAGTGGTGCGGGCCGAAGATCTGGCCGACTTTGAAGAACTGTATCGTCTCCGCGCCATGCTCGACAAACAACTTACCCACCTGCAACCGCTGATCGCCAAACTCGCCAATCGTCTGCAACGAAAGCTCTTGGCGCGGCAACAACGCTCTTGGGCTTTTGATCTGGAAGAAGGCTATCTCGATACCGCCCGCCTCGCCCGCGTCGTCGCCAACCCGACCGTGCCGCTCACCTTCAAACAGGAAAAGGAAACAGAATTCAAGGACACAATTGTTACCCTTCTCCTCGACAATTCCGGTTCGATGCGTGGCCGCCCCATCACCATTGCCGCGATGTGCGCCGATATTCTGGCGAGGACACTCGAACGCTGCGGCATCAAATGCGAAATTCTGGGATTTACCACCCGCACATGGAAAGGCGGCAAGTCACGTGACGTCTGGATCGGCAACAGCCGTCCCGAATATCCGGGACGCCTCAACGACCTGCGTCACATCATCTATAAATCCGCCGACCAGCCGATGCGCCGCGCCCGCAAAAATCTGGGCCTGATGCTGAAAGAAGGTTTGCTCAAAGAAAATATCGACGGCGAAGCTCTGGTCTGGGCCTATAACCGTTTGGCCACCCGCAACGAAGAACGCAAAATCCTGATGGTCATTTCCGACGGCGCACCGGTGGACGATTCAACCCTGTCGGTCAATCCCGCCAATATCCTTGAAAACGATCTGCGCCATGTCATAAGCTGGATCGAAACCATCGGCAAAGTGGATTTAACCGCCATCGGCATCGGTCACGACGTCACCCGTTATTACGAGCGGGCGATCATGATCAACGATGCCTCGGACCTTGGCGAAGCCCTAATTTCCAACCTTTCCGAACTTTTCGACAGATAAAACGAGCAATTCCAAACAACAAAAGAGATTTCAAAATGAATAAACATCTACTGATAGCCGCCGTATTTCTAGTCCTTCTGTGTGGAACGGCAAAGGCTGAGAGCTTTACCTACGCACCGGATCATTGCGACACCGAAGTAACCTTTCCCGAAAAACCGTTCATCGAAAACAAATGCCTGCTGGGAGACAACTGCACCGATGTTGTGACCTTCACCAAAATAGCGCCTCCCGATTCATCACTGAACGTCCGTGTTACATGCGTGGCCTATCCGAAGGAAGAACTCGACACCTACACACCCGAAGTTGCTGAAGAAACACTGAAACGGCTTTTAAAAGATCAGAACATGGAAGCCTATGACATCAGCTCCGATGAACAGGATGGCTTCAGAAGGTCAACCTCCATGAGCATCGGCACAAAAGACAACACCCCTTATATGTACACCGGACAAATCTGGATCGGCGAACAATCAATGTTCACCATCGAAGCCCAGATGAAAGGCCCGCAAAACGAACAAATCGGAAAAACCTTTGCGGAAATCCTCAAAGCCACCCACGCGAAAAATAACAAATCTGAAAAGGAGGACAAAAAAACTCAAGCCGAATAGGACCTGATTTTCTCTACCATCGCGTAAAATCCGTTCCGGCGGTTGGGGGACAAATTCTGGTCCAGACCCAGTTTTTTGAAAGTCGCATCAATATCTATCGCGCCAATCTCGCCCACAGAAATGTTATTGAAAATAACATAAAGCAGCGCAACAAGACCTTTGACGATATGCGCATCACTGTCTGCCTGAAAATAAAACCGCCCGTTTCGAATTTCAGGAACCATCCAGACTTTTGAAGTGCAGCCCTTGACCAGAAACTCGTCGCGATGCAGCTCATCGGCCAGATCAGGCAATTTTTTTCCTAAATCAATCAGGAGTCTATAACGTTCTTCCCAATCTTCGATCAGTTCGAATGTCTCGAGAATCTCGTCCAGATTTTGCATTGCATTACCTTTATGTCTTTCACTTGGCCGCATTCTCCACTTTTCATTAACGAATAGTCAATAAGATTGTCAAAAGAAGGGCTTGCGTACTTCGCTTTGCCTTGGCAAAGTGCAATATATGAGTCGAAATTAATTTGTCGTAAGGACTACAAAGAATATGTCGAAATCGTCAGGAAGCGAATCCAAAAACACCCTGTACTGCTCTTTCTGCGGAAAGAGCCAACACGAGGTCAAGAAGCTGATCGCTGGCCCCAATGTCTTCATCTGTAATGAATGCGTCGAGCTTTGTATGGACATTATCCGCGAAGAGGATAAGAGCCAGTTGGTCCGTTCCGGCGATGCCGTCCCAACACCAAGCGAAATTCGCGGCGTTCTGGACGACTACGTCATCGGACAAGACCGCGCCAAACGCGTTCTTTCGGTGGCAGTTCACAACCACTACAAACGTTTGCAAGTCGGACAAAAAGGCGCCGACATTGAAATCGCAAAATCCAACATTCTGCTGGTTGGTCCGACCGGTTCGGGTAAAACCCTTCTGGCCCAGACACTGGCCCGCATCCTTGATGTGCCGTTCACCATGGCCGACGCCACGACACTGACCGAAGCCGGTTACGTTGGTGAAGACGTTGAAAACATCGTTCTGAAACTTTTGCAAAACTGCGACTATAATGTCGAACGCGCCCAGCGCGGGATCGTCTATATCGACGAAATCGACAAAATCAGCCGCAAATCCGACAACCCGTCTATCACCCGTGACGTATCGGGCGAAGGCGTACAACAGGCCTTGCTGAAGTTAATGGAAGGCACGATTGCAAGCGTCCCGCCGCAAGGTGGCCGCAAACACCCGCAACAGGAATTTTTGCAGGTTGATACCTCAAACATCCTTTTCATCTGCGGTGGAGCTTTCGCCGGAATTGAAAAAATCATCGGCATGCGCACCAAAGGCTCGACCTCCATCGGCTTCGGTGCTGACGTTGCTCCTCCGGGCGAGAAAAAACCCGGGGAAGCCATGCGCCAACTGGAAACGGAAGATCTGTTGAAGTTCGGTCTTATCCCTGAATTCATCGGTCGTCTGCCGGTTCTAGCCACACTGGACGACCTTGACGAACCTGCGCTGATCTCGATCCTGACCGAACCGAAAAACGCTTTGGTCAAACAATACCAACGCCTGTTCGAAATGGAATCGACCAAGCTGACCTTTACGCCGGAAGCTCTGCACGAAATTGCCACCAAAGCAATCGAACGCAAAACCGGTGCGCGTGGCTTGCGCTCCATCCTTGAAAGCATGTTGCTTGATACGATGTATGAAATTCCTGACATGGATAATCTGGAAGAAGTCATCGTCAACGAAGGCACTGTCAAGAACAGCGAAAAACCTGTCTACGTTCTCTCTGACTCCAAAAAGAAAAAGAAGAAGAGCAAGGATAAAGGCGAAGTCGAGTCAGAAACCGAAGCTGAAACGGCTTAAAAACAAAACCCTCCAAACGGAGGGTTTTTTATTGGCCGAACGCATGTGGGCTACACAAAATACGCTTTGGCCATCCGCACCGAATCCTGATAATCGGCGGCAAAAAGATAATCGTCGCCTTCACCATCCAGCAAACCCATGCGCTTTAAAACTTTGCGCGGGCCGGGCTGCAGATTGCTGAAGATCACGAAAATATCTTTCTTTTTACACCGGTCAAGAAATGTCCGTAGCGCGGCCTCGCCACTCGCGTCAACCATTGGCACCAAGCCAAGCCGCAGGATAAAAATTTTCGGCGCGGGATTAAGTTGCTCAACCACATCAATTAAACGCGACCCGACGCCAAAAAACAACGGCCCGCGCAAACGGTAAGCCATCACACCGTCAGGCAATTCTTGATCGGTATGTTTCGGCTTGTTGGGATCAAGATCATCCACTTCCGGCTCGATAAAATCGGCATGCTCCGACATCTGGTGCATAAAGAGAATAGCCGCAAGCACCACACCAACTTCGATGGCAACCGTCAAATCAACAGCAACAGTTAAAACAAAAGTCAACACCATCACCAATTGCTCGCCAAACGGAGCCTTCAGCAAATGACGGATTTTCTCATGTTCCGACATATTCCATGCCACTACCACCAAAACGGCAGCGAGCGCCGCCAGCGGAATATAAGACGCCAAAGGCGCAAGGAATAACATGGCGAGCAGGATAAACAGCGCATGCATTATCCCCGCCACAGGTGTCTTGGCTCCGGAACGGATATTGGTGACCGTCCGCGCGATTGCCCCCGTCGCAGGCATCCCGCCAAAAAAGGCAGAGGCACAGTTGGCTACGCCCTGCCCGACCAGCTCGCAATTCGAACGGTGACGACGGTCGATCATCCCGTCTGCTACCACAGCAGAGAGCAACGATTCAATCCCTGCCAGAAACGCGATGGTAAAGGCCGATGGCATCAATTCCATCATCCGCGCCACGGAAATTCCGTCGGGCACACTTGGCATCGGTATCGAACTAGGTAATTCACCAAACGCCGACCCAATCGTCACCACCGGAAACGAAAATCCCAAAGTCAAAAAAGACGCACAAATTACCGCAATCAGAAATGCGGGCAATTGCGGCGCAAATTTCCTAAGAAGTATAATGACCGCCAAAGCCAGCGTAGAAAGTCCGAACGCATATAAATTAAAACTATCCCGCGCTGCCCAGAACGTTTCCCATTTCTGGATAAAATCGCCGGGAACTTTTTCGATCTCCAAACCAAATAAATCGCGGATTTGCGACGAGAAAATAATTACGGCGATCCCCGCAGTAAATCCGGTAATCACCGGCTGGGGAATAAACTTGATCCAGTTACCGAGCCGCGCATACCCCGCCACCATCAACATCACGCCCGCCATCAACGTGGCAATGACCAACCCGTCATACCCGTGCTGGGCAATCACATTAAAAACCACAACGACAAATGCACCCGTCGGCCCGCCGATCTGGACACGACTGCCACCCAACGCGGAAATCAGAAAGCCTGCAATAACGGCCGTAATCAATCCCTTGTCGGGAGTCGCACCCGATGCGATCCCCAAAGCCATAGCAAGCGGTATGGCCACAATCGCAACCGTTAGACCTGCTAGAGTGTCCGAACGAAAAGAACGTAAAGAATATCCTTCACGCAAAGCTGTATAAAGTTTGGGAATGTAAAGGTGCCACCACGGGACAGGGGAAGATTTCAACATAAGGATACCGGAAAGATAATGTTAGAAAAGACCCCATTATTACCCCATTTTCAAAACCCTTTAAAGGGAATTTATGTTAAAAGAAAAGAATTCTTGTTATTTCCTTGCCGTTAATCATCCGTTATAATTTTCTTCATATTCTGAATAGAGCTTTAAAACCGAATCCTGTCACATTTGGAGTAAGAGAGATGCCTGCAGCACAATCAGCCACAAAACTTATGCCTGAACCGAACAAGCGCTACCGCCTGATTACACGCAGCGATATGGATGGGCTTGTGTGCGGTGTATTGCTCAAAGAACTAGACCTGATCGACGACATCACCTTCGCCCACCCGAAAGATATGCAGGACGGACTGATCGAGGTCGGACCTGACGACATCACCACCAACCTGCCTTACGTCGAAGGTGTTTTTATGGCTTTCGACCACCACGCCAGTGAAGTCTCACGTGTCGGTGGAAAAAAAGACAATCACATCATCGACTCCAAAGCCCCTTCGGCAGCCCGTGTCGTTTACGATTACTTCGGTGGCAAGGAAGTTTTCAACCGCGTTCCCGACGATATGATGGTGGCCGTAGACAAAGCTGACTCGGCAGCCTTTACCAAAGAAGATATTCTGAACCCTCAAGGATGGGAACTCCTCTCCTTCCTGATGGACGCCCGTACCGGACTTGGCCGCTTCCGCGATTTCAGCATCTCCAACTACCAACTGATGATGCAACTCATCGACTTCTGCCGCGATCATGATAGCATCGCCGAGATTCTAAATCTTCCTGATGTCAAAGAACGGGTTGAGCTTTTCAAGGAACAACAACCGAAATTCCGTGAACAGATTGAGCGCTGTGCGCGCATTCACAAAAATGTGATCGTTCTGGATTTGCGCAACGAAGAAACCATCTATGCCGGAAACCGCTTCATGATTTACGCGCTTTTCCCGCAATGTAACATTTCGATCCACGTCCTGTGGGGCAAAAACAATCAGAATACAGTCTTTGCCGTCGGGAAATCTATCCTGAATAAAACCAGCAAAACCGACGTCGGAAGCCTCTGCCTCTCCTATGGCGGTGGCGGCCACAACGCGGCAGGCACGTGTCAGGTTGACAATCTGAAATCCGACGAACTGCTGGATGAGATCATCCATAAAATCAATAAAGACGGATAGAACCTTTCATGCCCGCTCCGGTCATATGCTGGTTCAGACAGGATTTGCGCCTGTCGGATAATCCGGCATGGACCGCTGCATGCAAAACAAAATCACGCGTCATTCCTGTCTATATTCTTGACGATGAAAATGCGGGTCCATGGAAAATGGGGGCGACCTCTCGCGTCTGGCTCCACCATTCCCTGACCGCACTCGACAAATCCCTCGCAGGCAACCTTCTTCTTTTGAAAGGCCGCGCCGAAGACATTTTGCCAAAACTGGCCAAAGACCACGGCGCATCGAAAATTTTTTGGAACAGATGTTATGAGCCATGGCGCATTGCGCGGGACTCTCGCCTCAAAGACACTCTGACTGACCAAGGCATTAAATGTGAAAGCTTCAACGGCTCGCTTCTCTGGGAACCGTGGGACATTAAAAAACAGGACGGCACGCCCTATCGTGTCTTTACGCCATTCTTTCGCAAAGGATGCCTGTCAGCAAATCCGCCACGCGCCCCGCTGCCTGCCCCACAAAATCCCGTTTTGTTTCCCACAAATAAAACAACATCCGAAAAGCTCAATCTGCTACCAACCAAACCACGCTGGGACACACCGATGCTTTCTCACTGGACCGTCGGCGAAGCCGCCGCTCAAATCCGCCTGAAAGAATTTATTGAACACAGATTGAAAGGCTACAAAGATGGGCGCAACTACCCTGCCCGCAATAACATCTCGCGCCTCTCGCCGCATCTTCACTTCGGGGAAATATCCCCCAATCAGGCGTGGCACGCCAGCATAGAATCCGGAATAAAAAACCACGCCGAAAACGATCTCGACTGTTTTCATTCCGAGCTAGCATGGCGGGAATTTTCCCACTCACTTCTTTATTATAATCCCGCCCTCCCCGAAGAACCACTCAACAAAAAATTCACATCCTTCGATTGGAACACCCCCGATCCCGACCTGCTGGAAAAATGGCAAAAAGGCCAAACAGGCTTTCCAATTGTGGACGCCGGTATGCGCGAACTCTGGCAAACTGGATACATGCACAACCGCGTTCGGATGATTGTGGCGTCATTTTTGGTCAAGGATTTGCGTTATCACTGGCGCGTGGGCGAAGACTGGTTCTGGGACACACTCTTTGACGCCGACCTTGCCAACAATGCCGCGAGCTGGCAATGGGTTGCGGGCTGCGGAGCCGACGCCGCCCCCTATTTCCGCATCTTCAACCCGACAACTCAGGGCGACAAATTCGACCCTCAACAGGAATACATCAATAAATGGGCCCCCGACTCGCATCAAATCAAGCCCATTCTGGACCATGCCAAAGCCCGCGACGCCGCTCTTGAGGCTTTCAAAGTCATCAAGTAGAATGGCCACATGACTCTCGCTCCCAAAACCATCGGCATATTCTCCCCATCGAGCAGCATCATCGCCGACCGCTTCGAACAGGGCTGCGACATCCTCAGACAACGCGGCTATACATTGGTGATACACCCGCAAACCTATGTGGGATCGGAATCCGGCAACCAGCCCGCAGGAACGCCACAGGAAAAAGTCGAAGCCTATCGTGATCTGGCCTCCATGTCGGAAATCGACCTGATTATGGCGTCCACAGGCGGCAACCGCTCTTACTTCTTATTGCCCGATTTTCTGAATGGCCCCAACCATAAACCGCTCATGGGGTTCAGCGACACCACCACCCTGCTGGCCGCCCATTACACCAAGGGTATCAAAGGATTTTTCGGCCCCACGGTTCAAACCCTTTCGCGCATGGATGCCGCATCTGTGGACCTAACGTTTGAAATTCTGAGTGGCAGCAGGACAAAGCCCATCACTTTTGAAACAGCCAAAACCCTGAACGCCAAGCATGTCACCGCGCCCATATTCGCCGCGACATTGTCCAGCCTGTGTGTTCTGGCAGGAACCCCCTTCATGCCGGATTTAAACGGCCATATCCTGATTTTAGAGGATGTCGGCGATGAAACCAGCCGCTTTGACCGCATGCTGTGGCAAAGTCTGAACGTCGTAAAACCCGCAGGCGTCATTTTCGGGGAATTTGCCGATACGAAGGACACAGGCCGACCCTACGGCGAATCAATGGATAATATTCTGGAAAAGCATGCCAATTCCCTGCATTGCCCTGTAATATCGAACGCCCCCATCGGCCATAACGGACAGATTTTCCCGATCCATCAGGGCCAGACAGTGACCTTCGACGCGACAAACCGCACCTTGATTTTCTGAGTAAAATTCCCTAAACAACGAAGAGAAAAAAGACCAAAAGAGGCCAAAAATGACATTCGTAGTGACCGAAGCCTGTATCAAATGTAAATACACCGATTGTGTCGAAGTATGCCCCGTCGATTGCTTTTACGAAGGCGAAAACACGCTGGTCATTCACCCTGACGAATGCATTGATTGTGGCGTGTGCGAGCCCGAATGCCCCATTGAGGCCATTGTGCCGGATAGCCACCCGCAAGGTCAGGAATTTCTGGAAATGAACACCAAATACGCCCAGGAATGGCCGAACATCACCCGTAAAAAGGACCCGATGCCGGAAGCCGAAAAGTTCAAATCCATTAAGAACAAATTCAAGGAATGGTTTTCGCCCAAACCCGGCGAAGGAGACTAACCACCTATCCGTCATCCCCGACTGCGAGGCAACGCCGAACACTGTTCGGGGATCCAGAAGAATATGTGCGGCGCATTGAGCCGCGGCATAATAAACTGGGTCTCCTCCCGCATTCCGGCCTTGCTTTGCAAAGTCCTTCATTCAGAGGGAATAACATTCGGATGATTTTAGGCCTTGGAAAGCCCAAAACTTCCCATATTAACGAATCATAAAGAAAAATTTGAAAAATCCCAAAATTGTGCTATAGTCCTTGCCATGCTTAAACGATGAGCGAGGTACAGGAGTGGGCAGTTTGTGTTTAGCCCCTCTTTTTATAAGCGTCAATGGTCATTTTTCATGATCTTGTCACAAAAACATCGTGGGCTTTGGACGAAACAGACCCTAAAACGGCCTGTTTAATTAAACCAACATGCAAAGAAAAGGGCGTAACAGCATGAAAAAGAACGAAAAAGCTAAAAAAGTCACAGCAACTAAAAAAATCACTACGACTGCTAAAACCGCCACCAAAACCGTTAAAAAAGCGGCCAGACCCGCTGTGAAAACCGCTGCCAAAGCTAAAAAGCCCGCAATAACTGCCAAAACCGCCGCTAAAAAGCCTGCGGCGAAGAAAGCTGCCGCTCCGGCCAAAGCCGTAAAAGCGCCCGCAAAAACAGAAGCAAAAACACAAAAAGCAACCAAACAAACTATTAAGACGCCAGCTAAAGCCGCCGCGAAAAAAGCCGCCACGGTAAAAGCTGTCAAAGCTGCACCCAAAAAAGCGGAAAAAGCTCCGGCAAAGGCTCCCAAAACACAAAAAGTGACCAAACAAACTATTAAGACTACCCCGAAAATCGCAACAACCAAGCCCGTTGCTGCCAAATCGGCCGCTAAACCAATCATGGTGAAAATGCCGCAAAACCAGAACGCCCCGATCGTTTCCGGTGTCGGCAAACCTGTCGTGATGATGGCGCCGCAAAAATCGGCTGCGGCAGCAAGCGCAACCAACCCGAACATGGTCAAGCCGGTTTATCGCCCGATTCAGGTTATTAACAAGCCGTTGGCTCCGGTCCAGCCGGTCCGTCAAATGGCCCCGATCGCCAAAGAAGCTGAAAAAGTTGAATTCAAAAAAGGCGACTATGTCTGCTACCCTGCCCATGGTGTTGGCGAGATCGAGGCCGTTGAAACCCAGACCATCGGTGGCATGGAAATCAAACTCTACGCCATCGCCTTCGAAAAAGACCGTATGCGCCTGAAAGTGCCTGTGGCCAAAGCCCACGCGTCGGGCCTGCGCCGCCTGTCCTCGACCGGACGCATGGAAGACGCTCTGAAGACACTTCAAGGCCGCGCCCATGTTCGCCGCGCCATGTGGTCCCGCCGCGCTCAGGAATACGAAACCAAGATCAACTCGGGCGATCCGGTTTCGATTGCCGAAGTGCTCCGCGACCTGAAACGCAGCAACGACGATAGCGAACAATCCTACTCCGAACGCCAGATTTACCAGTCCGCACTGGAACGTCTGGCCCGTGAAGTGGCCGCAGTCGAGAAAATCTCGGAAGAAGCCGCCGCCGAACGCCTTGAAAACATGATTAAAGGCCGTAAAGCCCGCGCCGCCTCGGAAAAAGGGACTGGCGAGAAAAAAGAAGCTGTGGCCTAGTCATAACTTTTCCACAGAAATTCTATATACAAACTTGTGCTGCTCGGATATAATCCGGGCAGTATAAGTTTCTGCGGTACGCCTTTAATGCCTCCCTGAGACTGGAATACGACTAACACACTAACCTCAAGGAAGTAAAAAAAATGGCTACTGGTACAGTTAAATGGTTCAACGGACAAAAAGGCTTTGGTTTCATTATCCCTGATGACGGAGGAAAAGACATTTTCGTTCACATTTCCGCTGTTGAAAAATCGGGAATGAAAACCCTGAACGAAGGACAAAAAGTGTCCTACGATCTGGAAGACGCCCGCGGCAAAATCGCAGCCGTCAACCTCCGCGCCGCCGCCTAATTTTTTAGGCAGACACACGAAATTCAAAAGCCCCCGATCATTCGGGGGCTTCTTGTTTGAAACTCTTTTTCTACGCCATACCAGAAGGCCCAGTTGGAGCCGCAGCAACCTTCATATCCGCAACCTTTGCCCCTTGGTCAAGTGCCAGCTTATTCTCTTTTAACAAGCTCTGAACATCACTCG
Source organism: Pseudomonadota bacterium (assembly GCA_029558635.1). Lineage (GTDB taxonomy): Bacteria > Pseudomonadota > Alphaproteobacteria > Micavibrionales > Micavibrionaceae > UBA1573. Next base: position 536,779 of record JAKQEE010000052.1, on the reverse strand, counting down.
CATCGGAACCAAACTGGAATCCTTGCCCAGTATCACTAGGCTGATCATTTTTACCCCGCTCCTCTTGTTGTCTTTTATTATCCTCATGGAACTCTTCTGCAGCCTTAACACCATCGCCAACCGTGGTTTTGACTTTATCCCACCAACTTTTTTCCTTCGGTGTGTCCTCCGCTTTGGGTTCGGCAGGCTTGGCCGCAGATCTTTCCTCAACCTTCGCAGGTTTTTGCGGCTCACTCGGTTTCACTTTTAATGCCTCAGTTACATCGGCCCCACCTTTAAGCACCTTACGCTGAAGGCTTTCGGCAATACCGTTCAGCCCTAGACCGCCCAATATTCCTTTTGTAACCTGATCAGCTGCACCACGCCTGATTTGCGCTTCACCGCCTTGCAACAAGACCTCCGCTCGCGCTCTCTGCTCGCGAACCATGTCTTTTCCTAAACCTTTTGCGCGATCAATCCCATCTTTTACACCGGCCATTTTTCACCCCATCTTTTGAAACCTCACAAAAATATATATGTAAAATATTAAAGACTGGTTAAAAATCCTTTCGGGGAATCGTAAACCACCTTATTCTGTGCAGGAAAGAGAGAACAACATGACCTCCGAAATCTTCGACATTCTGGCCCTGCCCGACCTTCTTCAAGCCAAAGGCAAAGACAAAACCACCCCAATTCACTTCATAAAGGCCTCCACGTTTGAGAAATGGGTTGCAAAACAACCCCTATTCCTTCAGAACCAGTTCAAGGCAAAAGGCTGGACGGCCAAAGACGGGACACACATACAAACACTCTCGACAGACGGAACGTCGGACGCCGTTTATATCGGCCATGACGGTAAAATCAGCCTTTATACAGTTTGCGCTGCTGCCGAAAAAATCGGCGAAGGCCTCTACGAAATCGAAGGCGCGCACAAACAAGAAGAGCTGGAAAATATTTGCATCGGCTGGCTCTTGGCCGCCTATCAATTCGACCACTATAAAAAGTCGGATAAAAAACTCCCCCATCTGCTTATTCCCAAAGGCGTCAATAAAACGCGGATCGACGCCACGGCGCGAGCAGCATATCTTGCCCGTAACCTTATCAACCTCCCGCCCAATGCCTTGGGTCCTCGCACTTTGGCCGGAGCAATTGAAAAAGTCGGCAAAAATTTCGGTGCCTTGATCCGCATCACCGAAGACGAGTCACTGATCGAAGAAAACCTACCCCTGATCTATGCCGTAGGCCACGGCAGTGACCGTCGCCCGTGCCTCACCGAACTCGCATGGGGCAACCCCAAGCACCCGAAAGTGACTTTGGTCGGCAAAGGCGTCTGCTTCGACACTGGCGGATACGACCTCAAACCGTCAGCCGGAATGCTGCTGATGAAAAAGGATATGGCGGGAGCGGCGATTGCGCTGGGAACCGCCCTGATGATTATGAGCCTCAAACTCCCCGTTTATCTGCGCCTGCTGATCCCGTGCGTTGAAAACTCGGTCTCAGGTCGCGCCTATCGCCCGAGCGATATTCTGACCGCCCGCAATGGCAAGACAATCGAGATCGGAAATACGGATGCCGAAGGCCGTCTGGTTCTGGCCGACTGCTTGGCACTTGCCTGCGAGGAAGAACCGGATTTGCTGGTCGACTTTGCCACCCTGACCGGCGCAGCACATTACGCCGTCGGACCGGAGATTGGCATCGTCTATTCCAACGACGAAAAGCTGGGCCACGACATCCAGAATCTTTCGATAGGTCTGGATGATCCACTGTGGAATCTCCCGCTCTGGCAAAACTATAAAAAAGATATCATCTCGCCGGTTGCCGACATCAACAACAGCGGCTCGTCCAGCAATCCCGCAGGATCCATCACCGCAGCCCTGTTCCTCGAGCATTTCGTAACGCCGGAAACGACATGGGTTCACCTCGACCAGCGCTCTTGGCAAAACACCCCACAACCGGGACGCTCTCAAGGTGGTAAGGAAATGGGCATGCGCACGATCTTTACACTGATTGAGCAGAAATACGCTCCCGCAAAAAAGAAAACGGCCTCTAAGCAGAAATAGGACCGAATAGACCTAAATATTTCTGGTATTCACCTTCGTCGATTGAAACCGTCAGGTGGATATGATCGCCGTCCTCTTTTTTGTCCAGAACCGATGCATGGCGGTGGAGCCACGCAAACGCTTTACCGTTGGACGAGTCCAGATCAATCGTGACTTGTTTGTAATGGCACGTCAACCGCCCTTCGATGGACTCCAGCAAAGCCTCAAGCCCTTCGCCGGTTACAGCGGACACAGGGATTTGTCGCCCTTTGAGGCCCGGCTCCCGCAGCCAATGACGGTCCTCGCACAAGTCAATTTTATTAAGAACCTCGATCACCCGATCATCAGTGTCATAATCGACGCCAATATCTTTCAAAATAGTGACCACGTCCTCGCGCTGGGCTTCTGTTTCAGGAGAAGAGATATCGCGAACATGCAAAATCACATCGGCATACTGTACCTGCTCAAGAGTCGCCCTGAACGCCGCAATCAGATGCGTCGGCAAATCGGAAATAAATCCGACAGTGTCAGAGAGAATAACATCCCTACCCTTGGGAAGTTTCAACCGCCGCATTGTGGGATCAAGCGTCGCAAACAGCAAATCCTTGGCAAAAACTTCAGCACCTGTCAGCTTGTTAAACAGCGTCGATTTCCCCGCGTTGGTATAACCGACGAGCGCCACCACCGGGTAGGGAACGCGCTCGCGGCTTTTTCGCTGCAAATCACGCGTTTTACGCACATGCTCCAACTGGGATTTAAGGGCAATGATTTTATCGTCGATAATCCTGCGGTCCAACTCGATCTGCGTTTCACCCGGCCCACCGAGAAACCCTGCCCCGCCGCGTTGCCGTTCTAGGTGGGTCCACGACCGCACCAGACGCGACCGTTGATAGGTAAGAGCAGCCAATTCAACCTGCATCTTTCCCTCGGCGGTTTGAGCCCGCTCCCCGAAAATCTCTAGAATCAAACCGGTACGGTCGATCACCTTGGCGTTCCATTCCCTCTCCAGATTGCGCTGCTGCACCGGAGAAAGCGTGGCATTGACAATTACAACCGTCGGAGAAACTTCCTCGACAGTTTCGGCAATGGACTCGCGTGTTCCTTTACCCAGAAAATGTCCGGCAGAAATCTTACGCACATTGGCGGGGATGACTTCAATGACCTCAAGATAAATGGCAGCCGCAAGACCGACGACCTCGGAGATCATAGACTCCACGTCACGAGAAGAAGACACCTGTTCTCCACCCGTAACCTCACGCGAGAAGACGGGATGGACGATCAGGCAGGTTCCGCCCGAATTTTCAGTCATGACAATTATTCAGACGCAGCTTCAGACGAAGATGCTCCGTTATCCGCATCGTCACCTTCGTAAAGGGACAACGGACCGGATGGCATAATGGTCGAAATCGCATGTTTGTAGACAAGCTGGATATGAGAGTCGCGTTTAAGCAGCAGACAGAAATTATCGAACCAAGTGACAATTCCCTGCAACTTCACCCCGTTCACAAGAAACACTGTAACAGTGTGTTTTTCCTTACGGATTCTATTCAAGAACACATCTTGAATGTTCTGGTTCTTTTCATTCATTTTTTTCTTTTCACCACTATATTGCTATGCACAAAACGACCGGAGTCCAGCGCACCATAGCGAACATGCTTTATCGCAGCAAGAGCTATGTTGAAAATAAATGGCTATTTTTCAAACGTGCTTATAAGTTCTGTAAAGTTTTTCGTAAAATAAGGCCGTATTCCAACCCGCTCGCAATCTGAAATAGTGCGCGCGCCGTGCCCGATCAAGACCGGAATAACACCCGCATCCCGTGCGGCCATCATATCGGTTTCGGTATCGCCAATATACCAGATGGGATGATGTTGCGGATTGGCCCCGAGTTTTTCACACGCCAACAGCAACGGATCGGGGGCCGGTTTGTCCCGCACCGCCTGCCCCGCGCCAAGCACGACCGGAAAATACATATCCCAACCAAGCTTCTCGACACTCTGGACCAGCATCCCATGATGCATATTGCTGACAATCGCCATCTTTAACCCCGCATCACTCAACTCCTTCAGAAGAGCTTCTGCCCCCGCCTTGGGGTTGAGATGGGAGAGTTGATGCTCACGTATATAAGCATAGAACACATCCGAGGCTTCCGCTGCACGTTCGCCAAACAACTCCGGAAAGATATCGCGCGATGACCGCCGCGTATTCAAAATAACCTGCTCCTGCGTGAAATGCGGCATCTCGAAATGATCGGCCACGTGATTGTAAGCGGCAAAAAGCAAGGCAAAACTATCGGCCAGAGTCCCATCCCAGTCAAACAGGATGACCTCAGGCCGTGGCGGTTTTGAGAGATCGGTCATAGGGAGATTGCTCACCGTTTTCCTCACGCTCTTCGCGTTCGGACGTCGTGATATGAAGAGATTTGAGTTTACGATGCAAAGCGGAACGTTCCATTCCGACAAACTGCGCCGTTCGTGAAATATTGCCATTAAACCGCGTAATCTGCGCGAGCAAATATTCTCGCTCGAACACTTCCCGCGCTTCACGCAGCGGCAGAGAAATCATATCCGTTTCCCAATCGCCCTTGAGCGACGCATGAACAAACTGGGTAATTTCCTGCGGCAAATCTGACGCCTGAATCGGTTCATCCGACGCACCGTTCTGACAAGCGGTTGCCATGACCCATTCAACAAGGTTTTTGAGCTGACGCACGTTCCCTGGCCAGACATAGCTCTGCAACGCCACAAGCGCCCCATCGGATAATGGCCGCAATACCGAACCTTTGGAATTCTTGGAAATTTCAGTCATAAAATAATCGAACAGTGTCGGAATATCTTCCTTGCGGTCCTGAAGGCGTGGAATTTGCACCGGAACAACGTTCAGACGGTAAAACAAATCTTCGCGAAACTCGCCCGACTCGATTTTATCCTCAAGGCTCTGTGCGGTTGATGCCATCACCCGCACATCGACCTTAACTGGCATTTGCCCGCCAAGCGGCGTAAAAGATTGTTCCTGCAAGACGCGAAGAATTTTACCTTGCGTTTCCATCGGCAGGTCTGCCACTTCATCGAGCAACAACGTCCCGCCATTGGCACGTTCCAGAAGGCCGGGAACAATCTTCCCGCTCTGCTCGATCCCGAACAGTTTTTCTTCCAGAGAATCCGGCGTAAGAGTTGCGCAATTGACCGCAACAAAAGACGCATTGGCGCGCGATGAATTCTTGTGAATGTAATGGGCCACCGCTTCCTTGCCAGAACCCGAAGCACCGGTAATCATCACACGACTATTGGTCGGAGCGATTTTGTCAAGTGTCGCGACCAAAGACTGAAACACCTGCGAAGGACCAACCAGCTCGGTAATCCGTTCATTCTGAACTTTGAGTGCGGCATTTTCACGCCGCAACGCCGCAGCTTCCAAAGCGCGGTCGATCATCAGCAAAAGACGGTCGGTCTTGAACGGCTTTTCAATGAAATCATAAGCGCCGATCTTGATGGCCTTGACCGCTGTTTCAATCGTGCCATGACCGCTGATCATCACCACCGGCAAATCGGGATAGCTCTGCTTGATCTTTTCAAGAATACCAAGTCCGTCATACTCGCTGTTCTTCAACCATATATCGAGAACTACGAGAGAATAATTCTTCTTGCCCAAAGCGTCATACACCTGAGCGGCATTTTCAGCCTGTCCGGTTCCATAGCCTTCGTCTTCCAGAATCCCCACAATCAGGGACCGGATATCGGCCTCATCATCAACAATCAGGATATTCGCTTTTGACATTGGTCTTTATCTAGCAACTTTCCAAAACAAACTCAAGCACGGGGCAGCAGGATGGAAATGGTTGCCCCACCCAGATCGGTCCAGCCGATAACCGATTTTACATGATCATTCCCTCCGAAGAGAAGCTGGCCGTTATGGTCCTCAACAATTTTTTTCACAATCGCGAGTCCCAGACCCGTCCCTTTTTCCTTGAAGGTCACATAGGGCTCCGTCAGACTTTCCGGCGTCATATCCCCTGGAAATCCGGGGCCATTGTCATTAATAACAAGCAGATACGAGCTGCCATCGGGGTCTGCCGCCATCCACACCCCGATTTCTGGTACAAATTCACGGGTTTTCTGATCTTCCTCAAGAGATTCAACGGCATTTTGCATCAGATTGGTCAAAGCCTGCCGGATTTGCTGCTCATCGCACTGCACCATTGCCGTGGCATTTTTATCGACTTGCCCCGAAAACTTGATGCCCGAATGAGCCTGCTTGAAAAACGAAAGACTGTCCGTCACCACATCCGACAAATTAACCAGTGAGAATTTCGGCTCCGGCATACGGGCAAATGCGGAAAATTCCGACACCATATGCCCAATATCCCCGACATGACGGATAATGGTGTCAATACACTGGCTAAAAACACGCTGATCGTCTTCACCAAGCTGGTTCAAATATTTGCGTTTCAACCGTTCAGCCGACAACTGGATTGGCGTCAACGGGTTCTTGATTTCATGGGCGATCCGCCGGGCCACATCCGCCCAAGCCACCTTGCGCTGGGCCGACTGCACATCGGTAATATCATCGAATGTAATAACCGCACCAATATCCTTATCGCCCAGCAATTCGATCCCGACTCGTACCAACAGGGTCCGTCTTCCGCCCTCAAGGGTTTGAACAAAGACCTCTTTCTGGTGAACCTTGTCAGGTCGCGCATAGGCCGTCGTAATCACCTCGTCCAGATCCGGCATTAACTGGTGAATGGTAGAAGAAAGGATAACATCCTGCCGTTTCCCCAGAATGGCCGCAGCTGATGCGTTGGCCAGCGTCACCTGTCCCGATTTATCTAGACTGAGAACCCCCGACGTCACACCGGCCAGAATCGTCTCTGTAAATTGACGGCGCTCGTCGATCCGGCGGTTGGCCAAAATCAGCTCGTTCCGCTGGTCCTGAATTTGCCGCGTCATCCGGTTGAAAGACCGCGAGAGATGATCGAATTCCTCGAACCCGCTATGATCGGGAACAATCGGCGTCAGATCACCTTTACGAACGCGGTCAGACGCATCAATCAACGCGACAATCGGCGTTGCCAAACGCCGCGCAAACGCCAACGCAAAGAAAATCGCCGCAAAAAGCAAAATAAGCGCCACAACGATATAAATCATCGTCACAGTCCGCTGCATCCCGACATAACGGTCAGCCATCTCGTCATATTTTTTAACGGCCTCACGCGTCGTCGTCAGATGCTTCAAAACATTGGATTCAACAGACCGCCCGACAAACAGATAGCCATCGGGAATGCCCTGCAACTTGACCAAAGCTTGAACGCGGTCATCCTCAACCGAAGTCAAAACGGCAACATCTCCGTCATCTGCCTGCTTCAACGCGAATTGCGGCAACTCCTTGCTCAAGAAATCTGACACATCACCAACCTGCGCGATTACCTGTTTGTTTTTGGTAAAAACCAGAACCTCGGATAAACCACGCAGATAAGACTGCGTCTCGACAAAGCGCTTAAACCCTGCTGGGTTGGTGTAAACCAATTCGGATTCATGATCGAGGTCCTTGGCCATCGCCATAATATCGGCGCGGATCACCTGATGGTGCTCGCGCAGATAAGACTCAGCCACTTCTTGAGACTCGTTCACCGCAGTCCGCACACGGTCGCTAAACCATGTCTGCACACCGTAATGGAAAAAGACGAGGGAAAAGACCGTCATGATGACAGCAGGCGCCATCGCCAGCAAACCGAAAATATAGACCAGACGAATATGAAGGCGTGCCCCCGGAATTCCCTTCCGCCACGTCGTGAACAAAGAAACCACCCGCCGCGCAATCAGAATGCCCAGCGCCCCTAGAATAATCAGATCAATGTTGAGAAGCCAGATCACCGCATCGGGATTATCCCCGAACGGCGGAGCAGACCGAAGCGCGGCATAAGTCGCAATCCCCGCCACCACAGCCAGAAACATGAGCAGGACAGCCAAACGCCCATCCCATGACGAACGCAACCGACTCCGCAGCCAAATCAAACGGATAGGCAGCTTCATCGAGCCGAAAAAACCCAAAGGGGACAAAGATTTCATCACGTTTTTTATCCTAGGGCGAAATATCCCTGTTCACAGATGAAAAAGCAAGCTAAACCATACCGTTATGAGCCAAAATCAACCCAAAAACGCAGAATTTTCGGTGATTATTGTCGCCGCCGGAACCGCGAGCCGTTTTGGAGCGGACATCCCGAAACAATATCTGTCTATCGGCGGAAAATCGGTCCTGTCCCACACCATCGCGGCTTTCCGCACCTGCAAGGGATTAAAACACATTCAAGTTGTCATTCATCCCGATCATCTTGATCTATACCACGCCGCCACCAAGGATTTAAACCTCCCCTTACCGATCACCGGCGGCAAAGACCGTCAGGAAAGCGTCTATAACGCCCTCGACTTTCTCAATCTGGATGAAGACGACATTATTCTGGTTCACGACGCCGCCCGCCCTTGCGTCCGTCCCGAAGATATCGAACATGTTGTAACGGCCCTAATAACTCACCGCGCCGCGACCTTGGCCGCGCCGATCTCGGAAACCATCCGCCGGAAGGCCGACGAAATTCTGGGGGAAACAATCGACCGCGACACGCTACTCTCGATCCAGACCCCGCAAGGTTTTTACTTTGGCGATTTAAAATCCGCCCACGAAAAATTCAAAGGGCAGTCTTTTACCGACGATACAAGTCTGGTCGCCGCAAATGGCGTCACGTCGTCTTACGTCATCGGTCCAAAAACCAATATCAAAATCACAACGCCTGAGGATCTTGAAATGGCCTCTTACATCCTCTCGAAAGCCAACCCCGCGCCGATCATCAAAACCGGCATGGGCTTTGACGTCCACGCCTTCGGCGATCCAGCCGAGCATATCCGCATCGGCGGCATTGACATTCCCTATACCCACAAGCTCGCGGGCCATTCCGACGCCGATGTCGCGCTCCACGCCATCACCGACGCACTGTATGGAACGATTGCCGACGGCGATATCGGCTCGCACTTCCCACCAAGCGATCCCGCCCACAAAGGAAAGGACAGCACCATCTTCTTGCAAGAAGCCCTGCACTCCGTAACGTCCCAAGGCGGCGTGGTAAACCACGTCGACGTTACCATCATTTGCGAAGCCCCGAAAATAGGTCCGCATCGCGACACTATGCGCGAACGGATTGCATCTATCATGTCCCTTCCCCTTTCCCGCGTCGCGGTCAAAGCCACCACCACTGAAAAACTGGGATTCACTGGTCGCGGCGAAGGCATCGCCGTCCAAGTCGTTGTTACCATTTCCATTCCAGAGTAGAGAAATGAATCATTTAAAAGAAAAACTACAAATCAAACTCGATGATCTGCGCAAAAAACGCCGCGCCTTTTTAAAAGCCACCCGCCCCGCCTCATGGGAATTCCAAGTAGCAACGTGGTTCGGCTCCGGCCTTTTGATCCCCGCCCCCGGCACATGGGGAACATTCGGCGGAGCATTGTTTGGCCTGCTGCTACTCGCCGCCACATCCCCCCTTGTGACCTTTGGCGTGGGATGCCTGTTGACCAGCATCGGCTACTTAGCCACAAGAAAAATAGAATCCCGCATGAACGACCATGACTCTTCTTTTATTGTCATCGACGAAGTCGCCGCCATCCTCTTCGTTTTGGCCTTACTCCCTGTTTTCTCACCATTTTTTGTCGTGAGCGGATTTTTAATATTCCGCTTTTTCGATGCCCTGAAACCGTGGCCGATCAACTGGATGGACCGCGAAGTCGGCGGCGCAGCAGGGGTAATGGTGGACGATTTGATGGCCGCGCTCTATACTCTCTTGATCCTGTGGGGAGCGTGGGGGCTTTATGGATTTATCTGAACTCGTCGGCACTGTTAGTGAAATTCTTAAAACCAAGACTCTGAAACTGGCAACAGCCGAGTCCTGCACGGGTGGACTGATCTCCACATTGGTGACCGACCGTTCCGGATCATCGGAAATTTTCGACCGCGCTTTTGTCACCTACTCCAACCAAGCCAAAACCGACATGCTCGGCGTTAGCCCGCTCACCCTCGACAAATTCGGAGCTGTCAGCGAAGAAACTGCCCGCGAGATGGCGCTAGGAGCCCTTAAAAACTCGCAAGCGGATGTCACAATTTCCGTTACAGGCATCGCCGGACCGACCGGTGGAACAAAAGACAAACCCGTGGGTCTCGTCTATATCGGCTTCGCCCGCCGCGATGGGGAATGCCTCGCCGAACGCCATATTTTCACCGGCGACCGCCAAGCCATTCGGTTTGCCGCTGCAAAAACGGCACTGGAAACGGTATTGGGAAAAATTGGTGAATAAACTTAAGGCTTTATAACAACCCGCGCCGACACCGACAAATTGACCGTCGTCTTGCCCGGCTCGGCTACTGGTGCAGAAACCGCCATATCCGAGGCCATTGCCATCTCTGCTTTTGCCATTCCACGCAACATCGGCATAGGCGACGGCATATAGGCCCCCTCGACATTAACTTCGATAATATCGTATCCGGATTTGCCGAGTGATTTGGCAATCAAGGCCGCCTTGCTCTGGATTTTTTTGAGCGCGCCTACCATCAACTCGTCACGATAAGTCTCAGCCAACTCGTTCGACAGAGTATAACTCAACCCGTTCACCGCAAACCCTTGATCCTGAATCTCGGCGACCAGATCGAGAATTTTCTGGGAATCTTTCGATTGAATTTGCAGAGACTGGCTACCCTTCCAGATCAGTTTCGGCTTTTGCCCCACAGACGCAACAGGTCTGGGTGTTGAATTGGGATCATAAGAATAAACATAGTATTGCCCCGTCGAAACCTCGACCTCACTGACTTTCTTGGCTACAGCGACCGCCTGCTGCATCGCTTTGTTGATCCTGTCCTGAACGGTGCGCGCGTCTTTGTCATCAATCTCGATCCTGAGATCGGCCACCAGCAAATCCTGCTCGACATCCTTCTGGTCGGAGGCATTGAGTGTAACAAGCGTTTGCCCCGTTTCCAGAACGGCGCGCGCCTCTTGCGCCTGCACGACCAATGGAGTCATCGACAAAACGCAAAAAAACATTAGAAAATATTTCATATTCGTCTCCTGTTACTTTTTAATCCCGTAAATTGCCTCGGCCCTTATCACGAACGAGCCAACCATCCGCTTGACCAGCTCGGCAAAAAACACACCCACCAGCTTTTCAAACACAGGGTTCTTGAATTCAAAATCAACATAGAAGTCTACCGTGCAAGTTCCATCCCCGTTGTCGGTGAATGTCCAGTCATTGGTAAGATGTCGCAAAGGACCGCTGACATAATCGACATGAATGGTGGAAGATGGTTCGAACGTGACTTTGGAGGTAAACCATTCCCGGAACAGTTTATATCCGATCACCAGATTGGCCAGAATAAATCCGTCGCCCTTTTTCAGGACACGACAATCAAGACACCACGGCAAATAGTCAGGATATTTTTCAACATCCATAACCAGATCAAACATCTGGCTGGCGGAATAAGGGAGAATTTTACGCTCGGTGTGGATAGGCATGGATAAATGGCGCGGATGTTTTAGTCCCTGACGATAAAGGCAGGTGCTTGAATGTTATATATTTACTCAAAGCCATTCTATCCAAAACCAGAGAACTTTCAATCTCTCCCAGATGCATCACATTATATAACCCTTTCGGAGCATTGGAGACGCAATCCACCGCATTAAAGTCCGTCTCGTCATAGATACGGCTTTCAATTGCAAACTCCTTTACACTTTTCAAGGCAACCGAAGGATTAAGAAAACATGATTTTTCATATGCTGCAGTCAGGGGGTAAATAAACCGCTGTTTAAAAGACGCCCGATCTTCCTTGGCATCCAAACAATTATGGACAGGATCCTTCCACTTCACTAAAGCGGTATGTTTCCGCTGCCCACATTTTTTATTATATTCAAAATAAGTATCTTCAGGATCCTTGGTAAGAACCGAAATATCATCCACAACTTCGGAAGGCAGGATACCCACATAATCCCTATATGGATCATAATTAGATTTTTCGAGCGTATCATGTAATAGGGCGTCCGCAACAGCAACTGCGATATCATGCTCACTATCAAAATTAATTTGAGCCTCTTCCAGAACCATACCCGCAACAGCCATCGGATGTTTTAGGTAACGCCCAGCGGATCCTTTGCTACGCTGCTCTCTGGCGTGAAGGTTTATACACAAAACCAGCGCCGCCTGCTCCCACGAAATAATTTCCTCTTGCCGCAACCATCTAAGCATCGGGAGAATTTGCTCTTTGGGAAGAGCGGAATATGTTCGCTGAACCGTTCCATTCTCGGCACAGAACTCTTCACGCATACTGCCCTGGGAATCCTTCGGTGCCCTGTCGGCATAAGAAAGAACACTATTCAGTTCGTCTTCGATAATTGTGCCCTGCGATCCCTTGATAATATCCTCGAAGAAGATTTTCTCCATTGCTTTATCATCTAGATTTGGATCGTTATAGAGCCGAATGACATTGCAGACATATTCAAGACGATTGAAGCCGGAATCCTGATGCCGGCCAATCAACGCAGACGTCATCATCAGAAACTGCAACCGATCGACGTCCCCCTCCTCGAGAGCATCCCGACACCATTCAAACCACAATTCTTTTCTGACTGCAAAAGGCGGAGTCGTAACGTCAGGCGCTTTCTCCTCAAACTCCCTTTGTGCCAGCTTCAGGAAAACGTCGACCAAACCCCTGCCAATGGCCCCCATTGGTGAGCGTGGTTTATAACCCTTCCCAACACCACCCTGGGGGGCAGGACTAAACGGCGACGCCCTTTTGTTCATACACAATCAACCTTTCTCCCGATACGCATGCCATCTTATATGCGGAAAACTAGGGAAAAGGCAAGAAAATACAATATTATGTATAAAGAAATTTAGGGGTAGAAGACCTAAGCCCGACGGCTGGCTTCCCTCGCAGCCTTAAGACGATCAAAATCCTCGCCCGCATGGTGGCTGGAACGGGTTAACGGAGAGGCCGAAACCATAAGGAAACCCTTGGATTTTGCTATTTTCCCCAACACCTCGAACTCGTCAGGTGTCCAGAAATGGGTCACGGGAGCATGTTTCGGACTGGGTTGGAGATATTGACCAATCGTCAAAAAATCGACCCCTGCTGCCCGCATATCGTCCATAACCTGCCCGACCTCTTCCAAAGCCTCCCCAAGACCGACCATAAGGCCGGATTTGGTGTAAATATCGGGATCAACCTCTTTTACCCGCTCCAGCAGACGCAAAGACGTGTAATACCGCGCCCCGGGCCGTACTTTCGGGTACAAACGCGGCACAGTTTCAAGATTGTGATTAAACACATCAGGACGAGATTTTGCAACAATATCAACGGCTCCAGTCTTTTTCTTAAAGTCAGGAGTCAAGATTTCAATGGTCGTCTCCGGCGATTTGAAGCGAATAGCCTCAATCGTTTTAACAAAATGTTCCGCCCCACCATCGGGGAGGTCGTCGCGGTCCACGGACGTCACCACCACATGTTTTAGCCCCATCTTCTCGACCGCAACCGCCACGCGAAGCGGCTCCATCTTGTCTAGTTCATCGGGCTTTCCTGTGGCAACATTACAAAACGCACAGGCACGAGTGCAAACCTCACCCATAATCATGAAAGTGGCGTGACGCTTGTTCCAGCACTCTCCGATATTGGGGCATCCCGCCTCTTCACACACGGTCGTGAGTTTTAACTGTTTGACGATTGAGTGAGTTTCGCCATAAGCCCCGCCCGCCGCCGGAGCCCTCACCCGAATCCAGTCCGGTTTCTTGCCCATTGGCTGGTCGGGATTCTTCTGCTTCTCAGGATGGCGCTTGGCCTTGTCCAATAAATCAGGGTTATAGGTCATAGCTCAATCTTCTAGGGCTTCCCCCCAAAAAGGTCAAAATAATTATTTTCTCTGCGCTTGCGCGTTAAAATACTCGGTATTGCTCTTATACCCGTGGATTTTGGGATCAAGACGGTAAAACGTCCTGATCTGCCCCTTGTAACTCACGACGGCAAACCAGTTTTTATTGGGGTTGAAGAACACACGGTCTCCGTCAACCTGCTTGACGGTCAAAGTCCCCTCTGGCGGGTTTGTCACAAAGTCATTGGCAGCCTGAATATAAACATCCTTACTCCCAAACCCGAATTCATCGCCATGCTTTTCAAAATGATGCTCGGCATTCTCGCTTGAGGACATATCCCGCGTCGAAGACCATTCCAGAACCTTTTGCTCCGGCAACATAACATCCGGAACCGCAGGCTCTTTGGAAAAATATAAAAAAGAGAAACTGGTCGCGACAATCACCACAGCCAACAGGCTTCTCCATACGGAAATCTGTTTATGCGCCGTTGGTGAAAAAATGGACATCAGCCAACCCTAGAAATGCACTGCTTTGCCGTAGGCCGACAAAGTGGACTCGTGCATCATTTCAGAAAGCGTCGGGTGCGGGAAGATGGTGTGCATCAACTCGGCCTCGGTGGTCTCAAGCGTCATGCCGATGGCAAAGCCTTGGATCATCTCGGTCACTTCCGCACCGATCATATGCGCCCCGAGAAGCGCCCCTGTCTTCGCATCAAAAATCGTTTTGACAAGGCCGTCCGGCTCACCCAAGGCAATCGCCTTGCCGTTCCCCATAAACGGGAACCGCCCGACTTTGACCTGATAACCCGCTTCCTTCGCTTTGGCTTCAGTCAGGCCGATGGACGCCACCTGCGGATGGGCATAGGTACAACCCGGAATTTCACCCTTCTTGAGCGGATGAACATCTTTCTGTCCGGCAAACTTCTCGACACAGATAATGCCTTCATGCGAAGCCTTGTGAGCAAGCCACGGAGCCCCCGCCACATCACCGATCGCATAAACGCCTGCTTCGTCAGTCTCGGAATATGGCCCAGTGACAATACGGCCCTTGTCAGTTTTGACCTTTGTTTTATCCAAACCAATATCTTCAATATTCGCAACAATGCCGACTGCGGAAATCACACGGTCCACAGTGATTTTTTCAGTCTTGCCACCAACCTCGACTTGGCACGTCACATTATCTTTGCCTTTTTCAAGCTTGACGACTTTGGCCCCTGTCAAAATTTTCATGCCCTGCTTTTCAAAGGACTTGCGGGCAAGGCCTGAAATCTCTTCATCTTCAACCGGAAGAATACGGTCCATCACTTCAACAACCGTCACCTCCGCACCAAGCGTATGGTAGAACGAAGCAAACTCGATCCCGATGGCCCCCGACCCGACCACCAGCAAAGATTTCGGCATTACGTCCGCCACCATCGCCTCACGGTATGTCCAGACGAGTTTTCCATCAGGCTCCAGCCCCGGCAGGACACGCGCCCGTGCACCGGTCGCCAGAATAATATGTTTCCCCGACAAAACTTCTTTTTTCTTGTCCTTGGTCTCGATTTCGACCTTGCCTTTGCCGGCCAAACGGCCATAGGCATCAAACACCATCACTTTGTTCTTCTTGAGCAAATGCGCCACGCCAGCCGAAAGCTGTTTCGACACACCGCGCGAACGCTCGACAATTTTTTTAAGATCAAAAGAAATTTTCTCGGCTTTCAACCCGTAATCCGCTGCATGGTTCATCAGGTGATAAACCTCTGCCGAACGCAGCAAAGCCTTGGTCGGAATACACCCCCAGTTCAGGCAAATCCCGCCCAGATGATTGGCTTCAACCACTGCCGTTTTCAGCCCCAGTTGTGCGGCCCGAATAGCCGCCACATAACCGCCCGGTCCGCCGCCAATAACAATCACATCAAAATTCTGCTCAGACATTTTTTCCTCTTTTTAAAAAGCTTATTCAATAAATCCGTCGGAATGCGTAATCGTATCAATCGGGTCCAGACGCCCTTCAATGACATCCAACATAGATTGTTTAGGGTAATTCGGCATATCATGCGCAGCGTAAGGGAGCCGCGGATCATGGCGATCAAAACGGTCCGTTATAAAACGGCAATTCTGGCCACAGGCTTTGACGAATTCATCAATATCCTCATACCGCAGAAATTCGTCACGCTCGACATGAACAAAAATTTTGCTGATCGCCTGCAGATTATTGGCCACACGCTCGGGCAGGTTTTGATAGACAGCCAACAAATCCGCCTTCATATCTTCCGGACTGCCCATGGCGATAATCCCCTCCTCCGAAGAGAATTTCAGGAAAGCGTCATTCCACAACGTATCCATGATATCGTCATCATGCTCTTTCAAAACCCCGACGGCTGGCGCCATGCAAACACACGCCCGAACCCGCTCGAACAGAGGATTGCATTCTTCTTTCAACAAAGCCAAAGAATGCAAAACCGCGACGACCCCCAAAGAATGGCCGACCAGTGTAATATTGGTATAATTGGCCCCGATAGCCTCGATAACCGTTTTGGGAGCAATAAAACGCTCGGCAAGTCTCGAAGGTGCACCGCCGATATAATCCCCGTCATGGAAAGGTACGGCCTTCGGGAACTTCTCGCGGTTCAGCAAGGAATCACTATCCTTGGCATTCAACAACGTTCCGTTATGACGCAAAATAATCTGGCTGTACTCTTCCTCAAGCAAGAGATCGGAAAACCGGTCTTCAAAGAGTTTGGCTCCGATTCCAGAATACCCCGGAGCATAAATAATCAGATCTCCGCTCGGCTTGGGAGAATGCAACAGCCGTCCTTCGGCCTTATGAGAGCCGGAAGAGAAATGTTTCCATTCTGCAGGGTTCGCGTACATATCCTATGCCAGCATCAACACCGGATTTTCGATGAAGCGTTTGAAGTGTTGCAGATATTCGGCCCCGACCGCACCATCAACCGAGCGGTGATCGGTCGAAAGCGTCACCGACATCACGGTACGGACAACAACTTGCCCTTTTTCAACAACAGCGCGTTCTTCACCCGCACCGACTGCCATAATGCAGCTTTGCGGAGGATTGACGATGGCCTGGAAATCCTTGACGCCAAACATACCAAGGTTCGAGATCGAGAACGTCCCGCCCTGAAATTCTTCAGGCTTGAGTTTTCCGTCCTTCGCACGCTTGGCCAGATCTTTCATCTCGTCCGAAATTTCGCGCAGCGTTTTGGTTTCAGCCTTTTTAATGATCGGCGTAATCAACCCGTTGGGGGTAGCCACGGCAACCGAAATATCGGCGTGCTTGTATTGAAGCACAGCCTCATCCGTCCATGACGTATTGGCAGGAGGATAAGCTTTAAGCGCCATTGCATTGGCCTTGATGATAAAGTCGTTGACCGAAAGCTTGTAAGCCCCGTCCGCAACAGCATTAATCTCGGCACGAGCCTTGAGCAAATTATCGAGAACGCAATCCACCGTCAGATAGAAATGAGGAACGGTAACTTTGGATTCCAGCAAACGGCGTGCCGTCACCTTCTTGATATTGTTGTTCGGAATTTCCATGTATTCCATACCGAGCATATCAGCCAACTGCTTGGCATTCGGCCCCGAAGACGCAGGAGCGGAAGACGCAGCCTTAGGCGCGGGCGCAGCCGTACCGACTTTGGCACTCTCGACATCGGCCTTCACAATACGACCATGCGGGCCCGACCCTTGAACCGATTTCAAATCGACATTTTTATCAGCCGCAATGCGCCGTGCCAAAGGCGTGGCAAAAACACGATCACCCGCAGCCTGATGAGCCGGGGCAGCGGGAGAAGAAACTTGAGGCGCAGCAGATACAGCAGATGGAGCCGCCGGAGCAGGATTGGCATTGGCTGCAGGTCCGGTTTTAATGGCACTGGCGTCTTCACCATCTTCCAGCAAAACGGCAATCGGCGTATTGACCGCAACATTCGACGTTCCGGCATTAATCAAAATCTTGCCCAGCTTGCCTTCATCTACCGCTTCGACTTCCATCGTCGCCTTATCGGTTTCAATTTCGGCAATCACATCGCCCGCCTTGACCTCGTCCCCTTCTTTTTTAAGCCATTTGGCAAGGGTTCCTTCGGTCATCGTCGGCGACAACGCAGGCATCAAAATATTTACGGGCATAACTCTCTCCGGATCAAATCACTTGTAACAAACTTTTTTGGCAGCATGAACAATCTCGTCAACTTGCGGAACCGACAATTTTTCAAGATTGGTCGCATACGGCGTCGGAACATCCGCCGCGCAGACGCGGATAACGGGCGCATCTAGATAATCGAACGCGTGTTCGTTGACCATCGCGGCAATCTCGGCCCCAATACCCGCGAACGGCCAACCTTCCTCGACTGACACAATGCGATTGGTTTTCTTGACGCTTTCAATAATCGTGAAGCGGTCAATCGGACGAATAGTGCGAAGGTTAATCACCTCAGCACTAATCCCCTGCTCGGCCAGTTTTTCGGCGGCTTCCAGACATTTCCCAACCATAATCGAAAACGAAACAAGCGTCACATCCGTTCCCGCACGTTCGATCTTGGCGCGACCGATAGGAATGACATAGTCTTCAGATACAGGTGTTTCAAAAATCTGCCCGTACATCAATTCATGTTCGAGGATCATGACAGGGTTTGGGTCGCGGATCGCGGCCTTCATCAACCCTTTGGCATCTGCCCCCGACCACGGCGCAACAACTTTCATCCCCGGCACATGCGCATACCACGACGCATAACATCCGGAATGCTGCGCCCCGACTTTACCCGGCGCACCGTTCTGGCCGCGGAACACAATCGGACAACCGAGCTTGCCACCCGCCATATAAAGCGTCTTGGCCGCAGAGTTGATAATCTGGTCCATCGCCTGCATCGCAAAATCCATCGACATAAACTCGATAATCGGACGAAGACCATTCATGGCCGCCCCGATCCCAAGACCGGTAAAAGCATGTTCGGTAATCGGCGAGTCAATCACACGCTCCGGCCCGAATTCATCGAGCATTCCTTGGGACACTTTATAAGCCCCGTTATATTCGGCAACTTCTTCACCAAGCAGGAAAACAGTCGAGTCGCGGCGCATTTCCTCACTCATACCCGCACGCAACGCTTCACGCACTTGTATCGCTTCGGTTTTCTCCATAAACGGCGCTTCGTCAAACGGCGGCGGTTCGATCACAGCACCCTGAGCATAAAGAACATCACGATTGGCAATCGCTTTGCCCGTCGGCTGATCGACAACGGAAGTTGCCGTCGTCGAATTTGCCACCGGACCCGCATTTGGCACGCACGGAATATCGCAAGCCGGAGCCGGAGACGCCGCAGAAGAAGACACCTCGCTCTCGCCATCTTCAAGAAGAACCGCAATCGGTGTATTCACGGCAACTCCCTGAGCTCCTTCAGAAATCAAAATCTTGCCCAGAACGCCTTCATCTACCGCCTCGACTTCCATCGTCGCCTTATCGGTTTCAATTTCGGCGATCACATCACCGGCCTTGACAACATCGCCTTCTTTCTTAAGCCAACGGGCCAAATTCCCTTCGGTCATCGTGGGCGACAAAGCAGGCATTAAAACTTGAACTGACATTCTACTATTTCCTCTAAAAATTATTCTTCAACCGGAACCAAGACATCCGTCCAAAGCTCTGAGTCATCAGGCAGCGGCGCGTTTTGTGCAAACTCGGCAGCTTCTCTGACAATCTCCTTGATCTCTTTGTCGATAGGTTTCAGATCATCTTCGCTGACGCTATATTCTTTTGCCAACAACGCCTTGACGCCTTCAATCGGATCGCGGTTGGTCTTGTATTCCTCGACCTCGTCCTTCGAACGATATTTCTGCGGATCGGACATCGAATGCCCGCGGTAACGATATGTGACAACTTCCAGAATATACGGCCCGTTCCCGGCGCGAATATCGTCAAACGCACGGCTTGCGGCTTCACGCACGGCCAGAATATCCATCCCGTCCACGCGCTCGCCCTTGATGCCAAACCCTTCGCCGCGGCGATAGAACTCACCGGCGGCATGGCGCGGAACCGAAGTTCCCATGCTGTACTGGTTATTTTCGATCACGAACAGAACCGGCAACTTCCAAAGCGCTGCCATGTTATAGCTCTCGGCCACCTGCCCTTGGTTGGCCGCACCATCGCCCATATAGGCCACACAAACGCCGCCGTCTTTTTTGTATTTGTGAGAGAACCCCAAACCCGCACCGATAGCAACTTGCGCACCGACAATTCCGTGACCTCCGAAGAACCCGTTCTCGATCGAGAACATGTGCATCGACCCGCCCTTGCCTTTCGAGCAACCCGCCGCACGCCCCGTGAGCTCTGCCATCACTTCGTTAGGCGATATCCCCGACACCAGCAAATGCCCATGGTTGCGATACGCGGTAATTGAAGTATCCTGATCCTTCATGACCGATTGAATACCCGTCACAACCGCTTCTTGTCCGATATACAAATGGCAAAACCCGCCAATCAGACCCATGCCATACAACTGACCCGCTTTTTCTTCAAAGCGGCGGATCAACAGCATCTCACGATAAAATTTCTGAAGTTCTTCTGCAGAAGGCATCTGTGCCTTGTTGGAAAGAGGTTCACTCGACACAGTTTTCAAATTCGACTTTTTCATGTTGCCCTTTTGACTGTCTTTAGGAGGTTTTGATGACACGTCATTCGCCCTTTCATTTTGACTGTGAAGAGCTACACGATTTTTGCATTTCAGCCAAGAAAAAAGCACAATTTGTCGCACTTCTTGTGCGGCGCAACATATTGAAATAAAAAGAAATTTCCAAAAAAAGACTACCGCGAAATAAGGATATCCTTCTCGTCCTTCTGGCGGTAGCCCAGAACCACCCGCACGCGCTCTTCCAGCATATCCTTGTTGAGGGAAGTTGGCCGGAGCATAGCCACGCGGGTTTCCAGAGCTTCGCGCTCCTGCTTCAACTGCTCGCTCTGCTCCTCCAGTTGATGGATATTCTGTTGCAAGGTTATAAAGCGGACATAACTCCGTTGCCCCAGAGCCAGATGATACGAAAAATAGAAACACAGCCCCAGACCGATAATGGTCACGAGATTCTTGCGCACCAGATATTTATGCTCAAGCAACTGCTTCATATAACTAGAGAATCACAAACGACTCATCGTCGTCAAGTGATTTACAAAAAGGGCTAAAGATTTGAAATAACAGGAACCTGTTAAGCTCATACTGAACCGATTCAGTCAGGAAGTAAACCTAACCATTTCATATTTTTACGTTTTCTGCCTATCCCTGATTTTGGGCTTCTTCTTGTCACTCGAGAGGGAGAGCGCCTTTTGCCATATCTCCTCAAAAGAAAGAGCCGGATCAAAAACAAACGGCGCAAAATCGGTAACGCGCCAGATCTGGAGCTCTTTTTCCAACTGGAATTGCGCCAACCCCCATCCGGCATAACCGACAAAAACGCGGTAACAGTCGGGGCGTTTTGCAACTTGCGCCAAAATATCCGGCTGTATTTTGACGGCCTCATCAAAAGATATAACCTTCGTCAATTTGCCATCTTGAATGCCGAGAATAAAAACACTGTCACGATCCTCGACCGGCCCGCCCCAATAAATAGGAACCTCACCCTTCCTCAGATAAGAAGGCAACGAAGAACGATCAGGATAAGGACGATTGAGAACCAGCGCCCGCGACCTGTACCAGTTTTGATCGAACATAAATAAAACGGTTTTCGAAAAATTCGGGTCACTCGCCGCAGACACCATCGCGATCAAACGACCACGATCGCCATGATAAAACCCGAGTAACGTCGGAAGCAGGATAAAAAACACTGCGAGCAGCGTTTGCCAATTTAACGCTGCCCGCAAAGATTTCATGATAAAGCCTTATATGGTTAGGCGGCGTTTTTCTTGGCTGCCGACTTCTGAGGCATAGAACGCAAGATCGACGTTCCGGCATAATCAGCCATCGGCCCGAGCCCTTCCTCAATACGGATCAACTGATTGTATTTGGCAATCCGGTCGGAACGGGACAGAGAGCCGGTTTTGATTTGTCCGGCATTGGTCGCCACAGCCAGATCCGCAATGGTCGAATCTTCTGTTTCACCCGAACGGTGAGAAAGGATTACGCCCATTCCGGCTTTCTGCGCCATTTGAATGGCTTCCAAAGTTTCGGTGAGTGTGCCGATCTGGTTGACTTTCACCAGAATGGCATTGCCTGCTTTGACTTCAATACCACGGGCCAAACGTTTCGGATTGGTCACGAACAAATCGTCACCGACCAACTGGATGCGATCACCCAGACGTGCTGTCAAAGCAACCCAGCCGTCCCAATCATCTTCGGCCAGACCGTCTTCAATCGACACAATCGGGTACTTGTTGCAAAGCGATTCATAGTAATCGATCATCTGCGCGGTGGTGAGGGTACGCCCTTCCCCTTCCAGATGATATTTACCGTCCTTGAAGAATTCAGTCGATGCCACGTCGAGCGCAATCATGATGTCTTCGCCTGGCTTGTATCCTGCGCTTTCAATCGACTTCATAATGAAATCCAGAGCTTCTTCAGCCGATTTGACAGCAGGTGCAAACCCGCCCTCATCCCCGACATTGGTATTCATTCCGGCAGCAGACAAATTCTTTTTAAGAGCATGAAAAACTTCCGCACCGTAACGAATGGCTTCAGCCATTGTTGGAGCAGATACCGGCATAATCATAAACTCTTGGAAATCAACAGGGTTGTCGGCATGCTTCCCACCATTGATAATGTTCATCAGCGGCACAGGCAGCAAATGCGCATGAACACCACCGACATAACGGTAAACCGGCATATCGCATTCTTCAGCCATCGCGCGGGCGCAAGCCAAAGATACACCGAGGATCGCATTCGCACCGAGGCGCGCTTTGTTTTCGGTTCCGTCGAGTTCAATCATCGCGGCATCAATAATGCCTTGTGCTTCGGCATCCAGACCACAAATTTCTTCGGCAATCTCGCCATTCACGAAATCAACGGCTTTCTGGACACCTTTGCCGCCATACACTTTTTTGTCGTCATCACGAAGCTCGACCGCTTCATGCGCACCGGTCGAAGCACCCGAAGGCACAGCCGCACGGCCCGTCGCGCCACTCTCTAAAATCACATCGACTTCCACCGTCGGGTTTCCGCGGCTGTCCAAAATCTGGCGGGCAAAAATATCAATAATCGCAGTCATGTTTTTTTCTCCTATACAATAACTTATGCAACCTGAACCAAATCCATTGACTTGACTAAATCGTCAATCGCTTTGGCTTGAACTATAAATTCCTCTAACTTGGCATAGGGCAACGCCGACGGCCCGTCGCATTTGGCTTTATCGGGATCGTCATAGGCCTCGATAAAAACCCCCGCAATCCCTATGGCCAGAACCGCACGGGTCAAATCGGGAACCAGCGCACGGCGACCGCCCGATGCCTCGCTTCCCGGCAATCTCATCTGCGACGCATGAACCGTGTCGCAAATAATGGGCGCACCGCTCGACATTTCCTTCATCACGCCAAACGCCATCGGATCAACGACAAGGTTATCGTAACCGAAACAATGCCCGCGTTCGCACAAAATAACTTTCTCATTCCCGCATTCGGCAAATTTATCAATGATGTTCCCCACCTGATAGGGCGACATAAATTGAGGCTTCTTGACATTGATAACCGCGCCCGTCTTGGCCATTGCCTCAACCAGATCGGTTTGCCGCGCGAGGAACGCAGGCAACTGGATCACATCAACAACATCAGCCACAGGCTGGCATTGATGAATTTCATGAACATCGGTGATGATCGGAACATTATCGAACTCTTCCTTGACCTTGCGGAAGATATTCATCCCCTCTTCCAGTCCGGCCCCGCGATAACTGTTCACCGAAGAGCGGTTGGCCTTATCAAAACTGGCCTTAAAGACGTAAGGAACGCCGAGCTTGTCGGTAATCTTTTTATAAACCTCGACCGCACGGAGCGTAATATCGAGATTTTCAAGAACATTAATCCCGCCAAACAAGACAAACGGCCTGTTGTTAGCGACTTCAATCGACTGGATTTTGACTGTTTTCATGCGCCTTATTTAGCGCGAAACAGCCGATTTAGCAAGGGGTAACAAGGCATTGCGGATACGCTCCAGCGTCGGAACAGATGGGTCGGGAAATTCGAATTTTTGCCCCGTGATTTGCTCGAACGCGGAAATATAGACTTCCGCAGCTTTCACCCGCACTTCGTCGGGAATGGAGGGAATATCGTCCTTGTACGGATCGCACTGGCCATTGACCCATGTCCGCACGAAATCTTTGTCAAAGCTCTCGGGCCGCTGCCCTGCCTCGAACCGTTGCGCGTACGTCGCGGCAAACCAGTATCGGCTACTGTCCGGCGTGTGAATTTCATCGGCCAGAATAATATTGCCTGCCTCGTCAAACCCGAACTCATATTTGGTATCAACTAGAATAAGCCCCCGTGCCGCCGCCATCTCGCGCCCTCGGGCAAACAATTTTAGCGCATAACCCGAAACAATATCCCATTGCTCTTGCGTCAACAGACCCTGCTCGACAACTTCTTTGGCCGACAAAGGCTCGTCATGCCCCGCATCAAATGCTTTACTGGTCGGAGTAATAATGGTTTCCGGCAATTTCTGGTTCTCGCGCAATCCTTCGGGGAACGTAATCCCGTACATTTCACGCTTGCCCGCCTTATACATCGGCCAGATCGACGTGCCCGTCGTGCCGCACATATAATCACGCACGACAATTTCAACCGGCATGATTTTAAGAAGCTTGCCCACAACGACATTGGGGTCAGGGTACGACACAACATGGTTCGGGCAAATATCTCCCGTTTGCTCGAACCAGAACCGCGCCGTCTGGGTCAAAACCTGCCCCTTGAGCGGAATGGTGGTCAAAATACGGTCAAACGCCGAAATCCGGTCAGAAGTGATAATCACCCGCGTGCCATCAGGCATATCGTAATTGTCCCGTACTTTGCCGCGATAATGATGGGGCAATTCGGGAATCGTGGCGTCCGCCAGAACAAGAGGCAAATAAGCCGCAATTTTCTGAGCATAAGACACCTTTAAAACTCCTACTTGGAATGAGGGTTGTATATCGGCGCCGACAATACATGCGATACAAAACTCTTTGCCTCGTTATAGCCTTCCTCAATCTGCGGCTTATAGTGATCAACCAAAGCAAGAAACGCAAACGCCGTCATCAAAGAGCAAACCCCAACATTCTCGCCCAAAGATTTTCTTTCTATCATTTCCTTAGTCACACCAACCTCCACTACAAATTTTTATACCAACCGGCTCTTATCGACCGCAGCCTTGATAAAAGAAACAAACAACGGGTGCGGGTCAAACGGCTTGGATTTCAGTTCAGGATGAAACTGGACTCCAACAAACCACGGATGATCGGGAATCTCGACAATTTCCGGCAACTCGCCATCCGGCGACATCCCTGAAAACACCAGACCTTTTGCCTCAAGACGTGGAATATAACTTGTGTTGACTTCATAACGGTGACGGTGACGCTCCATAATCGAGTTAGACCCGTAAATATCGGCCACGTGCGATCCCTTTTTAAGAACCGCAGGATAAGCGCCAAGACGCATCGTCCCACCCAGATCGCCCGCCTGAGTACGAGCAACGGTTTCATTCCCCTTGACCCATTCGGTCATAAGACCCACAACAGGCTCATCCGTCGCACCGAACTCGGTCGAAGACGCTTTGGTCAATCCCAATTGATTGCGGCAAGACTCAATCACTGCCATCTGCATCCCGAAACAAATCCCGAAATACGGAATTTTATGTTCACGCGCAAACTGCACGGCCTTGATCTTGCCTTCCGTCCCGCGCACACCAAATCCGCCCGGAACCAGAATCGCATGAACATCTTCGAGTTCGTGAATCGTGCCGTCCTGTTCGAAAATCTCCGACTCGACAAATTTGAGTTTGACTTTGACGCGGTTGGCAATTCCGCCATGAACCAAAGCTTCATTGAGCGATTTGTAACTATCCGACAGCTCGGTATATTTCCCGACAATCGCCACCTTGACTTCGCTCTCCGGATTTTTGACGCGGTCGATAATATCATGCCACTGCGACAATTCCGGAGCCTTATCCACGGACAAACCAAAGCAACGCAGCACTTCATCATCCAAACCTTCGGCGTGGTAAGTGAGCGGCACTTCGTAAATCGAAGACACGTCAAGTGCCGGAATAACCCTCTCATACGGAATATTACAGAACAAACTGATTTTCTTGCGCTCGCCCACATCAATCGGGCGGTCCGCACGACACAAAAGAATGTTTGGCCGAATACCTGCCGCCATCAACTCTTTGACCGAGTGCTGCGTCGGCTTGGTTTTCAGTTCACCCGCCGCAGGAATATAAGGCAACCACGTCGCATGGATAAAAAGGGCTCTCTCCGGCCCGACTTCATTACTGAACTGCCGGATCGCCTCGAGATACGGGTGGGCCTCGATATCGCCAACAGTCCCGCCGGTTTCCACAAGAATAAAATCCGCGCTGCCGTCTTTCTCGCGGATAAAGCTTTTGATCTCGTCGGTGATATGCGGAATGACCTGAATGGTCGCCCCCAGATATTCCCCACGGCGTTCGCGCTGAAGAACATTCATATAAATGCGGCCCGTGGTGATGTTGTCGGTCTGCGATGCCGGACGCCCCGTAAAGCGTTCATAGTGACCAAGGTCGAGATCGGTTTCTGCCCCGTCATCGGTGACATAGACTTCGCCATGCTGGGTCGGCGACATCGTCCCCGGATCAATATTGAGGTACGGGTCCATCTTGCACAGACGGACAGAATAGCCGCGCGCTTGCAACAACGCGCCCAACGCTGCGGAGGCGAGGCCTTTTCCTAAAGAGGAAACCACGCCGCCGGTAATGAAAACATATTTGGTCATATTTACTTAGCTATCGGAACAGTTGGAGGTTCGGAAGGTGTTTCAGGCGTCTTGGCCGCATCTTCAGCGCCCTCGACGGGAACGGAAGGAGCAGTCTGTACAGCCGGAGTATCGGCCACAGTGTCCAGAATGCTTTGGGACGATCCGCTATGCGAAGCCAAAATCGCAAGAATAATGCTGGTCGTAAAAAAACCGATGGCAACAAAGGTCGTGGCCTTGGTCAACGCATTGGCCGTCGATTGGGCCGAGGCGAAGCTGCCCAAACCGCCGCCTGTCCCCATACCCAAGCCGCCACCTTCGGAGCGTTGGAGCAAAATCAGGACGATCAATGCGAGCGTCAATATTAAGTGAATGACCAGAACGACATGTTCCATCAGGAAAACTCTCTAAGTTCTTATAATTTAATTTCGACCCTTTTAGGCCGCTCCGGCAATAATTGCAAGAAATTGATCGGCCTTCAGGCTAGCCCCGCCGACCAGAGCCCCGTCTACATGGGGAACCGCCAACAACGAAGCGGCATTCTCGGGTTTCACAGAACCGCCGTACAAAATACGCACCTGTTCCGGATTGTCCAGTTTTTCATTCACAAAACGGCGAATAATCCCATGCATTTCCGCGACATCTTCTTCGGTCGCGGTTTTGCCTGTTCCGATGGCCCAGACCGGCTCGTAAGCGATAACCAGATTGGCGCCACTCGCCGTTTCCGGAATCGACTCCATAAGCTGCATTATGACAACCGAAATATGTTCTCCTGCCTCACGCTCTGCATCGGTCTCTCCTACACAGATAACAGCAATCAACCCCTCTTCATGAACGCGCAACGCCTTGTTTTTAACTACCTCATTGCTTTCTGCATGGTACTGGCGACGCTCGGAATGGCCGAGAATGACATAGCGGCAGCCGATATCCTTAACCATTGAGGCGGAAATATCCCCCGTATAAGCTCCGCTTTTAGGGTAATAGGCACAATCCTGCGCCCCGATGGCAATTCCGGCCTGTTTTGCGGCAGCGGCAATCCCGCACAGAAACACATAAGGAGGGCAAACGCAAACATCGGCATTATCAATTTTCCCGGCGGCAATTCCCGAAACCAGTTGAGAAGCCATCTCGGTCGATCCGTTCATTTTCCAATTACCGACAATCAGTTTTTTCATTTTGATCTGTTCCTTGTTAATAGCACCTTAGATACCCAACAAGGCTTGTCCTGTCCAGTCGGGATGTTTATAGTCGGGCGGTTTAAAACATAAAATATTAAAAATCAGGACAGTCTCATGTTTCTACGGTCTATGCGTAACGGTTTCTTTTCGGCTCTTTTTCTGGCTCTGCTGGTACTGGGGGGCCTCAGTCTGGTCCTGACCGACTGGAACGGCATGTTCCGCGGCGGTGGAATCACTAAAACCGATGTCGCGGTCGTCAATGGCACGCCAATCAAGATTGCGGAATTCAACACAACCGTTAACCGCATCCTGCGAAACCAGAGACTGGATACCAAACAAGCCTATGACATGGGCCTGATCGACAATATTCTCCAGAACGAAGTCCTCGGCCGCATTCTCGACTTGTCTGCCATTGATTACGGCATCTCTGTCGAAGACAAATATGTCGCCGACCAGATCCAGCAGCTTATCGCGCCATTGGTCGCCCAAGGGACGGACAAAAAACAGGCCCTCGCCCAATTCCTTCAAATGCAGGGGATGAGCGAAAAAACCCTTGTTCAGCTGATCCGCAGCGAAATTCAATCGAATATGCTGAAAACCTCAATCGGCTCGGCCAGCTATATCCCCTCGGCCATGTCTTCGGATATCGCCGCCTATAAAGACATCGCCAAAACCATCCGCTACATCGAACTGTCAAACAGCGACATCAAACTGGACAAAGACCCTGACGCTCAAACGCTGGGGGACTATTACAAAACCGTTGAACGCCAATACATGATGCCGGAAAAGCGCGATTTCAAAATCGCCATTCTCGACACCGCTTCGGTCATGAAAAACATCAAGGTGAGCGACATTGAAATCGCCGCCTACTACGACGAAAATAAAGACACCTACCAGCTTCCTGAAAAAAGAACGCTGGAACAGGCCATCCTCAAATCCGAAAGCGATGCAAACAAAGTCAAAGCCGCTGCAGAAAAAGGAAAATCTCTGGAAGACGCTGTAAAATCCGCAACCGGAGACAAAAAATCATATGCCGGTAAAAATGACTTTGCCAAAAGTGACCTGACACCGGAAATGACCACGCCCGTATTCTCGTCCAAAGAAGGCGAGTATATCGGCCCGATCAAATCCGCCCTCGGCTATCACATCATCAAACTGGTCAAAGTCAAACCGGAACACATTCCGCCGTTGGCCGAACTGAAAGACGAGATCAAACAGCATCTGATCGAAGACAAATCAGGAAATCAGGTTTACGAACTCACCTCCGAGATCGAAGATCGTCTTGCCGGGGGAGAAGATTTCGAAGCGCTGAAAGGTGACTATAAAATCCAGATCCTTCCGTTCTCCTCCATTTCGGCATCCGAAACCAAACTGGACACCGGCATGGAATTGAGTGAAGACCAGCAAAAGTCGATCATACAAAAAGCTTTCACCGCCGTGGAAAACGAAGCCACCACACTTTCCGATCTGACCGACCACCAGCTCTACAGCATCAAAGTCGAGAAAATCACACTTTCGGCCCCCAAAGCCTTTGACGACGTCAAGGATCAAATTGCCAAACGCTGGAAAGAAGAAAATCAGGGACGGAAAAACCTCATTCTTGCGCAGAAAATGACCGAAGAATTGAACGAAGGCAAAACCCAACTTGATAAAACGGGCAAGAAAGTTCACACCCTGACCTTGTCCCGTAATCAAGAAAGCAACAAAGACCTTCCGGAAACATTCAAGGATCCTCGTGTTGCCGGACGTTTCATGGACGCTCCACAGGGCAAGTTCATCCTGTCGATCCCGACCAGCGCCGACGCCATTCTGATCGGAGAAGTCACTTCAGTCAAAATGTCTGAAGCCCAGCCTTCGAAAGAAGTTGCCAACAACTTGCAAGCGGACACAATGAACGCCAACATGATGATCCTTGTCGACCATATACAGAAAAAATATCCGGTCGAAATCAACCACAATCTGCTGAAACGCGTTTACGGCTCTTCCCCGGACAAAGAATAGATCATGGAACACAGCTTTCTTGAAAACTACAAGGCAGGAAAAACGCAACTCCTGCATGACTGGATTGTGTCAGACCTTGATACGCCTGTCTCGGTTTTCCTGAAGCTGGCCGAAAAGGAAGATTACTCTTTCCTTCTGGAATCCGTCGAAGGCGGCGAACAACTTGGTCGTTACACCATCATCGGTTACGACCCCGACATCGTCTGGACCTGTAAGGATTATCGCACACATCAGAGCAACCCGCTCGACGATTTGCGCAACCTCCTGAACCAATCCCGCATCGACGTTTCTGATGAAACCTTGCCACCCATGGCGACATCGGGCTTGTTTGGCTACATAGGCTACGACATTATCCGCGTCGCGGAACGCATCCCCGACACCAATCCGGATCCACTGGACATTCCGGATTCCATTTTTGTCAGACCGCGCATTCTGGTGATCTTCGATAACGTCAAACACAAAATTTGCATCGTCACCCCAATCTACACACATGCGGCAAACTCGGACACCCCTGCCGAAAAAGCCTTATCCGAAGCCCGCGCACGTCTGGAACAGGTTAAGGAGAAAATCAGAACGCCCATTCTGATCTCCAGCCAACAATCGAAATTCCCGACCCTTCCGGAACCCGCTTCGAACATGAGCAAACAGGACTATTTTTCCATGATCGAAAAAGGCAAGGAGTATATCCGCGCCGGTGACATATTCCAGTTTGTTCCATCACAACGCTTTACGACCGATTTCGATTTGCCGGCCTTCGACCTATACCGCTCGTTGCGCCGCCTAAACCCGTCGCCGTTTTTGTTCTATATCAAATATCCGGATTTCTCGCTGATCGGCTCCAGTCCTGAAATTCTGGTCCGTGTACGCGACGGCAAAGTCACGATCCGCCCGATTGCCGGAACCCTTCCACGCGGCGCCAACGCCGAGGAAGATCAAAAACTCAAGGCAGCCCTTCTCTCCGACCCGAAAGAGCTGGCCGAACATCTGATGCTTCTGGACCTGGGACGCAACGACGTGGGCAAAGTATCCAAAATCGGCAGCGTCAAAGTCACCGAACAGTTTTTTGTCGAGTTTTATTCGCACGTCATGCACATCGTCTCGAACGTCGAAGGAGACTTGCGCGACGACCTCGACTCACTCGACGCCCTGATGTCCGGAACTCCAGCTGGCACGGTGAGCGGCGCCCCGAAAATCCGCGCCATGGAAATCATCGACGCATTGGAACCGACCAAACGCAAATTCTACGGCGGCGGCGTAGGCTATCTGGCCGCCAACGGCAACATCGACAGCTGCATTGCGCTAAGAACCTGCGTGGTAAAAGACGGAAAACTTTATGTTCAAGCTGGTGGCGGCGTTGTCGCCGACAGCATACCGGAAAACGAATTTCAGGAAACGGTCAACAAATCAAAAGCCATCCTGCGCGCAGCGGATGACGCCATCATCTCCAGCAGGAAAAATTAGGGCGCTTTTTTACCACCATACAGAAGATGATGTACATCT
Source organism: Pseudomonadota bacterium (assembly GCA_029558635.1). GTDB lineage: Bacteria > Pseudomonadota > Alphaproteobacteria > Micavibrionales > Micavibrionaceae > UBA1573. The sequence continues at coordinate 505,303 of JAKQEE010000052.1, read as the reverse complement.
TCGTCCGACTTTTTGACGACCTCGATCATGCCTGCTGTAGAACCAACAACTTCGTTGGATACGCTGCGTGTTTCTTCGACGGCCTTATCAACCTTGGAAATCATCTCGACCGTGACGTCAATCCTCTTCATGACATCCCGAAGGATATTGGAAATATCACGCGTTGCCATGGATTGCTGATCGACCGCCGTCGTTACCGAACTGCTCGCCGAACTGATATCGCGGATGGTGGTGCGGATATTCTCGATGGCGGCCACAGCCGACGTTGCCATCTCCTGCATGGTTTTAACACGCTCATTGATTCCCTCGGTTGCCTCTGCGGTTTTGACAGCCAGATTTTTAACCTCGGTCGCCACAACTGCAAATCCTTTACCTGCTTCACCTGCACGGGCAGCCTCAATGGTCGCGTTGAGTGCCAACAGGTTGGTGTTTTCGGCAATCTGGTTAATCAGTTCTGTAATTTCGCTAATCCCCAGAGATGATTCGTTTAATTTGGAAATTGTCTCGGACATATTATCCGACTCGGAAACGGCCAGAGAAGAAACCTCCGTAGACAAATTGGCTTGGCGGCGGATTTCCTCAATCGAAGCGACCAACTCCTCGGTTGCTCCCGAAACACTCTGGATATGCAAGGAAACATCTTGCGCCTTCTTGTGGCCCAACTGCGTCTCCTGAAAAACACTTTCGGACAGCGCATCAAGCTTCTTCGCATTGCCACTCAAGCCTTGAGCCGATTTCATCATGACCGAAGACATTCTATCGGCAACATTCGCAAAAGGAGCAACAATAGAATTCTGCACGATTCGGCTCATAACAGTAACCCCGAACAATGAGAAAACAAAGACAAACACGGACGTCCCCAACAAAGCCCAAACACTGACGATCATACGACTATATACGCGTCCTTGTACTTCGCTCATCCGGTCGTACAGAGCAACAACTGTATTCAGCAACCGCTCAGATGCACCATCAATGCTGTCGTCAAGCGCAGCAAACTCATACTCGCCCCCGCGCGTTTCAATGACGCGAACGAGATCAACAGCAACACCTTTTTCAAAAATGGATAAGTCCTTCTTGAATTCGGGAAAAACATCCATCATTTCGAGCGATGCAGCAATACGCTCAATCTGCGGCAATTTATCGTTTTTCAACTCGGCAAACCCCTCAACCATTGCAGCTTTACGATCCGCGCTCACGCGTCCCTCATCCTTATCAACGATGGAATCCATAGCATTGAGCGTAATATCCAACAAAACGACCTTCGTGCGTGACAATAGGCGCATGTCTGCCGTCGCCTGCTCGCTTGATCTGACCGAATGATACACATAAGCAGATAATAAAATAAGGATGCCTGTTAAAACGGCAAAAACCGTCATCCCAAGCTTTCTCATAATGGCAACGCGCTGGTTGATGGAAAGATCGGAACGCGAAAAAAATTTAAAGTGCATAATTCCTCCGGCTTTTACCTGGAAACTCAATTTTCAAACAATTCAGGAACGCAGAAGATCATATAATAATGACACAAAATTTTTTCCTCTGATATAGCGAAAATATATTGAGCATGGTAAAGATGGATTATGATAACACTTATTGATAACTACGACAGTTTTACATACAACCTCGTCCAGTATGTTGGAGATTTGGGAAAATCTTGCGCCGTCATTCGCAACGACCAGAAAACGGTTGAAGAAATTCTCTCCAACAAGCCGGGACAGATTATTATTTCCCCCGGCCCTTCCGACCCTGAGCATGCAGGGATATGTCTAAGCCTGATCAAAGCAGCTGCCGAAAAAAATATTCCATTATTAGGAGTTTGCCTTGGTCATCAATCCATTGGTCAGGCCTTTGGCGGTAAAGTCATTCGCGCGCCGGAACCGATGCATGGCAAGCTCTCTCCCGTTTATCATGAAGGCAAAGGCATTTTTAGTGAAATTCCCTCCCCTTTCACCGTCACACGCTACCATTCCCTGATAGTTGAAAAAGAAAGTTTGCCTGACTGCCTTGAAATCACCGCGCACACCGAAGACAACCTCATCATGGGGCTTCAGCATAAAACAAAACCAATCCACGGAGTACAGTTCCACCCCGAAAGCATCGCCACCCAGCACGGGCTCGACCTGCTACGCAATTTTTTCACGATCACATCATGACAATTCAAAAGCTCCTTCAAACCATCCGCAGCGGTAACACTCTCTCAGAAAAAGAGATGACGCATTTCATCGACTCTGTTCTGGATGGCCACGCAACACCTGCCCAAATCGGCGCATTCCTGATGGGCATCTCGCAACGCGGAGAAACCGTGGAGGAAATCACCGGCGCCGCCAAAATTCTGCGCAAGCGCGCCGCCGCCATCTCCGCTCCCGACGGTGTCATAGATTGCTGCGGCACAGGCGGCGACCATTCCAACTCTTTGAATATCTCGACTGCAGTTTCTTTCGTTGTCGCAGCCTGCGGCATTCCCGTCGCCAAACACGGCAACCGCGCCGCCTCCTCAAAATCAGGCGCTGCCGATGTTCTGGAGCATCTCGGCATCAACCTCGACCTCACCCCCGAACAATGCGCACAAGCCCTGAAAGACATCGGCTTTTGCTTTCTGATGGCCCCGCACCATCACACCTCATTGAAACCGCTGGCCGCCCTGCGCAAAGAACTGGGCTTCCGCACCATCTTCAATCTTCTGGGGCCATTGGCCAATCCTGCGGACACGAAACTCCAACTTCTGGGCGTCTTCGATAAAAATTTTGTAAGACCCATGGCCGAAGCCCTGAAAAGCCTCGGGTCCACTCGCGCATGGGTTGTTCACGGATCAGACGGCATGGATGAAATCACCCTGACCGCCCCGACCCATGTCGCCAAACTCGAAAACAGCCAAATCACCGAAACCATCCTAACACCTGACGATTTCGGCCTTCCCACAATCTCCGCACAAGATATCGCCGGTGGCAACGCCGCCCACAACGCCGTCCGCCTCGAAGACCTACTTAACGGTGAAAAAGATGCATACCGTGATATCGTTCTCGCCAATGCCGCCGCCTGCCTGATGATCGCGAAAAAAGCCGAAACCCTAAAAAACGCGGTTGAGTTAGCCTCCAAAGCCATAGATACTGGTGCGGCGATGAAACTGATGACGGATTACAAGAATTTTACCAATGAACGTCCTTGAAAAAATCTGCGCGGAAAAACGCGACTACGTCGAACGCTGCGAGCGTTTGATCCCCCAAATCGTCTATCAGGAAAAGGCAAAACTGATGGATGCCCCGCGCGGTTTTTGCAACGCCATCAGAAAAAATAACGAAGCGGGCCACCCCGCCCTGATCGCCGAAGTCAAAAAAGCCTCGCCCAGCAAAGGCATCATCCGCCCCGATTTTGACGCGATAAAAATTGCCACCGCCTACCAGAACGCAGGAGCATCTTGCATCTCCGTCCTCACCGACCGCCCCTATTTCAAAGGGTCCGATGAAGATCTCGAAGCCGTCAAAACTGTCACACGCATTCCGGTCCTCAGAAAAGATTTTATGCTCTCGCCGTTCCAGATTTATGAGAGCCGCGCACTGGGGGCAGATTGCATTTTGCTCATCATGGCGGCCCTTTCCGATGAAGCTGCAACGGAGATGTATAAAATCGCAACCGATCTCGGCATGGATGTCCTCGTTGAAATCCACGACAAAGAGGAACTAGACCGCGCATTGAAACTGAATCCCATGATGGTGGGTGTCAACGCCCGCAACTTGAAAACATTAGACGTCGATCTCCAGACCTCATTCGACCTGCTGAAAGATATTCCTGCCTCGACCATCCGCGTCGCCGAAAGCGGCATTGCCTCTCATGAAGAGCTGAAATCCCTGTTTGATGCGGGCTACAACGCCTTTCTGGTCGGCGAAAGCCTGATCCGCGAAGCCGACATCGAACAAGCCGTCCAAAAACTGCTTGGCAAGCAAACGGAATCAGGGTAAAACAAATATAGAACGAACCGAGAATAAACCGGAACATTCAATAATTTGTCATCCCGTTGGCGCGGCCCGCAAGGGACGCTCGCACGAACGGGATCCAGAAAGGACTGCCATGCTGACCCGTCAACAACGCGAATTGCTGCTCTTTATTCATGACCGCCTGAAAGATGGAGGTGTAGCCCCGTCTTTTGACGAGATGAAGGATGCGTTGGACCTCAAATCCAAATCGGGCATTCACCGGCTGATTACGGGGCTGGTCGAACGCGGATATCTGCGCCGCCTCCCCAACCGCGCCCGCGCGGTAGAGGTCGCGCGCCTTCCCGAAGATATGGCCTCCAAAGGAACGTCCGCTCCATCCATGATTCAAAAGATCACCGAAAAACTGGCCGATATAACGACTCTGCCTCTGGTCGGAAAAATCGCCGCCGGAACGCCAATTGAAGCGATTCAGAACGACACCGATTTTATCGACGTGCCTGCCACCTTCCTCGGCAACGGCGAATATTACGCCCTACGCGTCGAAGGGGATTCGATGATTAATGCTGGCATCAATGACGACGACATTGTGATTATCCGCAAAGGCAATCAGGCCCGCGACGGTAAAATCGTGGTGGCACTTGTGGATGGGATGGAAGCCACGCTGAAACGCATCTACCGCCGCGACGGAAAAGTAATACTGGAAGCCGAAAACGACGCTTATAAGCCACGCATCCTAACTCCGGAACGGGTTGAGATTCAAGGAGAACTCTCCTCCCTGCTGCGGACATACCACTAATTACCGTGTCCACGGCCTGTAACCGCGGAAATCACGTGACGTTTCAATTGTGCCATCGCCATAGATTTGCACCGCTCCCTGCCGCCGCAAGGAATAGGCATCAATAACCCGCGCAGACGGGCAAAAACTCTTGGACAACCATTTCGGCGATACAATCACATCCGCCCAGTCACAATCTTTCTGCAATTCCGCATAAGACGACCCGTAAACCAGCCTAACCCCGACTGTCTCAATCCGGCACGCGCCAACATCGCACGCAATCAGCCCCTTACTGGACAAAGGAACACCCCCCTCCTTGGGAAACGCTGCAACAGAGTCCAATCCCAATCGTTTTTCCCATTGATCTCGGACAAAACGTTCTTTGCGGGTCGTTGACACATATCCCGCACGCCCATCGCGCACCATCACCACCTCTCCGCTGGATGACACCAGAACATCCGGCAACTTCCCCAACAGCAATGACACAAACGCCGCCCCTAACAAAACCAGCGACACCAGCTTCCACCGCCCCGCAAACAACACCAGAACCAATCCAGCTAACGTCATCAAATATAAGAAAGCAGGCGGTGCGATTGCCCCGGTCACCAAAGCCCCCGGCAAACTCTGAACAAACCGCGCAACATCGAGCATCCAATCCACGCCCATCGCCATCAATTTCAATGTCTCCCCCGCCCACCCGAACGGGATCAACAAATAGGACACAATCATCATCGGCATAATGATAATGCCCGAAAGAGGCATCGCGAGCATGTTGCCCAAAACGCTGTAACTCGCCATCTGTTGAAAATGAAACCACACAAACGGCGCAGTCGCGACCGACGCGACAAAACTGGCGGCAACAGCCCCCGCCAGATATAAAACAGATTTACGAATAAAACCCGCTTCGCGGTACAACCTCAACCACACCGGACGCATCCAGTCTGCCGCGGCCACCAAAGACGACACCGCCGCAAATGACATTTGAAAACTCGCCGACCAGATACTCTCCGGCGAGAAAATCAAAATCAATATCGCCGACACCCCGACCAACCGCAGGGAAAAGGGAGACCGATCAAACATAATCGCAATCAACGCCACTCCTGTCATCAACAGCGCACGCGTGGTCGGAACACTTGGCACGACAAAGCCGACATAAAGCGTACACGCCACCAACGCGACAAACGCCGCAATTTTCTTGATATCAAACCGCAACGCCATCGCCGGAATAAACGCCAGAAACAACCGCGCCACGAAAAATACTGGCGCAGCCACCATCGCTACATGCAAACCAGAAATTGAGATAATATGAGCCAACCCCGAAGCCCGTAACGCCTGCCAGTCGTCGTCGGCAATGGCGGCACGCTCCCCCGTCATCAACGCAACGACAATCCCTTGCGACGGTCCGGAAACACTTTCCTTAATCGCCGAAGACACAATTCTCCGTAAACCGTCCAGATCAAAAAAACCGACATCCTCTTTTTGAACAAGTGTAATTTCAGACAAAGCAAACCCCAGCCCGCCAATACCCTCAAAATAAAAATGTCGAGCGTAATCGTAAGAGCCAGGCATCACCGTCTGCGCAGGCGAAGTAAGTTTGGCCAGCATTTGGACACGGTCTCCCGCTGCTACCCTTTCCTCCATTTTCGTCCGCACCGTCAAGCGTACCGTGTGGGGAGTATTATCTTTCTCCCATTTCTCAATGGCAACATCCGACAGCAAAATCTGCTTACCGCGCCCCCCCTCCTGATCCTCGACATGATCAAGGACACCGGAGATCATAACAGGCCGCGTTTCCTTGGTGATCATCGGCGTCCCGACCGCCCCGCTCCGAAATTGCGACAACGCAAATCCGCACCCGATCATCAAAACCGCCATCGCCACAAGAAAAACCAGATAGGAAAATTCCGATCCTTGGTGACGATGATAAATCCCGCGCCCTACTACAAACAAAGATGCACAAGCCGCAATCATCGCTCCCGTCACCACAAAAGGCGGCTCATAAAACAAGGAAAAATAAAGCGCAGCGCCAATCCCCATAAACACAGGCGGCCACATAAGGCGCGTTTCTTCCTGATGGGAAAAATAATCAGCCAGTCTGGAAAAAAAGTTGGAAAACAATTCCATCCCCCTAACGGCATCAAGTCCGCCGCATTCTCCATTCATGGAGCAACCGCTTGGGAGCCGCTCTCAAAAACCTTTTCAGAGTCAGAACGGGGTACTTCAAGATCATCCGGAGAACTTGCAAAACAGCACGACCACCTTGACCGGAAAAATGATAATAACGCACCAAAATCCAGTCCTTGGCATACCGATCAAGCCCGTGAGCCCGTAGAAAATCGTCATACTTGTTGACCAAATAGGCTTCCGCCTCATATCCGGCCCTCGGGTTTTTATCCCCGCCCTCAGAGGCATATTGAAGAACAAGCTCCTCGGGACACCCGATAAAATGCGCATTTGATAGCCCCAACCGGATGGACAAATCACTATCCTCGATTCTTCTAAGCTGGGCATCAAACCTGCCCGCCGACTGCAAAACCGACAAACGAAGCATCATGGAACAGCTGGGAGTTCCGTTGCCGTAAAACACCCCTTCCGGCCTGTCCATAAACAAATGATAGCGTACCATATCCTCTCCAACCGGAACGATTGGCTGTGATCCAACAGCCCTGAAATGCACCTCATACCCGTTGGGATAAATTTTTTTACCCGAAGCGAAACAGACAATACTCTGCGTGCCGGTCTTCTCCTCATATGCTTTGATACGTTCATACTGGACGGATAAACGCTCAGGCTCATTGTCGTCATCATCGTCAAAGAAAGCCAGAAACTCCCCCCTTGCTTCGGACATCACCCGATTGCGAGTTCCGGCCACGCCAAGATTCTTTTCATTCTTAAACACCCGAACTTTTTCAGGAGAACACAGTGCGCATTCTTTCAAAATCTCGAAGCTGCCGTCAGTCGAACAATCATCCACCACCACAATTTCAAAATGCGGATAATCTTGCCGCAAAGCCCCCTCAATGGCCCTTGCGATGGTGTCTTGAGCATTATAACAGGTGATACCAACGGTAATCAGGGGCCGTGTCATGACATCTCCGCCCTATGAAATTTTCTGACGGAACGGTTATACCCCATATTCGGCATAGCCTGAAGCACACGGCCCAATGACAGAAAAGGGTGGGCAATAAAAAGCAGAAGAAGACGCCAAAGAAACGTCACTTTATAACCTTCCCAATAATCATGCTTAGCTTCCAGCCAATCCATATCGAAATGGCCACGCCCTTCCTCCAGAAGAAACTTGCTATGCTTTTGATACAGTTTCCTAGCATAAATTCGCTCATCAGCAATACGCTTGTCGTCCGCTTGCGTCATGGTCTGCACCACCAGAGGATCGGCAACGCCGATAAAATGCCCACCGGACAAAGCCAGCCGCACATTGAATTCGGTGTCCTCCATACGCCTAAACTCCGGATCAAACCCACCCAGATTTTTGTAGGTCGAAAGACGCGCCATTTGCGAACATGTCGCCATAGCCCCGTTGCCGCCGGAAATGTTCTTATTATATAAAATCCGTCCAGCCATATCCACCCCGTGGGGAGCAACCATTCCCACATCGCACCCCATCGTTGACGCAATCTCTTCCCGCCCATCCGGATATTTCTGTAAACGCGCAGCATGACAGATAACGTCGTGGCCCGCGGCAAAATCACGCTCATAATCCAGAATACGCTGAACTTGTCTGGTCAAACGACTTGGGACCGATATATCGTCATCGTCAAAGAAGGCCAGAAACTCGCCTTGAGCTTCCGTAATAATTCTATTGCGCGTTCCCGCAACCCCAAGATTTTTATCATTCTGGAACGCGCGGATTTTATCCGGAAATTGCCCCTGCAATTCCAAAATCACGTCCCACGACGAATCCTGGGACACATCATCCACAATCACAATCTCGAAATCTGGATAATGCTGCTCCATCGCAGACTGAACCGCACGAGCAATGGTCTCCGCAGCGGAGTAACAAGTGATACCGATGGAAACCACTGCTTTTTTCATAGACCCTGTCTTCTAACGAGCACAAAATATCATATTTCCCAAAGACATCAAGCAAATAGCTGGATATAGAAGCCAAAAAACCACGCGCAAGCTATGAGTTTACAAGGCCGACGCTTTACTATAATTTTGCGTTAAAAAAGAGCCCATGACCACCATATACAAATCAAACACCAAAAATCTGGGAAGCGTTATCCAAATCCTGAGCGATTTGAGACGCATAGTAACCTATCTCTCCCCACACAAACGCATACAATTACTCATTCTTCTGATTCTGCAAATTATTTCAGGTTTTGCAGAGATTGTGAGTCTGGGAGCACTCATGCCGTTTCTCTCAGCGATCAGCAACGCCCACGGCCTGATGAACAACAGTACCGTTCAGCCACTCATCGAATTTTTCAACATTCAGACGGAAAAAGACCTTATTATTTACGCCTCGGCCGGTTTTGCCGCCGCGTTCACCTTCCTGAACTTGTTCAAGATCTTTGTATTCTGGCTGCAAAGCAAAATGACAGTGACTCTGGGCTGCGACATCAGCAACAATTTCTTTCGACAAATCGTCTATCAGGACTTTCAGTACCACATCAACTCAAACAGCGGGGATTTGATCAGCAGAACGTTTAACGATCTAAATGCCGTACTGCACTTTATATCCTCGACCATGATGATCATCACGCAAATCATCTCGATTCTAGCGATCATCACAGCCATCCTCTACTACAACCCCGCAGTATCACTGGGCATCTCCTCAACCGTTATATTGCTGTATCTGATCATCGCAACACTGAACAAAAAGCGCATTGTCAAAAACGGGCAAATCGTTTCGGACAGCCGCGCAGTAACGATAAAAAATCTGCAGATTGCTCTGGGCGGCGTGCGCGATGTAATGCTGAACAATCTGCAGGAAAAATTTATAGAACGCTACAGCGTCTCCGACCATGCCTTCCGCACAGCCTCCAGAAGCACACAGTTTCTCAGCATGCTTCCCCGCTACCTTATTGAAATCGTCGGCGTGGTGACATTGATATCCGTTGCAACCTTTTATACGGTCTCGGACGCCGGAGTGTTTGGAGCATTACCGTTTATCGGGGCATTGGCCATGGCCACGGTCCGGATACTTCCGGCGGCACAAAGCGTGTATAACTCCTATGCCCTGATGCAATCTGTCCATGTCTCTGTCAAAAGATCTCTCGACATTCTCGATCTGGGAATGACCCCGCTGACCTTTTCTCCTGAGAGTACCATAGGCGCGATAACCAAAGAAATCAGCCTGAAAGATATATGGTTTCATTTCGATGCCATGGATCACAAGACAACCACGGCCAAGGAACCCCATTGGATTTTGAGGGGGGTCAACATTGAAATCCCCGCAAACAAAACAGTGGCTTTTGTCGGAAAAACAGGCAGTGGAAAAACCACGCTTTCGGATATCATTCTGGGGTTATTGTCGCCCCAAAAAGGCAGCCTCAGTGTCGACGGCATAGACATTACACAAGACAATATAGCCAATTGGCGGCAATGCGTGGCCAGCGTCCCCCAGTCGATTTTCCTGATTGATGCCAGCCTTAAAGAAAACGTAGCCTTCGGCGTCAGAAAAGAGGACATTGACCTCGATAAGGTTAAACAAGTCTGCAAGCTGGCGCAAATTGACGATCTGATCCAAAGCCGCCCGAACCATTATGACGAAATTATTGGCGAAAACGGCCTGAAATTGAGCGGAGGCCAGCGGCAGCGCCTAGGTATTGCCCGCGCCCTCTACAAGAATGCATCCCTTCTGGTTTTTGACGAAGCCACCAGTGCACTGGATAACAAAACAGAAGCAAACGTGATGGAAACTATTTCCTGTTTGCACGGAAAACATACGATGCTGATCATTGCGCACCGTCTTGAAACCATCAAGAAAGCCGACCTGATCTACGAAATCCAGAACGGGATTATCGTGGCTCAAGGAACCTATGAAGAATTACTGGAAAAATCCCCCAGCTTTCGGGAGATAGCACTTGGAGGACATCAATAATAGAGAATGTGTGGAATTATTGGAAAAATATCACGTTACGCTCCTGTATTGGTTTTACGCGAAGCAGACATTGGCCGCTTAAAGCATCGCGGCCCTGATGATCAGGGCATCTATAGCGATGACTACGCAAGCTTGGGACATACACGCCTATCCATTTTGGATTTGTCTGCAAACGGTCATCAACCTATGTTTTCGGAGGATCGCCGATATTGTATCGTCTACAACGGCGAGGTATACAATTACCTTGAGGTAAAAGAAAAACTTAAAGCTGAGGGCGTTTCCTTCTACACCCAAAGCGACACTGAGGTTGTTTTAAAAGCATACATACAATGGGGAAAGAATTGCCTAGGCTATTTTCGGGGCATGTTTTCTTTTGCAGTATGGGATTCCCGTGAAAGACTACTTTTTACAGCGCGCGACAGGTGTGGGGAAAAGCCCTTCATCTATTACATGGATGATGAATATTTTTATTTTGCATCGGAGTTCAAGGCGTTAGTACCGATGTTGCCTCAAATGCCTCGCCTTAATCCTTCCGCAGTCGACATGTATATGCATTACCAATATACGCCAGAGCCTTTCACCCTTCTCGAAGGAGTGGAGAAGCTTCCCGCTGCACACTACTCAATGCTCGATCAAAAGAACTGGGAATATAAACAGAAGGAGTACTGGAGTCTTCTCGATATACAAGCAGATTCATCCATCACAAAAGATGATATTAAGGAAGAGCTTCATGATGCAGTGAAGCTAACCCTTCGCTCTGACGTCGAAGTGGGAATTGCATTATCCGCAGGAATTGACTCCTCGGGAATTGCCGCAATTGCATCAAAACACTATGACACACCAATGCAGGCGTTCTGCGTCGGCTACCCAAACAAACCTCGGTATGACGAGCGGGATGAAGCCAAAAAAATAGCCGACTTCCTTGGATTGCATTTTAATGAAGTCGAGTTATCAACGGACACATTCGTTGAAAATTTTAGGAATTTTGCACTTCTTCTAGACGAGCCGATTGCTGATATCGCCGGCTTTGGCCATTACTCCGTTCCTAAATTTTGCAAAGAAAAAGGAATTAAGGTCTTATTGACAGGAATTGGGGGAGACGAAGTTTTCTGGGGATATGATCGTATTCGGAGCGTTATTGACGCCAATCAGCAACGCGCTTTGTTTGAAACATTAGCCTCTATGATCAACCCGCTCATGAGTAATAAAGAGCTTTATACTCTCCTTTTTAAATTGTCCCGAACAGTAAAAATACCTGCATCCCTTCGGGAGTTTTTCCGGAAGCTGCTCGTATTTGTCGATCAGGATGTTCCAGTCGGACAACTGATCTATCTCGCGGTAACAGGGGCTCCGGAATTCACTCGACACATGCAAGTCGGCCAAAATTGGTATGGCCCCGCCATGGGCTCTATAGGCAAAGAAAACGCATATATACCATCCCAACTCAAAGGCCCCGCACAGAAAGAAGATATCCCAATTACAATTATGGATCTGCATTTCAAAACATGGCTGACCTCAAATTGCCTGTCATTAGGGGATAGAGTGAGTATGGCCGTTGGAGTCGAAACCCGGCTCCCCCTTCTTGACGTCCGCCTGATAGAAAAAGTTGTCGCGCGGCGACGGAACATTCCAGATCATAGGTATGGACAGAAGGCCTTATTGCGCGAGCTATTGAAAAACGATCTACCCGAGGCAACGATCAAGCGCAGAAAAAGCGGGTTCATCCCCCCTGTTAAAAACTGGATAAACGGGATTATAGAACGGTATGCCAATGAGTTGCAAAAAGGTCATCTTGTTGAACAAGGCATCTTGCTGCCTGAAGCCGCTGTGGAGTTAGCAAAAGGCAACCATCTATCGATCAATCAGCATGGATTATATCGGATCATTTTACTTGAGCTCTGGTACAGCGGGATAACAAACCTTTATAAATCCTCACGTACCTCTTAAGCGGCATTGTGACATGAATAGCCTGACTTGACGTTTTTGATAAACGCACTAAGCGTTTCGGTTTGGCATATTTCATTTAACCCTTCCAGTAACGGAACGGGGGTCCAATTCGGCGCATAAATCCGGGCATTATTTAACAAATATTCAATTTGTTCTTTATCAATTGTGTCAACCTCATGAATAGCAATCGGATCAAGCCCAACGCCATAACAAAAATCATCAAATTTTATATTGTCTCCACCAATTCCTTTCTTCTTCAATTTGAATACACTGACAGGAATTCCGTAGGCCACACAAAATATAAACCCATGCAATGAACTGGTAACAACGGATGGGGCTGCCGAAATATGACTGACAACCCTTTCAATATCGCCAATCGATGTCACGAGAAGACTTTGGTAATCATATTCCAAAAAACGTGGGACAATTGTATCGTGTTTGAAATGTGGAATAATCAGCGGCTTTCTAGGTTCTCCTTGAATTTTCAAGACACCAGAAATTGTTTGTGGTTTGAAAAAAAGAGGGAAAAGCATCGCAGGATCGCCATACACCTCGGGACATGGGATATCTTGCTCCAACATTTTTTTACGAGTTAAAGGACCACGCACAGCCAAGCAGGTAGGTCTTGCCTCCATAATCTCGTCTTCGCGGATGATGCCACTTCCCCAAACAAAACTATTATCTCGGGCAAAACGAATAATACTTCCGATCGCAAGCATGCTTTTGTTCCGGTCATATATACACTCTACCGCTGCAATCCGCGCCAAAAGATATGCCAGCAACTCATCTCCAAAATTATTAAGCCCCCGGGACCACCAAGCCTTGATTTGATGGGGATCATTTATTCCGTTTTCCCTAAGAATATGGAGCAATTGCAAGCGCTGGAATTTCTGGTTAAAAACGTAACTATATATAAAATTGGCGGGCACGGACCATTCCCTGAGTCTCGTGTTTGAAAGAACCCTATAGGGAATAAATGTATCAAAAAGTATATCCAGAAATACTTCGATATAGCTTTTAATTTTCATCTTAAGACTTGTCTGCATAGCACTGTTATTAGCAAGAAAAACGGATTCTGTCCTAATACAAACCCCGTTTTCCACAAAATATCCGGTAAAAAGGGGCCGAGGGCTTTAAAATAGCAATTATTTGTAATATCAATGCACATCCACGCTTTGAGAGGACGTATGAAGGTCGCATTTTTTCTGGATAATAAGAACCTGTCCCAGGTCGACTTTTCTGCGCCCGAGCAAGGCAATCCGGGAACCGGAGCGGGCACCTACCTGCACGCAGCCCTCCCCCACTACCTGAACAAAAATTTTAGCAGTCAAATCGAAACCGTCCTCCTTGCCCCGCATATTGAGAAACTGCCCCCCAATGTTCCAGCCTATCAGGTTTCATCTGTCATTAGCGCAGCAACAAAGGCCAAGGAAATCGGAGCAGATTTCTTCGTTTTCAGACCCCGCCTAGATGAAGAAAACGGAATTTTAGACCATATAGATGCCATTCAAATGCCCTCGATAGGACGTGCAGCGCTAACTCCACATGCCGAGCATTTACGAAAAATGATAAAATGCAAGTATCTCAAAGCTCTTGTTTGTGTTGGCCGCGAACAATATGACTATATGATAGACAGCAGGATCAAACCCAAACTCGCATACATTGACAACGGAATAAGCTTGGCCAGTTGTGAAGAAGGAATGGATAAAACTGCTGGAAAAGACCCGCGATTGGTAGTCTATATGGGAGCATTAGTCCCCATGAAGGGTTTTCACGTCTTGGCACAAGCGTGGCCAAAAGTTCTGGCAAAATTTCCTGATGCAAAACTCTCTGTCATAGGCTCTGTAAAAATTTACGGAGAAGATGAACAGGTGGGTCCTTTAGGCGTTGCCCACGACAAATACGAACGCGAGAGCATCATCCCTTATCTATGCGACCCCCAAGGTAATCTTAACCCTTCCGTTACCTTCCACGGAAGCATGGGAAAGGAAAAGTATGACCTTTTGGCCAAGGCTATTGTTGGAATTGCCAACCCGACAGGCATTACTGAAACATGTTGCGTAAGCGCCGTAGAAATGTCCGGATGCAAAACAGCCGTAGTAAGCGGCGCATACTACGCCTTACTAGATACTGTCATTCATGGGAAAACCGGCCTTTTGGGACGTGGTGTTGATGATCTGGCTGATAATATTTGCAAATGTCTGGAATCACCGGAGCTTGCAAAGAAATTGGGGCAAGCCGGCTATGAAAGGGTTTTAGAGCAATACGATTTTTCCGTTGTCATTCCCAAGTGGGTTGAGTTATTTAGCCGCCTGCAAGAAGGCAAGGTCCCTACCGCCCCTGGTAATTTAAGAAATATTTTTTACCACTATAAAAGCATCAGGTTGCTAAACTATGCATTACAACAAACACTTGGACGCCTAATTCCTTGGCCTTCAATTTTTGAAATGCAGGTATTCATACATGGCTTCTTACGTCGATTTGAGAGTTTTATAATGCAAGAAAAAAAGGCCGGCCACAGATGAAAGCAGTATTCCATGTAGGATTCCCAAAGTCAGGCAGTACCTTCCTGCAATGGCAATGCTTTTGCCATCTGGAAGAATATGCGTATATGGGCATTCACGCCGCAAAAGATAACAAACCCCTGTATGATCTACTGGACCGCTTTCACACGAACATCTTCAAAACAGACGGCTTAAACTTTGACTACGAACAAGCTTGTAAAGATCTGGACACAATCCGAAATTTATCAAACCAGAAGCCATCTTTGTTTAGTTATGAATACGGTATAGGAGTTTTATTCGGTTACCCCGATGCCATCACAAAAGCAAGACGTCTGCATGAAGTGTTCGGCGATAACATAAAAATCATCATTATTGTGCGAGAACAGAAATCCATATTGGTTTCGCACTATCGGGATCACCCTTTTGAGCCACATGATATACACCGTGGGAAACCAGTTAGCTTTGAGAAATGGTACAATCTTACGAACAATCTGCGTTACTTCCGCGCTACAGATCTTGTTCACTACACCAAGCTAATAAATGAATACGACAAACTGTTCGGAAAAGAAAACGTACTAGTCCTGCCCATGGAATATATGAGCCACAACCCGCAGGACTATGCCCAGAAAATGGGGGTTTTTCTAGGTGTCGATCCCGCTGTAATCGAAAGCCACATTAAAAAGGACCCCGTCAATATTGGGAAAAGCGCAGGGACAAATAGAATTCGCAAGCTACGACGGAAATTCCCTCTGCCCGTCGAATTTTCCAAAATATTACCCCCATGGCTATATAAAGCTGTCATTAATATCATTCAAAAAGGGGGAAGCGAAAAGATTGAGATCTCGCATCGTCTGGAACAAACGCTCAACAAGCGCTACGGACCAACAAACAAGCTGCTGCAAGACCGCATAAATCTGCCTTTGGGCGATTTGGGATATCCCATGTGCGATGAATAACTTATAAATCTATTGACCAAGGAAAAAGAAATGATAACCGTTCAAAGTATTTATGGCAATATTTCATGCTATGATAACGATAACATCACAAAGGAAATCATGAGTTGTGGAGGGTTCCGCCGCCCTGAAATCGGAATGATTCTGGATTTGCTACAAGAAGGCGATGTCGTCCTTGATATCGGCGCACATATCGGAACCTTCTCCATCCCCATGAATCAAAAGATTGGAAAAGAAGGAAAACTTTTCGCCTTCGAAGCAAATCCGAAAACTTTTGAACTCCTTCAAAAAAACATTAACGACAACAATATGACCGCAACATTGTTCAACAAGGGCGTGTCCGCGCAAGAGGGTTTCCTGTACCTTCACGCAAAAGAATATAAGAACAGAGAAGGAAACTCTTCCGAAAAACGTCTGAATACGGGGGCGGATTACCTGACGTCATCCACCCAAGGCATGGATAACGATGCCATGGTAAAAGTTGAACTTGTTAGAATAGATGATGCCGTAACGGATAATGTCGACTTCATTAAAGTTGACGTCGAAGGTATGGAGTTGAGCGTTTTTCGCTCCGCCGTCAATGTAATTGACCGCAGCCGCCCGATAATCTATTCCGAATATTACGAACCGTATATTGCAAGGTCAGGTGAGAATTACCGCAATTTTGAGAGTTTCTTCAAATCGCGAAATTATGATTTTTTCATCAATGCAGGCCCCAAAAAAGCCTCGAACAATGACTATACGCTTGTCCGTATCCCCGGCCCTCAATACATAAGGGGCCAATACGATTTCCTTCTGGTCCCCACGGACTCAAAACGCTATCCGAAAAATTTTGTAAATTGGTATCAACACTCTTTCGTCACATATGCATGGAATCGCTTCCGCAATTTTCTAAAAGAGATTAAAGGGACGATAACCGGCAAACGATAACGTTGACCGCCATGACAGAACAAACATCACCAACAAAGGATCGCAGAAAAGAGGATAAACGATTTTCGAAACATCATATCCATGTTGAGAAAATTCGTGAAAACCTCGGCTATTGCGGACAAGAAGGCGTCACCAACGCGCCCCGTTATTCGGTTTGCGTCTGCAATTATAACATGGCGGACACACTGGATCAGGCTATGAGCAGTGTTTTAAACCAGCTCGATCCGGAATTGTATGAGGTTGTCGTGATTGACGACGGCTCGACCGACGGATCGCTGGAAGAACTAGGAAAACTGGCAAAACGTTACAAAAATTTTCGCTACATCCCCCTTCCCCGCGAGCGAAACAGGCATTTAGGCGAAACCCGCAATATCTCTATCCGCGCAGCACGGGGCGAATATGTTTTGCTGCACATTGATGCTGATGACGTATGGCAGCCATATTTGTCTGATTTTGTAACGCTCTACCACAAAATAGAAGAAGCTGCAGGCCATGACATCCATCTGAGCGGCCAGCAAACAGGCATAGGCAAACGTGACTTGCTGCTAAAATACGGCCCATTTGAAAATATTTATCGTTGCGAAGACCGCAATCTGATGATGAAACTGGCCCGCGACAACGTGCTCCTGTTTCTTGACTACCGCGTCTATCGCACCCGCATCCCCAGACCGGTCAAGGTAAAGATATTCAAAGGAATATGGGACGATTGCTCGCAAATGCTCTACGATATGAGACAAAACGAGCCCAAATGGCCCTACATCAAACACGCTCTTCAGATGCCCTTTCTGGGCAAAAGATTTTCCCTCGTCTCGAAGATCATTCGCCCCGTGCTGATTTTCCCGATTTATTTTTTATCCCGCTTTATGCCCCCCATCAAAAACGACATCAGCCGCGATGAGTTTCGTGCCTATCATGAGAAAAATCGTGGCACTTACGCGGAAGTCATGACAAGACTTGGCGGAAACCCCGATTTGTCTTTTTTGAGCGACGCGGCACGGGAAATTTTTTCACACAAAATCACCCATAAGGGAATAAGAAGCGCAGACTAGAAGATGGCCCACAACAAACACAAAGACGATATAAAAACCGCCGTCATATGCATGGTCTACAATGGCTATGAATATCTGGCGGAATTCATACTCTACCACTTGAACCTGTGCGATCACATCTATCTGATCGACCACAATTCGGAACGCGACCTGCGTGGATTAAACATGGAACGCGTAACATGCGTCCGCTCGCGCCACGAAGCACAATTTCAATCGGAATGCACAAATCTGGTAATCGAACATTTTGAAATCAAGAAAAAATACGACTGGCTGTTTGTTCTCGACATTGACGAATTCATCCCTTTTAAAAAGAAAGACGATTTTTTAGCATTCCTGCAGCACCATAAAAACAAACCCGTAATCCAGTTCCAATGGCGGAACGGCGTTCCATTTTATGATAACGAGACAGAGTCGCCGAAAAGCCTGATTGAATGCGACAGCATCCGCTTCTTTCATAAAGACAGCCCGAACTGCAAAACCGCCGTGAACATCAAAAAAACCAAAGGACGATTCCTTGTCCCTACGGGCGCACATAACATTGCAATTGATTACACCGGAACAATAAAACCGTCCTTCCTATGCCGGAAAAAAATCTACATCTCCCCGCCCAACAACGTCCCCCTGCTGCACATTGTGGCTTTTAACAAGGACGCCTTCATTAAAAAAATCAAGGTCTATGTTGACCAAATGAAGTATAGAGAGCATGTAAAGGGCCAAGGCGGGTGGGTGGTTCGCGATTATCCCGACGAACTCTCCCATGATGAGTGGCTTTGGTATATTGCCAATTTTCGGGTGCAAGACCCCAATCTTTTTTACGAATGCAAAAAGGAATATTTTATAGAAGAGCCTGTGTTTTCGCATCTAAAAGAAGCAGACGTCAACGCCTTACGCGAGAAAATCTTGGCATGCACGACGATAGAAAAAAGATCCGCCCTGGAAGAGGAAAAAGCCTATCTGGCTCACAAAAAGGATGATCGGGATATTTTGGGAAATGTATTATGGTTCTCAATTGATGAAAACCATGAAATTATTTCGGTCACACCCGACACTCAGAGAAACAAGGCTTCGGCATGAAAAGAAATATGCTTCTGAATAAAATAATTCTTCTTCACGACCTGTTTGCTCTGGCAAGACTGGCTGGCTCAGTTAGGGTTGCCTATGAATATCTGAAACGCGACCACCCGCGCGATATGCTGAACGGCAAGTTCAAAAACATCCCCTTTACCGCCAGATACGGGGATTGGCCTGCCCTACGCGAAGTTTTCCTGTACGACGAGTATGGCTGCATAAAACAACTTCTGGCCGGATGCCCGCGCCCCACCGTTCTGGATATCGGCGCACATATCGGCAGTTTTGCATTGTATTTGTTGGCACATTACCCGAACGCCAAGGTAATCTCTTTCGAGCCAACAGCCGACACCCAAAAGATTTTGCAAAGAAACAAAGCCCTGAACCCTATCGCAGATTGGCAAATCATCCACGCCGCAGTATGGAAGAACAATGAAGATGTATTTATTCAACACTCGGAAAGCTCGGTAGGCAACCGCATAGCCGACACGGATGGGGAGCGCACCAGAGGCATAAGCCCTCAGGAAATACTGAACTCCTTTGTACCCGACCAAATAGATTTCATTAAAATGGATATCGAAGGGGCGGAAGCGCAGGTAATCCCTGCCAGCGAACCCTTGCTGGAACGCGCGCGATATCTCATGATCGAGATTCACAATGATCGCATTGATAACGGTGAAGAAGTCCTGTCATTGATAAAAAAGCATTTTCCTTTTCTCTATCGCATTAAGGACCGCAGCTCGGAAAAACCCGTATTCCTGTGCTGCAAAGCGGAAGCACCGCATCTTAAAAATTGGGTCAAAGTTTTACAAGGCTGAAAAGATTATGATTTTATTTTTGAAAAAATTTTTAACCATGAGCGCGCCAGACGCCTTCTTTTTACCCCTGATCAACACCTACAACACCTTCACTGGCCGCGGTGCTGTGGTGACGCGTCTGGACGGTGAGGCTATTTATGCAGTCGAACAAGGAGGCCGAAAAGCCCACACCTCGCGCCGAAGCCGCCTGCGCCGATACTTTTTTGGCATAGACAAACAATGCGACGCCCTCTCGAAAGAATACCTGCTCAACAACATCTCTTTTCAGGACGGCGACCTTCTGGTCGATTGTGGCGCCAATAACGGCGAAATCGGCATGTGGGCGCACAGCAAAAATTTGGACTATTATGCATTCGAACCGGAACCTCTGGAGGCCCGCTGCTGCGACCTGAACAACTTTGGCGGCGAGAAGAAAACCATCCGCAAAGGGCTCTGGCACGAAGAAGCGGTCCTCAAATGGTTTTCAAAGCCGGAAAGCGCCGACAGCTCGCTGATCGAGATAGAGGAGACAGACAAGGTTGTGTCGATTGAAACGACCACTCTGGAAAAATTTGTCATGGAAAACAACCTGAACCACATTCGCTTGTTCAAACTGGAGGCCGAGGGTGCGGAACCGGAAGTCCTACAAGGCGCATTGGGCGTTCTCGACAAAATTGACTACATCGCCGCCGACTGCGGATACGAGCGCGGAAAAGACAAACGCCACACATTTATGGAAGTCTATAAAGTACTGAGCGCACATGACTTCGAGATTGTGGCCGCAGAATTCAGGCGCGTCGTATTCCTCTTCAAACGCCGCGACGCGGTAGAGTAAAACCGTTGAGACGGTGTAACTCTTCAAACCGCGCTCTAAGCTTCTCTGCCCAGTAACCCTCCCCGCAACGGCTCAAATGGTCGGGATCCTTATAGATCAGGCAATTTTCGACAATGAGGGACCGGTCCTGAATGCCCATCCATTCGATAAGAGAAAGATAATTGGAATTTGGCAAGGAGTTTTTCTTATTAATTTCCTGAAGAATACTCCTTTCCAATTCTTCAAATATTTTTGGACTGGAGGCAGGCATCCTGAAATCTCCTGACAAAATGTTTTTTTCAAGCTTCACATCAAAACGGGATTCAACATAGGGTCCCATCCAATAGGTCACCACTTTTTTATTCAAAGACTGTGCGTATTCAATCAAACTGTCTATGTATGCCACATCAAAGCTATAGGACACATTACCCTCAAAAACTGATTGAGCCCCGTACTTCCCGTGCTCATCCTTTATCAAGTGCGAGCCGGATTGATGAAACAAGATATATCCAATTTCATTCGCGTGTTGATCTAAAAATTTATCAAACCCTTTATAGTGGCACTCAGGCAAGTTTTCGTAAGCGCGGCAGCCACCCCTGACCACCCCAAAAACGAAAGGATAGTAGTTTGCTTTAACAACAATGTTGTAGAGATTCATGGCATGCGAATCCCCGAGAACCACGACAGCCTTACCGTACTTCTTGTAACAGGACTGGAATCTTTGAACTATATTTTCATCCACCCCTTCTCGCCAAAAATGGCATTCCCCGTTGTCAATCAGCGTATCAAGAAGACGGTAATCCGTGTTCTTTTTAACAAACAGGTACATCTCTTTCTGCTGGGATGTTAACCTGACATTGTAGTAAAAGCTTTCAAATCCCCTACTAAAATGCCCTGCCAGACCGATGAGAAAGAATACGCTCAAACCAACAAATGCCAGTAGAAATATCATTTTTTTGCTGGCATTGTTCTTTCTCCTACAAGGTTTTTCTACATAGTACCATGTGATGCTGGCAAGAATGAGGCTCAGAACACCCAATCCACTCATAAGCATCAATGAAGGCGCTTCCAACTTGTAACGCGCAAAAACAAACAATGGTTGATGCCACAGATAGGCACTGTAACTGATCAGTCCGATACCGACCACAAAACGATTGCTCAGAATTTTATTTGCCAGCGTCCGCGTATCTGCAAACATAATGATAAGTCCAGTCCCAAGCGTAGGCATCAAAGCATAAAGACTTGGCAGAGGCGTTTTTTCATCCAAAAACATATATGAAGAGAGAATGAGAAGAATTCCCAAAAAACTTAGGCATTGGGCCTGAAGGGGAGATGTTTTAATACCGCCGTGCATATTTGTATAAAAGGCAATGGAAGACCCCAGCAAAATTTGCCACATACGCATGGGCAGGAGAAAAAAATTCGCTCCCGGCTTATGATATGCGCACCAGTGTGAAAGGCCTAAACTAAAGACCGTACCCAAAAGAACGAGAATGAATAGTTTTTCTTTTCCTGTGCGCCAAAGCAACATCAGGCCTAACGGAAAAAAAATGTAATACTGCTCCTCAACTGCCAGACTCCATGTATGCAAAAGAGGTTTAAGCTCTGATGCAATATCAAAATACCCCCCAGTCAACCAAAAGAAAATATTGGAGGAAAAGGTTGATACAGCCATAAGGCTTTCTGAATATGACTTAAGAAAAACAGGAGTAAAAAGAAGTAAAGCTGCAATTGTCGAGCAGGTTAGAACGACAAAAAGAGAGGGAAGAATGCGCTTGATCCTACGAACGTAAAAATGGGAAAGGCTAAATTGGCCTTTATCAAGATCGTCCAGAATAATGGAGGTAATAAGAAACCCGCTAATGGTAAAAAAAACATCGACACCGAGAAACCCGCCCCCAAGCCCCAGAAACCCGGCATGAAAAAATATGACAGGAATAACAGCAAAAGCACGCAATCCATCAATTTCGCTACGATATTTCATAACAGTTTAATCTAGGCAGCCTTGGGAAGCTTCCCTTCAATGTCCAGCCCCCTGAAGTAGGCAATTGTTTTTACAAGTCCCTCTTCCAGTTGGACTTTAGGCTCCCAATTCAGATGGGTCTTGGCCTTGGTGATATCGGGCTGGCGCTGTTTCGGGTCATCACTAGGCAAAGGCTTGTAGATAAGACGCGATGAACTTCCCGTAAGGGAAATGACTTTCTCTGCCAATTCCTTGATTGTGAACTCGTTGGGATTCCCTAGATTAATCGGCCCAGTCAATTCGTCCGGCGTGTCATCCATAAATCTGATAAAGCCCTCGATTAGGTCGTCTACATAGCAAAATGAACGTGTCTGGGACCCGTCGCCGTAAATTGTAATATCCTGCCCATGCAAGGCCTGAACAATAAAATTGGACACCACGCGCCCGTCATGGGGATGCATATTGGGCCCATATGTATTGAAAATACGGGCAACTTTGATCTTTACGCCACAGGAACGGTGATAATCAAAGAACAAGGTCTCCGCACACCGCTTGCCCTCATCATAACATGAGCGAATCCCAATCGGATTAACCTTCCCCCAATATTCTTCAGTCTGCGGGTGAACCTCGGGGTCGCCGTAAACTTCACTGGTAGAGGCCTGAAAAATTTTGGCTCCGATCCTTTTCGCAAGACCCAGCATATTGATGGCCCCATGGACGGACGTTTTGACGGTCTGGATCGGGCTATACTGATAATGAACCGGCGAGGCAGGACAGGCCAGATTATAAATCTCATCCACCTCCAGATAGAGCGGAAATGTAACGTCGTGGCGGATATATTCAAAATTGTGGTTATCCAGAAGCGGATTAATGTTACGCTTCTGTCCGGTATAGAAATTGTCGACGCAAATGACCTCATGCCCTTTTTCAAGCAAACGCGCACACAAATGAGATCCCAGAAACCCACCACCACCGGTCACAAGCACACGTTTTGTCATAGACAACCTACCACTTTAAAATTCAAATATTACAAACAGATAACAAAGAAAGACAAAAACGTCCAGCCCTTAAGCTGCCCCACAGCCATCCCCTTTGAATCACGCAACTTTTTCCTTCTTTCTAAGCAAAAACACATAATTCAAAGTCCATTTTGCATCGAAATCCTCTTGTTTGGTGCCTGCAGCCCTCAACAAAACCCTTTCAATAAAACCAATGCCCCTGAAAAGCAGACTGGCCAAAAGATGTAGAAAAGGAATAAGCCGAAGACGTTTAATGATCCCTTTGTCAAACTGATACAAATATATCCCCAAATACATTCCCATCATGTACCAGAACCCGCCAATACGCTGCATCTCCACAATCTCGAAACGCTCTCCAGCAATTTCCTGACGAACGTAATATTCCGTATACCGCATGAAATCGCGCGGTGCGGCATGAATGGGATGAAGAAAAGGGAACGATAGAAAAAACAACCCGCCGGGCTTCAACAGACGATATGTTTCATCAATAGCGCGCAACGGAGTTTCAAGATGCTCGATAACCTGCGCTGAAATAACCGCATCGGCGCACCCGTCATCCGCCGGAACATCATAGGCCGTTGCAATAACATCAACCTTGGCCGGATCATAAAAACCGTCAGCGAGATCCACCCCGATATGGGCCTTTACCCTGCCCTTTAAAAATTCGGCAAAAGGCTTGTCACCACACCCGATGTCATAGACAATATGGTCGGGACGCAAATATTTTAAAAACATCTGTTCCGAAAGCTCGCGAACATCTTCCCGAACAGAAATAGGTCTATAAAAATCTTTCATGTCTACATACGGCCTTTGCCATTTTTCTATCAAAACAAACTTATTCGCTTTCGGGGGCTCACAAGGAACTTCACAAGATTATAAACTCCCGTCAAATAATTCCTGAGCATCCCTTTCATAAAATATGCGAAAGTCTTCAACCTGATTGACCATGAAGCAAGTCCCTCTGTGAATTCTTTATCAACATTTGCAAGGATATCCTGCCGAATATCTCTGCAAAACTTCACCTGCATCACAGGAAACTTGACACCATACTCTGAGGAAAGCTCGCCACACATCTGCCCCATTTCAGAAATGATCCTTCCTTGCAAAACTTCATCAATCTGATAAGCCGACAATGACGGGTAATTATCAGCTATCGAAGACAAAACTGATATAGCCGTCCATTCTTTCCACTTTGTATGAGGGGTCTCGTTAAATTTCTTTTTGAACTCAGTCACCTCCGCAGGCCAACTGGAATTCTCTTCAATTTCTCGAAGCCTCTCCCCCTGATAACCTATCAGGGAACAGAAATCTGCAACGGCATCTCCGTCTTTCAGAACTGTCCTATCAAAAGGCCGGATTGTAAACACATCAGGAGAAAGAACCTCGCGCCATAAATTGATCTGGGACAAATAATCCATATGCGGTTTTAGAAGCTCATACAATTGCTCATCGGATCTATAGACTTTTTTGCCGAGCAATCCCTCATGCCGAATAATGTGAGAAACCGAAGACTGGAACCAATCCAGCGGATGACGCAAATAAAGAATGACGTGCAGATGATATTGGGACGTCCAATTTTTAAGCTTCAAAAGCTTCTGCCGATATAACGGCAAAAAATCATCCGCATTTTTCAGGCCCCAGACATGCGGAAGCCCCCAAAAGCTCTCACCGCTCAATAACATTTTATCCCCCGGAAAGGACATAAAACGTTCGTCAAACTGACGACAGGCGTCCTCAAACGAAACGTTTGGATAGCGGCTTATTCCACACAGAGTTTCGGCAAAAGAATTATGTTCCCGCAAATTGACATCAATGCCGTTCTTCTTCACGGATGGATAGAATATCTCCTCATCAAACAAGCTTTGGCGGTGCGATTGGCAAAACTTCTGAATGGAGCTGGTTCCGGTCTTGCTCTGCCCGATATGTAAAATTAATTTCTTTTTGCTCATGGCTCTGGATTAGCGCAGAAACCATTCCAAGTCATCTTATTTTTCAGACCCATAATAAGGACTTTGAAATATCCCGTCCTCACATTAAAACGGTTCGGACAAGCGGCGCCAAAGCGCCTGATCCATGAATGGAAGATGAAACGCAATGGCGGACAAAAAATCTGACGACACATTACGCATTCTGGTCGCGTGCCGGAAATTCGACGGCGTGGTCGGCGGGGTCGAGCGCATGTCCACAACCTTGATGAACGAGCTGGTTAAACGCGGGCATGAGGTTTTCTTGTTCACATGGGATGAACGCGAAGATGCAAAGGCCTTCTACCCGATAGACGAAAAAATCAAATGGACCAAACTCGCAATGGGAGACCCCACCCACAAAGCAAGTTTGCTTTTGCGGTTGAAACGCGCGCTGAAGGTACGGAAAATTCTGAACTCCATCCGCCCCGATATTGTGTTGGGATTTCAGGAAGGATCGTTTGTAACGCTTAAACTGTACGGGCTGGGTCTGGGTATTCCAATGATCTGTGCGATCAGGGAGTCCCCCTTCCGCTATGCTTACATCGAGGCCAAACCACCCTTCTGGTTTTCGTGTCAGATTTTCCGTCTGGCGGCGTCGGTGACCGTTCAATTCGAGAGATATAAGGCCGCATTCCCGAAATTCCTGTGGCCCACGATCAAGGTGACTCCCAACCACATTTTTCCGGCCGCTGAATTGGCCGATACAGATGGCAAATCGGGAGAACGTAAAATCCTGCTGAGCACCGGACGCCTCAGTCCCGAAAAAAACCACAAGATTCTGGTCGAGGCGTTCGCCAAAATCTCGGACGAGCTTCCTGACTGGGATCTGGTAATTGTCGGCAAAGGCGGACAGGAAGAGCCGTTGAAAAAACAGACCTCCGCATTACCGGAGTCCGTTGCCGCCCGCATTCATTTGCCCGGACCGACTGACGATGTTCCATCATGGCTCAAACAGGCACAACTTTTTTGCCTGCCTTCAAAATGGGAAGGGTTCCCGAATGCATTGGCCGAAGCTATGGCCCACGGCCTGCCCTGTGTGGGGTTTGCAGAGTGCGACGGGGTGCGCGACCTGATTGACCACGGCAAAACGGGAATACTAGCTGCAGGTAACGACGATGCATCAACACTAGCCGTCACATTGCGAAAACTGATGGAATCATCAGAATTACGACGAACAATGGGACAAGCCGGATTTGAAAAGACAAAATCCTATTCTCCCGAAGCAATGCTCGACAACTGGGAAACAGTTTTACGCGAGGGAGCCGGACGATGAAAATTCTGATGGCCATCAAACGACTGGAAGATATGGCCGGCGGCGCCGAGCGTGTCTTTCTGCAAGTTGCTGAAGGGCTAAGGAATAACGGCCATGAAGTGTCACTGGTCACATTCGACCGGATGAGCGCCTCAAGCTTTTATAAAATGCCGGAAGGAATGAAATGGACACAGTCGGGTATCGGTAATTCCGCGCGTCAGGCCGGATATCTGGAGACCGTCAAACGGATTTTTAAACTGCGGCGGGTAATTAAAGACCATGCACCCGATCTTGTCATTCCGTTCCAGCACAGTATGTTCGTCCCTGTCGTTCTGGCGATGTCCGGTCTGCACACGCCGATCATTGCCAGCGAACATATCGTCCCCGACCATTACCGGACCCGCCCGCTGGAATATCTGTTGCTGGTCCTGACTGGACTGAGGTGTAAAAAAATCACCGTGTTGTCCGAAGCCATCATCAAAATGTATCCTCCCATCCTGCACAGCCGGATGGTGGCAATGCCCAACCCTGTCGAGACCGCCCCCCACCCCGCCGTTGTCGAAGGCGTCCCGTATCGCCCAAAAATCCTTTTATCGGTTGGCCGTCTCGACCCTCAAAAAGACCAGAAAACGCTAATCGAGGCCTTTGCCAAACTGCACCCGAAATTCCCCGACTGGCGCTTGAAAATCTTTGGCGAAGGGGCCTTGCGAAAAGATCTGGAGCAACAAATCTCAAGCCTTGGCATGAATGATTACATTTCCCTACCAGGCCTGACAGACAACATTATGCGGGAATATGAAGGGGCACAGGCCTTTGCTCTGGCCTCGACCTATGAGTCATTCGGCCTTGCAACCGCCGAAGCAATGTCGGCCGGATTGCCGGTTGTCGGCTTTGCGGATTGCGCAGGAACCAATGAATTAATCCGTAACAGAGAAAGCGGTCTTCTGATTGATATCCACGACGGCGAAACGCGGGCCCAAGCTCTGGCGCGCACCCTTTCTCTGCTTCTCGCCTCACCGGAATTGCGAAGAGAACTGGGGAATCGGGGAAGAGATCAAATCTCGACCCTGTCCATTGATAACGTCATTAAACGCTGGAAAGATTTAATCCGCGCAGTGATGAGATCATAGCCCTCTCGCGGGTTCGACTGCGAACACTTTTGAAGATTCTGGCGTGCCATACGAAGCCTGCAAGGGCGAAGGATGGAGCGGGCGACGGGTATCGAACCCGCGGCCCTCAGCTTGGGAAGCTGATGCTCTACCACTGAGCTACACCCGCTTTGAGAGCTGTTATAGCCTGAACTTTAACGCTTGCGAAGGGGTATTTTGCGAAACAGCCCCTTGAAAACTGGACCAAAATCCCCTATCCCTCTTGCATGACCGTAATTACCCGTTTTCCGCCGTCCCCGACCGGCTTTATGCACATCGGAACAGCCCGCACTGGCCTGTTCAACTGGCTCTTTGCCAAACATCACGGCGGCAAAATGCTCTTCCGCATCGAAGACACCGACCGCGCCCGTCATTCCGAGGAAGCCGTGGCCGCCATCGTCAACGGCCTCCATTGGCTGGGTCTCGATTGGGACGGCGATATTATCTCGCAATTTGGTCGCGCCGACCGCCACGCCGAAATCGCCCACGAGCTTTTGAAATCCGGCAAAGCCTATTACTGCTACTGCTCACCTGAGGAGCTGGAACAAATGCGCGAAACCGCAAAAGCGGAAGGCCGCGTCACATTTTACGATCGCCGCTGGCGCGACAGCACGGCAACGCCCCCCGAAGGCGTCAAGCCCGTGATCCGCATCAAATCCCCACTCTCCGGAGAACGCATCGTCCACGACAAAGTTCAAGGCGATGTCAAAGTTGACGCCGAACAACTCGACGATTTCATTATTCTCCGCGCTGATGGCACGCCGACCTATATGCTAGCCGTGGTGGTCGACGATCACGATATGGGCGTCACGCATGTCATCCGCGGCGACGACCATTTGAACAACACCTTCCGCCAGAATGTGCTTTACGAAGCCATGGGCTGGGACATTCCGGTATACGCCCACCTGCCACTTATTCTCGGGCCGGACGGCGCCAAATTATCCAAACGCCACGGCGCAACCTCGGTCGAGGAATATCGTGACATGGGCTATCTCCCCGAAGCCATGCGCAATTACCTGTTGCGTCTCGGTTGGGCACATGGTGATGACGAAATCATCAACACGCCACAGGCCATCGAGTGGTTCAATTTGGAAGGCATAGGCCAAAGTGCCTCGCGCTTCGATTTTGATAAGTTAAACCACGTTAATGCCCATTATATGAAACTGGCCGATAACGCCCGCCTCACCGACCTCGTGACAGACATCTACAAACTCCGCAATATCGAAGTCACGGACACGGGCCGCACCCGCCTGTTGGCCCAGATGGACGAATTAAAGTCCCGTGCGAAGAATCTTGTCCAATTGGCTGATGACGCTGAGTTTTTAGTCAAAGACATTCCCTACGACTTTGACGAGAAAGCCGCCGCGCAACTGAACGACGACGGCAAATTTATTATCAAAGAAATCGCAAACGGCCTCGACCTGATTCCCGCCTTCACCGCCACTGAACTCGAAAAATTCTGTAAGGATGTAGCCGCCATGCACCGCAACGGGAAGCTGGGTCAGGTCATGATGCCGCTGCGCGCAGCGCTTACAGGCCGCGGATCGTCCCCTTCCCTCGTCCACGCGATGGAAATTCTGGGCAAAGATGAAGTCAAAGCACGGATCGAATACGCTTTGGAGAAATAGCCTTGCCTAACCAAGACAACACTTGCTCAAATAGGCGGTAGCACTTAGCCCGACGGAATAATACCGGTCGACACGCTCCATACTCGCGTGCACGAAAGCCTGATTTTGAGCAAGCTCGGCCTCTACTCTTCCATCATCGTCACGAGACATATCGACACCCAAACGAGAAGCAAGAGTCGTAACGTAATTATACTGCGCCATGGAATTCCGCATACGCTTTTCCTCAACATCAATGCATCCACCAAAATTACTTGCCAACTCTGCCCACGCAAAAGAAAGGATCACATTGGGATCAGAAGACTCATCCGGCCTCTCCTCGGGAGAAAACACCGGAGAACCAAGCGAAGCTCTGGAATTAAATATATCCACGAGAGAACCCAAATCACAGAGGGAATTTTGTAATTTGGCAACAGAAGAGTGCAATTCCGTCCGCACCATTGTCTCATACTCTGAAACACTTGGCATGACATGACCGCCAACAATAATTCCCTTTTGCGAAAAATTGTAAATAACAGGAAGTGCCGCTACCGCAAAATCTCGAGATTCAGCCAAATACCGTCTTGCCACAAATTCATAGTTTTCTAAATAGCTAGGAGGGAGATCACACAAATCCGTCATGAAATGCCCCAGTCTAAGTATGTTGTATGATATATAGCCACGTTCAATGGCAAGCCTCAGCATCTCCAGCTTGCTTTTATACGATTCACACCTGAAAACAGCGAGCGCCTCAACAGGATCTTTCGGTAATTTCTCACGAACGAAATCCGGAGAAATAGCAGCCAAAGTGACATCCCCGATTTCATAAAATCGCCTAACGGCAGCTCTAAAGTCACGATCAATCATAGTATTTCTCTACTTTCTACCTCGCCTCAGGAAGGGAAAGAGGGTGGAAAAGAACATTGCACATCCGCGCCTTCCCTTCTATCAGTATCGCTTTTCGATCAAACCTCTCCGCACCCTTCAAATACAATTCGGCAATTTCCTTCAATGTCTCATCAATCGGCAATCCATCGACCATAAAATGGGCATGAGCATTAAAGCGACGATCAACCCTGTCAAAGAAATGATACTGGGCTATGGCCATACGAGAAAGACGCTCTTCCAAAGCCGAATGATCCGCAAGATTCTCTGCCATTTCTCTAAGAGCAACTTCGAAAGCTCCCTTGGGATTTTTGACATCTTCCGGCCGTTCCGAAGCATCATAAGGGAAATAATGACCAGCCATGATCCGCGCATTAAAATACTCGTAATCCAGAGAGATTTCATCAACAGCACCCCACAGTTTTCTGACCTTATCTCTCAAGGCCGGAATATTTTTCCGTTCATATCCGGAATATCTCACAACTGACCCCTCATCAATAACATCCACTCTCTCGACATAACTTTGCAAGGAAGGAAAATTCGCGGAAATAAACCAGAAATCGGAATTCAGATTCCCGTTGATCTCTTGTTCGAGAGACTCCCAAAACTCCGGAGAGGAAGAAATGTACCCTCTGAAAAACTGGGCCAATTTGTTCAGACGCCTGCAAATGTCAATTCGCTCAACCGCAAGAGAAAAAGCGTCACAAAAATGTTCGTTAAAAAAGAAACGGAAAGCCGCATAGGCATCATGAGGATCTTCGGGCAAATTTTTGGGCCAGAGTTTTTTTTCAATATCATCCAGACGAACAAGATTGTACTTGCAAAAATCTTCAACGGCTCGCCTGAAACTTTCACTAATCATAACGCATAACTTCCCTGTATATTTTTTCTATCATCACAATTATGACTAATATTTGCAAAAATCAATAAGAAAATGAAGCCTGCCATATCATTCCCAAAGCTTTTTCTGGCCACCTCGCAAAAAAGAACTATTCTTAACTCACACTTAACTATCCTGTGATTAAGTGGCGAATATCGCCTTCCGGCGGCCATTTTCAACGCATAAAGATTTTTTACTGGGGAAATTTCATGTCCGATTCAAAAGAAAAAACCTACACACTGATTAATAACCAGACCGGCGCAAAATGGGATTTCCCCGTAGTTGAAGGAACGTTAGGACCTGAAACCATAGACATTCGTGCCCTCTATGAAGAAACAGGCGCCTTTACACTCGACCCGAGCTTTACCTCGACCGCTAGCTGCAAATCACGCATCACCTTTATTGACGGCGACAAAGGTATCCTTCTTCACCGTGGTTACAACATCAAAGACCTCGCCGAAAAAAGCAATTTCATGGAAGTGGCCTACCTTCTTTTGTACGGAGACCTACCAAGCCGCGAACAATATGAAGAGTTCCGCAAAAACGTGACCTACCACACCATGGTGCATGAACAACTGCAATTTTTCTTCCGTGGTTTCCGCCGTGACGCCCACCCGATGGCGATTATGTGCGGTGTGGTTGGCGCTCTGGCGGCATTCTATCACGACTCGCTTGATATTACCGATCCAAAACAACGCGAAATTTCGGCGCATCGCCTGATTGCCAAACTGCCAACCCTTGCAGCCATGGCCTTTAAATATTCGATTGGTCAACCGTTCGTCTACCCGCGTAACGATCTGGGCTTTGCCGAAAACTTCCTGCATATGTGCTTTGCTGTTCCGGCGGAACCCTACAAAGTCTCTCCGGTTCTGGCCGAAGCCATGGATAAGATTCTGATCCTGCACGCCGACCACGAGCAAAACGCCTCGACTTCGACTGTCCGCCTCGCTGGATCGTCGCAAGCCAACCCGTTTGCCTGTATCGCCGCAGGGATTGCCTCGCTCTGGGGGCCTGCACACGGTGGCGCGAACCAAGCTGTACTTGAAATGCTCGAGGAAATCGGTTCAAAAGACCGCATTCCCGAATTCATTCAAGGCGTCAAAGACAAAAAATACCGTCTGATGGGTTTTGGTCACCGCGTTTACAAAAACTTCGACCCGCGCGCAACCGTGATGAAAGAATCCTGCGACAAGGTTCTGGCCGAACTCGGCGTCAAGGACCCTCTCCTCGAAATCGCGATGGAGCTGGAACGTATCGCCCTGTCCGACCCGTATTTCGTAGAACGCAAACTTTATCCGAACGTCGATTTCTATTCGGGCATCATTCTGAAAGCCATGGGCTTCCCCGTGTCGATGTTCACCGTTCTCTTTGCCGTATCCCGTACCGTCGGCTGGGTTTCCCAGTGGAAGGAAATGATGGAAGAACCGTCAAACCGCATCGGCCGCCCGCGCCAGCTCTATACAGGCGCCGCCGACCGCGATTACGTGGTCCTCGACAAAAGAAAATAAGAATTCCTGTTAGTGTTGGAAATAAGAACGCTGTGGCCAAAAACCACAGCGTTTCTTTATTTGGCCAGATCGACTTTTGTTGTCTGATAGGTTCTAAAGCTGTGCACCAACAACGATGGAGATGCGACAACCTCCTTGCCGTCCAACATATCCGTAATCATCGCCATAGACATAGCCCCAACTGCAAAAGCCCCAGGCGCAACCTGCGATGCCGGACACGGCTTGGCATCCTTCATCGCATTCAGGACACGTCCGACCTCGACCACAACATCAGGATCAAGATACGGGATCAAACGCTTCAAAAACTGGGCAAACACCGCGGAATACAACGGCGCACCATCGGGCAACCCTGCCGATACTGCGACCACATCTTCTTCCAGAATTTTAGGGAGCGAATATTGGGTATCCTTTGGAAAGTACCAGCATAAAGCCCCAAACCCGACATTCAACGCTGTAAA
Organism: Pseudomonadota bacterium; assembly: GCA_029558635.1. GTDB lineage: Bacteria > Pseudomonadota > Alphaproteobacteria > Micavibrionales > Micavibrionaceae > UBA1573. The sequence continues at coordinate 471,786 of JAKQEE010000052.1, read as the reverse complement.
AACAGGCTTCTTCAGGGCATGGGCGGTAGAGTGTAAGCGCATAATCGCCGGCAGATCAAGAAAATCCACAGTATCAAAAACAATATCGGCCTTCGATACAATGTCTTGGGTATTGCCTTCGCCAAGATTCTCGGGAATAGCCAGAACCTGTGCGTCTGGATTGATTGCTTCAATGTGTTTTTTCAGGGCATGAACCTTATATTTTCCGACATCCTCCATATCAAAAAATTGTCGATTCAGATTACTGACCCCGACCGTATCTCCATCCACCAAAATGAATTTTTCAAACCCCATACGGGCCGCGCAAATAGCGGCGCCGCTTCCCATGCCGCAACCGGCAATTAAAAGTGTGGTTTCCTTTATTTTTCTCTGAAGGTCTGAAGAAACGTAACCTCTATTTCGATCGGTTAAACTGGAATAAGAAAAAACTTCTGTTACATCAGACACTTGAAATCCCCACTCTCTGAACTTAAATCTTAACTTTCACAGGCACTTTCACTGGCACATAAGCTTGTTGTTCAGAAGCGGTATTCGAAAAGGCCAAACCGGAAGCCCAGTTCCGGATACGATGAGGAACTGTTTTCCGCGAGACGCGCCCCCGAGCAACGTTGAGGATTTTACCATTATCGGTCGTAATCATCCACCCTTCGGGAGCGTGTTTTCTCGCATTTTCCAGCATTTCATGGATATTGAACTTGATCGCCACGACAGGGCCACAAATATCAAGTTTGTCATCCATCACGTGAAACGCATTAAACCCGATAGCCGAAAATCTTTTCAACAGAAATGAATCGGTCGCAAAAACACAATTGGGGGTCCCTCCTTCATGCAAGGCCACCGAGAAAATGGCACGGTACAAGCCCAACTTCCCAATATCGGCAATCTTTTTCCGCATAATTCTGGTGGCCCAACCGCCCCCGCTACAATAGATCTTCGACGACTGGCGGGAACAGGATTTAAGAATGCCGATCCGCGAAATCTCGCAAGTCTTGGACACGCGATCAGGAATATGAAGATCATGGTCCTCTATAACATTTTGGGCCAGTTTCTTTTGCAAGGGCAAGCTGGACTTCAAATCACCCCGATCTGGAAGAATAAGACGTCCGGTGGCGATATAAGAATTGCTGGGGCGGTGTTTTAGAAGAAAATGGGCCGACCGCACATCATACCCATCGCTTTCTAGCCCGTTCCGGCTGTCCAGCTTAAACCCCCGCTCTACACAGAAAATCTGGTGCCGCAACTTGAAACACTCTTCGCGCAACTCATGCGTGTTTGCTAGAACAACTTCATAAGATTCGTTAAAAGCCTTGTTGGCTACGTAACCACAAACTTTTCGACCGAAATGACGCGGAAAATCCGCAAACTTTGAAAACCCACCCATTACAACCACCTGAATTTATTATGTTTTTTGTATCTTCTTGCGTCGCACACAATTTAGCTCGCAATTATTAAGATACAGCTCCGCAATTTACATATCGTTTACAATACATAAAATATCGCCCAAAAGCAAATTTAACATAGTATATTTCAGGGGTGGGATAAAATGAACTGCGCGGCCACATCTTCTGACTTCTGTGCCGGATTGAAATGAAGCCGATCAAGTAATTCAGCGACATGGTTTTGCCCCTGCCTGCTTGACAAAAAAACATTCAAAGGCTCGGCAAGATTTTCTGCAGTCGCATCATCTTGAATAAACTCAGGAAAAACCACTTTCTCAAGAAGAATATTTCCCAAATGCGCAAATTTGGTTTTGACCAAGCGTTTGACAATCTGCCATGTCACAGGTGACATTTTATAAAACAACACATGCGGCACACCGGCCAAAGCGATTTCCAGTGCCACCGTCCCCGACACGGCCGCCGCCGCATCGCACGCGCGAAACGCATCATATTTTTCAGAGGGATCAGAGGTAACAACAACACGACCGCACCCCTTGAACTCACCCTCAAGACGCTCCTGCCACTTTGCCAACGTCGGCACAATACACACCAGATCGGGATATTTTTCTTTGAGCTGTGCCACCACATCACGCAAGATGGGAATGCTCATCTCGATCTCGCGCCCGCGCGATCCGCAAAATAAACCGATTGTTTTAGCATCCTGCGCAATCCCGTACATATCCCTAAACCGCCCGCCAACGCCGTCCAGAACGCCACTTGTCACCATCGGGTGACCGACAGAAATCGCGCGCAATCCTTCGCGTTCGAAATAAGGCGGCTCGAACGGAAACAGACAAATCAGCCCGTCAAGAAACTGCGCAATCTTCCGCGCCCGCCCTTCTCGCCAAGCCCAGACCGTCGGAGCAACGTAATGAATACGCCGCGCCCGTCCCCCCTCCTCCTGCAATTTTTTTTGCACACGAAAAGAAAAATCAGGGGAATCGATTGTCACGACCACATCGGGATTAAACCCCTTGATAGCCTGAACCGTTTTATTGATAAGACCGATAAATTTTGGAATGCGCGGTAGAATTTCGGCAATCCCCATCACAGACAGATCTTCCATCGGAAACAAACTTGTCTGCAATCCAGCACCCAGCATTTTCTCCCCGCCAACCCCACGGATTTCAATATCCGGTTGCTGCCGCTTCAAAGCCTCAATCAAGGATGCGCCCAGCACATCCCCCGAACTCTCTCCCGCAATGATAAAGACTTTAAAGGTCATCCTCGCCCATCCCGACAAAAAACAACCCTGCCACATCACATGCACGGATCACATCGTCCCGATTGGGAACAAGTGTCGATAAAGCCTCCACCGCAATGCCGTGAAACCCGGACGCCACAGCCGCATCAACCGTCGCTGGCCCGATAGTCGGCAAATCAAAATCGCGGTCCTGTTGGGGCTTCGAGACCTTGACCAGAATCTTCTGCCCATGCGCACCCGCCACCGAGCGGATCAATTCATTGGTTCCGGATTTTTCCTCAAACGCCAGAACCTTTCCATCGCACACGATAACAGATTGCCCGCGATCAGCTTGCCCATGATCTTTCGCCGCCTTATAACCTTCGCGAATAGCCTCGATCTGGGATTCATTCGGCACAACTTTGCCGAGCACCCCTTCAGGGCATAGCAAATCTGGCATAAAATGATGGACCCCGAGGATTTCGAACCCTTCACGCTCTAGCTCGCCGCGAATGACTTTGAGCAAGGCATCATCCCCAAGGCAGCGGAACATCACCTTAAGAACAATCGCAAGGCCCTTCAGGTCGGTTTTAAGATTGAGCCAATTGGGACGCGCCAGCCCGCCAACCATGACGAGCGTTCCAACATTCTGCGCCTTGAAAAAATTGATGATGCTCCCCGCCTGCCCGACGGAAAAATCCTCACCCAGACGGACAATCACCGGATGATCGCCATCGGCCGCAATCGCAGCAGCCAACTGATCAGGCAAATCGCCATTGCCAGCAATTATGCCGATTTTTTCTGGGGAGTGCATAACGGAAAACGTCGTTTGCTGCGTGCAAAGTCAATGATCTGCATCACGGCCCGCGTATCGGGGAAATCATTGGCCACCATATCAATCCGCTGATCCATTGTGCCTTCTTCACCGAACAATTCGTTAAAGGCACGCTGCAACCCGCGGATCTGGTCCTTATCGAACCCGTTTCTCTCCAGTCCGACGATATTCAGACCCGCAAGGAACGCCCGCTCTCCCTTGACACGACCATACGGAATGACATCGCTTTCAACGCCGGACATTCCGCCAATCACGGCAAAGGATCCGATACGGACAAATTGATGAACGGCAGCCAACCCGCCAACCAGCACATGATCGCCGATTTCGACATGCCCGCCGAGCGTTGCATTATTCGCCATGATGACATGATCGCCAACCACACAGTCATGCGCGACGTGGGTGCTCATCATAAACAGACCATGATTACCTACGACGGTTTTCATCGCGCCACTTTCGGTTCCCGGATTCATCGTCGCATGCTCACGAATGGTGGTGTGATGCCCGATAATCAGCTCGGACTCTTCACCATGAAATTTCAAATCCTGCGGTGCATGACCAATCGAACAGAACGGGTAAAGAATGGAATCGGCGCCGATACTCGTCCGCCCCTCGACCACAACGTGGGATTTCAACACGCAACGATCGCCCAAAATGACATGCGCTCCGACAACCGAATACGGACCGATAACGACTCCTTCACCCAATTGGGCTTTAGGATCGACAATAGCAGTAGGATGGATCTGGACACTCATGAGGGCACCTTGCCGCAAGCCGCGATTCAGCGCAAATCACGGAATTTTTCGGGATGTTACACGCTATCCGGCTCAACGATCATCGCCGAAAACTCGGCTTCAGCACACAATTGGCCGTCAACCTTGGCCTCCCCCTTGAATTTCCACACCGGACCACGCGATTTCAAAACCTCGACATGGATATACAGGGAATCGCCGGGAACAACCGGACGACGGAATTTGGCATTATCAATGGTCATGAAGTAAACGAGCTTGCCTTCGCCTTCCGCGCCCATGGTGTGAACCACGAGAACACCGGCAGTTTGAGCCATGGATTCAACAATCAAAACCCCCGGCATCACCGGAGCCGAAGGAAAATGCCCTTGGAAATAAGGTTCATTGATGGTGACGTTCTTAAGACCGACAGCACTTTTTCCGGCGTCAAACTCCAGAATGCGGTCAACCAGCAACAACGGGTAACGATGCGGAATCTTGCTCATAATCCCGCGAACATCCATTACAAACGGTTTTTTCCCTTCTTCGGACATCAGTTTTCGTTCCTTTTTTTATCTACCATTTTATTAAGCATCACCGACTGGCGCAGATAACGCTTCATCGGCATTGCCGGATACCCCATCCACTCCTCTTTCGGAGGAATATTCTTGGTCACGCCCGACTGGGCCGCAACCTTGGCCATCGACCCTATTTTCAGGTGTCCGGCCACACCGACCTGTCCGGCCAGAACCACAAAATCGCCCAATTCCGAACTTCCGGCCACACCGACCTGAGAGACCAGAATACATCCGCGACCGATTTTGACGTTATGCCCGATTTGGACCAGATTATCAATCCATGTTCCCGATCCGATCACAGTATCTCCCGACGCCCCGCGGTCAATCGTCGTGTTGGCACCGATTTCGACATGATCGCCGATCACAACACGGCCCAGCTGCGGCACTTTGACAAATCCGCTCGGGTCTATGGCAAACCCGAAGCCGTCCTGCCCGATCCTCACCCCCGGATAAATCCGCGTATGTTTGCCGATTACGGCATGGGAAATGGTGGCGTGATTGCCGATCCTCACCCCCTCGCCCAGAACGACCCCGCCGCCGATAGCGGCATGGGATTCAATCCAGACTCCGTCACCGATTTCGACCCCCGCCCCAATCGTCACAAAATCCGCAATATGGACATTTTGGCCGATTTTGGCTTCGGAATGAACAACCGCCGATTTTGAAATTGATGGAGATGGTCTCTCTTCAGGATAGAAAGCCTGCGCCGCCAGAGCATAGGATTTATAAGGGGACTTCGACAACAGCAACCGCACCCCTGACGGAGCATGCTCCGCGATATCAGGGTGAACGATACACGCCCCCGCTTTGCTCGCAGTAAACTGGTCGCGGTATTTCGGATTATCCAGAAAGGAAAGATGGCGTTCACCGGCAACATCCAGCGCCGCGACATCCTCGACCAAATAATCCCCATCCGCAACCGACGCCAGCTCAGCACCAGCCACTCTCGCAATTTGTGCAAGAGACAAAGCCTTAGGTGTTGAGAAAAATCTGGTATCGGCCATCAGATAACGTAGAGCTTATTTCAACGGAATGCTTTTGACCGCTTTGTTCAAACGGTTCAGAACTTCCTCGGTGATATCAAGGTCTTTTTCGGCGATCACGACGAACTTGCGGTCAACAACCATTTGCAGTTTGCGCTCATCGGCAATATCAGCCGTAACCTTGGCGATCTGTTCATTGATATCCCTCAGAGCTTGCATGCGGGTTTTCTCCAAAGCCGCACTTTTTTCCATCATGCTTTTCTGGGATTTTTTGATCTCTTCTTCGAATGCCTTTTTCTCGGCCTCAAACGTCTTCTCGTCAACGCCGCCTTTGCGATCCTTCAAAAGTTTTTGCTCCTTTTCACGCAAGGATTTTTTGAATGCCTCGGCATCCTTTTTCAACGCATCTTCTTTGCCGTTCAATGCTTTTTGAATGCTCTGCCCTGCATCCGATTTCTGGACAACCAGCTCAAGATCAAGCACGGCAATATTTTTAGGCCCTGTAGAAGAAGCGGCAGCCGCGCCTTCCGCTTTCGCAAAAGCCGGAGCCAATACAACAGCCACAACAGCCGTCAACAAACAAACCCGAAGGGATATGGAATGGGACAAGATAACCTCACAAAATTTTCTAGATATTAAAACAAGTATTAGAAGCGTGTTCCAAAGCTGAATTTAAAGACCTGCTCGACGTCATAATCTTCTTTCAGATAAGGTTTCGACAAATCAATCCGCACCGGACCCATAGGCGAAATCCAGGTCATCCCCAGCCCTGCAGAGGCGCGCAGACTATTCTCATCAACAATACCGCTCCCGGATTCATCAAGCCCCCACAAGGACCCGACATCGGTAAAGGCATGCCCCGAAACGCCCAAATCATCTGGAAGTCCGAGCGGGAAAGTCAACTCCGCCGTACCGCGATAAAACTGGTTGCCACCAAGAGAGTCGTCCGTCCCAAGGTCGCGCGGACCGACACCTGCGCGTTCGAATCCGCGGAAGGTATTGCCACCAAGGAAGTAACGTTCGTTGATCTTGACATCGCTGTCACTATACGCCGCCACGATCCCTGTCTCTCCCAACACGTTGAATATCCAGTTTTTGGCAATCGGAATATAATACGACCCGCCAAGCTTGCCTGATACATATTTGGCGTCCCCGCCAAGACCGGCCAACTCGGTATCGAGCCATAAACTGATCCCGTCGGTCGGATAAAGACGGCTATCCAGGTCTTCATAAGTCAGACGCTGGGAAACGGCCGACGTCATGCGCGCCCCTTCCTGATCCTGAATAAAGCGGGAAGCATCGGAATCAACATTGGTAATTTCGTTATTCTCGATCTGGTACTTCCACAACTGGCGCCAGTATTTCGAAAGCGGATACCCCATACGCACACCTGCCCCCGTCCGTTTCTGGTCGAACGAACTCTGGTCTTGCTGATCGCGGGTGGTGTGGAACACATCAAATCCGGCCAGCAAATCGCGGTCGAGGAAATACGGCTCGGTGAAGGCAACGTCGAACTCGGTCCGCGCTCCGGCAACCGTCGCCGAGAAGCCCAGATCCTGCCCACGTCCCAACAGGTTTTTCTCGCGGATATGGAAGTCGGCCAACGGACCATCCACTGTTGAGAAACCTGCCCCGAGGGAAATCTCGCCGGTCGATTGCTCTTCGACATTGACGTCAACGACAGTTTTATCCGGCGTACTTCCCGGAAGAGTTTTGACATCGACTTTCGAGAAATAACCCAGATCGCGGATATTCTTTTCGGATTCGGCGACCAGAGAGCGGTTGAACGCGTCCCCCTCGACCACCTCCATCTGGCGACGGATCACCTTATCAAGCGTACGGACGTTGCCGTCGATATTGATGCGCTCGACATAAACGCGAGGACTTTCATTGATATTGAACAATACATCGATTGTATGCTTCTCGCGGTTGCGGTTCACATCGGGAACAATGTTGACAAACGCATACTGCATATCGCCGAGACGACGAGTCATCTGGTCAACCGTGGTTTTGACTTCCTCGGCATTGTACCAGTCATTGGCATTAAAACTGACCTGATCCATCAATCCCGAAGGATCAAGGTTGCGGATTTGGGAATTGACCTTGATATCGCCGACACGATACCGCTCGCCCTCATCAACTGTCACAGTCACATAGAATTTATCCTTGTCTTGGGACAACTCGGCCACCGAGGACAGAATGCGGAAATCGGCATAGCCTTCCTTCAGATAGAACTGGCGCAGTTGCTCCATATCATAGGATAAACGGTCCTGATCGAAGCGGTCGGCAGACGAAAGAATATTGTACCAACGCGTCTCGCGGGAACTGATAACCGAGCGCAATTCATCATCGCTGAATCGCTCGTTACCGACAAAGCGGATCGAGCTGATCTCGGTCAGCGGACCTTCCTGAATTTCAAAAACCAGATTGACGCGGTTCTGGTCGAGCTTGATAACCTTCGGCTGGATATCGACGGAAAAACGCCCGTTGCGGTGATAAACATCATACAGGCGGGACACATCATTCTGGACAGACGTCCGCGTAAAAACCTGCCGCGGACGGGCGGTGATTTCAGAGAGAAGCTGCTCGTCTTCCAACTCGTCATTACCTTCAAAAGCGATCTGGTTGATGACAGGGTTTTCAGAGATTTTGACGGTCACAACACCGTTGCTCTCGGAAATCTGGACGTCGGCAAACAACCCCGTTGCAAACAGGCTTTTCAAAGCTTCATCGAGAGCATCTTGGGTAACGGCATCCCCCTTGTGCAAATTGAGATAAGTGAGGACAGTGGCCGGTTCGACCCGCTCCGATCCTTCGACACGGATATCCCGTACATTGGATGCCAAAGAAGGCTGAATGGAAAACGCAAATAAAGCGGTAAAAGCCGTTGCGTAAAGAGCATAGGTTCTGAGAGTCATTGAAACACCAATCGGGCTGAACAACAGATTGTAAAATCTTGAAAAAACTATCTCTTACGGAGGAAGTAATCAAGGGAAACTATTATCCTCAACCCACTGCTCCACAAGCTTGACAGACAGGACACCAGAAAGATGCGGGACGTCATAGCCCAACATCTATTTTCAATATTTGCCCTTTTACGTTAAGCCGGTACGGCCTTCGGCAATTCGCTCTTTTCCACATCAAAGACAATAGTGGCGATAATAGCCTCGTCATAAGCCGGACCGTGCGCACTAAGAGCTTGCATTCCCTCAAATCTATTTTCATATCCAAGGGACTTGAAGACGTCATCCTGTTCCAGATCATGCCCGCCAAGAACCAAAACCCTAAAACCCGAGGCAAGCTTGCCATGTTCGAAGAAAACTTTGGCAAGGCCGCATGTCTGGGACTTTAAACGCTCATTTGGCGAGTCATCCGAATTTCTGTGAATATGCCTCAGATTCGCAAAAAGCCTCTCCTCAGCAATATGCTGCCTGAGAAACTCACCTATAAGGCGATCGTCCCTTGAAAAATCCTGACTATCCATACCAGCCTCCATTAAAGATTACATAAGTCATCTAGCCGAGTTGTATAGGAAAGTCAAATAAGGAACACCCTTGTTTAAAAACAAGGGTGGCCAAAAACAGATAAAAACTAAAAAATTACGAATCTTTGCCGTTGAAGACAAACATTTGCAGAACATCGTTCAAGTTCGAGAAGACCATCAGCGAGACCAGAACGACCAAGCCGAAACGGAAGGCATATTCCTGCACCTGCTCAGACAGCGGCTTGCCGCGGGCAGCCTCGACCCCATAGAACAGCAAATGGCCACCATCCAGCATCGGAATCGGGAACAGGTTAATAAGACCAAGGTTGATGGACAAAAGCGCCGTAAACAGAATCAACGAAATAATCCCGCGCTCGGCCATATCACCTGCCATTGCCCCGATACGGATAATCCCGCCCAATTCCTTGGCGCTACGGGTCCCCGTCACCATTTGCCAGACGGCATTAAGGGTCTCTTTTGAAATATTCCATGTCTCGTACGTAGCCACTCCGATCGCCTGAACCGGACCATATTTGATGATTTCGTCACCGGGCTTCACCCCGAGGAACAAGGCATTATAGGCAGGATCGTCAATATTCTTGATCTGCGGGTTCATTTCGACCGGCGGCATAATCATGACCTCGGCGGCCTTGGTATCCATCGAAGTCCGGATTTTCATCGGTTTGCCCAACCCTTCTTCAACCAGCTTGTGGGTCAAAGCCAGATCGCCCTTGGTTTCTTTCCCGTTGACGGAAGAGATCTGGGCCATATCAATGCCGTTGGCCGGACCGATAATACCGAGATAGCCACGCTCGTGCTCAAAGCCGAACCTGTCCTTTTCCGTAATCTTTTGAGGCGTGACGGCAAGATGAAGCTCTTGCCCGCCCCGATCAACGACAACGTCCATTTCCTGATCAAGATTGAGCATCACATGACGGCGGACATCATCGAAGCTGATAATGTCCTTACCATTGACAGATTTGACAGTGTCATGCGGCAAGAAGCCCCCTTTGTCCGCAGCAGAGCCAACCTCCACTCCAGTAATCTGCGGTGGCGTAACAGGCTGGCCCAAAGACATGTAAAGTCCGGCCATAATAATGATGGCAAAGAGGAAATTGATCCCCGGTCCTGCAAAAACTATCAAGGCACGCTTCCAGACAGGCTTTGAAAAGAAGGCCACAGAACGCTCTGCATCGGTCATATGACGGGTATGGCCCGGCTTATCTTCGATCTCATCGGAAAAGCTGGCGCTCGTGGGGTCCTGATCCCCGAACATTTTCACGTAGCCACCCAATGGGAAGAGTGAAATTTTCCAACGCGTCCCCGATTTGGCCGTCCAGCCCCACAATTCCCTACCGAAGCCGACTGAAAACACCTCGACACGCACGCCACACAACCGCGCGACGATATAGTGACCCCATTCGTGGACGAAAACCAGCACACCGAGAACAAGTAAAAACGTGACTCCGTACGTCCAAACATTACCGAGAACCATTTGGGCGAGATCAACAAGAGATTGCATGCAATTTAATCCTTTTATGAAAACTGTGTATCCGGAAATTGTACCAGAAAAATACGAGCATGTCGTTAATATAGAAAGATTGTAGAAAGATCAAACCCCTACAAAAATTACGTTGCCATAATTTTGATTCGCTCTCATGCTTATTGGATGAACAAAGAGGTCCTCGATGCTTCAATCCACCCCCGTCATTGACTACTTGCTTGAACTGCGCACCAGATTTGAAAAACATTCTTCTCCCGACGGCTCCATCAGCCACATGACAATTGTCGTAAATGGCGCAGAAATCGGACGCGAAACCGACACTTTAATGGTGGAACAAACCGTACTGGATTTGAAAAAACGCGGCATTCATCTAACTCCCGACTTTAACATTCAGGTTTGCAACAACGGTCACCCACCAGAAAATGATATCCTCGATGCTTCACACGAAACGGATTTAATCGTTCTTTGCAACCAATACTCGCCGTCAAGATATGATTACTATACTTTTGAGGACCTGCTCAGCCCACGCCACTTCGAGGACGGGATATGGGAACGCCTGACCGAAAGAATGGGAGCCCAGATCGTCTCTATACAGGGAAACAAAACCATATCTAGCCGGTTCATGCAAAAAGGCACTCTGCATCAGCTGGAAAGACACTCAGGTCGCGAAGGCTTTACCTTGGTGGCCGACAAACATCTGGATCAATTCTCGCAGTTGGAAGTCGTAAAAGAGTTCGCCGGACGCAAATATTATGACGTCCCCGCCGCGATCACAAAAGAGATGTAATAACGACCCGTTACATAAAAATCTCGAAAATATCCCTGATATTGGTCATCAGGATAATGGCAAACACAAACCCGACACTCCCCGCCATGATATAGGCGCGAACTTTGTGACTGGGCCGCTTGCCGCGAATGGCCTCATACAAGTTGAAGGTCAGCCGTCCGCCGTCAAGCATCGGCAAAGGCAACAAATTCAAAAAACCGATATTGACCGAAATCGCCGCGATCAAACGGAAAAAGATGGAGTAGCCGGAAATTTCACTCTGCCGGAACGCTCCGCCGGTCATTTCACCGATCTTTACCACCCCGCCCAGATCGCCCGTATCTTTTTTGCCGACAAACATCTGATAAATAACACCGCTGACCTTGCGTACAGCCTCCCACGAAAACAAACTGCTCTGAATGAAAGCCTCGAAAACGGAAACCTCTCTCTTACGCATATCCTTCAAATTCCCGTACACGACGGAACTATAATTGACATGCTCAGGATCAGAGAGAGCCGCGTTATTCTCAGCCGTAAGATGCATGTGGTAATCCTTTTGCTCGTCTCCTTCTTTTTTGACCAAACCGAAATTGACAACCACATCCCGCCCCAATTTCTCTTTAATCAACTGACGCGCAAAATCAGGATGCCCTGACGTATCAACACCATCCACGGCATTAATGGCTTCAATCTTCCATGCGCCGCGCCCCAAAATCACGCCCATAACTCTCCGGCTTTTATCTTCGCCGAAATCCCCCTCATCTTTCATCACATGCAGGTCTACCACACGCGACATTTTCTGACCGTCCCGCATAAACTCGACCGCCGCAGCGTTCGATCCGTCCTCGTTGATGATTTTGGTCAAATCAATAAAATCCTCGGGAATTGCTTTTCCATTCACGCTCAAAATAACATCACCAACCTTTAACCCCGCTCTGTCCGCACCGGATCCGATCTCTACTGCATTGATGGTTGAATTGGCAACGGGCTTTCCATCAAACAGAAAAACAAAAAACATCAAGACCAACGCCAACAGAAAATTGGCCGCAGGTCCCGCCAAGGAAATCAGACTCCGCTGCCAGTTCGGCTTGGCCCAGAACGCCCCTTCCGGATTTGGCTCGCGCAATTCATCCTCACCATGGAAAACGACATACCCTCCAAACGGAAAAGCACAGATTTTCCAGCGCATTCCCTTGGAGTCCGTTTTACCCCAGATTTCGCGCCCGAACCCGATGGAAAAAGCCTCGACCTTCACCCCAAATCGACGTGCGGCGTAAAAATGTCCGAACTCGTGAATGAAGACGACGGCACTCAGAACAAGCGCCGTCAGCAGCCCATAATACAAAAACATCTCCAGATAATGCATCATGCCTCGTGCAATGACTTCAGACTGGGCAACCGGTAAAGCTCATCCCGAAGATCGGAAGAAAAATTATAATAATCCGGCAGGGCAACCGTAACTTTTTTCCCAAGATCCGGCACACTAAACACAAAAACAAACCGCGATTTTCCTTCGCCTGCCTTGTCCAGCATGGATTTGATCCGTTCGGCATCCGCACTATCTTTCAAATGAAGCTCGACATCATGCACGCGGTCGGTCAGAATATCGTCCAAAGGCTTGATATCCTGAACGGTTAGGCGCACCTGCTCTTCTTTTTGCTCCGCATCCGCCGTCAAAAGCAACGACTTGCCAACCTCCAGAAACTCCCGCGAACGCGACAAAGTTTCTGAGAACAACACGACCTCGTATACCCCCGACGTATCAGACAGAGTCAGGAATGCAAACTTGTTCCCTGACTTTTGCGAAATTTTTTCAGATTTTTTCAAAAGCACACCCGCCATCTGCACCCGCGAAATCGGATGATCCTCGAGAATCTCCTGAACCTTGGCAAAATTCACAATCCGCATCCGCGCCAGTTGTGCAGCCTTGGAATCGAGGGGGTGTGCAGATAAATAAAACCCGATAGCACCGAATTCATACGATAATTTATCGAGCGGCGACCATTCAGGAATTTGCGGCAAATGCTGGGCCGCAAGATCAGTGGAAGCTGTCTCTTCCATCGCAAACAGACTATTTTGCGCGCTATTGCGTTCCTCCGCCAGCGCCGCCGCGTAATGAACCAGCTTCTCGCCCCCCACAAACAACTGCGCGCGGTTGGAATGAATGGAATCAAGCGCACCCGCCGCCACCAGATTCTCGAATTGCTTTTTATTGAGCGTCTTCGCATCCATGCGCTTCAGAAAATCTTCCAGATCTTTGAACGGCCCGTTTTTCGAACGCTCCTCAATCAGTGCCCGCATCGCCTGCTCGCCAACACCTTTGATTGCGGCCAACGCATAACGCACCCCGCCATGCTCGACCAGAAATTCGACCCCCGATTTATTGACGTCCGGCAACAACAACGGAATGCCCATCTGCTGCAACGCCTGACGAAACACAGCAAGCTTGTCGGTGTTCCCCATGTCGAGCGTCATAATCGCCGCCATAAATTCGACCGGATAATTGGCCTTGAGCCATGCCGTCTGATACGCCACAAGCGCATAGGCCGCCGCGTGCGATTTGTTAAACCCGTATCCCGCAAATTTTTCAATCTGGTCGAAAATCTCTCCCGCGCGCTCCGGCTTCACATCGGAATGTTGCCCAGCCCCTTCGACAAACGTCTCGCGCTGCCTGTCCATCTCCTCCTTGATTTTTTTACCCATCGCGCGACGAAGGAGATCGGCGCCACCAAGTGTATAGCCGGACAAAATCTGCGCAGCCTGCATCACCTGTTCCTGATAAACCATGATGCCGTATGTTTCTTCGAGAATCGGCTGCAATTTCGGATGGAGATAATCGGGCTTTTCCCGCCCGTCTTTCACGTCAATGTATTTCGGAATATTATCCATCGGCCCCGGACGATAGAGCGCTACAAGAGCAATAATATCCTCAAAACGGTTGGGCCGCATTTTGCGCAGCGTATCGCGCATCCCCGAACTTTCCAACTGGAACACACCGGTTGAATTCCCCGACGAGATCATCTCATACGCGCCAGCATCATCGAGAGGAATTTTTAGAATATCAATTTCGACGCCTTGCGAAATCTTGATGTACTCAACAGCCTTCTGAATAACCGTCAAAGTTTTCAGGCCCAGAAAGTCAAACTTCACCAAGCCAGCCTGCTCGACATATTTCATGTTAAACTGGGTTGCGGGAATATCGGACCGCGGATCGCGGTAAAGTGGCACAAGTTTCTGAAGCGGACGATCCCCTATCACAACCCCCGCCGCGTGGGTGGACGCATGGCGATACAATCCTTCAAGTTTCAAAGCCACCGACAACAAACGGTCGATCTGCTCGTCCTCGCGCTTGGCCCGCAATTCAGGGTCGCCTTCCAACGCTTCTGCCAAAGTCACAGGGTTCGCGGGGTTCGCCGGAATCATCTTGGCAATTTTATCAATCTGGCCGTAAGGCATCTGCAACACGCGCCCGACATCGCGCACCACGGCTCGCGCCTGCAACTTACCAAAGGTAATAATCTGCGCAACGTGATCGGCCCCGTACCGCTCCTGCACATATTTAATCACTTCGTCGCGGCGGTCCTGACAAAAATCCACATCAAAGTCAGGCATCGACACGCGCTCGGGATTGAGGAACCGTTCGAACAGAAGACCGAACCGCAAAGGGTCAAGATCGGTAATCTTGAGCGACCACGCCACAACCGACCCCGCGCCAGACCCACGCCCCGGCCCGACTGGAATATTATGATCTTTCGCCCATTTGATAAAATCGGAAACGATCAGAAAGTACCCAGGAAACCCCATTTGAATGATCGTATCCAGCTCGAACTGCAAACGGTCATGATAAGCCTTTTCAATTTCTTTTCGGTCTTCGGGGCTTTGTCCGTCATGATAGACAAAATTCTCCAGACGCCATTCCAGCCCCTCTTCCGCCTGCGCCCGCATTTCCTCGACTTCACTGCGCCCGCTTTCGGTCTGGAATGGCGGCAAGATCGGCTTCACAACGGAAAGGAAGAACGCGCATCTCTGTGCAATCACAACCGTATTCTGCACCGCCTCCGGCAAGTCGGAAAACAACTCGACCATCTCGGTCGCGGATTTCAGGTAATGGTGTGGCGTCACCTTGCGGCGGTCATCTTCCGAAATGTAACGTCCGTCAGCAATACACAGCAACGCATCATGCGCCGCATAAAAATCGGATGTCGGAAAATAACAATCATTTGTTGCGACGAGCGGTATGTTATACTCATACGCCAACTCGATCAGACCATCCTCAATCGCATCTTCGTCCACATGATCATGCCGTTGAAGCTCGATATACAGCCGATCCCCGAAAATATCTTTCAATTGGGACGTTTTTGCGCGCGCGGCCTCCATCTGCTTATGAAGCAACGCCTGACCAATCGGCCCTTTCACCCCACCCGTCAGACAGATCAGACCCGATGAAAATTCCTTGAGCCACTCCCACTCGATCCGCGGCTTCGACTGCCCATCAGAGGCCAGAAAAGAACGGGAAATAAGTTCGGACAGGTTGAGGTATCCCGCCTCATTCTGGACCAACAGAACCAGATGACTCTCTTCTTCACCGACCAATACACGCGACCCGATAATCGGCTGAATGCCTGATTTCGAAGCCTCTAGAGAAAATTCCATCGCGCCGAATAGATTGCCGGAATCGGTAATGGCAATCGCGGGCATATTCATCGCCCGCGCCTTTTTAACCAGATTTTTAACCGGAATGGCTCCTTCAGCGAGTGAGTAAGCCGAATGAACATGAAGATGAATGAATTTATGGTCTAGAAATTCACTCATGCCTCTCTCAACTGCCCTTGATCCATAATCATCATGCGGTCCATTTTACGGGCGAGATCCATATTGTGGGTTGCAATCAATGCACCAATCCCCGCAGACCGCACGCGCTCGATCAAAATATCAAACACCGCCTCGGACGTTTTCGGGTCAAGATTTCCCGTCGGCTCATCCGCTAGCAAAATCACGGGGTCGTTCGCGAGCGCACGGGCAATCGCCACACGCTGCTGCTCCCCCCCCGATAATCGCGCCGGACGGTGGTCCAGCCGATGGCCCAATCCCATTTGTTCGAGCAAATCATCTGCCTTATCGCGAGCTTCACTCTCGGACACGCCCGCAATCATCTGCGGGATCATCACATTTTCAATCGCAGAAAATTCAGGTTGTAGGAAATGGAACTGATAGACAAAGCCGATTTTCTTGCGGCGGATCATTGTCCGGTCATGATCGGAAAGATGCGACACTTCACGCCCATCGATGATAATCTGTCCCGCCGTCGGTTTATCAAGCAACCCAACCATCTGTAATAAGGTCGATTTCCCCGCGCCCGACGGCCCGACAAGAGCTACAATCTCCCCCTGCCCCAAAAACATAGAAACATCCTTGAAAATCGTCAGAGTCACATCACCCTGATGATGTGTTTTCTCAAGATGACGGGCAACCAGCAATGGCGCATTAGTATTACTCATAACGCAAAGCCTCCACCGGATCTAGATTGGCCGCGCGCCGTGCCGGATAAACCGTGGCCAAGACCGACAAAACAACCGCGATCATAATAATGAACAGAACCTCCGTCCAATCAATCACGGCGGGCAACTTGGACAGGAAATAGATTTCGTCGGGAAACAAGGTCGTATCCGTCAACCCCTCCAGAAAACGACGGATGCCCTCAATATTCATGGCAAACAAAATACCCAATACCGCGCCCATCGCCGTCCCCAGTATGCCGACGCTCGCACCTGTGAGGATAAAGATTTTCAAAATGCTCGAACGATACGCGCCCATCGTGCGCATAATGGCAATGCCCCGCGCCTTGTCGTTCACCAGCATAATCATGCTCGAAATAATATTGAACGCGGCAATCACGACGATCAAAAGCAGGATAATGAACATCACATTGCGCTCGACCTCGACTGCAGAAAAGAAACTGGCATTGGAATCGCGCCAATCGTAAACCCCCGCACGTCCGGCCAACACCACTCCCAAACCTTCTTTGACCTTATCGACATGGTCTGGGCTGTCCGTCATCACTTCGAGCAAACTGACCGCCGTTTCAGGCATCTGAAAGAAACGCTGTGCCGTATCGAGTGGCATAAACACATAACCGGAATTATATTCATACATCCCGACATCAAAAATCATCACGACTTTATATTGCCCCGTGCGCGGAATGGTCCCGAACGGCGAAGACTTGCCCTTGGGCGACATCAGAGTGATCGTATCACCAATGCCAAGATTGAAACGTTCGGCCATTTTGACGCCAATGGCCACCGAATTGCCTTCAAAACCATCAACATTGCCTTCGAGTATCGACGTCGCCAAAAGCGGCTTCTCGTCCATATACTCTTTCGTGAACCCGCGGGCGATAGCACCCGTCGCCGTACCGCCCGCCGTGACCAGAACCTGCCCCTCAACCACCGGAGCCGCCGAGACAACGCCGTCAACCTGCTCGACATCATTCAACAGCCCGACAAAATTCTGCACCGGCCCGCCTTGTGTATAGACATTAAGATGCCCGTTAAGACCGACAATCCGCTCAACCAGTTGAATATGAAAGCCGTTCATCACCGACATCACAATGATGAGCGTCGCCACCCCGAGCATAATCCCGAGGAAGGAAAACGCGGCAATCACGGACACAAACCCTTCGGCTTTCCGTGCCCTGAGATACCGCATCGCCACCATGATTTCAAAAGCAGAAAACATCGGCACGTCTAATCCTTTTCCATCAACACGCTGATAAAGGTTTCGATCGGGGTAATCACAGCCTGATCATCACTGCGCGGCTTGAATTCAACCGAATCCTCTTTAAGGGTTTTCGGGCTCACCACCACGCGACGCGGAATACCGATCAAATCGGCATCGGCCAGCTTTGCCCCTGCCTGTACGCCCGCACGGTCGTCATACAGAACCTCGACGCCCTTCTCACACAATGTATTATAAAGATTTTCGCACCGGTCGATATCCGCCTCGTCACGACACAACGACACCAGATGCACATGATACGGCGCAACCTCGTCCGGCCAAACCAGACCTTTATCGTCACTCAACACTTCGGCAATCGTTCCCATCACGCGGCTCGGCCCCAGACCGTAACATCCCATCAAAACAGGCTGCTTGGCTCCGGCTTCATCCGCATATTCAATCCCGAACGCACTGGTAAACCGCGTGCCGAGCTTGAAAATATTTCCAACCTCGATGGCTTTCAGTTCTTCCAGATTTTTCTCATCACCCTTTTTGTAATTCGGGATCAGATCGGCCATCGCCCCTTCATCATCAACGATTTCCTTGTTGACCGCCGTATCGGTTCCCGGAATGCGGTAAATCGTATCTTCGCCATATTCGGTGATCGTCTGGAATTCGTGGGAATATTTCGAGAAAATCCCGCCGCCTGCATAGGTGAGTAATGTAATATCTCCGATCCCGCACCGACGGTAAATTTCATGATACGCAGCGGTCACTTCCTCGTAAAACGCATCAAGACTCGCCTGATCAACATGGAACGAATACAAATCCTTCATGCGGAATTCACGCCCGCGGAGCAAGCCCGATTTCGCGCGCGGCTCATTCCGAAACTTGGTCTGAATCTGATACACGGCCTTCGGTAGATCGCGGTAAGACTGAATAAATTTACCAATAGTCGGAGTGACCACTTCCTCGTGCGTCGGCCCCAGAGCTAATTCGCGGTCTCCTGCTCCCATCAATTTAAAAAGAACATCCACCTTATCCCAACGCTCCGTTGTATCCCAGATTTCACGGGGCTGGAGCGCAGGCATCAAAACTTCCTGCCCGCCGACTTTGTTCATCTCCTCACGAACGATATTTTCAATTTTCGAGAGCACACGACAACCAAGGGGCAGATAGGTATAAACCCCCGCCATCAACTTATCGACATACCCGCCGCGCAAGAGAAGCTGGGCATTGCGACTGACATCAGCCTGAGACGAATCCTTGACCGTCTTTGTGGTAAGCGAAGTAAAACGCATGATAAAATCACCTGTAAAAAATCAAAAAAATAAAATCGAAAAATTGGCCTAACGCGACATATTCACGGTCCCGCGAGGGGTATCAAAAGCAGGCGCAGGCTTCGGCTCCTCAACAGTTGACGAAGCAGCAACCGCACCAGCCGTCGGATTTTTGTTAGCTTCAGGCTCAAAATTTTCGCGTGGAATTGGAGCATCCACCGGAAGAGTCGTTCCACAAAACTCGGAAGCCGTGGAAGAAATATCCTGACCGTTATATTCAACATGACCGTTTTTGTAGAGTTTGAGCGTACCGATCACGGCATCCATCTCGACCCCTTCCGGCAAAGAAAGCTTCATGGCTTTTGCCAATTCATAAGTCATCGGCACTTCCATAAAATCAGGAACAGAAACCGGAGACGGAGCCACATCCGCAGAAGCAACCGGATTGCCGTTCACATCGACCCCGGGTTGATAGGCGACATCGGGCGCAGGCTGATGCGCCACAAATATCTTTTCACACATAATCCTTCCCACGGCGAGCGCCGGACTCACCCCGTCCGTCGGATCTTTGGCGAAAGCCGCAGAACTGGAGAACAAACCAACAGACACCAAAGCAAACAGGGATTTTTTCATGTCAAACCGACTCCTCAATAATATCGTAACCCTTGAAACTTATGACATTTGGGGCCAGCCGTCCATACGCAACCCCGACAAAAGAAATGAAAATGGGGACAGAATTCCAGAAAGTTAATCTAGAACCTCAATAAGTGAATACAAACCTTTGGTTTAAAACCAAAAACATGATCAAGATAGCGGCGGCAAGCCACCCGCAAATCTTCCTCGATCCGGATATCATCGGTCACACCATCCTCAGCAAGATCAAGAAGCGTTTCCTCGATCTCCTGCTGCAAATCCCCGAGCAAATCCAGTTCGCCTTCGTCATTATGGTCAATCAACCCCATCAGGGTGATATGCGGGTCCTGCTTCAAACGCCCCTGACGGTCCAATACCACTGTAATAACCGCCGCACCGGAATATTGGAGCTTGCGCCGCTCATGAATGGCTGCATGATCGCCCTTGATCACCCGTTGAGGCTCAACCGCCAGAACACCGGTCGGCACATGATCAATCATCTCCGGCTCGCCGTCCAGACGAATCACCGACCCGTTATTGGGAATAATAACCTGCTTAATGCCACACTCATGGGCCAACCCAGCCTGAGCCACCAGCATCACATGCTCGCCGTGAACGGGAATGACACACTGAGGGCGCAAGAACCCGTACATATCACGAATTTCATCGCGGTACGGGTGGCCGGAAACATGAATACGCGCACCGGCATTCGAAGCATCAATCACGCGGACACCCGATGCGCTCAAATTGTTTTTGACCTTGTTGATGTCTTTTTCGTTCCCAGGAATGGCTTTGGAGGAAAAAATCGCGACATCCCCGCGACCGAGCTTGACGCCCTTCCAGTCACCACGTGCAATTCGTGCCAATGCCGCGCGCGCTTCCCCCTGCGATCCAGTGGCAATAATCACCAGCTGACCACCAGGAATGGAGTCGATATCCCCTTCAGACACAAAGCCCTGTAACTCGTCCAGATATCCGCATTCATGCGCATTGGCCGTCATACGGTGCAAAGATCGCCCCAACATACACACACTGCGCCCTGTTGCTTGCGCCGTACGGCAGATAGTTTGAATGCGGGCAACATTGGACGCAAACATCGTAATCAGAATCCGCTTACCCTCAAGCCCCTGAAAAACTTTGAGCAGCCCTTCTTCTACCTCGGTTTCCGAACCCGCGCGGCCCGGAATGGGCGCATTGGTCGAATCCCCGATATAAGCCAGAACCCCTTCATCCCCGATGTGTTTGAGAGTCGCTTCATCCGTCGGCGTATCAATCACCGGAGCAGGATCAAGGTTCCAATCCCCCGTATGAACCAGATTGCCATAGGGTGTTTTAATCCGCGTCAACACGGCCTGCGGAATCGAATGCGCAACATGAACGAACTTCAACGAAAACGGTTCAAGCTTCAGATCCTGCTCCGTGTCAACCTCATAAATCACCGCGTCTTTGCAATTCGGGAAATCGTGGAATTTGGCACGCAGTACGGCGGCCGTAAATTTCGAACAATAGATCGGACACTTCAAACGCGGCCACAGATAGGGCACAGCACCAACATGATCCTCATGTGCGTGGGTGATGACCATCCCGACAATATCTTCGCGCACAGGTTCAATAAACTCAGGGTCGGGAAGAAGAATATCGACATTCGGGAAAGTCTCGTCGGCAAAGCCGATCCCGCAATCCATGATTAGCCATTTGCCATCGCAACAATACAGGTTGAAATTGACACCGAATTGTTCACTCCCCCCCAGAGGAATGAAATACAAACCCTTGGCGAAATCCTTATACCCGACCTTTTTGTCTGCTTTGCTCATGCCGCGGACATTATCGGTTTTTGAGCCGCCCGTAAATGCTCAAAAGTCCCTTAAGGGTCAATTCTTCATCCACCACGGAAATCATCGGGATGGAATCCTTAAAAAGCGGAGCCAGTCCTCCGGTCGCAATAACCAGCGGCGTCTCACCCAACTCGGTCACCATCCGGCCCAAAAGTCCTTCGATCAACCCGACATAGCCGAAAAACACGCCGGATTGCATGGCCTCGACCGTATTCTTTCCAATGGCACGGGCGGGTTTCTCGACGCTGATTTTTGGCAGCTTCGCAGCAGCAGCGTGAAGCGCCGCCATAGAGAGATTGATCCCCGGTGCGATCACGCCGCCGAAAAAAGTGCCGTCAGCTCCGATGACATCAAGCGTCGTCGCCGTACCGAAATCAATGACAATCGCCAATTTTTTGTACTCTTCACGCACCGCCACCGCATTGACCAGACGATCAGCCCCCAGCTCGGAAGGACGGTCGATCTCGACCTTGATGCCGATACTCTCCGCTGTGATGTCACCTTTGACGAATTGTGGACGAACACCAAACCCCTTTTGCGCCAACTGTTCCAACGCAAAATCGACATCCGGCACAACAGACGATACAATCACATCATTAACATCTGCCACATGAAGGTTTTTAAGCTCGAAATGCTGACTTAAGAACGCCAGATACTCATCAGAAGTGCGGCTGGCGTCGGTCTTGCAACGCCACATACCACGGCGCATCGCACCGTCATACACGGCAAAAACAATATTGGTATTCCCACAATCAATGGCGAGCAGCATCCGGCCCCTCCTCTTTTCAAAAAAACACATCGGCGGAATGGATAATCCGCATATCCTGTCCAATCAAAACCCTGAGCGCCCCATCCTCCTCGATTCCGTCAAAAACCCCCTGAAAAGTTTCATTAGGGGTCCTGACCGTAATTTCACCGCCAATACCGCGCGCCCTGACCAACCATTTTTCACGAACGAAACAAAACCCGTCCTCAATCATCTGCTTCCTGTATACATCCATCCACGACAGAAAACGCTCCAGAAACAAGGACGGCGTAATATCGGAGGACACCACATCATGAAGGGCAATTGCTCCGTCAGGAGCAGCAGCTATATTGACGCCCGTCCCAATCAATAGATGATCCTTATAGACTTCCAGCAAAACCCCTGCAAGTTTCCGGTCATTCACCCACACATCATTGGGCCATTTATGTTCGATTTTGGGCAAAGGCCCATCACAAAATCCGCAAACCGTCTCGGACAGAGCCACAGCCGTCAGAAAAGAAAAATTGGCGGCATAACGGGTATCAAACCCCATAGGAAGAACAAGAGTGGATTGTAAATTTCCGGCCAAAGAAGACCAACTGCGTGCCGCCCGTCCGCGTCCGGCGGTCTGGTGATCGGCCCGAACCATAAAAGGGGCGACAACACTGCCATCCAATTTTTCCTTGGCAACGTCCTGTGTACTGCCAACTTCCGCATACTCGAACACAGCCCATGGTAAAGACGCGGACATCAGGGGAACAATGCACCGGCAGCCAGCAAAGCATGATCGAGAAAATAGTTCGGCATAATCGTAAATAGTAAAATGAACGCTACCGAACCGACCGTCACAACTGTCCGCGACCGCGAAGCCGCAGGATCAAACTCGCCGCGAGGCTCGTTGAACATCATGATCTTGATGACACGCAAATAATAATAGGACGCAATCACCGAAGTCAAAACACCGAACACCGCCACACCGATATGCCCCGTCCCGATCAGGGACTGGAAAACGAAATACTTGGCAAAGAATCCGGCCATAGGCGGCAGCCCGCTCATCGAGAACAGCAATGCGGCAAGGGAGTAAGCCATGAAAGGAGCCTTCTTCGACAACCCTGAAAAATCGGGAATATTTTCGAGGTTATAGCCATGACGCCGCAATCCCATCAAGATAGCAAAAGTTCCTGCCGTCATACCCATATAGATGGTCAGATAAAGGATAACCGATGCCACCCCTTCCGGATCGCCCGCAACCAAACCGAGCAGTGCATACCCCACATTCGCAATCGACGAATAGGCCAGAAGACGCTTGAAGTTAAGCTGCACCAACCCCGCAAAAGCCCCGACCGCCATCGACGCCACGGCAACAAATTCAATGATCTGGCTCCACTGCTCGTGAAGCGGCGCAAACGGCCCCGTGACCAGACGGATAATCAGCGCAAAAGCCGCCACCTTCGGCACCAAAGCAAACAAAGCAGTCACTGGCGTCGGCGCCCCCTGATAAACGTCAGGCGTCCACATATGGAACGGCACACCGGAAACTTTGAAGGTCATCCCTGCCAGAATAAACACCATCCCGACAATCGCCCCCGCAGGCAAACCATCAAAATTGCTCAACGCCACGGCAATCTGGGCATAAGACAAACTGCCTGTAAAACCGTACACAAGCGAAATACCAAACAACAAAATCCCCGACGACAAGGCTCCCAGAATGAAATACTTCAATCCGGCCTCGGTCGAGTCCAGATGGTCACGCCGGATCGCAGCCAACACATACAAAGACAGTGATGACAATTCGAGTGATACATAAAGCGCCAGAAGGTTATTAACCGACACCATCAACAACATCCCGATCCCCGAAAATAGATAAAGGAGAGGAATTTCGAACTTCATCATCTTATTGTCTTTAAGCCACGTCACAGACAGCATCATCGAAACCGCCAGACCACCTGCGACCAAAGTCTTCATCCATACCGAAAACTGATCGACAACAATCATGCCGTTCAAGGTGTCAAACGCATCCCCTACCCCTCTCGCCAGAGACGAAAGAAACACCGCACCAAACGAAAGGGCTACAGCAGTAATCAGAAAAAACGTGCTTTTGTCCTTGCCGCGCATCGCGCCATACATCATCAGCAACATGCCGACAATCGCTAGAAACACTTCTTCTTTAACAGGAGAGAGCATAATCCAATTCCATCCAGACATCTTATTCACCCGCCTCTGTTGTGGGTTCGACTTTTGCCTCGGCAGACGGCTGGGACAAAACCGATTCAGGAGCGCCCTCTGCTTCCATCATCCTCCCCTGCTCCAGCTTGGTATGATAATGGGCAATCAAATGATCAACCGTTGGCGCGGTCCGGTCCAGAAAATAGGACGGAGCAACACCAAGCCACAGCACCACCAGAACAATCGGCACAAAACAGATCTTCTCGCGTAAATCGAGATCCGACATCAAAGCTGCATTGTCATGCACTTTTGGCCCGAACACCAGCTTCCGCGCCAGACGCAGCATATAGGTCGCCCCCAGCAACAACGCCCCGAACGCCGCAATCGTTGCAACAAACGGCGCAATTTTAAACGTCCCGACCAGAACCAGAACCTCGCCGATAAAGCCCGACGTCCCCGGCAACGCCACCGATCCCAGCATTAAAATAACAAACACAGTCGAATAGAAAGGCATGTTCTTGGCCAAATTCCCGTAACTGTCGATATCGCGCGTATGCAAGCGGTCATACACAACACCCACCGCCATAAAGAGCGCTCCGGAAACAAGACCGTGGCTCATCATTTGAAAGATCGCCCCCTGAAGACCCTGCGGCGTCAAAGAGAAAATACCGAGCGTCACAATCCCCATATGCGCCACCGACGAATAGGCAATCATCTTTTTCATGTCATGCTGGACCAGAGCAACCAGCGACGTATAGATAAACGCGATAAGACTGAGCAGGAAAATCAGCGGCGTAAAATATTCGGTTGCTTCGGGAATCATCGGCAACATAAAACGCAGAAAACCGTAACCACCCATCTTCATCAACACACCGGCCAGAATGACCGAACCCGCCGTCGGAGCCTCAACGTGCGCCGCAGGCAACCACGTGTGAACGGGCCACATCGGAATCTTGATCGCGAAACTAGCAAACAACCCTAGCCACAACCATGTCTGCATATGGGAAGGAAACTGCGTATCCATCAGAACCTGAATATCCGAGCTTCCGGCCTTCATAATCATCGCGATAAAGGCCAGCAGCATCAAAACAGACCCGAACAACGTATAAAGAACAAATTTATACGCGGCATAAATCCGGTCCGGCCCGCCCCACACCCCGATAATGATAAACATCGGGATCAAGCCGCCTTCGAAGAAGATATAAAAGAGGATCGCATCCAGTGCACAGAACGTCCCGATCAACAGGAATTCCAGCAACAGAAACGCGATCATAAATTCGCGCACCCGCTTGGTCATGGAGTGCCAGCTGAACAGAATGGCAATCGGGGTCAAAAACGCAGAAAGGACAATAAAGAACAGCGAAATCCCGTCAATCCCCATGTGATAGGAAATACCGATCGAGGTGAACCAGACTTTCTTTTCGACAAACTGGAATTCCGCCGTATGCGGATCGAAATTGAGCATCAAGCCGAACACCAGAACAAAAGTCAGCCCCGACACCAAAAGCGCAATTTGCTTGGCGCGCAAAGCCACGTCATGTTCCTTGCCTTTGAGGAACATCATCAGAATGGCCCCAACCAACGGCAGGAACGTAATCAAAGAAAGAATGGGAAATCCGTCCATATTAAATATCTCTTACTCGAATCTGATAATTCCGGTTGCATAGGCAATCCACGACACCAAGGCGATCAAACCGAAGATCATGAAAAACGCATATTGATAAACGAACCCGTTTTGAACCTTAGACAACACCGCACCGATCCGTCGACTGGTTGAAGCAATACCGTTGGCCCCGACCCCGTCGATGATTTTCTGGTCACCAACCTCCCACAGATTTTTACCCGTGGAAAAGGCCGAACGAACAAAAAGACGGTCGTAAATCTCGTCAAAGAACCATTTGCGGAAAAAGAGCGTATGCAAAGGCTTGAACGTCCAGATCATCGTCGCAGGCAAACTCGGCACACGGACATAGGCAAACCATGCCAAGAAAATCCCCACAAGCCCCGCCGCAATCGGCAAACGCTTGACCCAGTCCTCGACGCTATGCGCGGCGGCCACAGCATCGTTTTCGGCTTTCACAAAAATACTCTTGCCAAAGAAAATCGATTTATCGTCAAGCGGCATAGCCCCCATATCGGCCACCGCCTCCTCATGGACGGGCGTTTCCAGTTGATCCTCAGTGGCAACTTCAATTTCTTCCTCGATTTCCTTGGAAACCCCGACATGCTGCGAAGCAGTTTCATGCGGAACCCCGGCAAATCCGCCGTAGAAAATGGCTCCCGAGAACAACGCCCCGATAGCCAGAACCACCAGAGGAAACATCATCACCGCCGGAGATTCATGAACATGGTCCATTACATGATGATCCGCGCGCGGCTTGCCATGGAACGTCATGATAATCAAACGCCATGAATAGAACGCAGTCATCACCGCCGCGGCAATCCCGACCCAAAAGGCGAAATGCCCGTACCAATGTCCTGAAGCCCAAACGGATTCGAGAATTAAATCCTTGGAATAATATCCGGCAAAGAACGGAACACCCGCCAACGCCAAAGACCCGATCCACATCATGATATAGGTCAACGGAATCATCTTCCAGACACCGCCCATCTTGCGCATGTCCTGTTCGTCGGACATCGCGTGAATAACTGACCCAGCGCCAAGGAACAACAGCGCTTTGAAGAATGCGTGGGTTACAAGGTGGAACATCGCCGCCGAATAAGCAGACACACCCAACGCAAAGAACATATAGCCAAGTTGCGACATCGTCGAATAGGCAATCACGCGCTTGATATCGAATTGCGTCATACCGATGGTTGCCGCCACAAACGCCGTAAGCGCCCCAACCACGCAGACCACCGCCAAAGCATCCGGCGCATATTCATAAACAGGAGAAAAACGGGCCAACAAGAACACGCCCGCCGTCACCATCGTCGCCGCGTGGATGAGAGCCGACACAGGCGTCGGCCCCTCCATCGCGTCGGGCAACCATGTATGAAGACCCAACTGAGCCGATTTCCCGACCGCACCGATAAAAAGCAGCAAGCACGCAAACGTCAGCGCATGAACTTCAAACCCTGCGTAAGAAAGGGTCATATCGGCTTTTTCCGCCACATGCGCGAAAATATCATCAAAGCGGACCGACCCGAAAATCACAAAAATCGCCAGAATGCCAAGGATCAAACCGATATCCCCGACACGGTTGACCAGAAACGCTTTGACTGCCGCGGCATTGGCCGATGGCTTGTGATACCAGAACCCGATCAGCAGATAAGACGCCAGACCAACGCCCTCCCAGCCGAAGAAAAGTTGCAAAAGGTTGTCGGCACTCACCAGCATCAACATCGCGAAGGTAAATAGTGACAAATAAGCCATAAACCGCGACTTCGATTCATCGTGGGCCATATAGCCGATTGAATAGACATGAACGCACGCCGAAACGATGTTGATAACACACATCATGACAACGCTGAGTTGGTCAACGCGCAATGCCCACGAAACTTGAAAATCCCCGGAAGAAATCCAGTCCATCACCGGAAGAACCGTGGGATTCTGGCCCATCACCACAGTAAAGAATAACTCGACAGACAAAATAGCCGCCAGAATGACGCTGGCGCTGGTAACAACTTGAGAGAAATAATCGCCGAAACGCTTCCCAAACAGACCCGCCGCCAAAAACCCGATCAAGGGCGCAAACACAGCCAGATAATGAACCAACATCACGCCCTATCCTTTCAGGGAAGAAATATCTTTGACGGCAATCGACCCTTTGTTCCGGAAGAACGTCACGAGGATCGCCAAGCCAATTGCAGCCTCGGCAGCGGCAACCGTCAGAATGAACATGGTAAACACCTGCCCCGCCAGATCATGCATAAAAGAGGAAAACGCGACGAAGTTGATATTGACCGACAGCAACATCAACTCAATCGACATCAAAATCACGATCACGTTTTTGCGGTTCAGGAAAATCCCGAACACGCCGATGGTAAACAACAACCCCGCAAGGGTCAGATAATGAAACAGACCGATCTCAAGCATGATCCACCCCCGCGCCCGTTGGCACTTTCTGAATATCGACAATATCGGAAACCTTGATGGACACCTGATCTCCGACTTTCTGGCGCAACACGCCCGAGCGATGGCGCAACGTCAAAACAATCGCCCCGATCATCGCCACCAGCAAAATCAACCCTGACATCTGAAACGGAAAAATATAGTCAGTATAAAGAATGGCACCGAGCGCCTTGGTATTATCAACTTCCTCTGCCGCCGCTCCCGTCACCGCGACACTCGCCATCGGCCACGAATGATAAAGGACTACAAGTTCGGCCAGCAAAACACCGGCCAGAAGAAGGCCGAACGGCGCGAAGCTGATAACTTCACTTCGCAACTCCCTGAAATTGATGTCAAGCATCATCACCACAAACAGAAACAGCACCGCGACCGCCCCGACATAGACAATGACGATCAGCATCGCGATAAACTCGGCTCCCAACAGGACAAAAAGCCCCGCCGCGTTGAAAAACGCGAGAATAAGGAACAGCACCGAATAAACCGGATTTTTGGCGGCAACGACCATCAGCGCACTGACGACCAAAACAAAAGAAAAAAGGTAAAAGGCAATAACCCCGATCATGGGAACAGACTCGCAATGAAGGTTGCAAAAAGCTTCACATTTTTAAAGCCTTATGCCGTTTCGCGCAAGCGCCTACATACAAAAAAAAGGAGTTTTCCGACTTTAGAGAATTTCAGCTAAAAAGGGCGTCGATGTCCGCCTGTGAGGTCGCATGATTCTCGGTGGAATCACGAACACCGCCAGCCATGGCATCAGGAGTCGTTTCAATCCCGAGTTTATCGAGGGTCGTACTGATCTTGTCTTCGATTGTCTCGATGGATTCGACAATTTTACGGATACGCTGCCCCGTCAAATCCTGGAAACTACAAGCCAAAAGAATGGATTCGACATCATTTCGGGTCTCTTCAAAAAATCTCTGGCGGGCCTGATCGCTGGTCAGGCTCTTATCTTCGCCAATCCGCTGGGAAATGCGTTCGGCAGCGTCCATAATCTGGGTGGCTGCGTCCTCAGTGGTTTGAATAACAGCCTGAAGCTCAACCCCGGTATTGGCGGCAGTCGCCCCCTCACCCTTGAAGTTAATAGCGGCAAGAGTATTCAAAATTTCTGAAAATCGTCCGGCCAAACCCTCTTCAGCCATATCAAGCTGCTGGGACGTGGCGTTAATTTCCATAGAAACTTCATCAAAACGTCTCCGAACAAACCGCTCGAAAGTATCAAGCTGTTCTTTCATAGTCCCGACCATCAACATCACTGTCTCAAGGGTCCGTTCATCGTTAGAAGAATTAGGCATGACTGATACGTTTGACTTGTCCACTGAAAACCCCAAAGTGCAGCTACCACTATACAACCGAGTAGTTAATCAAAGAATAAAGAATTTACTAAAAGACGCAAAAAATCAAATGGGCAAAAGGAGTACATCTACCTGTATGGAGCGTTAGCAACCATATTGCGCGCGATCTGCGCTTCCCAGCGGTCTCCATTTTCCAAAAGACGCCGCTTGTTATAGAAAAGCTCGTCACGCGTTTCGGTCGCATACTCGAAATTCGGCCCCTCGACAATCGCATCGACCGGACAAGCCTCCTGACACAGACCGCAATATATACATTTGGTCATATCAATATCATATCGCGTAGTCCGGCGGGATCCATCCGGACGTGGCTCGGCCTCAATCGTAATCGCCAGTGCCGGACAAACCGCTTCGCACAATTTACAAGCAATACAACGCTCTTCCCCGTTCGGGTATCGGCGCAAGGCATGCTCACCACGGAACCGCGGAGACAAAGGCCCCTTCTCGTTGGGATAGTTGATCGTCACCCTGGGGACAAAAAACATATACTTCAAAGTCAAGGCCATGCCCTTGACAATTTCGATCAACAGAAAAGATTGGGCGATTTTTAAAGCCGACATATCAAAATCCTCTTAATTGGGTACAGCGTCGAGCACAACCAGAGCACCGGCGACAACCACCAGCCACACCATCGAAAACGGCAAGAACACTTTCCAGCCCAAACGCATCAACTGGTCATAGCGGTAACGGGGGAACGTCGCCCGCGTCCAGAAAAAGAAGAACAGCACGGCACAAACCTTGAGCACAAACCACACCGGCCCGGGAACAAACGCCAAAGCCTCGATGCCAAACGGCGGCAACCACCCGCCGAGGAACAGAACGGTTGTTATCCCGCTCATCAACACCATATTCATGTATTCACCGAGGAAGAACAACACGAACGTCCCCGACGCATATTCGACCATAAACCCTCCTGAAAGCTCCGACTCACCTTCCGGCAAATCGAATGGCGCGCGGTTGGTTTCAGCCAGAATGGAAATCAGGAAGATAATCAGCATCGGAAACAGCAAGGCCTGCATCCACAACGGACGATCAGCCACAACGATCTCGGACAAATTCATCGAACCCGTACAAAGAATAACGGTGACAATCACCAATCCCATCGACACTTCATACGACACCATCTGCGATGCCGACCGCAGCCCGCCGAGAAACGCGTATTTCGAGTTGGATGCCCACCCCGCCATAATCACGCCATACACACCCATCGAAGAAACCGCGAGCAAGAATAAAACACCGACATTGATATCGGCCAGAACCAACTGCGCCCCGACCGGAATAACCGACCACGCCAACAACGCAAGAATAAGGATCAACATCGGTGCCAAAAAGAATACCGGACGGTTGGCCTGCGTCGGCACAATCGTTTCTTTCGAAAGGAGCTTGAATGCATCCGCAAAGGGCTGAAGCAATCCGAACGGCCCGACGGTCATCGGCCCTTGACGACGCTGCATCGCGCCCAAAACTTTCCGTTCGGCATAGGTCACAAAAGCAACAAACACCATAATGATAACGGCAAATACCAAAGAGGCGCCAATCACCGTAGCCGCCTGCACGCCGAAATTATCACTCAAACCAATCAATTGCTCTAACATTTCTGGTCCCTACTCCGCTGCCGCAGCCAAAGGCTGGGCCACCGTTACAAAACGTTTGGTGCATTCCGCCATCGTCGGCGACAACCGCGAAATCGAATTGGTCATGTAGTAATTGTCAATCGGCGAATGGAACGGATGGTTTTTGACATCCCCCGCAACACCAAACGCGCTCCACTCCGACGAAACAACCTCGCCGATTTTTCCAAACTGCGGAAACTCGTTCGCCAGCCGCGCGCGCAGTTGATAGATTGCGTCGTATGGCAAAGTCTTGCCCATTTTCTCGGATAAGGCGCGAATAATCTTCCAATCCTCGCGCGCCTCACCAAGCGGCGACACAGCGCGCTTGGCCATCTGCACGCGCCCTTCGGTATTCACATAGAGCCCGTCTTTTTCGGTATAGGCCGCACCCGGCAAAACGATATCGGCCCGCGCAGCACCCTGATCGCCATGATGCCCCTGATAAATCACAAACGTATTGTTGCCGATTGACGCACCGACATCGAATTCGTCAACGCCGAGCAAATAAAGAACATCCAACTCGCCTTTTTGCGAAGCCGTCAGGATGCCATAGGCATTCAACCCGTCTCCTTGCGGCAGGAACCCAATATCAAGCGCACCCACACGGGATGCATTGGTTTGCAAGACATTGAACCCGCTCCAACCTTCTTTCACGACGCCCATTCGCGTTGCAAATTCATACAAAGCCGCATGAACAGCTTCACCGTCGGGACGCAAGAACGCACCCTGCCCGACGATAATCACCGGATTTTTGGCGCCCTTCAGCACATCAAAAAACGCATGTTTGGAATTAAGTGCCTCAGGTCCCGTGCCGATATGGGCATACGGATAAGTCAGGTCCTTTGCCTCGCCGATAACGCCGACCTTGACGCGGTTTTTCAGCCAGTTCTTGCGGATACGCGCATTGACCAGCGGCGCCTCGTGGCGCGGATTGGTCGCGACCAGCAAAATTGCATCAGCCTGTTCAAGCCCCGCAATCGTAGTGTTCATCACATAGCCGCACCGCTTCGCCGTATCGAACAACGTCCCGTCCGTCCGGCAATCCATATTTTTAACATTGAGCGACAGCATCAAATCCTTGAGTGCCACCATCGACTCAGCCTCGCACAATGCACCGACCATCGCGGCGACACGGGTCGGATAAGCTTCCGACAATTTCTGCGCAGCCATGGTCAATGCTTCATCCCATGTTGAAGGACGTAGCCGACCCGAAACCACATCGCGAACATAAGGACGATCGAGACGCGCCTTTTTCAACCCGTCAATAGCCGAACGCGATTTATCGGCGAGCCATTCCTCATTCACATCTTCATTGATACGCGGCAAGATACGCATCACTTCGTTGCCGCGCGCATCAATGCGGATATTGCTGCCCACCGCATCATGCACGTCAATTGACGGCGTCTTGCGCAGCTCCCAGGGACGCGCGGTAAAAGCATAAGGTTTTGACGTCAAAGCCCCGACCGGACACACATCGACAAGGTTGCCGGACAATTCGGAATCGACGGCCTTCTCGATAAAAGTACTGATCTCGGCATCTTCACCACGGTTCATCAAACCGAAAGCTGACACACCGGCAATCTCTTCGGAAAAACGAACACAACGTGTGCATTGGATACACCGTGTCATCACAGTTTTAACCAACGGCCCGACATCGGAATCAGCCTTCGCGCGCTTGTCCTCATGGTAACGCGACCGATCAAACCCGTACCCGAACGCCTGATCTTGTAAATCGCACTCTCCACCCTGATCACAAATCGGACAATCCAGCGGATGATTGATAAGCATCATTTCCATGACGCCATGACGGGCTTTGGTCACCATCGCCGACTCGGTCATGACTTCCATATTCTCGCCACACGCCATAGCGCAGGACGCTACAGGCTTCGGTGCACCCTTAACCTCGACCAGACACATCCGACAATTGGCGGGAACACTCAACCGGTCGTGATAGCAAAAACGCGGAACTTCATATCCCAGCATCTCGGCAGCTTGAAGGATCGACGTTCCGGCTGGAACTTCAATTTCGGTATTATTAATTTTCAATTTCGGCATGACAAAAGGTCCAAAGAGAGAGTGACTATCTCAGATCAGAGGAGTCGTAGCATATTGAGACTTCAGAGAAAATGGCCAATTAGCCCAAGTTACCGTAAGAACCCACATTTTTTTCGAAGCTGTTCGTCGTCGGCCATATCCCCGATTTTGCCCAGATCGTTTCTTCGGAAATACGCCTCAACTTCGGCAGGACTCTTCGCCTCCATCGGCGAGCTTCCTTCCATGGTCATGACATACATAATCATGCTGTTAGAGGACACATTCTCGCTCATAACCTTGGTCATACAGGCACAGCCATCGGTCAGTTTCTTGGCAGCTTCCGGATTGGAAGCAGAGGGCTGAACATGACTATCGTCAGCCATATACATGGAGTAAGACTTCAGGCAATAGGAGTTAAAGAGATATTGCCCATACATGGCCCCCATCTCTTGGGCCGTCTCCCTGTTGTCATTGGTCAGCCGCTCCTGAGCGTGGGCCATAGGAGCAAGAGAGGAAAGAAAAGTAATTAGAATCAAAAAGATAGAATGCGATTTTAAACTCATACTTTCACTCTGCAGCGTGAAGAACCCCTTCGCTCTCCCTTGGCGCAGCCTCCCTATATTCCATTATACGCTTTTCCACCTCGGGACGGAAATGTCGCATTAGCCCCTGAATTGGCCAAGCCGCCGCATCGCCAAGGGCACAAATCGTATGCCCCTCGATTTCCTTGGTAAGTTCGAGCAACATGTCGATCTCGTCGATAGTGGCATTCCCGATGGCCATACGGTGCATAATACGGTAAAGCCAGCCCGTCCCTTCGCGGCACGGCGTACACTGGCCGCAGCTTTCATGCATATAAAAGTGGCTGAGCCGCGCAATCGCCCCGACAATATCTGTGCTTTTGTCCATAACAATGACTCCCGCCGTCCCGAGGCCCGACTGAACTGCTCTGAGCGAATCAAAATC
Source organism: Pseudomonadota bacterium (assembly GCA_029558635.1). Lineage (GTDB taxonomy): Bacteria > Pseudomonadota > Alphaproteobacteria > Micavibrionales > Micavibrionaceae > UBA1573. Next base: position 436,879 of record JAKQEE010000052.1, on the reverse strand, counting down.
CATCGTCACCGTATCGCAAATATGCTTCGGCAACAGCGGAGTAGACGATCCGCCAGGGATAATGGCCAACAGATTGTCCCATCCGCCACGTATGCCGCCCGCATGTTTTTCGATAAGCTCCTTCAAAGGAATGCCCATCTCTTCCTCGACATTGCATGGATTATTGACGTGACCGGAAATACAGAACAGCTTGGTTCCGGTGTTTTTCTCGTCCTTGCCGATTCCGGCAAACCATGCCCCACCGCGACGCAAAATCGTCGGCGCGACCGCAATCGTTTCGACATTATTAACGGTTGTCGGGCAGGAATAAAGCCCCGCTCCCGCCGGAAAAGGCGGCTTGTTCCGCGGCATGCCGCGCTTACCCTCGATACTTTCGATCAGTGCCGTTTCTTCCCCGCAAATATAAGCACCCGCCCCGCGATGAAGAATAACATCAAAATCCCATCCTGACCCGCAAGCATTTTTGCCAAGCAAACCTGCATCATAAGCTTCCTTGATCGCTTTGTTGATCGTCGATCCTTCATTGTAAAACTCGCCGCGCATATAAATATAGGCACGGTGCGCCCCCATAGCGAAGCCCGCAACCAAAGCCCCTTCAATCAACTTATGGGGTTCGTGACGCAAAATATCGCGGTCTTTACAGGTTCCGGGCTCCGATTCGTCGGCATTGATAACCAGATAATGGGGCCGCCCGTCAGACTCTTTCGGCATAAACGACCATTTCATCCCTGTCGGGAAACCGGCCCCGCCGCGCCCGCGAAGGCCGGATTTCTTCATCTCGTCGATGATCCAGTCCCGCCCCTTGGCCAGAATATCCTTGGTCCCGTCCCAGTCGCCGCGCTTGCGGGCATAGTCGAGGGAATAAGGCTCCCAGCCATAAATATTGGTAAAAATGCGGTCTTGATCAGCAAGCATTCGAAATCTCCATAGAGTCGGAGCCTCACAATAAATCATCCCATTCCCGCCTGCAACGGGAAACCCCGCTTGACAGCACCTACGAATATGAAATCATACGCAGTTGTGGGGTTTTCAGGGAGATTCGCCGCCATGCTGATTACATTCGTCGCTCTTTATATGCTCTTGTCCATCGCGGTGGGTTTGTACGCTGCCCGCAAGGTTCATTCCTCGGCCGATTACGTCGTGGCAGGCCGCTCGCTCCCCCTTTACATCACCATGGCCACCGTATTCGCGACATGGTTCGGATCAGAAACCGTTTTGGGAATTTCCTCGACCTTTATCGACGAGGGGTTGGGCGGTATCATTGCCGACCCGTTCGGCGCAGGGATGTGTTTGATCCTCGTGGGTCTATTGTTTGCCAAACCACTCTACCGGATGAAACTTCTGACCATCTCGGATTTTTACAAACGCAAATACGGCCGCCCGACAGAATTGGCAGTGTCTATATTTATCTGTATTTCCTATCTCGGCTGGGTCTCCGCCCAAATCGTGGCCTTGGGTCTTGTCTTCAACATTGTCACCTTTGACGCACTGTCCATCGAAATGGGCATGGTCGTGGGCCTCGCCATCGTTCTCTTCTACACCTTCTTCGGCGGGATGTTCTCGGTAGCCATGACCGACTTTATGCAGATGATTATCATCCTGATCGGCATGACCATTGTAGCCTTCTTCGTGTCCGGAAAAATTGACGGTGGCGCCATGGCCGTGATCGACCATGCCATCGCTGCCGATAAATTCTCCGGCTTCTTTCCTGACCTGACATTGCCTGCGATCCTCGCTTTCGTGGCCGCATGGGTAACCATGGGCTTCGGCTCGATCCCGCAACAGGACGTGTTCCAGCGCGTGATGTCCGCAAAGGATGAAAAAACTGCCGTGCGCGGCTCGGTCCTTGGCGGATCATTCTACATCATTTTTGCCTTCATCCCGATCTTCCTCGGCTACTCGGCATTCCTGATTGATGCGGAAACATCGGCCAAATTGATGGAAGAAGACTCTCAACGCATTCTCCCCTCAATGATTTTGACCCACACACCGGTATGGGTTCAGGTCATGTTCTTTGGGGCACTGCTATCAGCTATCATGTCAACCGCATCGGGAACCTTACTGGCCCCGTCAGTTGTATTTGCCGAAAACATTTTGAAACCGCTACTCCCCCCGCACATGGCCGACAAAAAATTACTGCACATGATCCGCGGTACGGTCGTCGGATTTTCTGGTCTGGTTTTGGTCTACGCCTTCAATTCCGAACGCGATATTTTCTCGATGGTTGAAGATGCGTATAAAGTCACTCTGGCCGGCGCATTTGTGCCGCTGGCAGCAGGTGTCTACTGGAAACGCGCGAATACAGCCGGAGCCACACTCTCGATTATTTTGGGCGTTGGCACATGGTTGCTGATGGAAAAATTCTCTCCGGAAGGCGAAGGCATATGCCCACCTCAATTGGCCGGATTGGGCGCAGCGATTATCGGCATGATTATCGGCGGATACATCGGCCGCCCTGCAGGCACAGAACCGCACCATCAGGAACAAGCCCGTCAGGAACAATCACAGGAAGAGGTGAAATCCTAAAGGGGGGAAAATTCCCGCCTCACTCCGCAAGGCCTGAAGACTACCGTACCTTTCCCGTAAGAAGAGCAGGAAACAATGTGCTGATTATCTGGCAATGCCGCAATCAGCTCCATTACATTCTTACCCGAAACCGGATCAACCCAATCCGGAGCAATGTCGCGTAACGGATATAAAACAAACGCGCGCTCAGTCATACGCGGATGCGGTAACTCCAAGCCATCTTCTCGAATAATTTCACCACTATAATCCAGAAGATCAAGGTCAAGCGTCCGCGCGGCATTGGGAACACCGCGCACACGCCCGAAATATTCCTCCAGACACAAAAGCCTGTCCATCAAATCCTGAGGAGAAAGAGCCGATTCAATGCGAACCACCGCATTACAAAACCAAGACTGGTAAGGCGTATATGGCACAGGTGCTGAAAGATATAAATTCGACACAGACACCAATCTGGTCGCCCCTTTATGCAGAACCGTCAGCGCATTCTCGATGGTCAAACGCGGCGAACCGAAGTGACTAGAAAGATTGGAACCCAGACCGATAAGAATCATTAACCGGCTTTCTTGATCCCAAGCTTGTCGGCCTTCTCACTCAACGTCGTAGCTCCGCCCAAAGCCATAGACGACACACGGCCATTTTGCGGCCCGACTTTAACTTCTGCACCGTTCTTCAAATCGTCGAGAAGTTTTTTCATCGACTCCGGCGTCAAATCTTCAAAAAAATCGTCATTGATCTGCACCATCGGCGCATTCACGCACGCCCCGAGACATTCAACCTCCATCAACGTAAACATCCCGTCCGCAGTGGTCTCGCCCGTATGAACACCCAAATGATCTTCACAGGCTTTGACGACATTCGCCGATCCGCACAGCATACACGGCGTGGTCGTGCACATCTGCACCAGATATTTGCCAACGGGCGCAAGGTTATACATCGAATAAAACGTCGCGACCTCATAAACTTTCACGGCAGGAATATCGAGAAGACGGGCAATCTCGTCCATCGCCGCGCGCGGAATCCACCCGCCATAGGGTGGTTTGGCCGCTGCTCCATCTTCCCCGACCTGACGCTGCGCCAGATCGAGCAAAGGCATGGTGGCCGACCGCTGTTTCCCTTTCGGATAACGCGATATAATCTCGGCGACTTTCGCTCCATCACGAAACGCAAAATGCTCCGGCTGATACGCCGCATTCAAATCAACTGGTTTTTTCATTCTATTCTATTCCTAACGATCAATTTCTCCGAACACGATATCGAGCGACCCGATATTGGCCACGACATCGGCGAGCATATGGCCCTTCGACATGAAATCAAGTCCCTGCAAATGCGCAAACCCCGGCGCGCGGATGTGGCAACGGTACGGACGGTTACTCCCATCGGACACCAGATAAACCCCAAACTCACCCTTCGGAGCCTCGACCGCAGTATAGGTCTCGCCCGCAGGCACGTGATACCCTTCGGTAAAGAGTTTGAAATGGTGGATCAACGCCTCCATCGATTCTTTCATTTCGGCGCGCGGCGGCGGTGAAACCTTGTAATCATTCACCTTCACCGGACCTTCGGGCATGTCCTTGAGGCACTGCTGAATCATTTTAAGCGACTGGCGCATTTCTTCCATCCGCACCAGATAGCGCGCATAACAATCGCCCGTCTTGCCGACCGGAACATCGAAATTCATCTTATCGTAAACGTCATAAGGCTGTGACTTGCGCAAATCCCACGCCAGCCCCGACGCACGGATATTCGGCCCCGTAAATCCCCAATCCAGTGCTTGTTCAGCAGAAACAACGCCGATCCCGACTGTCCGCTGTTTAAAAATCCGGTTGCCGGTCAGCAAAGTATCTAGATCGTCAATGACTTTCGGAATATTTTCCGTCCACGCATAAATGTCGTCGGCCAGATCTGCGGGCATATCCATCGACACACCACCCGGACGAATGTAGTTGGCATGAAGACGCGCCCCGCACACGCGGTCGTAAAATTCCATCCCCTTCTCGCGTTCCTCGAACGCCCACAACGCAGGCGTAATCGCACCGACATCAAGTGCGAAAGTGGTGATGTTCAAAATATGGTTCAGAATGCGCGTCAATTCGCAAAACATCACGCGGATATATTGAGCCCGCTCCGGCACTTCGATACCCATCAACTTTTCAACCGCCAGCGCAAACGCATGTTCCTGATTCATCGGCGACACGTAATCGAGACGATCAAAATACGGCAAAGCCTGCATATAGGTTTTATATTCGATGAGTTTTTCCGTCCCGCGGTGAAGCAACCCGATATGCGGATCGGCACGTTCGACCACTTCACCGTCCAGCTCCAGCACCAGGCGCAAAACGCCGTGCGCGGCAGGGTGCTGCGGCCCGAAATTCATCGTATAAGGCTTGATATGATGTTCTTCGTCGATATCAATTGTCGGAACAGTATTAACGAGCATTTTTATTTCCTACTCCGCACTCTTGTTTACCGGACGCCAGCCGACTTTCGGGCTGTGCGACGCTTTTTCATCGCCGGGCAACTGCACATCGGTCAAGGCTTCCCACGGGCTCAGATTATCGAACACGCGAAAATCCTGCGGCAATGACACAGGGCCATAAACGACACGACGCTGTTCTTCATCCCACCGCACCTCGACATGTCCGGTCAACGGAAATTCCTTACGAAGCGGATGCCCGTCAAATCCGTAATCGGTCAGAATGCGGCGGTGATCTGCCAAGCCATCAAACATCACACCGAACAAATCCCATGTCTCGCGTTCAAACCATCCCGCCGACGAAAACAACGCGGACACAGACGGCACGGGCGTTTCCTCATCGGTCGAAATTTTCACACGAACGCGGCGGTTATGTTTGATCGAGAGGAGTTGATAAACAACCTCAAACCGCTCCGCACGGTCGGGATAATCCGCGCCGCACACATCAATCAACTGCGCAAAACGGCACTCAGGGTCATCACGTAGAAAAGCCATGACCGCGAGCAACCCGCCGCGCGTCACATTCAAAATCAATTCGCCACGGATCAGATCAACATCCGTCACCGCTTCAGAAAGCTTGGCCTGTATCCCCCTGCCAAAATCAAGCATGGGATCAATTTTTTTCGCTTCAGCTTCCGTAACATTCGCCTCATTGGTCATCGTCATGATCCCCTATCTCACCACCCGCGTATCTTCGCGGCGGATTTTTTTCTGGAGTTGGAGGAGCCCATACACCAAAGCCTCGGCGGTCGGCGGACATCCCGGAACGTAAATATCGACCGGCACAATCTTGTCGCACCCGCGCACAACGGAATAGGAATAATGGTAATACCCACCACCATTCGCACACGACCCCATCGAGATCACCCAGCGCGGCTCAGCCATCTGGTCGTACACTTTACGCAGCGCAGGCGCCATTTTGTTGGTGAGCGTTCCGGCGACGATCATCACATCCGACTGACGTGGGGACGGGCGCGGAATAATGCCGAACCGGTCGAGGTCATAGCGCGACATATAGGAATGGATCATCTCGACCGCACAACAGGCAAGACCGAACGTCATCGGCCACATCGAGCCTTGCCGCGCCCAGTCAAAAATCTTGTCGGCTTGGGTCAACACAAACCCCTTGTCCGAAACCTCCTGAGCCAGATAAGCCACAGCTTCATCCTGCTGTTCAGCAGGCAGCATCGGAACACTGGTTGTCAAAGGCGCCTTGGGCGCATGAAAAATTTCACGATTGGATGACATACTTGAACTTCCCTACTCCCAATCAAGGGCCCCTTTATTCCATTCATAAACCAGCCCGACAGTGAGGACGGCCAGAAACACCATCATCGACCAGAACCCGAACATTCCAATGGCCCCGAGCGAAACGGCCCACGGAAACAGAAACGCGATTTCAAGGTCGAAAATAATAAACAGGATCGCCACGAGGTAAAACCGCACATCAAACCTGCGGCGGGCATCGTCAAACGCTTCAAACCCGCATTCATAAGCGGAGAGTTTCTGGGCGTCAGGCTTGGTCTTGCCGATGATGAACGGGATCACGACCATCACGGTCGCGATAAACAGGGCAAGCCCCAAAAACACCAGAATAGGAAGGTAATGCAACAAAAGATCAGAGGAAGCCATAACACCAGAATCCGGTTAAGGTTAACATCCCCCACCAGACCACAAAACGCCTTTTGCTTCAAGGCCAAAGCATCGACTTAAAGCCGCTTGCCACTCACAATTATATTTAACATATATTTAACCCGCCGCCCATAGAATTGGCATATGAAAAACGAAACTCTATCTGCTCTGATAGATAACTTCGGGCCTACGACCCAGTACCTGCTGCTGGGGGACACAGACCATGACAATTCCGGCATCGCCAACGCGGTCTCCTCTCCCAAAAGTCTGGCGGCTATGAAACAGGCCGGATTTGAAAACCTGATGATCGAATATTTCGAAAACAGCCGAAGCATCTTTGACGCGTACGCAGACCACAAAATCACCCGCGACCAATTTACCGATCTCCTGAAACACACAACCCATTCAGCAACATCGAAAGCCCGTGACGACGATCTGGCCAATTGGGCGGCAGACCTCATTGATAACGCCAGAGAAGTCGGACTAAGAATCATTCCAGTAGATGGAAATGAAGGATACCACAACGCCCCTCTTCAGAACGAACGGAACCGCCGCAGCTTTTCTCGTCTAGCCGATATGGCCAGCCAGTCCCCTGACCTCAAAATCACAAGGTCGCTCTATTTGGAAACACTTGATGATGTTCGTGCGGAAATGATGGCCGATGGTTCGCACGAAGAACTGCGTTACAAAAGAAAACGCCGCTCCGAACAAACCGAATTTGAACAACTCGATGAATTTCAAAAGCGGATGGCCATGGACCAAACATCCTTGGCGCCACGCATTCATGCGCTAGCCGAAGGAAAGCCAAGCGTGGTTTTTTACGGCAACTGGCATATCTCGAAAAAGATGGATGTAGATGAAACGCTGAAAATTTTGCACGAAAAAGACAATCCCACAAGCACCAGAAGCTCCACCACCGTTATCAATATCTATGGCGAAAATGACAGCCTCGGAGATGCGGGTATGGCGGAAATTCGTGGATTTTGCCGCGAATTCGAATGCGCGGTACATCCGGAACATATCAACCTGTACCTTAAAGACAGCGATATGGACATGGGCAACAAAGGTTTTTCCCCCTCTCTTTCACCCGCACCAACCCCATAATTATTTACAAAGGTATTAATAAACCTGAATGTCGGAAAACCCTCGGCGTGAAAGCTCCTGATTAACGATACATTTCAAGGTAAAATACTGGGCGGTAAAACGGGACGCGATGCATTCGTGGTCCAGAACCCGCCCCTTATGAAAGACATCTATCAGCTTTGTAGCGGTCGAAATCTCGAAGGTCTGCAATTCACTGTCCCTAATTTGCTGCCGTGTTCTTTGCTTGCGCACATCGTCCAGAGAAACAACCTTGTCATTTTTAATGCCCGCATTCTCGGGGGGTGGAGAAATATGCAACGCCTCACCCATTTGTTCGGCATAGATTCGAGCCACATCATCAAATATAGCAGCCAGGATATCGGCCCTCATATCCCCGATTCCAGCCAACTCCTCAATTTTAATGTACCTGTAGGCACCCATAGACACTCACCCTTACATCAAACAAAAACACAAAAGACACGATTGTATGTAAACTAACAAAGAAGCAAATGAAAAGCAAAAAAGCAGCTGCAATAAACGCTTAGAAAATAATCTTAAGATTTAGGGAAAAGTGGCGCGAGCGACGGGACTTGAACCCCTCCGCGCAAATGCGCGGATTCTTAAAAAGCGGGTCATCCCGTCAATCGGAAAGCTGAACTAAAAGGGAAAAGTGGCGCGAGCGACGGGACTTGAACCCGCGACCTCCTGCGTGACAGGCAGGCATTCTAACCGACTGAACTACGCCCGCGCTAGGGTGTTTTGGTCAAAATGTGGAGGGAGGTATACTGAAAAAAACCTCCCTGCGCAAGTGGTTTTTCAAAACTTTACACCTCAACACCACTTTATGCGGCGACATAAGGGAATCCAAGCGATTGAGCAACGCTCTGATGCGTCACCTGCCCGCGGCAGATATTAAGCCCGGCCCGCAGCCCCAGATCCGAATCAAGTGCCTTTTCCCATCCCAGATCGGCAATTTTGAGGGCATAAGGCAAAACAGCATGGTTCAACGCCATCGCCGACGACAAAGGCACGGCCCCCGGCATATTCGCCACACAATAATGGATGACCCCGTCCACCTCGAACACCGGATCGGCATGAGTGGTCGGATGAGACGTTTCAAAACATCCCCCCTGATCAATAGCGATATCGACCATCACCGTCCCGCGTTTCATATATTTCAGCATCTCTTTGGTCACCAGCTTCGGCGCCGACGCCCCCGGAACCAAAACGGCCCCGATCACCAGATCAGCCTCCCCGATCAGTTTTTCGATCAGATCGGCCGTGGAATATAAAATTTCGGCTCGTCCGGCAAAATAATCATCCAACTCTCGCAAACGATCCGCAGACTTATCAAGGATTGTAACGCGCGCTTCCATCCCGACGGCCATACGCGCCGCATTGAATCCGGCAACGCCGCCACCCAGAACCAGAACATTGGCCGAAGGAACCCCCGGCACACCGCCAAGCAACTTGCCCTCACCGCCCAGATGCTTCATCAGGTAATGCGCCCCCTCCTGAACCGAGAGTCTCCCCGCCACCTCGCTCATCGGCGCCAGCAACGGCAATCCGCGGCCATTCGGACCCGTGACGGTTTCATAGGCAATGGCAATACATCTCGATTTGATTAAACCCTCGGCCTGCACCTTATCGGCGGCCAGATGCAGATAGGTGAACAAAATCTGGTCTTCGCGGAGCATCGCGCATTCATCCGGCTGCGGCTCCTTGACCTTGATAATCATGTCGCTGCCGTCAAAAATTTCTTTGGCGGTCATGGCAATCGTCGCACCCGCAGCCTTATAGACATCGTCCTTGAATCCGATGCCCGCGCCCGCGCCGCTTTCGATCATCACCGAATGGCCGTGCGCCACAAACTCGCGCACCGAAGACGGGATCAACCCCACCCGATGTTCTTGTTTCTTGATTTCTCTGGGTACGCCGATCCGCATGACAAAACTCCTTGTTTGAAAAGGAGTATACAAAAACAAAATCGCGCTGACCATACAGACAGCGCGACCTCACCTTGAATTTTTAAAAACTATACCGGCGTTGCGGCGGGAGCCGACATAGACAAAGCATTATCCAACTTGGCCTCAACCGGCGAAGCGACATTACAGACCATGCCCTTATTCTGTTCGAATTCTACAGTTGAAACCCGGCAATCATAACCGTTTTCACCTTTTGAAATAGAAAATACGCGAGCCATCTCATTCTCCTGATTATTCCCCAAGAGTACGATGGAAACTTTAATTTTCTGTTAAATAAGGAAAATCAAGACCTTGGCCGTCTTTTATAGACCAGATAGGTCTGCGAGCGCCCAGCATCCTTGCCCTTGTTCTCGTACCGCGTCGCCATCCAGCCGTTGGGTGCGGTTTTCCAGTCTTCGGGCCGTTCGGCAGTCCATTCGAAATGGGGGCAATTAACGGTCTGCGTGACCATCCATTCCGCCAGATCGTCAACATCGGTGGTCTGGAGCATCACCCCGCCATCTTTCAAAACACGCGCGAATACTTCGAGATTTTGCGGGCTCACAATCCGGCGTTTATGATGGCGCGATTTCGGCCACGGGTCGGGATTGAGAATATAAAGAAAATCCACCGACGCATCTTTAAGGGAATTTAACACCATCAACGCATCATCCATATGCACGCGGAAGTTTTTCGGCACATCTTCGCTTCCGAAATCCTTGAGGAACGCGGTCATGCCGTTAATGTACGGCTCCGCCCCGATAAAATAATCGTCGGGAAATTGCTCCATGATATAGTGCAAATGTTCGCCGTTGCCGAACCCGATTTCAAAATGAAGCCTATCAACCGTCTCCCCGAAAATATCGTCGGGGGTTTTATCGGCCTTTTCGGTCAACAATTCCTCACCCACTTTGCGACGAGGTAAAATCGTATCCAGAACATCAAGACGCGCTTTATGCATCGGGCGGCCCATCCGCCGCCCGTACACACGTTTGACTTTGTGGTGTTCAACAGTCTCAGCCAAGTACTTTCCTCAATTCATCAACCAGATCGAGTTTTTCCCATGAAAACCCGCCATCCTCTTCCGGATCACGGCCAAAATGACCGTAAGCGGCGGTCCGCGCATAGATCGGACGATTAAGCTTCAAATGCGTTCTGACCCCGCGCGGGCTGAGGTCTAGCACTTTTGAAACCGCGTTGACAAGCTCTGTCTCCGAAATTTTTCCGGTGCCGAATGTGTCGATATAAACAGACAAAGGCTTAGACACACCAATAGCGTAAGACAACTGAATCAGGCATTTCTCAGCATAACCTGCGGCCACGATATTTTTGGCCGCATAGCGCGCGGCATAAGCCGCCGAACGGTCGACTTTTGTCGGGTCCTTGCCCGAAAACGCCCCGCCACCGTGGGGCGCAGCTCCGCCATATGTATCAACAATAATCTTGCGCCCCGTCAAACCGGAATCACCGACCGGCCCGCCGATAACAAAACGACCCGTCGGGTTCACATAGAACTCGTTCTCGTCACACATCCACCCCTCAGGCAAAACCTCAAGCACATACGGGCGAACAATCTCTTTGACATCCGCTTGCGACAACCCGTCGGCGTGCTGGGTCGAAACCACGACCGACCGCGCCCGAACGGGCTTCCCGTCTTTATATTCCAGAGTGACTTGGGATTTCGCATCCGGCTCGATCATCGACAACTTGCCGGAATGACGATCCTCGGCCAGACGCTTCAGAATTTTATGGGCGTAATAAATTGGCGCAGGCATCAAAACCGGAGTCTCGGTACAGGCATAACCGAACATAATTCCCTGATCTCCGGCCCCCTCGTCCTTGTCACTGGCAGCATCTACACCTTGGGCGATATCGGCAGATTGGGAGTGCAGCTTGCAGTCGACCTCGACATTTCGCCAACTAAATCCTGGCTGGTCATACCCGATGGCTTTCACCGCATCACGGGCCAGTTGCTTGATCTCGTCATGAGAAATCTCGGAGGAACAGCGAGTCTCGCCGATAATGCCGATATAATCTGTGGTCGCCACGGTCTCGACCGCGCACCGCGCAAACGGATCGACCGACAGGAACGCATCGACAATTGTGTCCGAAATCCGGTCACAGACTTTGTCAGGGTGACCTTCGGAAACGGATTCGCTGGTAAAAAAATAATCTTTAAGAAGTGTAGTAGCCATGAAAAACCTGAATATATTCGAATTGACTTGAACAAGGTAAACCCCAAGCCGCTAAAACAAAAGCCCCTATTCGGAGCTTTTGAAATTTTTAGCCATTTGCTTCAGCATTTTCAGGAAATCGCGCCGCAATTTTTCATCCGTAATCGTGTAATAGGTCCGAACCAGATCAATGGTCTCCTTGCGGCTGAGGATGTCTTCGGACTCTTCGACGTCCGCATCGAAGGCTTCCTGCTCGTTATCGGCAAACCCGCCCTGAATACCGACATGGGAATCCGGCGCGGCAAATCCTTCAAAGAAATAGGACACCGGCACATCCAGCACACGCGAAAATTGATAAAGACGGCTGGCACTCAAGCGGTTCCTGCCTTTTTCATATTTTTGGACTTGCTGGAATGTAATTCCCGCAGCTTCGGCAAGATTCTCTTGGGTAATTCCAATCAAACTGCGTCTCGACCTCAACTTCTGGCCGACAAACACATCTACTGGATTAGGAGCATCCCCATCTACAGAGCTTCTGCGGGGATTTCTGGGATTCTTGATTTTTAGATTTTCCGCTGTCACTTCGATATCTCTTTTACACAGTGCTACAAATTAACAAACACGCCAAACTGCATTTTTTTCAGAAAAAGAGCAATAAACCTTAAGTATAAACATTAACATACTCATATAACCGTAGATTACAATTAACATATTACAAAAAAGCCTGTTTAAAAAGCTTGATTAAAGTTGAGATAGTGCATATAAAGCACAAAACAACCTGAATTATAAACAGGGTGGGCTCATAAAGAGGCCCGCCTTTTTTGTTACGAATTTTAAGGCTTATGACCACGACACAGGAACGACGCATCGCAAAATATATCGAACCGGCCATTACGGATCTGGGATACGACCTTGTGTCTTTGCGAATCATCGGCAGCCAGAAACTGCAAACACTGCAAATCATGGCAGAAAATCCGGAGACACAAACGCTGGATCTCGACGGCTGCACGAAAATTAGCCGCGCCGTATCGGCCCTGCTCGACGTCGAAGACCCGTTTGCAGGAGCCTACCAATTGGAAATCAGCTCGCCGGGAATCGACCGCCCGCTGGTTCGTGGTCGCGATTTTGAAAATAACGTCGGCTTCGAAGCCAGTGTCGAAACCGAAACCGCTGCCGAAAACGGCCAGAAAAAATTCCGTGGCAAGATCACTGCTTTTGCGGACGACATTGTCACACTTGATACCGAACACGGGACGGTCAAAATTGACCTGCCCAACATCCACAAAGCCAAACTGGTGATGACGGATGACCTGCTGAAAGCCAGCAAGGAAAAAAGAGAACGCCTACTAAATTCAACTCAACAAGGAGACTAGGAAAAATGAGTCGAGTCGAAATTCTTCAGGTTGCCGATGCCGTCGCCCGCGAAAAAGGGATGGACAAGGAAGTCATTATTCAAGCCATCGAACAGGCCATTCAAAAAGCCGGCCGTTCCAAATACGGTCACGAGCATGATATCCGTTGCCACATCGACCGCAGAACAGGCGACACCCAGCTAAAACGCTACCGCACGGTAACTCCACCCGAAGAAATCGAAAACGAAGCGGCTCAGATCACAGTCGAACAAGCCAAACGTGAAAAACCCGATGCACAGGTTGGCGATATCCTGATCGACACCCTGCCCGCTTTCGACTATGGCCGCGTTGCTGCCCAGACCGCAAAACAGGTCATCATGCAGAACATCCGCGAAGCCGAACGCGAACAACAATTCGACGACTTCAAAGACCGCATCGGCGAAATCGTCAACGGCGTCATCAAACGTGTTGAATACGGTAACGCCACGATTGATCTGGGTCGTGCCGAAGCGATTCTCCGCCGCGACGATACGATCCCGCGCGAACATTTGAAAGTCGGCGACCGCGTCCGTGCCTATATCTACGACGTCCGCCGCGAAGTCCGTGGACCTCAGATTTTCCTCTCACGCACCCGTGGCGAATTCATGGCGAAACTCTTCGCTCAGGAAGTGCCGGAAATCTATGATGGCGTGATCGAGATCAAAGCCGTGGCTCGTGATCCGGGTTCCCGTGCCAAGATTGCTGTTTACTCGCACGACAATGGCATGGACCCTGTGGGCGCATGTGTCGGTATGCGCGGTAGCCGTGTTCAGGCCGTGGTGGGCGAATTGGGTGGCGAGAAAATCGACATCATCCCATGGTCACCAAACATCGCGACCTTTATCGTGAACGCGTTGGCTCCCGCCGAAGTTACCAAAGTGGTGATGGACGAAGAAAAACGTCGTCTCGACGTGGTTGTGCCTGACGAACAATTGTCTCTGGCCATCGGCCGCCGCGGTCAGAACGTCCGCTTGGCGTCGATCCTAACCGGCTGGTACATCGACATTCTGACCGAAGAAGAAGAGACCAAGCGTCGTCAGGAAGAATTTGCAGCCCGCTCCGCCCTCTTCATCGAGGCACTCGATGTGGACGACGTGATCGCCCGCCTGCTGATTGCCGAAGGCTTCAACAAAGTCGAAGAAGTCGCCGAAACACCAATCGAAGAACTGGCTTCTATCGAAGGCTTCAACGAAGAAGTCGGTGCCGAGTTGAAAGCTCGTGCCGAAAACTGGCTGATCACCAAAGCCGAAGAACTGAAAAACCGTCAATCCGAACTGGGACTGGCTGATGACCTCGTCTCCTTCGAAGGCCTGACCGTCGATCAGATCATCAAACTCGGTGAAAACAACGTCAAAACGCTTGACGATCTTGCGGATCTGGCCGGTGACGAGCTGGTGGAAATTCTGGGATCGGACGCGATGTCCGAGTCTGAGGCCAATGCTCTGATTATGAAGGCACGGGAACACTGGTTCGCTGACGAAGCGATGCCGGAAGACTCTCCGTCCGCATAACCGGAAATGGAAAGGACACGGACAATATGGCGAGAAGAGAGCCTGAACTTTTCTATCACCCAGTCGTAGGAGCATTATCTCCTACGACCGTCGGGCTGTGGAATCTTCAGGATCTTTTTAAACCGCAACCACCCAAGCCTGTTCCTTCCGTTATTCGCACACCAGAAGCACCGGAACCTTCCTCTTTTCTTCCTCCCATCCATGAAAGGAAGGCTATGACTCTTGCCAGAACATCATCCTGTGCAGTGACCGGAGAAATCCTGCCGCAAGCCAGAATGATCCGCTTTGTGATATCCCCCGACCGTCAGGTCGTACCGGACCTCACCGAAAAACTCCCCGGACCGTTCCTGTGGATTTCCGCCGACCGCCATATCCTGAAAAAGGCGATCTGGCGCAATTCCTTTGCCGGTACGGTACGGGAAAACGTCGAAATCCCCGAAAATCTGCTGGAAATCATTGAATCCGGCCTTGGAAAACTGGCCCTTCAGACGCTGAGCATGGCCAAACGCGCGGGAGAACTGGTCTCCGGCTTCACAAAAGTGGACGAAGCCTTGCGTTCCCGCCATACGAGCGTGTATGTTGTCGCCAGCGATTCAAGTGAAAACGGACGGGAAAAGCTGGAACGTCTGGCACACCATCAGGAAATTCCCGTCATCGACGAATGGTCCAGTGCGGAATTGTCCCACGCGCTAGGCGAACAGAATATCAATCACGTCTCGCTGAAAGCGGGAGGACTGGCCAAAAACCTTGTGGATCTGGTCGAAAAATTGAAAGCAGTTAAAACGGAAAAGTAGAATCGGAAAAAAAATGACTGAAGAAAAAAAGACACTCTCCCTCGGTGGCAGCAAAGGCACATTGAGCCTGAAAGGCGGTAGCCCGGGCCAGCAACACATCACGCAAACGCTTGCACGCGGTCAATCTCGCGGCGTGACCATCGAGGTTCGTAAAAAACGCGGCGCCGCCGCCCAAGCCGCAGCCGAGGAACAAGCAGCCTCCGCCGAAGACCATCTGACCAATGAGGAAAAAGAGGCACGCCTCCGCGCTCTTCAAAAAGCCAAGGAAGACGACGAACGTCGCCGCGAGGAAGAAGCCAAACGGCGCGCTCTGGAAGCCGAAGAGGAGAAACTCCGCATTGAGTCCGAAAAAACCGGCAAACGCCCGCGCAAAATCGACGCCGAAGATCTGCGCCGCCGCGAGCTCGAAGAACTCGAACTGATTAAAGAAGAAGAACGCAAAAAAGCCGAAGCCGCCGATAAACAACGCCGCGCTCAGGAAAAAGCTTTGACCGAAAGCCGTGCAGCCGCACCGGGCGGTGGATATAGCCGTCCCGCGCATCCGGGAGAGGCCCCACAGGAAGAGACCAGCTACCGCGACCGCATCAAACGCTCGAGCAGCCGCAAAAGCGGTGGCGATGATGATTCCAATTCCGACCGTAGCGCAATGGCAGGCCGCGGCGGGCGTTTGACCGTCAATCAGGTTATCAACGAACAATATAGCCGCGATGAAAGTGGACGCTCCCTAGCATCCGTCCGCCGTGCGCGGCAAAAGGCCCGTGCGCTGGCTGGCCCCAAAGTCGAACAACCGAAACAATCGCGCGAAGTCACTGTGCCTGAAACAATTACGGTGCAAGAACTCGCAAACAGGATGGCCGAACGCGGTGGCGATGTCATCAAATCGCTCATGAAAATGGGCGTGATGGCTACGATCAATCAGGCGATTGATGCCGACACTGCCGAACTCGTCCTGATGGAATTCGGCCACAAGATCAAACGTGTGACCGATGCCGACGTCGAAGTCGGGATCGAAGGCGACGAAGACCGCACCGAAGATCTCGTCTCCCGTCCGCCTGTCGTCACCATCATGGGTCACGTCGACCACGGGAAAACCTCCCTCCTCGACGCGCTGCGTAAAACCGATGTGGTCGCGGGCGAAGCGGGTGGCATTACCCAGCATATCGGCGCGTACCAGATCACGATTCCTTCGGGCGAAAAAATTACCTTCCTCGATACGCCAGGCCACGCGGCCTTTACTGAAATGCGCGCCCGCGGCGCCAACGTCACCGACATTGTTGTTTTGGTGGTGGCCGCAAACGACTCGATCATGCCGCAAACGGTTGAGGCCATCAGCCACGCAAAAGCGGCTGGTGTGCCGATGATCGTCGCGATCAACAAAATCGACCTGCCCGACGCCAACCCGATGAAGGTCAAACAAGACCTTCTGCAACACAATGTTCAGGTTGAAGAAATGGGCGGCGAGGTTCTCTGTGTTGAACTCTCGGCCAAGAAAAAACTCAACCTTGATAAATTGCAGGAAGCCATTTTGCTTCAGGCCGAAGTCCTCGACCTCAGATCCAACCCGAACCGCGCCGCGCAAGGGGCAGTGGTCGAATCCAAAATGGAAAAAGGCCGCGGGTCGGTGGCCACCGTTCTCATCCAAAAGGGAACGCTGCACATCGGCGACATTTTCGTGGTCGGTTCCGAATGGGGCCGTGTCCGTGCGTTGCTCGATGACAAGGGACAAAATATTGACTCGGCTGATCCGGGCCGCCCTGTAGAAGTACTGGGCTTGAGCGGAACGCCGGACGCAGGCGACTCCTTCAGCGTGGTTGATACGGAATCGAAAGCCCGTGAAATTGTCGATTACCGCCTCCGCAAGAAAAAAGAAAAAGAAGCCGCCATCGTTACCGGCGCTTCGTTCGAACAATTGCTGGCCCAAAGCCGCGATGCGCGAAAAGAACTGCCCGTCATCATCAAAGGCGACGTGCATGGATCGGTCGAAGCGATTGTCGGTTCTCTGGCCAAAATCACCGAAGAACAAACCGAAGTCGGGGTCAAAGTCCTCTTCTCCGGTGTTGGTCCAATCTCCGAATCCGATATTACGCTGGCCCGCGCCTCGAACGCGTTTGTGGTGGGCTTTAACGTCCGCGCGAACGCTCAGGCCCGCGAAATGGCCAAACGCGATAAGGTCGAAATCCGCTACTACAACATCATCTATAACATCATCGACGATGTGAAAGCAGTACTGGGCGGTATGCTCTCCCCACTCGTGCGCGAGGAATATCTGGGTCAGGCGCAAGTCCGTCAGGTCTTCAACATCACCAAGGTTGGCAAGATCGCGGGCTGTATGGTCCAAGCCGGTATGGTTCGCCGTGGTTCCAAGGTACGTTTGCTCCGCGACGACGTGGTCATCCACGAAGGCATGCTCAAAACCCTCAAACGCTTCAAGGACGAAGTCAAGGAAGTCCGCGAGGGAATGGAATGCGGTATGGCGTTCGAAAACTACGACGACCTCAAAGACGGCGACATCATCGAATGCTATGACGTCAAAGAAGAAACCAGAACGATTGCATAAATAAAATGAAACAAGGTCAAAACACTCTGGGGCCGTCACAACGCCAGTTGCGGGTGGGCGAACAATTGCTCCATGTCATCATGGAAACGCTGGGTCGCGGGCATTTTCACGACGCATTTTTGCTGGAACATGCCGGATTAGTGAGCGTCTCTGAAGTACGCGTCTCGCCCGATATGAAACACGCCACCGCCTACGCCACCATGATCGGTGGCCAAAATCTGGAAGAAGCTCTGAAAGCCCTCAACGCCAACGCCGATATCTTCCAAAAAGAAATCGGCCGTCAGGTGCGCATGAAATTCACCCCCAGACTGAAATTCGTTGAGGACACTTTGTACGACAGCGCCGCCAAAATCGACGCCCTGCTCCACAACCTTCCGAAATCAGCAGAAGAATAAATTCAAGTTTTCAAATTAGTTGAAGGCCAGCTTATCAAGATAATAGGTATCGTGCTCACGAACTCTCAGGCGGAACCCCAAACTCTCAAGCTCGCGCACCATGATATCGGGGGGAACGTCTTCCCTCCCTGTTAAAGACGGCGAGTGAAGTTCGATCAACATTTGCGAACAATTCTTCAACGCAGCCGCATCCTCGAAAATCAGCGGGATTTCAGCACCCTCGGCATCACAAATCAGGGAATACGGACCATCGACGTTATGTGCGTTCAAAATACTACTTAGCGACGTCACTTCGACATTCACCAAAGAAGAATCACTTGCCCTGCCGGACACCTGCCCTGAAAGGCCCGAAGATAAATCCGCCCGCTGGATAAATTCTGCAGAACCGCCCCGCTCGCCTTGCGGTCCGGAAACAGCGGCATGAAGAACTCTTAATTGAATGTCGTCACTTGCACGTCGTTTTTGGGCACGTGACAGATTGGCGTACAAAGCCTCATGGGAATCTGGATTTGGCTCGACGCAAATCATTCTTCCATTCCGCTCCAGTTTGGAGTCCAGCGCCAAAGAGGCCACCACCCCGATATTCGACCCGATCTCGACAATCGTCGACGCATTGCGAAACGCCCCGCGCAAGATGGTGCGCTCGGCCCCTTCATAGTGACCACGCATCAAATTGAAATAATCGGGAGGGGCCATTTTGCGGGATGTCGCAAAAAGCCCGTCAACTGTAAGCGCATAGGAAGGAACTCCCCCTGTCGCACGAAACAATCCATATGCAGTCTTTTTTATAACTGCCCTAGCCACTGATCTGATGCTCATAACCCAATTACTTACAACAAACCACAATAATTATGCAAATATTTTTATGCGTGACATTCCCCCACCCGACGCTTAAAAGAAACCCTCGATTTATAAAGGACACCAATGCCCCGCAAACCGAAAAACGATATTTCCGGATGGGTCAACCTCGATAAACCCGTCGGGATCAGCTCGAACGACGCTCTATCCGTCGTTAAGAAGGCGCTGAACTTCCCGAAGATCGGCCATGCCGGAACGCTCGACCCGTTGGCGTCCGGCATCTTGCCCATTGCACTGGGCGAAGCCACCAAACTCGTCCCCTATATGATGGACGACGATAAAACCTATATTTTCACGGTCACATGGGGCGAAGGGCGCAATACCGATGACGCCGAAGGCGAAGTCATCGCCACCTCTCCCGTCCGCCCGACAGAAGATCAAATCAAAGCCGCCCTGCCCGACTTCACGGGAACAATCGACCAAATCCCCCCGGCATTCTCGGCCATTAAAGTCGAAGGCAAACGCGCCTATGACCTCGCCCGTGCAGGGGAAGATGTCGAGTTGAAAGCCCGCCCTGTTGAAATCTATGAATTAATATTGACCGAGACCACCACAGACACCGCCACCTTCCGCTGTGTCTGCGGCAAAGGGACCTACGTCCGCTCGCTGGCCCGCGATTTGGCCGAAAAACTGGGCACAAAAGGCTATATTTCCTGCCTGATGCGCGATCAGGTCGGCCCTTTTTACGGGAAAAACGCGATTTCTCTGGACTTTTTCCGCGAAACATCGGATAAAGCGACCCTTGAAAGCATTGTGCTCCCTGTCGAGGCCGTACTGGACGACGTCCCGGTCGTGCCTCTTACAGACAGCGAAGCAACGCGCATCGGTAACGGCAACAAGATAACTCTGATCGCCCGACCCGACGTGGAACGACTGGTGAAAGCCGGACTAAGCCCACAAGCGCGGACGCTGGAACTGGCCCTTCTTACCCACCGCGGCAAACCCGTTGCGGTAGCGGATGTGGAAGGAACGGAAATCCAGCCGGTGCGAGTATTTAACCTGTAACCCTTTTGAAAGGAAAAGACGATGTCGATTACTGCTGAACGCAAAACCGAAGTCATCAAAGACAACCAGAACTCTGCCAACGATACCGGATCTCCCGAAGTTCAAATCGCCGTTCTGACCGAACGCATTCTGAACCTCTCCAAACACATGGAGACCAACAAAAAAGATTTCTCTTCCCGTCGCGGTCTGTTGGCCATGGTGGCCCGCCGTCGTAAATTGCTCGACTACCTGATTAAAGTCGACAACGCCCGTTATCAAGCGATCATCGCGAAACTCGGCATCCGTAAATAATCGGAAAGACGTGAAAAACAAAATGAACGGAGCCACTTGGCTCCGTTTTTTAATTGACATAGCATGACATGGTATGGGATAGCAGTATTATGTTTTATAATCTAATCAAACGAGTCATTCCCTGCGTACCCCAAATCCGCTCTTTTCCTCTGCAAAGTCAGGAAAAAGCAATAGACGTAGAGTTGGTCATCACTACATCCATTGATGAAATCAAAACCATTTCACTTTGCACCCGCCATGGAAACAAACTTGAGTGGGCACTCCTAAAATCCAACTCCTCTGACAATGCCAAAAAATTCGTCACCATGTTGTGGGAAACCTGTAAATCTGAGACCAATTACACATTGGTAAATATGACTCTGATTGGAAATCACACAGCCCGTCTCTTCCCAGATTTCGCATTCACCCGAGAATTGGTCGACACAATTGAAGAAAAACTCAATCTTAACGAAGAAATGATTGCGGCTTATCTCACAGGCGTCAAAAGTGTACGCCATAAATCGAATATTGCAATTTATCAACCTGCAGAAAATTCATATCCGATTGATCGACGCCCCCTTGCCGAAGGATCTTTGGCTTTTCACTAAAGGGATCGCCTACATCTTCATCGACAGAGTTTCAAACGTCACCCCTCGCTTCGGGGCCTCCAATGACGCAGCCATGGCGGTTGTATCCAGTGCGTTCTGGGCAAAAAGCGTACTGGGCGCAACTGTCGGTTGGGTCATCGCATAAACGGTTTGTGCCGGAATACCCGCATCCATGTAGGCCGTCAAGGTCGGCTTCCCGTTCACAGTATTGCTGGCCGCGTATTTCGTTTGATCGTTCATTTTGCCAGTCATCAAATGCGTTTGCGGGTCGCTCATATAGATGTCGCTATGTCCGGACTCTTTCAACGCCCACTGCGTGGCAACGACATTATCGTGGGTTTTCGGCTGGTCCCGGAGCTTATCCAGCATCTCCTGACGGAACTTCGGATCTTTCATATTGGCCACGATGGCATTTTCGATCTCGCGGAGGCTTTTCCCTTCCAGCCCGTGATCTTTGGCGTATTGGTTCATCGCAGCCTTGGTGTCTTTGCCCATTTTGCCGTCCAGCCCGCTCGAGCCGACGTCATAGTTCATATACTCCAGCACTGCCTGCATTTCCTGATGTCTTGAAACCGCCTTCATAGACCCTCCACCGTAAGAAGAGCATAACGAAAAACTGATAATATTATGTTAATATTTAATGGGGGACAGGGGAGCACCCCCGCTGACCGCAATCGCTGGTTTCGATCTCCAGAAACACATGGTCGATCTCAAATGACTGGGACAACGCATTTTTAATCGCACTGCGCACCGCATCCCCTTGTGCATTGGTATCCAGAACCACATGAGCTTCGACCGCAGTGCGGTGTTCATCAAGTGCGCGCAGATGGAAATGATGAACATTGGCCACCCCCTCAACCGAGGAAATCGCCGCCATTACCTTTTGCGGATCAACCGTAGACGGGGTCCCGTCGATCAGGATATTGGCCACGATAGGCAGCGATTTTATCACCTGCCAGAAAATATAGGCGGAAATAACAAGGGTCAGCAGCGCATCCGCCCACACCCAGCCGAACGTCACAATCAAAATCCCCGCAACAATCACCCCGATGGAAGAGAGAGCATCGCCAAGATTATGCAGATACGCCGCCCGTACATTGTGCGAATGTTGCGCACCGCGGTACGTCAAAACGACAGTGGCAAGATTGACCGCAACGGCAATGGTTGAAACCCACACCAACACCCAACCGTCAATCGGATCTGGTGATACAAACCGCCCCACCGCCTCGATCATCAACCACACAGAAACCAACAACAACACAACATAGTTGGTATAGGCTGCAAGCGTCTCGACTTTCTTATACCCATAAGTCCGTTTGGCATCGGGGGAGCGCCGCGCAATTTTCTGCGCAACAAGAGCCAGCAACAGCGACGCCGCATCAGATAAATTATGCACGGCGTCGGCAATGAGCGCGAGCGAACCGGAAACAATTCCTCCAACCAACTGAACGATGGATAAAAGAAGATTGATCCCGAATGCCCACGACAAATTCCCGTCCGCACCATGATGATGGTGATGATGCGAATGATCGTCGTCGTGGGAATGGGGATGGGACATTACGCCGCCAATTTGTCCGCCAGATAATATTTGCCGACGACTTTGCCATTCTCCATTTCAAGGACAAGCGGCGATCCGGTCGGGATTTCCGTCTGGTTGATATTCTCGGGTGTGTTTTCACCGAGAACGATCAACAACCCGCGCAGCGAATTGCCGTGCGCCGCGATCAGGATATTTTTGCCCGCTGCGATCTGCTGTTTGATTTCGGCTTCGTAATAAGGACGCACGCGCTTTTCAACCACGTCTTGCAAACTCTCACCATTAGGCGGCTGCACGTCATAGGAACGGCGCCAGATATGCACTTGCTCGTCGCCGTATTTCTGGCGGGTTTCATCTTTGTTAAGGCCGGTCAGGTCGCCGTAATCACGCTCGCGCAAATCGTCATGTTTAATCATGCCCGCGATCAACCCCTCTTGCCCTGCTTCTTTCAAAGCCACTTCGGCAGTCGTAAAGGCGCGTTTCAAGGTCGATGTATAAACCAGATCAAATTTGATCCCCGCTTTTTTGAGGTTCTGGCCGGACATTTTGGCCTCTTCGATCCCAAGCGGCGAAAGCTCGACATCATAAAACCCCGTAAAGCGGTTTTCGAGGTTCCACTGGCTCTGCCCGTGACGCATTAAAACAAGATAGGATTTCGACATAAAAATACTCCTGAAAACGTTAAATTCCGCCAACAGGAGTATAAGAAAATCAGACAGCGGTCAACTTCCTCGACATCAATCTGGGATAAGCCAGAGAACACACAACGCCCAGATCCTCTACAATCGGCTTCACAGTCAACAAGGACTCCGCGCCAGTCAAAATAACACCTCTTACGGCCTCCGGATCCATCAAACCCAATTCGATCATACGCCGCCCTTGAGCACTAAAACTTGCAAACAACGCCCGCAGGGAGTCTCCCCTTTCAATTCGGTTAACCTCCAGACATTTTTCTACACTTGGCTTTTCGACGGATTGAACGGCAAAACGATCGTACAAGCCGTCAATTTCTTCGGAAATCTCGATAAATCTCTGAAACTCGCGATCAATAAAGCTCTTAGAATCCTGATTATCGGGAGTGGCAAACTGGTCAGAAGGTTGGAAAACTGGGGGCCTCGGCACAATCATCTTATAATCCTGAGCCTCAGAAAGATCAGACACACCGCGCCCGCATCCGCTTGCCACAGCAACAAATAAGAACGGTAAAAGTTTACGAACCCTGTTCATTTTTGACCTTATTTTATTAGATCGCTGGATATTCCCCCAACTCAAACGTTATGTCAACAAACAATTACAGCCCGTTTCTTGACTCTTGCCCCCATTCATGCCACAAGAAGCCAAGGAAAAGCCGTGGGTTAAGGCCTGATCGGTTGACGGTCAATAACAGAAAGTTCCCCTGTTATTAAGTGTCCACCGAAATTCCCTGTACCCTATTTTTCCCCCACTTCGTCATCCCGTTGGCGCGTTCCGCAGGAACGCTCGCACAAACGGGATCCAGAAACTGGATTCCGGCGTACTCCGGAATGACAAAACATAACAAAAAACACATACGAAAGGTAAAGTTAATGTTTAACATCTTCCGCAAAGAAATTGAATTTGCAGGTAAAAAAGTTGTTTTAGAAACCGGTAAAGTCGCGCGTCAAGCCGACGGAGCCATCATCGCCAGCATGGGCGACACCTCGGTCCTGTGTACCGTCGTCGCGTCCAAATCCATCAAGGAAGGACAGGATTTTTTCCCCCTCTCCGTCCACTATTTCGAAAAATTCTACGCTGCCGGTCGCATTCCGGGTGGCTTCTTCAAACGCGAAACCAAGCCGTCTGAAGGCGAAGTGCTGATCTCGCGTCTGATCGACCGTCCGATCCGCCCGCTCTTCCCCGAAGAATTCCTGAACGAAGTCCAGATCATCTGTACCACCATGTCGCACGACGGCGAACACTCGCCTGACATCGTCGCGATGATCGGTGCGTCTGCCGCCCTGTGCATCTCCGGTATTCCGTTCATGGGTCCGATTGCCGGAGCACGCGTCGGCTACAAAAACGGCCAGTACCTCATCAACCCGACCCGTTCGGAAATGGAAGGGTCTGAGCTTGACCTCGTCGTCGCCGGAACATCCGAAGGCGTTCTGATGGTTGAGTCCGAAGCCAAAGAACTCCCCGAAGATGTGATGCTGGGCGCCGTTATGGCTGGCTGGACCGCGTTCCAACCTGTCATCAAAGGCATTATCGAGTTGGCCGAACAAGCCGCCAAAGACGCATGGGCCGTTCCAACTGTGCCTGACCACATCGTCGCGATGGAAAAAGCGCTCAAGGCCAAATACGAAACCATGTTCCGCGAAGCCTACGCAGAAAAAGTTAAACAGGAACGCTACGCCAAAGTCGGTGTAGTCAAAGACGCAGCGGTGGCTGAATTCACCGATCCAGATAACGGCATCAGCAAGGAAGCCGTAGGAAACGCGTGCTTCAAACTCGAATCCGAAGTCGTGCGCGGCGACATCCTGAAAACCGGCGACCGGATTGACGGACGCACCACCACCGACATCCGTCCGATCGTGTGTGAAGCTGGCGTTCTGCCGCGCGTTCACGGCTCTGCTCTTTTCACCCGCGGTGAAACTCAGGCGATTGTTGTGACCACCCTCGGCACCGGCCAAGACGAACAACTGATCGATTCCATCGTCGGCGAATACAAAGAAACCTTCATGCTCCATTACAACTTCCCGCCATTCTCGGTCGGTGAATGCGGACGCATGGGCGCTCCGGGACGCCGCGAAGTCGGTCACGGCAAACTCGCATGGCGCGCCATCCACCCGATGCTGCCATCTGCCGAAGATTTCCCGTACACGCTGCGCGTTGTCTCTGAAATCACTGAATCCAACGGCTCTTCCTCAATGGCAACCGTCTGCGGCACATCCCTCTCTCTGATGGATGCAGGCGTTCCTCTGGCCAAACCTGTGGCCGGTATCGCGATGGGCCTGATTAAGGAAGGTTCGAGCTTTGCCGTTCTCTCGGATATTTTGGGTGATGAAGATCACTTGGGCGACATGGACTTCAAAGTGGCCGGTACCGAACAAGGGATCACCGCTCTGCAGATGGACATCAAGATTACTTCGATTACCGAAGAAATCATGAAGATCGCTCTGGGTCAGGCCAAACAAGGCCGGATGCACATTCTGGGTGAAATGTCCAAGGCTCTCAGCCAGTCCCGTGGTGAAATCAGCCAACACGCTCCGCAAATGGCAGTCCTCAACATCCCGACCGACAAAATCCGTGAAGTAATCGGCACGGGCGGTAAAGTCATTCGTGACATTATCGAGCGCACCGGTACCAAAATCGACATCGAAGATGACGGTACAATCAAAATCGCAGCAGTCGACGGCAATGCCATCGACATGGCGATCGAAATCATCAAAGGCATCACCGATGAACCGGAATTGAATAAAATCTATAACGGCAAAGTCGTAAAGATCGTTGACTTCGGCGCTTTCGTGAACTTCATGGGAACCCGTGACGGTCTGGTTCACATTTCCGAACTCGCCGATTACCGCGTGGCCAAAACCACCGACATCGTGTCCGAAGGTCAGGAAGTAAAAGTCATGGTCACAGGATTCGACGAACGCGGCAAAATCAAATTGTCGATGAAACGCGTCGATCAGGAAACCGGCGAGCCAATCGCTCCGAAACCTAAAGAAGACAAGCACGAAGAAAAAGAAAGCGCTTAGCCTTATAAATAAAAAAACAGCACCCCCCGGCCTGTTCGGGGGGTTTGCTTTCAAAGCAGGTAGAAATCATGCCCCTTAAACTCCCGTTGATTTTAGGCCATCGCGGCAACCGCAAGGAACACGGGTACGAGAACACTCTCGAAGCGATGGAATTCGCTTCTCAGAATGCCGACGGATTCGAAACCGATATCGTCCTTTCGAAAGACGGTGAAATCTGCGTCATTCACGACACGTTCTATACCGGCCACGAAGCGCACTATGAACTGAATATCCGCCTCGACGAAGCCTCAAAAAAACTAACCTCCAATCGCCGCATCGACGAAATGGACAGAAAAGAAATCAACTCCTTGCGGCTTATCAACGGCGCAACCATTCCCGACCTGCCAGACCTCAAGCACCTGATCCGCCAGCACCCCGATAAAATTGCCAATATCGAATTGAAAGTCCCGAACAGCGGCTGCAAAATCATCAAACAAATTCCCGACATGGATAATTACTTTATCTCGTCCTTCAACCATTCCGAACTTTTGCGGGTGCGCGAAAGCTGCCCAAAAACAAAACTCGGTGCACTGTTCGAACCTTCCAACACCGCCGGATGCAAAATGTATCCGTGGGATCAGAATTGTACGGATGATTACATTCCGTTTTCGCCCGACGCCGTGCGCTCGGATATCTTGAGACAAATCAACCCTAATTATTTTCACATCAACGAATATGACCTGCGCCCCGAAATCGTGCGCGATATAGTAACCCTGTATCCAAATTCGAAAATTGTGATCTGGTGGTATTTCCCCGAACCACCCCCCGAAAGAAATACAAACCTGATCCACAAACTCCATCACCTGCACCGCGAAGGATTGTGGGAATCGCTTCACGCCATCATCAGTGACTATCCGGCGGCAATGAAAAAGATGATCGAAAAACAGTTTGGTGGAGAAAAATAATATGCCCCTTAAACTCCCAACAATAATTGGAAATCGCGGCGCGGCGGCCTACGCCCCCGAAAACACAATCGAGAGCATCCACACCGCCGCCGATATGGGCTGCAAATGGGTGGAATTCGACGTCAAACTCACAAAAGATTCCGTGCCGATCCTCTTCCACGACGATTTGCTCGACCGCACCACCAATGGTCATGGTCCAGTGGCAGACATGAAATTCTCCGACCTCCGCGATCTGGAATGTGGAAGCTGGTTTTCAGACGGCTTCGGCGGCATCAAAATTCCGACACTCGAAGAAGCCGTCGAAGTCATCTTGGAACGCGACCTCGGCATGAATGTCGAGCTGAAACCCTGCCCGGGCCGCGAAGTCGAAACCGCCGAAGCTGCGCTTGATCTTCTCTCGCAAATCTGGGACGACCGTGACCGTTTGTTGATCTCAAGCTTCTCGCACGTCTCGCTTGAAACGGCGATGGATATGGCGGGCGACTGGTATCGCAGCCTGCTGCTGGAATCGGAACCCGCCGAAAACTGGGCAGAACTGGCCGATTACCTGAACGCCACCACCATCAACATTGACGGTCGCACCGCCTCCCGCGAATTTATCGAAGAGATCATGGATACCGAACGTCCCGTCTTGGCCTACACCATCAACGACCCGCAACTGGCCAGAACCTTGCGCGCATGGGGCGTAGACGCCATGTTCACCGACGATCCCGACACCGTCAACGACACCCTGTTCAAGGCACACTAAATGCTCGCGGACCTCACCTATCAGGAAATCATCGGCATCGTCTCTGCCGTTCTGGCATCAGCAACGCTGGTTCTTTACATCTTTACAATCTTCAAAGGTCAAACCAAACCTCACCTTTTCACATGGCTGATCTGGAGTATTTTGTGTTCGATCGCATTTGTCGCCCAGATCACGGAAAATGCCGGTGCAGGATCATGGAGCATCGGCAGCATCGCCCTGTTTTGCTGGATCATCACGCTTACGAGCCTTAAATCCGGAGAAAACACACACACAACCTCGGACAAAATAATCCTGTTCGCTGCATTACTGTCTATTGTACCGTGGCTGATGATCAAAGATCCGGTGATTTCAGTGATTGCCGTATCACTGATCAACGTCAGTGCCTTCATCCCGACATTCCGAAAAACCTATTCTTCGCCAATGACCGAAAACCTCACCAGCTATACCGTTACCGTGATCGCATTGGGATTATCTTTTTTTGCGCTGGATAATATAAACATTACAACCAGCCTCTATCCCGCAACGATTGCAATTTCCGACACAATCTTTATTGCCTTCTGCCTCTGGCGACGACACGCGATAAAGGTGCAATAAAAAAAACGGGCCGTTTGGCCCGTCTCTTTTTATTCCCCGTCGCCGAGAAGTTCTTCCCAATGTTCGGACGGGCACATCCCGACCGCATTGAAACCGGCATCCACATAATGGATTTCACCCGTCACAGCCGACGACATATCGGAGAGAAGATAAACGCCCGTATTCCCCAACTCTTCAAGATCGACATTGCGCTGAAGTGGAGACGTTACAGCGCTATATTTAAACGTCTTGCGCGCCCCGCCGATGGCCGACCCTGCGAGGGTGCGCATCGGACCCGCCGAAATCGCATTCACGCGGATATTGTCCTGCCCTAAATCGGCCGCCAGATAACGAACAGAAGATTCAAGCGCAGCCTTGGCCACACCCATAACGTTGTAAAACGGCATAACCTTTTCCGACCCGTAATAGGTGAGCGTCACCGCCGACCCGCCATTTTTCATGAGCGGCGCAGCGCGTTTCATCACGGCGGTAAAGGAATAACACGACACATTCATCGACAGCAGGAAATTTTCAAGCGTCGTATCGACATAACGGCCTTTCAATTCTTCCTTGTTGGAAAACGCAATCGAGTGAACCAGAAAATCAATCTGTCCCAAATCCTTTTCGATCTGCGCAAACGCGCGGTCAAGCGACGCCATATCCGTGACGTCGCAATCAATCAGCGTTTTGACACCAATCTCTTCAGCCAGCGGCTCAACCCGCTTTTTGAACGCATCACCCTGATACGTCCACGCCATTTCTGCTCCGGCCTCTGCGCACGCTTTGGCAATGCCCCACGCGATGGAATAGCCATTGGCCACCCCCATGATCACGCCTTTTTTGCCCTTCATCAGTTCGTTCATTTTCTTTTTCCTTGTTATTATTGAGCAGAGGCAAACGCCAGCGTGCAGTTGGTTCCGCCAAACCCGAAAGAATTCGACAGAATGGTTTTATGATCGACATTATCAATACGTTGACGCGCAACGGGAATATTCCCGACCGCTTCGTCCAGATTGTCGATGTTGATAGATGGGGCAATAAAACGCTCTTTCATCATCAGCAATGAATAAACAGCTTCCTGTACGCCGGTCGCACCCAGAGAGTGCCCCGTCATCGATTTCGTCGAGGAAATCGTCGGCATATCCTGCTCTTCACGCCCGAACACTTCGCGAATAGCCTCAAGCTCTTTCGCATCCCCCACCGGAGTGGAGGTTCCATGTGTGTTGATATAGGTCACAGGTTGATCGCAAGTGGAAAGTGCTTGCTTCATACAACGCACCGCGCCCTCGCCGCTCGGCGCAACCATATCGGCCCCGTCAGACGTCGCGCCATAGCCCACCAGCTCGCCGTAAATCTTGGCCCCGCGCGCCTTGGCATGATCGTAATCTTCGAGAACCAGAATTCCGCCGCCACCGGCAATCACAAACCCGTCGCGGTCGGCGTCATAAGCGCGAGACGCTTTTTCCGGTGTCGCGTTATATTTCGACGACATCGCACCCATCCCGTCGAACAGAACGGAAAGAGTCCAGTCCAGCTCTTCACCGCCGCCTGCAAACATCACATCTTGTTTGCCCATAGCAATCAGTTCCGCCGCATTCCCGATACAATGCGCCGATGTCGAACAGGCAGACGAAATCGTGTAATTCAC
The DNA here is from genome assembly GCA_029558635.1 of Pseudomonadota bacterium. Taxonomy (GTDB): domain Bacteria; phylum Pseudomonadota; class Alphaproteobacteria; order Micavibrionales; family Micavibrionaceae; genus UBA1573. The sequence goes on along the minus strand of JAKQEE010000052.1, from coordinate 406,472 downwards.
ACCCTTGATTTTGTAGTTGGTGCACAAATTGGCCGACGTCGTCGACGACATACAACGCGGCACCATAAATGGCCCGACTTTTTTAGGACCGCTTTCCAGCGTAATACGCGCCGCTTCGACCTGATTGCGGGTCGACGGCCCGCCGGACCCAACCACAACACCTGTGCGCTCGTGGCTCACTTCATTTTCCTCTAAGCCAGCATCGGCAATCGCCTGTTGCATGGCGATGTGCGTATAGGCGGCAGAATCCCCCATAAAGCGGAGCATCCGGCGGTCGATAAAATCGGCCACATTGATTTTTGGCAGCCCGAAAACCTGCGACCTAAATCCTTTAGCGGCATAATCCTCGGAAAAGGAGATACCGGATTTACCGTCCTTCAGGGATTGCAAAACTTCGCTGATATTGTTGCCGATGCACGATACGACACCCATTCCGGTGACAACAACGCGACGCACTCCATTCACTTGAAACAAGGCCATGGAACTCATCCTTTCTTTTTGAATAAAAACCGATAGGAAACCGGATTACATGGCACGCGGATTTTCGAACAACCCGACGCGCAAATCCTTGGCTTCATAAATGACTTTTCCGTCAGCCAGAACCTGACCATCGGCAATTCCCAAAACCAGCGAGCGATTGATTACACGCTTGATATCGAGATGATAGGTCACAAGTTTGGTTTCGGGCAGAATCTGTCCGGTGAATTTCAGCTCGCCCAGACCAAGTGCACGCCCGGACCCCGGAGCCCCCGTCCAGCCAAGATAAAACCCGAGCAACTGCCACAACGCATCAAGACCCAAGCACCCCGGCATTACCGGATCACCGATAAAATGGCATTCAAAGAACCACAAATCGGGCTTGATATCGAATTCCGACACCAGTTCGCCTTTACCGTAAGCACCGCCTTCGGTGGTAATTTTGGTAATCCGGTCGAACATCAGCATCGGCGGAGCCGGCAATTTGGCATTACCAGGTCCGAACAAATCACCCTTCCCGCAAGCGATCAGATCGTCGCGGCTATAGGAACCCTTGGGGGAAAAGTCCCACCCTGCTTTCTCAGCTGTATTCGTCATGCGCCCTTTATAAGGCTTTTAGGGGATTGTTACAAATGGAAATATAATGTTATCAACCAGCATTATGTAATTATTTTCTTCATCCGCAAGCCCCGTGCCCTCGCACCTCAACGCTCCAGAATCAAAGTCCCACCCCCCTGCTTATTCAACAGCTCCTTCAGTATGGCTTTGTCCTCAAACCCGTTGACGAGAGCCACGCCGCCCCCGCCCTTCATTTCCTGAACCGCCTGTGCCAGCATTTTAAGTTTGGGGATCATGCCATCCGTCACCGTGCCGTCCTTGATCAGTCCGCCCACCTGATCAACAAAGATTTGCGAAATTTTCTTCCCCTGTTTGTTGAGAACGCCATCCTTATCGGAACAAACAATCAAACGCGCAGCATCCATATGCACGGCGACATGGACTGCCACTTCGTCCGCATTGACATTCAATCTATTCTCCTCACCGTCTCCCGCCAACGCATTGAAACACACCGACGTCAAAACAGGCACGACCCCGCCCCGTTCCAGAAATTCTTTCATCAATCCTGTTTTCATTCCCGTCATGGTTCCGGTGTAATTCCCGTGGCCGTCAACAGGAACAGCTTCCAGCACACCCCGATCATAACCGGAAATGCCGCACGCTCTCCATTTCTCACCCGCCACCTGATTAAAAATATCGACAATGTCGCCGTTCAGAATCTTGAGCATCTTGTCGGTCACATCCAAGGTCTGCGCATCAGTCACCCGCAAACCAGTGGCAGGATCTTTTTTGACCTCGATCCCCTGCGCCTTCAACGCGTCATTGATCTGCCCGCCACCACCATGAACGACCATAACCTTGGCGCCGACCTGCGTTTGCAAATATCCGATCTGCTCCGCGATTTTTTTGACGCTTTCCGGTTTGGCTAACGCCCCGCCGAATTTCACAACGATGATTTGGTTGTGGTACTGCTTTTTGTAAACATCATTACTGAATTGAAACTGTTTCATTTCTTCTGTCCTGTCTGAATGTGGAAAAAAGGCATAAAGCCCGCTGGGAAAGCGCGCCGCAGGACAGAGTTTTGTGAATATCTAAGGAAGAATTACCGAAGGTTTTCGCACACAACACGCCGCGACGCGATCATACGTCGGTCGCGTCGAAAAGAAGGCATGTTGGATACGTTCGAAAACATCATGAATTGATGGAACCACACCTTGCAGACGAAATGCAAGTTTTTTAGTAACCCAACCAAAACGCGTGATATGTCTCGGTGATCGCCATCATCGCGAGAGGTTTGGCAATCACATGCGCGATTTCAGGGTCATCGCCTGTCGAGACAACCGCGAGCATCCGACCCGCGGCCTTGGCACACGCCACAGCTTGGTCACGGACATCCGACATCGGCACAGCCGAGAAAAACAGCTGCGCATAAGGTTCAACGCCGTCGAGCAATTCCACCGGAGGATTGGCGGGCGCATCATTCGCGGCCATGCCAAATTTCCAGTCGCTTCCGGCGGGCACGCCCATACGGATCGCCTCCGCCGTCATCACCGTGACAAGATGATCGAGCGCCTCGGCTTCAGGATCAGGAACGGACTCTTTCGGTAATTTCTTTTTAAGAAGATTGAGTTTGGCCAACCGCCACCCAGCAGCACCAGACAAGCCACCCAGACAATCGCCAAGGCTCCACCCATCGCGACCCATTTTCTTTTCGATCAGAACGTCGCAAAGTTCTTGCGCAGCCACTTCGAAACACATACAGCGCGTCGCGTACTCGATCAAAAGACGGAACGTCTCCGTACGCGGAATTCCTTCCTCTTCCCACGACGCAATCACATGATGGCACACCATCACCAGCATATCGACGAATCCGAATTCGCAATCTGCCCAATCGTGAATCGCCATGCGTGCCAGCTCGCGCCCGCGCTCGGTATAGGAATCGATCTGCACAGGGTCGAGGTCAAGCCAATGAGGAAGCTCGCCCTCATACGCATCACATCCCAGCACAACGGAAATTTTGGTAAAAACAGACGCCAGAGTTTCATCCGGCTCTTCAAAAAAGAAAGCCGTTTCGGTCAGAACGCCACCCATCACCTGAAGCATCAGCCGGATGTCCGTCCCGCGCTCCGGCTCTTCGGACAGTGCCATTTTGGACAAAGAAAGCTGCAAGAGGTGCGCGACCTCGGCTTTTTCAACACTCAACATGAATCAGGTTTCCCGAAAAGGAGGAAGGTGGGTAAAACTGGGGATAAGTCTGTGAACAACTAAAAGGACCGGAAAGCTGCGAACGACGCAACTTCCTGATTTGGTATGTTAATTAAAAATATCCGAGGCGTAAACACCCCAAAGATATTTTTTCTCGATCCACCCCTCATAAGGTGGGAATGTTGCAAAACAGGCACGCTTGTCGCACTTTTCAAGCCCGACCAGATACCCGTTTTCAATTTTGGCCACAGGACGGACCAGATCGTCATCATCATAGGCCAGAACTTCTTCCTCGGATTTGATCTGGGCGGTTTTCTTGCCCGAAAGTAGGATTTTATGGACCCAGCCGGTTTCCCCCTCGGGGTCTTTGATCCGACGCCAAGAATCAAATTCCTGAATAATCTCGACCGGAAGCCCTTCGCGCTTGTAGATCCAGCGGATGGGATAGTCCATCGACGGACCTGTGCGCATATAAACATTGTCGGATTTGAGTGACGCAAAGCGCGGTAACGGTAGACCCGACACGCCGCCATTATCATCGGCGGCTACAACCGCGAACGGCGTAGCCACAACGACGAACAGGGCCAAAATCAAGGAAAAAAGCGGGAACCGGATCATATCTGCTATTATTTTCAAAGGTTTTCGCGTAAAAGACGTGCCATTATGATGAGAGCAGCTCAAAATTCAAGCCTTATCTCGCCCTGCCTCTCGATCGCACCGATGATCGACTGGACGGACCGCCATTGCCGCTATTTTCACCGCCAACTTTCGCCAAATGCGCTGGTTTATACCGAAATGATTACCACAGGAGCGGTTTTGCACGGCGATCTTGAAAAATTACTGGGCTTTGCGGACGCCGAACACCCGATTGCGCTCCAACTTGGCGGCTCCGAACCCGAAGATTTGGCCAAATCCGCCCAAATGGGCGAAGAATGGGGCTATGACGAAATCAATCTCAATTGCGGCTGTCCGAGCGAACGGGTGCAAAAAGGAAGTTTCGGCGCCTGCCTGATGCGCGAGCCGCAACTTGTCGCCGACTGTGTAAAGGCCATGCAGGATACAGTCTCCATTCCCGTCACCGTCAAATGCAGAATAGGAATTGACAACTCGGAAGAATATTCCTTTCTCGAAAAATTCGTGGACACGATAGCCGCCACGGGATGCAAAAAATTCATCATCCATGCGCGCAAAGCATGGCTCAAAGGATTATCGCCAAAAGAGAACCGGGAGATTCCGCCGCTGCGCTACGACATTGCTGCCAGAATTAAAGAAACCCATCCCGACCTGACCATCATTCTGAATGGCGGCATCACCAACCTCGACCAATTACCTGAAATCATGCCACAATTCGACGGCATCATGATCGGCCGCGAGGCTTATCAGAACCCATGGTTTCTGGCCGAGCTCGACCACAAACTTTTCGGCACGCCTCTGCCTGACCATTTTGAAATCATTAAGCGCATGACCAGCTATATCGAAGAACGCCGAGCCAACGCCGGAATGCCGATCCACTCGACCACCCGCCACATGCTGGGCCTGTTTAACGGAATGCGTGGAGCCAAACACTGGCGGCAAACACTGGGTGGTCAGGCCCACGCCGCCACTTCAGCGGAACAATTGTTCAAAGATGCAATTTCCCAGCTAAACCAGTCATAAAACAACAAAAAGTCGTTTTCCTTTGGGGAAAGCTGTTATACTCTGCGGCATGGATTGGCACCGACTCGACAGAGATAAGACTGTGAGCATGATTACCCGCGTCAAATCGGCGGGGGAATCGATTTTGTTTTCTCCGGCAACCAGTGAAGCCAAAGTGCTCCGCCTGCCGTTTTATGACTCATTTTCGCTATACCGCCTGACAAACTTCTCCTCCCTGCCGACTTTTTCGATGGATTTCCTCAGCGACGGCGAAACCTATTATTACATGGACGGCTCTGACGCCCCGATCCTGCGGATCAACCAGCTTGCAGGATTCAAATTGACCGAGGAAACCGTTCTGGCCTACCTGAACTTCTATTTCTGCTTCGTCCGCCTGCCTGAGGGTGAAATCATCATCCTCAAAAGCCCGGAAGAAGCGGCCATCATCGACCTCTACGACGATGAGCGGCGCGAGGAATTCGGTGCAATTCCAACTCCCTGCAAGATCGAAGAAGCCAAGGAAACCGGCCTGATTAACGTCACGGTCCCGATTCTATATGACAGCAGCCCGATGGAAGCCCTGATCTCCGTGACCCGCGAGGGAAAAGTGACCACCCAGCCCAAGCGCATGCTGACGATGGGCCGCGCCTAAAAGAAAGAGTAAAGGCTATAAAATGAACGATATAACCAAAGATTTTGAGAGCATGGGAGCCCAGATGGCCGCTGGCCCCGCCTCCTACGGTCACCCGCAAGCCGACATCATCCGTAAGGAATGCGAATCGCTTCTGTCCAAAACCTCCGAAGGCACACGTCTTTTGGGCTATAAAAACGACAACAACATAAGAATCGACATCATTGCAGGGAAAAAGGTCGACTGGAAAGCCTCTCATGCGGACAACACTGCCTACATCTTCTGCCCCGCCAATACCAAAGCAGTAGACCTTGAGGAAATGGCGCTGGGATACGCCATCGCCATCCGCGAGATGGAGCACAAAGATTTGGGAATCCGCCATCCCGACCCAGTCGCCCACCCTGCGGAAGAGAATCAACTGATCCTTTTGGACTACTTCCTTGACATGAATATGGAAATGTGCAAAATAGTGTCAGAGTTCGAGAAATCCGATAAAGAAACGAAATTTCTTGACCTTGTTAAGAAATTAGGGCAGGATGATTTCTATAGAGAGTATGTTTCCGGCAAAAGCAAACAAGAACTTAAGGAAACACTAAATAAAACGCTAACGAATATAGCATAGGAGTGTGTAGTATGAAAATTGCAAGAACCGCGCAGAAAATAGCAGCCGCTAACGTAAGTGTATTTGCACCGAAGCAAACATCTTCTTTGGTACATGCGGGCGTTCCACACGCAGCTCTGAACTAATTCAGATATAAAAACATTAAAGCTACAAGCAAGGCCGTCGAACGCGGCCTTTTGTGTTTTTACGCCCCAAACATTAACAAACAGTTAAGATAAGAAACAAAAACACACCAAACGAACTATTAAAACGTCACCGACTTCCCGCACCCGCACCGACCGGTCTCGTTGGGGTTGGAAATATCAAGACGACGATTGCCCAGATCATCCTCGATATAGTCGACCTTAGCACCGAATAATTTGAGCATATCGAGTGACGGAATACACAAAGCCATTCCCTCACCCAAATCAATGTAATCGTCGCCCGCTTCAATCTCGACCACGGGATTAAGCTCGTACTCGCTCCCGCCGCAGCCCTTACCGCCGAGAATCGTGAGGCGCAGCCCCTTGTGCCCCGCTCCGACTTTTTTCAGATGGGCCTTGGCCGCATCGGTCACCAAAATCTCGTTTTTTAGTTCCATCTTGCGCCTCACATAAACATGTTAAGTTGAAGTTTTGCTGTCTCCGCCATAAACGAAGGATCCCATGCCGGCTCCCAGATGATCTCGACATCAACCTGTCCTACGCCGGTCAACGGAAAAATCGCGCTCTGGACCATACCGGGCATTTCCTGCGCCACAGGGCATCCGGGCGACGTCAAGGTCATTTTCACATCGACATCCGAAGTTCCGTCCTCGGCATCGGTAATGTGAACCGAATAAATCAATCCCAGCTCATAAATATTAACCGGAATTTCGGGATCGTAAATTTCACGCAGCGCTTTGATAACCGCGCCCCACAACGGATGCTCGCGACTGCCTTCCGTGCGTGGCGGCTCGGCGAGTTCGTCGTAATCATCGCCAAAGGCATTCCGGACCATTTGTTCGTCGGCAACTTGTTCCATAAATAATTCCTTACAACAACATATCGCGGGCCTTCAACAACCCCGCCACCAATTGATCTATATCGTCCTTGTTCGTATACAACCCGATGGAGGCTCGCACCGTACCCTCAACACCAAAACGTTGCATCAAAGGCTGACAGCAATGATGCCCCGTGCGCACGGCGACCCCGCACCGGTCGAGGATCATCGCAATATCGGCATCGGGACACCCGTCAATATTAAAACTGATAATGCCCGCCTTGCCCGCCGTCGTGCCATAAACGCAAACGCCTTCGATGGCGGAAACTTTCTCCGTGGCATAGTGCAAAACTTTCTGCTCCCACGCCGCAATTTTATCCATCCCGATGGCATTCAAATAATCAATCGCCGCGCCCAGCCCAATAACTTCCGCAATGGCAGGCGTTCCGGCTTCGAACTTGGCGGGTACAGGCGCGAACGCAACTCCATCTAGCGTCACACGTTCGATCATATCGCCTCCACCCTGCCAAGGAGGGATGGAATCCAGCAACTCTTTGCGCCCGTACAAAACACCAACACCCGTCGGCCCATAAAGCTTATGCCCCGTAAACACAAAGAAATCGGGATCGAATGCGGAAATATCGACCGGCGCATGAACAACGCCCTGAGTCCCATCAATCAGAATTTTGATGTCACTTGAAAACTTCCGCACAATCTTTGAAATTTCCGCAACCGGATTGACCGTGCCCAACACATTCGACACATGCGTGAACGCCACCAACCGCGTTTTGTTGGTAAGAAGTTCACTCAATGCACCAATATCCAACGCCCCGTCATCCAGCACAGGAATATATTTAATGACAATACCGATCTGGTTTTTAAGAATATGCCACGGCACAAAATTGGCGTGATGCTCCATCTCGGTCAGGATGATTTCGTCGCCCTCTTTTAAAAACGTCCGCCCCCAACTCTGCGCAACCAGATTAATCGCCTCAGTACTGTTGCGCGTAAAGACAATCGATTGTGCATCCCGCGCACCGATAAAATCCGCCACTTTCCGGCGCACGGCCTCAAACGCCGCTGTCTTGCCTTGCGAAAATTCATAAAGCCCACGATGGATATTCGCATACCCGTCAGCCAGAGCCGACCGCACCGCATCCAAAACGACATCAGGCTTTTGCGCACTGGCCCCGCTATCGAGAAACGCCAGACGCTTGCCATGCATCGTCTGGTTCAAAACGGAAAAATCGGAACGCCACGGGTTACGGTCTATTTCAGCCACCATTTCACCCGTCCTTCCAGCAAAGCCCGCACTTCGTCATGTTCGACCTTCTCGGTAATCTCTCCGGTAAAAGCCTCTATCAACAAATGCCGCGCCGCCGCCTCATCAATCCCGCGCGACATCAAATAAAACATTGGAGTTTCGTCCAGCTCACCCGTTGTCGTCCCGTGCGAACATTTGACATCGTCGGCATAAATCTCCAGCTCGGGCTTAACGTCCATTTCCGCCAAAGGCGAGAGGATCAGATTATTCGACAACTGATATCCATCCGTCTTCTGTGCATCCTTATAAACATGAATTTTTCCCTGATACACGCCACGGGAACGATCTTCTAAAATGGTTTTAAAAAACTGGCTCGACTTGCAATGCGGTGCAATGTGATTGACACACACCGTCGTGTCGCCATGCTGCTTCCCGCGGAGCAACGCCAACCCCGCAAGGTCGGCCTCCGCCCCCGCTTCATCCATATTCACGGTAAATTCGCTCCGCCCGAAACCGGAACATCCATTCACCACAACCAAATTGAAACGCGCATCCCGCGCCAAATCAGCTGTTACAAATTCGGTCACCACGCAAAAAGGATCTTCTTCACACAAACGGTAATAAGATACACGGGCATTTTTTCCGACTTTAAAAGACAGAGAAATATTTTTCCAATAAGCCCCTGCTCCCGCCTGACGCTCGATAAAAATCGCTTCCGCGCCCTCTTCAACCTCAATAACAACACGGGCTTCCAGACGCTCACCATCTTTGCCAGCCAACTTCAATTCTATCGGCGCAGTAACTTGCTTATTCTTTGGAATACGCAAATGCACATCACACACAGAATCGGGCACAATAAACTCATATGCCCCCGTCATCTCCCAGACAGGCGAAGCCTCCGCCACCTCCATTTTGGAGAGGACAGCATTCACATTGGAATATTTCCAATGTTCCTTATCAAGGTTAGGCAACAAGTTCGGCATACCCCTTCTCTTCCAGTTCTTTGGCCAGCTCCGGCCCACCGCTTTTGACAATTTTACCCGCGGCCAGAATATGAACGACATCGGGCACGATATAATCAAGCAAGCGTTGATAGTGCGTAATCACAAGGAACGAGCGCTCCGGCGAGCGAAGCTTGTTCACACCGTCCGCAACGATTTTCAGCGCATCAATATCAAGACCGGAGTCCGTTTCATCAAGAATACAGAATTTTGGTTCCAGCATCGCCATCTGCAAAACTTCGTTGCGCTTTTTCTCGCCGCCCGAAAACCCGACATTGACCGCGCGTTTCATCATCTCATCTAGAATGCCCAATTCTTTTTGCTTGGATTTAAGAAGTTTCAGGAAATCAAGCGCCTCCATCTCGTCCATGCCCCGCGCCTTGCGAATGGAATTCACAGCGGTTTTGAGGAAATTGGTCATCGGCACACCGGGAATTTCAACCGGATACTGAAACGCGAGGAACAACCCCGCCGCCGCGCGCTCACTCGGATCAAGCGAGAGTATATCAACCCCGTCAAGCGTCGCACTACCGCCCGTGACCTCATACCCGTCACGACCGGACAGCACATAAGACAGGGTCGATTTTCCCGCCCCGTTCGGCCCCATAATCGCATGCACTTCCCCGCTCGGCACCTCGAGCGTCAGGCCATTCAATATCTGCTTGCCTTCTACCGAGGCAGTTAAATTTTCAATTTTGAGCATTTCTATTTTTTTCTTCCAACAAAAGAATAATTTTCGCCAGTCCTAGCAGAACCAACGGAGTATAGATTGCCGAAACGACCGAAAGCGCGACGGCAAACAAAGTATCTACATTCCCCGCATGTGGATTATTCTGAATTTGTTCTATTACTGGAACAACACCAATCAACTTGACAGCAAAAATAGCCAATGCCGATAAAGTCAGAACATCAACCAGCCTACATTTTTTCATTATTAAGTTTGTTATATTCATAACCTTCTCCTAAATCCTATCCAACAGATCCTTCCAAACTAATAGCGACCAACTTCGTCGCCTCGACCGCGAACTCCATTGGCAGGTTTTGCATGACCTCGCGGCAGAACCCGTTGACGATCATCGCCACCGCTTCCTCTTCCGATAACCCGCGCTGCTGGCAGTAAAACAACTGGTCGTCGGAAATCTTGCTGGTCGTCGCTTCATGTTCCAGTTTCGCTTTCGGGTTTTTGCTCTCGATATAGGGAACCGTATGCGCCCCGCACTGATCGCCGATCAACAAACTATCGCACTGCGTATAATTCCGCGCACCTTCGGCCCCCGCCAACACCTTGACCAATCCGCGATAGGTGGAATCCGACTTGCCCGCCGAAATCGTCTTGGCAATAATGCGTGATTTCGTCCGCGCACCCATATGGATCATTTTGGTGCCCGTATCGGCTTGCTGGAAATTATTGGTGATCGCCACCGAATAAAACTCGCCTTGGCTATCATCACCCTTCAGAATGCAGGATGGATATTTCCACGTAATCGCCGATCCTGTTTCGACCTGCGTCCACGAAATTTTCGAGCGTTTGCCCGCGCACATCCCACGCTTGGTCACAAAATTATAAATCCCGCCCTTGCCTTCCTCGTCACCGGGGAACCAGTTCTGAACGGTGGAATATTTGATCTCGGCATCGTCATGCGCAATCAACTCGACCACCGCCGCGTGCAACTGGTTCTGGTCACGCATCGGCGCGGTGCATCCCTCAAGGTAAGACACATACGCCTCTTTATCCGCAATAATCAGCGTGCGCTCAAACTGCCCCGTATTCATTTCATTGATGCGGAAATAGGTCGAAAGCTCCATCGGACAGCGCACACCAGGGGGGATATACACAAACGATCCGTCGGTAAACACAGCGGAATTCAAACACGCATGCTTGTTATCCGTATAAGGCACAACCGAGCCAAGATATTTTTTGACGAGATCAGGGTGGTCGCGCACAGCTTCGGAAATCGAGCAGAAAATCACACCAACTTTTTTCAACTCTTCCTTGAAGGTCGTTCCAACAGATACGGAATCAAACACAGCATCAACGGCAACACCCGCAAGCGCCGCGCGTTCACGCAAAGGCACACCAAGCTTTTCAAATGTCTCAAGAAGCTTTGGGTCGGCCTCGTCCAACGAATTCAATTTGGCTTTGGGCGCGGCGTAATAATACGCATCCTGATAATCGATTGGTGGATGATGGATTTTTGCCCATGTCGGTTCTGGCATTTTTTTCCAATGCGCAAAAGCCTTGAGCCGCCAGTCCAGCAACCATTCCGGCTCGTTTTTTTTCGCCGAGATAAAACGGATAATATCTTCATTCAACCCCTTGGGGGCTTTTTCCGATTCAATATCCGTTACAAACCCCGCTTCGTATTTGTTGAGAGCTTCAACCTGAGCCGCGACTTTTTTAACATTATCGCTCATGACGCCCTCCGATTAACAGGAATCAAAAGGTCGGACAAAAACAACTCATCCAGCGCCCCCTTCACCGCGACGTTAACGCGGTGCCACCGCCCGCGCATTGGGCAAAGACCGGCGATCTGACACGATGTTTCTACGTCGATATCGGCGCAGGACGTAATGGCAATCGGCCCTTCCAAAGCCTCGATCAACTCGGTAACTGTTACCTCTTCCGGCACGCGTATCATCGTATAGCCGCCGCGAACTCCGCGCACCGATTGCACGATCCCCTGCCTAGACAAAAGCTTCAAAACCTTGGCAACCGTCGGCTCGGGGATTCCGGTCTGTTGGGCCAGCAGGATGGCCGTTTGCAATTGCCCCCTCTCCTCAGCCGCCAAACGGCTGAGGACCACAATCGCATAATCACTTAATTTCGATAATCTAATCACAAATACCAAATCCGTACATTTTTAGTCCCGTTTGTATATCACAATATAACTGTCTTTTCAAGCCTTTCAATGGTACCCTAACACATTGATATTCAACCCTCTTATGGAGCAGCCATGAATAAAACCCAATCCTTGGCCTTTACCCTGACTGTTTTCCTGAGCGCCTACCTTCTCTTTGTCGTCCAACCGATTGTCGGCAAAGCGATTTTGCCGGTTCTGGGTGGCACTCCCATGGTCTGGAACACCACCATGATGTTTTTCCAGATTTTGCTGCTGGGTGGTTATTTTTACGCGCACACTCTCTCAAAAATCGGATCGCTAAAAATCCAGTCGGCTCTCCATGCCGGACTGATCCTCGCCGCGGGCCTCATCACCCTCCCCATGGCCACAACCATGAACCCACCAGCAGACACGCAAAGTCCGCTTATCTGGCAACTCGGTGAAATGATCCTGATGATCGGCCTACCATTCCTGTTTCTCTCGGCCTCGGCCCCACTGCTTCAAAAATGGTTCTCACAGACAACCCATCCTGATGCGCACAACCCGTACTTCCTGTATTCCGCCAGCAATATCGGATCGGTTCTGGCGCTCATTCTCTATCCGGTACTGGCGGAGCGCGTCCTGCCATTGCCAGAACAATCCGTTTTCTGGGCCGCCGGATATGCGGGACTATGGCTGTTGATGGTGGGATGCTCGGTTCTGGCCATATCAAGACTGGGGCGCCACCAAGTCGAAGAGGACATTTTCAACGACGCCGACAACGCAGCCCCCGATAAAAAAACCATCGCCCTGTGGCTGCTCCTGTCGTTCGTTCCGTCTTCGCTAATGCTGGGCTATACCAGTTTCATCACCACCGACATCGGCTCACTGCCTCTGTTCTGGGTTATTCCGCTGGCGCTCTACATTCTCTCGTTCGTGATCGCCTTCTCGAAGAGAACCTTGTTGCCTCTTCCGGTCACCAGGACCGTCTACGCCATCCTGACCACCATCCTTTTCGCCATGATGGGAAGCATCTATTATTTGAAACTGGAGCTGGGGTTGGCACTGGGCGTTCTGTTTTTTGTTACCGCCATCATGTGCCATCAGGAACTGGTCCGCCTGAAACCCACCACCCACCACCTCACTTTGTTCTATCTCGTCATGTCATGTGGCGGAGCACTGGGCGGTATTTTCAACGCGCTGATTGCCCCGCTGATCTTTGTCAAACCTTATGAGCTGATGATTGTCTTGGGCCTCTCGCTCTTTTGCTGGAACCTACCCGCCAAACTCAGCCTATCATCACAGCCCAATCAGAAAACAGCCCTGTTGATACTGGCAACGACGCTGACCATCGGCATCGCATCCTTTCTGATTCTCAGATACGCCTTTGGCTCGAACCTCCAACTGCTTCTCCCCTTGATAGGCATCATGTCTATCCTGCTGATATTGGGGGTCATGGACCGCCGCCCCTATTTCATTGCCGCATGCCTTGTGTTCCTTTTGGCAACCCCGATTATTCCGTGGTCGGGAAAAAACAAGATCGTTGACATATCAAGAAACTATTTCGGAACGCTGACAACAACAGACAACGACTTAACCCGAAACCTCTCGCACGGGATAACGCTCCATGGCTCCCAACCCCTCGACCCGAAATACAAAACCATTCCTCTGACCTACTACAACCCGAAAACCGCCATCGGCCAAACCTTCAGCATCGTGGAAAAAAGCCACGACTCGATCAAGACTGCCGGATTGGGGCTAGGAACAGGAAGCGTCTCCTGCCTCCTGCGGCCAGACGACCAAATCACCTTCTATGAGATTGATCCGGACATCATCCGCATTGCATCCAATCCTGAAATATATTCCTATCTCCACGACTGTCCGCCGAAATCGGGTATCGTTCAGGGAGACGCCCGCCTGAAAATCCAGAACGCCCCCGATCATTCATACGATCTTGTTCTGGTGGATGTTTTCAGCTCGGACAGCATCCCGATGCACCTTATCACCAAAGAAGCGGCTAAGCTTTATCTGCAAAAAACCACCCCTAAAGGGATGGTTGTCTTTCATATTTCCAGCAGATCGTTCAACCTCAGGCACGAAGTCGGACAACTCGCTGACGCCATCGGTATTCCGGCCTACGCCACAATATCCCCCCTAGGCGAAGTCGAAGGCACAGAATATGTTTACAACGAAAGTGAAGTCGTCGCTCTGACCAAAAATCAGGATTATATCGAGAGCCTAAAAAAACTGGGATGGAGCGAAACGCACGGCATAGAAGGCCGCCAGCCATGGACCGACACCTACGTCAACCCCCTGAGGTCGGTCAATTTCAACGCCTTCAGACAAAGAGGGGCTACTTCGTCGCCGAAAAACGAATAGCAGGGTTTTTATCCTGCGTGTCGTTCAGATGCCACGCATTCCGCGCCATAAAAACGGGGTCGCCGTCATGGTCATCGGCAATGGCCGAACGATTGGCATCGAGAAACGCCTTGAGCTTCGCGGGTTCTTCAGAGGACACCCACCGCGCGGTGTAAAGGCTCGTCGGCTCGAATTTCACAGGCAAATTATATTCGGTACGAATACGGTCGGCCAAAACATCGAATTGGAGCATCCCGACCACACCGACGACCCAACTATTGTCCAGCAGGTTACGAAACACCCGAGCCACCCCCTCCTCGGCCAATTGCTGAAGCGCATTACCCAGATGTTTGGCTTTTAGCGGGTCTTCAGCGGAGACGCGTTGGAGATATTCCGGCGCAAAAGACGGAATACCGGTAAAGGTCAGCTTTTCGCCTTCGGTCAACACATCGCCGATGCGCAAATTCCCATGGTTCGGAATCCCGATAATATCGCCGGCATAGGCATCATCGACCATCTCGCGGTCCTGCGCAAAGAACATCAGCGGCGAATGGATCACCATCTGCTTTCCGGACCGGACGTGGAACAGCTTCATCCCGCGTTTGAAATCACCCGAACAAATCCGCGTAAACGCAATCCGGTCGCGGTGCTTGGGGTCCATGTTTGCCTGAATTTTAAACACAAACCCCGTGACTTTATTTTCCTGCGGCTCAACGGTGCGCTCCGCCGTTTTCTGGGAACGTGGGGCTGGCGCAAACTGGCCAATACCCTGCAATAACTCGCGCACCCCGAAATTATTGACCGCCGACCCGAAGAACACCGGAGTCATATGCCCGCCCAGATATTCATCTAGATCGAACTCCGGACACACGCCACGGATCATCTCGACATCTTCGCGCAACTTCGTGGCTTGCTCCGCCGACAATTTTTCATCAATCAGTTTATCATCAAGCCCCGAACAGGTCAGCGTATCGGAAAGTGTCTCGCCCTTGCTGCGGTCAAACAACACCAACTGATCTTTGAGTAGATCGTAACATCCCTTGAAATCGCGCCCCATGCCGATAGGCCAACTCGCAGGCGTGACCTGCATCTGCAACTTGTCCTCGATCTCGTCCATCAACGAAAACGGGTCTTGGGACTCACGGTCCATCTTGTTGATAAAGGTGATGATCGGAATATTCCGCAGGCGACAGACTTCAAAAAGTTTCAGCGTCTGGGTTTCAATCCCCTTCGCTCCGTCGAGAACCATAATGGCGCTGTCCACCGCCGTGAGCGTGCGGTACGTATCTTCCGAGAAATCCTCGTGGCCCGGCGTATCGAGAAGGTTATACGTCACATCGCAATAATCGAATGTCATCACAGACGACGCAACGGAAATCCCGCGCTCCTGCTCGACCTTCATCCAGTCCGACCGCGCACGACGACGCTCACCCCGCGCCTTGACCATCCCCGCCATCTGGATCGCCCCTCCGAATAACAGAAGCTTTTCCGTGAGCGTAGTCTTCCCCGCGTCAGGGTGCGCGATAATCGCAAAAGTACGGCGCTGATCGACAGGCGAACTCATAAAATCTCTTTTCCTTCAAACGGGTTCTCCCCGCCCTTGTCTTCAATCTCGATGACCCAGACATCGGGGTCACGATCCATTGCGCGGCGAATATACGCATCCGCATCGGATTCCGCAACCCGTTCCTGCCCCAAAGCCGCCATCCAGCCCAGATTCCCGTCCATATCACGAATTTGGGTCAAAACGCGCGCCTGCCCGTCCAATAGATTGATCTTGAGGAGGACCGTTCCGGCGGCAAAAGCGCCTTTCTGAACAATATAATACCCCCGCCCCATCTCGTTGAGACGCCGCAAATGCGCCTCCACCCACAAAGAAGTCGGAAGCCTGCCGTCATCCATCAGGATTTGATCTTCCGCCCATACAGATCAAGACGGTGATCGAGCAACTCATATCCCAACTCCTTGGCGATTTTGAGCTTGAGTTTTTCAAGCTCGTCATTCTTGAACTCGATCACGTCACCTGTCTCCATATCAATCATGTGATGGTGGTGATCTGTGTTGGTATCATAACGCGCGAAACTCTCGTTGAACTCGCGCTTGACGATGATATCCATCTCTTCCAGCAAGCTGAGCGTCCGGTAAACGGTTGCCAAAGAAATCGAAGGGTCTTCATGCTTGGCGCGATCATACACCGTCTCAACCGATGGATGATCTTCTGCGTCTTGCAAAATTTTCAGGATCGTCCGGCGTTGACCGGTCATTTTCAACCCGGCTTGTTGACATTGCTCTTCCAGATTTTTCATGCGCAGTACCTTAGGTAACAAAGAAATAAAAACTCGACATCCGGAGCATACACGCTGGAAGCAAAAAGGACAAGAGTTCAGGAAAATCAATGGGTAAGGGCAATATTTGGACGGCGAAGGACCCGTTGACGGGGAAGCGTGATAACCACGGTTGTCCCTTTCCCGACATCTGATTGCAGCATCAGGGTCCCACCATGCATTTCAACCATAGCCTTGGCCAAAGGCAGCCCCAAACCTGTCCCCGAAGACCGGTCCTGACGTGCAATTGCCGCATCGTGAATCTGGCCGAACGGTTCAAGAGCCTGAGCAATCTTGTCTTTGGGAATACCGACCCCGTCGTCGGCAACCCTGACTTCGATATCCCCCTCCTTCAACAATTCGGCAGAAATACGAATCTTGCCGCCCGATTCACAGAACTTGACAGCATTGCTGACCAGATTGATCAGAATTTGACGGATAAGACGCGGATCTCCGGTAAATTGCGGCAACTGTCCGTCCACATGGGTTTCAATGGCAATATTTCCGGAAAAGGCACGCGACGCCATCATCCGCGACACAGCCTCGATCACACCGCCGATATCGACTTCATGCTCGTCCAGCTCGACACGGCCGGCCTCGATTTTCGACATGTCGAGAACCTCGTTGATGATTTCCAGCAAATGCCGCGCGCTGGAATGCACATCCTGAATGTATTCCTGATATTTCGGATTTTCGAGTGCGCCAAACGTCCCGTTCATCATGATCTCTGAAAACCCGATAATAGCGTTGAGCGGCGTGCGCAACTCGTGGCTCATATTAGCCAGAAACGCGGATTTGGCGTGGTTGGCAGCATCGGCCTGATCCTTGGCCACGCGCAACGATAATTCCATCTGCTTACGAAGCGTAATATCCATGAGCGTCGTCACCTGAAATTTCCGCCGTTGCGACAATTCCAGAGTAGCCGTGGTATACAACGTATTGGCAATCGCCCCGTCATGCTTGACCAGCTTCATCTCGCCCGAAGAGCGGATCGAACTGTTGAGATAACGCTCGTAATTCTCGATGGCCGCATCTTTTTCATCAGGACTGAGCAACATCACGAAATCCTCGCCAACAATCTGCTCGCGCGTCCATCCATAAAAACGGACAAAACTGTCATTGACGCGCACGATCCGGCGACTGCGATCCGTCACAATAATCCCCACGTTCGACGCATCGAAGATAGAGGTCAAAAGAGAAATAGCATCATCTCGCTCACGCTGCAAAACGGAGTCATCCGCTGAGTCAGGTTGCGCGACAACATCCAGCAAGACCACTTTGCCCGTAATATCCAGAAGCGGATTGATCCAGAACCCGTAAACACGCAACCCGCCCGGAAAGCTCGGCAAAGCATGAATACTCACCGGAACCTTCTGGCGCATACAGACTTCAAACGCCTGTTCGAAATGACGGGCATTCTCGCTGTCCATCAGCCCCGAAATATGCATCCCGACGATTTGTTCTTCCTTGCGGTTGAAATATTCAAGGCCTCGGCGGTTGATTTCCTGAACGACAAAACCGCCGCCATTCTCAGGACACACGAGAAAACGCGGCACAGGCATAATGTCAAACAAGGCTTTGTGATCGACCGTCACATGCGGCATAAGACTAACCCATTGAAAACAAATACGTTAAAGCAGAGGAGCATAGACTCCCCCACTTCCACATAACCACGAAATGTTAAAGAAGCTGTTAATAAATCAAAGGGTCCCGAAAATACGATCACCCGCATCGCCCAGACCTGGAACGATATATGCGTAATCATTCAAATGGGAATCCAAAGAAGCCGTATAGATTGGCACCTCTGGGTATCGGGCATGATAGGCTTTGACCCCTTCGGGAGCAGCCACCAAAACCATCATAGCAATTTTATTCCGGTCAACCCCACGCCCAACTAGAACATCCGTAACATGAATAGCCGAACCGCCCGTTGCCAACATCGGATCAACTATCAGGAAGTGACGGTCCAGCGGCATCTGCTGAGGCATTTTCACCAGATACTCATGGGGCAAGTGGGTTTGCTCATCGCGATAAACGCCAACATGGCCAACGATTGCATCTTGCATCACCGACAAAGGTCCATCGACCAACCCAAGTCCCGCCCGCAAAATAGGAACTATGACCGGCTCGTTACAAGCGAGAACCGGAGCATCCATCTCGACCAAAGGTGTTTTGATCTTTTTGGTCGTGACAGGAAGATTTTCCGTCACCGCATAGGTCATCAGCGTAGAGATATCTTTAAGCAAAGACCG
Source organism: Pseudomonadota bacterium (assembly GCA_029558635.1). Taxonomy (GTDB): domain Bacteria; phylum Pseudomonadota; class Alphaproteobacteria; order Micavibrionales; family Micavibrionaceae; genus UBA1573. Next base: position 387,366 of record JAKQEE010000052.1, on the reverse strand, counting down.
GAATCTGCTCGGCGGACAACTGGACTCACGCATCTGGGTCAACTTGTGCAACACCAGCGGATGATCAACAATAAACAGATTGGGATATTCCTTGGAAACGATCATGGATTTACGGAACCTTACTTCTCTTCTTTCAGACTTTGCAAAAACCTGTTAAGCGGACTGACTTCCTCATGCTGCCCGACTGCACCGCCATCCTGAGAGGAAATTTGATCAAGATCCGCACGAACATTGGCCAACAGATCGGATAACTCATCCCCTGGCAAGGGCTCTGCCACGCAGGATGAAACAGTAAAATCCTGCTCGCCGCTTTCATTCAATGCACTTTTAAAACGCGCGACAAAACGCACACCGCCGGCACTATCGGAATGTTTGAGACTGATCAAAAACTCGCCGTCACCGGAAACATAGGCATCATCAAAACTGCGGATTGTTTTCTGAATGGCCCGAGAAACAAGGGCCAGAACCCTTTCGTCCCCACGCAAGGCCGGATTATCAATTCTAATCATCGCCACACTGAACGGCTGCCCTTTTCTCGCGCGGCGCTCAAGCTCGCGCTCCAGATCGGCCACCATGACCGCGGAACTTCTCAGCCCCGTCGCCATATCAATACCGAAATCGGAAAGCACAACATCTTTTTCAATCCGGCGTAACTGCACGGAAAACCCTTCGTAAGTCTGCCAGAAAGTATCAAAAGCGGAAAGTGTGGGAACGCCACCGCCATCCATCATCTTGTCTGCCAAGTCATGCAACGTAATCTGGGATGATTTTAGGCGATCAATCACACCACCTTTTTTTAATCTTTCATGTATATCGGGAAGAGCATCAACCAGTGCCGGACTATGAGGTTTCTGCCCGACATCTTTGGAATAGAACACCGCCCGAATAATCTGGGCAAACCACACGCCATACTCTTCGGCGAGATGGGAAAAAGACGCTGCGGAAGGGGTTTCTTGTGTCATCCGAACAGTATACCGCAAAATGACAAAAAGGTTAAGTGGGCAACCATTCTTTGCGCAATTGATCCAGATCCCCGCCATTTCTGAGGGTTTCGCGGATTTCACGCATCAATCTGGCAATCACCGCAACATTATGCTGGCTGAGTATTTGAAAGGCGAGCATTTCCCCCGCCTTCATCAGATGGTGGATATAGGCCTTGGAGTAATTGGCAGACGATGCCAGCCCCAGCGTTTCGTCAAGCGCCGTCCCGTCATCTTTGAATTTGCTATTGCGCAGATTGATAAAGCCGTTGGGAACCCCCTTCATCAGGGCACGTCCATGGCGAGCCTCACGGGTTGGAGTTACACAATCGAACGTATCCATCCCCTGTTTGACGCCTTCGAAAATATCTTCGATTTTTCCAATCCCGAGCAAATGCACCGGACGGTCAGGATGAATACGGTTGGGAATCCACGACAGAATTTCATAGAAATGCACCTTGGTCCCGCCTAGACATCCGCCAACCGCCGTCCCGAAAAACGGACGGCTGCGCGTATAGTCGGCACTTTCTTCACGCAAGTCACGATAAACCCCGCCCTGCACCACGCCATAAACAGCCTGCATTCCATTATGCGTTTTTTCGAACGCCTGCAGCGACCGATCACCCCAGCGGTGGCTCATCCGCATCGAATTCTCGGTGTACTCGCGCCCGCCGGCCACCGGCGTGCATTCATCCATCTGCACAACGAAATCGGCCCCGAGCTTGCGCTGGACTTCCATCGAAATTTCGGGGTTCAAACGGCACAAACTTCCGTCTTTATAGGATTTAAAAATCGCGCCCTGCTCTTCGTCGATTTTAATCAGCGATTTATTTCCTGATTTCCCCTTACCCTTGATTTCGTCTTCGCCGCCGCCTGTTCCGAGCGAGAAAATCTGGAACCCGCCGCTATCGGTCAGCATCGGACCGTTCCAGCCCATAAATTTATGAAGACCGCCCATCTTTTCAACCAGATCTGGCCCCGGCTGGATATAAAGGTGATAGGTATTGGCCAGAACCATATCGGCTCCCGCCTCTTTCATTTGCACGGGATGCAAATTTTTGACCGAAGCCTTCGTGCCGACAAAAATGAAGTTTGGGGTTTCAATGGCCCCGTGCGGAGTGATCAACTTACCCAGACGAGCAAAAGATCCTGCATCACGTTGCAGGATCTCGAAACCGAAATTCGGATACTCGATATTGGTGGAAAATTCCTGTCCCAACATTAAGCGCTTTTAGCGGCAACAGCCTTTTCGACTTTGGACTTCACGTCGTGAAGCTCAGGATCGAGTTTCGACTTAGGGGTATCGAGCAAGAACTGGTCCAGCCCGCCTTTATGGTCGAGGGTACGAAGACCGGCGGTGGATACGCGAATGCGGATCGAACGACCCAAAGTTTCGCTATATACATCCGTGTCCTGCACGTTCACCATAAAGGTACGACGTGTTTTACGTTGCGAGTGGGAAACGTTGTTCCCGAACATCAGGGTTTTTCCTGTAACCTGGCACTTGCGGCTCATGGTATATTCCTCATATAACTTGAATTTCAATAGTGCGCGGACCATAAGGGAAATCCCCCCTCCGCGTCAAGTGTTAATTAAAGGCTCAAAACAACGGGAAAACAACGAAATGCCCCACCACCAGCCACAAAATAGCAACAATCTGGCAGAAATCACGAATCTCCTTGATTCCATTGGGATTATCGAGGAATCCCCCGCCAAATCCGCCTCTTCTGCCCTATCATGGCTGGCCATCGCGAAAGGCACGCTGCCCTCTGGCCTGAATTACCCGCGCCTGTCGGTTTTTATCGGCAATCACGGATTCGCCGAAGATTTCCCGTCCGACCCCAAAAACGAGCAATATGTAAATAAATATGTCCGCGACTGTGGATCAGGCAACCTGACGCTCAACCGCCTCGCTGAACACGCCAATTGCGACATCCGCCTTTACGAACTGAACCCGTCCGGCGGCGCGCCGCTCCCCAACGCCATTAAAACCAAATCCCCCGCAACGAGCGAAACCGACCTTTGCCTTGCCTTAGCCTACGGCATGGTCTCGGTCGAACCGGAAATAGATTTATACGCCACCGCTGCTCTGGGTGCCGGAAGCGAAGCCGTGGCCAAAGCCATCATCGCCGCCCACACCTCCCCAACAATCGATGCTCAGGATATACAGGTTTCCTCCCTCCTTGCCCTCAACCATGGCGCGAAGGGGCTAGAGTGCCTGAAAAATATTGGCGGCCCCGAAATAGCGGCCCTCTGCGGGACCATCATCGCCACCCGCATGGGCCGGATTCCGGTCCTGCTCGAAGGACTGGCAGGATACGCCGCTCTTCTGATTCTTTACCATCACAATCCTTACATAGTCCAACATTGCGCCCAGACCGGACTATTCGATTCCTCCTTTATTCCCGACGAGAGATTCACCGTCCTGCCGCCACCCTACGACACGGCCAAAGAAACCGGAACGTCGCTGGCGTGCCTGATCGCTTCCTTTCGAAATGAAATCGCCCTGAACGGCGCAAACAACGGCACAAACGAATACAGGATTTAGGATGTCACCTGAAAAAAACGCCCTTCACGAAAACGACACCTTTTTCTCGATCCGCGGACAATCGCTGATCGCCGCCAGATGGATCGGTCTGTTAGGGCAGACAATCACCATCCTGATTTCGTACTACGCACTGGGATTTGAAATACCCTTTATCCTGTGCATGTTCTTTGTCATCTTCTCGGGGGTCGTCAACAATTTCGCAGTCAGCAAAGGGCATAACCGCAGCATCTCCGCAACGACCGCCCTTGCCTACCTGTCGTTTGATGTCATCCACTTGACAGTTCTTTTGTATCTGACGGGCGGAATCGGCAACCCGTTCTATGTCCTGTTGCTGGCCCCGATCATGATTGGCGCCTCGCTTCTCCCCAAAAAGCAAATGGCTCTTCTTCTGACTCTGGGAATGACCTGCACACTCTATATTTCTTTCTTCCACCTGAGTCTGGAATGGCCGGACGTCGGAATCGAAGAATCCAAACTGCGGATGATCGCCGAATCTCTGGGGCTAGCCATCACGCTGGTTTTCGCATCCTTCTATTCGTGGCAGATTTCCGAAGAAACCCGCAACATGCAAAAAGCGAGCTTTGCCGCCCGCACCGCCCTCCTCAAACAAAAACAACTGCAAGCTCTGGGCGCACAGGCCGCTGCCGCGGTTCACGAACTGGGAAGCCCGCTGGCGACGATTTCGATAATCACCAAGGAACTCTACAACGACATGCCTGAATGCTGCCCCACAGCCAGAGATGACTTCGATACGCTGATCGCCCAGACCGAACGTTGCCGCCAGATTCTGAGCAATTTCGGCAAAACCCTGAAAAGCGATCCGACCTATATGTCGGGATTGCTGAAGGTCAAAACCATGCTTCAGAATATTGCCGACGGCTTCCTTCTGGAACGCCCCGAGATCCGTTTTATAATAATCGAGGAAATAGACGGAAAAGCACCAAACCTCCCCCAATCTCCGGAAATCACGCACGGTCTGGGCGTCTTTATCCAGAACGCCATCCAGTTTGCCCGCACAAAAGTAAACGTGACCGTCACCACCGCCGCCTCATCCGGTCTGGACATCGTGGTCGAAGACGATGGCCCGGGCTTTTCTCCGATCATTCTCTCAAAACTGGGAGAACCGTACACCTCATCGCGTCTGGACAATGGAAAAAATATGGGGCTGGGAGTCTTTATTGCGCAAACGTTGCTCGAGGAAACCGGAGCAACCATTTCATATAACAATAAGAAATCTGGTGGAGCAAAAGTCGTTGTCCATTGGCCTAAACGCAAACATGAAGACTTGCTCATAGGCGAAAAATAATATTATAAAAAAGTATAGAAGGAATAATACATGCCGGAAAATATGGAAACATCAGCGGAAATCAATCTCAAGGGCCATCTGGTCATCATCGACGACGACGAAGTACTGTGCACACGGCTGGCCAAAGCCATGGAAAAACGGGGCTACGAAGTCCGCACGGCTTTTTCCGTTCAGGAAGGCATCAAGGTCGCTCAGGAATTCGAGCCTGAATTTGCCGTGGTTGATTTACGTCTGGCTGACGGCAGCGGGCTGGAAGTTGTCGATAAGCTCCGTGAAATTGTCGAAGATTGCCGCATCATCATGATGACCGCCTACGGCAACATTGCAACCGCCGTCGCCGCCGTCAAAGCCGGAACCGTTGATTATCTCGCAAAACCCGCCGACGCAGATATGATCGAACGCGCCCTACTCCAGACGGAGGGCGAAGGCCACCCCGAAATTCCGGTCGATCCGATGTCGGCCGACCGTGTGAAATGGGAACATATTTTGCGGGTCTATGAAATGTGCGGACGCAATGTATCCGAAACGGCGCGCCGTTTGAAAATGCACCGCCGTACACTCCAGCGCATTTTGGCGAAGCATGCGCCAAAAGAGCAAGGCTCGGCCTAAACGGTAAGAATTTTTGCAGCCTCAAGAATTTTGCCAACCAAACGATCAAGCTTGGCGGCATCGTCCATCGGGTCCGGTGTCTCGAAACGAAGCAACGTGCTCTTCTCGTTAAAAACAAAAAGAACATTCACGCCCTTGACCGACATCAACGAATTCAGGGCCTGCGTCCGCTCCTTCGTGAAATAGGAATTAAGCGCCTCGGCACTCTGCGCCTTGATCAAGGCTTGAGGATTCCACCCCGAACTTTCATGGGGAACAAACTCCTCCGCCAAGGGAAGATCACCAACAAAACGTCTCAGTCCGGGTGAGCCAACGACACCTTCCGTAGGCATACTGCTTTTCAGATCGACCTGAACAACAGTAACAAACCGTCGCCCGCGAAAATCTTCGTCAATTTGCGGATCGGATGAAACCGTCAGATAAAATCCCTGAAATGCGCCGCTGATGACTCCGGACGCCACAACGCCCTTGCTTGAGAAATCCATATTGTGCTTTTTGGCAAAGTCTTTCCAAGCCATTTTCTGCCACATCAGAATGCGCATATTCCAAAAGAACGTGCCCATAAGGATAACGGCAACAAAAACCCAAATCATAAACCAGATATTCAAGGCGGAACTCCTTCTAAACTCCCACCCAGCCTACCACTATAAAAAAGTTGGGGGAAGACCGAAATCTTCCCCCGCAGGTATGAACCAGCCATCTGACTTACATATAGCGGATCTTGCTATCCGTACCCGAAGCTCCGGTTTTGGCGAAATTGGCCAAAGCCTCTTCGCGGGCCAAGGATTGAAACGAAGCCCAATCATTGCTGGGTTTCAGAGCCATGGGAACGGAAATCGAGCCTCCCTCCTGATGAAGGGGTTCAGGTGCAACTTCCGAAAGTTTGGTCTTTTTGGCGGCCTTGGCACGCGGCTTGGAAGCAGCCCTTTTCGGCTTGGTCGCTATTTCATCGACTTTTTGATCCAAGCGATACAATTCGCTACTGAAGAATCCCGCCTGTCGTCCGACAAGATCGAGTCCCTCCTTCACGCGTTCCAGACCGAACCTCAACCGTTCGTATCCGATGCCCAGCACAATCGCCGAGCCGATTGCCGACACCGCCGCGAACACGGCAAACGCCAAGGCAACAACAACATATATTTCAGGCATTCCAGTACCCTACCTTCCTTCAGTGCTTTTTTTGATTTACGATTCCGGTCAAGCATCTGGTTTTTATGGCTTGAAATCCGGTAACCAACGATCTTACTCTTTAATTTTATAACCGTTAGGATTAACAACCCCTGACCAAAAGAAGGGGTTTGTATAAAGTTTGAATTACAAACCGGACAAATCCATATCCAGCGTTTCGAGCTTTTTAATCTCGTCACGAAGACGTGCGGCTTCTTCGAACTCGAGGTCTCCCGCAGCTTTCAGCATTCCCTCGCGAAGTCTTTTGATTTCCTTGGCCAACGCCTTCGGATCTCCCAGTAATTCCTGTTCCTGATCAGACAGTCCGGCCACCAGACGAATATCTTCCTCGTCTTTTGAAACATCGTGAGTCATGGATTCGCCGATAGCTTTTTTGACGCTCTCAGGCGTAATACCGTGCTCCTTGTTATATTCTTCTTGCTTGGCGCGACGGCGATCGGTTTCCTCTAACGCCGCCGCCATGCTCTTTGTCATCTGATCCGCATAAAGAATAGCCTTCCCGCCGACATTCCGTGCTGCGCGTCCAATGGTCTGGATGAGCGACGTGCGCGAGCGCAAAAACCCTTCCTTATCCGCATCGAGAATAGCCACCAATTTACATTCGGGAATATCCAACCCTTCACGGAGCAAATTGATCCCGACCAGAATATCAAACTCGCCCAACCTCAAATCACGGAGGATTTCGATCCTCTCCAACGTATCAATATCGGAATGCAAATACCGCACGCGCAATCCGTGTTCATCCAGATACTCGGTCAAATCCTCGGCCATTTTCTTGGTCATGGTCGTGACCAGAACGCGACCGCCTTCTTCGACTACACGACGACACTCATTCATCAAATCATCGATCTGGAACTCCGTCGGGCGAATCTCGACCTGCGGATCGACCAAACCAGTCGGGCGCACCACCTGTTCGACAAAGGAACCGCCCGTCTGCTTCAACTCCCATTCCCCGGGCGTCGCCGACACATAAATCGTCTGGGGCCGCATCTTGTTCCATTCCTCAAACTTCAAGGGACGGTTATCGAGCGCCGACGGCAGCCGGAACCCGTATTCCGCAAGGGTGGATTTCCGTGCAAAGTCGCCATTATACATCCCGCCCAACTGCCCGATCATCACATGGCTTTCATCGACGAACAGCAGCGCATCTTCGGGCAGATATTCGAATAGGGTCGGCGGCGGTTCCCCCGCCTTGCGCCCCGTCAGATAACGGGAATAATTCTCGATCCCCTGACACATCCCCGTCGCCGTCAACATTTCTAAATCAAACGTCGCCCGCTGGTTAAGCCGCTGCGCCTCTAACAATTTCCCCTGCGCCTCGAATTCATCCAGACGGATTTTCAAATCCTTTTTGATCTGTTCGATCGCCTGCGCAATCGTGGGACCAGGGGTGATATAATGCGTATTCGCATAAACTCGCACGGCATTCATCGTCACAAATTTCTGGCCCGTCAGCGGATCAAACTCGGCAATCTCTTCGATCTCGTCACCGAACATCGAAAACCGCCATGCGCGGTCGTCAAAGTGAACGGGAAATAATTCAACCGTATCCCCGCGCACACGGAACGACCCGCGCTCGAACGCCACATCATTGCGCCGATATTGAAGCTCGATCAATTTCGCAATCAACTCCTGACGGTCGATACGTTGCCCCTTTTGAATCTCGAACGTCATCGCGTAATAATCTTCTTTTGAACCGATCCCGTAAATACACGACACCGACGCAACGATAATCACATCCTTCCGCTCGAAAATCGCTCGCGTCGCCGCGTGACGCATCCGGTCAATCTGCTCGTTGATCGTCGATTCCTTTTCGATATAGAGATCGTTTTTGGGGACATACGCTTCGGGCTGATAATAATCGTAATAGGACACAAAATACTCGACCGCATTGTCGGGAAAGAATGATTTCATCTCGGCATAAAGCTGCGCCGCCAAAGTTTTATTATGCGCCAAAATCAACGCCGGACGCTGCGTTTCTTCAATGACATGCGCCATGGTAAAGGTCTTCCCCGACCCCGTAACCCCCAACAACACCTGATCGGTCAATCCCTGCCCCAACCCGTCAACCAAAGCCGCAATCGCGGTGGGCTGATCCCCCGCGGGCGCAAATGAGGAATGGATTTTAAACGGTTGGCTCATGCTTTGATTTTTGCTAAAAAATAACAAAAGCACCATAGGACAAACCATGAACACTGTCATTGATTTTCTCAAAACCCGCCGTTCGGTCAAGATTCCCAATCTGGTCGAACCCGGACCGTCACACAACCAAATCGAGGAAATGCTGAAGATTGCCTCGCGCATTCCCGATCACGGCAAACTGGCACCATGGCGCTTCATCGTGTTTGAAGGAGACTCTCGCAAGGCGGCAGGAGAATTACTCAAGAAAGCTTACGCCGCCGAACACCCAGATGAAAAAGACGAAGAACGTTTGAATTTCGAAGTGCGCAAATTTACACTGGCCCCTCTTGTCATTGCTGTCGTATCGAGCATCAAAGACGGCAAACCTGAATGGGAACAAATTTTGTCCGCCGGTGTCGCCTGTTATAATCTTGAGCTCGCCGCAGCCGCGATGGGATTCTCATCCGACTGGCTGACCGAATGGTACAGCTACAGCGACGCGTTTCACGATCTGATGGGCCTTGCCCCGAACGAACGATTCGCAGGCTTCATCAACATCGGGACCGCCGCCAAAAAACCGGCCGAACGCGAACGCCCATCCCTGGATCAAATCGTGACCTACTGGAAAAGCTGAATACATTTGTAGTCTCCGATACAGCATAACATCCCAAAGGATAGGTTTTCCAAAAAGGATACCTATCCTTCTACCCCCAGTATTCCCGCCGTTTTTTCATTTCCGGTTAAGATATTGAAGGTTAAACTTCCTGTATAGGATAAATAACTTTGGAAAGAATCAGACTGAGTATGATCGTAGAAATTTTAAAACAACAACACCGCGATGCACTGAGAATCGCACAAAGAATTGAAGATACCTTCGTCAGCGGAACCATTGACAATCCCTACGCCCTCAGAAGCCTCCTGTCTCTCTTTATCGGAAAACTCACGGTTCATCTGGACATGAGAAGGACTTTGCAAAACAACAAACATCACCAGGAAATGAACGCGTTCAGCGAAGAAATTAAAACCTACAAGAAAAGATGGAGCGCGGCGAGCTCGATCAGTGAAGAACAACAAAACTTCATCGAAGACACCCGCAGAATATTTTCCAATCTCAAGCGTATTACGGAATCCCAGGAACGCAATATGTGCGCATATGCTAATTAGTCTGTGACAATGGAACGCACACAGCTTAACTTTTTTCTTATAGATAACGCTTTAGAATAAGCACTCTAACCGTCGTTTCACATACAGAGGAGTAAATCATGATCGTCGATTCCCTGATCCACCAACACAAAGAGGCCTTGGAAGTTGCCGGAAAAATTGCGGCTCAATTTGACGGAAATACCGTAAAAAACCCTGACGAAGTACGCAGCCTTCTGTCTACCCTTTTGGGAAAACTCACCATTCACTTGGCAATGGAAGACAAAAACCTCTATCCGAAAGCCGAAGCATCCGGAGATACTGACCTTGCAAAAATGTCGGTAAAACTGCGCACCGAAATGTCGGGTCTTGCCGACGCAGTCGTATCCTATGGCAAGAAATGGCCTTCGGGATCAGCCATTGCCGCCAATCAGGCCGCCTTTATCACAGAAACAAAAGGCGTATTCGACGCACTGGCAAAACGCATTCAGGTAGAAGAACGCGACTTCTATCCTCTGGCCACCAAGAAACTATAAAAATTTTCTAGAAATTTACTTCGTAAAACGATTACCCCCTGCATGTAACACAGGGGGATTTCGCATTTCTAGCTCGTCTATCTCGGAGAAAATTCTCTTCCCGATAGCCCGCCAGCCACTTTCTGACAACCACATTCCTCTTCATGCCCGTCTTGCATAGACACATGGACAACAGTTGAAGTTCTGGCGGCGTCAAAAACCCTGAAGCTTTCACTTGCAATATCGTAATATTCGATACAAGGCGGCCGCAAGGACTGCCCTGTGGACAAGACAACCCCGAGATCAACATAGATCAGCGAAACATCAATCTCCCCGTCATCGACGGCTTGTGAAATCGTCTTGCCGCGGTTTTCGCAAACTTTGTATCCGAGAAGGTTGTGAAGCGTTCGGACGGCCAGCGCTTTCGTCATCCGGTCCACAGCCTCTAACTCATTCCCGCGCGCCTCCTCACGGCATTTTTCTGAGAGAGACACAAGGTCTTCCCCGATCATAAAAAGATAATTCTGGATCGCTCTCAAATTATTCGATTCGGGATGATCGGCAGGAATTGATTCAACAGAAGGGTAGTTGAGGGCCGCACTTCCCGCGGCACAATCGGAATGGGCCACCAAAATAATTTTGTTAAGCTTCTTGATGCCAGCTGTCAGAGAAAACCACGCATTCAATCCCGCCTCTTTGGTCAGGTCTCGGGGTAAAAACCCTCCGAGTGGCTTGCGCAAAAACTCCTCACCCGGTGGCAATGAAAACAACTCGTCAGGAACGATGCGCGAATCTGCACACGCAACACACATCAGCCCCGGTCGCACATATTCCTTGCGGCGATCAAAACTTGTGAAATAGTCCGGATTGATATGATGAAGAATATCGGCAATCGATTCATGTTCGCAATGGCTCATGGCAACACCCCTTTGTGGCGCTCCTTATACTCCTGTTTTCAGGAAGGAGTTACAAAAATCGCACAAAAAAGAAACGACCAAAAATGGCCGCCCCCTTGTAACTTAATTGCACGTCAGCCGCTAATTTCTTGGCTTCAATGTCGGAAACGCAATCACATCGCGGATACTGGAACTATCGGTCAGAATCATGACCAGACGGTCGATCCCGATCCCCCAACCACCAGTCGGCGGCAGACCGTATTCCAAAGCAGTGATGAAATCGTCATCGAGCATCATCCCCTCTTCATTTCCTCCTTCACGCTGTGCAACCTGCTCCTCGAAACGGGCCAACTGGTCGCGCGGATCGTTAAGCTCGGTAAAAGCGTTGCAGATTTCCCATCCGTTCACATAGCTCTCGAAACGCTCCGTCAAACGCGGATTGTCACGATGAAGTTTCGACAACGGAGAAATATCGTAAGGATGGTCAATGACGTGGGTCGGCTGGATCAACTTGGCTTCCGCCGTTTCACCGAAAATATACTCGACGACCTGTCCCCAGTTAAACTTCGGATCGACTTTAAAACCAAGTTCCGCAGCTTTCGCCCGCGCTTCCTCTGGAGTCTTGAGCATCATAAAATCAAAACCGGTTTCTTCGGTAACCAGATCAACCATACTCTTGCGCGCCCATGGCGGCCCGAAGTCAATCACATGCTCGCCATATTGGATTTTGGTCGTACCGTGAACAGCCAGAACCACAAACCTCACCAGATCTTCGATCAGATTCATAATGTCGTAGTAATCCAGATAGGCATGATAGCCCTCGATCCCCGTATACTCGGGATTGTGCTTGATCGACAACCCTTCATTCCGGAAGTTCCGGCCGATCTCGTACACAGCATCGGCAAACCCGCCAACGATCAAGCGTTTCAGGAACAATTCCGGTGCCACACGCAAAAAGAAATCCGTGTCGAGTGCATTGTGGTGCGTCACAAACGGCTTGGCCGACGCGCCCCCCATAATGGCGTGAAGCATCGGTGTTTCGACCTCAATGGCCCCCATATTGTTCATGAACTCGCGAATGGCGCGGATGATGGTGCTACGGATACGCAGCGTATTCCGGCTTTCCTCGTTCATAATCAAATCAAGGTAACGCTGGCGGTAACGCTGTTCGATGTCCGTCAACCCGTGATATTTTTCGGGTAATGGAGCCAAAGATTTGGTCAGCATCGTCAATTCCTGCGCACGGACCGAGAGCTCGCCACGCGGCGTCCGGCGAACCGTCCCCGTCACACCGATAATATCGCCCAGATCGAAATACTGGAGCTTTTCCATTTCGGACTCAGGCGTAGAATCCTTATGCGAGAAAACTTGAATCTTGCCGCTCGGATCGACCAGGTCAATAAACATGCCGTTATTGCGCATGGCCATAATCCGGCCCGCAATATGAACGGTGTCTTCCGTCTCGGCCCCGGATTCGAGGTCGGCATATTTGTCCTGCAACTCACCCTGCTTATGGGTGCGCTCGAATTTGTGGGGAAACGCTGAAAGTCCACCTTCTTCAAGAGCGGCCAGCTTCTTCAACTTGGCAGCTTTCAAAATATTCTCGTCATCGGGATGATTCTGGGTCGCGCTGGCTACTGCCGAAGTTTTCTGTGTCATAATTCAGTCTATGTGATAAAGTTAAGGTTAAATAAAGTAACCCCGCAATCTGGCTGAAACACCATGAAAAATCAAGATATCTCGCGAAAAACAGCCCGTCAGGCAGGCAATGCTCTGATTATCGTGCTGGTTGTGATCGCCCTTTTGGCGGCCCTGACCGTGACTTTGACCCGCCTATCCTCGAAAAGCAGTGGAAATATGAGCGCTGAACAAGCCCGTATTCAGGCGGAAAGCATCATGAGAATTGCCCAAACGTACGAATCTGCCGTCCAGAAACTGACCAATATCAACCGCTGTTCCGAAAACGAGCTGAATTTTGATAATTCGGAAACCACACTCAGCTACACCAATCCGAACGCTTACCCAGACCATCATTGCGACATCTTTAACGTCAATGGCGCCGGCCTAAGATACGACGCCCCAAGCGCAAATTTCCTTGATTCAGATCAGTCCGCAGAGGCGGATTACGGGGAATGGGTCTACACTTCCAGCCAATGCATTCTGGATGTTGGAAGCGGAGACACAACATGTAATGACGGGAATCTCGATCTAATGCTGGTCTTGCCGCATATCAAGAAAGAAATTTGCGTGGAAATAAACAACCTCAATATTGTAACAAACCCGTCTGGTGCGCCCCCCACCGAAGCAAGCAGTGACTCCCCCTATACAGGCACATTCTCTACTGCTGCCGATCCCGAAATCGGTGAAGGAGCAAGCGGCTCGAATCTGGTTAAACATGCAACCGGATGCTTCCAAAGCACAAACGCGCCATGGATCAACAGCTATCTATTCTACCACGTCCTTCTGGTGCGTTAGGATAGCCCTCTTCTCTTCAGGATATATACCTTTGGAAACCGCAGTTTTCTGCGGTTTTTCCATGCTTCACCGCAAAAAAATGTAACCCATATTTAACTTGAATCTATGTAAAATTAAATAGGATGGACATACAACCTTAAGGAATAAGGATAACAGCATGTACCTGGCCCACGAAGAGACACGAAAACACCTCGATGCGTTCTTGAAAACGATTGAACCTAACCCGATGTCATGGCGACTGATCAGCATCGAATTTCAGGAATGCCCCACCCTGAATTCGAACCTGTTCGAAAACATTGCCCTGAAGAGCTTGCATACTTGTTTCGAACAAACCGACTGTAAAATCTTCTGGTTTAAACCATGTTTTATTCTGGTGTTTTTTCAGGGCCGCGCCCTCCCGATTGAAAAATGCGTCGAAGACTTCTTCAAGGCCACCGAGTTCAAAGGCTTTGGCCGCTTTTTTGATATTATGGACCTCTCGATCCACTGGTCAGGCCTCTCGCCACTGATCGAGCGCATACAAAAAACCACTTCAAACAAAAAAGAGCTTCTGGCAAAACAGGCAATTGTCCGTACTGATCTTCCGGCAGAGCCGATGGAATTCACCATCGAACTCTCTCCGGAGAAAATTGTACAAATGGCCCCGTCGCGTGCAGCCCGCAAGCGCCATCTGATCCTGCTGGTCGAAGACGATCCCTTTACCCTGCAATTGGTCAAACTGGCCTTGAAAGACAGCTTCGAGATCATTGCCGCAGAAACGGCGCGTCAAGCTCTGGCCTACTACCAGCGTCACCTGCCCGACATGGTCTTTCTCGACATTCAATTGCCAGACGGCAACGGAATAAACCTTCTGGAGCAAATCAGCGCAGCGGATAAAGAAGCCTACGCAGTCATGCTAAGCTCCCACGCACAAAAAGAAAAAATCATGGAATGCCTGTCACTTGGAGCAAAAGGTTTTATTGCAAAGCCGTTCACCCGCCAACGGTTGGTAGATGCTGTCACAAAATTTCTGAACAGCAAAAGCATGAAGCCGGAACCGATCGGAGGCCGCCATGGAACTTGAGAAAATTTTATCAAAGATACCCGACTACACGACAGATGCTATCGTCATTGGCAAAACCGTCGAGCGTGAAGGCGGACCGGGAACGGAAATTGTATACGTCAACAAAGGTTTTACCGCCCTCACCGGCTACACAGCGGAAGAATCTATCGGTAAATCTCCCAAATTTCTCCAAGGCCCTAAAACCAGCATAGAAACTTTGGAAAGAATTGCCCAAGCCTTAAAAAAACAAAGCAGCATCACCGCCGAACTTTTAAACTACGATAAGGACGGCTCCGAATACTGGGTTGAAATCAACATCAACCCCATTCGCTCCCCCGAGAGTGAGGAATGCACGTTTTTTCTGGCTGCATCACGTGACATCACCGAACGCAAGAACGCCGAAAGCCAATTGATCCGCACCATGAAGCACGCCGAGGCCGCCACCAAAGCAAAGAGCGACTTTCTGGCGAATATGAGCCACGAGCTGCGTACCCCGATGAACGGCATTTTGGGACTGGCCGAAATCGTCCAGAGCATGGAAATTACGGACGAAGTTCGCGAATGTGTTGATGCCATTCACGGATCCGGTATGTCACTCCTTTCAATTGTAAATGACATTCTCGACCTCTCGAAAATCGAGGCACAAGAACTTGAAATCGAGGAATATGCATTCAAAACTCATGACATCCTGAAAAACATCAAGGATATGACGACTCTCTCTGCGGCGCGCAAGAACCTGAACTTCGACATTCAAGTCAACTTTAACGTCCCCGAATGGTTGATGGGTGACGGCAAACGCCTGCAACAGGTCATCTTCAATCTCGTCGGAAACGCGGTCAAATTCACCGAAACCGGCGGGATCACCCTTTCGATGGATTACAAAAAGACCGAAAGCGCTCCGACCCTGATGATACAGGTTCAAGATACCGGCATCGGCATCCCCGACGAGTTTCACAAACATCTCTTCAATAAATTCTCGCAAGCCGACACCTCGATCTCGCGCAAATTCGGCGGCACGGGGCTGGGTCTGGCCATCACCAAATATCTGGTTGAAATGATGGGCGGCACCATTGGCTTTACCAGCAAAGTCAATCACGGAACGACCTTCTACCTGTCTATCCCGATCAAGGAAGCTCCAAAACAGGAAATCCGCACCACCGAAATCAAGGTCAGCAACGAAAATGCATTGAAAGGCGTGGACCTGCAGGAAATCAAAGCCCTGATCGTCGAAGATCACCCAATCAACCAGATGCTGGTGGTCAAATGGCTTAAAAAACTGGGACTGAAACAGATCGACAGCGCCATGAACGGTTTTGAATCGATCAGCCTTCTGCGCAACAACTCCTACGACTTTATTCTGATGGATTGCCAGATGCCGGAACTCGATGGCTACGAAACCACCAGCCTGATCCGCGATATGGAGAAGCAACTCAACAAACGTACCCCGATCATTGCGATGACAGCAAACGCGATGTTGGGCGAACGTGAAAAATGTATCGCTGCGGGAATGGATGATTATTTGAGCAAACCTCTGAACTTCGGTCAGTTCCAGTCCTGCATCGCGCAATGGATCGGCGCCAAACCGAATGCGGAAGAGGAAACATCTTCAGGCGATTTTATGATGGATTCCTCGGTTCCCGTCGATCTGTCACGCCTCAACGAATTCACCGAAGGCGATAAGGATACCGAGCAGATGGTCATCGGCCTGTTCCTTGATACGGCCTATGAATCGCTGGACCGCTTGAAGACCGCCCAATTGCAAAGTGAAGCCGAGGAGTGGAGCAAGGCCGCCCACAGCTTCAAAGGAGCATCCGGCAATCTCGGGGCCATGGCGCTCCACTCGCTCTGCTCCGCTGCCGAGCATCAAGGTGACCTCTCGAAAGACGAAAAAGCCGCGGTTTTGGGCAACATCTACGCCGAATTCAGCAAAGTGGAAAACTACCTGAAAGGGCTGAATTAACCCCGCTTTTTATGCTAAAATACATCAAACAATAAATCCCGTCATCCCCGACAAGGGAAGCGCAGCTGACCGCTGTTCGAGGATCCAGTTATTAAGTGAAGCGGAGCTTCGCAAGTTTCTGGATCCCGTGCGTGTTAGCGCATCCTTCGGATATGTACCCACGGGATGACGATATAATAGTATTTTGAGGACATGCCCCAAAGCGCGCCACAAACAGCCGAAAGCCGCTTTTTCTGCCCCACATTGACTGTCGGGGCCAAGGGGTTTTATTACCTCGACGAATTGGGAGAGATCAAAGA
This sequence comes from Pseudomonadota bacterium, assembly GCA_029558635.1. Taxonomy (GTDB): domain Bacteria; phylum Pseudomonadota; class Alphaproteobacteria; order Micavibrionales; family Micavibrionaceae; genus UBA1573. Next base: position 370,287 of record JAKQEE010000052.1, on the reverse strand, counting down.
AATCTCAGCGACCCAAGCCAAACTCATCACCGGAAAAAATGCGCCGCTGCTGGTTTGCCACATTCCCTACACACGGCAAAAAATCGGCCTTCAGGATTTACGCGCACTCGATATCCTCGAACTTTACGCCTTTGTCCACCCGACAAAATTCACAACCCCCACGCCCGCAGGCATTGCCAAATCACTGGGGATAGAATCCCCCGAAGACCCGCTCGACACGCCTCTAACCATGCTGGAATCGGTCGAAGCACTTTTGGCCGACCTTAAAGAAAAGCCGAGCCGCGATCAATTGATCGACATCGCCACCACCATGGGCATGAATGGCAAGGGTTGGCCATGGACATCTTACGTTCTGGAATCTCTCGGTGTAACTTACGATCCGGCAAAAATCGAAAACTCAACACGGCTTAAACTCGGCGTGTGGAAAGACCTGCCCGAATGGGCTGACGATCCACCGCAACCGCCACCATCGCATTTCGCAGTAACGGGCGACGAAGTCCGTGCAAGGCTCGAAGAATCTTTGCTCTCCAAAAGCGGTGCAGAAAAACGCCCCGAACAGGCCAACTACGCCACGCGCCTCGCCGAAGCCTTCGCCCCGAACGAAATTCCCGACAACCCAACCGTGGTTTTGGCCGAAGCCGGAACGGGCATTGGCAAAACACTGGGATACTTGGCCCCCGCCACCCTCTGGGCGGAAAAAAACGACGGCCATGTCTGGATTTCAACCTACACCAAAAACCTGCAACGACAGATCAGCACCGAAATCAAACGTCTCTACCCGCAAAAAGAATTGCGCGATAGAAAAGTCACGATCCGCAAAGGCCGTGAAAATTATTTATGCCTGCTGAATTACGAAGACCTTGCAGCCAGTATCGCCACCACGCGCAGCATCGGCGCAGGCATTGCGTCAGGACTGATGGCACGCTGGATCATGGAAACCGAAGATGGTGATTTAACGGGCGCAGGGTTCCACGGCTGGCTTCCGGGGTTAATGGGGCTTGCCAACACCACGGGGCTGGCCGACCGCCGCGGCGAATGTATTTTCTCGGCCTGCGACCACTATCATAAATGCTTTTCCGAACACGCAATCAGGAAGTCCGCCCGCACCCCCATCGTCATTGCCAACCACGCCATTGTGATGATTAAGGCCGCCCATCACGACGACGACCTGCCCCGCCACATTGTCTTTGACGAAGGCCACCATATTTTCGATGCCGCCGACGGAACATTCTGCGCTGCCCTTTCTGGTATTGAAATGCACGATTTGCGCCGCTGGCTGGTGGGACCGGAGGGCGGCCGAAAATCCCGTGCGCGCGGTCTCAAAAAACGCCTGCAAGATTTGCTCGATGGCGACGCCACCTCGACCAAACTCATGGAAGACACAATCCACAAAGCACGCTTTCTTCCCGAACATGACTGGTTGAAACGCATCCAGCAAAAAACCCCGCAAACACTGGGTGAAATTTTTCTGGGCCATGTCTATGCGCAAACCACCACACGCGCCACGGGCCGCGAAGGACCATATTCAATTGAAACGCCTGCCCTCCCGATTGGCGAGGCCATGCGCCCAACAATTCAGGATTTGCACGAACATTTAAAAGAACTACGCGCCCCGATGCAAAAATTGGCCGCGCGCCTTCGCCAAAAACTTTCCGAGGAAACCGACACACTCTCAACCGACACGCGCAAACGCCTTGAGGCGGTGGCCGCGTCACTTGATCGCCGTATCAACACCATGCTCTCCCCGTGGGTGGTGATGACGGCTTGCTTGCTCGAAGGTCTAAAAACGCCAGAGACTGTCGATTGGATGGAAATTGAAAAACTGGAGAAAACAATTTTCGACATCGGCCTGCACCGCCATTACATCGACCCGACCAAACCGCTGGCCGACTCTCTGAAATCCATGACCCAAAGCGTCACCTTCACCTCGGCCACGCTGCGCGACGGCGGCGACGAAGACTGGACATCGGCGGAAAATATGACTGGCGCCAGATATATGACCGATGCGCCGATCCGCTTTTCGATTCCCTCCCCTTATAATTACGCGAGCCAGACACGAATTTTTATCGTCACCGATATTTCAAAAACCGATACCGACCAACTGGCCGCTGCGTACGAAAAACTCTTTGAAGCCGCAGGCGGCGGAGCATTGGGCCTTTTCACCTCGATTGCACGGCTGCGTGCCGTCCATCATAAAATTTCCCCGAAACTGGCCGATGCAGGACTACCGCTTTTTGCCCAACATGTGGACGGCATTGACACCGGAACGCTCGTCGATATGTTCCGCGACGACACCCATTCTTGCTTGCTGGGAACAGACGCCGTGCGCGACGGCGTGGACGTCCCGGGAGAATCGCTCAGGATGATCGTCTTCGACCGTGTGCCGTGGCCGCGTGCAACCATCCTCCAGAAAGAAAGAAAAAAACTGATGGGCGGCAGCGATTTCGACGACCGCCTGACTCGCCTGAAATTAAAACAAGCCTACGGACGTTTGATCCGCACCGCGACCGACCGCGGCGTTTTCGTGATGCTGGATAATGCCTGCCCCTCGCGACTTCTCACCGCCTTCCCCGAAGGCGTCACCATCGAACGGCTGGGAATAGCTGAAGTGATTGAAAAAAGCAGCACGTTTTTAAAGTAGGACTAGGCTACCTCACAGCATCCATCATCGCGGTGACGATGGCCACGCGGCGGCTAAGCTTCGCCTTTTCATCCGCAGTATCGGCGAACCCCAGCTCTTCATTCAGACGTGCCAACTCGGCCTCGAGTTTTTCAGCGTTGAGCGCATAAACCGGAACAGCTTCCTCGGCCAGAACAGTGCAATGTTCGGCAGAAATGTCTGCAAACCCGCCAGCGATAAAAATCCTTTCAACCTCTCCGCCTTCCTTGCGGATCACCTCGACCACTCCCGGACGCACGGACACGACCAACGCCATATGCCCCGCGCGCACGCCGACCATCCCCTCTTCCCCGGGAATAGTCACCTGAAACGCTTCTTCGGAAATCACCTTCCGTTCGGGAGAAACAAGTTCGAAGTTAAACATCGTGGCCATTTTATCCTCTTGTAATTTACTGATCCATATTCGACGGGCCATCAGATTGCCGCCCGTCACATTCCGTCCACTCTTTGGGCGCGCCTGAGCAATTCCCACCCATACATAATCCGCCACTGGTCCCGATAACCTCAAGGTCCTTGTCCAGATAATATGCCGGACCGTCCCAAGCCGCTCCGCAATCGACATACATCATATCACCGCACCGGCTCACAACATGACATTCCGATCCATACTTTGCCTTGACCTGAATCTCGTCATCATTCAAGGCAAACGCAGCCCCCACCACAACGCAGGACACAACCAGAACAGAAAGACCAATCTTCATTTTGTTCTTCATGACATTGCCGCCTACGGATGCGGCATCTGAACAGGATGGATCCCGTATCCCTGCTCCAGAAACTCCCGCCCGAAAACAACTTGAGCCGCCTGATGAGGAAAATACCCCTCCGCAACCAATTCCATCGATCTTCTCAATCTGGCTGTCTCGCCTTCATACAAAAAATTGAGGAAAGTGAAACGCTCGGGATTCATCTGCGCCAAACGATAACACCGCAACAAAAACTGGTCACACATCCTCGGGATCGCATCTTTCAACTGGACACAATTACCAAAGCGCGCACTTTTTTCGGAATCCTCTCCCAAATAAGTAGCAACATCATGACCCGCAGCATTCCTCAAAGCCACAAGACTTTGAAGCATTCCATGTTCCGGATAGCTCTCGAACGCCGCAAACAGAATCTGACGTGACGCGTCAAGGACACCTTGCATAACATCCTTCGGGGCAAAATCTTTGGTATCCAAAGATCCCCTGACCAATGCTGCCAAATCAAACGAGTCCTGAACGCCCATCAATAATCCTTACGCAGCCTCGGCAGCCATTTTCTTGGCTTTTTCCAAGACCTGATCAATGTTACCGACCATATAGAACGCCGATTCAGGAATATGATCCAGCTCGCCGTCGCAAATCATACGGAAGCCTTTGATGGTTTCCTCCAAAGATGCAAACACGCCCGGAGAACCGGTAAACACTTCAGCCACATGGAATGGTTGACTTAGGAAACGCTGGATCTTACGGGCACGCGCCACGGTCAGCTTGTCCTCTTCGGACAATTCATCCATCCCCAAAATAGCAATAATGTCTTGCAATGCCTTATAGGTTTGCAAAATTTTCTGAACGTCGGTCGCACATTTATAGTGCTCTTCCCCGACAACGCGCGGATCGAGAATACGCGACGTCGAGTCAAGCGGGTCAACCGCAGGATAAATCCCCAACTCGGCAATCTGACGCGAAAGAACCGTCGTCGCATCAAGGTGCGAGAAAGTCGTGGCTGGTGCAGGGTCAGTCAAATCGTCAGCGGGAACATAAACGGCCTGAACGGACGTGATCGATCCTTTGTTGGTCGAGGTAATGCGCTCTTGCAATGCGCCCATATCGGTGGCCAACGTCGGCTGATATCCCACAGCCGAAGGAATACGCCCCAGAAGCGCGGAAACTTCGGCACCCGCCTGCGTAAAGCGGAACACGTTGTCCATAAAGAAGAGAACGTCTTGGCCTTCTTCATCACGGAAATATTCGGCCATCGACAGACCCGTCAATGCCACACGCGCACGCGCACCGGGAGGTTCGTTCATCTGCCCGTAAACTAGCGCCACTTTCGAAGCAGCAGCATCACCCGGAACCAGAACGCCCGCGTCAATCATTTCGTGATAAAGGTCGTTTCCTTCACGGGTCCGTTCACCGACACCGGCGAACACAGACACCCCACCGTGCCCTTTGGCGATGTTGTTGATGAGTTCCTGAATGGTCACGGTCTTGCCCACACCGGCCCCACCGAACAGACCGATTTTACCACCCTTCGCATAAGGGCAAAGAAGGTCGACAACCTTGATACCTGTAATCAACTGCTCGGTCTCGGTCGCTTGATCTTCAAATTTTGGTGCTTCACGGTGAATCGGATAAGATTTCTTGGCGCCCACATCACCGCGCTCGTCAATCGGCTGGCCGATCACGTCGAGAATACGGCCCAAAACCTCTTTCCCGACCGGAACGGCAATCGCGGAACCGGTATCTTTGACTTCCGTCCCACGGACCAGACCATCGGTCGAATCCATAGCGATACAGCGGACCATGTTTTCACCCAAATGCTGGGCCACTTCGAGAACCAGAGTTTTACCTTCGTTGGTCGTATGCAACGCGTTCAAAATCGCCGGCACATTGCCATCGGCGAACTGTACGTCCACAACCGCACCCAAAACCTGAATAACTTTTCCGTTCATTTCACTCTTCCTTCGTTAAATTCAAAATTCTAAAAATCTAGCCCAGTCTTCTTCCAATCAGTCCCAAACTGGCAACGACATATCTTAATCTTCTGTTTGCGTCGGCATCAAAGCGCACATGTCCGCTCCGAAGCCTAGAAGCCACGCCACTAATTCCTGCAGTATCAAACGGCCCGACTTCCTGACTCAGTTCGCCACTGTCTGTATTCACAGCAACCTTGACCATGGACGACTGACGAGAAAAATGTAACGTCACGCCATTATCATAGTCTCCAATCTTTTCCCAGTCCTGCACCAACGACATCGCTATACGGCCTCCGCTCCGGAAATAATTTCAATCAGTTCCTTGGTAATGTATGCCTGACGCGCACGATTGTATTTAATAGACAGATTTTTAATCATGTCGCCCGCATTGCGCGTCGCGTTGTCCATCGCCGTCATCCGCGCAGCCTGTTCACCTGCGGCGCTATCCAGCAACGCACGGAACAATTGAACGGAAATATTCTTGGGCAACATTTCGGCCAGAATAATTTCCTCTTCCGGCTCGAAACTGTAGGAAACACCAGCCTGTACATTCTCGTTGGCCGCGGCCACAAACGGAATGATCTGCTGGGTCATTGGTTTCTGGGTCAGAACCGACACAAACTGGTTATACGCAATCGTACAAACGTCAAACTTGCCCTCATCGAACATTTTCAGGATCATATCGGCAACTTTCTGCGCCTCAGCAAACCCCAGATGTTTCTTCCCGCCAAGGCCAGTTACAGTTTCAACGATCAGAGAGGCATAATCACGCTTCAGCACATCACGCGCCTTGCGTCCGACACAAAAAATCTGGACATCCTTGCCTTCGGATTTCAAACGACGTATCTCGCCACGGACATACCGGACAAGGTTCCCGTTAAACCCGCCGCACAATCCGCGATCGGAAGAAATAACAACCAGCATATGACGCTGCTCGCTTCCGGTCCCCGTCAGGAGTTTGGGCGCAGCGCCGTGAACACCGGCAGCCACACGAGAAACCATACCGGCCATCGCCTTGGCATAAGGCTGTGAAGCTTCGGCAGCTTCTTGTGCTTTTTTGAGCTTCGACGCTGCCACCATCTTCATCGCGGAAGTAATTTTCCGCGTCGATTTAACGGAGGCAATACGATCTCTATAATCTCTTAAACTGGGCATTATCTGACTTCCGGCTCTTGATGGCGATTGATCGGGGCTACAACCATAGTATGAGTGCTCTCGTCACAGGCTCTCACTTCATAACCTTCGGGGACCGGCTCATTCCAACCCATGACCTTTTTTCCCGTCTGTTTAAAATGATCTTCCAGATTTTCCGGCACAGCAAATTCCTCCTCTATGCCGCTAAACGCGAAGCATAAGACTTGGTAAAGCCCTCAAGGAAGATCGAAATATCCGTTTCGATTTTCTCGTCGAGAGCTTTCTTTTCCTTGATCGCAGCCAAGATCGAAGAACCGGCAGAGCGCAATTCAGCCAGCATCTCGCCTTCATATTCGCTCACTTTACCAGTCGGGATACCGTCGAGGAAACCGCGCGTACCGGCAAAAATCACCACGACCTGCTCTTCGGCAGTCAGCGGAGAATATTGCGGCTGTTTGAGCAACTGGGTCAAACGCGCACCGCGTGCCAACAAACGCTGCGTCGACGCATCAAGATCGGAGGCGAACTGCGCGAACGCTTCCATTTCACGGTACTGGGCCAATTCGAGTTTAATCTTGCCCGCAACCTGTTTCATCGCCTTGATCTGCGCGGCAGAGCCCACACGAGACACCGACAGCCCGACGTTAATCGCCGGACGGATACCTTTATAGAACAGGCCCGTTTCAAGGAAGATCTGGCCATCGGTAATCGAAATCACGTTGGTCGGAATATAGGCCGACACATCACCAGCCTGCGTTTCAATCACAGGGAGAGCCGTCAAAGATCCCGCACCATGATCGTCATTCATTTTCGCCGCACGTTCCAGCAAGCGCGAGTGGATATAGAACACATCCCCCGGATAGGCTTCACGTCCGGGGGGACGACGGAGCAGCAAGGACATCTGACGATAAGCCACAGCCTGTTTGGACAAATCGTCATAAATTGCCAAGGCGTGCATGCCGTTGTCACGGAAATATTCGCCCATCGCACATCCGGTGTACGGAGCAAGGAACTGCATTGGTGCAGGGTCCGAAGCGGTCGCAGCCACCACGATCGAATATTCCATCGCACCGGCTTCTTCGAGTTCCTTGACGAGTTTGACAACCGTCGAGCGTTTCTGGCCGATAGCCACATAAACGCAGAACATATGGTCTTTCGCATTCGGCGAAGCATTGACCGATTTCTGGTTGATGATCGCATCCATAGCAACGGCGGTTTTACCCGTCTGACGGTCACCGATAATCAACTCGCGCTGACCGCGCCCGATAGGAACAAGAGCGTCAATAGCCTTAAGTCCGGTCTGCATCGGCTCGTGAACCGATTTCCGCGGAATAATCCCGGGGGCTTTCACTTCCACGCGGCGGAATTCTTTTGCATTCAACGGACCTTTGCCATCGATAGGATTACCGAGCGCATCAACCACACGGCCGAGCAATTCTTTACCCACAGGAACCTGAACGATCTCGCCGGTACGTTTGACGATATCGCCTTCTTTAATCGCGCGGTCGTTGCCGAAAATAACCACACCGACATTGTCCGCTTCAAGGTTCAGGGCCATACCCTTGGTTCCGTCAGGGAATTCAACCATCTCCCCGGCGCGAACGTTATCCAGACCGTAAACGCGGGCCACACCGTCCCCGACGGAGAGGACCTGCCCGATTTCGGACACGTCAGCCATCGCGCCGAAATTGGCGATCTGCTTGGTCAAAATTTCAGAAATTTCTGCTGCACGGATATTCATTATCCTACCTCTTTCAATGATACAGTGTGGGGATGGGAGTTAGACATCATGGCTTTCTGAAGCCGTGACAATTTTGTTTTGAGCGAATCGTCGATCATCTGTGATCCGATGGTCACAACCATCCCGCCCAACAGACTTTCATCAACATCAATCACCAGACGGACGCTTTGTCCGGTTTTAGCTGCCAGTTCTTTCGAAAGGCGCGTTTCCTGCTCGGCAGTCAGCGGATGCGCGGTGCGAACCTGTGCCTCGACTTCACCCTGACGCTTGGCCAGTTCAAGATAGAAAGCGCGGATAATCGCATCAAGCGCATTCAGACGACGATTCGCAGCCAGAACCGAGAGAAAGTTCGCCGTAATGGAATGAAATTTTCCGGCATGGGAAATTTCCGCCATCACCTCGGCCTGACGTTTAGCCCCATATACAGGCGAACGAACCAGAGATCGAAGCTCGGCAGAATCGGCCAAAGCAGCTTGAAGTTCGGAAATATCACGATAAATGGTTTCGAGAACGCCGGCCTGACTAGCAACATCAATAAATGAGGCAGCGTAGCGGCTTGCAAGCAGAGTCCCAGCACCAGAGGCGGAGGAGGATTTTGACAATTCCTGATCCTTTCCAGAGTTACGCCAAAGCGATAAAAAAGTCTTTTGATTTCGTTGCTGTTCCCTAGCATATAGAACAGGCCTAGGCAAGGGAAACCGTAACGTGTTGGAATGTCGCAGATGCCCTGCGATTTCCGTTGAAAACCTCCCTCCAAAAAGATAGCCTCCGCACCATGACCCCCCCTTTGCCCAATCTTGGTCTTGGAATCCTCTCATGGCGCGGATATGACAGTTTGCGCGCCACCCTCAAGGGCTACCGCGACTCTGGCATGCTCGACCTGCTCGGGGAAACCCTTGTATTTCTGCCACAAATGGAACAACAGGGCATTGATCTGGCCACCGAATTTGATGTCCCCCATACGGGGACCTCCGACAATCTCGGTATTCTGGGCGGTTTCAAGGCCATGGCCGAAGCTATGAAGTCAGATTATGTCATCTTGGCCGAAAACGATTTCCAACTGGTCGATGAAAGTAAAAGCCCCCTGCCGGAACTGGCCCGCGCCCTCGACCATCTCAAATCTGGAAAATCACACGTCTGGCGCTTTCGCCACTTGCAACAGCCCGGCCAAACCTTCCATATCGAAAAGATCCTCAAGTACTGGCCTGCGGAAAACGCCTCGCTCATGACCAAAATCGTCGCAATCTTCCGCAGATTATTCAGGCCAAAAAAAGCACATAAACTCAAGGGGATGACAGTTTATATTTATCAAAAACCTGAAGAAAAATTCCCTGACGTTATTAAAAGGCTTCCCACCGGAGACCTGCTGGTCCGCTCCGACGTTCTGAACTGGGCCAACAACGTCTTTCTAATTGAACGCAAATTCTTTCTGGAAACCCTACTCCCTGTCGCGGAAGCCCATATCGGCGGACGCCTGATTAACGGCTTCCCGACGATTGAAACCGAATTGAACCGCAGCCAATGGTGGAAAGACCAGAAACTCTGGATCGGTGTCTCGGCCCCCGGCCTCTTCACCCACGACCGTCTGAACGACCGCGGCTATTAAGCCCCAGATCTTTATCCGTCCAATGCTCGTTAATCCACTGGGTCGGCCGGACATGCTTATAAATAGCCTTATACCATGCCTTAACGGGCCATTTGCCGATGGCAGCCTCGTCGGGGTCGGGCTTGCCGGTAAAAGCAACAATCCGCGTATTTTCCGGCAAAGGCGGCGTTTTAAACCAGTTGAGCGGAAACGGTGGCAACAGAGAATGCTTGAAGCTCACACACCATTCAGCAGGCCAGAATTTTTGCTCTGGAATCATTGCCGACACATAATGCTGCTCAACTTTATAGGCCTTTAAAATCGCTTCGGGATCGCGTTTGAACCGCTCGAAAATTTCGGCATATCTTCCGGCTGGAAACCGGAACACTGACGTATTGCCGATCCCCTGCCCGATCTGCGTCCAGTTTTCGATGACGCAATATTCCCCCGGATGGAACGTAAAGAAATCATCAAGCGGCCCCGTGATAATCAGATCGATATCAAGGAACAACACATCTCCCGCAATATCAAAGAGCGGAAACTGCCAGACCGAGAGTTTCGGCCACGGCTTGAACGACGCAACCCGTTCGGGGATATCAATCGGCGGCAACGGCAGAACTTCAATTCCTTGATGAAGCCCACTCCCGTCATCTGTAAAGCACACAAAGCGCACATCCATTTTGGTGTGACGCTTCACACCGGCATACAGACGGTTCACATACTCGGGGCCATAGCGCGTGCCCCACTTCATACAAATGATGGTAGCCATAAAACTTAAGGATTCTTACGGTTATAATCCAATTCCTCAGGGTTCAACTGGAACCCCGCCACAATCTGGAACTGGTTGGCAGCTTGTCCGGCCATTAACGGGATGGTCTGGCGCAAACGGTCTTGCTTATGCAGATGATCTTCTCCGCCGCTATACACCATCGACAGAGCAAACACATCCTTGGACATGATCTGCCCGCTCGGAGCCACAACAGTCAGGAAGTACGGATAGGTGTAATTGGCTTCGCTCGCGCCATTGCCCTTGCCCACCGGACCGAGGACCCCGTCAAAATCAAGCGAGATTTCAAGTGTCACACTGTTCGGCGCAACGCTGCACGTCGCATCAATGCCCGAAAGCTTGGCCGATGCAATCATCTCTTCGGCTTTGGGGGCTTTAGGATTCGAGAACTGCGAAATCCGCGAAATATCCCTCATGACCTTCAGTTGCGGGCAATTTTCAGGAAGATTGGCGACCAGAGATTGCCCCGCATCGGAACCCTGAGACTGAGCCACAGGAGCTTGCTCGCCTGCCCCGTCAAAACTTGGCCACTCGATAGACTCAAAACCCGACTCAACGCTGCGCCCCATGGATTTGACGGCCTCGCACCCGCTCAAAGTAAGGCCAGCACCCAAAAGACAAACCAAAAGCCCGAATTGACGCGTCATTCTCTCTCTCCGCTTTAAAATAACGAATGAACAATAACGCAAAGAAAAAACATGGCAAGCCCGCTTGCGTTCTGGTATCGGTTTTTACCATGGAAAACCACCCTTCCCTGAAAATTCTGCTCTGCGCCCCGCGCGGCTTTTGCGCGGGCGTTGACCGCGCCATCCAGATCGTTGAAAAATCCTTGGAAACCTACGGCCCGCCCGTCTATGTCCGCCACGAAATTGTCCATAATAAATTCGTGGTCGAAAGCCTGAAATCGAAGGGCGCAGTGTTTATTGAGGAACTCGACGAAATTCCGGCGGACCATCACGACCGCCCCGTGATTTTCTCGGCCCACGGCGTCCCGAAATCGGTTCCCGCAGACGCCCAAAATCGGAACATGTTTTATATCGACGCCACCTGCCCGCTCGTGACCAAAGTCCATAACGAAGCCGCGCGTCATTATAAAATGGGATTGGATATTGTACTGATCGGTCACGAAGGCCACCCCGAAGTCATTGGCACAATGGGCCAACTCCCGAAAGGGGCGGTCCATCTGGTTGAAACGACCGAAGACGTCGAACGGCTCGAAGTCCCGAACCCGACCCAACTGGCATTCTGTTCCCAAACAACTTTGTCGGTCGATGATACCTCTTCGGTTGTCGAAGCCTTGAAGAAAAAATTCCCCGCCATTGTCGGTCCTGGCAAGGAAGATATTTGCTACGCCACAACCAACCGTCAGGAAGCGGTGAAATCCATTGCCCCGCGCTCGGACATCGTCTTCGTCATCGGCTCTCCCAACTCCTCCAATTCGAACCGTCTGGTCGAAGTGGCCAAATCCTACGGCTGCCCGAGCGCCTATCTGGTTCAGGATGAAAACAACATCCCATGGACCGCTCTGAAAAGCGTCAAGACGCTGGGCCTGACCGCCGGAGCCTCAGCCCCCGACATCCTGATCGAAAACGTCATCAAGGCCTTGGGCGATAAATTCACCGTCGAAGTCGAAGAAGTCGTCCTCACACGCGAAAACGTGACCTTCAACATTCCGCGCCTGTTGCGCGATGCCGAAGAACACCGTATAATCAAGGCATCTTGACGCTCGACACCCTTCTTCATCCATATTCACTTATTCTGCTGGCATCGTTTGCGATGGGGATTATCGGCCCCCATTTTTATGGCCGCCGCAAAATGATGGCCTTCAAATTCGGCGGAGATTCTCTGGCCGGACTCTATCTGTTTTTGATGGGAGGAACCGCCGGAGCGTGCGGCGCAGGAATCGCAGCCACCGGAGCCTTGATTCAATCCCTAACCCCCAACACCGTCCTGAAAAAAACCGTCTGGCCGCGCATGGCCTTTGCCATTTTTCTATCCATTGCCGCTATTTTTCTGATTTATCATCGCCCGTCGGACATTATTCCGATTGCGATGGTGATAATCTGCCGCTTTGGCGAACTTCAAAGCAAAGCCCAGCGAATCCGGATCGTTTACTTTTTCACCGGCTTTCCATGGCTGGCCTATCATTACATTAACGATCTGTACCTTCCGATCATAACGACGAGCATTGGCATCCTTTCCCTGTTAATAAGTATCATAAAACACCATATCCGGCAGTCCCGTATGCCGCAGGATATGATTGAATAAGACGTTATGGCTGTTTACACCCACCTCACGAACGGGCAGATCGAATCCCTGTTGCAAGACTATGATTTGGGCCCTTTGGTCTCCGCCGAAGGCATCGTGCAGGGAATCGACAACACCAACTACAAAATCGAGACGGCAACCGGTAAATTCATTCTGACCATTTTCGAAAGACGCATCGACCCGTCCGAGCTTCCCTATTTTCTGGACCTTATGGACCATCTGCAAAAATCGGGAATCCACTGCCCATCACCGCTCCCACTCAAGAATACGTCATCTCGTGGGCATTCGGCAAAGCCGAATTTGCACGCACGGGATCCAAAATCCGGTACAGCCATACTGTACTCAACTATTAATGACAAACCCTGCGCCATTTTCACCTTCATCGAAGGGCGCGGCATAGCACAAGACGACATCACTCCGGCCCTGTGCGCCGAACTCGGAACGCTTCTTGGCAAAATGCACCTCGCTGGGCAAACCACATCTCTTCACCGCACCAATTCGATGGGACCGGATGCATGGGAAGCGCGCCTCCAAAAAACCAAAGAACGCGGATTGGAATTTTTGAAAGAACTCGAATTCCTGAAACAACACTGGCCGCAAGATCTGCCCACAGGTAACATCCATGCCGACCTGTTCCCCGATAATGTCTTTATACTAAACAACCACATTCATGGCGTGATTGATTTCTATTTTGCCTGCACCGATTTTTTGGTCTACGATCTGGCGATTGTTATGAACGCGTGGTGCTTTGACAAAGACGGTAATTTTATCCCCGAACGCTGGGATGTACTTCTAAACGGCTACGAATCCATCCGCACGTTAAACAAAGAAGAAAAAGACTCTTATCAAATTCTCTGTCGCGGCGCGGCGCTGCGCATTCTCTCCACGCGGCTGCACGATCTGGTTTTCCACGACCCGACCGCCCTTGTCAAACCGCACGACCCGACCGAATATACCCGCAAACTGGAATTCCACCGTGACCACAAACTCTTCTAAACAGATCGTTGAACTTTTTACCGACGGCGCCTGCTCGGGCAATCCGGGACCAGGCGGCTGGGGCGCACTGCTACGCTACAACGGGGTAGAGAAAGAACTCTCCGGCGGCGAAAAAGACACCACCAACAACCGCATGGAGCTAGTGGCCGCCATTGAAGGATTGAAAGCGCTCTCGCGCCCGTGCAAAATCAAACTCCATACCGACAGCAAATACGTCTTGCAAGGAGTCACCGAATGGCTGCCGAACTGGAAAGCGCGCGGCTGGAAAACCTCGGCCAAAAACAAGCCGGTCAAAAATCAGGATTTGTGGGAAGCGCTGGACCACGAAATCGCCCGCCACAAAATCGAATGGATCTGGGTCAAGGGACACGCCGGCCACATAGAAAACGAGCGGGTCGATGAACTCGCCCGCTCCGCCATTCCTAAAATCTAGAAAACATCACCAGGTACGGAATGCACCGGAGTCAAGATGCACAAATCCCTGACGCGGATAATACCCAACACCACCGGCCCGTATTTTCATCGCGATTTCACGGATATGTTTGGCCGGAATATCCGACAAACGCACATCGATGGCCTGACCCGACATATGCAACGACTTCTTGGCCACGCCACGGGAGTGTGAACGCAGCATCGCATTGGTATGAGGCGAACGGTAACCGGAAATAATGGAGTATGGCGCAGACGCCCCCGTATGGCGGTGAACGGCAGCAATGATATCAATCGCGCGCGGATCCATCGGGAAGACTTCATTAGCACGGAAATCGCGCATCACATAGTTGATCCGCTCGAAAGCCTCAGGCAAGTAACGGTCGCCGACGCGGTACACACCGGAAAACACTTCCCCCGTATGCGCATTTTTAAAAGTCACACTGTAAGCCCCGTCAGACGGCATCGCCAGAACAGGCTTGACGGCTGTGGCGGAAATCAGAGCGGAGAGAGAAAGGGTCATCCCGCCCTTGAGAAAGCTGCGGCGGCTCAGCAAAGTTTCAGTACCAGAATCGAGAAAGGACATTCATCACCTGTTCGGATTGGTTCAAATTAAAGCAAGTTCAGTACAACACGGAACAATAAAAGTAAATAAAGTTCTGTTTAACAACTGACAGAAGACTTATGAAGTACATCTTCAATGGGGAATAGAATTATCCCCGACTCTTTAAATATAAGAAACCCCACCGCTAATTTCAAGGTTTTTCACTTTTACTTTTATATAATCAAATAAAGATCAAATCATCGGAAAATTGACTTTGCCGTTACTTTTGAGAACATTGACAAGGTCTTTGTCTAACCCATAGATATCATTGCCAAAAATCAACTTGCCATCGGTTCCTTCCCAAATGGTGTAATAGAAGATGTAGACAGGCGTGGGCAGCTCGGCTTTAATTTCCAGAGTCTTTGCTTTCTGCAAATAATACTCCAATCGGTCATTCGACCATCCCTGATTATGCCCCAGAATAAAATTGGCCATACGCTGTGGCTCGGACATCCGCATGCACCCCGAACTCTGCGCACGGTCGTCTTTTTTAAACAGCGACGGCATATTGGTGTCATGCAAATAAATATCGTAACGGTTGGGCATCAACACGCGAATTTGTCCGAGCGCATTGGCCGCCCCCGGCCCTTGAACCATCTGCACTGACTTCAGATCGGCCGCAGTCATATTGGCCCAGTCGATATCTTCTGGCGCAACGGTCTGCAACCCCGACCCGTCTTCCGCACGCACACGAAAGGCGATCCCCTTTTCGGCCAATGCCTGCGGGTCTTTCTGCAACTCTGGCAAATAATCTTCCTTCTTGATCGTGTCCGGCACATACCACGACGGATTGAATCGGATCCCGACGATGTCATCGACAAAACTCATGGTGGGGCGTTTCTTGCGCCCGACCACAATCGGCATGTCGAACGCCACATCATTTCCTTCAACGGCCTTCAACCACATTGCCGGAATATTGACCTCGACATAGCGTGACGGCATCGGCCGCTTGACCCAACGCCTGCGCTCCAGATTGGCCAATACTTTGATTAATCTCTCGCGCGGCCCTTCGTTGATGGCGATCACCGTGCGCGGACCGATGACACCATCAGGCATCAACCCCCGCGCCTTCTGAAACGCCATCACAGATTTTTGCAAATCACCGTCATACAAATCGGCATCCTGACGCGGAGATTTCTGGCCCATCTTGTCGCGCAAACTGACAACAGCAGGATTCCGCTCCCCCGGACGCAACAACCCGACCAGAGAAAATTTGGTCACACCGGATTTCGCATGCTCGTCATACTCCTTGAGCACACGCTTCAACTCTTGCTGCAAAGCCTTATAGACACGGTCTTGTGGAGCCAGCATCTCCAGAACTCTCTCAGGATCGCGCGACTGCGCCATAATATCCAGCAACGAAGACACCATCACCCCGCGCGACCACGACGACGGATCGGCTTCCAGAGTTTTGGCAGACAAACGCATCCCTGAAATATCGCGCCCATACCGCACGGCGGCATCGCCCATCAACAATTCAGCTTTGGCCGACGCCAGACCATCGGCAAACCTCTCGCCCATCAGCGAAGCCAATTCCATACGGTGATAATTATCGGGGTTAAGACCATGTTGCCAGGAATCCTGAATAAGGCCGAACACGTCGCGTGCATCGCTTGTAAACCGTCCGTCCCGTACCCATAAAAATGCACCGTGACGCCCTTGATAGAAAGTACTGAAATCGTCCTTATATCCCAACCGCACACCATCGATGCGGCCAGCGTCGATCAGGGAAAACAAAGACGGATTCTCATACGCCAGAACCTGATCGGTTCCGGGCTCCAGAACCTCGTCATTGGCAAACACCAACACAGGAAAAAACAACAAAAGATAAAAGACGACGACTCGCAACGACGAATTACAAATCGGCATAGACATGTTCCTCTGCCTCGGCCCCCGGATGGGTCACAGCCCCGTCCACGGCAGGACCGACCAGCTGCGCATATTTCCACAGCGCACCCGATTGATACCGGTTTTTGCGCGGTTTCCATTCTTTGCGTCGCGCTTCCAATTCCGCGTCGGACAACACCACATCAAGCGTTCCCTTTGCGGCATCAATGCGGATCACGTCTCCATCTTTCAGCAAACCAATCGGCCCGCCAATCGCAGCCTCCGGCCCTACATGACCGATACAAAACCCGCGCGTCCCGCCTGAAAAACGCCCATCGGTAATGAGGGCCACTTTGCCGCCCATCCCCTGCCCGTATAAGGCTCCGGTGGTCGAGAGCATCTCGCGCATCCCCGGCCCGCCCTTGGGACCTTCATACCGGATAATCAAAACATCGCCTTCTTTATATTGGCGGTTCTGCACGGCATCGAAACAAGCCTGCTCGGAATCGAAACACCGTGCCGGACCTTCAAAGACCAAATTCTCCATCCCTGCAATTTTGACAATCGCCCCGTCCGGAGCCAGATTGCCACGCAACCCGACAACTCCGCCCGTGGTCGAAAGCGGCTTGTCAATCGGCGCAATCACATCCTGATCGGTGGGGAACTCAACCCCTTCCAGATTTTCGGCAATGGTTTTGCCCGTCACGGTCAGGCAATCGCCATGCAGGAAACCACCTTTCAAAAGCTCTTTCAACACGACGGAAACGCCGCCGACATCGAACAAATCCTTGGCGACATATTTTCCACCGGGTTTGAGGCTCGCGAGATACGGCGTCCGGCGCATCACTTCGCACACATCATGAAGATCGAATTTGATTCCAGCCTCATGCGCAATCGCAGGCAAGTGAAGCGCGGCATTGGTCGAACCACCCGTAGCCGCCACAATCATCGCCGCATTTTCCAGAGATTTGCGCGTCACGATATCGCGCGGACGAATATTTTTCTTGATAAGTTCGACAACCGCTTGCCCCGAGGCAGCAGCATACTCATCACGGCTTTCATAAGGCGCAGGCGCCCCCGCAGATCCGGGCAAGGCGAGACCAATCGCTTCCGACACGCACGCCATCGTATTGGCGGTAAACTGGCCCCCGCACGCGCCCGATCCGGGACACGCGCAACATTCCATTTCCTTGAGGTCGGCGTCCGAAAATTCACCCGTCGCATGTTTGCCGACTCCCTCGAACACATCAATGACAGTCACATCCTTGCCGCGAAATTTCCCCGGCAGAATCGACCCGCCATACATAAAGACCGACGGCACATTAAGCCGCACCATCACCATCATCATCCCGGGCAGTGACTTATCGCATCCGGCAAGCCCCACGAGCGCATCGTAACAATGCCCGCGCATAGTCAGTTCAACCGAATCCGCAATCACATCACGCGACGGCAAAGATGACCGCATCCCCTCATGCCCCATCGCGATTCCGTCCGTCACGGTAATGGTGGTAAACTCACGCGGTGTCGCGCCGTTCTCGGATACACCACGCTTGACCGACTGCGCCTGCCGCTGCAAGGCGATGTTACAAGGGGCCGCCTCATTCCAACACGTCGCCACCCCGACCAAAGGCTGATGGATTTCTTCTTCCGTCATGCCCATCGCATAATAATAGGAACGGTGCGGCGCGCTTTTGGCCCCTTCGGTCACATACCGGCTGACCAGTTTCGATTTATCCCACTTCATTCCGATTTTTCCTTGGCCTGATCCCGTTTATAAAGCAAATCGTCAATCACATTGCGGATATGTGCGGCATTGGCCAGAAACGGAATAAACGAAAACCGTGACCCGACACCGGTCAACACAACCGTCCCGTAATTCAACATATGGCCAACCAGTGTGCGCTGTATTTCGACACTTTCAACGCGTTCCAGTCGCACCTGAACCGTATCGACCTTAATAATACCGGAGCGAAAGAAAATCCGCTGGTTGGTGACGATCAGCATCAGGATCGACCGCAAAATCATCGTATAGATAAACATCAGGAGCGAAACCAGACACAGGAAATACCCCAAAGGCGGAGCCAACAACCCGATCAGAAGCGCGAACAACAAGACAGCTCCAGCCTTCCAAAAAATGGCGCTCGAAATCACACCTCTGGCAAGAACGGTTTCACCTTCTCTGAGAGAAGTCGGCAAATCCGAAGAACTTCTCGCTGCAACGACCTTTTTGGGATCCATTTTTTCTTCCTCCCTAGCTATGAAAGAAATATTTAGCCGTTTCTGGCGTGCTCAATCGCTTTACGGAACCGGATAGGTTCCGCCAGATTGGGCATAATCATCTCGCCAACGCCCATACCGTGAATAATCAAACGGCCGAAATCGAAAATCCGTCCCCAGAATGACTGGTGAACGGAAACACTTTCAATCCGGTCGATGCTCATCTCCCCGACATTGCGCGCGATCAGACCGCGCTTGTAGATGATGCGGTTGGAGGTCACACAAATTTCTGTTGTGACCTTGATGACCATCATTTGCGCAAAACGCAAAACGCCCAGCAGAAAGATCAGTAATGCCGCCAATTTGATAACCGGATGCATTTTGCGCACGATAGCCAACCAGCCATCATCCGGCGTTAACGGATCGGAAAGAAGGAAATCCCCCCATTTGACAGGCAGGCTCTCGATCAGGACTTCAACGGAGATCAAAAGCGAAAGGGAGAAGAAAACGCCCCACACAATCGCCATGATCGCCTGCACATCATAGAACCAGTGAAATCTGGCCACATAGATAAGCTTTTCATCCGCCGAGAGCACCTGTTGGACATAGAGCATTAAGCTTCATCTCCCAGAGAAATGCCCAAAGCGCGCGCCGTGTGAACCAGCGAGCTGTTGACATCCACAGCCTGATAAGCGGCAATCGCGGCTTCAATTGGCACATCGACCACTTCGCGGTTTTTCCAAGCCACCATACGATCAAACTTGTTCTCGGCAATCAGATCAACAGCGCGAACACCGAACGCCGAAGCAATCAAACGGTCATTATAGGTAGGCGGCGAACCGCGTTGAACGTGCCCCAGAACCGTCACGCGGGTCTCGGACCCTGTGGCGCGGAAAATCTGGTCGCCAACGTAATGGCCGATGCCGCCGTAACGCAATTGTCCGTCGCTGAATCTCATCTGTGCAGGCTCGCCGTCGAGCGTTTTGACAGCTTCGGAAACAACCACCAGCGCAAAATTCCGCCCGCCCTCTTTGACCTGTGCGATTTTCTTGGAAATGCTGGCCATATTGTATGGGATTTCCGGGATCAGGATCACATCCGCACCACCGGCAATACCTGCGGTCAGCGCAATATGCCCAGCATCACGGCCCATCACTTCGAGAACCATCACACGGTCATGCGACGCAGCGGTCGGCTGCAAGCGGTCGAGAGCCTCGGTCGCAACAGCCACAGCCGTATCAAACCCGATCGAGCTTTCGGTTTCGCCGATGTCGTTATCAATTGTTTTAGGGATACCGACCATGCGGATACCGCCCTGCATCGCGAGTTTGCGCAGAATAGCAAAGCTGCCATCGCCGCCAATACCGATCACGGCCTCGATGCCAAGGGTTTTAAACCCGTCGATGATTTCCTGCGTACGATCCTTGATGGTGCCGTCCGGCATCGGATAGGCAAACGGGTTGCCCTTGTTAGTGGTCCCGAGGATGGTACCTCCCATACGCATAACATTGGTGTCAAGCATAGAAGGTGTCAGAACTTTATATTCGAGGGGATCGCACAGCAGGCCTGCCGTCCCGTCGATAATTCCGTACACTTCCCATCCCAGCAAATCGGCGCGGTAAACTGCCGCCCGTATTGCGGCATTCAAGCCCGCACAATCACCCCCACTAGTCAGAATACCGATTCTTTTCTTTGCCATGTTGCCTCAACCAACTCTTTCCAAGATAAAAACAGACGAAAGACGCGACCAAAGCCCCCGTAGGGGCGGTACATCCGGAAAACACCATACTTTGTTAAAATTGAAACGTAAATGCCCCGAAAGCAAAATAACTACAAATAATTGAGGCTTATCAAACGATTTAAAATCTGATATGAAACGGAGACAATAAACTCGGACTTTAAGAATTATAGTAAATGGTTGACGAAGATTCCCTGCGGGAGCAGCTCGAAGAGCTTGCCCTCCAACACAAAGCATTAGACGAACAGATTCACATGATGGGGCAAGCCCAGCCCGTCGATTTTCTGACAATTACCAAGCTGAAAAAAGAGAAACTGCGCCTGAAAGACATGATCTCGCGGATCGAGAGCATGTTGATACCGGATATTCTGGCCTAAGGGAAAGATATGAGCGAAAGCGACCAAAACCCGCAAGTCGGCATTATCATGGGGTCCCAGTCGGACTGGGAAACGATGCAACACGCCCACGACATCCTTCATAAACTCGGCATTGAGCACGAAACCCGCATCGTCTCGGCCCACCGCACACCGGACCGCCTCTTCACCTACGCAAAAACCGCCAAAGAGCGCGGCCTGAAAGTCATTATTGCAGGCGCAGGCGGCGCAGCCCACCTCCCGGGCATGGCGGCCTCAATGACTCCCCTGCCTGTCTTGGGCGTTCCCGTGGAAAGCCATGCGCTTAAAGGAATGGACAGCCTGTTATCCATTGCTCAAATGCCCGGCGGCATTCCCGTCGGAACTCTGGCCATCGGCAAAGCCGGCGCGATCAATGCGGCCTTGTTGGCGGCAGCCATCCTCGCCATTTCCGATGAAGACTTGGCCGCGCGCCTCGATAAATTCCGCGCCGATCAAACCGCCGCCGTCGCCGAAATCCCGACCTGACCCACTCAACAAGGGACCTGCAATCCAAGCTTCCCTTGACTAATTATGAATATATTCCTATAATGTCCCTATGAGACTATGGACCGAAGATCAAAAACAAAAACAGCGTGACGCGATCAAACGCTGGTCGCCGTGGAAAAATTCCACTGGCCCCAAAACTTCCGAAGGCAAAGCCATTTCTTCACAAAACGCCTATAAACACGGGGTCTATTCGGTGGCTGGAAAGCGCCTGAAAACTTGGCTGTACCACCAATCCCTCTATGTCCGTCAGGTCGAATCCCTTCTTAAGGATTTGAAACACGAAAAAAATCAAAACCCCTCAAACGAACTATTAAGCGTGCAGATCAAAAACCCCCCTGACCTTTGCCGAAAATCATGCTATACCGCCCCCACACCTCCCTATTCTTGGCCCTTGCCCACCTGTTCCCTCGAAGGAAATGGTCAGGATAAGGTGTAAAACAACCTGAAGGATGGCCAAAATGACAAAATCGGCACAAACTCTTGGAATTCTTGGCGGTGGGCAACTGGGCCGCATGTCGGCGCTGGCCGCGGCCCGTCTCGGAATCAAAACCCACATTTTTTGCCCCGAAACAGACTCCCCTGCCTCTCATGTTGCGGCCAAAACATTCGTGGCCTCCTACGACGACAAAGACGCGCTCAAAGACTTCGCAAAATCGGTCGATGTGATTTCCTATGAATTTGAAAATATTCCGGTCGAAACAGTTCGTTATTTGAAAAAGTTCAAACCCGTTTACCCCGACGAAAAGCTGCTGGAGATCGCCCAGCACCGCTGGAAAGAAAAACAATTCCTCAATGACATCGGCATCCCCACCGCCAAATGGGGCAAAGCGAAAAGCACCGCCGATGTTAAGAAACAGATTCAACAATGGGGCGTAACGGATTGTATTATAAAGACAACCCGCTTTGGCTATGATGGCAAAGGTCAGGCCAAAATCGACAAGAACACTGACATTGGCAAGGCATGGGCTTCGCTTAAAACCGACGAAGCGATTGTCGAATTCTTGGTTCCCTTCAAACATGAAATCTCGGTGATCGTCGCACGCGACCAATTCGGCAAAACCGAATCCTATGTACCGGTCCTCAACGACCACAAAAACCATATCCTTTCGAAAACCACCGCTCCCGCTCCGCTGGACGATGCCCTTCTCGCCCGCGCGACGAAAATGGCACAAAAACTGGCCAAGCAAGTCGGCCTCGTGGGTGTGCTGGGATTGGAACTCTTTGTGACAAAAGACGGGCAGATCATCGCCAATGAAATCGCCCCACGCACCCACAATTCCGGTCATTGGACCATTGACGCCTGCCCCGTGTCGCAATTCGAAAATCATGTGCGCACCGTGTGCGGCCTACCCGTTGGTAAAGCTGTTCGCCACTCGGACGCCGTGATGCTCAATCTCATTGGCGACGATGTGGCACTGGTCAATAAATATCTGGGCAAAGCAAACGCCTGCATCCACCTCTACGGCAAACCCGAAGTCCGCGCTGGCCGCAAAATGGGCCACATCACTCTTTTGAAAGGAAAATAGGAATTTTTTATTGCCATAAAATTAAAACATCAGCTATATGAAACCCCACAAAAAGGATTCACATGGCACAGTTGAGAACAATTACTCCTGACTATTACCCGAAACTGCTTCAGGAACTTGCAGAATGGATCTCTGTCTATAACGGCGATTCTTTACTCATTCCCGAAGCCAAATTCCTCGAACTGATTCAACTTGATGACATCACAGTTCAGGGGTCCGGTCAGGCCCTAAGCCAACTCATGCACGCTTGGCAAGATACGTACCCCCCTCTGATAGATCGAAAATCTTTCGGGAACTATGTTCTTCTTGCATTAAACGAACACACACCGAACATCCTCGGACCCAGGGGGTACTCCAAAGATTCCTCCTTGACGGCAAGACCAGCCTCGCAGGAAACTCTATATGTTTTGAAAAGAATGGCCGAATTCCTCACAGGCGCGTCATCACCCGAAGACTCCGATTTCTCCATAAAGGCACAAGCGCCCAAGCAAGAAATCAGAATTACTGAAAAGCAACCTCGTTGAAACTGCGGAGCTTCCGGCTATGCAGCCGGTCCTCGCCAATCTCGCGGAGCATCGCCATCGTCAGCAACCCGATCTGCAAATGCTGCTCGACCCGCTGACGATAAAAATTCTCGGCCATCCCCGGCAACTTCAACATCCCGTGCAACGGCTTATCGGATACGCACAGGAGCGTTCCATAGGGCACACGAAACCGGAAGCCGTTGGCCGCAATCGTCCCCGATTCCATATCAAGCGCAATGGCACGGCTTTGACTGAGCCGTGCATTCTTGCGGATACTCGGACGAAGCTCCCAGTTGCGGTCGTCAACCGAAGCCACAGTCCCCGTCCGCATGATCTTCTTGAGATCATACCCCTTAAGCCCCGTGACCTCCGCCACAGACTTTTCAAGCGCCAACTGGATTTCAGAAAGCGCCGGAATAGGAATCGCAGGGTTGAGATCACGGTAAAGCACGTTATCCTCGCGCAAATATCCGTGCGCCAGACAGTAGTCACCAAGGTTTTGCGAATTCCTCAACCCCGCACAATGACCAAGCATAATCCATGCATGCGGACGCAAAACGGCAATGTGGTCGGTAATGGTTTTGGCATTCGATGGTCCGACACCAATATTAACCATCGTGATCCCCGACCCATCAGGGCGCTTCAAGTGATAGGCAGGCATCTGCGGCAACCTCCGCCCGCGCTCCCCATCCTCATCTTTCGGCAAGCCTTTGATATTCTTGTTGTAGGTCACGATATTACCCGGCTCTACAAACGCCTCATATTCGGCACGCCCTTCACGCACGGCGGCATCATCGCTCGGCGACATCGTCTGGTGCGCAATCTTGATAAATTCGTCGATATAAAATTGATAGTTGGTAAAGATCACATAGTTCTGGAAGTGCGCGGCATTGGTTCCTGTATAGTGCCGCAGACGCAGAAGCGACATATCCACTCGCGGCGCGGTAAACAAAGCCAGTGGGGCGTCCTCGCCATCCGCAGGATAGTACGTCCCATTGGCAATCTCGTCATCCATGATCGAAAGATCAGGCAAGTCAAAAAGATTGGGTAAAACTTCCATATGCTGTGGAGTCAAATCCCCTTCCAGATGGAAATCCTCGCCCAACACAAAATGGATCGGCATCGGCACTTCACTCACCCCGACTTCGACCGGCACATTGTGATTTTTAAGGAGAAGACGAATTTGCTCTTTGTAGTAATGATCGAAAATATCCGGCCGTGTCAGCGTCGTGGAGTAAACCCCGGGCTTTGGTACAAACCCGTATGACAGACGACTATCAATCCGCTTGGCGTTATCGACCTTGACCCGCAGATAAGGGTAATGCGCCGAAACACGCTCCTGCCGGAAATCGGTTGACTTGGAAAACTCGTCAAATGCTTCCAGCAAGCTGGCCCGCGAATGATTGTAAAGCTCTTCGATGCAGGCAAATGCCTCATCAGCATCGGTGAATTTATATACTTTGTTGAATGACTTCAGAAAAGACATGGCAGATTCCTTTGCACCCGATCATAAAGGAAAAACGCCCGCCCGTCTACGCGTCCTGAATTCAGACAGGCAGGCCGACCAAAGTCCGTGCAAACTCGTCCGGATGGAACGGCTGAAGGTCTTCGATATCCTCACCAACACCAACCGCATAAATCGGCAAACCAAACCTGTCGGCCAGAGAAACGACTACCCCGCCTTTGGCCGATCCGTCAAGTTTGGTCACAACCAAACCAGAGAGTGGCACGATTTGCGAGAAAGTCTCGACCTGCGAAACCGCATTCTGCCCCGTCGTCGCATCCAGAATTAGGATAACTTCGTGCGGCAGAGTTTCATCTTTTTTCTTCAGGACACGGGAAATCTTTTCCAACTCGGCCATCAAATTGGCCTTGTTATGAAGACGCCCCGCCGTGTCGATCATCAGAACATCCATCCCATCGGCCACCGCTTTTTCATACGCGGTAAAAGCGAGTGCCGCAGAATCGGCACCGATCTCCGAGGACACCAACGGACACTTCGTCCGGTCGGCCCATATCTGCAGTTGCTCGATGGCCGCCGCGCGAAACGTATCGCCCGCCGCCATCATGACTTTTTTATGAAGCTTGTAATGAAATTGATAGGCAAGCTTGCCAATTGTTGTGGTTTTGCCGACACCATTGACTCCGCAAATCAGCATCGTGCGCGGACCAATGACGGTTTTCTCCAGATCAAGCTTCCGCTCGTTCTGACGAAGAATAGACGCAACCTCTTCAGCCAAAGCTTCCTGAACCTCGGCCGCACAATTTTCTTTGTCGAATTTGCGCTCACGCACCACTTCAACCAAACGCGCCGCAGTTGCAGGACCGAGATCAGCCGCGATCAACAAATCCTCAAGGCCCGAAAGGGTGGCTTCGTCCGGTCTGCGTTTGGAAAACAAATCGCCGAGCCCCCCGCCGATTTTATGCGTGGATTTGGAAAGCCCCCCAGTCAGACGAGAAAGCCACCCACCGCCCATATCTTCGGAAGATTTTTTCGGAGCTTCGGCTTTCGAATAGGGAATTTCTTCCAGCTCGTCGATCACTTCGTTTTCAGTTTCATTAAGCTCGTGTTTTTCAAACTCGGGATCAATCGCAGCATCATACTCGACAGGAGGTTCGATGGCCGGATCATCAGGATTGTGTACAATCCGGTCTTCGGCCTCTTCGCGCTCCTGCCGTGCATTTTGTGTGGTCTTTTTGCGCCAGAATAACATGATAGGCCTCTTGAAAAATCTAGTCTTGGATTACATCTCTGGTTTAGCACAAAGCCGCGAAAATACCAAGGTTTGTTAGGAAAATTTATGCGGCGATTTTACCGACCAGCCTACCATCCCGAACATCGTGTGTAGCAACGTCCACAAGGCTTCCGACAGGATAATCGCGATCAAGTGAAATTTCGGCAAAATGCTCGGACCGACCAATCCCCCCCTGTTCAACGACAACACGGTAAAAACCGTCTTTTCGCGCTGCCAAAAACCTTGCCATTTGCGACTCGGCCAGTTCGCGCAACCGCGCCGCGCGTTCTTTGCGTACAGCAAGCTCTACCTGTGGCATTTTAGCCGCCGGAGTCTGCGGCCGCGGTGAATAAGGAAAGACATGCAGGAATGTCAAATCACACTCTTCAACCAGCTTCATGGTATTCAGAAACATCTCTTCCGTTTCGGTCGGAAATCCGGCGATGATATCCGCACCAAACACCATATCGGAACGAAGCGCACGCGCGCGATTGCACACATCAATTACGTCTTGACGCAAGTGACGCCGCTTCATGCGTTTTAAAATCATGTCATCACCGGCCTGCACACTCAAATGCAAATGCGGCATCAAACGCGGCTCATTCGCAATCAGGCTCCACAAATCTTCGTCGATCTCGACCGGATCAAGCGAAGACAGGCGAAGACGCGGCAACTCCGGCACTTCACGGAACAGAACGCTCATCATATACCCAAGCGTCGGCTCCCCCGCCAAATCCTTGCCATACGATGTGACATCAACACCGGAAAGAACAACTTCATTATACCCCTGCGCCACCAGCGCCTTGATCTGCGCAACGATGTCGTCTACGGGAACCGAGCGCGAATTCCCACGCCCATAGGGAATAATACAAAACGTGCAACGGTGATCGCATCCATTCTGCACCTGCACGAACGCGCGGGCATGCCCTTCAAACCCTTCGAGCAAATGGCTGGCCGTTTCCCGCACCGACATGATATCGTTGACGACAACTTTCTCGCTCAAACGACCTGTCCATGTTTCAGCTTTCAATTTCGCATCATTGCCGATCACCTGATCGACTTCAGGCATTTCCGCATAGGATTCCGGCTTTATCTGCGCCGAGCAACCCGTAACAATGATTTTGGCATCAGGATTGTCGCGCCGCGCCCGACGAATGGCCTGACGCGCTTGCCGTTCGGCCTCGGCCGTGACCGCGCAAGTATTGAAGATAATCGCATCCTCCATCCCTGCCTCGCGGGCGTGCGACTTCATCACCTCGCTCTCATAGACATTGAGGCGGCATCCGAAAGTCTGGACTTGTGGCGTTTTGGCTGTCATTCCCCCCTCTTGCCAGAAAAACTTGCAAAATTCAATGTGATTATGATAAATGAGGGAAAATTTGCAAGCTATTAGGAAAAATTTATGACCCAAGACATGACATCCACAGCGATAGAGGCAGAAATAGAACCCCAAATCCCCGCTATATCCTTCCCGCGCAAAGACATCATGAATATTTTCCAGTTAGGAAGTCAGGACGAAGACAATACGTACTTTTTGGCATGCGGAATGAAAGATATCGACCGCGACACCCTCTATATAATCCATAGCACACTAAGAGACATGCATTCACCCGAAGCCGTCCACTTTGAAAAAAAATCAGCACTCAAAAACATGGACATGTACCTCGCAGCAGAAGAGGGAGGATGCCTATTTATGTGGGTCGACTATAATCTGAAGAATGAGACCGAACCCGATTTGCTGTGCCGCTCGGCCCTCTTGGTCGTAGATATCCCGACCGCAATTGATAAAAACGCCAAAATCGACAGAGTTACTATTCATCAGCTGATAACAGGGTTCAACTTCGCAAAAGACGGAACTCTGATATTCAGACCGAATGAAGTATTCAGCTTGTGCCTGCCAGACGATTGTGAAGAAAACATCTACGCCGAGGCCCGTAGGCACAGAAATGTTACCTCTTCTTTTTGTTATGCTGAATCTGCACTACGCAGCATTCTGGCCGGACTTCCTCTGGACATGGAATGGAATCAGGAGTGGCTCTTTGATTCCAACGGCCCGATAGCGCACGACCAGTTTCAATATCTCCTGCAACGCACACCGGAAGAATTCACGATGGATATATACAACCTTCAGCAAGAGGCTCTGGAAGAGGAAGCCCCGCAAAATCAAGTTACAACCATTCCTCCCCCTGGCCCCACACTTCAATAACCATACCAACAAAACAGGGGAATATTTCATGTCCATACTGCGTAGCCTATTGGCTGGATTTTCAAGCTCATCAAAGGAAACCTACGGAATATCCTATGCGATTCTCAGCAAGGGGTTCCAGATTTTCAACCCCGACCTCTATGCCATCATGCCAAACCCCGCACGGGACAATATTCATCTCAACACTTTGATCGTCGCCTACGACCACAACGGGAGCATCGTATCAAAGCACCTACGGGATCAAGCAAACACAACCGTCACCACACTTAACCAATGCGCACGCGATGACGGAGCTTTTTGCTCTTACATCGAGTACAACCACAGGAAAAAGTCAGAAAGAGACGCAGAAACTGCCGAACAAGCTTCATTCCTGCTGGGCGTAATAGACACAGATGATGACGGCAAACTCGTCATAGAAAATCACGTCGCCATTTCAGGATACATCAGCAACGACCCCCGAAACAAAGAAGCCTACTTCATCTGCGAGGAAATCCGCTGCCTTGGCGAACTGAATGGAAAACCGACCCTCTTCGCCCCCGAAACAAACTATGACATAACTGGCATGTTTACCTACGCCAATCAGGCCTTTTTACAATTTGTTGCAGGGCTTTTTATTGATAAAAATGAAAATCAGAAATGGGCGCAGATAGACGACCCAAAAACTTTGGAACAAGCCGCTGACATTTGCCGGAGCATGCGCGCACGAACGGTGCAATCTCTGGAGCAAGATATCGACAACATTATTCGCCAAACAACGTCCTCTCTTGCCAAAAAAGCGCTCGATCGACATCCATCATAAAAATTGGAATATTTTTCAACCCCTCTTGAAACTTTCTAAAAACTTGCAATAATCCGAATTACAAAACGATAAAATCAACAGGGAGCATCCATGCATAAATATTTCCAGAGACAGGTCCATCCTGTCCCGCGCCTTTCTATTCTCCGCGAAGATCTTTGTAAAATTCTTGGCCCGCGCGAAAACAAGAACAGTCGGTATTTTTCGCGTGAAACGCTTGGAGATGAACATCTTCTTTTAATAAGAGACTCTCTGTCCCAAGCCCCCTCCTTCACAAAAAGGCACATGGACGACCTGACCTCTCTCGACACACTGGATATCCACCACGTCATGGCTATGGACGGGAGTTTTCTGTTTTGGGTGGACTATAGCTTCAGGGAAGAACAAAACCCCGGACACACGGGCTGCTCCATCTATATCGCCGGAAGAATACCCACAGAGGCGGCAAACACAAACTTCACCGAGCCTCACTTCATAATGACCGGATACAGCCGCATTACAAATGGCATGGATGTATTTCTACCACACGAAATGTTGTGCAGACTGGAGTTTCCAGACGATCCATCCCGCACTTTTCTCGGAGCCGCCTACGACCCGGAGGCTGTGATGGCCGGAACATGTTACGCAGAGCAAGCCTTCCAGGATATCTCCGCCGGATCGCCTCTCGATATTAAACGCAATCAAAGTTGGATCGAAGAGCCTAACCGCGCCAAAGCTACGGATAGATACCAAAAACTGCTGAATTGCACATTCGAA
Organism: Pseudomonadota bacterium; assembly: GCA_029558635.1. Taxonomy (GTDB): domain Bacteria; phylum Pseudomonadota; class Alphaproteobacteria; order Micavibrionales; family Micavibrionaceae; genus UBA1573. The sequence goes on along the minus strand of JAKQEE010000052.1, from coordinate 340,159 downwards.
GAACGTCAAATGGAATTGGCGCAAAGAAAGCCGCTGACACCCACAGCTGGACCTACAGCGGCCCTACCATACGCACGGCATCTGAACTGAGCAAAAACTCACCCTTAAACACATACGCCACCGGACCGGTCATGGTGATATGGTTATCCGCCTCACGCCATTCAATGGTCAGCGGCCCGCCATCCATATGCACCGTGACCGTCCGGTCGGTATATCCTTTCTGAATAGCGGCAACACCCGTGGCGCAAGCCCCCGACCCACACGCAAACGTGACGCCGCACCCACGTTCCCAAACACGCATCCTTACATTCGACCTATCATTAACCGTAACAAATTCGACATTAGTCCGGTCGGGAAACATCGGATGAGACTCAACCATCGGCCCAACCCCCGCCACCGGATAATGTTCGGCATCGTCTACAAAAAATACACAATGCGGATTGCCGACATCAACCAGCAGAAAATTATCCTCTCCCGCATGCGGAGACGCGGACGAAATCTGCGGCAAGATCGGTTCCCCCATATCAACCGCAACCATCCCCTCTCCCGCACAGGCACAGGATACAATCCGCGATCCGATTTCGATTGAAATTTTGTCAGCCTGTTTTTCATTAAGGATAATATCAGCCACACACCGCGCCGCATTCCCGCACATCCCCGCCCGCGACCCGTCGGAATTATAAATCCCCATGCGAACGTCTGCCTTCGGCGTATTTTCAAGAACAATCACCTGATCGCACCCAATGCCGAGTCTGCGGTCGGCCAGTTTCGCGGAAATATCATTTAAATCGCTGAAACCCTGCGTTCTGGCGTCCAGAATGACAAAATCATTCCCCAGCCCGTGCATCTTGATAAAATTAACCTTTTCCATGAAAACCATATTATTTCCTTGACCAATTCGGCGCAATAGGCCATAAAACCCTCAAATTTACCCGCGCATTTCCAAAAGATTTGTGCCCGAGGGTACACCGCAATCGGCGAATAGGGTCGCTCATTGCGGCAAAAGTGCTATTGAGGTTTTTAAGATGTTTCAGTCCCTTTCGGACAAACTGGGTAGTGTATTCGACAAACTCCGCGGCAAGGGTAGCTTGACCGAGGAAGATGTGAATCTGGCCCTGCGCGAAATCCGCGTGGCATTGCTTGAGGCCGACGTCGCCCTACCCGTCGTGAAAAATTTTGTCGAACGCGTCCGCGAAGCCGCTGTCGGGCAGGACGTCATCAAATCTATCTCCCCTGCCCAACAAGTCGTCAAAATCGTCCATGACGAAATGGTGGCTTTGCTCGGCGCGGAAAACACCGACCTAAAAACCGACGGTACCCCGCCCGTTATTTATCTGATGGTGGGCTTGCAAGGATCGGGTAAAACCACATCCACCGCCAAGATTGCAAAATTCCTGTCGGATAAGAAACGCAAAAAAGTCCTGATGGCCTCGCTCGATACCTATCGTCCGGCGGCACAAGACCAACTGGCTTATCTCGGCACGCAAACGAATATCAAGACTCTGCCCATCGTTGCCGGAGAAAAACCCCTCCAGATTACCGAGCGCGCGATGAAGGCCGCCAAGCTTGAAGGCTACGACATCCTGATGCTCGACACGGCGGGCCGCCTCTCGATCGACGAAGAATTGATGAATGAAGTCGTGGCAATCCGCGATATGTCGAACCCGACGGAAACGCTACTGGTTGTCGACGCGATGACAGGGCAAGACGCCGTCAACACCGCCAAAGCCTTCGACGAAAAAGTAGGTATTACAGGCCTGATGCTCACCCGTGTCGATGGCGATGCCCGCGGTGGCGCGGCCATGTCGATGCGCGCCGTCACCGGCAAGCCGATCAAACTGATGGGCGTCGGCGAAAAATGGGACGCACTGGAACCTTTCCACGCCGACCGGATCGCCGGACGTATCCTCGGCATGGGTGACGTTGTTTCTCTGGTTGAACGCGCAGTTGAGACGATCAACCAAGAAGAAGCCGAAGACATGGCGCGCAAGTTTCAGGAAGGTAAATTCGACCTGAACGATATGCTGAACCAATTCCGCCAGATGAAGAAAATGGGCGGCATTGGCTCTCTGATGAAAATGCTTCCGGGCCTTGGCCGTTTTGCCGACCAGATCGACAACGCCAATCTGGATGACAGCATCATGAAACATCAGGAAGCCATCATCCTCTCGATGACCAAAAAAGAACGCGCCCAGCCAAGTATTTTGAACGCCTCGCGTCGTAAACGCATCGCTGCCGGCTCAGGCCTCACGGTTCAGGACGTCAACCGAGTCATCAAACAATATGAACAAATGGAACAGATGATGCGCCGGATGAAGAAAATGGGCGTATCGGGCATGCTGGGCGCAATGAAAGGCTTTATGGGCAAGGACGATCAGGAAAAACTGACTGCCTTGCAACAAGAATCCGGAACGGCCCCCGGCTTCTCGCTCTCCGGTCCGATGGCCGGATTGCAACAACGGAATATGCTGGGTGGCATGCCCGGCATGGGCGGAATGGCGGGTGGAATGCCGGCCTTCAGCCGCGGCGGAACCAAAAAGAACCGCACCAAAAAGAAAAGATAGAAAGTTTTTAAATCAGTTGAATTGTTAAAAGGAGAAAAAACATGGCATTGAAACTGAGACTAGCCCGTCACGGGCGCAAAAAAGCACCTGTTTACGCAATCGTTGTGGCCGACAGCCGCGCACCGCGTGACGGTAACTACATCGAGAAAGTCGGAACCTACGACCCTCGTCAACCAAAAGACAGCGCAGCTCGCGTTGTTCTGAACAACGAGCGTATCGCTCACTGGCTTTCCGTCGGCGCTCAAGCGTCAGACCGCGTAGCTTATATGCTCGGCAAAGCTGGACTGGCCCCAATGCCGACCCAGAAAAACAGCCCGCAGAAATCCCAGCCGAAAGCAAAAGCACAAGAACGCGCCAAAGAACGCGCCGAAAAAGCTGCTGCCGCCGCTGAGGCTGCTGCCGCCCCTGCACCGGCTCCTGTTGAAGAGTCTGCTGCTGAAGCCCCTGCTGAAGAAGCAAAGGCTGAATAATCTACCAATTCCAACCCCTCCTCGACGGGAGGGGTTGTTTCATTGAATGACGAACATTATGTCCGAGAAAAAAATCACCATCGCGAAAATTTTGACAGCCCACGGCGTTCGTGGCTTCGTCAAGCTGCGCGTCTTTCTCGAAGACCCCTACGACATTTCCGAATACGACCCCATCCGCGACGACAAAGGCCGCTCCTATAAAATCAAATTGAAAAACCCCATCAAAGGCGACTGGGTGGCCGAGATCGAAGGTATCACCGATAGGAACGATGCCGAAAAATTGCGCGGGCTAGAGTTTTACATCACCCGCGACCAATTGCCCGAAACCGAAGAAGGCGAAATATACATCGAAGATCTGATCGGCTGTGACGCCCTCGACAAAGACGGAACCAAACTGGGCATCGTTGTCGACTTCCAGAATTTCGGCGCGAGCGACCTGATCGAAATCAAACCCGCCTCAGGCGGCAAAACATACTACTTGCCGATGATCGAACCTTATGTCGGGGAAATCGACATCGAAAAGAGGACGATCATCATCGAGCCCGCCGAAGAGTTTATGGCGTAACCGAATTACTCCAGCCTGTAACCATCTCGCCCGACAACCATCGTCACAGGCTGAATCTCGCCGCCCTTGCCACCGGATATCTTTGGTCCGCGAGCGTCCGAAGACTTGTCCTTGGCAATTTCCGTCTTGCCGGAAGACGTTTTATAGGCCTCCATAAAAGCCAGAACTTTATTCATCCGCACCTGTCCCGGAATAAACATCACAATCTCGCCATTCGGATCATACACGTAAGAGGTCGGGTAAAAATCAACCGGTCCAACTTGACGGAATGGGCTGTCCATATTACGGCGTGCACCACCTGCAACGACATGCTTGAAATCAAGATTGTGACGTGACGCAGAGTCACGCACCACATTTTCATCCGGCCCATAATCAAGCCCGACACCGATAACCACAAAATCTTTGCGTTTATTCAACTCGTTGAGTGTCGGCACCTCGACCCAGCAGAGCGGACACCACGGCGCCCAGAAATTCACCAGCACCCATTTCCCCTTAAAGTCGGACAGCTTGATGTCTTTCCCATTGATATCGGTAAACTGAAAATTGATGGCTTTAGTCCCCGCAGCCTCAGCCGGTTCCGGCATCATCGCTGTCGACAATGCGGCCGCACCGGTCATAGTTGCCAAAGCCGTAGCAAAAAGCCGCCCCCCTGCGTTTTTTCTGAACGTATCAAATAAAAACATTTCTCCCCCTGTCATACAATGGTGGGAACACACTGGATAATAAATTTCCCAAGATCAACAAAAACCCGCCATAAAATGACAAATTTCTGTTAAGAACTATTATTGCGTTGCGGCAAGTCTTTGCAAAATATCGAAAAACATAAGTTGCAACAAAAACCCTCTCCCCTGTATGGTGGCGGCATGAAATTCCAGATTTTGACCCTATTCCCCGAATTGTTCCCCGGCCCGCTGGGCCACTCCATCACAGGCCGCGCACTTGACAAAAAACTCTGGTCCTTCGAGGCAAAAAACATCCGCGACGTCGCGTCTGACAATCACAAAACCGTCGATGATGTCCCCTTTGGCGGCGGCGCAGGCATGGTGATGAAGCCGGATATCGTCGAAAAGGCCCTGCTCTCCTTCCCCAGCGCAGGCCGCAAAATATATATGTCCCCGCGCGGAACCCCTCTCACCCAAAACCTTGTGAAAGAACTGGCGACCGAGGAAACGCTTACCATCCTCTGCGGTCGCTATGAAGGCGTCGATCAACGCGTGCTAGACGCTTATAATTTCGAAGAAATCAGCATCGGCGATTATGTGCTGACGGGCGGCGAAATGGCCGCACACATTCTGATGGACGCAACCATTCGTTTGTTGCCGAATGTGTTGGGCAACGACACCACACCGTATGAAGAGAGTTTTTCAAACGGGCTGCTCGAATACCCGCATTACACCCGTCCGGCCCTGTGGACGGACGCGAATGGCGCAACCCACCCCGTCCCCGACATCCTCACCAGCGGCCACCACGCCAATATTGCCAAATGGCGGCATGAACAGTCGATGGAATTGACTAAGGCTCGACGGCCCGATCTTCTGGAGAAATAGGGCAATAAGGTGCCGCTTCTGCGCCCCGTGCCAAAAGGTCAAAGGAATCATCCCCTTCGAATGGAAACTGCTGATGGCATTTATTATCCGCAGCGGCAGCCATTTTAAGTTTTTCTGAAAGTGTCTTGGTGTCCGCTTCTGCCATTATTTTTCTCCCTTTTCTGGTCCAACCTACCAAAAATCCGGCCTTTTCCCACAAAAACCGTCTAAATTCCCTTGCCTTTCCCCAGAAAATCAGGCTATAAAGCCCCACCTTTAAAAAGACAAAGGAACCTGCCGGAGCATAAAAATGCTCTGATTACGAGGATCCGCAGATAAATTAGGAGCTAAAACTATGAATACATTGCAAAAATTTGAAGCCTCGCAAGTTGCCAAACTCACCGAAGGCAAAACCATCCCCGAATTCGCACCCGGCGACACTGTTAAAGTCAACGTCCGCATCGTTGAAGGTAACCGTGAACGTGTTCAGGCCTATGAAGGCGTGTGCATCGCTCGTGGTGGTCACGGCATCAACGCCAGCTTTACCGTTCGCAAAATTTCCTACGGTGAAGGCGTAGAACGTGTGTTCCCGCTGCTTTCCCCACGCATCGAAAGCATCGAAGTCATCCGCCGCGGTTCTGTCCGTCGTGCCAAGCTGTACTACCTCCGCAACCTGCGCGGTAAGAAAGCCCGTATCACCGAGAAAAAAGACTACAAGCCCCAAGGCTCTGACGAATAGTCTTCCTCTCCTCCAGAGAATACAAAACCGGCCCACAAAGGCCGGTTTTTTTACTTCATATTTTGAATCAGGTTTATGACCTAATTCATGACAACCAAACGACTTTTTAACTCCAGAACAGAGCCGTCAATCCGCTCGGCGGAAAGAACAACATCCCCCGCTTCGGCAAACAAATCGGCCAGACTGACCGGAATATGCCCGACGGGGTGACGCTTGCCTTGAAGCAAGACTTCAACCAGACCGTTTCCCTTGTCATACAGGACCATCTCGGACCGGACAAAGGTCGGGTCGTCAAACGAAATGGCCATCAGACCGGAATCGCGAATGGAAAAATGACTATGAACATCGAACAACATGATATTTCCCCTCTCCTCACGCAGCGCAACATTTTTGCACTGCACCCAGCCACAATAGCAAAGAGGGGTTAACCCCCTCTTAGGAATAGATAAAATTTGAAATGATTACTTAGGGCCGAGGCTTCCTTTAGGGACACTTTGGCATGGAATATCTTGAATTTTCTTTCCATTCGGAAACTCGACATCAGCCACTCTTCCATTCCCCTTATTGCCAATATCAAAACCGTTCTCGACAAACCCGGCCCTGATAGACGATCCAACAGGAACAATACTGTCCCCTACAAGATGATTAACCCCCAGCGCCCTGTCCAAAAATCCGCGATCAAAGTTAACACCTCCAACGAGTTGCTGACCTTGAGCATCCCTCACAACAGCACTGGCTCCATCAAATTCACACGTCAATCCACCCGCCATAATTCACCTCTCTAATTACAGTTAAGGAAATTATGCCGAGGAAAGGTTAATAATATGACAATGAAATAAAATTAAGGCTGGCCTGGGCAACGGTCGGCAAAAATCACGGGCTTCTCGACACGATCCACCGGATCGGCAGGGATAACAATAGTAACGCGATCCCCGTTATTGACATCAACATAGATACGCTCCAGAAGGCCAAACCTGAATCCGTCCATCGAATAGTTCATATACCCGACACCGGATTGAAACCCGTCTTCCCCGTGATACAATGCATCTCTCATATTATTGGCGGGGACACCACCAACAATCCTGTTGCTGCCACACTCGCGAAGAATAACTTCCCGACGCCCCTGCTCCATTGTTCTGGTTTCAGCAACGACGGTATCCAGAGTGATAACAACCATTGAAGGATGATTGTGTGAATGCGCCTCCTCCAGAGAATGAGCGCCCCAAACACCTACGCTAACTCCGGCGGCAAATAAGAAAGCAGACTTAAGCAAAACGACCCCTCTCTACGATGAGGAAGACAAAGTGACATATATTTTCATATTAAATCAAGAAAATAATCTACTCAGACTTACAACTTAAAGGTCTGCCGTCATCGCGCATCACGATATAGATCGCCGGAATCACAAGCAAAGTCAGGAGAGTCGAGGAAACCAAACCGAACAACAACGAAATCGCCAGTCCTTGAAAAATCGGATCAGCCAGAATGACAGCCGCCCCGATCATCGCCGCTAGAGCGGTGAGCAAAATCGGGCGCGCACGAATGGCCCCTGCCTCCATCAACACGTCACGCAGACTGGCATTGCCCTGCGCCCGCCGATGGCGAATAAAATCAACCAGAAGGATCGAATTCCTCACAATAATCCCCGCCAGCGCGATAAACCCGATCATCGACGTCGCGGTAAACGCCGCGTCAAACAACCAGTGTCCGATCAAAATCCCGATCAACGTCAACGGAACCGGAGTGAGAATAACAAGCGGCAAGGTAAAGCTTTTGAATTGTGCAACCACCAAAATATAAATACCAAGAAGCGCCGCCATAAACGCAATCCCCATATCGCGGAACGTGACATAGGTAATTTCCCACTCCCCATCCCACAAAATTGTAACACCGCTCTCATCCAACGGCTGGCCGTGAAATTTGACAGTAGGTTTCGGCAAATTGCCCCAATCGGCCTCCTCAATACCGTCATCTACGGCAAAAATTCCATAGATCGGAGCTTCATATGCCCCTGCCAACTCCGCCGTCACCATCTCGGCATCATGCCCGTCGCGACGAAACACGGGATAGGACCCTACATCTTCTTTGGCACTGACCACACTACCCAGATCAACAGTACCTTTCATGGATGGAATGGGGATAGACTCAAGAGTCTCGTTCCAATTCAGTCCCGACCGCGGCAACCGAACAGAAATATCGAGCGGATCACGGTCTTGCCCGCGATGCGAATACCCGACCACCGCTCCATTCATCAAAGTAGATACCGTGTCGTAAACATCCTTCTCCTGAACACCAAGAGATTCGAGCCGCTCGCGATCAATGGTCACATGCCAGTGCGGACGCTGCTCGCCGACCGAATTATCGGTATCCACGATAAACGGAACGGATTTGAAAATTTCTTCGACTTTATGCATGGCAGCCCGACGAGTCTCGGGGTCCGGACCGTAAATTTCGGCCAGCAACGTGGACAGAACTGGCGGCCCGGGAGGAACTTCGACCACCTTATAAGACGTCCCCGCCGTCATCGGCACGGATTTCAGTAATTCACGCACTTCAAGCGCGATGTCATGACTGGTGCGGTCACGCTCGTCTTTCGGGGTCAGATTGACTTGCAACTCGCCCATATCCGGCTGGGCGCGGTAAAAATAATGACGGACCAGACCGTTAAAATTGAACGGCGCCGCCGTCCCCGCATAAGATTGCAGATTGGTAATCTCTTCAACACCGGTAAGTTTTTGCGCGGCCATTACCATCGCCCGTTCTGTATCTTCGACGGTCGATCCTTCCGGCAGATCAAAAATGACCGAAAGCTCTGACTTATTATCGAACGGCAACAATTTGACCACAACCGATTTCGTCGCAAACAGCACCATAGAGAGCATGGTCGCTACACCGACCAAGATAAGGAACAGACGAGAGACACTCTTTGTCGCAATGACAGGTTTGGCAAAGAACCGGAACGCCATCCCGATTTTGTCCTGAGCCGGATCGGGATGATGCCCCTCTCCACTTCCGAATTTGTCGGAAAGTTTGCGCATGAGCCACGGCGCAACGGTGACAGCCACAATAAAGGAAATCAGCATCGCAATCGACGCATTCACCGGAATAGGCGCCATATAAGGTCCCATCAACCCGCCGACAAACAACATCGGCAGCAAAGCCGTGACAACGGTGAGAGTTGCCAGAATGGTTGGGTTCCCGACCTCGGCCACCGCGTCAATCGTCGCCTGAATGCGCGTGCGACCATCCTTCATCGCCCAGTGGCGCGAAATATTTTCGACCATCACCACAGCATCATCAACCAGAATCCCGATGGAGAAAATCAGAGCAAAAAGGCTCACACGGTTGATCGTATACCCCATCAACCACGACGCAAATAGAGTCAGCATAATCGTGGTCGGGATCACAACAAACGTCACCGCCCCCTCGATCCGTCCGATCGACCACCCAATCAGCAGCACAATACTGACCGTCGCCAACCCCAAATGAAACAAAAGCTCATTGGCTTTATCATTGGCCGTCTCGCCATAATTGCGGGTCACCACAACGTCGATATCCTCGGGGATCAGTTTGCCTTTGAGTGTCTCAACCCGTTCCAGAACCTCGTCGGCAATCACCACCGCATTAGCCCCTGCCCGCTTGGCAATCGCCAAAGTCACCGCAGGCTTGCTGCCGAATTTTCCATCCGTCCCCATTTCAAGCATCGCCACACGAGAAGATGCAGGCTTCGGCCCGACCACCAGATTTGCTACGTCGCGCACATAAACCGGACGCCCGTCCTTCGTGGTCAGCAACAACAAGCCGATATCGGGAACACCGCCAAGTGTCTTGCCAACCTTTACATTGTGGAATGTGGAGTCCTTGAACACGCCACCTGCATCAAACGAACGGTTGGCCTGCTGGACCTTGCCGACAAGCTGTTGAAGCGTAACACCATAGGCCGCAAGCTTGGCAGGGTCGGGTTCAATACGAATTTCATCAGCGTTCCCTCCTGAAACGAATGTCAGGCCGATATCATCGATCTTCACCACTTCGGAGCGGAGTTTTTCTGCCAATTCCTGCAACGACGCATCGGTCCACCGCCCCGCCACCGCCGTCTTGGGTGTCAAGGTCAGCGTAACAATCGCCACATCGTTGATCCCGCGTCCGACAATCAACGGCTCGGGAATCCCCACGGGGATTTTTTCGAAACTCGAACGAATCTTGTCACGAATACGCACAGCGGCATTATCAGGATTGGTCCCCACATTGAAACGCGCTGTCACTACCACGCGGTCGTCTTGTGTCTGGCTATAGACATGTTCTACATCGCTGACGCTTTTGACAATGGCCTCAAGAGGTTTGGTCACCAGCTCGACAGCGTCCGGAGCTTTCAGCCCATCCGCCATCACCGCAATGTCAATCATCGGCACGCTGATCTGCGGCTCTTCCTCGCGCGGAATGGCAATGAGCGCCATAAACCCGAGCACAATCGACGCCATCAGAAATAACGGCGTCAATGGCGAAGTAATCGAGGATTTTGTAAGGAAACCGGAAATTCCAATCGACATGCTGCTTCGTCCTATCGCCTACGGAGCCATCAGAACGTCGCCATCACGCACGCCCGAGAGAATTTCGATCTCGCCGGTTTGTCCGGCGGCATCTGTCTGTCCGCGCTGGACCGGAACTTCATAAACCCCGTCGGCAGATTTCAAATGAACGTAATCAATCCCCGACCGCGTCGTTACAAATTTTTCGGGAACAAGAATAGCCGAACGTTTTGTGGTCGGCACCCAAACACGTAATCTTTTGCCGACATAAAAAGTCCCTATCCCCGGTGCAGTCGCATCAACCGTCACCATCCCGTTTTCAATCCCCGGATAGATCAAAGAGATTTCAGCATCCGTCACGCTCTCCGCCCCCATTTCACTGCCGTCAACGCGAACCTTACCCCCGATTTTCAACAAGGAGGCATGACGTTCCGGCACGCGAAGACGTAATAAATAGGATTCCACAGCGACCATGGCGACAGCCTGACCGGGCATCACCACCGTTCCGACCGTCACCGGAACCTGCAACACACGACCGATCGAAGGCGCACGAACAATCCCATCTGCCATCTGCTGTTCTATGACACCGCGCTGAGCCTCCAATGCTTTTAAACCATTTGCCGCAGAAGTTGCCGTCGCCTGCACGCGGTCCATTTCCGATTTGGAAATCGAACTGGACGAAATCAGTTCTTTGGCGCGCTTCAAATCGGCATAAGCTCTGGACGACTGGGCCTTTTGAGCCAAAATTTGCGCTTCCAGAGATTTGAGCTGCAACGCGAGTTTTTCATCACCGATCAATGCAATCTCCTGCCCCGCTTCAACCGCATCGCCCTCTTTGACCGACAGGGTTGCAATCGTGCCTTCAATCCGCGCCGGAGCCGCAACAGTATCAACCGTCTCGACCGTCGCGTAAACGGCCTTGGGGTCGTCGACCTCTCGGAACTTAACGGTCAAGTCCTCGGCCCACACCAAAGATGGCGCGGCCACTAACGCTAAAACGGAAAAAAGAACGACTTTCATTTTGATCCTTCCAGATTTTTGGAATCAGTAGAACGAGGCGAGACAACACAGAAATTCTTATGCAATGCCCCGATAATATCTTCTAAGGCGGAATTCGCCAGCGAATAGTAAATGGTCTGACCGTCGCGACGCGTGGACACAAGGTCGCTCAGACGCAAAACCTGCAAATGCTGGGATACCGTCGACGGACGAATGCCCAAAGCATCGGCCAATCCACCGACCGCCATCTCTCCTTCGAGCAAACGGCAGACAATCATCAGACGCGTCGGATTCGACAGAACCTTCAAAAGTTCCGTCGCATGATCAGCAATTGTCTTGATTTCAACCGTATCCATACCTTCGTATTCTCGTATATACGAATTTATTATAATATCTCCGCAACCGGAAATCAACTGAAAATGATCTTGGACAAAAACAGGGAATGGCGTAATAAACAAATATTACCCATTGAAAGATATACACAAAAAATGACCGCCCACATGCCGAAAACCATCTTTGAAAAGATCTGGGACGCTCACATTGTCCATAAGTCAGATGACGGCACTTGCCTGATCTATATCGACCGTCATCTGGTCCACGAAGTCACCTCCCCTCAGGCCTTCGAAGGTCTACGCATGGCAGGCCGCAAAGTCCGGAGAACAGAAAATACATTGGCGGTTGCCGACCACAACGTCCCGACCACCGACCGCAAACTCGGAATCAAAGACCCCGAAAGCAAGCTTCAGATCGAAACACTCGAACAAAACGTCAGAGAATTCGGAGTGACCTACTTCGGTATGTCGGACAAACGTCAGGGCATCGTGCACATTATCGGCCCCGAACAGGGATTCACCCAACCCGGCATGACGATTGTCTGCGGCGACAGCCACACCTCGACCCACGGCGCGTTTGGCGCATTGGCATTTGGCATTGGAACGTCCGAAGTCGAACATGTTCTTGCCACGCAAACACTCATTCAAAAACCCGCCAAAACCATGCGCATCACGGTCGATGGCGAATTGCCAGACTTCGTCACAGCGAAAGACATCGCCCTCCACATTATCGGACTAATCGGCACCGCAGGCGGCACAGGATATGTCCTCGAATATGCAGGCCCCGCCATCCGCTCTTTGTCGATGGAAGGCCGCATGACGATTTGCAATATGTCGATTGAAGCCGGCGCACGCGCGGGTCTGATCGCACCGGATGAAACCACTTTTGAATACCTCAAAGGCCGCCCGATGGCCCCGCAAGGGGGTGATTGGGACAAAGCCGTCGCGTGGTGGCGTACACTCCCGACCGATGAAGGTGCAACCTTCGACAAGGAAATCCACATCGACGCACAGGACATTGCGCCAACCGTCACATGGGGAACGTCACCGCAAGACGTTCTTCCCATCACCGGAACCGTTCCCGATCCAGACCAAGAAACAGACCTAAACAAAAAGGCGGCAATGATCCGTGCGCTGGAATATATGGGCCTGACCGCCGGAACAAAGCTGACCGACGTCGAAATTGATAAAGTCTTCATCGGGTCATGCACCAACGCCCGGATCGAAGACCTGCGCGCTGCCGCTGCGATCATAAAAAACAAAAAAGTTGCCCCAAACGTTCAAGCCATGGTCGTCCCCGGCTCCGGCCTTGTGAAAGAACAGGCAGAAACCGAGGGCCTCGATAAAATTTTTCTGGAAGCCGGTTTCGAGTGGCGCGAACCCGGATGCTCGCTCTGCCTTGGCATGAACGAAGACCGCTTGAACGCGGGCGAACGCTGCGCCTCCACCTCCAACCGCAATTTTGAAGGACGTCAGGGCCGCGGAAGCCGCACCCACCTGCTCTCCCCCGCCATGGCCGCAGCAGCAGCAATAACGGGAAAACTAACAGATATAAGAGGAATGTAAAATGACAACACAACAAGAAAAAACCCTAAGAGACCAATGGTATGATAAAGCTCAGGCTCCAGCCTCACAGCTTTATGAGCTGGGCGGACACTCTGCCGAAACAGCCAAAGAAGCTATCCAGAATCAACGGGTAAGATCAAAAGATTTGAAACTGAATAAGCTGGACATCCCCCAAACAATCGTCTTCTTGGCGCGTGACCATTTTCAGGCAGTGGCACAATTTCCCGTTCTTTACGCCCTAAAAACAGGGAGCAATGAATATAAATTTTATGCGGAAATTCCAACCTCTTATAACAGAAAGCATATTCCGCCTATGAATGGCCGAAAAATTAAAGATGAAAACGAATTGCGAAACCTCCAATACGGATTATTTGCAAACGGACATTCCACCCCTCTCAATTTCTGCGTTTCCGAAGACGAAGACACCGGACTTCCAGAAGACTTTAATCCCGAGAAACATATTTTCCATCACGCCCCAAACTGGTAGGAAAGAAAACGAGAATGACCCCGTTCACCACCCTCACCTCGATCCCCGCGCCATTACCGATCATGAACATCGACACGGATATGATTATCCCGAAACAATTCCTGCGCACCATCAGGCGCACAGGGTTATCAAGCGGCCTGTTCTACGAAATGCGCTTTGATGAGCAAGGCTCACCAAAACCTGAATTCGTCCTGAACCGCGAACCCTATACATACTCATCCATTCTGGTGACGGGTGACAATTTCGGCTGCGGGTCGAGCCGCGAACACGCGCCGTGGGCACTCCTCGATTTCGGCATTCGCGCCATTATCGCGCCGAGTTATTCGGATATCTTTTTCAACAATTGCTTTAAAAATGGCATTCTGCCGATTGCCTTACCCCAATCGCAAATCGACCAATTGATGAAAGATGCCGAGGACAAGAAGGAAATCACCATCAACCTGCCGGAACAAAAAATTGTGAGCGGTAACACCGTCTATACTTTCGACATCGACCCGTTCCGCAAACATTGTCTGGTGGGCGGATTAGACGACATCGGCCTGACACTTGAAAAAGAAGGACTAATAACGTCTTACGAAGAAAAACGGGAACAAACGCGCCCATGGATCTAGGGCAAAACACTAAATGTAAGGCACTGGACGCCGCTAACAAAGAAAGAGAAACGCGACGAGAACAAGCGTTTTCGAGAACCGGACCGCAGCGTACTTAAGGGTACGTGAGGACCGGAAGCGGAGAAAACCGAAGGTCGCAGCCCGTTTATCAAACTTTGTTGGCGGTGGCTAAGCCATCTTGCGGATATACTGCAAAAACCCGTCAACATCCTGATCGAGCTTTTTCGACTGGCTGTTCAACAACTGCACCGCGTCCAGAACTTCCATGGACACATGATAGTTTTCATTTGAAACATTTGAAACAAATTTCAGATTCTCGTCTACATCCTGCGTGTGATCGGCCACCTTCACCATACGTTGCGCGATCTCCTGCGTCGCCGTGCCTTGTTGCTCGACCGCGCCACCGATAGAAGTCGAATATTCACTGACATCGTGCATCGTGTCCTTCAAAGCGGCAACAACCTGAGAAACCGACTCGGAACATTGGGTGACTTCGGCAATTTTCGAAGCAATCATCCCTGTTGCATTGGTGGTCTCGACCGCGAGATTCTTAACTTCACTGGCAACCACGGCAAAGCCTTTTCCCGCTTCTCCCGCACGGGCCGACTCAATCGTCGCGTTAAGCGCCAGCATACTGATTTGGCCCGCCAACCCATCAATCATTTTAAGGACTTCTGCAATATTCTCGACCGCCCCCTTCAGTGCGATTGACGCATCTTCCGCCCGTGCCATGATTTGCGAAGAATGCCGGACAACTTCATTTGATTTCACAATTTTGCTACGGATTTCCGACACGGAAATAGACAGTTCCTCCGTAGCGGAGGCGATAAACTGCACACTTCCCGACATCTCGTCCGAAGCCTTGGAAGTATTCGTTGTTTTTTCACTCAAATCCTTCATGGCCTGACTCATGCCATTCGCACGACCAAGCAAAGCAACGGCCTGATCTGAAAGCTGCGAACTGATCTGATGAACACTGGCCTCGAACTGCCCGACCAGAGCCTCAGTCTGTCTGGCACGTCTTTTCAGTGTCAGGAATACAAACAACCCGATCATCAGGATCGCAGCGAACACAACCGACAACATCATAACCAGAACGCCCAGAGTATTCTGGACTTCATCCTGAGTATTCTGAAGATCGCTTGAAACCTCACTCCTCGAGCGCTGGGTCTCTTTATTGACAACCTCGGTCAGGTGATCGACTGACTCGGCCATTTTCTCGGCGACACCATCGAAATCCCCCATTAGGCGGTTCCCCCCTTCGGGGCCATAGGCAATATAGGAATCTGCCATCTTTTGTCCGGTTTTATAGTAAGGTGGAAAAGCCATCTCGATATCATCAAGAGCGGTAGAAACATCTTTCAACTGAAGTTTGACCGCCAACCCTCTGGCTTTTTTGACATCTTCGGCAAAAAGCCCCGCGAATTCAGCTGCCTTATCTTTACCATCATTCAAACCGTCCATTGCACGCGTAGCGGAAATATCCGTCAGCCATTGCTGAACCTGAACCACATCAAACTTGATATCTTTGATAACAAGTCCCAAATCAAAATACTCGCCCAAAGCCTGATCCGCTTTACCCGCCGTCTGATGAACATGCGCCTTAACGTTAAGAAAACGCTCGTAAATCTTGTATGAGGCTCCCGCAAACAAAACGAGTAAAACCGAAAAAACAACTAAAATAAGGGTGCTGGTTTTCAAAACTTTCTCCGTGACTACAACTCCGTGACTACAACTAGAAACAAAAGAACAAAATTTTTATTTCTATTTGCAATTATATGCGAATGACGGGCAATGAAAAGATAAAGTTTATCTCTAGTTAGGGAAAGCAAGCGAGGACCGACCTTGACTTACAAACGGCAACTATTTAGGAAACTAAGGAACATCGCAAACTCACGGTACATTTATGACTACAACAAGACACGTCCTGATTACCCCCGGAGATGGCATTGGCCCCGAAGTCATGGCCGAAGTCAAAAAAATCATTGCATGGATCAATGATGAAAATCTTTCTCATTTGCAAGTAACCGAGTGCCCGATTGGCGGAGCCTCAATCGACGCACACGGCGTCCCCGTCACCGATGAAACAATCGAGCTCGGCAAGAAAGCCGACTGCGTTTTGTTGGGTGCTGTCGGCGGCCCGAAATGGAATGATGTCGATTATGCCATCCGTCCCGAAGCGGGCTTGCTGAAAATCAGAAAAGAACTTGGCCTGTTTGCCAACCTCCGCCCCGCCATCGTATTCGATGCATTGATCGCCGCCTCGACCCTGAAACCCGAAATCGTCCGCGGCCTCGATATTATGATCGTACGCGAATTGACCGGAGGTGTCTATTTCGGCGAACCCCGCGGCATCTTTAATATGCCGAACGGCGAACGGCAAGGCGTCAACACCCAAACCTACACCACCTCGGAAATTCACCGCGTCGCCCGCGTGGCTTTCGACCTCGCACGCAAACGTAATAATAAAGTCTGCTCCTGCGAAAAAGCTAATGTGATGGAGTCAGGTAAACTCTGGCGCGAAGAAGTCACCAAGCTTCATGTCGATTACGCCGATGTCGAACTGACCCATATGTATGCCGACAATTGCGCGATGCAGCTGCTGCGCAACCCGCACCAGTTTGATGTCATTGTCACCGACAACCTCTTTGGCGATATTCTCTCCGACGAAGCGTCGATGCTGACCGGATCGCTTGGGATGCTGCCATCGGCGTCCTTGGGAGAACGCGATAAATCGGGACACCAGAACGCCCTCTATGAACCTGTCCACGGCTCCGCCCCCGATATCGCAGGCCAGAACAAAGCCAATCCGCTGGCCGCCATTCTCAGTTTTGCCATGGCTTTGCGCTTTTCTCTTGACCTTCCCGCTCTGGCCGATCATATAGACGCAGCAGCCCGCAACGTGCTGGACAAGGGCCTCCGCACTGCCGACATCATGGCCGAAGGATGCACCTTGCTCTCGACTTCGGAGATGGGGGATGCGATCATAAACGAATTGAAAACACAAGTGAAGAAAGCAGCGTAAGATGAATCTCGACAAAATCCCACCCGGCCTCGATGCCCCGTATGACGTCAACGTCATCATCGAAAACCCGATGGGCGGAGAACCGGTCAAATACGAACTGGACAAAGAAGCAGGCGCAATGTTTGTTGACCGTTTTCTGCACACCGCCATGTATTACCCCGGCAATTACGGATTTATTCCCCACACGCTTTCGGGCGACGGCGACCCTGTGGATGTGCTGGTTATCACGCGCCTGCCCGTCATGCCCGGAGCCATTCTCCGCTCCCGCCCTGTCGGAGTTTTGTTAATGGAAGATGACGGCGGAGAAGACGAAAAGATCATTGCCGTCCCACATGCAAAACTCTACCCTTACCACGACAAGGTGGAAGACATCGAACAAATCCACCCGATCCTGCGGGAAAAAATCGCCCACTTCTTCACCCACTACAAAGACCTGGAACCGAACAAATGGTCGAAAGTCAAAGGCTGGGGAAATGCGGAAGACGCCGCCCGCCTGATTCAGGAAGGCATCGAGCGATACAAAACCTCGAAATAATCCTTAAAAGAAACCGGCCATCTGGCCGGTTTTGCTTTTAAGGCCTGACATGGGATTTTATTTCATCGGCAATCTGGTTGAGCTGCCGCGCATCAAGCCCCCTGCCAACCTCAATAAACTTGTCCTTAACGCGCAGCCCGATCCCGTTATCCAGTTTCATGATTTTCCATTTCGGGTTGTCCACAGCCTTGACCGTTAGATCATGCACATCGTCATACGCGACAACAATCGCCTTCCCTTTTTTAAGGCCTTTAATATTCCATTTCAGATAGGCCATAGGTGAATACAGAACGAGATTCTTGGTTCCAACCCCGATAAACTCGAACGGCTTCCCCTTGACCATTTTTTTGAGCAAAGAGAAAAGCGGCCCAACCACCAGAAATAGAAAAAACACAACGGAAAAAAGCGTTCCGAAAAAATCTTCCGCTTTCATCCCTTCAAGCTTCAGCGGCTCCCCTTTGGCCAAAAACTCGGCGACAATATCCAGAAGACTTCCTTGAAAAAAGTAATAGTAAGCCCCCCACGAAAAACAGATGCCGATCAGATTGGGGATAAGCGTCCCGGCATATTCAACTTTGTAGAACACACCGCCTTGATAGCGCGCATGATAGAAACGAGAGAGAGATCTGCGTCCTCCGTCTTCCTTGAACGGAATTTTGCGCGAATAAACCTGCCTAAAATCCTGAACATCAAAATCGTCAGCTTTTCCATTGGGTACAAAAGAGAATTCCTGCGCAGCACCCAGAACGGAATCAACCGCCCTCAACCCCGCCCGCGCTGCCAATAACTGCGCAACTTCCAGCGCATCACCGACATCGTCGTATTTGCCGACCGCAACACCCTCCACCCCATCCCCGCGCAACAGAACAGGGTACAGATAATCATTATACGACTCGCTATTTGTATCTTTCTCTCTGGAAACAAGGACATCCTTATACCCGTTCAAGGAAATGCGTTCACCCTGCAGCTTTTTGAGTCCCTTGATTAAATGAAGTTCCTGTTTGCTGAAATCAAACTCGACATAGTTTTTGTAACGGAACGCTGCCAGACCAACTCCGGCAAAAACAGTACCGATTGCAAAAACACCGAACCAGTCGGATGAAAACAGAATCGGATGGGAATCGGATGGGATAATGCCAAAGGATGCCGCCACCACAAATCCGCCCATCAGCAGAAAAAAGCCACCCACCAGCCGCAAGGCACTCACCTGCCGGTCGAGAATTCTAAAGCCGTGTGGGGTTCCAACAATATGTGCGGACATTGCCATTCCTTTTAACAACAACACTTTAACAAGCAATAACCAAAAAATTCTTAAGCTGATTTAATTATATAACTATATATATTTTATTAACACGCTTATATAATTTTTCCCTTTACATTGCCCCCCAATCACGCTAACATAAAAAACATGACCGGATTAATATTAGTTATCATCGCTTTTGTTCTGATCGTCGTCGAGGCGCATGTGCCGTCTTTCGGCATTTTTGGCGTGGCAGCCATTGCCTCCCTGCTCGCTGGCGGGAAAATACTCGTCGATCAGGGAAGTCTCTTCGGCATCCCGATGGACTGGAACATCTTTATCGGCATTGCCATTGCCTTGGCCATTACCACAGCCATCATGGTCAAAGTGGCCGCCAGATCTTTTTCCTCTCCTGACACCGCAGGGCCGGAAGGCATGATCGGCAAAGACGCCACCGTTGAAGACTGGTCAGACAAGACTGGCCGCGTTATGATTCAGGGCGAATTATGGCAGGCCTTCTCCGAGCGCGATCACAATTTCAAAAAAGGTGACCTTGTCACCGTCAGCGAAACCCACGAATTGAAACTTAAAATTCGCCTCAAAGACTAACCCACCGAAAGGAATCTGAAATGTTGTCATCCGGTTTTGTAGTTGTTCTCGTCATTCTGCTCGTCGTCCTGACGTCCAGCATTCGCATCATCAAAGAATATGAACGTGGCGTAATCTATACGCTCGGGAAATATACCGGTATGCGCGGCGCAGGATTCCAGTTGGTTCTGCCGATTATCCAGCAAATGCAGATTGTGGACGTTCGCGTCCGCACCGACGACATCCCCGCACAAGATTTGATTTCTAAAGACAACGTCTCGGTCCGCGTTAGCGGTGTTCTGAACTACCGCGTCGTTGATCCGGGCATGGCCATCAACCGCAACGAAGACTTCCTGTTCCGGACCAACCAGATGGCGCAAACCACGCTGCGTTCCGTTCTGGGCCAGCACGACCTTGACGAGATGCTCTCGAAACGCGCCCAGCTGAACAAATCCATTCAGGAAGAATTGGACGCCCAGACCGAAGGATCAGGGATCAAAGTGATCTCGGTTGAAATCAAACATGTCGACATCGACCCCAGCATGATCCGCGCCATCGCGAAACAAGCCGAAGCCGAACGGGAACGTCGTGCAAAAATCATCAACGCCGAAGGGGAATTGCAAGCCGCCCAACAGCTCGACGAAGCGGCAGCCATTCTCGCCCGTCGTCCGGAAACAATGCAACTTCGTTATCTGGGGACATTGGGCGAATTCGCCAGCAAAACTGGCGGTAGCACTATTGTCCTGCCCCTGCCGATGGAACTTCTCAAAGGAGCAACGGATTTGTTGAAAAAATGAATCTAGCGATCTTCCGATCTTCTGAAAGCCTCGATGCCGATTTCATCGAGGCTTTTGCTGTCCTTGGCCTCGCGCTCGGCTTCCTCTTCGGCCTCCCGCCGCTCTTGAATGATCTGGGCTTTCTTTTGCTCGGAAAACGCTTCGCGCATCTCGTCCTGCGCCTTTTCAATCCGCATATCCAGACGTTTCAACTGGACATCCAACCGGTCAATTTCACCCACCATCCGTGAGGAGTACGCCGCATAAGTCACCAACGCCTCAACCTTCCCCGACTCTTCGGCAACCTTTCGCTCGAATGCCATTTCATCAAGAATAGCCCGCTTGCGCCCCTCCAGCAACTCGGCCTGACGAAATAATTCAGCGAGGACTTTCTGTTTTTCCTCGACGCGAAATTTTCGGAGTTTAATAAGAGGGTTTAAATCGGCCATACAGCTAGTCTAGCACAAAATGTCCGAAAGCTAAATCCTAGCGAAACAGTGGCTCCGCAGATCCGGCATAAGCTTGAATAACTTCATCCAAAGCGCCTCTGTGCTGCCGGTATACCCGCCGCTCCTCGGCAACCACCTTGGGAGCAGCCTCTTTGTCTCTGGCCTTGGTATGGGTATAAAAGTGAGCCGTCAAGCTGGCAAAAACTCTTTGCCTATATTCTTCGACAGTCTCCTGTCTGGCTTTGCCGCCATCATCAGACTCTCGTCCCATGGAATATTTGTCGAGAATGTAATCATAAAGCTGACTCTTGGGACTGGGCTTTCCGACCTCGAATTCCGAAGACACTTCAACAGATAAATTCGACGGCAATGACCCGAGAATGATGGAACTGACATCGGATATAAATTTCGCCGAAGGATTGTGGGCCAGAGAATACTCATACTCTTCATGGACACGCTTGATATCGCCTTCGGATTTTTCAGTCACGGCTATAATCTGGGCCTTGTTTCCATCCAAAGGCATCAACATCATCGAAAGATAATGCTTGTCCTCCGTTCTCCCGTACAAATCAACGACATAGGCCAAATGATGCCCGACCCATTTTCCCTCCATCCGGAGGTCAATCGCAGTCAAAGCCAAATTCTCTGAAAAACTCTGCAAATCATCGGCAACATCAAAAATAAGGTCACACGCCGGAGTTTGGGCTTGACGCAAAAGTTCACCCAATGAAGTCCGATCTCCACGATACATACGCAGTCTCTCCCGTTTGAATATTTTTCTTTTTATGGCAAAAAATATAGCAGGAAGGCAAGCTAATTTTGCTCGGGGGAATACTCCATCCCCAGAATTTCCGCCAGACGCGCAAATCCTTCATCGATGGTGGAATGGTCACCCTTGTTCTGGGTCAGGAACTCTTCGATTTCTGGATAGACCAGAATGGCCTCGTCCACCTGCGCGTCACTTCCTTTGCGGTACGCGCCGAGCTGAATGAGTTCCGCCATGTTTTCATAGGCCGCAATCAGTTGCTTCGCCCGACGGAAAATCGCCTGTTGCTGTGGTGAAAACGCCCGCGGCAACGACCGCGACACCGACTTCAAAACATTGATCGCCGGATACCGCCCGCGGTCTGCAATCTCGCGCTCCATCACAATGTGACCATCGACGATCCCGCGCACTGAGTCCGAAATAGGTTCGTTATGATCGTCCCCTTCCACCAACACTGTAAACAAGCCCGTAATCGCCCCCTCGCCCTGCACACCCGGTCCCGCGCGCTCCAAAAGACGCGCCAATTCCCCGAATGTGGTCGGGGGATAACCTTTGGTCGTCGGCGGCTCACCGGCGGAAAGCCCGATCTCGCGCTGGGCCATCGCAAAACGCGTAACCGAGTCCATCAGGCACAAAACCTGTTTGCCCTGCTGCCTGAAATACTCGGCCACCGACAAAGTCAGATAAGCCGCCTGACGCCGCATCAGCGCAGGCTCGTCCCCCGTTGCGACAATCACAACCGATCGCGCAAGCCCCTCTTCGCCCAAATCATCCTCAAGAAATTCCTGAACCTCGCGACCACGTTCGCCGACCAGACCGATCACCGTGACTTCGGCCTCGGTATATTTCGCCATCATCGAAAGCAAGACCGATTTACCGACACCGGACCCCGCAAAAATCCCCATACGCTGACCTTTACACAGCGTGGTAAAACTATTGACCGAGCGCACGCCGAGATCGAGCTTCTCCCCGACGCGTTGTCGTGCATGAGCAGCCGGAGCTTTGTTTTTGAGCGGCACGGGCAAAGCCCCCTGCGGCAACGGCCCCAACCCGTCAATCGGTTTGCCTAGTGCATTGATCACCCGCCCCAACCATTTGTCAGACGGAAATACCACCGGACGCTTGTCCTGAATATAGGCCCGACACCCCAGACCTATCCCTTCAAGCGGACCAAACGGCATCAATAGAGCACGATTTTCACGAAACCCCACCACTTCGCAGGGAACATCCTTTTTGGAATCAGGCCGAAGATGAACCATCGACCCGACCGTCAAATCGCGCCCGAAACCGGCAATCTCGACCAACAGCCCCAAAACCTTAGTCACCTGACCATAAACCTCATGGTCGGGAACGGTGGCGATCTGCGCGGCAACTTTTTGGGCTAAACGGTCCATGAAACTCCTAAAAAGGGTTAGATAAGCAAAAGAATACCAGAAAATATCTCGAATTCGGACTAAAAGATTTGTTAACCATTTTAATATTTGTTAATATGGACGTTAATAAAGTTTAATGCAACCGACCAACGAGGGAGATTCCCATGAGAGTCCTGCTGGTAGAAGACGACAGCTCTACAGCCAAAAGCATCGAGATGATTCTGAAATCCGAAGGCTATATGGTTGAAACCACCGATCTGGGCGAGGACGCCTATGAACTCGGTAAATTCTACGAATACGATATTATCGTGCTCGATCTGATGCTTCCGGATATGCACGGCTATGACGTGCTGAAAAAGCTCCGCGCCGACAAAGTCAACGTGCCGATCCTGATTCTCTCCGGTCTGGCAGAATTGGACAGCAAAATCAAAGGGCTGGGCTTCGGCGCCGACGATTACCTGACCAAACCGTTTGAAAAAGCCGAACTGATCGCCCGGATCAAAGCGATTGTCCGCCGCTCTCAAGGTCACGCCCAAAGCAAGATCGACATCGGCCGCGTCACAGTCAACCTCGACTCCCGCACCGTGGAAGTAGACGGAAAGCCGATTCACCTCACCGGCAAGGAATACGGCATTCTCGAACTTCTGGCGCTTCGCAAAGGCACGACCCTGACCAAGGAAATGTTCCTCAACCACCTTTATGGCGGCATGGACGAACCCGAAGTCAAAATCATCGACGTGTTCATCTGTAAATTGCGCAAAAAGATCGAACAGGCCACCGACGGCGAAAACTATATCGAAACCGTCTGGGGCCGCGGCTATGTGCTGCGTGAACCGGCCGAAGCCGATAAGGTCCGCGCTGCAAACGCCTAATAATTTGAATCAATAAAGAATTCTAAAGGCTTGATTTTTCAGGCCTTTTTCTTTCACTATCCGGCCATAATAACCCCGTCCTCGATATGAAGAATCCGGTCGGCATAATCAAAAATCCGGTTATCGTGCGTAACCACCAGCGCTCCGCACCCTTGCGTCTTGACCATATGATGCAACATCTCGACCACTTGCACACCGGTCTTCCCGTCAAGAGAAGCGGTTGGCTCGTCCGCCAGAATGATTTTCGGCTGGTGAACCAGACTGCGGGCAATGGCCACGCGCTGTTTCTGTCCTACCGACAATTGCCGCGGATAATAATCGACCTGTTTCCCTAACCCGACTTTCTCCAGAACTTCACGTGCTTTCTCTTTGCGATGTTGCTCGTCAAAACGCCCGTTGAACATCTCCAGAACCATCTCTACATTCTGCGACGCCGTCAAAAAATTGAGAAGATTATGCTGCTGAAAAACAAACCCGATCTTGCGCCGGATATCGCGCATTTCATGTTCATGACAATTCAGCAGATCATGACTGGCCACCTCGATGTAACCCTCCTGCCCTTTGCGCAACGCTCCGATCAGGGACAGGAAAGTACTCTTCCCCGAACCGGAAGGACCGGCCAGAATAACGAATTCCCCAGAGCGGACAGAGAGATCGGCCCCTTTGAGGACATACTGGCTGATATCGCCTTCCCCGTAACGGTAACGGACATCGCGCGCATGAATCAGATAAGAGGAACGATCATCGGTCATGAGAACACATCCACAGGGCTGGAAGATCTGAGCTTACGAACAGCCAACACCGCCGACGTCAGACACATCCCCGCAATCAGAACAAAAACGAAAAACGCCTTGGAAGCCGTCAAATTCATTTCAATGAAAATAGCATCCTCAACCACACTATAAAGATTGAGACATAACAACCATCCGGGAACAAATCCCATCAACGCCAAGATAGCCGATGACGACATCACAACTTTGACGAAATAGAAATCCTCATATCCGATAGCTTTAAGCGTTGCATATTCATGAAGATGGTTGGTTATATCGTTGAACAGCACCTGATAAACGATCACCAGACCAACCACCAACCCCATGATAACACCAAAATTAAAAATATATCCGATTGGGGTCAGATCGTTCCAATACGCTTTTTCATCCTCGACATATTCGGGCCTTGTCAAAACCTTGACATCTTCGGGAAGAATTTTACGAAGCTCCGCCTGCACATATTTGGGATCGGCTCCGTCTTTCAATGTAATAATCCCGACATCGACACCGTCTTGCGACTTCATCGGAAACAATTTGAAAAAAGTTGTGTCATTGACAATCAGGTTACCATCCGCTGAAAATGTAATCCCCATTTGAAATGTACCGATTACATCCACCTTGCGCCCCGCAACCTCGACCGGTACCGAAGGCTTGTCTTTCAACATGTCTTTGATCGGGCCGAATTCAGGACGTGATAATTCGTCAAACAAAACCGCATCCCGCATCTGCAATGCCTTCCGATGCTGATCTAACCCCTTCAAAGGATATACGGTCGAACGCGGCTCGATCCCGAGGATAAGAGCCGTCCGGTTAACACCCGTCACAGGATTTTTCCATGGAGCCTGCCCAACATACAAAATCGTGACATCCTCAACACCCGGAATGGACATGGCGCGATACAGACGCTGCCGTGGAAATGAGTTGAGTCGCCAAATCGCTTCCGATTGCTTGTGAATGATATAGACTTGTCCTGTCATCACCCTTTGAAGCAACGTTGCACTTTCAAACAGTGAGTCCTTAAACCCAAGCTGCATAAAAACCAGAATACAGGCAAAGATCACACCGGAAATCGCAGTCAAAAACCGGACCTTGTCATAGATCAATTGCCGCCAAGCAAGGCGGAACGGAAAATATATGGCCTTGCTGATGGTCATGGATAAATTGTCGCCTTGACCTTCATATTGATCAAACGCCTCAGTTGCTCATTTTTCGCCTGGTCCATTTCAATACGCACTTCAACAATCCGCGTATCCAGCATTTGACTTGGATTGGAAGCCAAAACGGCATTGCGTTTGATCTGCCCACCCAATTCGCGAACAAGGCCCCGAACAGGTTCTGAAAATCCGCTGACAAAAACATCAGCCTTTTGTCCTTTTTTAACGCGAAGAATATCGCTCTCGTCAATTTCGGCAACCGCGTCGAGAACGCTGAGATCCGCCATATCCAGAATGCCGATATCTCCCGACACCGCTTCGCCGCTATGCGCATAGATGGTCAATATCGTTCCGTCAATCGGCGCTACAATCGTCGAAAGATCAACATTCGCCTTCGCCAGATCAAGCTCGGACTGGGCAACCGTCACCTTATTCTCGGCAATCAACACATCATCCGGACGAACAGTCTCCAGACTGGTCAATGCAGACTCAGCTGCTTTACGCTCGTTAATTAATCTGTTTTGTTCCGCTTTGGCCGCATCGTAGCGTGACTTGGAAACCATCTGTTGTGCATAAAGCTCTTCGGTCCGTTTGAATTCGTGAATGGCAGCAGTTTCCAATGCCTTCAAAGATTGAACGGTTTGACGTTGCGCGGAAATATCGCTTTCCTTGTTTCCTGCCTTGATCCGTTCCAGATTGGCTTTGGCCAATTCCAGATTGGCTTTGGCGACATCCAAAGACGCCTTGTTTTTGGTGAAGGTAGAAAATGTTCCTATCACCTGCCCCTTTTGGACATCGTCGCCTTCTCCGATAAACAACTCTTCTACCCGCGCACCTTCCATCACATTCGGCGCCCCGATTTTGAGAACTCGCGATTTAGGTTCGATCCACGCCAGCGCCCCAACATTGAGCGCCCCATCCTGGGCGACCGTATCGGCATGAGGAACTGTGGGAAGTGCAAAAACACCCATCAAAACGATGAGTAACAAAGCTATCTGAAAACGCTTGCTTAACAGCATGATGATGACCCTACTTCAAGACACAGACCAATGGCAGAACCGCCCACTGATAACGTATCAAAAGAACCTTTCAATTCGTTAACAAGCGCATCAAATTTTAGAAAAAAACGGAATATACAAGCAGGTAGTATACATAATAATGGAGGGGTTTATTTTAGCCAGCCCCTCACGGCTTCAGCAGAAGGAATCCCCCCCGCATGAACAATCTTTCCGCCAATCATGACCGCAGGGGTTGTCATGACACCGGCCTTGATAATCTCGACATCGTCACTGACTTTTGAAACGTCGACCGGAACACCCAGAGATTTGGCCTCGGCCTCGATTCTCTGAATCGTGTTGTTACAGGTCGCACACCCTCTTCCGAAAACAGTAATCTCCATTAAATCCCTCCGCTAAACAAGAAATTGAACAAATACCCGACACAGGTAAACGCTACGACCAAAAAGGCAATAAAGAAAGCAATCATCTGTACCTTCAGAACCTTTTTCAAAATCATAATTTCGGGCAGGGAAATAGCGACGATACTCATGATAAAGGCCAGAATAGTCCCGACCGGAACCCCCTTATCCATCAAGACAGAGGCCACAGGAATAATACCCGTCGCGTTGGAATAAAGCGGAATTCCGGCAATCACAGCTAACGGAACAGCAAAAGGATTGTCAGCCCCCGCATGGGCGATAAACCATTCTTTGGGAACATAGCCATGAAGCGCCGCCCCGACACCAACGCCAATCAACACATAAACCCAGACCTTTTTGAAAATCGAGAGCGCCTCGCTCCGCGCAAATTTCTCGCGCCACCGCCAGCCTTGCCGCTCTTCCAGCATTTCAGGAACGGGCATTTTGATATCCCAGACAAAAGGCTCGACCCATTTCTCAAGCTTGAGAGTATCAACCACACCCCCCCCAATCATCCCCAAAACAACCCCCGTCCCGACATAAGCCGCCATAAAACCAACCCCCAGCGATTCTCCCAACAGGATAACTGCTACCTCGTTAACCAAAGGCGACGTAATCAGGAATGTCATCGTCACGCCAAGGGGAATTCCCGCCGACAAAAAGGCAATAAACAGGGGAACGGAGGAACAGGAGCAAAACGGCGTAATCACCCCGAAAAACGCCGCCAACGCATATCCTACAAACCGCGATTTACCGGCGAGCCACGCCCGCGCCCGCTCCGGTGACATAAACGACCGCATAAACGCAACTGCGTAAATCATTGTAATCAGGAGAAAATAAATCTTTAGAGTATCTTCGATAAAGAAATGGAGCGAAGACGCCAATTTCGTCCCTTCTCCCAACCCCAAGAGACCAAAAACAACAAAATCGGCAATAAAAGAAAAGATAGCGTCCTCCGTAATTTGCCATAAAACAGATGGCGACAATCCTTCAGAAATGGCGCGCCCGTAGGGATTCGAACCCCAAACCTCCTGATCCGTAGTCAGGTGCTCTATCCAATTGAGCTACGGGCGCATCTTCGGCGAAAAGTGGTGGGAACATACTTGAGCCCTCCCCGAATTGCAAGACAAAAAAACACAAGAAAAACTCCCCACCCTCTTTGCTTCGACCTTGACATTTTTTCTATACAATTCCATAAGTTACAGGAGCTTTTGCAGCGAAAGATTCGCTGCCCGCTTCCGTATAAAAAATATTGGATTGTACAATCACGCTAAAGGGATACCCCCGACCCATGAAAACGACAAACGCTTCCCGTTTTACTCGCGGCCTTCTGGCCTCTGCCTCCTTGGTTCTGATTGCAGGGACTGCCTCTGCGCAGGCTGGCAAAACACCGGCTCTGGTCATCACCAACCAGCCGCTGCCCGCAGCGCTGGCCGGACAGGTTTACACCAAGCCGACCCAGACCAAAGTCATCACGCCGCAATCCCTGCTCGATTCCTACTACGGCACATCCGATACACTCGTCTCGCGCAAGATCGGCGACATCCACCGCGACCTCGGCAACTTGCAAAACGATCTGGCCCGTCTGTCCGAACGCATGCTGGAACTGGAAAAAATCAACCAGTCGCAAGCCGCCGAATATTACGCCGATACCGCAACGATCAGCACGCAATTGCAATCCGGCACGACACCGGGCAACCCGCGCCTTCTGCAAAGACTGGCCAACGCGCAAGACAATCTTGATAAACTTTCACGCAACGTCAACGACATGAACGAACTGGCGATTGAAATCACCAAATCCGGTTCCGTCGCCTCCTACCTTCTTGAGGGCGCCCGCGCAGCCTACGGCCTGACTGGTGCAGTCGAAGAAGACCACGTTCAGTTGGCGCAACTCGAAGATAGCATCAACAACACCGTGATCATCATCGAACGTCTGCAAAACAACGTGAATGACGACATCACCCGTTCGAGCGCCTACCTCGCGACCGAACGCAACAATTTGCGCACCATGTCGCTGGCTGTGGCCGACGGCAATCTGATGGGCAAAGCGCTCTCGACCCGTCCGTTCAGCTCTTCGGCTCAGAAAACCGAAACGGTTGAAGCAGCTAAACTCTCGTCAGCCGAGGCACCACCAGCACCAAGCAATCCACGTCCACTAGTCAAAATCCGCTTCGACCGCGAAAACGTTGATTACAAACAACCGGTCTATCTGGCTTTGAACGAAGCGATGGAAAAATTCCCGAATTCCCGTTTTGAATTGGTGGCCGTTTATCCAAGCGAAGGCAACGCCGCACAAATGGCAATCGAAAGCACCAAGTCCCGCCGCAACGCCGAGGACGTCTTGCGCTCGATGACCCAGATGGGCCTGCCGATGGACAAGGTGGATATTTCCTACGCCTCGAGCGCCGAAGTCACCGGCAACGAAGTCCATATCTACGTTCGTTAGATCAGCTTTAGCCAAACGGACTTCTTTAAGTTCCCGTAGCTCAGTTGGATAGAGCACAAGTTTCCTAAACTTGGGGCCGCAGGTTCAATTCCTGCCGGGAACGCCACCCCACTTTGCGAAGCTCTCTGGAATTGAACCCACTATATCGCAGATCCTTCCCTCAACACAGCATCCGCTTCTTCGGTATAAGACCCGTCCACCTGATGAAGAGTGAGACCCGCACGAATCCGCGCAGGAGTTTTGCGGTCGCGCTGGGCACGGATGATAACGCGCTTGGCTTCTTCACCCGCATGCGGCCACAACGGAATAATTTCAATCGCGCCAAACATCTTTCCGAACGCACGAATAATCCGGTCCGTTCCAGATGCCGGATAAATCATTGTGATCCCGCCGCCATTTTTGACCAGACGGTGCGCCGCTCTGATCCAGTCCTCAAGCGTCAGATCATCTTCCTGATGCCCGTGCGCGACAGCCCGCAATTCATCCGGCGACGGCGTATGATCCCCCGCTTCGCGGTACGGCGGATTGATAATCACCTGATCGAAAATCGGCTTTTGCGATGGATCGAAATAGCGGATATCCGCACAGATAAATTCCGCCCGTTCCTTAACCCCGTTTAACACGGCATTCCGCCGCGCAAGCCCCGCATAAGTTTCCTCGCGCTCGACACCTGTCAAACGAATATCGGGACAGCGCCACGTCAGACAAAACGACGCCCCGCCAACCCCGCATCCGGCATCGAGCACATGATCCCCCGCCCGCGCGGGACAGGCGGCGGCCAGCATCACACTATCAAGCGACGTTCGAAACCCGCCATTGCTCGGTTGCAACAGACGGACCTTTTTATCCAGCACATGAATTTCTACCGTGTCACTCATCACAAAATCCGTCGCCCCAATCGAGTTTTTTAACACGCTTATATAAATCCGAAGATTTGGCAATTTCAAGCGTCCGCGCTTCACCATTCTTGTCACATACCTGTAGGCTCCGCACCTTTCCCCCCGTAGCCGATCCGATCAAACGATACTCGGGACGATTGACCTCGAAACGACTAAGTGCCACCCACGAAAACTTTTCATCCTCATACCCCAGCGTCGCACCGGACTTCATATTTTTATGCTGCTTGCTGCGCTCGACCCGCACCGAGAAATGACACCACCGCCCGTCAACAGAAGATAAAGGGCATTCCCCGCTTTGCGGACACGGTCCCTCAATAAAACAATTCTCAAAACTGCGCGCCAACCGACGAACATCCTCAATCACCGAAAATCCGAGCGGCGTTCCGGTCTCGATAATCACCAGAACACCGGAACACGCGTCCCACAATGACCTGATAATGCCCTCACGTTTTTTATCTTCGATTTCGTTGAGAACATAGGACGCCAGAACCAGATCATGCACACCGGATAAATCCCCACCGAGAAATTGATCCGCCCATAGAATCTCCGCGTCAATTTCAGGACACAGGAATTTCTGCCCCACCTCTCTCAAATACCGGTTCGGCTCCAATAGAGTCAGCCGCGAAAAATCCCAAAAATTCGAAGCCGCAAAACTTGCCGTCCCCGGCCCTGCTCCAACATCAAGAACATTCGCTGGAGAAAATTCAGGCATCAAGGAACAAACCTCTTCAAAAACACGGGCATTGGCGGCATAGGTCGCAGGCAGTCGCGCCACCATATAGGCCAAAGCCTCTTCTTCGGTTCGTAATTGAAGCTGAAAGTTTCCCATATCACTTTCCAGCCGCCGATATCGCGCCGAAACGTCCTCTGCAGCCACGGATACGACAGATCCTCGTCCGCCGCTCAAGGCTGCTTCTTCAATGGACGCACGCAAAGCATGGGGAAATTGGTGAACCATGCCTGTTTGTAGCGTTACGACAATCTCTTGGCAAGGTCCACGAATTCGGCTATATCTCGCCTCCATGACAACGCAAGCCCAAACGAAACAAAACACCCCGACCAGTCCCCTTCAGGAATTGGCTGACCTGCTCTCACACGACATGGGCTTTGTGAACACGCTGATTATCGACCGGATGAGATCGGACGTTCCGCTCATCCCGCAACTGGCCGGATATCTAATCGCTGCAGGCGGCAAACGCATCCGCCCCCTGATGACGATTGCCGCAACTCGCCTCTTCGATCAAAAAAGCTACCGCCCCTATCGCCTCGCCGCAGCGGTTGAGTTCATCCACACCGCGACGCTCCTCCATGACGATGTGGTGGACGAAAGCGACCAACGCCGCGGTCAAGCCTCTGCCAATGCTGTGTTCGGCAACCAGTCGAGCGTTCTGGTCGGCGATTTTCTCTTCTCGAAATCATTTGAACTGATGGTTGAAGACGGCTCGCTAGATGCCTTGGATATATTATCAAAAGCCTCCGCCGTGATCGCCGAAGGTGAAGTCCTCCAGCTTTCGATCCAGACCAAATTAGAGACCACCCTCGACCAGTATTTGCAGGTCATCGGAGCCAAAACAGCCGCCCTGTTCGCCGCCGCCTGTGAAATCGGCCCGGTCTTGACGAACCAGTCAAAAGAGATGCGCAAAGCCCTGAAAGATTACGGCTATAATGTTGGCATGGCCTTCCAGA
Organism: Pseudomonadota bacterium; assembly: GCA_029558635.1. Classification (GTDB taxonomy): domain Bacteria; phylum Pseudomonadota; class Alphaproteobacteria; order Micavibrionales; family Micavibrionaceae; genus UBA1573. The sequence continues at coordinate 307,775 of JAKQEE010000052.1, read as the reverse complement.
TTGCCGACGACATTCTCGATTACCAGTCCAGCACCGCAGAATTGGGCAAATCGGTGGGCGACGATTTCAAAGAGGGCAAAATGACCGCTCCGGTGATTTTCGCCTACCAGTCCGGCTCACAAGAAGAAAAGCAATTCTGGCATCGTTGCTTCGAAGCCGGAGAAATATCGGACGACGATCTCGCCCACGCTCAATCCCTTATCAAAACACATCAAGCCGACCGGAAAACAATGGATTTGGCAATCGGTTACGTCAAAGCCGCACAACAATCGCTGAACAATGTTCCAGACTCCCGTCTTAAGGAAATATTAATTTCTCTGGCCGATTACACCCTCGCCCGCAAGAGCTGACACCTCTAATTTCCGCTGTGGAAATCTTGGAAATCAAGGGCGAATTATCCGAATTTTAACATTATCCTGTATAATGATAGCTGGGGAAATGTGGTGTCATGGTAGAAATTAACAATACAACGTCTGACAGACGAACAAGATCTGATGGCTTTTCGCTGATCGAAGTGGCCATCGTCTTGTTGATTCTGGGGATTCTCATTGTCCCCGCCATCTATCTCTATAATATCGGCATACAAACCCAACGCCACTCGCAAAAAGAGGCCTCCATTAAAGCTGCCACGATGGCTTTGACCAAGTATGCGCTCTTGCATGGAAGATACCCCATTCCCGCAGACCCGGGCATTGCAATGGGAGCCCCCACTTTTGGGCACTCCGCCCCCATCCCTGCAGGAGGCCCTCCTCCGCCTTGGCCTGATTGTCAACTAGGAACGACAGCCGCCAACGAAGTCTGCAGAACAACAGCAAACACCTATTTGGGCAGATCGGTTTTGATCGGGGTTTTACCCTTTGCGGAACTGAACGTGCCTCTTAACTCTGTCATTGACCCCGATAAAAACCTCATAACCTATGCCATTACCGAAAGCATGACGGACACAACAACCTATAATGAAAGCGGAGGTGGCGTCATTGTTCTAAACAGTGTAGGGGCTCAGATCTATGCGGGAGCATCCTCTCGAAGTCATTTTGCCGTTGTCATCAATGGCGATGATAGAGCCGGAGCCTACGCCCAAAACGGAAGTCAACCTATAGCCTGTCCCGGCGCCTCTCTGGACTCGGAAAACTGCGACAGGGATGGAACTTTCCGCAGCAACATTATTCCGGGAACCATTTCCATTCAGATAAATGAAGGAAATACAGCGAACCATTTTGACGATTACGTCGGGGAAAAGAACTCGAGTACATCAGGCATCTGGTCTTATCTCCCTGATCCCCTGGCGACAGACCTCAGCATTCGTGACCGTGTTGGCGGCAACGTTGCTATAGGCAACTGCGACAACATTGTCCCTTGCGTTCCGAAGTCCCGTTTGGATGTCTATGGAGACGGCTCAGCCACCGTTCCCGCCGTCAGAGCGGATGAAATCAAAACAAAACGACTCTGTTTCAGAGGAACAAGCACTGGTGACGTCGCAGGAAATGGCCCCTACAGTTGTGTTGATGATTATTCACTTGCCAGCAATGTCAATGGCGCGGACCAGACAGTTTGCCTCGGCGGGGTCTGTCCTCCTGTAGCGACATCATGGAATTCAACCAACTTGCCACCGTGGTTTGTTCCAGAAATAATTACCGGGGACCCGACCTTTGGCGGAACGGGGTTATCCGAAGGAAACGATTACTGGATGTCTACAGCCGGAGGCCACAGCTCTTTCCACAGAGGAAATGGAATATACTGCGTCAACGGCAGAGCTCTGAACGGCATGTTTGACTACGACGAAACTTGTAACGACACAAGTTACGTCAGTGCAGCGTCGGTAACATCCTTGGGAACATGCGCGGCTTCTGGCGAATATGCTCGTGGAATTACAGCCGCTGGCACCCTGTTGTGTCAAACACCGGCGGCAAACCATTAAAGAGGAACACTTTGTTGAAGAGTAATAAAATGCAGATTGCGGCAACAAAAACAGGACAAGAACAAGAACGCGGGTTCTCCTTGATAGAGCTCTCGATTGTCGTGTTGATCTCCGGTCTCATGATTGCTCAACTGGTCCAATTGTACGTCAATTATCTGCAAGCTGAAAAAATAGAGACCACAAAAGAAAACATAGTAGATGCGGCGCGTGCCATTGCCCTCTCTTCAACCATTCGCTACCCCTGTCCATCTGACAGATCCCTTCCCACAACCGACCCGAACTATGGCGCAGACGTCTGCGCGGTTGCAGGTTTCACTCTGGCCGGCATCCCCACATGCACCGCTGGATTGGAACAAGGCATATGCAAAGCTACTGGCGCGCGCGATACCGATGATGATGCGGATGCAACTGTAGGAAACGGTAATGAAGTTGTCCTGATCGGTGGGGTCCCTTTGACGGTTGGTGGCACCGCTATCGGCGGAATCAGCACATCGACCATTGCAGACGCATGGGGCCAGCAATTAACCTATGCAGTAAGCTACACTTCAGCCCGCCCCAACCGATCAGAAGGTTTTACCCGTTTTAAAAACGGTGTTATTGCCGTTCATGATGAATTCGGGAACGATACAGCCGGTACCAATTCGGATGCTCAATTTGTCGTATTCTCCCACGGACCTGACCGCCGCGGCGGGTGGGGCTCCCTTGGAGGCGGACGCCTGAACTGTATAGTAGGGAATGCCGATGGCGAGAATTGTGATGGCGACAGTACATTTGCTCAGGGACTGGCACATTACGAAGGAACAACACATTACGATGATTACGCCTACGTACAAACCGATGAAAGCGCAAACCTCTGGCTCGTCGTTCCGGACGGTACGGCCGCCAATCTTCCAACCTCTCACATCAAAACCATTCCAAACGGCGCTGTGGGTATTGATATTGCGGGAACACCGGGAAATGCCTCTCCAGCAGGAACTGCTGTTAGATTGGATGTGAATGGAGATATCCGCGCAAACACGGTGAGAACCGTCGATCTCTGTAAAAAAGATGGAACCAAATGCATGTCCATGGATTGGAATAACAACTTTTTTGGCAGCAAAAAGACCGCAGGTGCGGTAAAGAATACTTGCGGAACAGGCGAAGTCATTTCAAGCATCAGCAACAGTCAGGTTCAATGTTCCAAAGCCAATGTCACAACCACGGGTACAGCCATTCTATGCCCAGTTGGAGAGTGGGTTCAACAAATTTACACTGATGGAAAAGTCAAATGTACAAATGGAGTAACATGTCCGGGAGGCGCAGGATGTCTATAAGAAAACTTTTCTCTAAAACCTCACCAAAAACCCCTGTAAACCCATCCGGTTTCACGCTGATCGAGATGGCGATATCCCTTATCATTATAGGGTTTGTTCTGGCTGCCGGCATTCAACTCTATGCCCTCTATAAGGAAAACCAGGAAAGAACCCTGACCACACAAGCCGTTTCCCGCGCGACAACAGCCATCTTTGAATACAAAAACGCGCACGGGCGCTTCCCCTGCCCTGCGCCGATCAAGGAAGCCAGAACCAGCCCGAATTACGGGCATGAAACTGATTGCGCAGACCCGACCATTGGAACAGGCGTAGTCGTTCCGCCGGGGAAATGTTTGAACGGAACCACTGCACCGGATAACTACGACGGAATTTGCGTTGAGCAGAGCACCAGAGTACCTGCCCTGCCCAATCCCCGTATCAGGGTTGGATCGATTCCATTCCGTGAGCTTCAGATTGACGAAAAAGACACGATTGATGGCTACGGCTCGCGTTTGGTTTATGCCGTAACCGAGAACATGGCAGCCAGCGCTGCCCTGTTCAAAGACTCAGAAGCCGGCATAGAACTCAGGGACGGGAACGGCAACGTCATGTCCAACAATAACCAGTCCATCGCCTTTATGGTCATCAGCCCCGGCAAAAATAAAAACGGAGCCGTCAGCCTTAACGGAACGGTGTCAGCTTGCAACAATGCAGCCAACATGCTTGATGCGGAGAACTGCAGGGACTTTGCAAGCCTGCTCAACACGCAGGCCATATATGCATATAACGCCCAATCAGCGGGAACTTCGGAGTTCGATGATACTGTGGAGTATTTTGTTCCAACAGAAGCCGAACTGTGGAGACGCGAAAACCCTACATCCGAAAACATTATTGACCTGTCCGAGAACAACGTTGGGGTAGGTGTCACAACGCCATCCAACTTGACAGACACACTAACGATCGAACAAAGCACCGTTAACAATACAGCAAACATCAACGACTCTAGAAACCTGAACGTAACAAACAGTTTGGGCAACAAAAACCAGAGCGGTGCGCTCCGTGTTGGAAAATATTCGGCTGGCGCCCATTCCGGAAAAGTTCTGGCGGATCAGTATTGTACAGATGATGGGACAAATTGTTTTACAACCGACAGAATTGTGGGCGCGTATGACAACGATCCCTCTGCGGGCACATCCGGTATGGGCTGTCCCGCCGGACAGTACATGACCGGTATCGGGAGCGGCAGGGCCATCTGCGCCCCGATCAGAATGGCTTGTAGCTCCGGCAAAGTCCTGAAAGGATTTAACGCTGACGGCTCTCCAATCTGTGAGGTTCCCCTCCAAAGCTGTCCGGATGAAACTCAAGCTCTTTGCGGACATTCCTACGTTCTCTCTGCTGCAGGAAACGGGAGCGTTCGTACAATTAATTACAACACAGGCGGGGCATGCGCCTACGCCAACTACACCTGCGTAAACGGCGTATGGACACTGGGAACCCACTTCGATACTGCGTACGCCTGTACGTTTACAACGGCAGGCCAGCCCACCCAATCTCTTTCTGGACAGGCTTGTACGACCGGGTATACCGGAACCTATACGCAAAATCAGGCTCAAAACTGTCTAGGAAACTGGGTGAATACCACCAACACCGCCGCAGCCGATTGTAACTGCGTCGGCGTCACAAGCAACGTAAACTGCGTCGCAGCCTTCGGCGGCGCCATTGCCGGAACCAAAAGCAAAGTTTGTCTGGATGCGCACACACTCGATACAAACTATACGGTTTTCACCGGGAACGATACCTTGTCTTACGGCACGGAAGCAGCACTTCTTGCTGCCAACTGCGTTTGCGGCAAAACAGAAGACTGGGAATTTACAACCAAGACAAACTATGTTCTTACAGCATCCCCCACGCCTGCTTCATTTGCATCACCAGTTAAAAGCTGGCCTGGAGGCGCAGGCTCGGCCAACTGTCAGTACAGAAAAAGAAACGTGGACACTTCTACATGCTCGTACACATACACAGGCTGGGATAGTAGCAACTGCGAATGCGCTACAGGGTATAACTGGAAACACACGAACCCAACCTGCGCTGCATGTAATGAAGTAGACACACAAAACAATATCCGTCAGATCAGAGGCGGCGGAACTTGCGGCTGGATTGACGATCCGGATACCAGTGCCAACGTTGCGGGAACCTGTAAACCCATCAACTACATCTGGAAGAGCAGCGGCGTTGTCGCCGGACCGTCGAAACCTTTGGCCGACGGACGCGGAACCAGCCCGGTCTGTACCAGCGCATGTACATGTGGAGAAAACGGATCAACAGGCACATGTGCGATTGCAACAGCCACAGAATGGACATTCTATTCGGCAACCTGTCAGCCGCAGTAGAACAATTCCTGCAATCAATTTATAGAAGACAGCCCCTTCCAAGGGGCTTCTTTTTTACGGCTTCTATATTTTTTCGCCTTGATATTTTCGCCCCGCCCCTATAATCCTTTGCGTCATGGATATGATCGCTTTTTTAAAGACCATCGGTTACGTCGGAACATGGGCTGCCCTGTTCACAGAAGGAGCCTTCTTTTTCGGTATATTTCTTCCCGGCGACACGCTCCTCTTCCCCATCGGCATTCTCGCCGGACAGGATGTTTTCAATCTGTGGATCATGCTGCCCGGTTGTTTCGTGTTTGCTTTTCTCGGCAATCTCGTCGGCTACGAAATCGGCAAACGCTGGGGTCCGAAACTTCTGCAAACGAAATACGCTTCAAAAATCGTTAAGGACCACCACCTGAAAACCTGTGACGATTTTTTTGAAAAATACGGAGCCTTCACGGTCGTCATCGCCCGCTTCATCCACTTCGCCCGCACGCTCGTACCCTTCGTCGCCGGCATGTCGCGGATGGACTATAAAATCTTCGCTCTTTATTCGGCTTTGGGCGCGGCACTCTGGGCTATGGGCATTCCCTTGCTGGGATATTTCGTGGGGGGACTTATTCCGGAAGGCAGCATCGACCGCTACCTCCTGCCATTCATTGCTGTATTGATTTTGATTGTGGCCTCTCCCGCCATCAAGTCCTTTATCAAGAGCCGCTTTTTTTCAGAAAACGACGAAACGCGCTAAGCGTCTTCGGGCTGACATGATGCTCGACTCCTTCGGCATCAAGATGTGCCGTGCGCTCATCCACGCCAATCGCCCGCAAGAACTTGAATACCACCTCGTGACGTTCCTTGCACTCACGGGCCAGCGCCTCCCCCTCTTCCGTCAAAAATAAGGCACGGTAAGGGCGGTTGGTCACAAACCCTTCGCGGTTAAGACGCGCAATGATCTTATTGACCGTTGCATGGGACACGCCGAAATTCTCGGCCAAATCGACCACCCGAGCCTCACCGCGAGTGGCAATCAAATCGGCAATCATCTCGACATAATCTTCAGCCGTCTCCATCTGGTGGGCTTTGCGCACATAGTCGAACACCTCCGCGCGAGCGGCGGCGGATTCATGTTCATCTGAACCGATTTTTTGGGAAACACGTACCATCCTTCAATAATGGAACATTTTACGCCCTTTGTCAATTTTGTTGCCATGGCTACACTTTATAGGGTAGTATAAAATTAGGAGATTGCAATAGAATGACCCCACAGGCCATGCACGCCCACCTTCAGGAAGTAAGTCTGCCCCCGAGCCTTCCAGAGTCTCACGGCAGCATCCCCGTGCGCGCTAATGGCCCTACATGGCGCAAATTCCTCTCTTTCTTGGGGCCGGGCTATCTGGTGGCAGTGGGTTACATGGACCCCGGCAACTGGGCCACCGCCATTGCCGGTGGATCGCAATTCGGTTACACCCTGCTCTCGGTGGCTCTGATTTCCAATATTATGGCCATCCTTTTGCAATCGCTCTGCGCACGCTTGGGCATTGCCACGGGCCGCGACCTCGCCCAAGCCTGCCGTGACACTTATTCGAAACCAGTTTCTTTCGTTTTATGGATTTTGGCAGAGTTGGCTATTTGCGCAACCGACCTCGCCGAAGTCATCGGCACGGCCATCGGACTCTACCTCTTGTTTCACATTCCTTTAGAGTGGGGCGTATTGATTACGGGCCTTGACGTGATTCTGGTTCTAGCCCTGCAACGTTTAGGATTTCGCTGGATCGAAGCCTTTATCATCACGCTACTCATCGTGATTTTCGGCTGTTTCGGGGTTCAGGCTTGGCTGGCCCAACCCGATCTGGCAGACATAGCCAACGGCTTCATCCCCTCGCCCGAAATCATCACCAACCCGGCCATGCTCTATATCGCGCTGGGCATTATCGGTGCAACCGTGATGCCCCATAACCTCTACCTCCATTCCTCAATCGTCCAGACCCGCGCCATCGGACAGGATGAATCCAGCCGCCGCTCGGCCATCAAATTCGCTTCGCTCGATTCAGGACTGGCCCTGATGCTAGCCCTGTTCGTCAATGCCTCGATCCTCGTTCTGGCCGCCGCCACATTCCACGCGCACGGCCTCACTGATATTGTCGAATTGCAAGACGCTCACAACATGCTGGCCCCCCTGCTCGGCACAGGACTGGCTGCCACCTTGTTTGCCGTGGCCCTGATCTGTTGCGGCCTCAATTCCACCGTCACCGCCACTCTTTCAGGTCAGATCGTAATGGAAGGCTTTATCAATCTCCGCCTAGCCCCATGGATCCGCCGCCTGATAACGCGTAGCATTGCCATTATCCCCGCCATGATTGTCACCGTTCTTTACGGCGAAAGCGGCACCGCCCAGCTTTTAATTTTCTCGCAGGTGATCCTGAGCCTTCAACTCCCCTTTGCCGTTGTTCCGCTGGTCCTGTTCACCCGCGACAAAGTCAAGATGGGCAACCTCGCCGCCCCGACATGGCTGACCGCATCTGCCGCTGTGATTGCCACCCTCCTGATCGCCCTCAATATAAAGATGATCTACGACGTCGCCACTAATCTATAGATCAAACAACGTTTGTAGTCGGGCAGGAGCAAGGAGCGCAGCGTACAAATAGGTATGTAAGCGACGCTGCAACGCACCCGAATGCAAATGATGGAAGCTCTTACCCCCACCATGCCGTATAATATGTATATACAACGAGAGTCAGCATAATCAGGGTGCTGGGCAGGGAATAACGTAACCGAAGACCGAACATGATAACCTCACTTTTCTTTTGACATTGGAACGGGAAATATGTTCCTTATTTGTTCTATATAGAACATAAAGAGAACAGATGCAAGCGCCTTTTTTCACTCCCGACCAGAATCCCTATCAATGGCTGTTTCTCGACCTGAACAGCTATTTCGCAAGCGTCGAGCAACAGGAAAACCCGAAATTGCGGGGCAAACCCGTGGCGGTCGTCCCACTTTTAAGCGATGCCACTTGCGCTATCGCCGCCTCCTATGAGGCCAAAAAATATGGAATCAAAACGGGAACAAAAATCTACGAAGCCAAAAAACTCTGCCCCGATCTGATCTGCGCTCTAGCCCACCACGGCAAATATGTCGAATACCACCACCGTATTCTGGGCGAAGTCATCAAACACACCCCGATCAACAAAATCTGCTCGATTGACGAACTCTCCTCCCGCCTGCCACCCAATAAACGATCGAAAGACGCAGCCGCTGCCCTGGCCCACCGCATCAAAACCGGCATAAGGCAAAATATCGGCGAAGCCATCACCTGTTCGATAGGCATCGCCCCGAATGCCTTCCTTGCCAAAATCGCCACCGACATGATGAAGCCCGACGGCCTCGTCCTTCTCGACCACGACTCATTCCCAAGCAGATTGTTTAAACTCCGCCTGACCGATCTGCCGGGTATCAACGTAAGGATGGGATCCCGCCTGCATAAGGGCGGAATCAGAAGCATCGAACAATTCTGGAATCTCTCTCCCAAACATGCCCGCGCCGTATGGGGCAGCGTCGAGGGAGAGCGGTTCTGGTATAAACTCCACGGCTACGACCTCCCCGACCTCCCGACGGAACACAGCGTTGTCGGCCATTCGCGCGTGCTTGACCCCGACCTCCGCACTCCCGCCGCCGCCAAACTCGTGGCCAGACGCTTAACGGTAAAAGCCGCAAGCCGCCTGCGCCGCATGGATTTATACGCGAGCGATTTCAGCTTTTCATTCCGTGACCAGAACAATCAAAGATACGGCGCGACACTCCCCTGCCCGCCCTCACAAGATAATTTCACATTTCTGGAAGCACTTAAAAGTCTCTGGACAATTATGATGGCTGAAATCCACCCGACAAAACTCAAAAAAGTGTCCGTCTCGCTTCACGGCCTGTGCGAACGCACCGACATCACGCCCGACTTATTTGATATCGGCGCGGACAAAACCCTGCATGAAAAAAACTCGAAAATTTCGGATATGATCGACGCGATCAACCGCAAATTCGGCGCCGAAGCCATTCATCTGGGCCCCAGCCCGAAAACCAGCGCAGGATACGTCGGCACCAAAATCGCCTTCAACCGCATTCCCGATCTGGAAGAATTCCACGAATAGAAATTATCCTCGCACATCGGGAACCGACGGATCATAAACCAGCCGCGACGAATGAAGGATCGCTGACACCGAAGACGTCAGCCGCCCCAGAAAATCGGGAAGCGCCGCCTGCGCACTCAACATCTCGAACAGAATATCGAACGGATCATCAACTGACGGCAAATGAACAACTATCAGATCGGCACGCGAAGAAACACCGTTCTCCTTGGCCACATCGTCCAACACATCATTCAAACTACCGATCTTATCAACCAATCCGTTGCCCTTGGCCTGTTGCCCCGTCCACACATGCCCTTTGGCAATCTCTTCGACACGATCGGGCGAAAGCTTGCGCCCCTTGGCCACCCGCGTAATAAAATGAGCATAGACATTATCAAGACTGGCCTCAAACTGGCGCTGTTCAGACTCGGAAAACGGCGTATTCATCGACATCATACCTGAATTTGCCCCGACCGAGACACGCTCCCAATTGATATCGAACTTCTTCCAGAATTGTTCCAGATTAATTTTTCCACCCACTACGCCGATAGATCCGGTTAGAGTCGAATTCATCGCATATATCCGATCCGCCGGAGCAGAAATCCAGTACCCGCCCGACGCCGCCACAGTCCCCATCGAGACATAAACCGGCTTTTTCTTTTCCTTTTTGACCCACTCGACCGCACGGGCAATTGTTTCCGACGCCGAAGGACTTCCTCCCGGAGAATTGATCCGCAAAACAATGGTCTTGATCCGTTTGTCATCTCCCGCATCGTGAATAGCCTCGGCGATATCGTCAGCACCCGCCATTTCATTGCTGACCCCGTAAGGGCCGCGCTCGGCAGACCCGCTGACAATCATCCCGTCAACATGAATCACGGCAACGCTCACACTCCTGCCTTGCCCCAGAAACTTCTTCTCGATCTGCGCGCTATTCAGTGCACTGGCATAGGACTCAAGAGAAATCAAACCGGCATCATGATAGGTCGTATCAAGATAATCGAGAACCTCGTCCTCGCCCGCCAGACGATCGACCAACCCTTCTTTAACCGCCACATCATCGGTCAGAAGACCGAGATCGGACAAAGCATCAAACCGTGCGGCAATTTTTGTCCGGCTATCCTTGATCGGCCCTTTGAGTTGCGACGCCAGATTTTCAATCAACCCTTGCATCTCTTCACGGCTGGCCGCACTCATTCCTGACGCAGAAAGATACTCCATCGCGTTTTTATATTCCTTGCGCTGGAAAAACTGTGCCTGAACGCCGTATTTATCCATGATATCCTTGAAAAACGGCATCTCGGCGCTGACCCCGCCAATCGCCACCACCCCCACCGGCTGCATCCATATTTCATCAAACACAGACGCCAGATAATAAAGCCCGAGACCATAACCGGACCCGCCGAATGATTCCGAATAGATAATCGTCTTCTTGCCCGACTTTTTGAACCGTTCAACCGACGCACGGATTTCCTGCAACTGGGAAATGTTATACCCGGCATCCGACGCCTTGACCGCCAACGCCTTGACACGATTATCGGACGCCGCACGATCAATCGTGTCAACCACAACATCCAAAGTCAACAGCTCATCGCGCAAATTCAAAAGCGCCGCATATTGGGACTTACCACTTGCTTCAGGAAAAGCCCCCGCCATATGCAACGTCAGAACCATCTCATTAGGCAATGTCGGCGCGGGACGTTTTTCAAAACGTGATCCGGCCCACACACCGATAATCGCAGAAATCAGAAAGATCGCGCCAATCACCATGCAGGTGCGTTTAATCGCGGTCCATAAAATACGGCCAATATGAAATCGTTTCGGCTTGACCGGAACTTTCGGCACAGGATTGAAAACAACGGTGCGTCCGCGCAACCAGCTTTGACAGGACATGCTTCCCCTCGCTTGTTAAAGACACTGAGCCTTATGACGCAGCCAATGATCGGCCAACACACACGCCATCATCGCCTCGACCACCGGCGTGCCGCGAATACCGACGCATGGATCATGCCGCCCCTTGGTAATAATATCCGTTTCCTGACCATGCTTATCGATCGTCTGAACGGGGATTAAAATCGAGCTGGTTGGTTTGAACGCCACACGCACCACAATGTCCTGCCCCGTCGAAATTCCGCCCAAAATGCCGCCCGCATGGTTTGAAAGAAACACAGGATTCCCATCTTCACCCATGCGGATCGGATCGGCATTTTGTTCGCCGCCCCACTCAACGGTTGAAAATCCGTCGCCGATCTCGACGGCCTTCACCGCATTGATCGACATCATCGCCTTGGCAATATCGGCACTCAATTTATCATAGACAGGCGCACCAAGCCCCGCCGGAATACCTGTCGCCACACATTCAACCACCGCGCCGATACTCGACCCATTCTTGCGAATTTCGGACAAATACTCTTCCCATCCGGCGACAACACCCGCATCGGGACAGAAAAACGGATTGCGCCCGACCTCTTCCCAATCCCATGCGTCACGGTTGATATGGCGGCCACCCATCTGGGTAACGGCACCACGCACAGTAACGTCAACACCCAACTGCGACGACAAAACTTTACGCGCCACGGCCCCCGCCGCGACCCGTGCGGCCGTCTCGCGTGCGGACGATCGCCCGCCCCCGCGATAATCACGAATGCCGTATTTGGTTTGGTAAGTATAATCGGCATGGCCGGGACGAAACTTGTCTTTGATGTCGGAATAATCTTTCGATTTCTGATCGGTATTGCGGATCAAAAGACTGATTGGCGTTCCGGTTGTCTGCCCTTCAAACACACCGGACAAGATTTCAACCTTGTCCTCTTCCTGACGCTGGGTTGTAAACTTCGACTGACCGGGTTTGCGTTTATCAAGAAAAACCTGAATATCCTCCTCGCACAACGAAATTCCCGGCGGCACACCGTCCACCACACAGCCAATCGCGGGCCCGTGGCTCTCGCCCCAACTCTGATACTGGAATAATGTGCCGAATCTGTTACCGCTCATTCTCAACCTTCCGATATTAGAAACTCATAATTAACAATATCAGACATATCGTTAAACACAATCCCACCCATCCCCAAAGATCGCGCCACATCCACATTTTCAGGATGATCGTCGATTAAAACCATATCGGAGGGGGCCGTTTGCAAAGAATCAACAACATATTGAAAAAATTCAATATCCGGCTTTTTATAGCCGATATCAGCCGCGTAAAACATCTTGTCAAACGTGTTTTTCAGCCCCAAACCATTCCATAAATGGTCGGCCCGTCGATGTTCCTGATTGGTCGCCAAATGAAAACAAACGGAAGAATTCGCCTTTTGCTCATTCACCCAATCCAGAAAACCGTGATTGAGATTAGAATCTTTTTGCAACCAATAAGCTACAAATTCGTGCGGGTCCCCCTGAAAGGAAAGACGGGGAAGAACCACGCCCAAGACCTCAATCAAATCAGCTTTGCCAAGTATAATTTCAGAAAAATCTTTCAGAAAAAACTCCCTCACAAGAGCGTCTGGACAAATACCCAAATCTTCCTGAAGACTGTCCATCCACGACACACGCCGCGCAGGATCGGCGTGAAATCCGTTAACCACCACCCCGTCCACATCGCACAGAATATGTTTCATAGAATTACCCGCCAATATGCACCGCATCCTTTTGCGTGCTGAGAGTGCCATGGTCGATAATCGCAACAGTAAGGCGCGATACAGCCACGCGCTTGCCCGTTGCATCCTCGGTAATATCGGTTTGCCAGACTTGCGTGCGCCGTCCGACATGAAGGGGGGTGCAAGTTCCAGTCACAAACCCTTCCGTCACCGCGCGAATATGGTTGCAATTAATCTCAAGCCCCACGGCACGATACAACTCGGGATCAATCGTCATCCACGAAGCAACCGACCCCAACGATTCCGATAAAACACAAGACGCCCCGCCATGGAGAATACCGAAAGGTTGAGTGGTGCGATGATCGACTGGAATGCGACCTTTAAGAAAATCGGGACCAAGCTCGGTAAATTCAAACCCGATATGATGCCCCATATTCGCAGCCCGCAGACTTTGCAGCATCTCAAGCGTATAGGGTTTGAACCACATCAATAAAGATACCCTTCAAGTCTGTTTTGCAAAGACTGGTCGACACCACATTTGCGTTCGGAAAATGTTTTTTGCATCATCCCCATCCCGAAACCGTGCAAGGCACCGATATAAGCCATCTGTTTTTCAGATTTTCCGCTGGAACGCTGCTCCCGCATGAACGGATAAAAACTTTTGCTCTTCCAGTCCTCTCCGCACCATTCCGCCGTAGCCGAAATAATTCCGCGAACAAGAACAGCTTCAACTTCCGGCAAGGTCAACAACGGGTCCACCAACTCTTCGGGAGTCTCCTCCCCGACAAACTCCGTATCTGAAATTTTGAACTGGCCAACCATCGGCCTGACTTTGGTAACAATATCCCCAACGCTCTCGTCGGGAAGATCAATGAACGGACCATCCGTCTGCGCGGCAACCGGAAAGGCCAATAGTGTCAGAATTGCAAAGAACAGGCCCTTCGTTCTCATCTTTATGCCGCCTCGGAACTGTCCTTCGGCGCAATGCTTTCCAGCAGCTCGGCGGTTTCAGCGGCAGAGTCAATCGCCACCATCCCGACGGTGTGATAACCGGCATCAACGTGTAGCACTTCACCAGTTACACCAGCGCCGAGATCGCTAAGCAAATACAAACCTGAATTCCCGACATCTTCAATTGTCACATTGCGTTTGAGCGGAGAGTTAAGTTCGTTCCATTTCAGGATATAGCGGAAATCGCCGATCCCCGACGCCGCCAAAGTTTTAATCGGACCGGCCGAAATCGCATTGACGCGGATATTGTCTTTGCCCAGATCGGTCGCAAGGTAACGGACAGAAGCCTCAAGCGCAGCCTTGGCAACACCCATGACATTATAATGCGGCATCACACGCTCGGCCCCGTAGTAAGTGAGCGTCAACAATGAACCGCCATCCTTCATCAACGGCACAGCACGTTGGCAAACAGCGGTAAAAGAATAAACGGAAATATCCATGGTTTTGAGGAAGTTGGCGCGGGTCGTATTCAGATACAAACCATCAAGCTCGGCTTTGTCCGAGAACGCAATCGCGTGAACAACAAAATCGATCTTGCCCCACTTGGCTTCAATTTCTTTGAATGTGGCGTCGATACTGGCTTCGTCCGTCACATCGCACGGAACGATGATCTGCGATCCGACTTCTTCGGCCAACGGGCGCACACGCTTTTCCAAAGCTTCGCCCTGATAGGTGAAGGCGAGTTCGGCACCCTGTGCATGAGCGGCCTTGGCAATGCCCCAAGCGATAGAGCGATCGTTCGCCACGCCCATAATCAGACCCTTTTTGCCAGCCATCAACGAAGAAAATGTCATTTTTTCAGTACCTTTACCTTAATTATAGTGAACCGCGCTCATCCTACACATTTATGCGAAGACGTCCAGAAAGAAGACGTAAAAAGTCACAAAATTACAGAATCCTTTAACTTTTGGTTGTTAGGATGAACGGTCCTGAAAGCCTGCTTTCAGCAGGCCATAACCTATGCGGGAAACGATGTCCGAGCCACTTTTTGAAAAAACGCAGCGTTTTTGCGAAAGATACGCGGAAGATCTGAAAAAGATTTTCCCTAATGTTGATTTGCATTATATTCTCCACCATCGCGGCCAAAAAGCCGAACAGATTGCCAAGCTCATGCCCAAAATACATGGACATGCCGCCTACGGCGAAGCCGCAGCTCTTTTGAAATTTCGCTCTCCCGGCCACGACAATTCCGCCTTTCTGGGGCTGGTCATCGGCTTTAGAAAATCATTGTTGGGATTTAAAAAACATCCCGAATGTCTGGCCTTCATCTCGATCAACATGAACCAGCATGAAACGGAAGAAGACCTGCTCTTCACGATCCACAGCCTGACATCAAACTTCATGGAAACGGTAGATTTCTACACACAGAAACATGCCGGAAGCCAGAACAATCAAATTCTCCAACCGAAAAGAAACAACATAGCAACAGCCCGCACCAATCTGAAAGCCGATGTCTATAGCGTCATCCAGATGGTTCATAACGGGTTTATCGATGCATTGACGTCTCTGGGCAAGAAAAGAGCTTTTGACGCCATGACTCCTCAGGTCAATCATCCGGAAGAATACCCCTTCCCGATTGCCATCGACGTCACCAACTACGCATTGGAAAAATTCATCTCCAGTGAAAAACGCTCGCCGATCGGCAGCGCTTATTCTTTGGCGAAACAAGTTGCCGCCAGCTTTGACGCCAAAAACATCGAAACATGGATCATGTTTGCAAACGCGGCCCAGACAATGGCATGGAGCGGATACCAGCCCGCCCAGATTCTCGAAGCTGCAACGGAAGGATCATCAAACCCGTTTATCAAGGCCACCGGACATTTGCTGACCGAAATCACCGGTGTCATACCGGACCCAATGGATGCCATTGCGGGAGGCCATAACCCTTTCGCCCAACAAGAAGTCAACATCATCTCCCACGAACGAACCATCGAAGAGACATTCGAAATGGTTCTGATCCACGCCATGGAAGCCGACAGTCACCTGCCGATGATCCATGTCGCCAACAACCAGAACGAAGGTTTGCTCAAAGGACGCTTCGCCGGCTGGTGTGCCCACTCGCTGCAATCGGCAGCTCTTGCCTATCATAATGCCGACCGGCACGGCATGCCGCGTGATCAGGCCGCCCGTCTCGAATTTCAATCCGCCAAACAACATACCGGCTGGAAGGAACTCAGCCAGCTTGGAAGCTTTATCACCGACATGAACCGCAGCGGACAAGTTGTCACCCTTTCGGGAATTTCAAAATGGTGTGAAAACAATCCGCAATTCAAACCTGTCATGGAATCGATCAACCTGACTCTGGCCGATCCGGTCTATGCCCGCAAGCTCGAAGCCACAGCCGAAATGCCTGTGCCGGGACCGCAAATATCGCTGGAAATGCAATTGGCGGCATCCCCGCAGCTTGCACCGCAACCGAGTCCGCAAATCGCAATGGCTCCCGCATCACCCTCCCCTGGAGGAATGGCCGGCATGGGCGGAAGCTCAATAAGCGGCCCAACGGGGGGAATAGGTAAAATGATGCGAACATCACCACAGGCCAAGACCGCCACAGCTCCCCCGCAAACGGACGCAAATCTTCTCTTCGAAGAGGAGAAAGAAAAATAGAAAAGACAAAAGGCCGCCCGAAAGCGGCCTTTCTGATAATCGGATTACACCCGATTACTGCATAATCTGCCATGTACCATCGGGGTTTTGGCAAGCGCTGCCAACACCGGTTTGCTGACGACCATCAACATAGATGGTTTGGCTGTACTCACGGCAGTAACGACCGGATGTATTGCTGTAGCCTTCTTTCATCGGGGTAATGGTACCCGAGTGACCGCTGTCAGGGTTGTTCCAGCTGATCGTTTCACCAACCGGAGCGGAATAGGCACGGGTTTGCGCCTGATTGGCATACATCATATCGGCTTGGTCGAGGGATCTACCCAACTCGCTACCGATCAAAGTACCGAGCAAAGCACCAACACCGACACCAACCAATTGTCCGGTACCTTTACCGAATTGCGCACCGGCAACACCGCCGAGAACAGCACCAGTAGCCGAACCGACCATCTGTTTATTGCCCATATTCTCCATACAAGCCGTCAAAGCCAATGACGAGATTGCAAGGAGAGTCAAAAATTTCGTTTTCATCTTCCGGTTCCTTTCGGTAAATATAGACCGTCGCTCGTATGGCGACACAAACACTAAACGGGACTATATAACCCTTTCCCCCGTATAAAAACAGGCGATATATAAAAATTTTTCAGGCGGCAGAATATGACAATAAATAAAGAGGAGTCCCCCTACACCATCATCCGCAACTGGGTGGAAGACGCGACCAAGTCGGAACCGAACGATCCCGACGCGGCGTGCCTAGCCACAGTGGATGAAACGGGAATGCCCGATGCCCGCGTGGTTCTCGTCCGGAAAATCGACGACAGCGGATTTGGTTTTTTCACCAACTATGAAAGCGTCAAAGGTCGCGAAATTCTCGCCACAAAAAAAGCAGCCCTCAATTTCCACTGGAAAACACTGGGCCGCCAGATCCGCGTACGCGGCGATGTGACCCCCGTTTCGGAACAAGAGTCGGATGACTATTATGCAACACGCCCACTGGGGAACCGAATCGGCGCATGGGCATCTCAACAATCGCGCGCCTTACCCGACCGCGAAACACTGATCAACCGCATTTCCCACTATGAACAAATGTATGGAGAAACCCCGCCGCGTCCGCCGCACTGGGGCGGATTCCGCCTCTCTCCGGTGTCGATTGAATTCTGGCAGGATGGCGAATTCCGCTTGCATCACCGCTTGCTCTACACGCGGGATGAAAAAGGCCTCTGGGCAACGGAAACACTTTATCCTTAACTTTTTTCAAAGATTAGATTTATTTTTTCTTGACTCATCAAGCCGTTTTTATACATGGTACACGTCAGAAGCGGGATTTGAGGGGCAGCTTGCACCGCTTTATAATAAATTGCTAAAGCGCTATGGCTCATTTCCATACGCCCCATTGAAAACAAACTAACCGTTTTTATGAGGTAAAGACATGAGCCAAAGAGCTTCTGGATTGACATCCGCATCATCCTTTTCATCTGCAACACATCAGAACGCGCCGCGCATCGCCTTGATTAACATCATGGACAATGCCGAAGGCACGGAGCGCCATTTCCTCAACACCCTGCATCTCGCAGCACCAAACGCACAGATCACACTATGCCGGATGGCCTGCGCCAAGAGCGACGCGAAATATTTTCGCGAACGGGAATTTTTGTTAAGCTCCCGCTATCAAGACTGGCAGGATGTCATCGGTCATCAACATTTCGATCTGGTGATCGTCACCGGTATCGACCGGGGTCGCCTGACTTACAATGACATGAACACACAATACACGGAATTCTGGAACGAATCCCGCGACCTGTTCCAGACATTGCGCACCAACATCCGTGACGGATCGGTCAATCATGCCTCTCTTGTCTGCTGGTCGGCCTTTGCTGCCATGAAGGAACTCTACGGAGTTGAAAAAGGCATCCACGAAGAAAAATTCTACGGCCTGTTCGACCACACGATTGAAACCCCGTCACATCCTTTGGCAAGAGGATTGGGCGACGGCACAATCGTCGTTCCCCAGTCGCGATATTCTTTCATGGAAGAAGCCGACCTGCGGAACGTCATCGGCCAGCATAACGGCGAAGTCGTTATGAACGGCCCCGACGGTCCGGCCATCTGGACGCTGGAAAACCGCAAGATGACGTGCTTCATCAACCATCTGGAATACAGGATCGACACTCTGGCGCGGGAATACGAACGCGGCAAAAAAGCCGCAGGACCGGATTTTCCGCCCCCTCAAAACTATGATGCCAATAACGTTCATTCGCGGCACAATGAAGCGGCCTTTGATCACCTCTCCAACGCTTGCGCCTCTTTTTACCGGAATATGATCGCACTGTCCCACAACGAGAAAAGAGAACAGAAATGCGAAATGCGTCAGCAGTTCGCACATCCAAAAACCTTTGATATCGGCAAAGCTCTGGCCTAGCTGGTTTAATTCCTTGAAAAACAGCACTAAATCCCCTAAATCATAAGGGATTTAACATTTATTGCAAAGCACAAGAAAATGACCGACTGGACCCCCGAAAGCTGGAGAACGAAACCCGCCAAACAACTCCCGGCCTACGGAGATTGTAAGGAAGGGTTGGTCGAAGCCGAAACCGAGTTGCGCCGGATGCCTCCGCTGGTTTTTGCCGGTGAAGCCCGTGCCCTCAAAAAACAACTGGCCGAAGCCGGAAAAGGCAACGCCTTTGTCCTGATGGGCGGCGACTGTGCCGAGAGCTTTGCCGAGTTCGGCGCCAATAAAATCCGCGATACGTTCCGCGTCCT
Organism: Pseudomonadota bacterium; assembly: GCA_029558635.1. GTDB lineage: Bacteria > Pseudomonadota > Alphaproteobacteria > Micavibrionales > Micavibrionaceae > UBA1573. The sequence goes on along the minus strand of JAKQEE010000052.1, from coordinate 288,101 downwards.
TTTGCAAATGTCAGTAGTAATGACCTTTGCCGGATCGGTTCCCGTTGTCAAAATGGGCCGCATGGCAGGCCAATTCGCCAAACCGCGTTCGGAAGATACAGAGACACAAAACGGAGTCACACTGCCGACCTATCGCGGCGACATCATCAACGGGATCGAATTCACCGAAGACGCCCGCAAGCCCGACCCCAAACGGATGCTTCGTGCTTATAACCAGTCGGCTGCCACACTCAATCTCCTCCGCGCTTTTGCAACAGGCGGTTATGCAGATCTCCATATGATCAACAAATGGAACCTCGATTTTGTTGGCGACGGTGAACAAGCCGAACGCTACCAGAAACTCTCCGAACGCATCGAACAAGCGCTCGACTTCATGACCGCCTGCGGTATGACAGGGGAAAAGGTTCCGCATATCCTGAAACAAACCGATTTCTATACCTGTCATGAAGCCTTGCTTCTCCCCTACGAAGAAGCCCTGACGCGCGTCGACAGCACCAGCGGCGACTGGTACGACTGCTCGGGCCATTTTGTCTGGATCGGCGCACGCACCAATCAGGAAGACCATGCCCAAGTCGAATTCGTCCGTGGCATCAAAAACCCGATTGGCCTCAAATGCCCCCCAACCGCCAGCCCCGACGACCTGATCAGCCTGATCGACAAACTGAACCCCGACAACGAAGATGGGCGCCTAACTCTGATTTCGCGTATGGGCGCAGGCAAGGTATTCGACCACCTCCCCGCCCTTGTACGCAAAGTGAAAGACGAAGGCCGTAATGTCACTTGGGTCTGCGACCCGATGCACGGCAACACCGTGAAATCATCGAGCGGTTACAAAACCCGTGAATTCAAATCGGTTCTGGGCGAAGTGCAGGATTTCTTCGCGGTCCACAAAGCCGAAGGAACCATTCCGGGCGGCGTCCATATCGAAATGACCGGATCGAACGTCACCGAGTGCACAGGTGGCCTTCAGGATATTCGTGAAGAAGATTTGTCGAGCCGTTACCACACCCATTGTGATCCGCGTTTGAACGCCTCACAATCGCTGGAACTGGCGTTCCTGATCGCTGACGAACTGAAAACCATCCGCAAAGACAAAAAACACAACCTCCTGTCACTTGCAGCGGAATAAAGAAGACGATGCGCATCACACTGGCACAGGTCAATCCCACCGTTGGCGATCTGGACTATAATCTGGATATGATTGAACGCGTGTGGACCGAACACGACACCACCAGCGATTTGATCGTTTTTCCTGAACTGGTCACGACCGGATATCCGCCCGAAGATTTGCTCCACAACAAGCAATTCATCAGGGACACGGAAAATCGCGTCGAACAACTGATGGAATTCAGCAAAACAAAAAAATCGGCAATTCTAATCGGCACGCCGCAGGATATAAACGGCCAGCTTTATAACGCGGCTCTTCTGATCGGCGGTGGCAAAATTATCGGCCAGACCGCCAAACACCACCTCCCCAATTACGGCGTATTCGATGAAAAAAGATATTTTGTCTCCGCCAAAGATTTTGCCTCCATCGAATTTATGGGGCAAAAGCTGGGTGTTCTGGTCTGCGAAGATATGTGGTTTCCCGATGTCGCCAGTAAGCTCAAAGACAACGGCGCAGAAATTCTGGTCTCTCTGCACGGCAGCCCGTTTGAAATCGGCAAACACAACCGCCGCCTGACCCAAGCCCGTGCTCGTGTCGCGGAAACGGGTCTGCCCCTGCTCTACGTGAACCAGATCGGCGGCCAAGACGACGTGATTTATGACGGCTCGTCTTTTATCATGGACAAAGAAGGAAATATAACCAGCCAAGCAAAACCCTTTAAAGAAGATATTCTGTCACAAAATAGCGCACACCATCCTCAACCGGAAGCCGAAGAACAAATCTTCATGGCCGCCACGCTGGGCCTCAAAGACTACATGCGCAAAACAGGACAGAAACAGGTTCTAATCGGTCTTTCCGGCGGAATAGACAGCGCACTTGCCGCGGCGATTGCCGTCGAAGCATTGGGCGCAAATAACGTCCACGCCATTATGATGCCTTCGCACTTCACCTCACAGGAAAGTCTGGATGATGCAGCCGACTGCGCCAAACGCCTCGACATTTCCTATGAAATAATTTCGATTGCGACCATGGTCGATGCATTTGTAAAAGACCAACCTGAAACGTCGGGTCTTGCGCACGAAAATTTGCAATCGCGCTTGCGCGGCCTCACCCTCATGACCAAGTCTAACATGACAGGCGCGATGGTTGTCACCACCGGCAACAAGTCCGAGATGGCCACAGGATACGCAACCCTCTACGGTGATATGTGCGGTGGATATAACCCGCTCAAAGACATGTACAAGATTCAGGTTTATAAAGTCTGCGACTGGTACAACGAAACACACGGCGATAAAATCCCGCAAAACATCATCACCAAGAAACCGACAGCCGAGCTTCGCCCGAACCAGACCGATCAAGACAGCCTGCCGCCTTACGACATTCTGGACGGCATTCTGGAACGCCTGATCGAACACGACCTCTCCCCGAAAGAAATCATCGATCAGGGATTTGGCAAGGAAACGGTCGAAAAAGTGGCTCACCTCCTCAAAATCGCTCAATATAAACGTCAGCAATCAGCCCCCGGCGCCAAAATCACCACCCGCGCCTTCGCAAGGGAACGCCGTTACCCGATTGCGAATGGATATAAATAACAGCTCCCTCTCCCCTTGAGGGAGAGGGTTGCGAAGACTTACGAGCATAGCGAGTTAGTCGAAGCTGGGTGAGGGGGTGTTAAATTCCGACATCCCCTCACCCAACCTCCACTAGTTCACCTTCGGTGAGACAAGTTCCGGTATCCCTCTCCCTCAAGGGGAGAGTGGCTTTCACATTCTCATTGAAAACCCCCGAAAAACCCGCTAGAACAACCCATCATGACCCATACAATTCGCGTTCGTTTTGCACCCTCTCCCACCGGCATGTTACACATTGGTAACGTCCGCACCGCCCTTATTACATGGCTCTTTGCCAAACACATGAACGGCTTTTATCTGCTGCGCATCGACGACACCGATCTGGAACGGTCTAAACCTGAATTTGAATCGGCCATTTATGAAAGCCTGTCATGGCTTGGCATCACATGGGACGAGATTGCGCACCAAAGCAAACGGCTGGACCGCTATTCGGAAGTTATTGCCAAGTTGAAAGCTGACGGACGTTTGTACGCGTGTTACGAAACACCCGAAGAACTTTCACTCAAACGCAAATCGCAACTCTCTCAGGGTCTGCCGCCGATCTATGACCGTGCCGCCCTGAAACTCACCACCGAGCAAAAAGAGAAATACGAAGCCGAAGGCCGCAAACCGCACTGGCGCTTCCTGATGAAAGACCAGCCGATTGTATGGCAAGACATGATCCGCGGGGAAGTCCGTTTCGAAGGCAAGGATATGTCCGATCCCGTGTTGATCCGCGAAGACGGCTCGCCGCTCTACCACCTGTGTTCGGTGATTGACGACGCAGACTTTGGCATGACCCATGTGGTACGTGGCGAAGATCACGTCTCGAACACCGCCTCGCACATCCAAATGTTTGACGCCATGGGCGTCACCCCGCCACAATTCGCGCACCTGCCGCTGATCTCCGATGCCGAAGGCGGTAAACTCTCGAAACGCTTGGGCGCACTCAGCATTATCGAACTCCGCGACGATGTGGGGCTGGAACCGCTATCTATTTCATCTTTGCTTGCGCGTCTCGGAACCTCCGATCCGATCGAAGCCTACAGCGATTACGCACCGCTGATTAAATCGTTCGACTTTGCCAAATTCGGGCGTGGCACACCGAAATTCGATCAAGATGAACTCCTCCGTCTCAACTCCAAAATCCTGCACGGGCTTGATTACGACCATGCCAAGATCCGTCTGGCACAAATTGGTCTGGAAGAAATCACCGAAGAATTCTGGGCGGTCGTGCGCCCCAATCTGGAGAAAATCACCGACATCAAAGAGTGGTGGAGTGTTGCCAACGGCCCTGTTGCCCCCATCGTGGGCGATACAGACTTCGCCGCCAAAGCCATTGAGCTAATGCCACCCGCCCCTTGGTCTCCTGAGACGTGGAAGCAATGGACGGATGCGATCAAATCCGCGACAGGCCGCAAGGGGAAAGAGCTTTTTATGCCATTGCGCCAAGCCCTGACCGGAATGGATCACGGACCGGAACTGGGCGACCTCCTCCCCCTCATCGGACCGGAGAAAGCCAAAGCCCGCCTTTCCAAACAGGCAGCGTAAAAAATCCCCCGAAGAACGCTTCGGGGGAAATAACCAACACCAATTGGAGAAACTTAAAAAATCACATCGCCGTTTTCAGGCGGTTCATGCGCGAACGCAACATCATCTCAAGCTTGCGCGCATCATCTTCGGTGGATTCGGGCCAGAATGTTTTCATCGTATTGCGGTAGGCATTGACGCGATGCCCCATCAATTGGTCAAACAGCACCATTTTGCGGGAAGTATCAAGACCGGAAAACGCAGAAATGACATCAAACTCATACACAGTCGACTCAGAAATTCGCGGATCAAGATCAACACGCTCCATAGCCAAAGCCCCCATCATCAAAGCCCTTTCCTCGAAAAAAGTAAATTTCTAAACAGCTAGTATCGTTAATATATTATTAATTTCCCGATTTGTCAAATTAGTTATGGAAATATTAACGAATAATTTGAATTTTTCTCACTTTTGGCTATAAGCGACGACACCATGACCGGAACCGACAAAACCATTATTAACCACGAATTGGCGGACACGCCCCAGCCCGTGATCGTGCTGGTGAACCCGCAAATGGGTGAGAATATCGGCGCAGCAGCCCGCGCCATGCTCAATTGCGGCCTGTGCCATCTGCGGATCGTGGCTCCGCGCGACGGCTGGCCGAATGAACGGGCCGACGCCACCTCCTCCGGCGCACTGGACCTGATGCCCCCCGTTCAGGTTTTTGAAACAACCGCCGAAGCGATTGCCGATCGCCACACGGTTTATGCTACAACCGCTAGGGCACGCGATATGGTCAAACCTGTCCTGACCGCCCGATTTGCCGCAAAAGACGTCCGAGAACATATTGAAAAAGAACAAAAAATCGCCATTCTCTTTGGCCCTGAACGCGCAGGATTGGCGAACGAAGATGTGGCGCTGGCCCACAAACTCATCACCATTCCGCTCAATCCGGGATTTTCCTCGCTCAATTTGGCCCAAGGCGTCCTGTTAATGGCCTACGAATGGTCGCAATTCGTGTTCAAAGCTGAAGAAAATCAGCTCCCGACTGGCAAAAGCCACCCCGCCACCGCACAAATTTTTGATGAATTCTTCGACCGTCTGGACCGCGAACTGCTCTCCGCCCGCTTTTACCGCGTGGATGAGATGAAGGATATAATATCAAGAAATATCAGATCATTATTTCAGAGAGCTCAACCAACAGATCAGGAAATCAGCACTCTGCACGGCATCCTCTCGGCCCTGATCCGTGAACGGACGAAGTCCGGAGAATAACTACTCGGCAGCCTGAATTTGGGGCTGCTCTGCAGGCTTACTCCACCCCCAGTACCCTTTCATGGCAATCCCCATAAAGAAGATATTGGCGACAATAAAGCCATACTGACTAGACATAATCGCAACGATCAAAGCACAAATGCTGGCTACAAAATTAACGACAAATCCGACAGGGTTCTGATTAGCCACCAGATAACCACCCGAAAGCCCAAAAACCATGGTCAACCAATCCAGTCCGTAATACGCGAAAATATCCTGAAAAACCGTACCCATCACACCCTCAAACTCGCTTATTCTAATGTCAACAATCAAACTCTAGCGTATTTTCCCTAACAAATAGTAACCACCCACTAAAAAACCGCCCTGATCGGGCGGTTTTTGGGAAAAAGCCACAAATTAGCGGCTGTAATATTCGATAACCAGATTCGGTTCCATCTGAACAGGATAAGGAACGTCTTCAAGTTTCGGAACGCGAACGAACGTCGCTTTGAATCCAGCGGGATCTTCTGAAATATATTCTGGAACATCACGTTCGGCCAAATCCTTGGCGGCGATAACCATCGGCATGTTACGGGATTTCTCGCGGATCTCGATAACATCACCTTCTTTGACTTGGTAAGAAGGAATATTAACGCGTTTACCGTTCACTTTGACGTGACCGTGGGAAACCAGCTGGCGGCTGGCGAAAACGGTTGGAACGAACTTGGCGCGGTAGCAAACAGCGTCCAGACGGCTTTCCAGCAAACCAATCAGGTTTTGCGAGGAGTCGCCTTTCAGACGGATAGCTTCAAAGTAATAAGCACGGAATTTTTTCTCGCCGATCGAACCGTAATAGCCTTTGAGCTTTTGCTTGGCGCGCAACTGCAGACCGTAATCAGTCGGTTTGCCGCGGTTTGCACCGTGTTGTCCTGGGCCGGTTTGACGAACGTTATAAGGGGATTTGGCGCGCCCCCACAGGTTACAACCCAAGCGGCGGTCAATTTTGTGTTTGGTGCTAAGACGCTTTCCAGCCATAGCAAGTCTCCTTCTTTCTTGTTGTTATTGTCCTGATAGCCGAACACGGATTGAAACAGGCCCGCAAGCGGCCCCGCCCAACGCCTCCACAACGGAGAACTTCTCGGGAATGCGGCGGACTATAAGGATTCTGGCCCCGTTGTCAAATATTTTTTACCCTTCCCCACACCGAAAAGCGACAAAATGCCCCCCGCTTTTTTGCCTTTTTGTAATTTTTCTGCTTGCAACCCCAGTAGAACGGGCATAGGTTCCCCCCGTTTTAACCGAAATGCGGCATTGCGGCGGACCGGAACACCATACAAAACAACAAAACCAGGAACATATACATCATGTCTGCGAGCGAGGCTCTGATCCCCAACCCCACCAACCTGACACCTGATCAATCAGTCAAATCGGCACTGGAAACTCTCGTCGCCGGGCATTTTCGTACCGCTCCTGTCATTGACACGAACGGCAAAGTCGTGGGTATGTTCGGTCTCAGCTGCCTCATGGAAGATTTGTTGCCTATGGCCGCCCAGATCGAAGATGGCTTGATGGATCTTGATTTTCTAGTTGGAGGATCTCCCGGTGCGGCAAAAAAAATCCGCAAGATTGGCCCTCAGCTCGTTCGCAATCATATGAATCAGGAAATTGAAGACTTCCTGCTGCATCCTGACACACCGATGCTCGAAGTCATGCGTCGCCTCCATAAATATGGCAGCCCTTTGCCCGTTGTTGACGAACGCACGCAAAAATTTGTTGGTCTGGTTTCGGAGCAATCCTGCTTGCATCGTCTCCATGAAATTCTTGCCGAAATCGAACACGAAGAAAAGAAATAAAACTCACTAAAGTAATAAAGGGTAATCAAAATGCATGACGTAATTCTGGGCATTCCCGCCCAATATCTCGCTTTAGCCATTATGGGCCTCGTTTACGCGGTCATCATAGCCGAGAAAATGAATCAAGCGGTCATCGCGCTCGTGGCCTCGTCTTTGGCAATTCTGTTTGGACTTTTAAATCAGGAACAAGCCATCGACGCCATCGACTTCAATACCCTCTTCCTTCTGATCGGCATGATGATCATCGTTGGCATTATGAAGGAAACGGGGATATTCCAATATGTCGCCATCGTCGCGGCCAAATCGGTACGCGCCTCCCCGCGCGGATTGCTCGCAGTCTTGTCGTTGATTACCGCTGTTTTCTCCGCGTTTCTCGATAACGTCACCACGGTCATGCTGATCGTCCCAATCGTTATCCTGTTGACCGAACAGCTCAAACTCAAAGCTTTCCCGTTCCTGCTGGCTCAGATTGTCTTCTCGAATGTCGGCGGTACAGCCACCCTGATCGGTGACCCACCCAACATCCTGATCGGTTCTGCGGTAGGGTTGAGTTTTATGGATTTCCTCGTCAATATGGGTCCGGTAATCCTGATTACCATTTTCGTACTGCTCGGCGTGTTTGACTTCTTCTGGGGTCGCCATCTGACCACCTCAATGCGCGCCCGCGCTCACCTATTGCGATACGAACCGGCCAAGTCGCTGAAAAACCATACCCTGCTGGTTAAATCTTTTATCACTCTGGGACTGGTTCTGGCGGGCTTTACACTAGGCCACAACTTCCTGCACATCGAGACCGGAACAACCGCAATGGCTGGCGCAGCTTTGCTGATGTTCCTCGACGGCTTTGGTCACAACCTGTCCGAGAAAAACAAGAAAGCCCATGAAGCATTCCACGAAGTCGAATGGGACACCATCTTCTTCTTCCTCGGCTTGTTCGTCGTGGTTGCCAGCTTGGAACACACAGGTCTTCTAGGCCTCGCCGCCAACATGATTACCGAAGTCACCCAAGGCGACTTCACAAAAACCGGTATGGTGATCCTGTGGGCCTCGACCTTCTTCTCGGCTTTCGTGAACAACATCCCGTTCGTTGCGACCATGATCCCGATCATCGAGAATATGGGCGAAACCTTCGGTCACGGCGAAGCTCTGAACCCGCTCTGGTGGAGCTTGGTCTTGGGCGCCTGTCTGGGCGGCAACGGTACATTGATCGGCGCCAGCGCCAACGTCATGGTGGCCTCCTTTGCAGATCGCGCAGGTCATCCGATCTCGTTCGTCAAATACTTCATAGTCGGCCTTCCGCTAACTATGGTGACGATCGTCGTTGCCAACATCTATCTGCTGCTGGTCTACTTCGAGTAAATCTGCTAGAATCAAGGGCATGAATCGAATTCTACCCCTTTTGACGGAACTCTACGAAAACGATACGCCGCGCGCGCATCGTTTTCATTATCTGCTATTGGGGCTGGACTCTCTAACCCTGCTTTTTCTGGTCATCTCGACGTTCTATCACGGACACACCGTGATCGAAATACTGGATTTCGTTTTTGGGATGTACATCCTGCTGGATTACTCGGCGCGCTTTGCCATCGCCAAGCACAAAGGGGCGTTTGTCTTTGCGCCGCTAAATATCTTTGATCTGGCCGTCATCCTGTCTTTCCTCGCCCCATTGATCGGTGAAAGTCTGGCGTTTCTGCGCGCCGCGCGGGTGGTACGCCTGCTCCGCTCCTATGTTCTTCTCAAACGCCTACGCGAAGATTTTCCCTTTTTTGTTCGGCACGAAGATATTGTCCTGAGCGTTACCAACCTTTTGCTGTTTATTTTTGTGATGACCGAACTGGTCTATGTATCGCAAGTCGATCACAACCCGAACATCGATAACTTTGTCGATGCCATGTACTTCACCGTAACAACGTTGACCACGACCGGATTCGGGGACATCACATTAAACGGAACGATCGGCAAAGCCATCTCGATCATCATCATGATTTTCGGCGTATCGTTATTTATCCGCCTGATCCAGACGATTTTCCGCCCGCACAAGGTCCGCTTCCAGTGCCCGCAATGCGGCCTCTATTTGCACGATCAGGACGCCGTGCATTGTAAGGCCTGCGGCCATATCCTCAATATTCCCGACGAAGGCCGCATATGCTCGTGACATCCTGCTCTGAACGCACGACATAAATTCATGGCCTTTACTTCACCGGACAAATTCTGCTCGGCCACGGCAATCCCCATGGACTCAAGGTGTTTTAATCCCCGCGCTTCATCCTGAACCATTCCAAAACCCATCGACACACTCCTTGGTTTAAATCAAAAATATTGTTCTATTACGATCCCCAGAACACGGAGCTTTATCTTGTCATAAAAATAAATCAAGAGGTTTTTTTCAGAATCAGAAAAATTCAGTTTTCAAAGCGCAAGCCGGTCTTGCTCTCAAGAGCCTCCAACGCCCCATGGCCAAGCATATCCTCAAGGGGAACAATCACCTCGACCCGACGCCCCGTCTCGGCATGAGGACCAAGCATTGTAACACTGCGGCCTGTTGCACTGATGGCCGCATTCTCCCCGAATTTTCTGCGCGCAGACATAACGTCTTTGCGATAGGCTTTTTTAATTTCTGGAACCTCTGTATAGGTTGCAACAGAAAAACCTCCGGTTTGCAAAATTTCAAATGCCCGCACCGCCGAAATAGTAGATGTCTGCTTTTTGTAATCTGGTCCCTTACTCATTATTTCCTCTCTTTCTCTGACTTGCGGATTTGAGCTGTCCGCAAGCCGCCAAAATATCGCGCCCGCGCGGACGTCGGATCGGCGCGTCATATCCGGCCTGTTCCAAAATTTTAGCAAACGCCTCGATCCGTTCCATCGGCGAACAGTTATAACCGCTCCCCTCCCAAGCGTTAAACGGGATCAAATTGATTTTACACGGTATCTTCAACAACAACCGACTGAGTTCGCGCGCCTGCGCGTCGCTGTCATTCACGCCATCAAGCATCACATATTCAAACGTGATCCGCCGCATCGGCGAGACCCCCGGATAATTGCGACAGACCTCCAGCAACTCTTCCAACGGGTACTTGTTATTGATCGGCATAATCTCCGAGCGGAGTTCATCATTCGGCGCATGAAGAGAAATGGCGAGGTTCACGCCCAACTCTTCCCCGCACTGGACAATCTGTGGCACAACGCCCGACGTCGAAAGCGTGATATGACGTTTGGAAATGCCAAGACCGTCCTTGTCCATACAAATCCTGAGCGCCGCAGCGACATTCTCGTAATTATAAAGCGGCTCGCCCATCCCCATCATCACGATATTGGTCAGGTCGCGCCCCTCTTTCTCCGCGTCCGACGGCCATTCTTTGAGGACATCTTTTGCATACATGATCTGTTGCAAAATTTCATGCGGTCCCAAATTGCGCACCAACGGCTGCGTCCCCGTGTGACAGAATTTACACGTGAGGGTACACCCGACTTGAGATGACACACACAACGTCCCGCGCGTCGGCGTGGGAATAAACACCATCTCGACCTGCTGGCCATCCGACATACCGAGCAACCACTTGATCGTTCCGTCTGCCGATTTCTGTTCGGTGATCACCTTTGGCCGATCAATCACGAATTTTTCAGCGAGCGTCGCCCGCAAGTTTTTCGGCAAATTTTTCATATTTTCAAAAGACGTGACGCCGCGCTGGTAAATCCAGTTCCAGATTTGCTTGGCACGAAACGCGGGCTGCCCCTCCTCCGCCATCAAAGCCTGCATCTGGGGCAAATCAAGGCCGATTAGCTCGATCCGGCCAGACGCATCGCGCCGTGGCGCCGCAAATTTTTCCGCATGGGACGAAACACCCATCGCCTATCCTTTTTTCAAACAACATAAAATCAGAGCAAACAGTCTAAACGATATAAAGAAATAAGCTCTACCAAGAAAGATCACCCCAACAATAATTCAGTTACCTTCATAATCCATTTTTTTAGTTCAGGGTCTTCATACTCCACTTCATCCAATGACCAGCAGCCAATTTGATCTCGGTTTTGCCTGACCCATTCTTCAGGACTTAACCCTTCATCAAAAAAGCCCTGAGCTATTTTAATTCGGCTATCGCCTTTTTCATATTTTATATCAACCATCTGCCCCCCTTTTTGTCATATATTAAACAATCCACCCTTCTTATACAGGACCCCAAAAAAATATGTAACTTTTTTAAATCGCCAGCGAATACAGGGGGGAAAGCAAATGGAAATCCGTTTGCATGTAAATAGAACCAAAGCAGTCCTATATACATAAAACAAAAGGTGTTTAACTATGGCTCATATTGACGATCACAACACACAGAAAGCGAATCTGGATTACATCCGTACATCCATGAATGAGCCGTTGCTGGAACGTGAGTACGAAGCCCAGCTCGCAAAACGGTGGAAGTACGATCATGATGAAAAAGCCATGCACGAATTGGTGCGTGCCTATGCGCGTCTGGTCATTGCCGCCGCCAGCAAATACAAAAATTACGGCCTCCCTCTGGGCGATCTCATTCAGGAAGGAAATATCGGGTTAATGCAAGCCGCCAACCGGTTCGAACCGGAGCGCGAAGTCCGCTTCTCGACTTACGCTGCATGGTGGATCCGTGCCTCAATTCAAGATTACATCCTGCGCAACTGGTCGATTGTCCGCACAGGCACGACCGCCGCGCAAAAATCTCTCTTCTTCAACCTGCGCCGCCTGCGCTCGAAAATCGACGGCGCTGCAACAGAACGCGGACTGACCGCTGAGGGACGTGAGAAAATCTCGAAAATCCTCGGCGTCAAAATCAAGGATGTCGAAGACATGGAAGGCCGCATGAGCGGCGGCGACCAATCGCTCAACGCCATGATCTCCGAAGAGGGAGACGAGGAATATCAATCCTTCCTCCCTGACACGCGTCCGAACCCCGAAGACATCGTCATCGGCATGAAAGACGCCAAAACACGCTCACAATGGCTCAACTCTGCCCTTAAAACTCTGAGCGAACGGGAACAGCGTATCATCCGCGAGCGTCACCTGCAATATGAAACCGTAACGCTCGAAGATTTGGGTAAAAAACTGGGGGTCAGCAAAGAACGCGTCCGCCAGCTCGAAGCTCGCGCCATGGAAAAACTGAAACAAAATCTTGAACCGAAAATAGGCAGACACATCAAGGATATGCTATCCGACGCAGCGTAGATTTCATTATTCGCTATGGCGTGACGAGAATGGTGTGTTCTTGAGAACCGTATCACAGCGTACATGGAAGTACGTGAGAAGCGGAAGCGCAAAGAACCAACATTTGCAGTCCGCCATAGTAGAATAAGAGTTTCATCTCCCCTGAAACTTAGACCGGCAGAGTTGCATTCCACTCAACTCCGCCGGTTTTTTCTTTATCATTTTCTATTGAACGATTTTATATCGCCGCCCCGAAACAATGCCCTCACCCGGTCCAATGCCATTAAGCGCACGAAACCATTCATCCGGCATTTTATCCACCCGCATCTGCCGCGCCAATGACGAAACCGTATCACCTGCCTTCGCCACAACCAATTGAATTGCGAACGGCCTGACGTTCCGCTTTTCACTCTCGCTCATCCGCCGGAAACTGTAAGTCATATGCTTCAATCCATCGACACTCTTTTGATGATAATTTGACGCCAGACGCTTCGCATCTTCAACAGATTGAAACTCAGGTCTTGTGGGATAAACAATCAGAAACCGGACAACGTCACGCGGCCCCCATTCGATAGCCACAAGCCGCACCGTAACTGGCGTCGTTCCCGATACATATTTCCCCACCATTTCGAGAGTTGCCGCAGAAAGGCCATTAATGGTCATGGTTTCAGGAGGGCCAAAGACAATCTCTCCCTTTAACCATTCATGGACCAGAAAATCGGCAGGACTCTGCCCCGCACGCTTGTCGGCCATATCCATCACGAAAACATCCTTGTGCTTGCCCTCGACCACAATCTGCGACGGCCAGTTGCTCACATGGAATTCGTCGGGAATGGAAAAAGCAAACCCCAGCTCGGGATGATAAAAAGTATGATTGCGGACAAACCCCTGCACGGCACTATCCCCATAGGTCATACCGCGAATTTTGGATAAATACCGATCCGCATCTTCTTGCTTCGTCGGGACCTTCGGATATTTCCGCATCTCGACACTTGTTGCCGCAATACGATCCGGCGTCAAAGGATGATCGAGCAAAAGAGCAAACGTAGGAAGATCAACGCCCTCATCTTTGGCCCTAGTTTGATCAAACTGTTCCATACGCTTGAAAAAACGAGGCATCGCCGTCGGATCATACCCCGCCAAACTCATATACCTCAACCCCAGACGGTCGGCTTCAGATTCTTGCTCGCGGGTATAGGATTTCATATAGACCCCCGTACCGACATTAAGCAATTTCGCTACGCTTGCATTACCGAGAGCCGCCCCGACAATATCCGCGCCAAAACCAATCAGCATTCCTTCCGAATGTCTCTCTGCCGAATGGCGTGCCGTCACGTGACCGATTTCATGCCCCAAGACCCCCGCCAGCTCATCCTCATCATTGACGAGTGCCAAAAGTCCACGCGACACATAAATATACCCGCCTGGCATAGCGAACGCATTCACCATCGAAGAATCAACAATCGTAAAACGATAACTCACATCCTTCCGCTCGGAATTTTGGGCCAGACGCTGACCTATATCGTTCACATAAGCAGCCAGATCTTTGTGGTCGTATCGCCCGCCATTCTGGGCCAACATTTCCTTATGCTGCTTTTCGGTAATTTTTTTCTCGTCCTCCGCAGACATCAGCCCCGTAAATTGCTGCCGCCCCGTGGCAGGGTTAACCGAGCAGCCGCTTGCAAAAAGTGCTGAGCAACTCAACACAACAATCAGGAAATTCTTGCAAAACCGCGTATAATCCATAATCTAACCCTTATGCGAAAATCAGGTTTAATTCTTGTTTTGTCTATGATCCTCTTCATAGCACACTCCCGCGCCGAAACGGGAGAGGGAATTATTCATGGAAAATTCGAAGACCTGACCCGATCGCCCGTACCCGTGACCATCACAAAAATCATCGACGGCACGACAATGCTTGGTAAAGACGGAACGATCTACGAATTGCCGAACTTGTATATTCCCGACACACAAACCGACCTTGCCGGAACAGCGCAAAAAAGACTGGAAAAACTTACCGTCGATCAAAAATGTTCCGCCTACCTCACCCGCAAGCCGGACATGGGGCGCACAAACCGCATGGGCCACAGCTTGGTCGAGCTTGAATGCGGCGATGATGATATCTGGATCGGCGGACAATTAATTGCCGAAGGTCTGGCGATTGTCTGGCCATCCGCCGCAAATCCCGAAATGACATCCGGTCTTTTGAAACTCGAAGATCAGGCCCGCAAAACCAAAAAAGGACTCTGGACCGAAGGCTCCACAAAAGTCCATACGCCAGAAACCGTCAAACAACATATCAACGCGCGCCAGATCGTCGAAGGCACGGTTTATAACACTGCTCTTGTCAAAAACACGATCTATCTGAATTTCGAACAGGACTGGAAAACGGATTTCACCATTGTCGTCCCGTCCGGCCTGCGCCGCACCTTTGCCAAGGAAAACATTGCCCTGCAATCGCTTAAAGGAAAGTCGGTGCGCGTGCGTGGCTGGGTCCGTGCGTATAACGGCCCCGTAATCGAACTCGAAAACATAGGCCAACTTGAAATCTTGGACAGCCTTCCAAAAACGGAACTGGATCAACCTGAATATCCGACAGAACCCGTTGCCGGAATGCACACAATCAAATCGCCAACCCCGCCTAGCATCAAAAAACCCGAAGCCCCCAAAGTGAACGAGGTCAAAAATGACAACGATTGATCTCAAAAAAACAACACCAAAATCTTTAAGCTATGCCTCGGCCCTCCACCCGCGCCCGATGCGCGAATTGTTCCCGCCGCTGGCTCCCTACTCTCAAGGCTTCCTGTCTGTCGATGACATCCATACGATTTATTGGGAACAAAGCGGCAATCCCGACGGCATACCGATCCTCATCCTCCACGGCGGCCCCGGCGCGGGGGCAAGCGCGGCCCACCGTCGCTTCT
This sequence comes from Pseudomonadota bacterium, assembly GCA_029558635.1. Classification (GTDB taxonomy): domain Bacteria; phylum Pseudomonadota; class Alphaproteobacteria; order Micavibrionales; family Micavibrionaceae; genus UBA1573. The sequence continues at coordinate 272,649 of JAKQEE010000052.1, read as the reverse complement.
TCGACCCTAAACATTACCGCATTATCATTTTCGATCAACGCGGCGCGGGTCGTTCCCAACCACTGGGAAGCCTGACCAACAACACGACAGATCATCTGCTCCACGATATGGAACAACTTCGTCTTCATCTCAAAATTCCGCGCTGGCATTTGTTTGGCGGATCGTGGGGCAGCACCCTCGCCCTCGCCTACGCGCTCCAGCATCCCGACCAGTGTATCAGCCTAATCCTGCGCTCCATCTTCCTTATGGAGCAATACGAAATTGATTGGTACATGACCGGTATGGCAACGATCTTCCCCGAAGCATGGGAAAAATTCGCCGAAGGCAAAGACACATCAAACCTGCTGGAATGTTACTACGACCAATTAACCAGCCGCGACGACCGCGTCGCCATCGAAGCCGCCCTTCAATGGAACGCATATGAATCCACCTGCGCGTCGTTTTACCCGCAAAAGGAAACGCTGGTCTCCGACGATCAACGCTATTACGCATTGGCCATGGCCAAAATCGAAGCCCACTATTTCCACACGCAGATCATCGCACCGGAAAACAGCCTGCTCAAAAACATCAGAAAAATCCGCCAGATACCGGCGACAATCATTCAGGGACGGTACGATATGATCTGCCCGATGGCCTCGGCCAACCGCCTTCATCTGGCATGGCCCGAAGCGGATTATATCATCGTCCCCGACGCAGGTCATTCCTTCCTCGACCCGACACTCAGAACGCGCCTGATCGAAACCACCGAAGCAGCGAAGTCATTGAGATAAATGCAAAATTCGCTTCTTGCCCAAAGGCATAAAACTGCGCTAAAACAGGGGCGCATCTCAACCCATTAGATTAGTAAGGAAAAAAGATGGATTTCCAATCTCTGAAGAATACCGATGTCAAAGGCAAAATCGTTCTGCTGCGCGCAGACTTGAACGTCCCCGCAAGCGAAGGCAACATCACCGACACGACCCGCATCGACCGCCTGAAACCCACCATCGATTTCCTGACCGCCCAAGGCGCCAAAACCCTGATCCTCTCCCACTTCGGCCGCCCGAAGGGAGTAACCCCTGAATTCTCGCTGAAATTCATGCTGCCCGCTTTGGAGAAAAGCTGGGGCGTGAAAGTCGGCTTTGCGGATGATTGCATCGGCGCACTTGCCGAAGCCGCCAAAGCCGCCTTGCAAAACGGCGCAGTGACCTTGCTCGAAAATGTCCGCTTCCACCCCGAAGAGGAAAAGAACGACGCAAGCTTTACCAAACAACTGGCCGCCTTGGGCGACATCTATTGTAACGACGCATTCTCGGCCGCGCACCGCGCTCATGCCTCAACCGAAGGTCTGGCGCACTTCCTGCCCGCCTGCGCAGGGTTCCTGATGGAAGCCGAATTGAACGCCCTCACGGCCGCACTTGAAAATCCGTCCCGTCCGGTGATGGCGATTGTCGGCGGCGCCAAAATTTCGACTAAGCTTTCGGTCCTCGACAACCTCGTTCGTAAAGTCGATTACCTGTTCTTGGGCGGCGGCATGGCGAATACGTTTATGTATGCGCAGGGAATTGAAGTGGGTAAATCGCTCTGCGAAAAAGACATGGCCGACGAAGCCCGCAAAATCATGGCAACCGCCAAAGCCGCGAATTGCGAAATCCTGCTGCCGACTGACCGCGTGACCATTACCGAGTTTCGTGAAAACGCGCCATTCGAAATCTATGCCGCCGCAGATATGCCCGCCGAACGCGAAGCTGTTGACGTCGGACCTGCCACTATCGAAATGATGAAAGAAAAACTGGCAAACTGTAAAACCGTTCTGTGGAACGGCCCACTGGGTGTTTTTGAAGTCAAACCGTTCGACAAAGGAACGAATGGAGCCGCAGACACTGTCGCCGCATTGACCAAAGCAGGAAAAATCGTGAGTGTTGCCGGCGGCGGAGACACCGTCTCTGCACTGGAACACGCAGGATGCGCGGATGACTTCACCTATGTCTCGAGCGCGGGAGGGGCCTTCCTCGAATGGATGGAAGGAAAACCCCTGCCCGGCGTCGAAGCACTTTCGTCCCAGAAAAAGGCAGCGTAAGCAACCTGCTACACCCTCTACTTACGCACGTCACCCTACAGATTCTTTTGGAGCGCAGCCACTTAATGTTGGCTGCGTTTCAATATTTTTTTGGCCAGATGCGGACTGATCCGGTCGAAATATTCAATGGCACGAGTCATATGCGCGGCATTGACGACGCCTTGCTCGTGCGCCAGCTTGCGAGTCAGCATAAAGATCGACATAAACTCTTCTTTAGACAACCCGTGCGCCCGAGCGGAAATAGCCAACCCTTGCCCGTTCCTTTGCTGAAGCATCGGCACGACAACCGCGACCGGCAAGCCAACAAAGACGCTGAACTGCGCCAGAAAAGATGCCATCTGGCCGCGTTTCAGGGTTCTAAGCATCAGATCGGTCGTAAGCTTGCCTTGCTGCATGAACATCTCGGCAGCGCGCATCATGGCGGACGTCGGTAGCAATGCCCCCATCTCTTTCGGTACACCGGAAAATTCGGAAACGACATCCTCAACAGCCTCGACGATTTCCGGGGAAGCCATTTTGTACTTCCTCGCCATCATCGCCTTGAGCTCAGCTCCTACATAAGAATAAAGCTTGCGGGCGATCTCTTGCGGAACATCCGGTCTCATCAACAACGGTTCGGCAAGAGAACTATCCGAAACAGCCATTTCGCTCAAAACGGAAACTGCATAATTGGAAAACGAAATCGTATTATTATCGACCAGAACTCTGGCTGTCGGCACATCACGCGTATCGGTAAGTGCATCGACAACATTCTCGTGCAGAGAGTTGCGCGCGGCAATAACCTGCCAGAACGAAGAATCCCTCGACTGAATGATATAAAGAAGATCAAGATCATTAAACACCGGACTGTTTTGCAAAACAGGTCTGGCGATAGAGATATCGTCATTAACCAGTTGCAACAGCAGCCGCAACGGCACATTATCGAGGGTCGACAGACGTTCGGACAAAGCGGCCTTCAGATCGCGTTCGGATTGTTTGATAAGAGAAACCAGAAGATCGGTGACCATTTCCTTGTCGGAAATCCGCGTCGAAACCGCCAACAAATCAGTCATCTGCGCACACAGCTTCTCTTTAAAACCGTCATCATGCTGATCATGTTTAACGTAGGAGCGGTGAGCATCATAAAGCCCCACCAGCAAGGGAGTCACAACGTCCCCCGAAACATTCGGCGGTGGCACACTGGAAGACGGTCCAAAATCGATGCTATCCTCAAAACTCATAGCGGTTTATACTCCACATACAAATCTACTCATTATCGGAACCGCCAGGCCGACACTGATACTGTTATTTTTTTATTACACCCTGTCCTAATCCTGACAGGCAATTATTGATAAGAAGTAAATAGGTAAAATAAATTTCAAATTTGAACGAAAAAAAGAGAAATTTGGGTCAATAAACTGTTAAAGCTTTTGCTTTAAACTTGATGGATGGGTATCTTAGGAAGGGATAAGGTTAGAGAGAAATGGGACCAATAACTTCATATTCCGGCCAACAAAGCGTGGCCCCCCTCACCAAGCAGCTTCGCGAGCAAAGCCGTGCCGAAGTCGGCGGCTCTGATGGAGATAGCGACGACGCAAAGAAGAGCGTCACCCGCCAGCAAACTACCGCCCGCACAACAACGACTGCCGCGACAGGTACGGAAAGCCGCAATTTGTCGCTTCAATCAGGTACATCTAACCAAAACCAGCCGTCAGCTAACAGCCCGCGCGGATCTTTGATAGACATTACGGTTTAGCGGTTTCGCCATAAAATTGTACAAAACACGGCTGCAGGGCCGTTTTTTTTGCATTTTTAGCCCCCTTTTTCCTTGCAAAGGCGGCCGGAAATCCCTATAAACGGCCTCAATTCACATACGGAGTCGGGCGGATAAGGCAGACAAATCTTATTTTCCCTACCGGTGCGGCGGATGGTCCGTCGTCACAAGCTCCGTAGAGGCTAAACCGGAAAAGGAGATTACTCATGGCAATGCCCGAATTCACCATGCGCCAATTGCTCGAAGCAGGCGTTCACTTTGGTCACAACACCCGTCGCTGGAATCCTGAAATGCGCCCGTTTATTTTCGGTGTGCGTAACGGCGTTCACATTCTCGACCTTCAACAAACCGTTCCGATGCTGGATCAGGCTCTGCGCACTGTTCGCGAAATCACCGCCAACGGCGGCCGCGTTCTGTTCGTCGGCACCAAGCGTCAAGCACAAGACACTGTCGCCAACGCCGCCAAGCGTTGCGGTCAATACTACGTCAACCACCGCTGGTTGGGTGGTATGATGACCAACTGGAAAACGGTCACCAACTCGATCAACCGCCTGAAAGAACTCGAAACCGTTTTCGCTCAGGAAAAAACCGGCTTCACCAAAAAAGAAGCCCTGATGCTGAAACGCGAAAGAGAGAAACTGGAGCTCTCCATCGGCGGGATCAAGGATATGGCTGGTCAACCTGACGCCATTTTTGTGATCGACACCAACAAAGAAGACATCGCTGTTAAAGAAGCCAACAAACTGGGCATTCCCGTGATCGCGGTCATCGACAGCAACAGCTCTCCAAAAGGTATCGACTTCCCGATCCCCGGTAACGACGACGCCCTGCGCGCTATCGAACTGTACTGCGAACTGATCTCGTCCGCGATCCTCGACGGTATTCAAGCCGAAGTTACGTCTTCCGGTAAAGATCTGGGCGAAGCCGAAACCGTAGCCGTTGAACTCCCTGCAGCGGCCAACGAAGCCGCAGGCGAAGCGGCAAAAGCCGCTGCCAACGCATAACTAATTCGATCCTCCCCGAACATGGGGAGGATCAACCTTTCAAAAACCCGACTATCAGGAGATATAGAATATGGCTGACATTACAGCATCAATGGTCAAAGACCTTCGCGAAAAAACCGGCGCCGGCATGATGGACGCAAAAAACGCTTTGGTCGAATGCAAGGGCAACATGGAAGAGGCAGTCGACTGGCTGCGTAAAAAAGGTCTGGCAAAAGCCGCCAAGAAATCTGGTCGCACCGCCGCCGAAGGTTTGGTTGCTGTCGCAGCTTCCGCAAATGGCATGAGCGCCGCCCTCGTTGAAATCAACGCCGAAACCGACTTCGTGGCCCGTAACGAACAATTTCAATCCTTCGTGCGCAAAGCCGCTGATGTCGCTTTGACCACCGATGGAGCAACCGAGTCTCTGGCTGCCGCACCTTTCGCAGACGGCAAAAACACTGCTGACTCGCTAACCGCCCTGATCGCCACGATTGGTGAAAACATGTCCCTGCGCCGCTCGGCGAAACTGAGTGTTTCCCAAGGCTATGTAGCCACCTACATTCACGGCGCGATTGCTCCGAACCTCGGCAAAATCGGCGTTCTGGTTGCTCTTGAATCCGCAGCCCCGGCAGAAAAACTGCAAGAACTCGGCAAACAACTCGCCATGCACGTCGCCGCCGCTTCTCCAGAATTTCTGGATGTCGCCAGCGTTGATCCTGCTGCCATTGAGCGTGAGAAAAATGTTCAACGCGAAATTGCCCTGGCTTCCGGCAAACCCGCCGAAATCGTCGAAAAAATGCTCGAAGGCCGCGTGCGTAAATATTACGAGGAGGTCTGCCTGATGGAACAAGCCTTCATCATGGACCCAGATACCAAAATCTCCGCCCTTCTCGACAAGGCCGGAAAAGAAGCAGGCAGTCCGATCAAGCTCGCTGCATTTTCCCGTTACGTTCTGGGTGAAGGCATCGAAAAAGAAGAAACTGACTTCGCCGCCGAAGTGGCTGCAGCCGTCGGCGCCTAATTCTTCGCCTACAAAAAATTCAAAAGCCGGACACATCGTCCGGCTTTTTTGTTAAAATTTGCATTCTCTACCTTGCTTGAATTACGATGGCCCAATGCTCCCCACATTCAACCACACTGCGTCTCTTCCGGATTTTTCGCAAGCCGTCAAACGTTTTCGCAGATTGGATGCTTTTCTAAGAAAAGGGGAATTTATATTAGGCCGCTTTCCCGAGGGACCCCGAGATGTCAATTGGGTAACCACGAAACTCAAGATGATGATAATGATAGACCAAGCCTGTAGGACTTTTTACAGCGCATCAAATCCCGCACATAAAAAAGAATTCTTCTATCACATTTTTATCCAGAAATGGGGGAGTGACCATGAAAACACTAGAGGCCTCAAGGAAATTTTAAGATTTCACGACTGGATCACCATCCCCGTTTTTGGACGGAAACTGAACGATATAGCTCTGACGATTATTATTCACGCCGACCATGACAAAGAATTTCAAAAAGAAATTTTGCAAAAGCTGGAAAAGCATTATCGGTCCCCTGACATAAGCGCAACCGATGGATATGCCCATCTACACGACAGAACGTGTATTGCCTACACACCGGACGGAATTCTCGACAGCCGCAAAAGCCGCCCCCAGCGCTACGCCACCCAAGGCCGGATAATGGAGAGCGGACTCTGGCAACCATTTGAAACGGAAAATTTTAAAAACATCGAACAAACAAGAAAAGCCACCGGTATGAAGCTAAGCTTTCTGGAGTATTTCAGAATAATAAACGGCAACAATAACCTGACCATGAAGGATGTATCACCAGTCACGTGGCCTCAACATCACCTTCCTACATATCAACCGGTTATGAAATGATGGTGTGGTCTATATGGGGAAAACAGTAGCCCCCAGATACTTTTTATTTTTTCCTCTACCCTCGCGAAAAACCAATTCTGTCGGCTTTCTCAAATCCAGACATGTATTGACTGCCTCCCTGATAACAGACAATTCTGATCCTTCAAAAATACATCTGATAGACGGGTTGTCTCCTTCCGGCATCACATCTGCATCATGAAATTTAACAGTAACGACAGGCTTGCCGAAACTTGTGATTACAAAGGAATCATTTCCCTTAACCTGAAGGGCATCACGAATACCAAAAAGACACCTCGCCACATCGGTCAACGTAAAACTTGGTCCTTCAACTCTTTGGCATCTTCCAGAATGCCCACGGCCTACAGACGATGGCATGGTGGATGGATCAAACCCTGCCCCATCGGCTTTTAAATGACAAAGATGAAAAAGTGATTTCATAGAACGGCTCTCTTATGGACGCTAAGTTACCCTGATTAACAACGTGTATTCTAACACTGGCACTAAACTGGACCATCAGGCAAAGGAAGCACCATCCCGACCCTGCTATGCCCACGTAAAATGCCTATCGGCGAGATCGCCATTCGTGCCACACCCGTAAAGGAGCTCACCAAATCCCCACTTGCAGCCTTAGGTTTAAAGTGAAACTGGATTGATGGCTCCGCGTCATCACTACGCCAAGGGACAAATCTTGCGACAGGCTGTCCATCTTCCGTCAGAACAAAATATTTCTTCTCCCCAACCCCTACCATTCGGGAATAACTTACTATATTCGCGACAAAATGAGCTATGCTGATCAGTGCATGATCCGCACGGTCAATATAATTCTTATAGGATCGACTGGCAGGGCGAGCCTTTCCACCACTCGCATGCCCAGGGACATACCCAAGACGATGCCATGTATTCATCGTTGGCTTACTATTTAACGCCATAGCCCTACCCTTCATTAATCTATGATCAGACAGAATGTAATTTCGCTGACACAGTTATCATAAATGAAAATTTATGTAAATACTTTTCTTCGGCCATTCACCCTGAAATTCTTGCATTTTTGTCCTTCGGTGGTATGAGTAACGGGAAATCAAAAAAGGGATAGAAAATGAGTGTTGTGACCGCCATGAAAGATATAGAAAAAGACCAGCCCGCCGCCTCTGCCAAACCTAAATATAAGCGTGTATTATTAAAAATGTCGGGTGAGGCTCTGATGGGACCAAAGGAATTCGGTCTTGATCCCGAAACCGTCGCCAGAATTGCGCAAGACGTCAAGGACGTCGTCGATATGGGTGTCGAAGTCTGTATCGTCGTCGGCGCAGGCAATATCTTCCGCGGCGTCTCTGGCGCATCAAACGGCATGGACCGCACCACCGCCGACCATATGGGCATGTTGGGAATCGTCATCAACGCCTTGTGCATGCAAAACGCTCTGGAAAATGTCGGCGTTAAAACCCGTGTTCAGTCTGCCATCCAAATGGATCAGGTTTGCGAGCCCTATATCCGCCGCAAAGCCATGCGCCACATGGAAAAAGGCCGCGTGGTCATTTTCGCAGCTGGAACCGGCAACCCCTACTTCACATCGGATACAGGCGCGGCGCTGCGTGCGTCCGAGATGAACTGCGACCTGCTCGCCAAAGGAACCAAAGTTAACGGCATCTATACCGCCGACCCGCACAAAGACCCGACCGCCCAGAAATACGACCAGTTAGGCTATATGGACATCCTGACCAAAGATTTGAAAGTTATGGACGCAACAGCAGTTTCGCTGGCACGCGAAAACAAAATTCCGGTGATGGTCTTCTCGATCCGCGAACCGGGCAACTTCGCCAAAGTCATCAAAGGTGACGGCGAGTACACGATTGTAAGCGATAAATAGGAAAAGGACACGAATATGGCACTCGATATGAACGACCTCAGAAGCCGTATGACCAATACGGTTGAAATGCTGGAGAAAGAATTTTCGGGCCTGCGCACCGGACGTGCTTCAGTCAACATGCTGGAACCCGTCGTCGTTGAAGTGTACGGTACGAAAATGCCGCTCAATCAGGTCGCCACCGTGAGCGTGCCTGAATCCCGCCTTCTGGCCGTTCAGGTCTGGGACATGAGCAATACCAAAGCCGTTGAAAAAGCGATCCGCGATTCCGGTCTGGGTTTGAACCCGCAAGCTGAAGGCTCGCTGATCCGCGTTCCTGTTCCTGAACTCTCGACCGAACGCCGCACCGAACTGCAAAAAGTTGCCGGCAAATACGCCGAACAGGCCCGTATTGCCATTCGCAACATTCGCCGCGACGGAATGGACACGCTGAAAAAAGCAGAGAAAGATAACGAGATTTCCGAAGACGAACATAAGCGCATGTCAGACGAAGTCCAGAAACTCACCGACCAGTTCATCAAGAACGTCGATGACCATCTGGCGAAAAAAGAAGAAGACGTAATGAAGGTATAAGCTTTGACGACAACGCCAAAACATATCGCAATCATTATGGACGGCAATGGCCGCTGGGCGAACGCACGCGGCCTACCGCGCACCGCCGGACACCAGCGCGGCTCCGAAGCTGTCAAACGCACCGTCAAGGCCGCAGGCGAACTGGGTGTTAAATACCTGACCCTCTTCGGCTTCTCGTCCGAAAACTGGTCACGCCCTGAAAGCGAAGTGAAAGAGCTGATGCGCCTGCTGCGCGCCTATTTGCGTTCGGAAACCGCCGACCTTCATAAAAACAATATCCGCCTGCGCGTCATCGGTGACCGCCGCGCCTTCGACTGCGATATTATCGAACTGATCGACAATGCCGAAAACCTCACAGCCGACAATACAGGCGTGACATTGGTCATGGCACTCAACTACGGTGGACGCCAAGACCTTGTCCACGCCGCAAGCCTGTTGGCCGATTACGCCCACCGTGAGAAACGCAAACTTTCCGAAGAAGAAGTCTCTGCTCTCTTCCCGCAATTTCTGATGACGGCCGGAATCCCCGACCCCGATCTGATGATCCGCACCAGTGGCGAACAACGCATTTCCAACTTCTTGCTCTGGCCCTGCGCTTACACCGAATTCGTGTTCACCGAGACACTCTGGCCCGACTTTGATAAAGCCGAACTCGAAAAAGCCATCGGGGAATTTGCCCGCCGTGACCGCCGCTATGGTGGCGTCAAAACCTCCAAAAGCTGATAAAGAGCCGGAACCTTCATGTCCTCCGCCTTGATGAAACGCCTTCTGTCCTCAATCATTCTCATACCTGTCGTTTTCGGAATGATTTGGTGGGGGGGATGGGCCTTTGGTATTTTTCTGGCCGTCTGCATTGGAATTGCATTTGCCGAATGGGTGAATTTGGCCGCACATGCCGTAACTTCGACCACCAAACGCGCGGCCATTTTTGTGATCGGCTTTCTCTATCTCGCCTTGGCGTTCTATAACATGGCCGACATCCGCCTCAATTTCCCTGACGGCGCGTTCTGGATTCTCACCCTCTTCCTGTGCATCTGGTCGAGCGACACGCTGGCCTATATTTTCGGCAAAAATATCGGCGGCCCGAAAATGACCCCGACCGTCAGCCCCAACAAAACATGGAGCGGCTATGCCGGAGCATTGCTCGGCCCCGCCATCACCCTGAGCCTGTGCATGGAATTTTTCTCCGCCGAAGACGCCCCGCCCCTCCCGATTACCTTTGTCGCGGGAGCCATTCTAGGTATCGTCGGACAGTCGGGTGATTTGCTGATCTCCTTCACTAAACGCAAAGCAGGCCTCAAAGACACAGGCAACCTGATCCCCGGACACGGCGGCATCCTCGACCGCATCGACGCCCTCCTCCTCGTCATTCCGGTGTTCTACGCCTATCTAACAATTATAAATATGCCGTGAGGATGCGCATGATTGGCCCACACGAAGGCAAAGAACTGGAATTGATGCTCGCGTCAAAGAAACACCTTGCCATCTTCCATGACATCGCTCCAAAGAACGGCACAATAGCGGAAAAAATCATCCCCGACCGAGCCTTCGCCCCCCACGTCCAAGCCGGACAAATCATCCGCAGACAAAAAGAATTTATACACCCCAGAACTGGCGTAATTGGAAAACTTCTTGGGTATTCTGAGGGGGATATAGCCGGATTTATCTATAAGGATAAAGCGGCATGACCCCAAAAACCATCACCATTCTCGGCTCGACCGGATCGATAGGAACCAGCACAATTGATTTGATCGCGGCCAACCCCGACCAGTTCAAAATCCGCGCCCTCACCGCTGGAAAAAATGTCGATCTGTTGATCGAACAATCCCTCAAACTCCGCCCCGAATTTGTCGCGATCTATGATGAAAGCCAGTACCCAAAACTCAAAGACGCTCTATCAGGTACAAACATCAAAACCGGCGCAGGGCGTTCCGCGATCCTTGAAGCCGCCACCCTCAAAACCGACCTCACCATGGCCGCCATTGTGGGGATTGCGGGGTTGGAACCCGTGATGACGGCCATCGCCCACACCAAATCCATTGCGATTGCCAATAAGGAACCCCTCGTCGCCGCTGGCCCCATTGTGATAGAGGCCGCAAAGAAACACGGCGTCAAAATTCTCCCCGTGGACAGCGAACATAATGCGATTTTTCAGGTCTTTGAAAACCACAACCGCGACCAGATCAAAAAACTGATCCTCACTGCCTCCGGCGGACCGTTCCGCACATGGACAAAGGATCAAATGGCCACCGCCACACCGGAACAGGCAGTCAATCACCCCAACTGGACCATGGGCCGCAAAATCTCGGTCGATAGCGCATCCATGATGAACAAAGCACTGGAGATTATCGAGGCGCATTATCTCTTCAATATGCCCCCAAAAAAAATCGACGTCCTCATCCATCCACAATCGGTCATTCATTCGATGGTGGAATATATGGATGGCTCCGTCCTCGCGCAGCTCGGTGCGCCCGATATGCGCACGCCCATTGCCTATGCGTTGGCCCATCCCGACCGCATGACGACCACAGGCAGAACGCTCGACTGGAAAACCTTGAAAACCCTCGACTTCGAACAGCCGGATACGGATAAATTCCCCTCGATCCGCTTGGCCTATGAGTGCCTCGCCGCTGGGCCCGCCGCCTGCATCGCCCTTAATGCCGCAAACGAAGTCGCCGTCGATAAATTCCTGAACGGCCACATTCGCTTTGGCGACATTATCCCCTTGGTTGAACAGGGAATCGAATTGGCAAAAGACAAGAATCCTGACACACTGGACAACATTGTGGCCCTCGACCTTGAGATCAGGAAAAATTTATATGCAGAAAAACACCGGACTTAAGCGGATCGTCAAAGCCTTTGGCTATTCCATCGACGGACTGAAAACCGCCATCCATTCCGAAGCCGCCTTTCGTCAGGAACTGGCTCTGTTTTTTATCGGCGTCCCGCTCGCCTTCTGGCTTGATGTCACCACCATAGAGCGCATTCTGATGATCGCCAGTTTGTTTCTGGTCCTGATTACCGAACTCATCAACACGTCTCTGGAATATGTGATTGAGCGGATTTCAAACGACTGGCATGAAGCTTCGAAAAAGGTCAAGGACCTCGGCTCCGCCGCCGTTCTCCTCTCCCTCTTCAACGCCTCCATGGTGTGGGGAATGATACTATTTCAGCTTTAAATTCTGCAGTACCGCAAACGGGTTGTCGTGATCGGCGGCTTCGGCTTTATAGACACGCGGTTCGTTACGAGCCTCGCGGTCTTTCTTGCGGTCGTCAAATTTTTTCTTTTTGAATTTTTTGTGTTCGCCATCCTCGTCATCTGACTTGCGATCGGTTTTCTTGACCCCCTTGGGCGCATACCGCTCTTTAGGGAACGCAGGCTTGTCGGCCGGCGCATGATGATGCTCGGCACGCGGTGGTCGTTCCTTGCGCTCGCCATGTGCCTTGCCGCGACGAAGAATAAAGAAATCCAGATCGGGCTTTTTCTGTTCCTGTTTTTTCTCCTCGGCAACAACTTCCGTCGTCGCTTCAGCGGGCTGCTCTTGCGGAGCGGCTTCCTCTTTAGGAGAGTCCTCAACAACCGGAGCTACTTCGACAGGAACTTCGGCAACAGGCGTTTCAATTCGCTTATGCCCCATAGCCTCCAGAACGCCGTATAAATCGGCAATTGGGCAGCCCATCCATTCGGCCATCGAATGCTGGGCTTGGAACTTGCCATCCTTGGCCCCGTCATAAACTGCATTGATCACACGGTCGAGCATATCAATCCGCACCGCACGCGGCCCATACAAAGGATATCCGATCGCACGGTAAAAATCAGGATTGGCACCTTCCGTTTCGACCGTGACCGACATCGCCCCATCACGCGGCACAGGCGCGGGCAATACCACATCGTTATAAAGACTCCACAACAATGCGCGCAAATGAACCGCAGCAGGCTTGTTCAAGTCGGGAATAAAAATCAGCAAAGGCCCAAGACGAACTTTTTTGTCACGCAGCACTTTGCGCATTTCTGCATCAAGTTTTGAAATCGGCTCCTCGACATCACCACGCGGAACAATCCCCACACCGGCAAAAAGCTTAAGCGCAATTTCCCTTACCGGCTCCGGCAATGTTTCATCGACAACCAACGCAAATAACGGCTCAAGCACGGTATAGATATGAGCCTTGAGCCATGTCGCCACATGCTCGGTTACCGCATTCCTATCTTCCGCACCTAGATCACGTGTCGCCAAAATCTCGATCATCGGCTGCAACAACATCTCGCCTTTGCGGACAACAGCCAGCGGCTCACCGGGCAGCGGATTGGTAGAGTCAGGTTGAAAATAAATTTGCCCGTCGTCTTTGAGGGTAAATTGTTTCGAGATAGCAGATAAAATCATGGGGTCGTCATACACCGTAAAAAAGTGGAAACAGCCCGAATTTATAGCCCCAAACGCGCCACTCTCCAAGACAAAAACAACATTTTGGGCGAATTATATCAGGGATAAAGGCGATTTTTGCTCTGGAACATCCCCGTTTCATGCTGTTAAACTGCCATCGACCAACCCGAACTTAGCCCCAAGGATTTGCGCCATGATGCTCCGCTCCCTGCCTTTGACTGCGTACCTGACTGCCACCACTGCCCTTTTGGTCTTCATGCCTCACGGGGCCGACGCTGCTGTTGACGCTGAGGGCGCCGAACAACTGAAATCCGCAATACAAGGTTATATCGACGAACAAAAACAAATTGCCTCCGTCGGCGGATCGACCCTCACCACCGAAGGCGACCTGATCATCACGCCGAAAGACAAATATTACGAAATCGTCACCCCGCATATCAAGGCGCTCTACCCCAACAATATGACCTACGATCTGGGCAAAATCGCCATCAATGTCATGCCGACCGACAGCCCCGAAGAATGGAAATTCTCATACACCCTTCCCTCGCCGATCAGCCTCACCGGACCGGACAGCAAAGATGTCATGAAAGTAACGCTGGGCAATCAAAAAACAGGGGGCGTATGGAACACGAAACTGGGATACACGTCGAAACTCAAAGCAGCTTATCAAAATATCGAATTCCTCGCCTCTGCGGAACCCGACCAACAACCAACCAAAGGCACCATCAAAGCCGTTTCACTGGATCAGAATTTCAGCATTGATCCAACCACCCAGAAATGGTCCGGCCCCATTCACGGCATGGCACAGAACATCGTCATCGGTACAGAAACCGAAACCTTTGCCACAATCGGCGAAGCGGATGTCGATTACATGATCAGCGGCCTTGACGCCGCGGCGATGCAGTCCCTGCGCAACCAGTTCAAACAAATGGGCGGTTCCGGAGAAAACATGGCCAACATCCAGAACAACCCTCAACAAATTCTGAAAATCTTCGACGTTATGGGCTCGATGTTTGAATCGCAAATGGGCGAAGCCTCGGCCAAATTCAGCATCAAGGGACTCGCCGTCAACACATCCGCCAAGGCCTCGAACGGACATCCGGTCAACTTCTCTTTGGCCACCGGATACTGGGGCATGAGTTTCAACCAGAGTACCCCTCCCAAATCGGGCATGGGATTCTCGATTGGAATGAACGGCCTAAAAACCAATGATGCCGAATTCGTCAAATTCATCCCCGAACAGTTTGATCTGGACATCAAAGTCCACGATTTCCCGATGGCTGAAATCATCAAAATCGGAAAAGATCAGGCGACGGCACAACTCGGCCAAAGCCAAACAACCGACCAAGCAGCCGTAGCACCAACCCCGCCGAATTTTCCGGCCATACTGGCCCAAGCCGGAAGCCGCGTAACCCATGCACTCAAAATCTCGGCGCCCGCCTATAAAGTAAACGGTTCCGGCGAAGCCAAGGCCAGCACCACCAGCCCGATGGGGGTTGTAGCCGACCAGAATCTTGAAATCGAGGGACTGGATGCCGTCATTGCGGAACTGAACCAACACGCCGCGGCAGATCCTAACATGAAACAAGCCGCAGGTCCGCTGGCCATGTTGCAAATGATGGGACAACAGGACAAGGATAACCCGGCCTTGCGAACCTACCACCTCGTTGTAGATGAACAGGGTAAAGTGACCATGAACGGCGCCGACATGTCATCTATGATGGGCGGAGCCCCCATGGCTACCAACACGGGAGCTCCCCAGTAAATAGCCCAGAACGGCATTCAGACATTTGAAACCCTGCGGCGTTGTTCGCAGGGTTTTTTGATCGTCCTCGATCATTCCCGCATCAATCAGTGACTTCAGCCGCGATCGGTCCATGACATCCCAAACATCACTACCCAAGGCCTGCCCTAAACGCGCAAAGGGAACCCCCTCACGCAAGCGCAATCCCATCATCAGACATTCCTGAAACCGTGCATAGAGGTCAACCAGCTCCGGAGCATCCCCGCCCGTGCCAGTCCCTTCGATACGCGCCAACCAGACATCCGGCGCGCGGTGATCTCGTGTAGCAAACTTCTTATCCTCAAGAGTCACACGTCCATGCGCCCCCGGCCCGATGCCGATATAATCCCCATACCGCCAGTAAATCAGATTATGCCGCGACTCTTCGCCCACGCGCGCATGATTGGATACCTCATAGGCGGGAAGCCCCGCCGCCTCCAGAACATCCTGCGTCACATCATAAAAATCTGCCGCCGTATCCTGTTCGGGAACATGAAACTCTCCGCGTGCGTGCCGCGTATAAAACGGCGTCCCCTGTTCGATGGTCAGTTGATACAAAGAAAGATGACCACCCGCCATCCCCAGCGCCTCATCCAATTCAGAACGCCAATCGTCAATGCTCTGGTGGGGCCGCGCATAAATCAGATCGAACGAAGTCCGATCAAAAATTTGCGCGGCAGCACGAATGGCCTCTTTCGCCTGATCAGGGTTATGTTCCCGCCCCAGAAACTTTAAATCATCCGCCCGCAAAGATTGAACGCCTATTGACACACGGTTCACGCCACCCATGCGAAATGCTTCGAATTTCGGAATTTCAAATGACGTCGGGTTGACCTCCAATGTCACTTCAACATTCGGCGCAACATCCCAATGATCTTTGATAAAAGAAATGATATCCGCAACTGTTTGCGGCTCCATGAGTGACGGCGTCCCACCACCAAAGAAAACAGTTTCAACGGCGCGGTCTTTTGTTTGCCCGAACCAATGCCCCAAAGACCTTAAATACGCGTCCCTCCACCGCTTATGGTCGATCCGTTCCGCCACATGCGAATTGAAATCGCAATACGGACATTTCGATTTGCAAAACGGCCAATGAATATAAATGCCGAACGACATCACGTGAAAATCTTTTTAAACTCGGCAAACGCCTTGGCGCGATGGGAATATTTCTTTTTCTCGTCCATTGTCATCTCACCGAAGGTCCGCGCTTCACCCGCAGGAACAAACATCGGATCATACCCGAACCCGCCCGTTCCGCGCGGGGGCCAGACAAGCTTACCTTCGCAACGCCCTTCAAACACCCGCTCCTGCTCATCCGGCGTCACCAAAGCAAACACGGATATGAAACACGCCGAATGGTCTTCCGCCCCATCCATTTTCTCATAAACCAGATCCATGGCCTTACCAAAATCTTTCTCGGGTCCCGCCCAATCGGCGGAATACACCCCCGGTGCGCCGTGAAGCGCCTTCACACATAACCCGCTATCGTCAGCCAGCGCAGGCAATCCCGTTTTCGCCGAGACATAGCGCGCCTTGATCAGAGCATTGCCTGCGAAACTATCTTCAGTTTCATCAGGAGCAGAGAGACCGAAATCCTTGGCGGAAACGACCTCGACCTCAAAAGACCGCAGCAGATCAGACATCTCCGCGACCTTTCCCTGATTGTGCGTAGCAAGTACAAGCTTGGAAAACATTATCCTTTGATCGCCTTTTTCTGAAGATCTGCCAACTCCGTACATCCCTGCTTGGCCAGTGACAGCAACTCCAGAAACTGCTCTTCCGAAAACGGGTCTTTCTCAGCCGTGCCTTGAATCTCGACAATCCCGCCTTTACCGGTAATCACGAAATTCGCATCCGTCTCGGCATTGGAATCTTCGGCGTAATCAAGATCGAGAACCGGAGCCCCTTCGAATATCCCGACCGAAATCGCAGCCACACTGTCTTTCACCGGCATTTCCTTGAGCAACCCGATGCTCATCAGATATTCGAATGCCTTCATCATGGCGACATAACTTCCGGTAATGGCCGCCGTGCGTGTCCCGCCGTCCGCCTGAAGCACATCACAATCAAGACGCACCTGACGCTCGCCCATGCGCTCGACATCAACCACAGCACGAAGCGCGCGACCAATCAAACGCTGGATCTCCTGCGTCCGCCCCGTTTGCTTACCTTTGGCGGCTTCACGATCGGTCCGCTTCTCAGTGGCACGCGGCAACATTCCATATTCAGCCGTCACCCACCCCTTGCCGGAATTCTTCATCCAGCCGGGAACGGATTCTTCAACCGTAGCAGTACACAAAACATGCGTATCGCCGAATTTGACCAGACACGAGCCTTCGGCATGTTTGGACACGCCGCAAATCATCTCGATACTTCTTAACTGATTGGAATTGCGTCCCGACGGACGAGCATTGCCTTGACCCATAAATCTTTCTCTTTCGCTTGAGGCCCTATCAAAACGAAGGAAATGGCAAAAGTCAAACCGGATTTACGGGATTAGTGATAAAACCTGACCCACATAACGAACAGACTTGAAGACAACGAGAAAATCAGTCCATAGTAGGATGGAAAGGCGGGTGAATCGTCAGCCGCAAGTTTGATCCCGATCAAAAATG
Organism: Pseudomonadota bacterium; assembly: GCA_029558635.1. Classification (GTDB taxonomy): domain Bacteria; phylum Pseudomonadota; class Alphaproteobacteria; order Micavibrionales; family Micavibrionaceae; genus UBA1573. Next base: position 254,757 of record JAKQEE010000052.1, on the reverse strand, counting down.
CAATCACACCGATCAAAGTCCAAAAATCGGCGGCACTCATATCCAGCGGCGAATAGTCAAACAGATCTCCCATCTCTACACCTGTCCTAGTATAACCAATTTTAGAAAATCTCGTTTAAAACACTGCTAAAGATAGCTTGGATTTTAGATGCATTTTATGCTGAAATAGCGGACATGGATGATCGCGCTAAAAATATATTCCGACTGATAGTTGAGGAGTATCTGGAACATGGCACGCCGGTAGGATCAAAGACCCTGCAATCAGCAGGAGTGGAGTTGTCCCCCGCCACCATCCGCAATGTCATGGCGCGTCTGGAAGAAGAAGAACTTCTTTTTGCACCGCACATCTCGGCCGGCCGCCAACCGACAGAAAAAGGGCTGCGCCTGTTCGTTGATAATCTGATGACGGTCAATGCCCTGCCGCTGAACCAGAGAAAAGCAATTGAAAGCCAACTGGCAAGTTCGGCCAAGAGCATCAGCGGAATTTTTGAAGGAACCAGTTCCCTGCTATCCGGATTGTCCTCCTGTGTGGGGATGGTGATCGCCCCCAAAACCAACAAGCCGGTTAAACAAATCCAGTTCCTTGCGCTCGAACCCCATCGTGTCCTGACGGTACTGATTTTGCAGGACGGTCAGGTTGAAAACCGCATCATCCACACGGACAAACCCATACCGCAATTCGAACTGGATCGGCTGACCAATTATCTCAACGAACAAATTGCAGGAAAAACACTCCCTGAATTCGAAGGCCAACTGAAAGCGGAAACAATCCAGAAGGAATTGCAACTCAAAGGCCTGACCCAGAACCTGATTGACAAGGGTATCATTCACCCGCTCTCCTCTCTCGAAGAAGGACATATCTTTATTCAAGGTCAGGCCAAATTGTTCGAAGATCCGACCGCCCAGCAAAAGTTGGATGAAATCCGCCGATTGATGACTTTTCTCGATGAAAAGAAAAACATGCTGCAAATCATGTCGGCGATTGAAAATGGTGAAGGCGTACAGATATTTATCGGCAGCGAAAATCCGATTCTCCAGCATCCCGGCTGGTCGACCATTATTAAAGGCTACCACGACCAGAACGGGCGGGTCATCGGCGCCACGGGCATCATCGGCCCGACACGGCTCAACTACGGCCAAATCGTCCAGATTGTCGATTACACCACGCTGTTCATGGAACGGATATTGGGGATTCACGTCCAATAACGCCGATCCCCTGTTGATTTTCCCGAATGGGTTGTTATTCTCTGGAGCATGACAACGCAAGATAACCAGAATCAGAACGAGCAACCGGAACCGGAAAAACCATCGGGTTTTACCGACTTGACGGGTCCGGCAGCGTTCAAGGCTCAGATGAAACAACAAACAGCAGCTGAAGAACAAGCCGCGGAAGCTTTGGAGCTTGGAGCTCCCCATAACGACGAACAGATAGTCCAGTTGGAAAAAGCTCTGGCAGAAGCCAAAGACCAATTGATCCGCACTGTGGCGGACATGGAAAACCTGCGCAAACGTGCTGCCAGAGAACGCGAAGATGCTAGCAAGTTTGCCGTTTCCGGATTTGCCCGCGATCTGCTGGATGTGGCTGACACATTCCGTCGTGCTTTGGTCTCCATTCCGGAGGAACTGCGTACTGATGATAAAATCCTCCCCCTCATTCAGGGAATTGAAGCAACAGAGCGGGTTTTTCTCTCGTGTTTCGAGAAAAACGGTATTAAAAAGATCGAACCACTCGACGAAATCTTCAACCCGAACTTCCACGAAGTGATGTTCGAGGCCCCGATCCCCGACAAGCAGAACGGAACAATTATCCAGATCATCGAACCGGGATACATGCTCCACGACCGCCTGCTCCGCCCCGCGCGCGTCGGCGTGGCCAAAACCGTCGGCGCCAGCGACGCTCATAACGTAGATACACAGGCTTAAAGATATTCTTTGCACTCGCCAGAAGATATTTGCTATAAAGCCGAATGCGTTTAAGAGGCTCCCTCACCCATTTGACGAACCGCCTGTTTCTGAATCTTGACGAACCAAGACCTCCCTTGAAGCACGTTTTCCTTGCCGTAGCTTACAATTGTCCCGTTCTGGCGCACCAGCCCGTCCACATTGTGGATGAAATCACCCTTCAAGAAATGGTAGAGCTGAACCCTTACAACGATAATATTTCAAAAAACACCGGACGCAGCCCCCACTTCCCAGAATTTCTATACATGGCCAGAAGAGATGGAACCTATTTTATCATTTCCGACAACGCCAACCGGATCGTAGCCAGCCTGACCCTCTACCCCCAACCGGAAAAACATCAAATCGAACTGTCCCAGATTTCGGTCCATACAAACTATCAAGATTTTGGACTGGCCAGCCGTTTACTCCACCAAATGAAGGACTACCTAAATACCGATCGTCCGGAAATCACCGAAATTGTCATCAACGAATTCAAGGACCCCGGTAACCGCTGGATTCGTCCTCTAATCTTCAAAATGAGGGGAGAATTCAAAGCGCAATTTAAAGAACGAGATACATGGACTTTTGAAACGTTTCCCTTGCGACGCTCGGCTCCGAGATAACAAAAACCCCTTGACTTTTAGGAATTTAATCCCAATAATTAAACTGTAGATTCTTGTGATCTACCGCATATAACGGGGTGTCCATTTGGAGCCCACTGCGCTATATGTGATACCTGACAAGGGGTTACTATGAAATGGTAACCTCCTGAGGGGATATGTCGTGACGCTCATGGTGAGGTCGCGCATGATTTGCCAACTTAAAAAAGAGGTATAAAAAATGTCAAAAGTAATCGGTATTGATTTGGGAACGACCAACTCCTGCGTCGCCATCATGGACGGCAAAGAGCCACGCGTCGTAGAAAATTCGGAAGGCACGCGCACCACCCCTTCCATGATTGCCTTCACCAAAGATGGCGAACGTTTGGTCGGCCAACCCGCAAAACGTCAGGCAGTTACCAACCCTGACAACACCCTGTATGGAATTAAGCGCCTGATCGGACGCCGCTTCGACGACCCTCAGGTTCAGAAAATGAAACAACACGCCCCCTTCAAAATTATTGAAGGCGACAATGGCGATGCATGGGTCGAAATTGACGGCGAGAGATATGCCCCTTCGCAAATTTCAGCCATGGTCCTGAAGAAAATGAAGGAAACCGCCGAAAGCTTTTTGGGCACGACCGTCGATCAGGCGGTTATCACCGTTCCGGCTTACTTCAACGACGCGCAACGTCAGGCAACGAAAGATGCCGGCAAGATCGCGGGCCTTGAAGTTCTGCGGATCATCAACGAACCGACTGCCGCCGCACTGGCCTACGGTCTTGACAAAAAGAACCAAGGCACCATCGCGGTCTATGACTTGGGTGGCGGGACATTCGACGTGTCCATTTTGGAAATCAGTGACGAACTCTTCATGGTAAAATCCACCAACGGGGATACCTTCCTCGGCGGGGAAGATTTTGACGCCCGCATCATCGACTATCTAGCCGATGAATTCAAAAAAGACCAAGGCATCGACCTGCGTAATGATAAACTTGCATTGCAACGCCTGAAAGAAGCCGCAGAAAAAGCGAAAATCGAACTGTCTTCGACGACGCAGACCGAAGTTAACCTGCCCTTCATCACAGCCGACGCAGCGGGACCGAAACACCTCAACGTCAAACTGAGCCGCGCAAAACTCGAATCCCTTGTGGACGATCTCGTCCGCCGTACGATTGAGCCCTGTAAAGCGGCGCTGAAAGACGCCGGTCTGAAACCGTCCGAAATCGACGAAGTCGTGCTGGTTGGCGGAATGACCCGTATGCCGAAAATCATCGAAACGGTGAAAGAACTCTTCGGCAAGGAACCACATAAAGGCGTAAACCCTGACGAAGTTGTTGCCGACGGCGCAGCCATTCAGGGTGGTGTACTGCAAGGCGACGTGAAAGACGTTCTTCTGCTCGACGTCACCCCGCTTTCGCTTGGCATTGAAACGTTGGGCGGCGTGTTCACGCGTCTCATCAACCGCAACACCACCATCCCGACCAAGCAGTCGCAAACTTTCTCGACCGCCGAGGACAACCAGAACGCGGTAACCATCCGCGTCTTCCAGGGCGAACGCGAAATGGCGGCTGATAACAAATTGCTCGGTCAATTCGATCTGGTTGGGATTCCCCCTGCCCCGCGCGGCGTCCCACAAATCGAGGTCATATTCGACATCGACGCAAACGGGATCGTCCATGTGACAGCCAAGGACAAAGCCACCAGCAAGGAACAGAATATCCGTATCCAGGCCTCTGGCGGCTTGTCGGATGCCGACATCGAGAAAATGGTGAAAGACGCCGAAGCCAACGCCGAAATAGACAAGAAAAAGCGCGCGGCCGTCGAAGCAAGAAACCATGCCGAAGCTGCCATCCACCAGACCGAGAAGTCATTGGAAGAAGTGGGGGCTGACCTTCCCGCTGCGGATAGAGAAGCAACGGAAAAAGCGATTGCCGAACTCAAAGCCATCATGGACGGTGACGATGCCGACGCCATCACCTCCAAGATCAACGATCTGCAACAAGCCGCGATGAAAATCGGTGAAATCGCCTACCGCAAGGCTCAGGAAAAAGAAGCCGGAGCAGCAGACAGCGAAAAGTCATCGTCATCATCATCCCCATCGGAAGGGTCCGATGACGTCATCGACGCGGACTTCACCAATATGCAGTTCGAAGAGGATGAGGACGACAAAAAAGGCAAGGACGGCACAAACGCCTAAGGCTTGAAATTTCAGCCGGAGGGGACTGAATTCCCTCCGGTCTTCTGCGTATAGGGTGTCACCGTTTACAGGCTTTATTGGGGTCATGGCTAACCATTCTTCGCAGAAAACCTACTACGAAATTCTGGAGATCTCTCCGGACGCACAGGAACAGGAAATAAAAGACGCATACCGGAAACTTGTGTCGTACTGGCATCCCGATTTGGGGACCCATGAACGGCATATATCCGAACACCAACTGAAACTGATAAACGAGGCATACAGCAATTTAAAAACACGCCAGACGCGAGACCGTTACAATCAGGTCTTGAAGCTTCAGCAAAAAGCATCCCGTATTGAGACGGCAACGAAGTGGGACAAATTCTGGCGCTGGCTGATAATGAATGAAAGCAACAACAAATGAGTGAAAAAGACTTCTACAAAATCCTTGGCGTCGAAAAAAACGCCAGCGACGAGGACCTGAAAAAAGCCTATCGCAAACTGGCGATGCAATATCACCCCGACCGCAACAAGGAAAACCCGACCGAAGCGGAAGAAAAATTCAAGGAAGTCAATCAGGCCTATGACGTCCTGAAAGACCCGCAAAAACGCGCAGCCTATGACCAGTTCGGCGCAGCAGGGCCTCAGGGAATGGGCGCCGGCGGATTTGGCGGCGCAGGATTTGGCGCAGCCTTCACCGATATCTTTGAAGACATGTTTGGCGACATCATGGGGGGCGGTGGACGCGGCAAAAACCGCGGCGGCCCGATGCGCGGCTCCGACGTCCAATTCACACTTGACATCTCGCTCGAAGACGCTTTCAAAGGCAAAGACGCCAAGCTCAAAATTCCGACCGTTGAATCTTGTGAAAAATGTCACGGCTCCGGTTCGGCCGACGGCGGCAAGCCCGAAACCTGTCAAACCTGTGGCGGTGCAGGACGTGTACGCGCCCAACAAGGCTTCTTCACCATCGAACGCACCTGCGGAACTTGCGGTGGCAACGGCTCGGTTATCAAATCGCCTTGCCCAAAATGCGGCGGCGCCGGCCGCGTCCATGGTGAAAAAACCGTCAAGATTTCGATCCCCGCCGGCATCATGGAAGGCCAGCGCGTCCGACTCGCTGGTGAAGGCGAAGCCGGTATTCGCGGCGGCGAAAAAGGTGACCTCTATGTTCTGATCGGCATCAAACCTCACCCTTTCTTCAAACGCGACGGGAGCAACCTTCATTGCCGCATTCCGGTACCGATGACCACCGCGGCGCTGGGCGGCCATATTGAGGTCCCGACCATTGACGGCGAAAAAAGCAGCATCAAGATTCCGTCCGGAACCCAGACCGGACAGCAAATCCGCGTCAAAGGCAAGGGCATGAATGTCATGCGCTCTGAAACACGCGGCGACCTCTACATCGAAATTTTCGTCGAGACGCCGGTCAACCTCGACAAGAAACAAACCGACCTGATGAAACAGCTTGATGAAACCCTTCAGAAATCGGGACAAAAACACTCCCCCGAAAGCGAAGGCTTTTTCAAAAAGATGAAAGAACTCTGGGACGACATAAGGGATTAAAAGAATGAAAATCGGAATTGCAGGCTGCACAGGCAGAATGGGCCAGATGCTGGTCAAAGAAATCCTTGCCACTCAGGATCTCTATCTGGCGGGCGGCGTCACACGGGATAAGGGGAATCTTCCAACCAATGTTCCGATCCTGATCGACGACGAAGACCTCTTTGCCGTCTCGGACCTCGTGATTGATTTCACCGCCCCCGAAGCCAGCGTCCGCCATGCCCGCGTTGCCGCCAGCACTAAAAAACCTCTGGTCATCGGCACCACCGGCATTTCGGAATCGCAAATGGCCGACATCAAAGAAGCTTCCAAAAACGCTCCGATCCTCTACACTCCGAACGCAAGTCTCGGAGTTAATTTGATGATGTCGCTTGTCAAAAAAGTGGCAGGCACACTGGGGCCGGAATTCGCCATTGAAATTTTGGAAGCCCACCACGGCAAGAAGGTGGACGCGCCATCCGGAACCGCCCTCGCCTTGGGTAAATCCGCAGCCGAAGGTCGCGGGGTCAGTTTTGCGAACAAAGCCGTTTATGACCGTCACGGCCAAACCGGAGCGCGGACAAAGGACGAAATCGGCTTCTCCGTGATCCGCGGTGGTGATGTTATTGGTGAACACACGGTTTTCTTTCTGGGATCTGGCGAGCGGCTTGAGCTTACCCACCGCGCCACCGACCGCGCCCTTTTTGCCCGCGGCGCACTGCAAGCGGCAAGGTGGCTAATCACCCAGCCCGCCGGATTTTACGGGATGCAGGATTTCCTGAAACTCGATTAACCAGAGCTTCCTCTTTCAAAATTTTCCGCTTCATCTCGTCACCCCATCCGTAATTGCAAACGGAACCATTCTGCTGGATCACACGGTGACACGGGATCAAAAGCGAAACCGGATTAGCCCCGACAGCTGACCCGACCGCACGCACAGCTTTGGGGCTCCCGATATACTCGGCGACAGATCCGTAACTCACCACATGTCCGACTGGAATGCGCAACAACGCCTCCCATACACTTTTCTGAAACACCGTGCCACAAGCAACCAGATCAACAACACCCTCGCCTCGCCACGCGTTCAGGACCTCACCCGTATAACGCGCGGCCATTTTCTGATTTGGTAAAAAAGATACCGATGGAAAAAATTTTTGCGCCTTCTCCAGTGACCGAGCTGCCTCAAACCCCAGATAACAAAGCCCACTCTTACACCATACCAGCGTCATCAAACCAAGCGATGTCGTAACAGTGCCAAACTCCAGAATATCGGGAACACCGGAATCCACCACCCGAACATTCTTGCCGCGCACAGACAATTCATCGTCAAATACCAATCCCAACTGGTCGAATTTCATGTGATTTCTCCCGATAAACAGGATATAACACGACCATGAAAAAAGAAAACATCCACAAAATGTTCGAAATATTTCAGGACTTTGATCCTGAACCCAAAGGCGAACTGAAATCGGTCAACACCTACACCCTGTTGGTCGCGGTGATTTTATCGGCTCAGGCCACCGACGTGGGAGTCAACAAAGCCACGGAAAAATTGTTCCAAATCGTCGACACACCGGAAAAAATGGTAAAACTGGGATTGGAAGGATTAAAGGAACATATCAAAACCATCGGCCTTTATAATTCCAAAGCCGCCAACGTCATTGATATGTCGAAACTCCTGATCTCGCGGCACGGCGGCGAGGTCCCAGCAACAATGGAAGAATTGACCGCCCTCCCCGGCGTCGGGCGAAAAACAGCGAATGTCGTTTTGAATATCGCCTTCGGTCATCCAACCATCGCCGTTGATACACATGTTTTTCGCGTCTCGAACCGCACGGGTCTCGCCAATGGCGACACAGTCGAAATCGTCGAACGAAAACTCGAAAAAGCCATCCCCGAAGATTTCAAACGCCACGCGCATCACTGGCTGATTTTGCATGGCCGCTATGTCTGCAAAGCGCGCAACCCGAATTGCGACAATTGCATTATCAGCAGCCTGTGCAAATCTGCCTTTAAAATACAGAACAAATAAGGAACATTAAACATTTAGGTTGAGAAACGCCCCGTCCTGACCTAAACTCCCCTCCACACAATAATAAAGATATAACAACCGGATAACACCCGATCTGAAATCGCCCGCTATGACCGCAAAAAATGCCGCCGTCGAGAAACTGAGCTTTGAATCCGCACTTGAGGAGCTAGATACGATCGTCCGCAACCTTGAGACAGGAAAAATCTCTCTTGAAGATTCAATCGAAGCTTACGAGCGCGGTGTTGCCCTGAAGAATCATTGCGAATCCAAACTGCGCGATGCACGAATGAAGATCGAAAAAATCATGGTCGCACCGGATGGTTCCCTAAAAACCGCCCCGCTCGATGAAGAATAAACAGATAAAAAGCCCAAGGAGAATTTGATGGCCCCGTCCCCACGCGAGACCAGCCCCGAACTGAAAGAAGCTTTAGAGGACACCGTCCAGATGGTGGACAAGGCCATTGGCCGTCTTCTGCCTGAAACGGATCTTGCCGAAGCTCAACTCTATGACGCCATGCGCTATGGCACACTCGCAGGTGGAAAACGTTTGCGCCCCTTTATGGTGATGCAATCGGCCAAACTGTTCAACGTCGATCCCGCCCGCGCCAAACGTGTCGCCGCCGCGATTGAACTGGTACACGCCTATTCTCTCATTCACGACGATTTGCCCGCGATGGACAATTCCGATATGCGCCGCGGCAAACTCACCGTTCACCGCGCCTATGACGAAGCCACAGCAATTTTGGCTGGTGACGGATTGCTCACCATGGCGTTCCAGATTCTCACCGAACCTGAAACGCATGAAGATCCGTATGTACGTTGTGCATTGGTGGCAGCTCTGGCCGACGCCGCCGGACCGCACGGGATGGTGGGCGGACAAATGCTCGACCTGATCGGCGAAACCACAGAATTTGATTTGGGGTCGATCAGCCGCATGCAACGCATGAAAACCGGAAAGCTGATGGCCTTCTCCTGCGAAGCAGGTGCAATCCTCGGCAAAGCTGGCGACATGTACCGCCGCGCCCTCACCTCTTACGCTTATGATCTCGGATTGGCGTTCCAAGTAACCGACGATATTCTGGATGTCGAAGCCGACCCGAACGAAAGCGGCAAACCCGCCAATCAAGACGACAAGGCTGGCAAATCGACCTTTGTGTCCACGATGGGGAAGGAACAAGCCAGACAACGTGCCGAAATGCTCGCCGAACAGGCAATCCGCCACCTTCACGTCTTCCAAGGCCGCGCCAAAATGCTCGAAGAACTGGCGTACTATGTGCTGAGACGCCGCGCGTAATTACAACGGCAACAAACTGCGTTTCCGACATTCCAACAAAGCCCACGCAGCGTAGTCCATCAGCTTCGGATGAGTCAAAATTGCGTCAACAGACTCGTATTCTCTGGATTCCGCTTCATAGCATCCGGTGATGGTTCCTTCGACATCCCGCCAGAAATAGACATGGACCAATTCTGTATGATCTGTCCAATCCTCGCTCACCGCACCAATGAACATTAAATCTTCCGGCTTGACGATAGCCCCCAACTCTTCATTCAATTCGCGTATAAGGCCCTGAACAATCGTCTCACCATCTTCGACATGACCACCGAATAGATTGAGAACTCCGGCATGCCGCCCCCAATTCGCGGGCCGCTGCTGCATCAGGATTTTACTGTCTCGCGTTACCACGACACAATCAGCCAGATGGTTTTTAAAATCCACCATCCGGCTTTCATCAAAATCGACAACCCGGATGGAATCCAAAGAATAAGCCGACATACCATTTCCTCCGCTCAAGCCGAATATTATCATACTCCTCGTAACAAAAAGTCAGGAAAGAGCATTGTTATATTATGACAATAAACCACTTCGTGACATTCGAAAAAAAAACTATTAAACATGGCCCTTATGCCCCTGAAATCAGTGCCACATCCTGACCTGCGCAATTCAAAAATCGACGACCCCGCCGATTTGAAAGACCTATCAATCGACCAATTGAAAAATGTGGCCGACGAACTTCGCGCCGATTTGATCCATGCCGTCTCGAAAACCGGCGGACATCTGGGCGCAAGTTTGGGCGTTGTCGAACTCACCGTTGCGCTTCACGCCGTCTTCGATACACCAACCGATAAATTGATTTGGGACGTGGGACATCAGGCCTATCCACATAAAATGTTGACGGGCCGCCGCGATCAGATTCACACCATCCGTCAAGCGGGCGGCCTCTCCGGTTTTACCAAAAGAGCCGAAAGCAAATATGACCCATTTGGCGCAGGGCATAGCTCGACTTCAATCTCCGCAGGTCTTGGCATGGCCGTCGCCCGCGACCTCCAAAATAAAAGCAATCATGTGATTGCCGTAATCGGCGACGGATCAATCTCCGCAGGCATGGCCTACGAAGCGATGAACAATGCGGGCGTACTGGGCAGCCGACTGATCGTCATCCTCAACGACAATGAAATGTCGATTGCTCCACCCGTCGGCGCAATGAGCAAATATCTGAGCAAACTGGTTTCAAGCAAACAATATATGGGCGCACGCGAATTCGCGAAACACTTTCTCCCCGCGCCCCTGCGTGAAGCCGCCAAACGCGCCGAAGAAACAGCCCGCGCCGCCATCGGCGGAGGCACATTGTTCGAAGAACTCGGCTTCTATTACATTGGCCCCGTCGACGGCCACAATCTCGACCAACTTGTCCCGATCTTGAAAAATATCAAAGACAGCGAGCATAACGGCCCCATCCTGATCCACGCCATCACCCAAAAAGGCAAGGGCTACGCCCCCGCCGAAGACGCCCCCGATAAAATGCACGGCGTGGTCAAATTCGACGTGATTTCAGGCACACAAAAGAAAACAAAATCCGCCACACCGTCTTATACAAAAGTTTTTGCGAATGCCTTAATCGACGAAGCCGCGCATGACAAAAAAATCGTGGCCATCACCGCAGCCATGCCATCTGGCACAGGACTTGATCTGTTTGCCGAGCAATTCCCCGACCGGACATTCGATGTCGGAATTGCCGAACAACACGCCGTGACATTCGCGGCAGGTTTGGCCGCAGAAGGAATGAAACCCTTCGTCGCGATTTACTCGACCTTCCTGCAACGCGCCTATGACCAGATCGTGCATGATGTAGCTATTCAGAAACTTCCCGTGCGCTTTGCCATTGACCGCGCGGGATTGGTCGGCGCAGACGGAGCCACCCACGCCGGATCGTTCGACATCGCCTATCTCGGTTGCCTGCCAAACATGGTTTTAATGGCCCCAAGTGACGAACGCGAACTAATCGATATGGTTGCAACCGCCGCCGCCTATAACGATGGACCAATTGCGTTTCGTTACCCGCGCGGCGAAGGTGTGGGACTTGATCTTCCCGCACACGGCACACCGCTCAAAATCGGCAAAGGCCGCATCATCCAAAAAGGTGAAGACATCGCTATTCTTTCCTACGGCACACGCTTAGCCGATGCAAAAATGGCTGCAGAAATACTCGAAGGAAAAGGATATTCGGTGACAATCGCCGATGCGCGTTTTGCAAAACCGCTTGATACCGACCTCATCAAGAAACTCGCCACCTCTCACAAAACTCTCGTGACCGTCGAGGAAGGATCGAGCGGCGGTTTCGGAGCACTGGTTCTGGATTACCTCGCCAATAACGATCTGCTGGGATCGGGATTAAAAGTCCGCACCCTGCACCTGCCGGATATCTATCAAGACCACAACACTCAGCAATCCCAATATGACGAAGCCGGCCTCTCCGCCGTCCATATCGCCCGCCACGCTCTAGCCTAACATGCTCTAGCATGATACGATTCGGCAATTAATTCTGTTAACCTAACCTGTGAGGGATCACATGAATTTTCCAGACGCCGTTAAATCCGGCTTTGACAACTACATCAACTTCGAAGGCCGCGCCTCCAGATCCGAATACTGGTGGTGGTGGCTGTTTTATATGCTGGCCTATGCAGGGGCGATTGTTATCGACATTGCACTCAGCCTAGGACTCCTGTCTGTTCTGATCAGCCTCGCTCTACTTGCCCCAAGTCTGTCAATCGGCGCGCGCCGTCTGCATGACATCAATAAGAGCGGCTGGTGGCAATTGCTGGTCCTGATCCCTCTGATCGGACCGATCATCCTGATTATCTGGTATTGCATGAAGGGCAACCTTGGCGAAAACCGCTTTGGACCTCCCGTCGTCTAGGCAAGGAACCGAACAACAAAAAACCGGATCGTTTGATCCGGTTTTTTTTAAAATCTCTTATCTTCCAGCCGCACGCTGCAAAATTGGCAGATCATCTTCCTCGGGAGAAATCTGTTCCACCGCCTTTTTTGCGGGGGAGTCTACCGACTGCCCCCTATGCGACTTTTTTTCAGAGGAGGCTCCTTTGCCTCCTACTGGCGACAATTTACCGTCGATGGTGGCGCCAGCCTCAACAGCCAGTTCCTTGTAGGAAATCGCACCGGTGATCGAACCGCTGGCACGAACCGTCAGACGACCGTTAACAGTCAGGTCGCCCTCAAACTTACCGGCGATGGTGGCTTCGTTGATTTCAACGGTGCCGTAGAACATACCGGTTTCGGCAATTTCAAGAACGCTGGCACCTTTCAGGGCAGCTTCGACAGTACCTTCAACGACCAAAAGATCGCACGACTCGATCTCACCGGACATGGTGATACCTTGACCGATGATCAGGCGGCGGCCTTTCGGATCCGTAGCAGCCGAAGAAGCAGGACTAACGCCATAGGCGCTCGGATAAGCGCTGTAAGCAGGAGCCGCAGCACGCGGGGCATTAGGGGCAGCAGCAGCTGGTTGACCAGGACGTTGGAACGGGCTGGCTGGAATATCAACGGAACGGTCGGCTTGAGCCTCAGCGGACTCAGAAGCCTGTGGATTTTGTGGAGCTTGGCTCATATTCTCTTTTTCCTCTTGCTCGGAAGTTGGGCTATTGGGTGTTGCAGGACGGTGAAACATTGGGTTCATCTACCTTTCTAGATTAACTCGGCAACCCATTGTCTTCGCTGGATAATTCCAGAGAAAAACAACTCGGAAAGCCTAGTGGACTAAGCGAACCCTAGCACGCTCGCCAAAACCCGCGCAAGAGTTTAATTAAGATTTTTTACGGCTTTTCCCCTAATGAAAAAACCAGTAAATCTGCTCAGCCAAAGCCTTTGAAATACCTTCAACCTTTTCAAGGTCTTGGGCCCGCGCGCCCATAATCGCCTCGACTGACCCGAAATGGAGAAGCAAAGCTTTCTTGCGTTTCCCGCCAATTCCGGGGATCTCATCGAGCCTACTCCCCACCGCCACCTTATCCCGTCGCGCACGATGCGACCCGATGGCAAAACGATGCGCTTCGTCGCGTAACCTCTGCAGATAGTGAAGAACAGGGTCATTGACGGGAAGTTGAAACATCTCGCGCCCGCGCATAAAAAATTTCTCGCGCCCGGCATTTCGTTTTTCGCCCTTGGCAATACCGACCACAGTAAGGTGATCGGACAACCCCAACTCATCCAACACTTCAAGAACGGCACCCAACTGCCCCGCACCGCCGTCGATCAACAACAAGTCCGGCCAAGTTTCCCTAACCTCTTCAATATGATCGGGATCAATTTTAGCAAACCGTCTTAGCATAACTTCGCGCATCATCCCGTAATCGTCCGACGCAGCCGCCTGCTTGATATTGAATTTGCGGTACGCTTTTTTCTCGAACCCTTCGGGCGACGCCACCACAAACGCCCCGACCATATTCGTCCCGCCGCTGTGCGAGTTATCATAGATTTCAATCCGCTGCGGAATATCGTCCAGCCCGAACAAATCGGCCACGCCACGCATCGTTTTGGCAATACTTCCCCTCTGAAGCAAATGCCGTATCAGTGCTTCCTCCGCGTTTTGAACCGCCCACGCTACCAGCCCGGCCCGCGCCCCGCGTTGCGGCACTTTCACATCAAACCCGAACCCCTCCTGCAAAAGAGCAGATTCTTTCGGCTTCAACGAACAATAAACAACAGGCGGAACAGGCCTTCCCTCGTAATATTGCGCCATAAAGCCTGAGAGAATTTCAGCATCGCCGCTTCCATCGACCGCTTCGAAAAAGAAAGCGCGGTTGCCGAAACTCTGTCCTCCGCGATAAAAGAAAACCTGAACGCAAACCTGCCCCTCCCGCACCACCAGCGCAACCACATCCGCATCTCCGACAGACACGCCATCCGGCCCCTGCCGCCCCTGAATCTGCGTGAGCATTTTAATCTGGTCGCGCAAATACGCCGCCCATTCAAAATTTTCATCCACACTGGCCGTAATCATTTCCTTTTGAAGCCGCTCCTGAATCTCGCGCGACTTACCTTTGAGGAAATCGCGAGCATCACTCACCTGCCGCATATACTCGTCCGCCGAGACTTTCCCGACACAAGGTGCCGTGCACCGCTTGATATGATACTGAAGACACGGAGTCTTCCGCGCAGAGAAATAAGCATCCGTACAATTCCGCAACCGGAACACACGTTGCAATACTGCCAGAGTTTCATTGACCGCCAACCCGCTGGCAAACGGCCCGAAATAAGTTCCGTCTTTCGCAGGCCGCCCACGAAATTTCAAAATCTGCGGAAACTCTCCATCCGTCATCAGAATATAAGGGTAGGATTTATCATCCTTGAGCAAAACATTATATTTCGGCTTCAATGTTTTGATCAGATTGGCTTCGAGCAATAACGCATCCGACTCGGTTTGGGTCGTGATAAATTCCATCGACCGCGTCGCCGCAATCATCCGTTGCAAGCGGATCGGCAACATCAAAGGCCGCGTATAACTCACTACCCGCTTGTTAAGCGATTTGGCTTTACCGACATACAACACATCCCCCGCCTCGCCGATCATCCGGTAAACGCCCGGCCCGCCGCCGATCCGCGCAACTTCGGCACGGATCACCGCAACACCTTCCTGAAACATCGCCGGTAGAGGCTCCTCAGCCATAGAAAACAGCCATTTTCACAAAAAAAGTTGACATATTGATAAAGTCTCTTTATAGAAACTTGATATATATCATGTATTGATACTAAAAATCTTCTGGGGAAGAGCAATACATGAGAAAAAATATAGTCAAATAAATTTGCGTTTGGACCGGACGTAAGCGACGACGCCTAGTAAACCTAAGCTAGGAGAGAAACAACGACGTCCAAGCACAAATTTGAAAGACTATAGTGGAGGAACGCGACGCTGTCCAGCAGACCAGGCTGGCAGCCCGCGTCCACCGTGAAACCTAACTGGGAGAAAGAAATGGAACAAAAACTAACCACCCGCACGGGTGTACTTCTCTATGCCGGAGAGCATCCGACCCTTCGCGCCGCCTTGGAAACAGCTATTCAGGAAGGGATTATACTCGACGGAATCGACCTGACCGGCGCAAGTCTCAAAGGGGCCAATCTTGACAACGCCCACATCATGCACGCCAACTTTACAAACGCCGACCTGACCGGCGCCAATATGTCGGAAAGCGTCCTCAAACACTGCAATTTTTCCGGCGCCCGAATGATCGACACTTGCCTCTGCTACTCCGACCTTCTGGGCTGCAATTTTCTGGACACCACGTTTGGAGCGACCGACATCTCTATGGCGCGGCTCGACGGATCGGCTTTTTTGCCGCAGGCTTGCCTGACCCTATCTCTGGAATCAGCCCACAGCCTATCCTGTATTGTGCTACAGACCCCTCAGGGAAAGAAAGTGATTTCACACCCACCGATTGTAATAAAAAACCTTAACGAACTTGTAATATGCGCAAAAATGCTAAATTATGAAAATAATATTTCTTACCACAAATCAATAATTACTATATAAAAAAATGGGATAGAGCCGAATAGATAAAAGCAACCTCAACATATATCACTTTAGGATATATAACCTTTAGTTGTATAGGTGCATTTAAATTTATCAAAAAATTAACAATCTCTTGAGAAGATACATGCTTAAGGCTGCGGTATTGGGTTTTACAAGGAATTGAGTGGGCTATGTACATCAGAATGAACAGAGTGGGGGCACTCTATATCGAAATATCAACATTTTTCGATTCAAAACTGTTGCCATCTATCAATAAATGGAATAAAGAGGTAATACTGGATTTGCCGAAAACACAGATCATCTGGACTCCGTGGTCGGTTCTCCGGGACGAAACCCGAAAAAACGCAACACCCCCTGATGACACAACTCGATACAAAGAAGAATGAGACTCTGTTAGCCCTTCTCTCCCAGTTGCAGAGAATTGACGCCGAATTCCCAATCCAATACGCCATTTGCCTATCCGAAATCGCCCGCAACGAAGGCTGCTCCTTAACCGATCTCTCTGAAAAAACGGGGCTGGCCCTCTCGACGGTTTCAAGGATAGTCGGCGCCCTTTCAAGCTACCGCCAGAAAGGGATTCCTTATGAATTCATCACGATGAAGATTTCCGAGACCGAACGCCGCAAAAAGGAACTTTTTCTGACCGATAAAGGCCGCGAAGCTCTAAACAACATTCTCGCGGTGCTATGACACTTGAAACCCCGACCTTTTACCGCTAAAAGATTCAGACTTTTGGCCCCGTGGCGAAACAGGTAGACGCAGCAGACTTAAAATCTTAAAAGAACAAAAATACATAATTTATAAATATAATGAATTCAAATATTTAGCATCAAATTTGACATGAAATTCACCCTATTTTAGACTTACACAAGTCTTACACAAAATGACACATAGGGGCGAATTATGGCATACACAGCAAAACACTCCCTCATGGGCGGAAAGCTCCATGTTTATAAAAGAGAGAACAGCACCTGTTGGCAGTGCTCTACATATCTGAACGGAAAGAACTGGCGCACCAGTACAAAAGAAGAAAGTCTCGCCAAAGCAAAAGACTTTGCCGAAGACTGGTTCCTTGATCTCCACAACAAGAAACGCAGCGGAGAATTGAAGAACGAAAAGACCTTCAAAAAAGCCGCCGACCTTTTTGTACGGGAATACGAATTGATAACCGAAGGTCAGCGCAGCAAGCGCCACGTCGAACAACAAAACCTTCGAATCAAAAATCACCTTCTTCCCTTTTTCGGGAATAAGGGACTGACCGAGATCACAGCGGGCCTTATTCAGGAATACAGAATCCATCGCCGCGAAAAAGCCATGGCAAAATGGGGGAAGCCTCCCGCGAGAAATACCATCCACCAAGAAATCGTCGCCTTACGGCAGATTCTCAAAACGGCCCTACGGCATGACTGGCTGGATCATCTTCCGGATTTTTCGGAGCCATACCGTGCCTCAGCCAAAATCTCTCACCGCGCATGGTTTTCCCCCGAAGAATATAAGCAGCTCTATGAAGCCACGCGGAAAAGAGCGCATCACCCTACCCGCCCCCGTTACAAATGGGAATCGGAGCAATTACATGACTATGTATTGTTCATGGCGAATACCGGACTGCGCCCTGACGAAGCGTCACGCCTCGAATATCGTGACGTAGAAATTGTCGAGGACTTGGACACAGGCGAGACAATTCTTGAAATTAGCGTGAGAGGTAAACGAGGGGTTGGCTATTGCAAAAGCATGACGGGAGCAGTCCTCCCATTCAAACGCCTTATTGAGAGAAACAATCCGCAAAAAACAGACCTGATCTTCCCTAAGACCCATCGGGAGCTGTTCAACGCCATCCTCACAGAGGAAAATTTGAAATTTGACCGCGAGGGCCGCCGCCGGACAGCCTACAGCCTCAGGCATACCTATATCTGCCTTCGCCTGATGGAGGGAGCCGATATTTACCAGATAGCTAAAAACTGCCGAACCAGCGTCGAAATGATCGAGAATTTCTACGCTTCCCACATCAAGACAAGTATTAATGCCGCCGCAATCAATGTTCGCAGAGTAAATCCTGTAAAAAATGACACGCAAAAACAATCAGATACCTGAAATTTACTCTTGGCCCAAAGTCAATTAGAGGTTATAGATAATGCCTCAAAATATAAGCGGGCGTGGCGAAATCGGTAGACGCAACGGACTTAGACAAAATATTGAGTGCTCATCGGGAAACCTTTGATGCAGAACTGCTCAAATTCGGGGAAACCTTACAGGCTGGCGAGCAGCCCATGGCAATCCCGAGCCAAGCCTAAAGCCCTAACGGGCTAAAGGAAGGTGTAGAGACTAGACGGGCAGCACCTAGAGCAAAGAACTTTGCAACGGTGAAGGGATAGTCCAGACCACAAACTCGTGACTCACGAGCGCGGCGAAAGCCGTAGATGGTAAGAAAATCCGTAGGGCCGCAAGGCCTGTGGGGGTTCAAGTCCCCCCGCCCGCACCACTTAATAGGCCCAGCCTTATGTTCGCTTTTTCTGATAAGAACCATTCGTAAAGTACATTATCACTTTGGAGGATTCTATTAGGCCCATTCTATCCCCAAATGCGCAAACCATCTATTTCCAAGGCTATACAACCAAATTTCCACTGGTTTTCAAAGCAGCCTCATCTGTCAGTCCGGTCACATTGTCAAGAACAGCCATCTGCTGCCAACCGTAACCCAACATGAAAATGCTGATCCTTTTTTGCCAAAAATCCAACGAGCCGCACATATTTCAATCAATCTTTTTTGATATTTTATTGAATATCAATAGGATAGAGATGCAAAAATATATTGCAATCTATCAACTATTGATATATTATAAATATGTAGGCTGTTTCTCAGCCCCTTATAGAGACGGACTCCCAATATATTTTCATAAAAATATATTGGATTCTGTCCAATCTTAATTTGTCATCAATATTTTTCATATATAAATAACCTGTAAGAAGATCTTATGGGCCAACGCTCTATGGACTTCAAAATAACAAGACTTCTCCGGGGGGAGAAAATGGCAGTCTTAGAACGGAACAATCCGGTCGCGGATAATGCGACCGATGAGAATCTGGAGCTCGGAGTTGAAACAACCGCCGCAGCTCCCGAACCGTCACCCAAAGGCGAAGATCCCTCGATTGCAAATATGTCTGTCGGAGAAGTGTTGAGCACATTCTCCCCTAACAGCAACCGTGCAGCCGAACGAATTTACGAACAATATAATCCCGACCAATTGGTTCAGGCCAACGACCCGACCATCAACGGCTACGCAGTTGAAAACCGCACCAACAATTATTTTAGCTATCTCGACGACCTGTTCGACGAATTCGCAGGCCTGAGCGAAGAAGAAAAGAAACAAAAGAGACTCGAAGCCTCCCTCGCCGAAGCCATGATCGACGCCCACGAAGAAAAAATGGAACAACAGCGGAAAGAACTAAGCCAGCAAGATCGGGATATATTGAGCAATCAGCGTATTAGAACGGCAGATGGTAGAAGCCTCTCTGTTCTGGACATCGTCGATAGCTTGGACAATATGCTTGATAACTGGGACAACACGTTCGACGATATGGTCGATCAAGGCATTGCCGATCCAAAGGATAAGAAGAAACTCTATAAAAACATGCTCCGCTACCGCAACATGATGGCCGACCCCAGCCTTAGCGAAGCAGAAAAACAAAGACAACGCGAACAAATGATCCACGATGGATTGTTAACACAAGACCAAGTGAATTGGTTGGATCATCGGGCAGAAAATGAAGAATCCGGACACATCCAAACTCTAACATCTGAAAACATAACACAACGCAACGGCTCTCAAAAAGACTCAACATCTGAAAGAGCAGATGATGCAAAGTTGCCCTGCGCCAACACCAGTAACTCACCACAATTTGCCATGAGTGCATCTTGCGAGATCACAGCCGACCAAAACCCGACAAAATCCTTCAACCAACACTCGGGAATCAAATCCAATTCAGAGCCCCCCCCACAACTCAATCAAACGCCCATATCAAACCGCCAAGTGGCCGCCAACACAACAAACGTTGCTTCAATGCAGTCCGCTTTTTTCTAATCTCAAAACACTATCTGACTGTGGGAGATGCCATAGCAACCGTGTCGCCCGCGACAGAAGATACTGCCGGAGGTTTGTTCATCAACTCAGCCATCTTGGGCAAAATTTGAACATCTTTCATTTCAAACCCCACACCTGGGATACCTTCAGGATCAACTGTCCATACAAAGGCCTCAGAACCAGCCTTCAACACAACCAGATGCTTCCCAGGAACCTCTTTCCCATCCATTCCCACGGAGTAGGTTCGTGCCCCAAAAATAATACGCGCCCCATTCTTGTATGATTTCTGAATATCAGCACTACCAACAGCTTTAATCTTCTTTGCCCACGCAGGCATAGGATCATTAGGGTTGTATGCGTGTCCATGATTAAAAGCGTAGGCTACGCAAGACTTGCTGTCCGGCGATGGCTTGACACCCAACGGCGCGCCCCCTTCAATCACATAACCTGAGCCATCATCATTCATAAAAAACGCATTTGCGTTGCGGTTTTCTACTTCCGATGCATCTCTATTCCCAGCCATAAGCATAGATTGGGACTCATCACCCATGACGCTCGCAACAACTGGGCGCTTGTAGCATGTTCCTGCATCCAACCCACCGGCACTCGCCGTTCCCGCAGCCAAAGCAAACGCCAGCGGCAAGGCATAAGCAGCTTTACGCAGAGCAGATGATGCGGACATGAGAGACATGATAAACCCCCAATTCTGTTAAGGAATTATTCATGAATATAGGCCAAAACGGGGAAAAATGCAAAGATTCTTAACGGTGCGTATCGTAATTATGATTTTACAAATTATTAGTTATGTATTTTATAAGTTGCAAAAAACATAAGCGACAATGTCCAAGCCAATCTCCGCGCCCGTACCAGTTGTTTTCTTTTGATATCAATGTTACACATCATTGAAATCACAACATTTACAGGAGCTTATATTATGCGCGTGGTGCTGCCCGATGGGTCTTTCAAAGAGTTCGAGACAGAAGTGAACGGTCTTGAGGTCGCGAAAACCATCAGCACTAGCCTCTCCAAAGCTGCCGTCGCGGTTCGTGTCAACGGCGAACTGCGCGATCTCTCCGACCCCGTACCCGATAACGCTCAAATTGCCATTCTGACATCCAATGACGATGACGGTCTGGATATTATGCGCCATACGATTGCCGCGCAGGTTCTGGCACGCGCAATCAAAAACCTCTACCCCTCCGCACGTCTGGCCATCGGACCTACGATCAAGGACGGTTTTTACTACGATATCGCGTTTGAAACGCCGATCTCGTCCGATGATCTCGAAAAAATCGAGAAAGAGATGCACCGCATCGTAAAAGAAGGTCACAAGATCGAGAAGAAAGTTTACAACCGCGCGGATGCGATTGCCTTGTTCAAAGAACGCGGCGAAGATTACAAAGTCAAAATCATCGAAGACACACCGGAGTCTGACGCGTTCCAGATTTATCATCAGGGCGAGACAGCCTTTATCGACTTGTGTCGCGGGCCACACCTGCCGTCTTTGGGCAAAATCGGCGCGTTCAAACTGACGAAATTGGCCGGTGCATATTGGCGCGGCAACAGCCAGAATGAAATGCTGACCCGTGTCTACGGAACGGCGTGGCGCACTCAGGAAGAACTGGATGCATACCTGCACCAGATCGAAGAAGCTGAAAAACGCGACCACCGTAAAATCGGCAAGGAAATGGATTTGTTCCATTTGCAGGAAGAAGCCCAAGGCTCAGTCTTCTGGCATCCGCACGGCTTTACAATTTATCGCGAACTTGAAAACTATATCCGCCAGAAAATTTATGCCGATGGCTATGTCGAGGTCAAAACCCCGCAACTGATGCACTCGAAATTCTGGGAAGCCTCGGGCCACTGGGACAAATACCGCGAGAACATGTTCGTTGTGCCTGATGTCGTGCCAAACATCGAACTGGATGGACCGATCTTTAAAACCGAACCGAAAGAGTTTATGGCCCTGAAACCCATGAACTGTCCGGCCCACGTCCAGATTTTCAAACACGGGATCAAAAGCTACCGCGACCTGCCTATCCGTATGGCGGAGATGGGATGCTGTCACCGTAACGAAGCGCACGGTGCCCTCCACGGCCTGATGCGCGTTCGTCAAATGACCCAAGACGATGCACATATCTTCTGCCGCGAAGACCAAATCGGTGACGAGGTCAAACGCTTCGTCGCCCTATTTAAAGATGTCTATAAAGATTTTGGATTCACTGACATCAAACTCTTCCTCGCCACACGTCCGGAAAAACGCGTCGGATCAGATGAAACGTGGGACAAAGCGGAAAAAGCTATGGCCGATGCTTTGCACGAACTCGATATACCGTTCGAATACGCCCCTGGCGACGGTGCATTTTATGGCCCGAAATATGAATTCCATTTAGTGGACTCGATCGGCCGCTCATGGCAATGCGGTACATGCCAATTGGACTTCATGCTGCCCGAACGTCTCGACGCATCCTACATGGGAGCCGACGGCCAAAAACATCCCCCTGTCATGATCCACCGCGCCGTATTCGGAACGTTTGAACGCTTTATCGGTCTTCTGATCGAAAGCACCGGCGGCAACCTCCCCCTGTGGCTGGCTCCGGTTCAAGTCGTGATTTCCGGCGTGACCGAAGCCAACAACTATGCCGCCCGCACCCTGACGGAAAAACTGAAATTTGCAGGCATTCGCGCGAAACATGATGAACGGAACGAGAAAATTTCCTATAAAATCCGCGAACACATGAACGCAAAAGTGACCTATGTCGGAATTATCGGCAACAAAGAACAAGAGGACGGCACAATCACAGTCCGTCGCCTAGGGGTCAACACTCAGGAAACATTCACGGCTGATGAATTCCTCATCAAAATGAAAGAGGAAATAACATCTCACGCCTTGCCGCCGGAACCGACTTCACAGACATAGAAATTGGCAAGGCCTGCGCACCGCGCAGGCCCAAATTCCGACTGTGACATCTCATAACTTATGAGGGGTTTGACTGCACACTAACAGCAAACGCCTTGCCGCCGACCTTGTCGATCAACGATACAACGTCCTGCGTTGCTTCATGCAACTGATTATTCTCGGTTGAGCGCAGCACAACCGAAAGCCCCAGCTCCCCCATACGAAAATGCGGATAGGACCCGATTTCGACGCTGTCATATTTATTCTGGATCGCGGTCAATCCTTCGGCAACCACACTCTCGGGCAAATCGCACGTCACCGTGTTGGATAGGATCGGATGCCCCTTCTCCAATTCCGGCAGGATATGATCGAGCATCGCCTGCATGATCCGCGGCACACCGGCCATCACATAAACATTTCCGATTTGAAACCCCGGCGCACCCGACACCGGATTGGGAATAAGCGTAGCTCCATCAGGAATATGCGCCATCTTCATCCTTGCCGGAGTGAGATCCGCTTCGTTGCGGTAATGGTTGAGCAACGCCAGACGCGCCTCCTCATTCACAATAGCCCCAACGCCGAAAGCTTTGGCAATCGACTCCGTCGTAATATCGTCATGCGTAGGGCCGATCCCGCCCGTGGTAAACAGATACGCCGCGCGGGAACGCAATTCATTGACGGCTTCGACAATGCACTCTTCAACATCCGGAACGACACGCACTTCAATCAAACGTATCCCGCGCAGATTAAGTTTTCCGGCGATCCACGGTGTGTTCGTGTCCTGTGTCCGGCCCGAAAGAATTTCGTTCCCGATAACCAGAAGCGCTGCTGTGAGTTTGTCTGTCATGTCATCAGAAAGTAAAGGTCGGCACAAAAAAAATCAAGGGACACCAACACCCCTTGACCAGTAAATAACAACAGAAAAGATATCCCTTTCCTAGACACAACACCCATGACCAACCGGAACAGAAAATCCCCTATCAATTGAACGGACCCCAACTTGTCGTTGGAAAGAAGTTTCCGCTTTGGAAGCTCCACCAAAATAATCGACCAGAACATTTTTCAAAACTTCCAATCGGGTCGTAATCCCAGAAAGGCCCGCCGGAACAGACCCGACCAAAGTAGATTGACCTCCCTTATCGACAGCCGATATAAAATACGCAGCGTCATCCCCGCTTTGCGGCGATAACTCACACGTAACTTTAACAGGATGCAAACCCTCCACTGGGCCAATCAACGCCCCTCCTTCACCGGAAAACACTTCTTTCAAATGTTCAAAACTGCCCATAATTCATCTCCTTCATATAAAATACATTTTCTGCGGCTAAATGCAACAAAAGTTGCGCAAAACATGGACCGCATTGTAAATTTTGTTCCCAACCCCTTCAGCATCGGGAATGGTTGCAAACTCATACTCGACCCCGCCGACATCGACAACAATACCCCAATCCTCCTCTTTGTTTCTGGGGCGAACACCCCGAACCCCTGAAAAGACTTCCGGTATATCGTCAACAGCCACCGTAAAGCCGTCAAACAAAAGCCCGCTGATAACATCTCCAAATTGTACTGTCATTTTTATCTCCTAAAACCAAAAATTGCTGAAAAACAAATTCGGAACGCGCTCACCTCGCCACATTCGCTTGGATTGGCAGGGGGTCGATCATAAAGAATGGAGAAATTTAAAAACTACGCCGAAACCTTACGCCCTGCCGCTACGCATGCGCATCATTCGCATCGTCATCGTGGCCAGAACGTGGTAGTTTTTGGTTTGCATGAAAGAAAGGCTAACACTTTCATTTTAAAAATGTCAAACTTTTCCTTTTGGCTTTATGGACAGAGCAGGCCTTTTGCTTTAATTACAGGAGGAAAGAGGATAAAGACAGTGACCCAGACCGCGCCCAAAAACAAGTTTTCCCAAGGCATTGAGCTCCATAGCGAAGCCGATTTCGAAGGGATGAGAAAAGCCGGAAAACTGGCCGCCGAAACGCTTGATATGATCGCAGAGCATGTCGATGTCGGCGTGACCACCGAAGAACTCGACCGCATCTGCCATGAATTCATCACCAAAAACGGCGCGATTCCGGCTCCGCTCAACTATCGCGGCTTCCCGAAATCAATCTGCACGTCGATCAATCACGTCGTCTGCCACGGCATTCCGGGCCCTAAAAAATTGATGCACGGCGACATTGTGAATATCGACGTCACCGTGATCGTGGATGGATGGCACGGCGACACCAGCCGCATGTACTATGCCGGAAAGCCGAACGTGAAAGCAAAAAAACTGGTGGATGTCACATACGATGCGATGATGGCGGGGATCGAAGTCGTCAAACCCGGCGCAACATTGGGCGACATTGGCAAAGCGATTGAAGCCGTCGCCCTCCCCAATCGTTTTTCAGTGGTACGTGATTTCTGCGGCCACGGTCTGGGCCTGACATTCCACGCCGAACCGCAAATTCTGCATTATTATAACCCCTCGTCCGACAGCCTCATCCTCGAACCCGGAATGTTCTTCACCATTGAACCAATGATCAACACCGGAACCTTTGAAACGAAAGTGTTGCAAGACGGATGGACCGCCGTCACCCGCGACAAAGGCCTCTCAGCTCAGTTTGAGCATTCCCTCGCCGTCACGGAAAACGGGTACGAGATTTTCACCCTCTCGCCGAAGGGGCTGCATCGCCCGCTTTAAGGTCACGATCATCGTGACCTGATAGGAATCGGGCAACCCGACTTCGTGCGCAATCTCGGCACTTTCGAAATCATGTAGGAAGTTCACCGCATATTTCAGATTCCGCGCCTTTGCGATCAGAAATCCTGCAGCCATTCCCACAGCCCGCATCGCACGGTCACGCTGCCGGTGGTCGTCGCCACGCATCATCGCCAGCCTGTCATCAATATAACGCGACCGCTCTTCGTATGTTGCTCTGCTCCACAAATTCGGATGGGGTTTGTCCCACGCCGACAGATTGACTCCAAACACTACGGCAAAATCGCTTTCTGCTCTCACCTCTTGCGGTAGAATCTTCATCAAAACCCGCGGATCGGTGACAAACACCGCCTGCCAATTGCAAATATCGTGATCGAATTTTAAAGTGGAAAGCAGATCCATCATCGCCCGCACGTCGGTAATAAACGTTGTCGGCGAGAGGACCCAGTCGGAACAATACGCAGCATTCGACGAAAATGGCATCATGTCTTCCTCCCGAGGCCAGAAACGATATATATTTTATAATTAAATTTCGTTAAGCATGAAAACGCTACAACAAAATATCCGGTGAAATAAAGAAAAAAGCATCTTGTCGCGCACAATAAGGAAGAGTTTGATTGAATGAAGGAACGAATCCCCCCCTCCAATATTTACGTAACTTTCTTTACGGAAACACCATGCCCATCCCCGAACTGACTGAAGCCTTTTCAACTTCAGGAAATCTTTTGCCTTCATCCAAAGATATGGAGCTTAGATTCAGCGACAGCGAAATCCAAACGGCCAAAGCACGGATGATGGACAGCGAAGTCCGTGTAGGCCTTAACAACATACTCGCAGATCCCGGTTTGGCTGACCCGATCAACCTGTTCTCGATAAAACGTCTTCTTGTACAGATCGGAAAGAGCGACCAGTGGTTTATGAAGCAATTCATCCTCGACGATGCAACCCTCGGAAATACGCTCCTCCGCAAGCACCCGAAGCTTCTTGGAAACCTTTATGAGTGCCTTTTTCCGGAAGGCAGGGTTGACTACATTCTGGATCGCCTGAAAAAAAACGCCTTCTTCTTCGGCAGATACGCAACATTCGAGACAGAAAAGAGAGGACTTCTCTTGAAGGTGATGAATTGGTTCGGGCAATCGGCACGATGCTACGACCTGCTTGAAACCCGCCTCAGCAACGGCGAAACACTTAGGGCAACACTGAAACTGTGGCAAAAACAAATGAAACCACAGCAACCGATGGACTGGCTGGACGGCTGGCCCCAGCCCGCCCCATTCCCCGAGCAAATGGCGGCACAAACTGGACCAAGCTCTCCCCAAATGGGGGGCAGTCCGCAAAGCGGGCAATCAGGATAACAACCCTAGCCTTTCGGAAATAGGCTGCTATACTGCCCTCATGCCCAAAAGTGCCGATAACCCTGCTTTGATAAAAGACGACACTCCCGCCCCGCACTATACGGGCCACCGCGACCGTCTGCGCGAACGGTTTTTAAGGGGTGGCGTGGACGCTCTGGCCGACTATGAAATCCTTGAACTCATTCTCTTTATGGCGATCCCGCGCAAGGACGTCAAACCGCTGGCCAAGGCCCTTCTCTCGCAATTTGGATCGTTTAATGCGGTCTTTCATGCATCCGACGCCGATCTCTCGCGCATGGGCCTGACCGACACATCCATTACAGCACTGCGCGCGATCAAAGCCGCCGCCTTCCACTTTATGAAACACGAAGTTTTGAACCAGCCCATCCTCAACAGTTGGTCGCGCCTGATGGATTACGTTCAGGCCACGATGGGCTTCGAGAAGAAAGAACATTTCCGCTTGCTCTTTCTGAATAAGAAAAACGAGCTGATTGCTGATGAAACCCAGCAATCAGGCACGGTGGACCACACCCCCGCCTACCCGCGCGAAATCGTGAAACGCGCGCTGGAACTTTCGGCCACGGCCATTATTCTGGTTCACAACCACCCGAGCGGCGACCCGACCCCATCAAAGGCCGACATCGACATGACCGCCCAGATAATCGCCGCCGCGGGGCCATTAGGGATTGTCATCCACGACCATATTGTTGTATCGAAAAGCGGCACAACCTCCATGCGCAATAAAGGACTGCTACCATCATGATCCCACGCTACACCCGCCCCGACATGGCTGCCATCTGGGAAGCCAATAATAAATTCCGCATCATGCTGGAAGTCGAAACACTCGCCGCCGAAGCGATGGAGCAAAACGGCACGATCCCGCAAGGCGTCTCAAAAGCCCTGCGCGAACGCGGAAATTTCAACGCCGCCCGCATTGATGAAATCGAACGCGACGTGAAACACGACGTCATCGCCTTCCTGACCAACGTTGCCGAATATGTCGGCGAAGAAGCCCGCTTCATGCATCAGGGCATGACATCGTCTGATGTCCTCGACACCACCTTTGCGGTCCAACTGACCCAGTCCGCAGATATTTTATTGACTGACCTTGATAAAGTTTTGGCCGCCCTCAAAAAGCGCGTGCTGGAACATAAAGACACAATCTGCATCGGACGAAGCCACGGCATCCACGCTGAGCCCACAACTTTCGGCGTCAAGCTCGCAGGCCATTACGCAGCCTTTGCCCGTGCCAAAAAACGCCTTCAGGACGCAAAAAAAGAAGTCGCCGTCTGCGCGATCTCCGGCGCAGTTGGAACCTACGCCACCGTCCCGCCCGAAATTGAATCCTACGTTGCAGAAAAACTGGGCCTCACCCCCGAAACCGTCTCGACGCAGGTTATCCCGCGCGACCGCCACGCAATGTTCTTTGCCGTTATGGGTGTGATTGCGTCTTCGATTGAAAATCTGGCGATTGAAATTCGCCACCTGCAACGCACCGAAGTAAGGGAAGCCGAAGAGTTTTTCTCCGAAAAACAAAAAGGCTCCTCCGCGATGCCGCATAAACGCAATCCCATCCTCACGGAAAATCTGACGGGTCTGGCCCGTATGGTCCGCTCGGCTGTGATCCCCGCAATGGAAAACGTGGCCTTGTGGCATGAACGCGATATTTCGCATTCCTCGGTCGAACGCTTTATCGCGCCCGATACAACCGTGGCCCTCGACTTCGCACTGGGCCGTATGGCAAACGTCATTGAAAATCTGTTGGTCTACCCCGACCGCATGAAATCGAATTTGGACCGCATGGGTGGCCTTGTGTTTTCCCAACGCACCTTGCTGGCCCTCACGCAAAACGGCATCTCGCGCGAAGACGCCTACCGCATTGTCCAGCGCAGCGCGATGAAAGTTTGGGAATCAGACGGCAAAGTATCGCTCCGCGATATGCTCGAACAAGACACAGACGTAACATCAAAACTCGACAAATCCGCCCTCGATAAAATTTTCGATTTAAGCGTTTACACCAAACACGCCGGAACGATTATCGACCGCGCACTAGCGTCTTAACGCCCCATCACGCCATCCGCCAACGGCTTGAACCTAACGATCAGAAACGGCTTCTGGCTTTTGTCTTCGCCTTTGTTAAAAAACGGCGCGCGGTCAAGTTGCGAGACCGTGGCATACAAATACCCATCCGGACCGAATGAGAACCCGTCGACCCAATCCAGACGATCATCCTTGATATAGGTTTTATATTCGCCGTCCGGCGTTATCACCCCGATCTCACCTTTGCCGATGGCCGCCACATAAACATTACCGGCAGAATCAACCGTAATCCCGTCACTCGCCGGTTTCTTGTCGGAAACAACTTCCAGACGCTTCAAAATATCATCCTTTGAATAAGTCATATCGGACACGCGAGAAATCGGCACGCGGTAAAGCTTCCCCTCACCCATTGGCGCGAAATAAAGCCAATCCATTTGCGGGTCAATCGTAATCGAATTGAGCGCCGCCCGAACCGGAATCTCCTTCCCGTCTTTTTCAATCCTCAGAACCTTGCCGCCAATCTCCAAAGGTTTTTCCGGTGGCATAAATTCTTCAAAATCCGGCAATACGCGTCGCACCCATCCGGCAGACGGCGCAACGTCGATCAACGCCGGATGCGCCGGAGCGGATAAGTCGGCCTGCCCCATATCTGCGATATAGGCACGGTCTTTTTCCCAGTCATAGGCAAAATCCTGAAGGAAGGATTGGTCGGTTGTAAAATCGCGTGGAATATAAACCTCGCGCGTGGCCTGCTGGACTCCGAGATTGAAAAACACCATTCGCGGCGCATGATCTTTATCACCGATATCCAGAGCAATCACTTCATCGGAAGGCGTGCAACGAACCCCGATAACATTGACAAACCCCAGACCGTTGAGATCAGGCTGGCCGCTGTTCCATTCTTTGCTGGGAAACGGATCTTGCGTGCCGTCACTTTTGATCATCAGCAATTGGGTGGAGGGATTATCAAACGGATGAAGAGAAACGATAATGTCGCCGTCACTTGTCACCGCAAGATTGGCCGGACGCTGGTCCAGTTGGGCCACCACTTCCAACGCGGGCTGGGTGGTCTCGGCGGCCAGACACACGGCGCTGCCACCAACCATCAACAAACCGATTACAGATAACAACGCTGGAACTTTCGACATCTCGACTCCGACCTTATAAACATGATACAAAACAGGCTGTTTCATAAACCGAACAGCGAGCCCCCATGATACGTTCCCTTTTAATTGCGGCAACCTTTTTTCTTGTCAACCTCCCCACCCATGCACAAGCGAAAGGTCAGGACACACTTTTGATCGCGCTTCCCGCAGGAAATGTGGAAATCAAAATGATGCCGAAAATCGCTCCCAAGCACGTTGAACGTATCAAAGCCCTGACCAGCAACGGATTTTATGACGATCTCGGCTGGTTCAGGGTGATCGAGGGGTTTATCGCCCAGACCGGATACCCTCTGGACAGTGAAAAAGGCGAAAAAGGCAAATCCCACCTGCCCGACCTTCCGGCCGAGTTTTCATCCTACAAATTCAAACGCGGCACGGTGGGCATGGGCCGCTCGGATAATCCTGATTCTGCAAACTCCCAGTTTTTTATTTGCCTGAGCGACGAAGGCTGCAAAGACCTGACCGGCCAATACACAGCATGGGGGCAGGTAACAAAAGGCATGGAATTCGTTGACCGCCTGAAACGCGGAACCCCTCCGGATAATCCGGACAAAACGATCCACGCCACACTGGGAAAATAGAAAATATCCTGTTGCCATTCCGAAAAAGGGACCCTAATCTGGCCTCCTTATCAATCGAAAGGACCAGCACTATGCGTCACTTGTTACTTTTACTCGGGAGTTTGTTAATTATGAGCGCAACGACACCTTCTCAGGCCGACGAACTGAAAATCGACCCTGAAAACACTATTTATCTGGATCTGTCCTACGGACGGGTTGTCATTAAACTGATGCCGGACGTTGCACCGAAACACGTCGACCGCATCAAGACCCTGACTCGTGAAGGATTTTATAACGGCATCGTATTCCACCGCGTGATTGACGGTTTCATGGCGCAAACCGGCGACCCGACCGGAACCGGCATGGGTGGCTCGGAGCTGCCTGACCTTCCTGCGGAATTCAACAGCACGAATTTCGGACGCGGCACGATCGGCATGGCCCGCTCGCAAGACCCGAACTCGGGCAACTCGCAATTCTTCATCTGCTTCGATGATTGCAGCTTCCTCAACAAACAATACACAGTTTGGGGCCAAGTAATGGAAGGAATGCAATTCGTCGATCAAATCAAACGCGGCGAACCACCGGCAAACCCTGACAAAATCGTCAAGATGACTGTTGCCGCAGACGAAGGAAAAGCAGAACCTGCAGCACCGGCCGCGGAATAAGAATCATTAGAATGCAGAAAAGCGGCCTTGTCATCGGACAAGGCCGCTTCTTATTCTCCATGAAAAATATCTAACCGCAAAGTTGCGAACCGGTAATGGTACTGCGAAACGGAATTCTGAACCCGTCATGCACCTCGATATACCCTGCCCCGACGCCGCCATCTTTTAAATCCAGTTCATCAAAGTACACCGTCAAAGCAATGGAGCTGCCTATGGCGCCTTCCAATGCCGTTGGCAAAACATTAGCCCGACCGGCGCCATCAACTTGGCCTCCGTCAATATCGATGACAATAGTCCGTTCACCGTTCATCAGATCTTCAAATCCTTTGCCCCAAATCTGGATACGATAGAGCGCATCAGGCGCAGCGATATTCATATCCAGCGTCCGCCCGTCCCACGGCGCACAGCCGAAAGTAAGGACGGGTGGGATCATGGCTCCGGCAGGTCGGGGCATAACCAATAACGATAACACCGCGACAAATAGCATTTTCTTCATATAAAACTCCTCTTTACAAAATATCTTATTGCAGGATTTTCCAAGCCAACGCTCCGAGAACCACAAAAAAGAACAACAAGACAAACGCCATAATCCCCATATAAATGGACTGACGCAAATGATGACGCTCCACCCGCGCTGTACTGCTGGGCGACCCGACCCATGAACGTTTTAAGACGCTGCCCCCCGCATCATCGACCGGACCGCCGAGCGAAACATTAAGCGCATACGCCATAGAAGTCAGTGGCATCCCACCCTCGGCATAGGGCGCATACCCTTGAGAACGGAACAACCCGACAAAGCTGCGTGCCATACCGGCTTTCGGAGTCATAAGCGCCGCCATCGACAAAATAATGGCCGAGAAAAACTGCGGCAAAAACCCGAACACTTCTTCAAGCTTCAGGGCCAACGTTCCTATCCCCTTGGCAAACCCGTCCTTGGAAAGCGACCATCGCGCCGCCGCCATTCCGCAGTAAAAGAAAGCACCTGGCAACCCACCCAGCAAATACCAGAAGATGGGCGCAACGACACCTTTGTCAAATGACCGCGCCACAAAACCGATACCGACACGAATGATCCCGTGATCATCGGTAGAATTCAGATTGGTTTTGGTTGAAACGGCAACCTGAAAATAGCTCCCCTTCGACAAACCTTCCTTGCCGCGCAACGCATGATGCAATTTGATCAGCGCCGACCACGTTGCCCCACCGCTCAGCGTCAACGCCAACAGGAACGGGTCCATAAATCCGGCCAGAGCAAATTTCCGCTCGAGCAGCAAAGCTGCAGCTGCTAGAATCCCTGTAATCAGTAAATAGAGGGTGAGGATCACCGCCCCGCGAAACTGCAAAGACGTGACCGACCGGTTAACATTGTACGTCTTGGACACCAGCCGCCCGCAAATCTTGTCGAGCAAAATCCAAAGACACGGATTGGCATTCCCCCAGCACGGGCCGGTCATCAACCCCACCAAAGACACAAACACCATCGCGACCGCCGCCGAATTGAAACGGTCGACAGAAAGAATATGGGAAAAGAAAAGATCGAACATGGGACGAGACCAAATGAAAAAAATAGAGTAGAATCAGCGACAACCCGATTGTGGTTTTACCTGCGTGCTGCCTCCATTAAATTTTAACACATTTACTCTAAATTTGGTATTACCCAGAAAAAGGATAAATAAAAGTGCTCTATCATCTATATGACCTCCAGCACGCACTCCTCACCCCCGCACGTTTGGGGGCAGAAATGGTCAAAACCGGCTTCCAGAACCCGCTCAACCCGCTCTCCTATACCCATGCGGGCCGCACGATCTCGGCAGGGGCCGAAATGTTCGAACGCGTCACACGCCGCTTCGGGAAACCGTCCTTCGACCTGCCTTTCACCACCATCGGTGGCAAGGAAGTCGCGATTACCGAAGAATTCATCGTTGAAAAACCCTTTTGCAACCTGCTCCATTTCAAACGCGCCATCCGCCGCAAGGATCCGAAAGTTCTGATCGTCGCGCCGATGTCTGGCCACTTTGCAACGCTGCTACGCGGTACGGTCGAAGCATTGCTGCCCCACCATGATGTCTATATCACCGATTGGGTGGATACGCGAATGATCCCGCTCTCGGTCGGAAAATTCGATCTCGACGATTACATCAATTACGTCCGTCACTTTCTCTCGCTGTTAGGCCCCGATGCCAACGTCATCGCCGTGTGCCAGCCTGCTGTGCCAACCTTGGCCGCAGTTTCCTTGATGGCCGCTGAAAACGACCCGAACCAACCTGCAACGATGACCCTGATGGGCGGACCGATTGACACACGCGTTTCAAAAACCCAAGTGACGCAAACAGCCGAAGAGCGCCCTCTGTCATGGTTCAAACAATCGGTCATTGCCGATGTTCCATTCTATTACCCCGGCGCGTACCGCAAGGTTTATCCGGGCTTTATCCAGTTGGGCGGCTTTATGTCGATGAACCTCGACCGCCATGTCGGGCAACATATGCAATTCTACAAACATCTGGTGATCGGTGATGGAGACTCGGCCGAATCCCACCGTAAATTTTATAATGAATATCTCGCTGTCATGGATTTGCCTGCCGAGTTTTACCTGCAAACCGTCGATGTAGTATTCCAGCGCCACTTGCTGCCGAAAGGCCAGATGAAATGGCGTGACCCATTGACCGAACATCTTCACGACGTTCTGCCGAATAAAATCAAACACACCGCTCTCCTCACCATCGAAGGCGAACTCGACGATATTTCAGCCCGCGGACAAACCACGGCGGCACATGATCTGTGTTATTCACTGGCCCAATCGAAACAATACCATCACTTCCAGTTGGGATGCGGTCACTACGGTATTTTCAACGGCAGCAAATGGCGCAACCAGATCATGCCGCGTATCCGCAACGTGATCCGCAAATTCAACAAGGATTGCTCGGAAATTCCGGAAATCGACCTGCAAAGTATTCCGGACCTCGCCGCCGACCGCTATGACCGCGACAAGCACGGAATCGTCGCCATCCGCCGCTGGCTGAAAGAGCGCGACGCCCGTCTCCTAAAAGAACGGATTACGGCTTAATATCCCAAGCGCAAGAAGGACCATCTACGGAAAAGTCGTGAATTTGACGAAGTCTGACAACCTCGTCAGAAGCGCACTGCATCTTTTTGATAGTTTTTAGAAGTTTCTGAATATCAGCACCTTCCGCCACCGGAACATAAATAAATCTGAGATCGTGGGAAAATTCGCCGGCTGAATAAACAAGAACTCCCATATCGATAACCAACGCCCTACCCGCCTGAATGGGATCAGCAAAAATTTTAGAGAGAGCATCCTTTTTCTCGGGGAAGCGACAAGTAGAGTAGCTGACGATCATAAAAAAACCTCGTGGCGTTATGGGAAAGGTTATAAAGAATATCCTTTCTATTTTCAATAAGAAAAAATTTAACTTGATCTTATAAGAAACTGGAGCACAATGAGCGAATGGTCGATTTCTCAACCATCTCACCACACTTGAATGTCCGCATATCCCCCAAAGCCAAAAGGCTGGCCCTGCGGCTCGATGCCCATGCGGGTCGAATTGATCTGGTCATCCCCGAACGCGCCAGCCTGAAAAAGGCTTACAAATTTGCAGAATCCAACCAACATTGGATTGAAACCAAGATCAATGCCCTCCCTCAACCTATCCCGTTTACTGATGGCCAGTCCGTCCCGCTGCTGGGAAAACTCCACACAATCAGGATCATCAAAACTGGCAAAAAGTACACATCCATCAATATGATAGGAGATGAAATTCAGGTAGAAACACAACTTGATGATCCGTCCCAACGCATCACCCGCTTCCTGCGCTCCTACGCCGAAAAAGAATTAAGGAAATTGGCGGACATCAAAGCTGCCACCCTGAACCGCACCCTCTCCTCTTTCTGCGTTCGCGACATGAAAAGCCGCTGGGGAAGCTGCTCGACCGACGGTCGCATGACCCTCTCGTGGCGCCTGCTGTTTGCTCCGCTCGAAGCCATTGATTACGTGGTCGCCCACGAATCAGCCCACCTGACTCACGCCGACCACAGCAAAAAATTCTGGGCATTATGTGAAGGGCTGTCCGCAGACTATTCCACAGGCAAGGAATGGATGCGCCTTAACGGGATCCATCTGGGCCGCTATGGGAAAAGCCTAGCTCCATCTCAAGAAAGTCCTGCAGAATAATCTGCGCGGCCATTTTATCCACTTTCTTGTCCCGCTTGCCCCGTGACATATCCACAGTCTCGATCATGAACTTTTCGGCCCTGTTAGTCGAAAACCGCTCGTCGTAAAAGACCACCGGAACGTCGGGAATATACTTCAACAGCTCCAGCATCACATCCCGAACTCCCTGACACCGCTTGCCTTCCGTGCCATCGACATTGAGCGGCCACCCGACCACCAGCCCCGCACAACCATATTCCCCCATGAGCTTTGATAAATCCGCCGCATCACGCGCAATTTTAGTGCGGTTAATGACCTTGAGCGGGGTCGAAATACCGCCCATCAGCGACCCAAAGGCCACACCGATGGTCTTGGTCCCGACATCAAGCCCCAGAACACGGGAATCTCTAGCTAAATTTTGACGAAATTGATCGAGTGTAACAATGCCCATAAGTCTTGCGAACCGCGCGTCAGAATGTTAAGTCTTCGGCTTATATTAAATTCGAGAGAACACCAATGTCCATTGATAAATCGACTGTATCGAAAGTTGCGGGTCTGGCCCGTATCAAAGTCACCGAAGACGACCTGAATTATTACGCCCCCCAGCTCCAGAATATTCTGCAATGGGTTGAGCAGCTTCAGGAAGTAAACACCGACGGTGTCGAACCGCTGGCCAACGTCTCGGAAATTGCCTTACGTCTACGCGACGACGTGGTCAATGACGGCGGCATCCAGCAAGAGGTTTTGCAAAACGCCCCAGAAACCGTCGAAGGCTTCTTCGTCGTGACCAAAATTGTTGAATAGAATACGGAACCGAAAACATGTCCCATAATCTGATTTCCCTGACCATCACCGAAGCTCTAAACGGACTGAAGTCCAAAAAATTCACGGCAACCGAATTGGTCACCGCGCACATCAATCAAATGCAAAGCCCGTCTTGCCGCGCACTCAACGCCTTTATCACCGAAACGGCAGAGCAAGCCTTGGCCCAAGCCAAAAACAGCGACAGCCGGATTGCCAACGGCACATCCCTCCCGCTCGATGGTATCCCGATTGCGATGAAAGATTTGTTTTGCACCAAAGGTGTCAGAACCACGGCCGCCAGCAACATCCTGAACGATTTCATTCCACCCTATGAATCGACCGTGTCACAAAAATTGCTCGACGCGGGAACGATTACTGTCGGCAAAGCCAACCTCGACGAATTCGCCATGGGCGGATCGAACACCACGAGTTACTACGGCCCCGTTGAAAACCCGTGGAAAAGCAAAACACACCCCGACAAAAAACTGGTCCCCGGCGGATCGTCGGGCGGCTCTGCCGCAGCCGTTGCTGCGGGCATGGCGATGGGTGCGACCGGAACCGATACCGGCGGATCAACCCGTCAACCCGGAAGCTTCTGCGGCATCGTCGGCGTCAAACCGACCTATGGCCGCTGCTCGCGCTGGGGAATTATCGCGTTTGCGTCTTCCCTCGACCAAGCCGGAGCCTTCGCACGCACGGTGGAAGATTCAGCCCTGCTGCTCCAACATATGTCCGGTTTCGATCCAAAAGATTCTACATCCGCAGGGCAACCCGTTCCCGATTTTGCCGCTCTGCTAAAACAAGACGTCAAAGGCCTGCGCGTGGGCATTCCAAAAGAATACCGCGTCGAAGGCATGCCCCAAGACATCATCGACATCTGGGAAAAAGGTGCTGCCATGTTGAAAGATGCAGGTGCAATAATTGTCGATATCTCCCTGCCGCACACCAAATACGCCGTGCCGACATACTACATCATTGCCCCCGCCGAAGCATCGTCGAATCTCGCCCGCTATGACGGCGTGCGTTACGGGCTGCGTGTTGATGGCAAAGATTTGCAAGACACCTACGAGAACACCCGTGCTGCCGGCTTCGGCGCCGAAGTCAAACGCCGCATCATGATCGGCACCTACTGCCTCTCGGCAGGATATTACGACGCCTACTACACCAAAGCGCAAAAAGTCCGCCGCCTGATTTCTGAGGATTTTACCAAGGCGTTTGAACACTGCGACGTGATCTTGACCCCGACCGCGCCGTCATCGGCTTTTGCTATTGGCGAGAACACCGACGACCCGATCAAGATGTATCTGGGCGACGTGTTCACCATTCCGGCATCAATGGCGGGATTGCCAGGGATATCTGTTCCAGCAGGCCTCGACGATCAAGGATTGCCGTTGGGCCTTCAGATCATTGGCCGCGCATGGGATGAAGTAACAATGTTCAAAGCCGCCCATGCCCTCGAGCAACAAGCAGCCTTTTCAACCCAACCCGTTTTGATAAAGGACGCTGCCTAGAACCATGGCTCTCCGCGCGACACTCCTCCTGGCTCTGGCACTTGCAACCGTCATCCCCGTAACGGCGACGGCACAGACCATTGGCCTCAATAATGCGCGGGGCGAACCGTCCAACGTGATGCCGGTCCTGCCGAAAAGCGATTTGACTGACACACCGGAAGACAAAATCCCGAACGAGATTGGTGATAAACTTTATGATCGTTGCCTGTCGAAAGTCCCTCCCCATTTTACGCCGGATGCGCATTACAATTACTGCGCCTGCACGTCCGCCGCCACCGTAGCCACCATGAAGATGAGCGAGCTCAGGGGAATTCAATCTCAGAAAAGCTGGAAACTCGGGAACAAGGCATTTGAAAAATACGTCGGTGAAGTTGTTGCCCCCTGCCTGGATATGCCCGTCGAAGATATGGAGTTTATGTCGTGCATCCTTTACCGTGGTAATGATTGGCGCATCAACCGCATCCCCCAATATTGCAAATGCGTCAGCGTGGGCGTCCGCGAACACGTCAAAAAATTCGGTGAATCCGAACTGATGATCGAATGGGGAACCCCGAATAAAAATTACGACTCGCCGCTCGAAGCCCTATGGAACAGCCCCGAATATAACAGAAATAAAAACGACGTCCGCGAGCGCTGCATCGGTTATTACATGCGCTACGACCCGTTTACAGGAGGACAGTAACCATGAAAATTTTCACGACACTGGTTCTACTCGTTCTATTAGCCCCACCCGCTCACGCTCAAACGCCAATCACCGAAGAGATGGCTCTCAAATATTACGATAACTGCTTGGCGAATGCCGCAAAAGAAGGCACGATGAGCGAGAAATCTCGCGAAAATTATTGCTTCTGCACCGCCAACCAGATGAAAAACAACATGACGCAGGAAGATTTAAAAACCATGAGCGGTGAAGACCCTCAGGCAGCCCGCGCCACCGTTAACAAAGTTCTGATCGACGTCAACACCCCCTGCACGCAATATCCGTTGCACGATCTGGTTTATAACGAATGTATGTCTAAAGTAAAAAGCACGGCAGTTTGCGCCTGCCTGTCTCAGAACATCTCGGGATACATCGCCACCCGCGAACAGCAGATGATGGCAGATATCCTAAAAAAGAACCCGAATATTTATGATCCGCTGGGCGCGATCATGGAAACCGACGAATACAAAAGAACCGAGAAAAGCATCATGGCCAGCTGCATCTCGAACCCGAAATACTGATTGAAAAGAGGAGAAAAATGTCTGCAATTATCAAAGGCGAAACCGGAGACTGGGAAATCGTAATCGGCATGGAAGTTCATGCGCAGATTATCGCCAACTCGAAACTCTTCTCCGGTGCGGCCACCGAATTCGGCGCCGCCCCAAACTCGCAAGTATCCCTCGTTGACGCCGCCATGCCAGGCATGCTTCCCGTCCTCAACAAACATTGCGTCGAACAGGCCGTCCGCACCGGACTGGGCCTCAATGCTGCGATCAATCTGCATTCGGTATTTGAACGCAAAAACTATTTCTACCCCGACCTGCCGCAAGGCTATCAGATTTCACAATTCCTGCACCCCATCGTCGGCAAGGGCATCATCGAAATCGACCTCCCCAATGGCACAACCAAGGAAATCGGCATCACCCGCCTGCACCTTGAACAGGATGCCGGTAAATCCATTCACGACCAGCACCCGTCG
Source organism: Pseudomonadota bacterium (assembly GCA_029558635.1). Taxonomy (GTDB): domain Bacteria; phylum Pseudomonadota; class Alphaproteobacteria; order Micavibrionales; family Micavibrionaceae; genus UBA1573. The sequence continues at coordinate 215,002 of JAKQEE010000052.1, read as the reverse complement.
AAAAGCTTCGTCGATCTCAACCGCTCCGGCTGCGCCCTGATGGAAATCGTCTCCGAGCCTGATTTGCGCGGACCGGAAGAAGCTGCCGCCTATCTGACCAAACTGCGCATGATCCTGCGCTACCTTGAAACCTGCGACGGCAACCTTGAAGAAGGGTCCATGCGCGCCGACGTCAACGTCTCGGTCAGAAAACCGGGCGGTGAATTGGGCACACGCTGCGAAATCAAGAACGTCAACTCGATCAAGGCCGTGCAAATGGCCATCGAATACGAATCCGTGCGTCAGGTACAAATTATCGAAGGCGGCGGGAAAATCAAACAAGAAACCCGCCTGTGGGATAACGCAAAGGGAGAAACTCGCTCAATGCGCTCCAAGGAAGAAGCACATGACTACCGCTACTTCCCCGATCCCGATTTGCTGCCGCTGGTCATCGAACAATCTTTTGTCGAAAAGATCAAAGGCACCCTGCCCGAACTCCCTGACCAGAAGAAACACCGTTTCATGCAAAAATATGGTCTGGGCGCTTACGACTCCTCCGTTCTCATCATGGAACGCGCCCGCGCGGAATACTACGAAACCGCAGCCAACGGCAATGATCCGAAAATGACCGCGAACTGGGTTATCAACGAATTGCTGGGCGGCCTGAATAAAGACGGCAAAACCCTTGCCGAAAGCCCTGTCTCTGCGAAACAACTGGGAGATCTGGTGGCCCTGATTTCGGACAACACCATCTCTGGTAAAATTGCCAAGGACGTCTTTGCTGAAATGATGCACTCGGGCAAAGACCCCTCCGACATTGTCGAGGAAAAAGGTCTGAAGCAAGTTACCGACACCGGCACGATTGAAAAAATCGTCGATGAAGTGATTGCCGAAAACCCCGACAATGTCGCAGCCTACAGAGGCGGGAAAGACAAACTCTTCGGCTTCTTCGTAGGGCAAGTGATGAAAAAATCCGGCGGCAAAGCTAACCCCGATATCGTCAACGACCTGCTCAAAGCCAAACTGAACCAGTAAAAAGGGAACGGACATGACCAGTACCGCGGCAATTCCTCTTTCAATCTCCTCGGACGGAAAAAGAAGACTCCTCGTCGGCTTGTCATGGGAACCTCTGACCGCGCCCCAACTTTCAGAAAAAGAGAAAAAATCCTTCTTCAAAACCCTGTTCCACAAATGGACACGCACACCCTTTAACCGCAGCGGATACGACCGGAAAGCACAACGGGTGTACCGCAAGAAAGTGGACGAAACAGGCCGCGAAAAAGAATACGACTATTTCGATCTGGATCTGATCTGCCTTGTTTTCGACAATCATGGCAATCTCAAGGCAACCATCGGTCCTGATCCGGAACATCTGATCAACGAAAGCGGAACCGTCTATCACAGCGGTGAAAACCCGACCGGTATAGGCGGCATCGCCGATGACGAACAAATCCACATCCACACGCTCGACGTCCCCGCTGATTACGCCCACTTTTTCTTCCTGATTCAGAGCGATTGTAAATTCACTCTGGCCGAGATCGACAGCCCGCGGATAAGAATTGCCGATAGCAAAACGGAAAAAACCCTGTTGGAAAGCCCCCTGATCTTCCTAGAAAATCAAAAGGACGCCACCGCCTGCCTGAGCTTCCATATCTTCCGCAAAGGGGACGATTGGCTGGCCGAAAGGTCCGACCGCCTAGGTGCCTTCGAAGACGACTGGGAATCCGTCTGTAAAGAAGCGATTTCAGCCTCAAAATAGAAATTCGGCATTGATTCCAGGCTATTTTCCTTAAAATTTCACTGGATTATGTCGAAAAACCTCGCTAGATTGTTTCGATAATCACGGAGATCGACAATGCTAAAACATCTGGTGGTAAAATTTAGAGACACGTCATCACGCAAACAAATCGAGGAAGCGCTAGCAAGCGTGAAACAAATCAAAGGTGTCGTAGAGGTCAAACCAACCGATAACATTTCATCGACATTCAGCATCTCGGTCGAAGGAACCGCATGCAAGCAAAACTGCATTCTTTGCAAAATTGGCGATTTCAACGCGGTACAGTACGTCCAGCTCACAAATACATAAGTTAGGTGGATAGCAACTTCGGGATTGCTTTTTAGGGGCTTTCCCCGTAAAACATTGTCTCCGTATGGAACGGTGGCCCCGCGCACGAAGGCGTGCAAACTGATAAGCGAGGCCAACGATCCGAACGAAGTATGGAACGGTGGCCGAGAGGCTTAAGGCAACGGTTTGCTAAACCGTCATACGGTTGGAAACTCCGTATCGAGGGTTCGAATCCCTCCCGTTCCGCCATTAAAAAGCCCCCGCATGCGGGGGTTATTTTATGGTGGCGGGAAAGAACCCGGAAAGAGGGTTCGACAAAGAGCTTAACGAACGGAAGTGAGTTTAGCGTTTGCAACTTTGACAGGGAGTGTAACGACCGCATCAAAGTAATCCCTCCCGTCGCCATTTACACGTTTTTTACAATCCAAAGAGTTCATAAGTAGGCTGGTGAGTAGATAGGTTCAAAGATGTCTTTAGACGACACAACACTTTCAGGACACCACCCGTTCGGACGACGATTACGAAGGTAGCATCGGCCTTCGCTATACAATAACCGACAACATGTTCGTAGCCGGCGACTTCCGTTATCAGGAACGACTCTCAAAGGTCACCAGTGCCAACTTCACGCGAGACCAGACGTACCTGCGAGTGGGATACAAATATTAGAAATAAAAAAGGGCCCTGCGGGGCCCTTTCGATTCTAAATTATGAGATTGCTAGAATCTGCGTGCCGGATGGGTCCCTTGCAAATCCATACGATTTACTGAGTCAGCAGCAGAACGAATACCTTTTGCCAAAGGCCCAACGACAGTATGTACAGCATCGGAAAATTTCGAGCCGATCTCAGGTCCATATGTATAAGCACCAGCAACCCCCGCAGGGAGTGACAAAAACGCAGCCGTCAAGGCTATGACTGTTGGGCTTACGCTATGATCCGAATGTTTTACTTTTTCCATCTGACCCTCCTTGGCTAAGTAACCTGCTATTTGTATACATAAAATTTGTCAATTTCTCAAGAAAAACCACAAAAAATCATATGCGACAAGCCGCCACCCCCTCTCTATCCAAAAGAACCTGTTGCATACAGGGGTATTTTTAGATTAACAAAATCAATCCCCTGCGTCCCCAGCTATAGATGCCACCAACCCGCTGAAAGGCCGAGCGAGCGCAAATGCCGGAAATCATCCCTGTAATCCTCTGCGGCGGTGCCGGAACCCGACTCTGGCCATTGAGCCGTGAGGAAGCCCCAAAACAATTTCTGGACCCTCTAGCAACCGCCCGAACCCTGCTTCAGGATACCGCCCGTCGCGCTCTGGGTATTACCGGATGCCCTCCTGAGCGTCTGGTCACCGTCACACTAGCCACATACGCGGGACATGCGCACAAACAACTCTCTCAAATCTCGGAACAGGCCACACACCATATCGTTGCCGAACCCGATGCACGCAACACCGCCGCAGCCATCGCCCGTGCGATCCTCTATTGCGAAGAAAACTTTGGCAAGGATACTGACCTATGGATTCTTCCGTCCGATCATAAAATCGAAGACGAAACCGCATTGAACGGAGCTTACGAAAAAGCACTCGAAACGGCAGAGGAAAATCTGATCGTGACCTTTGGCATTACACCCACCCACCCTGAGACCGGATACGGATACATTCAGAAAGGCGACGGATACAACGTCAAACGCTTCGTCGAAAAACCCGATCAGGAGACCGCGCAAAGCTACATCGACCAAGGCGACTTCCTGTGGAACAGCGGCATGTTTCTCTTCAATATCCAAACCGGCCTCGACGAATTTGAAACACACGCGCCGGACATTTTGAATCTCGTTCGCCAAAGCCAGAACGATCCATCGGCCTATTTTCAAATCCCGAAAATTCCGTTTGATGTCGCCATCATGGAAAAAACACAAAACCGCGCCGTGATCCCCTGCGATCCGGAATGGACCGACATCGGATCGTGGGAAAATTTGTTAAGAGAGAAAAGCAACAACGAGAACTGGATTACGTCTGAGAACACAAGCCTATTCCTTGAGAACAAGGATATCTGCGCGTAAAAACGCCACAGGAATAGCAGATAGACAAATGGGGTAGAAGGCCTATAATCGTATAACGATTAGCAAAGGAGATAAAAATGATTACGAAAGTCAGCGGCGACATCCTTTTGACAGATGCACAAGTGATCGCGCATGGCGTGGCCCCCGATGACCATTTCAACCACGGTCTCGCCCTTCAACTTAGGGAACATTTTCCGGCAATGGTCAAAGATTTTCGTAGCTGGTGCCACCAGACCCATCCCAAATCCGGACACGCATGGTTGTGGGCGTCTCCCGAACATGTAATCATCAACCTGATGACTCAGGAAAAAGCACACGACCACAATGCCAACCCCGGTCCGGCCTCACACCACAACGTCGATCATGCGTTGAAAGAATTGGCTAAACTCGCCCAAAAAGAAAATCTGAAATCCATCGCCCTGCCCCGCCTGGCGACAGGCGTCGGCAGCATGGACTGGGCCGAAGTCGAGCCCCTGATCGAAAAACATCTCGGCAACCTCGACATCTCCGTAATCATCTATGAAACCTACGTTCAGGGTCAAAAAGCCGCTGAAAATCTGAACCAAGCGGCGTAATCTACGCCACTTCCGCCCACCTGATTGGTGCAAACCCGTGCGCAGTAAGATACTCGTTGGCTTTTTTGAAATGCCCGCAGCCGAGGAAACCACGATGCGCGGACAACGGCGACGGGTGCGGCGCGGTCAGAACCAGATGTTTCTTGCGGTCGATAATTGCGCCTTTTTTCTGCGCATATGACCCCCACAGCATAAACACCACATGCACACGCTTTTCATTGACGGCGCGCACAACCTCGTCGGTAAACTCTTCCCATCCCTTGTTCTGGTGGGATCCGGCCATCGCCTGCTGAACAGTCAGAGTAGCGTTCAATAACAAAACACCCTGTTTCGCCCACGACGTCAGATCGCCGGTTTTGGGTATAGCCACCCCGTATTCGGCAGCGATTTCCTTATAGATATTCACAAGGCTCGGCGGCGGAGGAACACCGTCCCTCACCGAAAAGCAAAGCCCATGCGCCTGATTTGGCCCGTGATACGGGTCCTGCCCTAAAATCACCACCCGCACATCGTCGAAATGCGTGGTATTGAGCGCATTAAAAATCTCGTCGCCCTTGGGATACACGACTTTTCCGGCGACCTTTTCCTGAACCAAAAACGCCTTCAAATTGTGCATATAGGGCTTTTCGAACTCCTCCCCCACCACATCCATCCAGCTGGGATCGAGCTTTACTGCCGCAGAGGTCATGTCCTCACCTTTTCCAATTGATTGGGTTTAGGGGGCTATGCTACAAAAGAATTCCGCAACTTTACAGGGATTTTTTAGAAATGCGCGCAATCAATACAGTAACCAACAGCGCGGTTTCCCTCGAGAATAAAGAGAAATGAGAAAGTCCGTTGCCATCATCGGTGCAGGGCCGGCAGGCCTGATGGCCGCCGAAATCCTCGCCCGAAAAGGATACAAAGTCGATATTTACGACGCTAAACCTTCCCCTGCCCGCAAATTCCTGATGGCGGGCCGCGGGGGCCTCAACATCACCCATTCCGAACCATTCGATAGTTTTGTCAAAAAATACGGCGAAGCCGCCGGTTTCCTTGCACCTGCCCTCAAACATTTCACACCGCAAAATTTGTGTGACTGGTGCGCAGAACTGGGCGAAGAAACGTTCGTCGGCACATCAGGCCGCATCTTCCCGAAAAGCTTCAAAGCCTCTCCCCTCCTGCGCGCATGGCTCCGCCGCCTCGATGATCTGGGCGTGACCTTTCATCTAAATCATCGCTGGACCGGATGGGACAATGAGGGGAATATTTTGTTTAAAACACCGAAACCAAAAACCATAACCGCCGACGCCACCATCCTCGCCTTGGGCGGCGCATCATGGCCCAAACTCGGCTCCGATGGCACATGGACAAAAATTCTCGAGAAAGAAGACATCGAAATATCCCCGCTCCGTCCTGCGAACTGCGGCTTTCAGGTTGCATGGTCGGACATATTCAAAGATAAATTCGCGGGCACTCCGATCAAATCCATCACCGCCACGCACAACGGCAAAACCATTACAGGCGAAATAATGGTCTCGAGAGATGGTCTGGAAGGAGGCCTGATTTACGCCCTGTCCAAATCCTTACGCACTACCATCGAACAAACCGGATCAGCCACACTTCATATCGACCTAAAACCGGACCTATCACTCGACCAACTCGAACAAAAATTTGCCAAACCGCGTGGCCGCGACACCCAAACCAATTTCCTTCGTAAACAAACAGGTCTCCCCCCCGCTGCCATCAATCTTCTTTATGAATGCGCTGACAAAACAAAACCACTGGCCCCGCAAATCAAAACCCTGCCCGTCACCTTCACCGCGCCATTCCCGATGGACCGCGCCATTTCGACAGCAGGTGGCATCAAGCTTTCCGAACTCACAGAAAACTACGAACTGAAAAAGAAAAAAAACACCTTCGCCATCGGCGAAATGCTGGACTGGGAAGCCCCCACAGGCGGTTATTTGCTTCAGGCTTCTTTCTCAATGGGCGTCTGGGCGGCAGAAAAGGTGGACAAAACTCTTAAAACAGGAAAAATAGAAACATGACATCCCTATTATTGATTATTGCCGGTTTTGTTCTTCTCCTTCTGGGTGGCGAAGCGCTCGTGCGCGGCTCTGTTGCCATTGCCACAAAAATGGGTGTTTCCAAACTCGTGATCGGTCTTACCCTGGTCGGCTTCGGAACCTCCGCACCCGAACTCGTGACCTCGATTCAAGCCGCATTGTCCGGTGCATCGGGAATCGCCATCGGCAACGTCGTTGGGTCGAATATTGCAAATATTTTGCTAATCATAGGTATTTCCGCAGTCATTTTACCAATGTTTTGCCCTCGTGATGCCGTCTCTCGCGATGGAACAGTCATGATCATCGCCACCGCATTGCTGGTTCTCGCCTGCTTTATGGGCGACATATCACGCGTTATGGGGCTTATTTTTCTATTAGGCCTGATCTCTTACCTCGCCATGACGTTTCACATCGAACGGAAACAAAAAGACCTCTCCAGTGAAATGCATGAACATGAATCAGAGGCAATGCCATCTCCGGTTAAATCCATCCCTCTGAACCTTCTGATTGCCGTAGGCGGTATGGCCATTTTGGTAGTCGGCGCCAATTTGCTGGTGAGCGGAGCCACGGAACTGGCCAAAGGTCTGGGCGTATCCGACACTGTGATAGGTCTCACCGTTGTCGCCGTGGGTACGTCGCTCCCTGAACTGGCCACCTCGGTCATGGCAGCACTCAAACGTCAATCCGATGTGGCGTTGGGCAATGTGATCGGCAGCAACATCTTCAATATCTTGGCCATTCTGGGCATCACCGCGCTGGTCAAACCCATTCCGGTTCCACGGGAAATCCTTCATTTCGATTTGTGGGTCGCCGTGGCCGCCGCAGTCGCCTTGCTCGTCTTCGCCTACTCGAACCGCAAAATTTCAAGGATAGAAGGCGGGCTTATGCTTGGCGCCTATGCCGTCTACATCGGCGCAGTGGCCATCCTTAGTTAAGAGAAGAACTCATCTCGTCCAGTTCCAACCAACGATGTTCCGCGGCCTCAAGATCGACTCTAGCCTGCTCCAACCGCTCGGACGTTGCATGAAAAACCGACGGATTACGCGAATAAAGATCGGCATCTTCCAAAACCACGGACAAGTCTTCAATCTCCTTCTCCAACCCCGCTATTTTGTCCAGCAAGTGTTCGAGTTCGTATTGAAGTTTGTAAGACATCTTTTTGGGCGCAGATTTTTCCGGCGCATCCGACAGTGAAACCGATTTCCCAGTCTTCTCCTCAGTAGCTTGCGGCTTGTCCTTCTGCACCCGCGCCTCCAGATAATCGGAATACCCGCCGATATACCCCTCAATCACCCCATCCCCTTCGAACGCCAGAATTTTGGACACGGTCTGGTCCAGAAAATCGCGGTCGTGACTGACCACAATCAACGTGCCCTGATAGGCACTCAAAATTTCCTCTAAAACATCGAGCGTATCCATATCCAGATCATTGGTAGGTTCATCAAGAATTAGGAACGATTTCGGATCGGCCAGAACCTTGGCTAGTAATAACCTGTTTTTCTGCCCGCCCGACAGGGTAGATACAGAATGCCGCGCCGTCGCAGGATCAAACAGGAAATCTTTCAAATACCCGCATACGTGGCGCGTTTTCCCCATCACGGTCAAATAATCCCCGCCTGACGGAATCAATGTCCGCCATAAAGAATCTTGGGGGTTCAATGTCGAGCGGCTCTGATCGAAATAGGAAAACTCGATCTCCTTGTTGCGCTTGACTTTCCCAGCATCAGGGTCCATCTCGCCAATCAGTAACTTCAGAAAGGTCGATTTCCCAGACCCGTTTTTGCCCAGAATCCCGATCCGGTCGCCGCGCAAAATCCGCAAAGAAAATCCATCGAGGATTTTCTTATCCTCGAAACTTTTATGCACCTTGATAAATTCGGCCACGATCTTGGAAGACCCCTCAAATCCTCCGCCCTCCATCTCGATTTTGGCCATCATCTTGAAGAACGCTGATTTATCGGCCTTCAGCCGATCCCGCTCTTCTTTCATCAAGGACAGCCGCCGCACATTGCGTTTTCTCCGCGCTTTAACCCCGCGTGATGCCCATTCCACCTCGATTTCCAGCATCTTCTCGCGGTTTTTAAGCTCGCGCTCCTCCTGTTCGATCAATGCCCCCGACCACTCTTCGAAATAGGAATATCCCCGCGGGCAAACGCGCAAGCTCCCACGGTCAAGCCAGAAAACCTTATCTGAAATATTCTCTAGAAATTTGCGATCGTGGCTCACGCACAAAAAAGCCCCGCGATAGCCCTTCAAATAATTTTCCAGCCAAAGGATAACATCCAGATCGAGATGGTTGGTCGGCTCGTCGAGTAATAAAATATCCGGCTCCTCCACCAACGCGCGTGCGAGCGCCGCGCGGCGCATCTGCCCGCCCGACAATTGATCCATTCGGTCATCGAGATTGATATGAAGAGGTTCAGCCACCATTTCCATTCGGTACGTAAACGCTTCAGTTTGGTTTTCCTCACTTAAATCCTCAAGGATAAAATCCTTGACCGTCTGCCCCGCCTTCAGGGGAATATCCTGCTGCAAATACCCGATGGTGGTTCCCGCCAGCACCCAACGCTCGCCATCGTCCAATTCTTTTAGGCCACGGATGATATTCATCAGTGTCGATTTACCCGCACCGTTCTTACCGACCAGACACGTCCGATCCCCCTCCAGAATATGAAAGGTGAGGTTTTCAAACACAGGCGCTCCGCCAAAACTGACCAGAGCCTCCTGAACACTGAGAAGAACACGAGAAGCCATAAATCTACCTTGGGCTGGGCCACATCGCCCAAACCAGCACAGCCACAACAATCAGGAAAACAACCTTGGCCGCAATGATCTTGAACAAAAATTTCTTATCCATATCAATAAGATACATGAACGCATGACAAATGCAATGCCAGTTGCTATAGTCCGCGCCCATGTACGCGGAAAGAACAATATTGAAACAGGCCGCCCCCGGTCTGGAAGAATTAAAGTACAAGCCGACAGAGGGATTGAGCATCGCAATCCCGGGTGGTGTCGGCTATCTGAAAGGCGAGTTTATCCATGCCGACCAGATCCATTTGGCACCGGTTGCTGAAGGAAACCACATGAAAGCGCTGGATTTCCTGTCCGGAAAAACAAGAAAGCGCCCAATGGTTTATGTCGGCGTAGGCGGAATGATCAATTTCGGCTACATCGCCAGACTGAAACCTGACCATGTCGTTCTTTTTGACGTCAACCCGCTCCAAACCCTGTTTTGGGAAAAATGCATCGAAAGAATACCTAAAAACAATCTCGACCAATTCATCAAATTTGTAAGCTCCAGTGAAAATTTGATGGCAGATCAACTCAAAAACAGATTTCACGACGTCTCTTTCTCGATTGAAGATTGCATTTCGTACAAATATTCAATTGTGGACATGCCGACCTCTCCCCACGAATGGTCTCGAGGGTTTTTCAGACGCATGTCTCCAAAACTCTGGGCTCAGGGAATTGACGGGATCGACCACACATGGAGAACGGAAGACGGGTATCAAACAATCAAGGACCTTGTTGCAACTGGGAATTTCGAGACCATAACGCTCGACATCTTTGACGAGGAACGCTGCCACCTTGTCGGGGAGATGGTTTCCCGCATGGGATTCGAAACTGGTGTCATATACCTCAACAGCCTGCATCGCTTTCTAAATAGGGAAACGGATTGGACCGGCAGACGCGGATTGGATACCAGCGAAACGACATTCCGTAGGAATGCTTCGCTCCTGCTGCCAACCAAAGAGCGTATTTTTATTCACGCGGATCATTTGACCCATCACAGAAACAAGAAACAGATCGGCAGTCTGGAGTTTTAGGCATGATTACAAACGAATCCAACGGAATTCGCTCAGGTATCTGGCAAGGACAGATCGGATCAACCTTTCACTTGAAAGTCGAAGGAAACAAAGTATCCGGAACCTTCCAAACCGTCCACGGCGCTCCCGGATTCGACGAAACCTTTGATGTCACGGGGTTTACAGACGGAGAATTCATCGGCTTCGTCGTCCTGTGGAAAGGTCACAACTCGGTGACATGCTGGACCGGACGTCATTGCCGCGATGAAATAGGCGAACATATACGCTCGATGTGGCATCTGGGCCGTAAATACCGCGACAATGCCCAAACACAACCGACCGAAGACTGGGACTGCGTCCTGAGCAACCTCAGCCTTCTATATTACAAGGGACCGCTGGAAGAGTAAGCCGGAAATGCCGCAGGAAATTCTTTTATACCGCGACAGAGTGACAAGCATCGGCGTCCTGCTGCATGCTCTACGGGAATATTTTACTCCCTACGGCTTAGAAATCCGAACCATAACAATCAACGACATCCGCAACGGCATTCTAAGAAACTCGAAATCAGCTATGATTGTCCTGCCGGGAACCGTCAACGAGGATTCCGACTATCAACAGGACTTTACCAACCAGGATCAGAAACAGTTATTGAGCTTTCATGATCACGGGGGTGTTTCCCTGAATATCTGTGGCGGAGCCAACTTTGTATCACGGTTGATCAACTACAACTCGAACACCACGCACCCCAGAAGGGTTCTATCCCTAAATCCGCTTTTCAAAGGTCACGCCGAAGGCCCCATCCACCCTTTCGCCCAAAAAATGGACGGAACTTTCGGTGTTTTAAAATTATCAATGGCAAAAATCCTGATCAAAGACCTGTTACAGCAGGAATGGATTAAAACATCCGTAACCTATGCCAACGGCCCTGCTTTCTATCCGGATAAAAAAGACGACCCTTCCATAGAAATTCTCATGAAATACGATATTCCAGATACACCCGCTGCCGGAATTCGCGTGTCTATTGGAAAAGGAGCAGCCTATTTGCTCGGCCCACACATCGAAAACGGCGTGATGCACACAACTCCCAACATTCTAGAAAGAAACCCCGCATTGGCCGCATACAACAACATGGTTGCGCCCTTTGAATTCATCAGACAAGAATTTATGCAAGAACTGGCCGCAAAAATGGTAAATGATATTATCGCCACGAATGCATTCCGCTTTAAACGCTTCCTCAGGATAAGAGAACATGTCAGGTAAAATTCACATCATCGGCGGCGGTATGGCCGGTACCGAAGCCGCTTGGCAAACGGCCAGTATGGGCGTGCCCGTGGTCCTTCACGAAATGCGCCCGCACACGAAAACCCCCGCACACCAGACGGATGGGTTAGGCGAGCTGGTTTGTTCCAACTCTTTCCGTTCCGACGACAAAGACTATAACGCTGTGGGCCTCCTCCACGAAGAAATGCGGATGCTGAGCTCCCTGATGATGGAAACCGCTGCACGGCACGCCGTCCCCGCGGGCGGCGCATTGGCCGTGGACCGCGACGGATATTCTGAGAGCATTACCAAAGCCATGGAAGATCACCCGCTCATTACAATTGAACGCGGCGAAATCACGAACATACCACCGGAGGATTGGGATTCAGTCATCATCGCAACCGGGCCGCTCACCTCCCCCTCCCTCTCAAGTGAAATAGCAAAGCTGACAGGCGTTGACTCTCTCGCCTTCTTCGACGCCATCGCGCCGATTGTCTATAAAGACTCGATCAATATGGACATCGCGTGGTATCAATCGCGATACGATAAAGAAGGCCCCGCAGGAACAGGTAAAGACTATATCAATTGCGGCATGAATAAAGACGAATATCTTGCCTTTTATAACGCCCTCACCACCGCCGAAACCACCGAATTCAAGGACTGGGAAAAGGACACTCCCTATTTCGAAGGCTGCATGCCAATCGAGGTCATGGCATCACGCGGCATCGACACGCTGCGCTACGGACCCATGAAACCCGTGGGCCTGACGAACCAGCATAATATGTCCCGCCCTTACGCAGTCGTTCAGTTAAGACAGGATAACGCGCTTGGAACGCTGTATAATATCGTGGGTTTCCAGACCAAAATGAAATACGCCGCGCAAGTGGAAGTTTTCAAAATGATCCCGGGGCTGGAAAATGCGGAATTCGCAAGACTGGGTGGTATCCACCGCAACACCTTTATCAATTCTCCGCGTGTGTTGAACGACCGCCTGCAACTCAAAGCCCTGCCGCGCTTACGCTTTGCGGGTCAAATCACAGGCTGCGAAGGCTATGTCGAAAGCGCTGCCATGGGTCTTCTCGCAGGCCGTCTCGCCGCTTCAGAAAAACTGGGCCGCGATATGTCTCTACCTCCCGCCACCACCGCGCTCGGCGCGATCTTGAATCACGTCACTGGTGGAGCGAATGAAAAAACATTCCAGCCGATGAATGTAAACTTTGGCCTGTTCCCCGACATCGAATTTCACGGGCGCGGTAAAGAACGTGGCCGCGAAAAGAAAAAAGCAATGGCCCACCGCGCCTTAGCCGATCTCGCCGCATGGATCAAAGAGATTTGAACCACACACGCAATTCCTTGAACGGCACAGGCTGGATCGCATGCGGATCATACCCCGCTTCCGCGATCTGCTTTAAATACAGGCGCATCAACGCATTAGTCGCCTTGAAATATTTATCCGTGCTCTTTTGCGAAGAAACCATACCGCAAATCTCGCGGACAGTTTCTTTAGTGTTTGAAATAAATCTTCTGCCCCTCTGCTCCTGAAACGGAATCGAACGGATAATGCCGATCAAAGCATAATCCCGTGCCAACGCGCCAACACCACCACTATACTTTAAAATACGCGATTTCAATTCCAACACAGGAGCATGAATGTCTTCGGCATACGCCACCAATTCCTCAATGCTTTCCGCCGCACGATTTTCAAATTCAAATTCCCGTCCCCGCAAAGCCCTATCAAATAACTCAAACGGTAACCCGTACGCCGGAATGACATCTGACAATAAAACCGTCACAGGATGAGCAGTCGCCCCCCCCCCTTCACAAATCCGTCTGATTTCGTCGCGCCACCATTGAAGGCGGATCAAACCCATATGCGGCTCGCGCACCTCATCCCGTATGCGCGCAGTTTCGGCATTCCATAAATCAATCACCTGCACAGCGCGCCTCTCTGCCACTGGAGCAAACAGAGACAGCAAAGCCCTGTCAGAATCGACAGCCTTCAATTGCGTATATATGAGCGGTTGATTATTTTCCATTTCCGTATAGGTTATAACCGGAATTCACCCAATACAAAGGAGTTTTATCATGGCTTTCGTTCTTCCTGACCTTCCCTACGCGAAAGATGCGCTGGTTCCCTATATGTCGGCTGAAACCTTCGAATTTCACCACGGCAAGCACCATCTGGCCTATGTGAACAAAGCCAATGAGCTGGCCGCTGGAACCGAATTCGAGAGCATGAGCCTCGAACAAGCCGCCGTTGCCACAAAAAAAACAGGCAACCAGAAACTTTTCAACCAGATCGGCCAGATTTACAACCATAACCTCTTCTGGCTGTCGATGGCCCCGAATGCAGGTGGATCGAGAATGCCCGGCACATTAGAGAAAAAAATCGCCGAAGATATCGGCGGGTTCGACGCCCTGCGCGCTGCCCTGATCGACAAGGGCACGACCCAGTTTGGCTCCGGCTGGGCATGGCTGGTGATGGATAACGCGACCGGCAAACTGGAGGTTTTGAACTCCGCCAACGCCGAAACCCCGTTGACTGACAATAAAACGCCACTTCTGACCTGTGATGTCTGGGAACACGCCTATTACATCGACTACCGCAACGCCCGCCCAAAATTTCTGGAAGCCTGGATCGACCATCTGGCCAACTGGGAATTCGCCGCCGCGCAACTGGAAAAAGGCCCGATGAAAATCGCAGCCTAAAGAAAAAAAATCAAACTAGTATGAGGGCCGCCGCAACTTGGCGGCCTTCTGCTGTAAGAACATTATAAGTCCGGCACGCAGCGGGCGTATCCATCACCTCGACGGTAAACCCCAGCCCCGCAAACACCGCACGCTGCGAAGGTGGCAAAACCGAAAACGTGGACCCCGCCCCGATCAACAACACATCAATAAAACCTGAAAGAGCTTTGATCTGATCGTTAACATCAAGGAACGACAAAACCCGCCATTCTTCAGCGTTATCGCCGCAGATCAGGACCGGACATTCATACACCTCGCCGCTAACCCTAAACATTCCCGCCGCATAAGACTGGATCAGCTTGAAATCAGGAGTAACAAGCGGTGTAATGTCCATTAAGCCGTAACGCCTTCTTCGGGAGTATCATCCTCGGCAGCATCGCCGCGTTTTCCCGCATCATCAAACGGGAAATAGAGGAGCGAAGACGACGCCACATAAATCGAGGAATACGTCCCGACCACAATCCCGAAAATCATCGCATTGACGAAATCGCGGATCACTTCGCCGCCAAACAGCCACAACGCGGCCAAAGACAGCAACGTAGTAAAGGATGTATTCAACGTCCGCGCCAAGGTCTGGTTAACCGAAAGATTGATCACATCATACATCGACATTTTTTTGTATTTGCGGCGATTTTCGCGGATACGGTCGAACACGATCACCGTATCGTTGGTCGAATAACCAGCCACCAGCAACACCGCCGCAAGCGTCCCAAGATCAAAGTTCATCCATGTCAGAGAAAAAAGCCCTACAACCGCCACCGTATCATGGATCAGGGTGATAATCGCCGCAACCCCGAACTGCCATTCAAAACGATACCAGATATAACCCAGAATGCCCGCCACAGTCAGCAGGAATGCCCACATTCCATCACGCTTCAATTCCTCGCCGACCTGCGGCCCGACATACTCACTACGACGGTATTCAACAGCAGCACCAGAGTCTTTATACATCGTATCCAGTTCGGCTTTGATGCTCTCGATGGCCGTTTTCTGCGCGTCCGTCCCGCCCGCTTGCTCCGGCACGCGGATCAACACATCGCGCTCGGTTCCAAATTCCTGAATGGAAATACTGCCAAGCCCCAACCCATTGAGATGGGAACGCATTGCGCCAAGATCAGGATCAACCGGAGTTTGAATCTCCATCATAATCCCGCCGGAAAAATCGATCCCGAAATTCAGTCCCTTGGTCACCAGCAACCCGATCGACCCCAGAACCATAATCGCCGTCACCACAAAAGCGATATAGCGCCCTTTGACGAAATCAATCTGGATAGTGTCTGCAAATTTGAAAATGCGCATAATTCAAGCCTTCCTATATCGGCAAAGATTTGGGTTTTCTGGCACGCAGCCAGACCACCAGCATCAAGCGGGTGAGCATAATCGCCGAAAACATGGACGTCACAATCCCAATGGACAGCGTGACCGAGAATCCCTTGATTGGTCCGGTTCCCACCGCATACAGAATGATGCCAGCGATCAATGTTGTCAGGTTTGCATCAATAATCGACGCCATCGCCTTCTCATACCCTGTATCCATCGCAGAGAGGATCGACCGTCCAGCACGGATTTCCTCGCGGATACGCTCGAAAATCAGCACGTTGGCATCGACCGCCATTCCCATCGTCAAAACAATCCCCGCAATACCGGGCAAGGTCAGCGTGGCCTGCAACATCGAAAGCAGTGCGATGATCAACGCCATATTGACGAAGAGTGCCACACTCGCAAACACACCAAAGAGATTATAGGAAACCATCATATAGGTAATAATGAGCAAGAACGCGACCAGCGTCGCAATCTTTCCTGCCTCGACCGAGTCACTCCCGAGCGACGGGCCAACAGTCCGTTCTTCGACAATAGTCAGTGTCGTCGGCAACGCCCCTGCACGCAATAACAGAGCAAGGTCCGAAGCCTCTTGAACGGAAAAACTACCGGAAATCACCGCGCTACCGCCACAAATCGCCTCATTGATCCGCGGCGCGGTGATGATCTCGCCATCGAGAACAACCGCAAAAGGCTTTTCGACATTCTCGCGCGTCACATCACAGAATTTCCGCGCCCCCAAAGCATTGAGCTTGAAGCTGACAATCGGCGCCCCGTCCTGAAAGGTCGGCTGCGCATTGGTCAGCATATCCCCTGTAAGTAACGGACGACGGTTGATCGGCAAAGTCTGGCCCGGTTCATTATGCATCGGCAAAGTCCGCACTCCGGCCCCTTCACCGGTCATCGAAACCAGATGGAAAGTAAGCTTTGCCGTTTTGCCCAGTAATTGTTTAATGCGCTCGGGGTTATCCATCCCCGGCAACTGTACCAGAATCCGGTCATCGCCCTGACGCTGGATAATGGGCTCTTTGGTTCCGGTTTCATTCACACGGCGCGACACGATCTCGATTGACTGGCCCATCGTCTGATCGGCGATATGCTTCAATCCCTTTTCATCAAACACGCCCTGAACGACGACGCCTTCAGCCTCAATCACCAGATTTTCATCGGAACGGCGCAGAATTTTTCCCGCCGCCGATGCATCATCTTCCGATTCCAATACCAGTTTCACACCGTTCTCGACGGGCGCAATGCTCTGATACGGGATGTTTTCCTTGCGAAGTTCCCCGCGGGCGCTGGAAACGATATCCTCGGTCCGCTGTTTGACCACTCCGGCAATATCAGCCTGAAGCAAAAGGTGTGAGCCACCCTGCAGGTCAAGCCCCAACGACACGGATTTGGTCGGCATCCAGTCGGGCATTGTTTTCTCCCACGCATCGCGCGTATCCGAAGAAACAAAGTTCGGCAAACAATAAGCAAAGGAAAGGATGACGGCGACAACCACCAACACCCGTTTCCACAGAGGGATATACATCATTTTGCGGATTTGTCCTTTTTGGCTTTTTTGTCGTCATTAGCAGGCGAAGACGTCGGAATCGAATCCTCGTATTTCCCGATAATGTACGAACGCATCATATTGACTTTAACGCCGTTCCCGAGATCGACCTGAACTTCATGATCGGACACTTCTTTGTCGATAGTCCCGACCAGACCGCCTTGGGTAACAATCTTCACGCCTTTGCCAAGTTGCGACAACATATTGGCGTGCTCTTTAAAACGGCGCTGCTGTGGGCGGATCAACAACAGGTAAAACATAATCCCCAGAACCACCAACATGCCGATATTCATCATCAAAGTTTCAGACTCGCTGGGCGCTGTCCCTGCCGGAGATCCCGCGGGAACCGCTGTTGTCGCTGTCGTGGCTTCTTCCGCATAGGCTGGTGTAAAAATCATGTTAATCTTTCCTTGTGTTTTAGGCCAATTGGCACAAATATTAAAAAGTGAGGGAAAATAATGCCCCGACTATAGTTACGGATATAGGAAAGGCAAGCATTGAAGTATAAAATGATCCGGTTATTAGAACGAAAAAGAGAGATTTATGATTATGAAATATAAACTCATGACCTGGGCCGCCAGCATCTGTTGTGGAGCCATTTTGCTGCTACCCGTTTCCGCGCTGAGCGCTCAGGAAGTGAAAATCGGGCAGGATGACACCTCCGTAACAGGCACATTACTAACTCTTGACCCGTCAACGTCTCAATACAAAATTCGCGCCCAGTGGCCCATCACGCGCATGACCCAATGGATAAAGGTCCTGAACAGCTTTAAGACAACGCCGGAACAGGAATTTTACAATCCGGTTCTGGCAAAAGATCCGTCCGTCGTAACCTTTGTCCAGACAAATCCCGACCAAATTTCGGGAGAAACCGTTTATTTATCAGAGCACGGCACCATCTTGAGGGTCAAAAAAACCCCCGTAGACACGAACCTCGAGAAAGCCGCAGAGTTTTATAAATTCCTCAATAAAGAAATAGACAACAACAATGCCGAATATAGTACCGAACATAAGGCACTGAACCTGAACAATAACGGAATAGTCGTCGTCTATCGCGGAAGCTCGACTCTGGGGAATCCCACATGGGAAGTGACGGACCAGGAAAAAGTGAACCTGTACCTGAGCTACATTTCCAAACTGAAAGCAATTCCCGTCAAGAGAAGTCAAGCTCAGACCATGTCCAAAATGGATGACGATTTTACCGGACTGAACGTGTTTCTGGTCTATACCAACTACCCCGGAGCATATGGCAAAATGCTGATCATCACGAAAGATGGACGCGCCAGATGGACAAAAATCTTACAAACCGTCCACACCTATCCTGACACGGAGCACTTCTATGAAGCTTTCAGAGAACAAGCCTATGAAGTTATTCGCAACAACGAAGAAGCGGAAAAAAGAAAGCTCCAGAGCGAGCTGGAAAACAATTTCTAGATACGGATCATAGTCGAGGGATTTAGGGCCTTCTTGCCCTGCCTGATTTCGAAATGGAGCTGCGGAGTATCGACATGCCCTGACGATCCGACCGTTCCGATCGTTGACCCGCGCTTGATGACCTCGCCCTTTCTCACCAGCATTTTATCAAGGTGGGCATAGGCAGTGATGTACCCGCCGCTATGACGGATAAGAACCAGATTGCCATACCCTTCAATCTCGTTTCCGGCATACACGACGGTCCCGTTCTCGGACGCCCGCACTGCCGTACCTTTGGCCGCTTTGATATTGATTCCGTCATTATGCAGCCCATCTTTTTTGGGGCCGTAAGCTGAAATGACCCGTCCGGAGACCGGTGTCAAGAAGCCGGATGAACTGCGCACCGGAGTTTGCGGCAACGCCGCCATCGGAACTGCTCGCGAAGAAGCTGCTGTTTGAGTCCGTGGGGCGGAAAGCCGTTCGGCATGAACCGCAGAAACAGGAGCCTTTACCCCCGCCGCCGATGATGGTTGGAGGGAAGCAACAGCTGCAACCTTGACAGGCGGTGGAGAAACCTTCCGCACGGCAGGCAATCTCAAACTCTGCCCCTTCTTCAAAATATATGGGCTGCGCAACCCGTTGAGCCGCGCCAGATCAGTCGTCGTCGTATCGAACATCCGCGACACACGGTAAAGCGTATCACTGCGTTGCACGGTGTAGGTACGCGGCGCGGGAATCGCAATTCGCGTTCCGGCTTGCATCGAATATGGCGGCGACAAACTGTTAAGGTCCAGAAGATCGCGCAAATCGACATGATAGGCCTGCGAAATAGCCCATAACGTTTCCCCCTGCCGGACCGTATGCAGACCAAGACTTCCCGATTTTTTGCCTTCCCCGTAATTATGCACCGGAACGCCGCCACCAGACTGCACGCATCCGGTTAAAATAATGCACAGAAAAAGGAAGCTGAGATTTCCATTCACGCCGTCAACTCCTCCAAATCATGCTCGGTGTAGGAATTGTTCCGCGGCACATCAGGTAACAAAGGGACAAACCGCACGGGAAGCAATTCCTGAACGGCAAAAACCTCTTCCGATTCTTTTTTGTACCGCTTGAGAAACTGTGTCTGCCCCTGCGCCCCGACCGGAATAATCATCATCCCGCCAACCTTGAGCTGTGCAAGCAGCGCCACAGGCGGCTCACCCTCGCAAGCTGCCGTCACAATGATCCGGTCGAATTTCATCTCGCCCACAGCGGCAGGCCACCCCTTCATCCCGTCACCTGCCATCGCCGTGATATTCCGCAGCCCCAATTCATGAAATCTTTTTTCGGCAAGTTCAAGTAACGGTTTATGCCGCTCGATGGTATAAACCCGCCGCACCAGATGCGAAAGCACCGCCGCCTGATACCCCGACCCCGTCCCGATCTCGAGAACCGAATGGGTTTTATCAACTTTCAATTCCTGCGTCATATAGGCCACGATATAAGGCTGCGAAATCGTCTGCCCCAAACCAATCGGAACGGCCTGATCCTCATAGGCATGAACCTGGAAATGCGGCGGAACAAAATAATCGCGAGGCGTTTTTTCAATCGCACTCAAAACAGACGTGTCGGTAATCCCCGCCTGCCGCAACTGGATAATCAAACGAATAATGGACGGGTCGGGGGTCACCTTACCGACCTTTCACAATCTTCGTGACACCGCCCATGTAGGGTTTCAGGACTTCGGGAACAAAGATACCGCCATCGGTCGGATCATAGTAATTTTCCATGACCGCTACCAGCGCACGGCCCACGGCAACACCGGAACCGTTGAGCGTATGAACAAATTCGGTGTCCTTGGCCCCCGCACGTTTAAACCGCGCCTTCATCCGCCGCGCCTGAATATCGCCGCAGTTGGAACAGCTCGAAATCTCGCGGTATTTGTTTTGCGAAGGAATCCATGCCTCGATGTCATAGGTTTTGCGTGACGCAAAGCCCATATCCCCCGAACACAGTACAATCGTGCGGAACGGAATTTCGAGTTTCTTGAGAATATTTTCGGCACATTCCGTCATGCGTTGATGCTCTTTTTCCGAGTCTTCAGGTTTGACGATGCTCACCATCTCGACCTTATAGAATTGGTGCTGACGGATAATCCCGCGCGTGTCTTTCCCCGCCGACCCTGCTTCTTTCCTGAAACACGGCGTATGCGCGCACATCCGGATCGGAAAATCCCCCTCTTCCAGAATCGACTCTCTCACCATATTGGTGAGAACGACTTCGGATGTCGGGATCAACCACCGCCCGTCGGTTGTACCGAATTGATCGTCACGGAATTTCGGCAACTGTGTTGTGCCGTACATCACATCATCCGACACCAACAGCGGCGGATTCACTTCGGTATATCCATGTTCCTGAGTGTGCGTATCAAGCATAAACTGCGCAAGAGCGCGTTCCAGTCGCGCAATCCCGCCTTTTTCAATCACAAACCGCGCGCCCGCAACTTTGGCCGCCGTCTCGAAATCCATCAACCCCAAAGCCTCGCCGATCTCGACATGGTCTTTGGCAGCATTCTGCCCGACCTTAGGTGTCCCGAAACGACGAACCTCGACATTATGCTCCTCATCCGGCCCGTCCGGCACATCATCGGCAATCATGTTGGGAAGCGCCGAAAGAATATCATTCAACTGCTCGGCTTTGACGCGCTCTTGCTCTTCCAAGGCGACCATCTTGTCCTTGATCGCAGCGACTTCGTCCATCAGAGCCTGCGCATCGCCGCCCTTGGATTTGACCGCACCGATTTCCTTCGACGCTTCGTTGCGACGGGTCTGAAGGGATTGCAATTCGGTTTGCAGCGCCCGACGTTCCTCATCAATTTTCAAAATCGTAGGCGTTTGCGGGTCGAGACCACGCCGCGCCCAGTTGCGGTCGTAAAAGTCGGGATTGTCGCGAAGAGCTTTCAAATCGTGCATAATATAAAAAATCCTGTAGTGAAATAATGGCCCACAGCTTATATAAAATAGATAAACGAAACAAGGCCGCAGAAACCGGAAACAATGGAAAAATTACCGCATCTGCTTGAAGGCGTTTACAAAATCACTGGTGAGGAAACCCCCTCCCCGCTGGTTCTGGACTCGCCGCATTCGGGCAGCATTTATCCGTCCGATTTCGGCTACGCTTGCTCTTTCGACGATCTGAAGAAATGCGAAGATCATTTTGTAGACCTGTTATTCGAAGACGCCGCTCGCGAAAACGGTGTGTGCTTTCTTAAGGCGCTCTTCCCTCGCACCTATATCGACCCGAACCGTACCGAAAGAGATATCGCCGAAGACATGCGCCCCAACGACTGGCCGCACGCAACCGCCCCGACCATACGTTCGACCGCAGGTCATGGCCTGATCCGCCAGACCATCGGCGACAAAATTCCGGTTTATGACCGAACCCTGATGACACAGGAAATCAACCACCGCCTGACCCATTATTACCGCCCCTATCACGCAGCGCTGGAGAACTTGCTAGAAAATACGCTTCAAACCCACGGCCTATATTTTCATATCAACTGTCATTCCACCCCACCCTCGGCCATGCGTCCATACTACACCGGACCACTGCCGGATTTTGTTCTGGGGGATAAAGACGGAACCAGTTGCGGGATCATATTCCGCCGCAGCCTGCAATCCTTCCTGATCGGTCTGGGATACCGCGTGTCGGTCAACCTGCCTTTCAAAGGGGTCGAAATTGTCCGCCGCTATGGCGAACCCTCACGCGGCAAACACTCGCTCCAGATCGAAATCAATAAAGACCTCTATCTGACACCGGAAAACAAGATAATGGAGAAAAGATTCAATAAATTAAAAGACGATCTTCAGAAATTGATTCATCATTTGAATGCTCTGGCCGCCTCTTACTCCACCCCACAGGCAGCGGATTAACAGAAGACCGTATCGAAATTATTTTTAAGCGCAGTATCAAGCTGTTGCGTGGAAATTTTCTTATTTAGATTCATGAATGATGTCACGCCATGTTCCTTGATCCCGCACGGAACAATTCCCCCAAAATGGGACAAATCCGGCGACACATTGATCGAAATTCCGTGATAGGTGACCCAGTGTCGAACGCGCACGCCGATGGCCGCAATCTTGTCCTCGCGACCATTCTCGACCACCACCCAGATCCCGACCCGTCCTTCGCGACGCTCCCCTTTAATATCGAATTCGGCCAGCGTACGGATAATCCACTCCTCCAGTTGCCAGACGAATTTCTTGATATCGGGCTCATTTTGCCGCTTTTTAAGGTCAAGCATGACATAAGCCACCCTCTGTCCCGGCCCGTGATAGGTATATTGCCCCCCGCGCCCACTTTCAAACACCGGAAACCGAGCATCGACGAGGTCTTCGGCCTTGGCACTCGTCCCCGCTGTATAAAGCGGCGGATGCTCCAAAAGCCAGATCGCCTCATCCTCTTCCCCCGTACGAATAGCCGCGACCCGCCGCTCCATCTCGGTAACGGCGGCCGGATATTCGATAAGTCCTTGGGAAACAATCCAGTCCATGCCCATTGATCTAGCGTCAATCTTTTCCACTTGCAAGCCACGCACTGATTTGATAGACACCACAACACCCATTTCTGCGGCCATGGCGGAATTGGTAGACGCGCAACGTTGAGGTCGTTGTGGGCATTAGCCCGTGGAAGTTCGAGTCTTCTTGGCCGCACCATTTAGCCCTCTCCATTTGCTGCATCACATCACACCCACCCCCTTGAAAAAACAGTGATTCTCTGGTCATTTACGGACATCTTTTAACTATTTAAGGATTCTCTGCCGTGAAAGACTCTTTGCGCGACGCCGCCCTCGAATATCACCGCCACCCCCGTGCCGGAAAAATCTCGATTGTTCCGACCAAACCGATGATGACCCAGCGGGATTTGTCGCTGGCCTATTCCCCCGGAGTGGCTGCAGCCTGTGAAGAGATCGAAAAGGATCCGCTGACCGCCCTCGATTACACCTCGCGCGGCAACGTCGTGGCTGTTATTTCCAACGGGACGGCGGTTCTGGGGCTGGGGGCCATCGGCGCACTGGCGTCTAAACCCGTGATGGAAGGGAAATCGGTCCTCTTCAAGAAATTCGCCAACGTCGATTCCATCGACATCGAAATCGAAGAACGCGACCCGCAAAAACTCATCGAAATTATTGCCTCGCTCGAACCCTCTTTCGGCGGCATCAACCTTGAAGATATCAAAGCCCCCGAATGTTTCGAGGTCGAACGCACCCTCAAGGAACGGATGAATATTCCCGTCTTCCACGACGACCAACACGGCACGGCGATTATCTCCGGCGCAGCCATTCTCAACTGGCTCCAGATCACCGACCGCAATATCAAGGATGTAAAACTTGTCGCCTCCGGCGCGGGAGCAGCAGCGATTGCGTGTTTGTCATTGCTGGTTGAATTGGGACTACCGAAAGAAAACATCACCGTCTGCGACCGTAACGGCGTGGTCTATAAGGGCCGCAACGAAGGCATGGACCCCGAAAA
Source organism: Pseudomonadota bacterium (assembly GCA_029558635.1). Taxonomy (GTDB): domain Bacteria; phylum Pseudomonadota; class Alphaproteobacteria; order Micavibrionales; family Micavibrionaceae; genus UBA1573. Next base: position 190,658 of record JAKQEE010000052.1, on the reverse strand, counting down.
GGAAAAATTCGCAATCGAAACCAAAGACCGCGAACTCTCCGACGCGATCAAGGGCGCGAATATTTTCCTGGGCCTCTCCGCCGCAGGCGCGCTGAAACCCGAAATGGTCGCCAATATGGCCGACGCGCCGTTGATTATGGCGCTCGCCAACCCGACACCGGAAATCATGCCCGACGAAGCCTTGGCCGTAAAACCCAATGCGATTATTTGCACCGGACGTTCCGACTTCCCCAATCAGGTCAACAACGTCCTCTGCTTCCCTTATATTTTCCGCGGTGCGCTGGATGTCGGCGCGACGGCGATCAACGAAGAAATGAAAATGGCTTGCGTCCGTGCGATTGCCGACCTCGCCCGTCAGGAAGTCACCGCCGAAGTGGCTGCCATCTACGCCAACGAAACTCTTGAGTTCGGCCCGAACTATATGATTCCGAAACCCTTCGACCCACGCTTGATTGTCGAACTGCCGATGGCGGTCGCCAAAACCGCGATGGAGTCAGGCGTGGCCACCCGCCCGATCGAAGACTGGGAAGCCTATAAAAACAAACTGACCCAATTCTTCTACCAGTCGGATTCAATTATGCGTCCGGTCTTTTCCAAAGCCCGTACCAATCCGAAAAAGATCGCCTATTGCGAAGGCGAGGAAGAACGCGTGCTCCGCGCAGTTCAGACCGTCATCGACGAACAATTGGCCCACCCCGTCCTGATCGGCCGCCGTTCTGTGGTTGAAACCCGCATCAAGAAACTGCGCCTGCGCATGAAAATCGACAAGGATTTCGAACTGGTCGATCCGGAAAACGACTCGCGCTATCACGATTACTGGACAACCTATCACCAATTGATGGAACGCAATGGTGTGTCCCCATCCCACGCCAGAAACATTGTCCGCACCAACACCACCGTGATCGGCTCGCTCCTCGTCCATAAAGGCGAAGCCGACGGCATGGTCTGCGGAACCGTCGGGCCTTACCGTGAACATTTGAAAATCGTTGCCGACCTGATCGGACTGAAGCCCGGTGTCGAAACCGCCGCCGCGATGGCGTGCCTCCTGCACCCCACCCGCGGGCCGCTCTTTATCTGCGACACCCACATCAACCCCGACCCCAGCGTCGCACAAATCTCCGAGATGACTCTGCTCGCCGCCGAGGAAATCCGCCGCTTCGGGATCACACCCAAAATCGCCCTCCTCTCGCATTCCAACTTCGGATCGCACCGTCATGACAGCGCGTTCAAAATGCGCGAAGCCTATTACGACATCAAAACCCGCGCGCCGGATCTTGAAATTGACGGGGAAATGCACGCCGACTGCGCTCTCTCCGAAGAAATCCGCATGCAGTTGATGCCAAACTCGACCCTGAAAGGTCAGGCCAACCTGCTGGTGATGCCGACTGTCGATGCCGCCAACATCACCTATAATGCCGTCAAGGTTCTCTCGGACTGCATTCCCATCGGACCGATCCTGTTGGGAGCAGCCCACACCGCCCATATTCTGACCAACGCCGCCACACCGCGCGGGATTGTAAATATCACAGCCGTCTCGACCGTAGGCGCCCAGATTTTCGGCGAAGGCGATACCTCCAAAATTAAGCGGGATACTGCCGCTTAATTCAAAACCGCTCTTGAGATTTCGACCCGTCTGTTCTAAGTAGGGACAGGCAAACCTCCAGCTCGCAGGGGACCGCAATGAGCGAGACCGACATCAAAGAAGAAGACCAAGTCACCGCGGCGGTTCCCGAAGAAGAGGAAACCGACGCGACCGACTTTCTTGGCCTTTCGGATGACCACATCCGCGAAATCGTCGAAGCCTTACAAAGCGAAGAGATGGAAAAGGTTGGGACTCTCCTTGAAGACCTGACCACCAGCGACAAAGCCGAACTCCTCGAAAAAGTGACATCCGAGACCCGCAAATCCCTGATGCTGGCGTTTGAGCGCTATTTCGACGCCGATGTCATCTCCGTTCTGCAGGAAGATATCCGTACCGATGCTCTCGAAGACATGACGGCAGGTCAGGTCGCTAAAATTCTTTCCGACCTCGACAGTGATGACGCGCTGGATATCGTCGCCCCACTCGACCCCGAATTTCAACAAGAGGTCATGCGCAAACTCTCGGCCAAAATCAGGATGGCCCTCGAAGAGGGCCTAAGCTTCCCCGAAGACTCTGCCGGCCGCCTGATGCAACGCGAGTTCGTCGCCGTTCCACAATTCTGGACCGTAGGAAAAACGATTGATTATCTCCGCGCCGCGCGCGACACCCTACCTGATGATTTCTATGATTTGATCGTGATCGACCCCGCACATCATGTGGTAGGCGAGATTCCATTGAATAAACTCGTCCGCTCGCCCCGCTCGGTTAAAATTGACGATCTGACATTGGAAGAAGTCCACTCGATCCCCGCAACGATGGACCAAGAGGAAGTGGCTACCATCTTCCGGAATGAAAATCTGGCGTCGGCGCCTGTTATCGACGAAGACGGGCGCCTGATCGGGATTATCACCTACGACGACGTTATCTTCGTTATCGACGAAGAAGCCGAAGAAGACTTGCTGAAATTGGGGGGCGTTAAAGAGGACGATCTGTACCGGAATATTCTTCACACCACGAAATCGCGGAGCTGGTGGCTCTTTATCAACCTGCTGACCGCCATTCTCGCGGCAGCAGTGATCTCGCTATTTGATACCACCATTGAAAAAATTGTGGCTCTTGCCATCTTGATGCCGATTGTAGCTGGCATGGGCGGCAATGCCGGAACCCAGTCGATGACCGTGGCTGTCCGCGCGCTGGCAACAGGCGAATTGTCCGGCACGAACGTCTGGCGCGTGATCGGTAAGGAAACGGCGGTGGGCACCCTGAACGGGATGATTTTCGCCATCATTATCGGTATCGTGGCAGGCGCCTGGTTCCACGACATCGGTCTGGGCATGGTCATTGCGGTCGCGATGATCGTCAACCTGATCGTTGCGGGATTTTTCGGTGCGAGCATCCCTGTTGTTCTGGACAAAATGAATATCGACCCCGCCGTGGCCTCATCCGTGTTTCTAACCACCATGACGGATGTCATCGGCTTTTTTGCCTTCCTTGGCCTGGCCACCCTCTTCCTTCTCTAAAATTTGACTTCCATCCGTGAGAAGCGATTCTGACGCTGACACGACCGAACAAATGGCAAAGCATCTGGAATAAAGAGGATAAGACCGGATTCTCTGTTCCCGAACTACCTCCCTACTTCTCTCTTTCCGAAGAAATGATCAGGGCCAATTCGGAATACACGCGACTGCAAAACAAGATCTCAGCCCAAGGCTTTGCAGTCGAGAAAATGGTGGTCTGCCCTGACGAAGTCCGAATCGTTCTGAGGCCCACCCTGAACCCCGAACCGATTATCGAATAACCTTGACATTCCTCATCCTATTTTATATTTTCCAGAAAATATAAAATAGGGATTGCGTAAAATGAAGTCGTCGGCAGTTAATAACGCCCTTTTGGGTATGAAACTCTCCTTCCTGAATGCGGCGATCATTTCACACTCATTCAAATCCATTCCGGATGAAATGATCGCGGAATCTTTGGAAGAGTGCACGGCAAATGGCACGTCATGCCTTCTCGTTCCGTTCAGCTACCCGACATTGCTTCACTTGTTTGATAATGCCTCCTCCGCACAAAATCATAAATTTCCCAAAACTCCGCAGATTGCATCTATTTTGAACAACAAGGGATACACGGACCTTGAGAAAGAAATGGGAAAATACGGTTTTTATGTTAGTGCATTACTGGTAGGACGCGATCACGCAGAAATGACAATCACAAAAACGCCCCCAGCAATTCCAATCAGGGAACATACTGAAATAAAATTGGGATAAAAACCCTACCATTTTACAGGCTGTTTGTGCTAAACCCCCCGAATGGCCCGAAGAACATCGAAACAGAAACAATCCCGTCCGTCCCTGCTCCGCCGCTTGATCAAGTGGGGCTTTGTACTGGGCCTGTGGGGCGTTCTGGTTCTGGCGGCTGTTTTGGCATGGTTTGCCAAGGATCTCCCGAACCTGATCGACAATCCGCGCTTTGAACGCAAAGCTTCGATCACCGTTCTGGCGAATGACGGCTCTCTGATCGCAAGATATGGCGATATCAAGGACCGCAACGTCTCGGCTGACCACCTGCCGAAAAATGTAACTGACGCGATCATCGCCACCGAAGATCGCCGCTTTTACTATCACTTTGGCCTCGATCCGATTGGCCTGACCCGCGCCATCTATGTGAATTTTATGCACAAAGGCGTGCGTCAAGGCGGATCGACCATCACGCAACAGCTTGCGAAGAACCTCTTCCTCTCGCAGGAAAAAACCTACAAACGCAAAATTCAAGAAGCCCTTCTCGCTCTGTGGCTCGAACATGAACTCACCAAAGACGAAATTCTCGCGGCCTATATGAACCGTGTCTATCTCGGTGCGGGAACATACGGCGTGACCGCCGCGGCCAAAGTCTATTTTAACAAGGATATAAACGATCTCACCCTTCAGGAAGCCGCCATCATCGCAGGCCTGCTGAAAGCCCCGTCGAAATACTCCCCCCTCTCCAACCCCAAGGCTGCGGAAAAACGCGCCAAGACGGTTCTGGCTGCCATGGAAGATGCGGGATACATCACCAAAGATGAAATGAACAAAGCCTCGGTACAGAAAGTAAAACGCATCAGCGACAAAGCCGAGGACCACGCCGCGCGCTACTTCTCTGACTGGGCTGCGGACAACCTCGACGATATGATCGGTACGCCGACCACCGATCTGGTCATTGAAACGACGATGGACCCGCAGGTTCAACAAAGCACGGCGCGCACCCTGAAAAAATATGTCGAGGAAAACGGCCAAACGGCAAAAGTTTTGCAAGCCGCCTCGGTTGTCCTGCGCCCCGACGGACAAACCGTCGCCATCGTCGGTGGCGTCGATTACAACGAAAGCCAATTCAACCGTGCGACCCAAGGTCTGCGCCAGCCCGGATCGTCGTTTAAACCGTTTGTTTATCTCTCGGCCGTCGAAATGGGAGCCAACGAAGACACAATCGTCGAAGACTCTCCGATCACCGAAGGCAAATACCGCCCCACCAACTTCGGTAATAAATATTACGGTGAAGTTCGTCTGATCGACGCCCTCACGCTTTCGCTCAACACCGTCTCGGTCAAACTCGCCAAGGCCGTCGGCATTGAAAAAGTGATCGACGTCGCACGGCGTATGGGTATTACCGCCGACCTCGAACCCAATCTTTCTCTGGCACTGGGTAGCTCCGAAGTTCCAATGATTGAAATGGCCGGAGCCTATGCGACGATTGCCAGTGGCGGCTACGCCGTCAAGCCCTACGGCATCACAAAAATCAAAGAAAAAGACTCGGGCAAAGTTCTCTATGAATACAAACAGGAACCCGCCCCGCGCATGTTCCGCTCACACGATATTCAGGTTCTGGTCAATATGATGATTAGTGTCGTGCAAAACGGCACAGGCCAAGGTGCAAAATCCGCATTCTTCGTCGCCGGTAAAACCGGAACCACGCAAGATCACCGCGATGCGTGGTTTGATGGTTTCTCGCAAGATTATGTCGCCGTGGTCTGGTTCGGCAATGACGACAACGCACCGATGAACCGCGTAACAGGCGGCAGCCTCCCCGCCCGCGCTTGGCGCGATATCGTGGCCGCCGCCAAATCCGACCCCTCCCCGTCCAAATACGCTCTGCTCAAGGATTCAGATTTTTCGTCAGATTTCTCGGATATGCTTGGTGATCTTTTGTCATCCCCCTTCCCCGACCTGACAGGCGACAATGGCGGCGGAGACATCAGAACCAACGCTCCGCGCCCCAACAGCCACTACAAACCAGCAGACCCCAACGACCACGTGGGCTACGGGCGCCTTAACAACTAAACGGAAGTAAACAACCCCTCGGTAAGCGCCGGGTAGACGCGACGGAACGCCGCCAGACGGTCCTCGCCAATTCTGTCCCAGTGAAGTTTCAAATCACGAAGCGACTCATTCGCACTGCCGATTTCATGAACCCCGCGCATCAAGGCCTGATCCGCGTGCTCCAGATAGGTTTCGGGAAATGCCATCCGCGGCGCCCGCAACCCCAGATCAACCAGCATCTTGGCCACCAGCGCATCGCTGAGCACCATCATGTCGGCCACAAACTGGATCGAAGACAAGATACGGATTTCTTCGCGGCTCGACGGCACACTGCGCAGATGGCGCATAAACCGTGCATAGACATCCATCTCGGTTCTCATCTCCGCGACATCTTGAGGCGGAAACGGCAATACGATTTTTTCGTTTAGAAAATCACACCCTCTATGTCCTGTATTCTGAGTCATACCAACCTCCCTGCGTTAACCTCATGCTTGGAGATTCGTATTAACGACATCTTAAAATTTTAGGATAGCCCCCAAAACGGCCCGAAAGTCTGTGGATAACTCTATCCGCTATACGCTTCAAAAATCTCGAGGGTTTTGCACACCACGCTCAGATCGCGCAACGTCTTGTAGGGAAAGGGGGTTAAAACGGACAGAATAAGACGGGCAGCTTTCCTGACCGGATAATCCTTTTTGCCCATCCCCAGAGCAGGGAAAGCCAGAGAACGCAAACCATTTGCCTCAGCCGTCTCGAGAATGCCCGTAATACATTTCTTGAGCGCCCGCTCCTCATCGTTCATTCCGCCGTCCCACAAGGGCAGAATGCCGATAATATAGGCGTGACCGTTACCGACATCCGCGGGGATAAAATAGGCTTCACCCCGTTTTGGTTGTATGACGTTTTCAAGAATATATTCATCAAGCTGCGGGCCGACTTCCTCAAGGATGGCTTTCCCCAGATCTCCCTCCCACGACAAATCTTCGGACATAAAGAACACGCGGGCGGCCTCGTCGCTGCTTGAAAGGAAATCCCCCTGCAAAATCCTCAATTTTGTGGCCTTTTCAGGGTTGGAGGATGCGGCTTGGTCTGTTAGGGTTTGGGACATGATGAATATGCTCAAAATTTTCTTCGTTGTCTGCCTGATCGCGCTCCCGATGACCGCACAGGCCGAATCAAGCGGGCTGGCCATGGTCGGTGACGCGAAAATGTCCTCCGACTTTACCCATTTTGATTACGCGAATCCAGAGGCTCCGAAAGGCGGCACATTCCGCCGTGCAGCCTTCGGCACATTCGATACGGTCAACCCCTTCTCTCTCAAGGGGAACTCGGCCCAAGGATTAAATCTGGTCTACGACCGGCTGATGTCCCGTTCATGGGACGAACCCTTCACCATGTATCCGCAAATCGCCGAATCGGTGAACATTCCCGAAGACCGCTCCTCCATCACTTTCACGTTGAACCCGAATGCAAAATTTCAGGATGGAACCACCATCACCAGCGACGATGTCGAATTTTCTTTTGAGACTCTCAAAGAAAAAGGCCGCCCGAATATGCGCAACGTCTATAAACTCGTGGACAAAGTCGAAAAGTCCGGAAAGGATAAAATCACTTTCCATCTCGGCAAAGGATATGACCGCGAAACTGTGATGATCCTCGCCATGATGCCGGTTCTCTCGAAACACTGGTGGAGTGGAAAAGATTTTAACAAAACCATTCTCGAAGCCCCGAACACCTCCGGCCCTTATAAGATCGCTGAAATCGACGCAGGAAAAAAGATTGTGTATGAACGCGACCCGAATTACTGGGGCGCCGATCTTCCGGTCAACAAAGGCCAATACAACTTTGATAAAGTCTCATTCGATTATTTCCGTGACCAGACCTCCGCCTTCGAATCGTTCAAAGCTGGTGACATCGATGTCTGGGTTGATCTCGACCCGGGCCATTGGGCGTCCGCATACGACCTTCCGTCCGTCAGTACAGACCTGATCAAAAAAGAAGAATTGAAACACGGCCGCGTCGAGCGCATGTGGGGATTTATCTTCAACACCCGCCGCGCTCCGTTTGATAATGCCAAAGTTCGCCGCGCCCTGTCCCAGATGGTGGATTACGACTGGATCAACCGCAATATTTTCTACGGTGCCTACCAAACCACCACCAGCTACTTCCCCAACTCGGAACTGGCCGCGATTGATGAACCTTCACAAGAGGAACTTGTCTATCTCTCCCCATATAAAGACAACCTGCCGGAAGAAGTTTTCGGTCCGGCATGGCAAGCACCGCCCAGCGGTTCGATGGTGGCCAACCGCGCCTCTCAGGTCAAAGCCGACGCGCTTCTCAAAGAATCCGGATGGGGTGTGCGCAACGGCCTGCGCGTCAACGATACCACCGGAGAACCTTTCAGCTTTGAAATCGTTTTGGGCGACCCGAAAGACGAAAAGCTCGCAATCTCGTTTAAAAAATCGCTGGAGCGTTTGGGGATAACCGTCACACTCCGCACACTGGATGCCGCCGCTTTTCAGGACCGCCTGACCGCCTACGATTACGACATGGTTCTGGATTACTGGCAAAACTCGCTCTCTCCGGGAACGGAACAGGCTCTCTACTGGGGATGTCAGGCTGCAAAAGAAAATGGCCGCTTCAACTACGCGGGAATTTGCCATCCGGCTATTGAAAATCTGATTGCCACGATTCCCAACGCCACCTCCCGCGAAGGAATGGTGGCCGCGACCCGCGCGCTGGACCGGATTCTCACATGGGAAAACTATGCCATCCCGCTCTTCTACAGCGATCGCGACACAGTCGCCTCGTGGAGCCTCTTCAGCCATCCGGAACAACAATCGTTATATGGAAATATATTGGAGAGCTGGTGGAGTATCTCTCTCCCCGAAAATGCGGCAAAACAGGATTGAGAAATCAGCCAACTCCTGTTACGGTAACACAGTAAAGAATCTCTCATAACCTATTCAGGGTCCCAGAAGATAAAACCGATGACAAAACTCAAATTATTGACACTTTCCTGCGCGGTCGCGCTCTCCCTCTCCGCTTGTGCGGACATGGAATATGAATTCGAGAACAACGCCCGCTACTGGCAACGCTCTGGCACGACGGATGCCATTTACCAGCAAGGCCCGAAAGCCCAGCAAATGCTGTTTCAGGACATGGCCAACTGCACAGCCGTGGTCAACGAAATGGAACGCATGGGAGCCATTAAGGAATCCGTTCCTGCGGAAACGTGGGATAAAGACGCCCATAAAATCGTCGCCGGATCACCAGAATCCCGCATGGGTAGCTGGGACACACCGGAACGCGATGGCTATATGCGCACCGAAATGTATGATTTCCACGATTTTGAGGGCTGCATGAACTTCAAGGGCTGGGAACGCGTCAAATACGTGAACTACAAGACCGAAGAACGCGCCCGCGACACGTATCTGGACACGATCGGCTATGAAAGATACCGCACCAAAGTGTATGAAAACACGCCGAAAGAACGGCATTACAACGAATAGAAAAACAATAAAAAGCGGGCTGGACAAGCCCGTTTTTTTTGACTATAACCTCCCAACTATTGCCTAAGTAGCTCAGTTGGTAGAGCAAGCGACTGAAAATCGCTGTGTCGCTGGTTCGATTCCGGCCTTAGGCACCACCCTTTCCTCCCAGACAGAACGCAAAAAAACAATTAACATAATTGTTGAGCTTGGCCATAATCATTCCGATAAAAAAATCCTGCAGATAGTATTAATAAATTCAGGAAAAATGGAATGATATGATAGGATAAACGAACAAACAACAAGCTAAACTGACCTATCATCCCGCATGACACAAAATAAAGACTATAAAACCCAGAGAGACCGGTTTCTGGCATTCGCCTTCGCCGCAGCGGACATGCTCGTCGAAGTCGACCAATCTGGAAAAATTATATATGCCTCCGGCGCGGTAACAGCAATAACGGGAACCGATGAAAACAAGCTCATCGGCATGGAATTTACAAAGCTTTTTCGAAAAGAAGATATACCGTTCATCGAAACGATGACGTCGGACTCGAAGCTCAAAACCAAACAGGGCCCCTATCTCGTAAAAATCGAGAGTTTGAATACCGGCACATCCGCCAAGAATGTTTTTATATCCGGTTTTGTCCCCCAGAAAGACGGCCCCGTTTATCTGGCACTGACATTGGCCGACGCCTTGCTGAGTTTCATGGAGTTCAGCAAGAACAAGCAACTCGAAAACATCCCGTCCCTCAATGAATTCGAGCATATTCTGCGCAAGAAAATGCAAGGTATGGTCGACAGCAATCAGCCGGTGGACGTCCAGCTGTTGCAACTGGACGGCATTCGCGCCAACGCCCAGAAACTCGATTCCAATAGCTGGGAAGGTCTGACAGCAGCCATCGCAAGACTGGTGATGGAATCATCGATTGACGGGGAAACTGCAGTCAAGGTCGATGACGAGAAATACATGATCCTGAAGGATGCCAAGGATACCGATAACGATATCCAGAAAAAGATCATGGAGATTGCCAAGCAGTATAACATCGAGGACACCCTGAATATCCAGTCCAAAACCATCGAAGGGCAACTGGATACGCTCTCCGCCCGCGAAACCTCGCGCGCCATCCTCTACACCATCAAGAAAATGGAAAAGGACGGTCTTGAAGCCGTCGGCGATGACCTCAAAGCATCGTTCAACACCTTCCTTGAAGAAAACGCCAACAAGATCAGCAACCTGAAACGGATCATTTCCCATCAGGATTTCAAACTGAATTTCCAGCCCATCAACAACATCAACGACAAATCCATCTCTCACCACGAAGTTTTGGTCCGCTTCGACAGCCAGACCTCACCGTACGAACTGATCACCATGGGCGAAGACATCGGTATGGCCCCCGATATGGATCTGGCCATCTGCCGTCAGGCCTTGAAATACGCTGATATGAACAGGAAGAAAGAAATCGGCAAACTGGCGGTAAACCTGTCTGGACTCTCGATCCAAAGTGAAATTTTTACCAAAAAACTTTTGGCCACACTTGATGAGTATCCAGAAGCCGCAAAACACCTGATGTTCGAAATCACGGAATCGAGCGAAATCAAAGACCTTGAAAAAGTTGACTCCTACATCCAGAAAATCCGCAAAAAAGGATATGCGGTTTGCCTCGATGACTTTGGCGCCGGCGCCGCGTCCTTCCAGTACCTACACAAGCTGAATGTTGACGGCATCAAGATCGACGGATCTTATGTCCGCAATATCACGGAATCACCTCGCGACGCCTCTATGGTTAAAAACCTGACCCAGATGTGCCACGAAATGAGCGTCTATGTCGTCGCCGAGATGATCGAAACTGAAGAGCAAGCCGCCCTCTTGGAAGAGCTCGGCGTCGACAAAGGACAAGGCTGGCTTTACGGACGCCCCAAAACAGATATCCTCGCCACCGACAAAAAACAGAAATGATAGAACCCGAAAAATTCGTGAAACGCCCACATCGTGGCGAAATCAGAATTGAAGGACCGGATGCATTCTCCTTCTTGCAAAACATCGTTTCAAATGATCTGAATCTTCTTGAAATATCTCCCTTTATTCATGCCTGCCTGCTGACACCACAGGGAAAATTCCTGCATGATTTCTACGTTTCCAGAACAGCCGAAGGGTACACTCTCGAATGCGAAGGCGGCGAACGCACCCGCGACCTTGCCAAACGCCTCACTCTGTATAAACTCCGCGCCAATATTTCAATCGAAGCCAACGAAGACATTACAATCTACATAACCGCATCTTCCCGCTCTCCCTCTCCCCCTAATGGAACCGAGATTCCTCTCAACGAATGGGACACCGAACGCATTCTGCGTGGCGAACCGGACGGGTCGCGTGACGCCGAAGTCGGTGTCTCGACCCTTGCCGAACTGAATCTTGATGAAAAAGCCGTCTCCTACACTAAAGGCTGCTATGTCGGGCAGGAATTGGTCGCCCGCATGCACAACCGCAATCTGGGGAAAAAACATCTGGTCTCCACCCGTTTCAAAAAAAATCCACCACAGTCGGGAACCGAAATAGAAAACTATGGCCTGATGAGATCAAAATGTGGCAATCTGGGCCTGATCCTGATGAACCGCGAGACTGAAGCAAAAACTAAAGAAACGCAAAACGATGACAGCGAAATATATCTTCTGGGACTGTGACAGTACTCTGCTCGACAATGCCGAACTGCACTGGCAGAAACATCTGGCCATCACCTCGAAATATGGCCTTGATCTGGCGCCCGACTATCGCGAACGCTTTTATCACAACAACGGCGCACAAAACTGGAAGCTGCTGAATGAAGAACTGGGGTTTGAAATCCCTACCACACAATATCTCAAGGAAATCGACGACTGGTATCACTCCAAAATTCTTGAAATTCCCCTGCGCCCCGGCGTGGCATATGCTTTGGACTTCTTAAAAAGAAGCGGCGCCAGACAATGCGTGGTCACTAACGCCCGCACCTCTTCTGTCCGTCCGATGATCGAAAACAAGGGCCTCCTGCCCTATTTTGAATTCGTCTGGTGCAAGGAAGATTACAAAGAACGTAAACCCCATCCGACGCCATATCTGACCGCCCACGCCCGCATGGAAAATGCCACAGAACATAAAATTGACAAATCCGACTGCATCGCCATCGAAGACGATGCCTATGGTGTCACGGCAGCCTCTGCCGCCGGAATTCCGGTCATACACCGCCGCCTGCGCGACGATGTCCCGCCCGCGCCCGAAGCATTGACCTCGGTCTACACCGAAGCCGATTTCCTGAAAGCACTGCTGGGAGAGGTCGTATGACATCTTCACTCCCCGAAATTCAGGAAATGTTGAAACTCGGTCAAACAGCCGAGGCAGAAAAAAATCTGGTCAAAAGCCTGAAATCAAACCCCAACCAGCCAGATGCATGGCGCACACTGGCCTCGATCCAGATTTTCGTGAAGGTCGATTTCAACTCCGCCCTTGAGTCCCTGACCAAAGCAATGGCCCTCAACCCGTCTGACGCCGAAACCTACTATCTGATGGGATGTATCTCCCAGCAAATGAGTCAATATGACGACTCCATCGAACTCTTTGGCATCGGCCTGCAATTCGCGCCGACCCACACGGAAATGCTCTCGGCTCTGGGGATGAGCCACCTCTACAAACGCCATTTCAACGAAGCGAAATACTATGTGTTTAAGGCTCTGTCCTTTGATCCAGAAAACCTGAACGCCTTTCTGAACACGTTGAATATCGCCGAACTCCTGCCCCTCTCGGAAACAGAAAAGACACAGCTTCTGGGAGCTATAGACAAAAACCGTGATAAAAAAATATTTTCGGACAGCATCTTCCTTTTCGAAGCCCGCGATCACCTGAATTCCAAAAATCTGGATGCCGCACGCGAGTGTCTGGATAAAGTCAAGGCAACCTCCGAACAAATGGGCGCCATGAAAAACTTTCTCTATGGCGATTTGATGCGAAAGCTTGGCGACCACGAAAAAGCATTTTCCTACTACCGCGAAGCCAACGCGCTTCAGGCCAAATCAAAAGAAGGAAAAAAATTCAAACTGGACACCATAAACCAGTTGATCGACACCACCAGAACCCTTCTCTCCAGCGACTTTATCACCCGCCTTGAAGAAACGCTCGAAAAGACAAAAACCACACCGTGCCTCTATCCAACTCCGGTATTTCTGATCGGCTTCCCGCGGTCCGGCACAACCCTTACCGGAAAAATTCTCAATTCACACTCCAAATTGTTCACCGCCGACGAATATGGGGCAATCGACCAGATAAAAATCCACATGCAACAAAAATTCGGCCTCAACCTGCCGAAATATCTGGATAAACTGACGCCAGATCACATCACCTTCATGCGCGACCTGTACAATGAAAAACAGGCCGGACTGCCGATGACGCATAAAGACAAAATTTTTATCGACAAAATGCCGCTTAACACCCTCCACGTCCCCATCATTCATGCGATTTTCCCCGACGCCAAATTCCTCTACGTCCAGCGCCATCCGCTCGATTCAACGCTCAGCAGCTTCATGCAACATTTCGTTCTGAACAGCGCCATGATCCACTTTCTTGACCTTGAAAACGCCGCACGGCTCTATAAAAAGACCTACAATTTGTGGAAATTTGAAAAAGAAAAGCTGCCCATCAAATTTTACGAATTCAAATACGAAAACATGGTCAACAATTTCGATGAGGAAATCGGAAAAATTCTGGATTTCGTCGGAGTCGAATGGGATGACAACGTCCGTGAATTTTACAAGCACGACGACTCAGGCCCCACCAGCCTATCTCCGTCGCGTACACAAATCAGCAGCGATCTCTACAAAGAGCCGCAAGGCCGCTGGAAAAAATACAAATCCCACCTCAAACGTGTCATTCAAATTCTTGAACCCGTTATTAATGAATCCGGTTACAGCATTGACTAGGCAGCTGCCTTGATGGCCGATTTTTTCTTGGCCCGCAAAGACGCCTGCGCCGCTGCGAGGCGCGCAATCGGCACACGGAACGCGGAACACGACACATAATCAAGCCCCGTCCGTTCACAAAAATCAATCGAATCCGGATCGCCACCATGCTCGCCGCAAATGCCGAGCTTGAGATCGGAACGCGCTTCACGTCCGCGCACGCACGCCATATCAATCAACTGCCCAACACCGTCCTGATCGAGTGAGACGAACGGATCTTTGGCAAAAATTCCCTTCTCGACATAGAACGGCAGGAACGACCCCGCATCGTCGCGGCTCATCCCAAGTGTCGTTTGTGTCAGATCGTTGGTCCCGAAACTGAAAAACGCAGCCTCTTCCGCAATCTCGTGCGCCATCAATGCCGCGCGCGGCAACTCGATCATCGTCCCGACAATATAGGGAAGCTTGACGCCCGCCTTGGTCGTGTAAATTCGCGCCGCCACCTCATCAACCATCTTCCTGAGCTTGGACAACTCGGCCTTGGTTGTTATCAACGGAACCATAATTTCGGGAATGACATCCACTTTCAAAGCGGCTTCAAAAATCGCAACTGCCTGCATCTCGTAAATTTCAGGATAAGTAATTCCCAAGCGGCACCCGCGATGCCCCAACATCGGGTTGGCTTCCTTCAGCTCATTAAGGCGGCGATGCACGCGGTCAACCGTCAGGCCCGCAGCCTTCGCAAAGCTTTCAATATCGGCGTCTTCATGCGGCAAAAATTCGTGAAGCGGCGGATCAAGCAAACGGATCGTCACCGGAAGACCCTTCATAATCCGGAACAACTCGGTAAAATCATCCCGCTGCGCCGGAAGCAGGGAATTTAGCGCCTTGCGCCGCGCGCCTTCCGTATCGGCAAAGATCATCTCACGGACTTTTTGAATGCGGTGCGGATCAAAAAACATATGTTCGGTCCGGCACAACCCGATCCCTTCCGCTCCGAAATCACGCGCAACCTTGGCATCTGTTGGCGTTTCGGCATTGGCGCGAACCTTCATCCGCCGCGCAGCATCGGCCCACCCCATCACCGTCTGAAAATCTCCGGACAATTTCGGTTGAAGTGTCGGCACACGGCCTTCCATCACCTCGCCCTTGGTGCCGTCAATGGTGATAACATCACCTTCGGCAATCTCGACGCCCCCCGCAATCATCACGCGCCTTTTCATGTCGATCTGGATCGTTCCTGCTCCAGCGACACAAGGCCTCCCCATGCCGCGTGCGACAACGGCCGCGTGCGACGTCATCCCACCGCGCGTCGTCAGAATTCCGCGCGCCGCATTCATCCCGTGAATATCTTCGGGAGACGTTTCAATACGAACCAGAATAACGTCCGACCCGTCTTTGGCACGCTCTTCCGCTTCGTCCGCCGTAAACACCGCAATGCCGCTTGCAGCCCCAGGTGACGCCGGCAACCCCTTGCCGACCACATCACGTTCCACATTGGGGTCAAGCATCGGATGAAGCAACTGGTCAAGCGCACTCGCATCAATCCGCAGCACCGCTTCATCAGGGGTAATCAATTTCTCGTTCACCATATCAACGGCAATCCTGAGCGCCGCCGCCGCAGTCCTCTTCCCCGTGCGGGTCTGAAGCATATAAAGCTTGCCTTGCTGCACAGTAAACTCGATATCCTGCATATCCTTGTAATGGGCTTCAAGACGCGCCCGCACATCGCAAAGCTGACCGTAAACTTCGGGCATAACCTCTTCCATCGAGGGAAGCGGTGAATTGTCTTTCTGACGCGCAGCAAGAGAGAGCGGTTGCGGAGTGCGAATACCGGCCACCACATCCTCGCCCTGCGCATTCACCAGATATTCGCCGTAAAAATAATTCTCGCCATTCGACGGATCGCGAGTAAAGGCCACTCCGGTGGCGCAATCATCGCCCATATTGCCGAACACCATTGCCTGAACATTCACCGCTGTGCCCCAATCCTCAGGGATCGAGTGAATCTTGCGGTACGTAACGGCCCGCGGCGTCATCCATGATTTGAATACTGCACCGATTGCATCCCACAATTGTTCCTGCGGATCCTGCGGAAACGGACGGCCCAATTCGCGCAGCACCAGATCTTTATAATCGGCAACGATACCCTTCCACCCTACGGCACTGATATCGGTATCATTGGCCAGATTATGTTTGCGTTTATATTGCTCCAGAATTTCTTCAAAATCGTGATGGGGAACTTCAAGAACGACATCGCCATACATCTGGATAAAGCGACGGTAACTGTCCCACGCAAAACGCTCGTCGCCTGACTTCACCGCCAGCCCCTGAACCGTCACATCATTAAGACCGAGGTTGAGAACCGTATCCATCATCCCCGGCATCGACACCCGCGCACCGGACCGCACAGAGAGAAGCAACGGATTTTCGCGGTCCCCGAACCGCGTCCCGACCTGCGACTCGATGGCCGCGAGCGCCGCCATGGCATCAGACATCAAACTCTCGGGATATGCCTTATCATGACTGTAAAAATAGGTACAAACCTCGGTTGTAATCGTAAAGCCGGGCGGAACTGGAAGCCCAAGGGACGCCATCTCGGCAAGGTTGGCCCCCTTCCCCCCCAGAAGGTTTTTCATTCCCGCGTCGCCGTCACTTTTCCCTGAACCGAAACTGTAGACCCACTGCGTCATGATATCCTCCTGAAAAAACCGCCGTCCCGTTGGCGCGTATCACCAAGACACGCTTGCACGAACGGGACCCAGAAAAACAAAAGCACGCCAAAAGCGTTCTTCCATCATAAAGATTTCACCACCATTAAACAAAGCCTGTCGTCGACAGGCCGCACTTCGCCCACAGAAACAGGGTCACGGTCAAACACCACCCCCGCCCCGTCGGGCAAGTAACCAAGCCGCATATAAAGACGCTGCGCCGCACCAAACTCGCTCCCCACACCAACACCAATACCTATGTCGGAACATGTCTCGCGCTGCGCTTGCGCTTCACACGCCCGCACCAAAGCCTCGCCAATCCCTTGCCTGCGAAAGACGGACGCCACATACAAATCCTGAATCTCGGGAATATTTAAACTGCGAAACGGCTGATATTTGGGATGACGGTTATAGTGGACATAGCCCGCGAGGACCCCATCCACAAACGCCATAAAGACGGCGCGCTTGCCGTCTCGTTGCTCATCAAAACTGGTCTGGAAATAATCGGGTTCATTCACATGCCCACGCGCGAATTCCGAGAGAAGAGGAATATCCTCCGCAGTCATAATTCTGATTTGGGGGTCAGGCAATGGCATGGAAAGTGTTATAGCCGACCGGAGGTTGTTGGTCAGCATTTTTCTTCCCGTCTTTGGTATAAATTACTGGAGCAACCTCCCCACTGGCATGAACCGCAAAACTCGCAATCGACGGCCCCCCATCCTTGCGGAAAGGCCGCGTATTCAGCTCATGAGCTGTCTGGGAGACCGGAGTGGTAACGGGAGTAATTTGCATAGGTGCAACTATACATAACATCACACCAAAAGTCCCGCTTTTTCTAAGGGCTTTAAGAATTAGACTTCCAAAATCAGACGTTGCGGGTCTTCCAGAGCCTCCTTGATCCGGACAAGGAACGTCACAGCCTCGCGGCCATCGATAATCCGGTGGTCGTAAGACAACGCCACATACATCATCGGCCGCGCCTTGATCTCGCCATTGGGCATCACCATCGGGCGCATCTGGGTCTTGTGCATTCCCAAAATCGCCACCTGCGGAGGGTTGATGATCGGGGTGGACATCAACGACCCGAACACGCCGCCATTGGTGATGGTGAACGTACCGCCCGTCATCTCGTCAACGGTGATCTTGCCGTCCTTGGCACGAGCGCCGAGGCCTGCAATATCCTTTTCGATCTGCGCCATGGATTTGACATCGCAATCCTTGACGACCGGAACAACCAGACCTTGCGGCGTGCTGACCGCCACCGAAATGTCATAGTAGTTTTTATAGATGATATCGTCGCCGTTAATCTCGGCATTAACCGCCGGAATTTCACGAAGCGCGGAAACGGCAGCTTTCACAAAGAACGACATGAAACCAAGTTTGACACCGTGTTTCTTCTCGAACTGGTCTTTATAGGCATTGCGCATCTCGATGACCGCGCTCATGTCGATCTCGTTGAACGTGGTGAGCATCGCGGCCGTGTTTTGAGCTTCTTTCAAACGCTCGGCAATTTTCTGACGAAGACGCGTCATCTTCACGCGCTCTTCACGCGGACCGATGGCGCGCGGCAGAACAGGAGCCACAGGAGCCGCAGGAGGCTTCGGAGCTTCCATATGCGCGATCACATCGCCCTTGGTCACGCGACCATCCTTGCCCGTACCAGCGATGGCAGCGGGATTGAGATTGTTATCACCCACCATTTTCTGAACGGCAGGAGCCAGCTTCTCGGCAGCCGGAGCAGCAGGAGCGGCAGGCGCTTTTGAATCATTGGCCTTTTCAGGAGCCTTCGCAGCAGCAGCCCCGCTTCCGGCAGAGATTTCACCAAGCACAGCTCCCACACCGACATTCGATCCTTCGCCGAAGGAAATTTTGGCGATCACACCGGCTGCCGGAGCATTGACCTCTAGAGTCACCTTGTCGGTTTCCAGTTCGCAAATCGGCTCGTCGGCTGCAACGGCCTCGCCTTCTTTCTTCAACCACTTGGATACGGTGGCTTCGGTCACAGATTCGCCCAAAGTGGGCACAAGAATTTGGGTCATGGCGTTGAATATCCTGAATCTTCAAGGTGAATAACGATCCCCTAAACATCCCCTTTTCAGGCCTAAAAATCAAGAGGGAGCGCAAAGTTTATTCGCGCCATAACATATAGGAATATATGAAAAAACCGGCTAGAAGCCCAACAATTTGGCCTGAACAGGAGGCTCTTCGGGTACGGAAACAGATTTCAGAGATCGTGTCTTTCGTGAAGCCCGCAAATCCGGTGTCGCATTGCCTCTTCCGGCATCGGCAAACATGGCGTCCAGCCCCATTTGGCGCACATTTGAAATCGGCTCGATCGGTTTTTCCTCAACAAGCGTTTCCTCGACTTTCGGCCGTGGATCGCGCTTGGGCGTACTGCCGAGTTTGTTCGCAAAACCGTCTGCTCCCAAATCAGAAACTACCGACGCATCCCTTACATCAATATTCAGGAAAATTTTTCGCCCGTCGCCACTCCGGTTGGTATGTGGAACTGCAAGTATTGTAAATTCTCCACCCTCGCGGAATTTTTGAAAAAGCTCGGGATCACGCACATGGATCAGAGGAATAATATCCGCTTTACGAACCGTATCGCCACCAGTTTTTTTCTCATAAATTTGAACGTCATCAAGGGAGAATCTCAAGCGCCCATCAATCTCTTTCCCGCGGGAAGGATAAAGCGAGACATGAAGCAAAACCGGATACTGGACATCATGGGCCAAATTCCGAATCAGCGTATCAAGCGGATCGAATTTCCCTTCCTCGATATAATGGCGCCCGGCTGCAAGCTTGCCGACATTGACATGCGACCACGGCGTTGCCCTCCCCTCATAAATCAACTTCATACCCGATAGGCGATACTCCGGCATGATGGAGGTTGCCAACACCAGATCACTGACACTCTTGGCCCTGAACCGCTCGCAATTTCGAAGAGGCTCGTCATAAATATATTTTTTCGAAACCCTGTCCCAATGAACAACTGTTTGCGTCAGGCCGGAAACAACCTTGCGTCGATCCACACGGCCCAGAACAGCTTTTCTGATATTAAGCGCCAAAGTCGGAGAGCGGGACCAATCAATCTCGGAAGACGGCGTACCATCATGCTCCAAAACTTGTAACGGACAATCCGCGGTATGGGAAAGTTGATGAGGGCCGGTCACCGTTCTGAAATAAGGATCAGGCTCTGCCGATCCGGCCGCCTTGAATTTATCGACCAGAGTAAGTGGAGCCTGCCCGCATTCCGGACAAAAACACTGGTAATGGTGAATCCCGTCTCGCCCTTTAATGGGGCCATGACGGTTTTCATCGTAGAGTGGATTTCCCCGACTGTTGGGCCGCGGCACGATATATCCCGCATCCGGCCCGCCTTCGGGTCCCTGCGAGGAAAAAGGCACATATAGCGCCTTTTCAAACTTCAATCTTTGCCATTCACTCTGAATCATACGTCTTTGTACCACACCCATTTAAAAACATCCATATATATTTACATAATAACAATTGCAATCCAAGCAATAAAAAAACCCCGCTCGCAAGCGGGGTTTTCCTTTTAATCTCAATAGATTATTGAACTTTGATGTAAACGCCGCAAACAGCGGTGTCAAATTGCTCGTTGTAAGCACCGGCGTTCGCGCAGTTCGTGTTGGCCCCACCGGCCGTACCCAAGGCCACAACCGTACCGGAGACGGCATTACCGTTGTCGATCTTACGGTCGATGTTGGCAGCCTGAACAGGTTTCAGAACAGTAGAAGCACCTACTGCACCGGAGCCTGCAGTGCTCACGATATAGTGACCGGCAAGAGTCAACTGGGCGATCTGACCGGTAGCAGCAACAACGCCGTTGCTATAACCGATATTCCAGAACCCGCCGGTAATCGGCATTTGCGGGTGGGAACCAGCCCCGACAGCCGCAACAGCAGGGTCAATCCCGCCGATAAAGCCGGAAACGCCCAATTGAACGAAAGCGTTGTCGCTCTCACCACCGGCTGCACCGGGGTTGTTGGCCGTAGCAGTTTGGATAAAGCCGTCACCGTTCCCGGCATTGCTACAGATAGCAGCAGCACAGTTTGGAAGACGCGTGTTAGGGGTGGCAATATCGCCTGGCAAACCGGCATATTTATCACGGAAACCGGAAATACCGGATTCGATAGCTTTGGCTTGGGCAACTGTAGCGGAAACACGGCTGTTCTCGATCAATTCTTGTCCTTTAAGAATACCACCGATCAGAAGACCGATAATAATCATCACGATCGCCAATTCCACAAGGGTGAAACCCTGTTCGGACTGGCGGGATTGCAATGTAGATTGTGTCATTGAAAACTCCATCTGGATTAATGTTGAATCGCCCCCCGAAACGAAGGCCCCCACAGTATATACAAAAATAGCCGGATGGCTATCCTGCAACTACCAGAATGGGGCAAATTCTCTTAAAAAAATCGTAATTTTTCGGGGTGAAGCTCCTCAACATGACAAACTGAATCCCAAATTTTACAAACTATTTTACGAATCATCGGCAATTTCTGCGCAGCCTACAAATCCTGAGTCTTTTCTTGACGAAATTCGCTAGGGGACATCCCCATAACATCCTTGAAAACGCGATTGAACGTCGGAACGGAAGAGAAACCAACCTGTTCAGCGATAACGGAAATCTGGGCCTCTGTTTGTATCAAGAGCTGCAATGAATCGCGAACACGATGTTCGTTGATAAGCTGGGGAAGACTTTTGCCAAAACCGCTATTGACGATTTTTGAAACGCGCGCCTCCGAAGTTCCCAATTCGCGGGAGAGATCTGTACGGGAAAAATTTGGCTCCTGATAAACCTTATCCATCTCCAAAAGCTTCTTAAGTTTCTCCAGCAACCCCCTATCTTCATTGGATAAAATTTCAACCGACTCTTTTTTCTCAAGTTTGATGGACGGAGGATAAATACGAAACAAACTGGTCGAAGCTAGATAAACGGCCCCCACCCCCAGAACATTTCTTAACAAAAGATAATTGGGTGAATCGATTTTGGACGAAAGATAAAGCAATGAAGCAAAAATGAGCAGCAAATTAATGATAACAAAGGAAATAATAAGCCAGTACCGCTCCCCTTTAGATTCCTTGTCGGTCCGCAACCCCTCGAACGCCCGACGCCCGATCCACAATACCAGAAAGCTCAAAAGTCCGGCCAGAATACCAAACACGCCGATAACTTGCAGACGCAAATCGAACTGGCAAATGGACCAGACATGACACGCTCCACTATCGCCAATATAGGCCCCCAACACCCAGCCCGAGAAAACCGCAATAACAGGCACAGGCAAAGCCCCCCAATAAATCGGGCGGGGAAACCCACCCAGATCGGCAATCTGGGCGATCAAAAGAACTGAAAATGCGGGGAAAGCCAACCACACCCCGTGCTGGAGCACCGGATAGAAACCGAAATGTCGGCCGATGCGCTCGACACCGAAATCAAGGAGAAATCCGCTTCCCAAAACCAGAAAGCACAACAAGGGGACAACCACATGACGCACATGACCGGAACGAAAGACAATATAAACAAGCACCGCCACCGACTGGATCAATCCAATCAGGGTGAAAATCTCGTAGAGAGAGAACGAAAATTGAAGATTTGCACTCATCGCCCTTGACATAGCGCATCCTTACCCTTTTGCACAGGGGTAAGGATATGATTACAAATATAATCGAGCATAAAGTTGATTTCCTGAGGCGGCATTGTATCGGCACCGGACTTCAGCATTTCGACCATCATCCCGTAAGCCAGCTCTTTATCGCCGATATCCGACGCAATAATCGCCTTCATTTGCAAAGGCCATGCGGGCATACCGAGATGATAAGTACCCGCCAACTCCTCGGCCAGTTGCAACGCGAATTTCTGATCATTCAGCTTGTGACGGGCTAGATAAACAGCTTGTCCCAGCCACCACCACTTGTTTTTTTCAGGATATTTCCCCACCGTTCGCAAATAGTCGATCACCGGATAAAGCTGCTGCGGGTTCTGGGTTGCTCCGAAATAATAGGCTGCGAGAAAAGGAACATAGTCCGACTTGTGATTCAGTTTGTCTGCCAAAAAGAACCATTTTCGAAGATAATCGTAATTGTAATCCTTGAGTGCCTGCACCTCTGTCATACCGTTCCCGAAGGATTGCAGGGCCACCGCACTGGTGCGATAGGCCATTTCACGGTCACCAAGAAAGCTGGCCGAAAGTCCCGCCGCCGTAGGTGGTGGAGGCACGTTCGCCCACCGCGGCTGCATTTTTGAAGAAGAATTCCAGAGCAGAACGTTCGCTGCCAAAGCCAACGTAAAAAAAACGGTAAGGGGAAAATCCTGAAATTTCTTGGACATACCCTCTCCTAAAATTGCCGCCTCTTGAGATCAATCGCGGTAGCAGAAAGAACAAGCGCCAGAAAAACAACCGCTTGCACAATCACAAAAATCCAGTTGTGGAAATCAACGCCGCCATAAATCAACCACGACGTCTCGGCCATCAGATCAAAGCGCGGAATAATCACTGAAACGACCTTCATAACAACGGAGAGAGCGAGAAACGCCTGACCACCCCCCTCGATCTGCGGAGACTGGGCAATAGACAACAATTCACCCGTCATGCGCGAAAGCACATAAAACCCAAGAGTTGCCAGACCTGCGGTAACCGGACTGCTCAAAACCATGGCAAAGAAAAAGGCAACATTGACAACCAGAATATATTCGAAGGTTACACCCAGAGCCCATAAAGGAAATCCGTCTTTATACCCAAACTGGAATGAAAATCCGGCCAGAATAAGAGCCAGAAACACACCGGTAAAAATAGCCAGAAGGGAAAATGCAACACCGTGCGCAGTCACAAACTGCCCGCGCGATACGGGACGGGTTAAAAGAAACTCGATATCGCGGGCATCGTAGGAACGGCGAACATAAAAGACAACGAACAACGCCAGACCGATCAACGACAGCAAACGAAGTCCGCCCGCCAGATAGGTGATAACAAATTGGTCCTGCTCGATAACAGCCGCCGATCCGGAAAAAACGGATAGACAAACCCCCAAAACGGAAATGGCGACAATGCCCCAGACCATACGATCCCGCATTGCCGCCATCAAAACATAACGCACCAACTGCAAAGACATGATACTCCTCATGTCCTAGAGTTTTTCAGGGCGCCGATCCTGAGAGAAAATACGATAAAGCTCACGGTCCGTCTGGTGAATGCTATCAGCAGGATCACCCAGAATGGTGGCTTTCAGAAATACAACCAATTCTTTCTTCTGGATATTGTCATTCTGATTCCGGAACAGCCCGCCGAAGACAGGAATTTCACTGGCAACAGGAACCCCCTCCTGAGTCGAAGCAGTAGTGTCCTGCAACAAGCCTCCCATCACCATCATTTCCCCTGATTTGATATTCAGAACGGAATCAACTTCCTGAACATTGACGACCGGAATAAGCGACTCAACATTGATGTTGTTTTGCTGGGCCACATAAGCAACCCCGGGATCGGCAACATAATCCGAAATCTTGGTGACCGTCGGACGAAGCTGCATCGCGATTGCATGTTTATCCAAATCAATGGAAGGTATGACATTGATCAACACACCTTCAGGTACTGTTTTGATTTCGGAATCGACCGTCACACTGGTTGTGGCGTTTGTACCGTCACTTGTCGTATCGGCCTGAACATCGAGTTTAAAATAGACCTGATTTTTCGCAACGTTCAAAACGGCAGACTGGTTGTTCAACACGGTCAAACGCGGGCTGGCCAACGCATGAACTGTACCAAAACGGGAAAGAGCACTGACAAAACCCTGAATATCATCACCAAGGAATCCCGCAGCAAAAACATTCGTCGTTGCTGGCGTAAGTGCCGAAGGCGGGAAAGACGTGCGAATATCAAAATCCCCGACACGATCAAGAAGGCTCCAGTCAATCCCCGTCGCAAACTCATCGGAAAGGGAAACTTCAAGGACTTTCGCCTCAATCAGAACCTGCGACGTCGTAGAACGCTTCAGTTCAGTAAGATATTCCTGAACCTTCTTATGCAGACGCTCGTTGGCATATACAGAGATGATCCCAGCCTGCTTGTTAAGCGAATAAGTCGGAGTGAAAGCGACATCGTTTTGTCCGGTACTTGCCCCTGCGGCAGCAGTCGGCAAAGATTCAATCTTGAGCGTAGGCGGCGGCGCGACTGGTGCAGCGGACGCTTCTTCATTCAAACTGACCGCACTTGGCGTGGCAGAACTCGTAACCGGGGTCTGCTCGGCAGCCGGAGCCGGAGTCGAACTGGTATCGACACTTAAAGCCGGCTCACTGGCAGGTGGCGCTGCCGGAACCGCCGCTGGCGCATTGGAATCTGCCGGAATGGAAACCGGAGAAGACACATAATATTCAGAGCCTGCTTGAGGAGAAACGGACGATGCCGCTGCACCCTCTTGAAGAGCAGCCGCATCAACCGGCGGAACCGGAGGCTGGGCCGGAGTAACAGCAGTCAACGTAACTTGGGGATCTTGAGCCGTTTTCAAATAGCTGCCCGTTGCATTCGCTGTCAGGATTTGCTTGAGATTGGTATCAAGCTCCGCCCAGAAATCCGCGTCAGAATCTGTGGTTACGGTAAAGCTTGATCCGCCACCGACACCACCGCTTGCTCCACCGCCACTACCACTACTGCTGGCCACCGAAACATCGGTCTTCATCGAACTGGAATTCTTACGCACAAAACTCAGATAATCGATTTTATAATTTTTGGAATAAGGCGTATCCAGTTCGACACGAAGGGTCGATCCGTCAAACTTGTACCGAAGTCCGGAAATTTCACAGATACGATCGATCACGACATCAAGCGGCTTGTTCCGTGCGGTAAAAATGACAGAACCCTGAATGCGGGGATCAAGCTCGATATCGTAATCGGCCTGCTTGGCCAACTCGAACAAAGCTTCACGGAGAGGAATACTCTGGTTGATCGAGATAGAGACCAACGGCATGGCGGGCATATTCTCGACATCCTCGGAAACATATGGCTGCAATTCAGGAATATCGCCAGCAACAGACTGGGCGCCGTAATCTGCCTCACGCGGTGCGAGAGCGTCCCTGTAATCCTGAACTTCGCTATTGGTCGAACGGTCAATCTTCAAGTGATTATTTGCCAAATCACAACCCGCGACCGGAAAGAAGACTGACAACGCAACAAGACTTGTCACCGTAGTCTTGAGACAGGAAGGTTTCATTGCCATAGTAAAACTCTGCTAGAAAAAGGTTTAAGGAAGGACCGCGACAAAATACTCGCGACAGATGGGGTGATTCTACCCCATTTTTCACGCAATTACTATAGCTTCTATTCGGAAATTGTCAGAAGAGATGTATCCATCTCGGAGAGACCGCTGTTCACCGCACCAATGCGGGCCTGCTGAAGCTTTATTTTCATATCGCCGGGCATGTCACTTTGGGCCAACGCAGTATCTTCGGAAATCAACCCCGCCTGAAACAATGCCAACAAAGACTGGTCGAACGTGCACATACCCATGCTCTGGTTGGCTTCCATGACCTCGCGAATTTTTGAAATCTTGCCTTCGAGGATAAGCTCCCGTACCAAACCCTGATTAAGCATAAGCTCAAGCGCCACTGTCATTCCCCCGTTCACTGTGGGAATCAGACGCTGGGAAATAATGGATTTCAAATTGGTCGAAAGGTTCAAACGGATCTGTTGATGCATATCTTCATTGAACAAATTCACTATCCGATCAATGGCTTGATAAGAGTTGTTCGTGTGAATTGTCGCAAGACACAGATGCCCCGTTTCGGCAGCCGTCAAGGCCTGCTCCATCACTTCGCGATCTCGAATCTCGCCCACCAGAATTACATCGGGGCGCTGCCTCAACGCATTTTTTAATGCGACCGAATAACTCTCTGTATCGACACCGATTTCCCTCTGCGTAACCACACAGCTTTTATGCTCGTGATAATATTCAATCGGGTCCTCAATGGTAATGATATGCCCCTGCGAATGCGTGTTCCGGTGATCGACCATTGACGCCAGAGTCGTGGATTTCCCCGAACCGGTCATCCCTGTCAACAGGATCAACCCCCTTTTGAGCATTGATAACTGCCGCATAAGCGGAGGTAGTCTTAATTCTTCAAAAGTCGGAATTCTCGAAATAATCCGGCGAATCACCAAAGCAGGATGCTGGCGTTGCTGGAGAATATTGACACGGAAGCGGCCATGTCGGCCCATATCAATAGCGGTGTTAAGTTCCAGCTTGCCTTCGAAGTCGCGTCGTTGCCGCGTCGTCAAAATAGTAGCCAGAATATCGTTAAGCGCCCCCAAATCCAGATTTTCCGGAGTAATGGAGAGCAGCTTGTCGTCAACACGCATTGTCGGGGGAACACCAACCGTCAGGTACAGATCCGTCGCGTTACGGCGCTCCATCTGCACAAGATAATTATAGATGACCGGTTCACTCAAAACGAATACCCCTCATCGCTATCCCCGTCGGACGCATCGTCCATACCGCCAACGGCATGGGAAGCCCCCTTACGCTGACCCGACGCTGCTTTGGACATACCGGCATCGCGGTCGCCACCTTCTTCGTCGGTTGCTTTCATCAAAGCGGCTCTGGCTTCATCCTCATCGACCACCCCCTGCTCGAGCAGTCCCTTGATCGCATCTTCCATGGTGATCATGCCATAGCGCGATCCGGTCTGGATCATCGAATACATTTGCGGAATCTGGTTTTCACGGATCAGGTTACGTACGGCGTTGGTTCCGACCAGAACCTCGAACGCGGCCACACGGCCCTGACCGCCTTTGCGTTTCAACAGTGTCTGAGCGATAACGCCCTGCAAAGAGCTCGAAAGCATCGCACGGATCATCTCTTTGTCGCCTGTCGGGAACACATCGATAATACGGTCGATGGTTTTGGCGGCCGAGTTCGAGTGCAAGGTCCCGAAGACCAAGTGCCCCGTTTCAGCAGCCGTCAAAGCCAGAGAAATCGTTTCATGGTCACGCATCTCCCCCACCAGAATAACATCGGGGTCTTCCCGCAGGGCGCTTTTCAAAGCGCGGGAGAAACTCTTGGTATCCGTTCCCAGCTCGCGGTGATTGACCAAAGCCTTTTTCGAGTTGTGGAAAAATTCGACAGGGTCTTCAACGGTCAGAATATGCTTGGGCATCGTCTCGTTGATGTGGTTAATCATCGACGCCAGCGTCGTCGATTTACCCGAACCCGTCGGGCCGGTCACCAGAACAATCCCTTTTTCAAGTTCAGCAAAGCGGCGCATGATCGGCGGCAAATCGAGCTCTTCCATTGTCGGCACGACAGACGGAATGGTACGGAACACAGCCGCAGCCCCGTTCCGGTTGGTGAAAGCATTCACACGGAAACGTGCTTTCTCGCCGAAGGAAATAGCAAAGTCGAGTTCCATATCGCGTTCATAATCGGCGCGCTGTTCGTCATTCATGATCGAATACAGCATGCCGCGGATATCCTCGTTACTCAGAGCCTCGGACTTAAGGCGCTTCAGGGTCCCGAACACACGAACGATCGGAGGGTTGGTAGCGCTCAAATGCAAATCGGATGCGTTGTTTTGCATCACAAAAGCGAGAAGTTGCGTAATGTCCATTTTGTTCCTCCAAAGGCGTATAGACCCGAATTATAGTTTTACCGATAAATTGCAAACGGAAGGTAAATTTTTCAAAAGACTGCCGATAAACCTACCATTCCCGCAGCAGATAATAAACCCATAATCCCGAGAGAGACAGGGTATCTACCACGGCATTTCACCACAGCGACAACAGACGCCACAACAAACGGCAGAAATACCGCAAATAAGAAACTGTTAACCAATGGATGAGCCTCACCGGACAGGAAGAAAAAGTACCCCCCCATAACACATCCAGAAACCAGCTCTAGAAACGGATAAAGAACGCCGACCTTGGCTTTGCAATAGCGGCACGTCCCGCCCAGAAAAATCCACGACAAAAGCGGGATCAGATCAAAGAACCCTAATTGATGCCCGCACTGTGGACATTTGGACCGTGCGGCCTCGGTTTTCTTGTCGCCGAAAATCCAGCTTTCCCCATGACAAGCGCGATAACCGACCGCACTCGAAAAACTCCCCAGACACAGCCCCAACAAAAAAAAGGAAAACGTAACAATTCCGAACAGAACAGGATCGGAGGATAAATAAATCGAAACCATGCCAAAGCTCGTTACGGGTTTCTATTGCCCTCTAAGGCGGGTCAAACGATCATAAATCTGGTCACGCGGAATGGAGCGTCCCGACCCGTGAACCGCATCGACCTCCAAAGATTTCTCATACATGGAAACAGCTTTGGGAATATCGCGCGCACGTTCGGCGATAATGGCCATGTTGAAATAGTGCTGGGCATTATCTGGCTCAATGGAGGATGCCAAGGATAGATACTTGTAAGCATCCTGAAGGTTGCCGGAATCAGCATAGGCAACCCCCAACTGGGCAGCAACAGCAGCATTGTCAGGATATTTCTCTCTGAGATCGAGAAGCTTCGACAGCGCCACGGCAGGATGGTCCTTGCGGATGAGTCCTGCCAGATTGACAATCGCTTCGGTATTGGACGGATCTACGGCGAGCAGTTCTTCATAGGTGGAAATTGCACGGCCCGGCTCTCCGAGCTTCTGGAACAAAACTGCCCTTCCCATCAGGATGCGCGCATCGCGGGGATTCAGTTTATACAACTCGTCATACATTTCCTGAGCGGCCTCATGCCGGCCAAGCTTCAAAGCACGCCCCGCAGCTACCACACGGCTATCGAGTGTCGTCGTTTCTATAGCGACCATTTTCGATGACGTGGTTGCTGATTTGGAAGACGATTTTTTGTGGCTGGTTTTATTGGAAGAAGGAGGATTGACAATAATCAGACTCTCGCCCTGCCCTCTTTTAACATCTATGGACGGTGCGGGCAGATTGGAAAGGATTTTTCCCGAAGGAGAATCGAAATAAACGCTCTCGGCCTCTTTGACGCCATCCGTGACATCCCCTTGAAGCGTAGTATTATCTTCCTGCCCTTGTACCTCAGGCTCCTCCGCAGAGACCAAAGACTTATCTTCAGGGGCCTTCGAAGAAACATCATCCACAAGCTTAAGCGTAGAATCTTTTTCCTCCACCGGTTTGATAAATTTGACCTCTCCCTCTAGCGCTTCGGCACCTTGTGGAGGACCATCTTCATGCGCAACAGGGGCGGCCCCTTCCGGAACCGAAGCCGAGGCAGAAACTGGAGAAGGAGCAGAAGCATCAACAATCGTTGGAGGCACCGCGGAATCAGCAACCGGCGGCGGCTCTGAAATCTGGGGAGGGACTTGAGTTTCCTGAGGCGCAACAGCTTTGGCAACACTTGTCTCCGGCGCAGCTGTATCCGGAGATAAAATTTCCGGCTGGGGCGGCATATCGCCATCAATCGCAGACGCAGCGGAGTCTTCGGGGGCGCTCTCTTGAGGCGCTTCCGCTGAATTCGTAAGTGTTGCTTCCGGAGCGGGCGGCTCGGTCAACTCGAAACTGGGAATCGCCACCGCATTCTCAGCACCGCCACCGCTAAAATTGCTTTTGATGCGGCTCAACATCTCAGGATCTTTTAAATAGACATACCCTCCAGCTCCCACAATAGCGAGCGCCGCAGCAGAAAACAGCAACATACCGAAAGAAGATTTCTTCTCGGACTTTCTTGCCGACGGTGACGCTGCAAAAATCCCTTCATCATCATCTTCGATACCATCATCAATATCGGTAAACCCTCCACTCGAAGAAGAGGAAGAAGTGTAATCCTCTGATACATCATCAACATCCGGAGACGGATTTTCCTCCGCCACATCGATCACTTCGACAACCTCATCAACATCTCTCTGCTCCGGTCCTGAAGACTGGAACATCGCTTCAAAATCTTGCTGGTCGTCATTTTTATGGTCAGACATATGAATCACCCGATCGGATTAAAGGAGGGCCGCATGAAGCCGCAAAAGCCACAAGCGACGCAATCATACACCATTTAGGCCACTTTGCCTAGGACCGAAGGTTCTTTGGCGATAATTTTCAGGAAAGCTTTTTCGAGGGAACCTTCGCCCAAATCCTCTTTCATTTGAGCAGGCCGCCCTGAAAACAGACGGTTTCCGGCATGGATAACCGAAACCCGGTCGCAAATCTCATCCATGTCGGACAGGATATGGCTGCTCAAAAGCACGGTTTTTCCCTGTTCTTTCAGGGATAAAAACATGGATTTAACCAAAGACCGCGCTAAAGGATCGAGACCGCTCATCGGTTCATCGAATATCAAAACCTCGCATCCGGTGAGAACCGTTGCAATCAGCCCCAGCTTCTGCCTCATTCCTTTTGAATAAGTCTGAACGCGATTGCCGAGCACTTGCGGATCAAGGGCAAGTGACTCGCAAAAACGAACCTTATCGTCTTGGGAAACCTTGCGCTTATACAAAGAGGCCGTGAAGTCGATGAACTCGCCCCCTTTGAGAAACCAGGGCGGATCAAACCTTTCAGGCAGATAGGAAATATCGTAGCGGACATCAGCCCCTTGCGAGGACCGTCCAAAAACAGTGATCTCGCCAGCCATTGGCGTTTTCAACCCCAGAATGGTTTTAACCAGAGTTGTTTTCCCCGCGCCGTTCAATCCGATCAACCCGTAAGTCTCTCCGGAACGAACATCAAAGGAAATCTCATGCAAAACCCGCCCGCCTCCATATCCGGCAACCAGATTTGAAATGTGAACGGCAACCTCTGAAATATCAGCCACAGTTACGACTCGCGCGCGGGAAGGAAAACTTTGGCATCCAGATTAAATCTCTGGTTTGGTCTCAACCGGATCGGGAAAATCTGGTTTGTAAGAGCGTCAAACCATCTCACTTCAATATAATCCTTGAACACCTTGATATCTACCAGCTCGGAAGGAATGGCCTGCGGGGTAATACGGATGTTATTGAGGTAAACAACCCAGTCACTTTGAGAGCTATACAAAATACCGCCAAGAGAAATCTCTCTAAGAGAAGGCGGCGGCCTGTAATTGGGATCATTCGGATCACCCTGATCCTTCAATTCCTGCAACGTCGGGACACGTGTATTGAATCCGATACGCGCCTCACGCAACAAAGCATGCTGGGAAGGTGTAAAGAACACCGACGGAACCTGCGAACGAAGATAAAGCTGCTTTTTATACTTCTCCTTGATTTCCCTCTCGATACTTTGAAGGATTTTGACTTCCGGCGGCAACTCGTCTTGCGACAAACCGGAGACGGAACCCGTCGTCCCGAATATAGGAGTGTTGGTTTCCTGAGGAGGAAGCCCGCCGGCGTCTTGAGCAAAGACCCCGCCTGAAAAAATCACGGCAACAGAAAATAAAGAAAGAAAACGTGCATTCAACATTCTAGTTCCCTCCACTTTCCGGAGCAACCGTATCGCGTGAAGTCATCGTGCGCCAATCGAACTCAAAACTGCCTTTAACCAAAGCCAGAGGCGTTCCGCTTCCGATCTGACGCAGCACGGCTGCGTTCAGCGTCTCCGTTCGTTCGAGTTTAAGACTCGTCACATCAACACTCCCCGGAAAGCGCTCTTGCATATATTTCATCAAAGTATAAACATCGACATCGTCAAGGCTTTGGAGCTCAACCTTGCCGTGACTTTTGATCACGACCTGTTTGGCCTGATCAGCCAGATCGTTTTTCACAATTTCCCCGGATTCAAAGTTGACTTTAGCCAGCAAAATACCGACGCGGTTAACCAGCTTGGTGAAATTATCAACCGCAGCGGCACGGTCCTGATTGTCAAAAAAGCCGCGAGCCTCCAGCTCCTTGAACGTACGCAACTGACTCTGAAGCAGAACGAACTCTTCCTTCATTTTCTGGACTTCGTTATATTTGGCGCTCACTTCCGAGCGTGTCGATTGCAGCTCGTTTTCAATGCTTTCGCGATTGGGGATCAAGTACTCATAAACCACGTACCCACCACCACCGATCAGGAGGATCATGAGAAGAATGAAGTAAATAACCTTGTTAGACAGACCTCTAACCATTTTTCTGAACCTTCCTGACTTCAATTTCCGCGTGGTATCTGTCTTGCGTTGCCCGCTTATTGGCAGTTATACCGGCCTCGCTCTCAGCAACCCCCTCAAAGGTCAGGTCTTGGAGCTTTTTGGTAACCGCGGCAACATACCCCATCCCTTCCAACCGACCGTTCAGACGCTGAACCAACTTGTCGATTTCTTCATTGCCCTCCTTGGGTTTGGTCGTACCGGCAAAACTCAAGTAAAGCGTGAATTTGTTTTCCCGCGCCCCACCACCAGCTTGAGCAGGACTTGGTGTCGCCAGAACTTCCGGCCCTGTAGCGGAATACTCGAACTTGTCGAGACGGATCGTTTCCAATTCGTGAGAGACAGCATCGAGAACATCCAGAGGGTCAACCACCTCTTTTTCAATCTGGTCATGAATGGACAAAGCCCCTTTCACCAGAAGAACATCAATGCCCATTTTCTGTTTGCGCAGTAATTCTTCCTGATAGATATCCTCTATATCTTTTTTCTCCTGACGAACAACATCAAGATTGATTGAGGCACGATACATTTTCAGCGCCTCTTCCGAAGCAAATCCGACAAGCCCGCCAATACCAAGAGCGCAAGCAAACATAATAATTTGCGCGGCCACCCGAGGTTCTTTAATGGCGGAAATTTCCCGTGAGGAAATGGAAAGATCAAGACTGAACTTTTTACCGGCCCACCCGGCATGAAGCAATTCGGAGAAGTGCGGGGCTGCATCAGCACCTAATTTGAGACCGAGGAAGCCGGAAGCCTCCTCAAGAGAGAGCGCTGTGAAATGGCACGGCGCATAAATCATCCCTTCAAGAGCTTCAGTATAGGTCTTGTCGCCGACAATCATAATATCGAGACCGTCCTCAGGCGTGTAGCCGAAGCGCGACAAATAGCTCAATGTTGCCTGCAATTCCTGAGACACATCAGCAGCCCAAGCTCCGGGAGAGCCGGGATCAGGCTCCACCACCGGAGTGACACGAGTGAGTGCCAGATCGCCGTCCTTGACAACAACCTGACGCAATCCCCCTCCGCGATGCTGGGACAGCAAAATAGACCAGCGCGCCCCGCCAACACCAAAATTCTTCTGCGACAGCTTTTTGACCAGTGTATCAACCAGTGAAGTCGACTCAATCGGCAATAGACCGAGCCCGACAATCCGGATATCAACATGACTGAGCGCCATCATGATCCGGCCGAACCCGTCCGTTGAAGGTACGGCAGCAAAAAGGTACAAATCCCCCTTAACCGCCTCTTTTTCCTTACCCCCTCCTCCAGTTGGGGCCGCCGATCCTATAGAAGTCTTGAGGCCCGACTTCAGAACTTTGGCAGCACGCATTGAAAAATTGGGGAAGGCGACATTCAGACGACGCTGGACGATATTCGCGCGATCGAACATCGTGATAACAGGAACTTTTTCCTTACGATAATGTTGCTCGACGGCATCGTTGAGAATAACAACCGAAGAGGCGCCGCTACGGGTCAAGATATCTGAAAGTTTTTCCTCGAAACCGGGTTCCCGCCACTGCAGGGAGTCAAGAAACTCGACCAAACTCCCCGTCAACCGGTAAACACCGACTCCATCATCCATAACAAGTAGGATGCAACGTGCCGGAGAGAGGAAAGCAGGAAGGGAAAGAGAAACAGACATAGGAACCAACCGTTAAATAATCTATAGCACTAGAAATCAATATTTTCAAAGCTTGAGTAAATTGGACCAAAGACCCCGACAGCAATCCAGAGAATCATCAAACCGAGAATCATAGTCAACATCGGCTCGATCATCGTGATCAAGGACTGGACAGCCTCATCGACATCTTTGGTGTAAAATTCGGAAACCTGTTGCAAAACGGGAGTCAAGTTACCGGACTCTTCACCGATTTTGACCATCCGCGTCACCAGCGTCGGAAATTCGCCCGAAGCACCGAAAGCGGCAGAAAGCGGAGAACCGGCCTGAACCTGCGCCTGAACAATATCCAAAGCCTCAAGCAAAGCCAGATTGGTGACCGTATTCTGGGAGGCTTTCAAACAGTTGATCACGTCAATACCGCTGGAAAATAAAGCCCCGAACGTCTGGGCATATCGCGCAATCGAAATCTTCCGAATCAGCGGACCCGCAATAGGAAGCTCAAGAAAAAGAGAATCCATCCGGTAGGCAAACCCTTCCGAATTCTTGCGAATGGCCTTGTACACAGCAAACAAGAGGAACGGTGTCGCCAGAACCGCCCACCAATATTCCTGGAAAAACTCGGAAGTTACCACCAGCGCAGTCGTATAAAAGGGCAAGTCCTGCCCCAGATTCTTAATAAACCCGACAATCTGCGGCACAACATATCCCATCATGACGGTAATTGTCAGAATCACAACCACAAGCAAGATGGTAGGATAACGGGTTGCTTTCCGGATCTTGCTCTGCATATCGTCAACCCATTTCAAATATTTGATAAGCTGGGAATAGGATAATTGCAGATCACCGGTTTCCTCGCCGGCTTCGATAAGAGAGATATACAAATTATTGAAAATTTTGGGATAGGCAGCCAAAGATTCGGAAAGAGAACTCCCGTCGGAAACGTTGCGGTGAACATCCGTCATAATATCTTTAAGCGTCTGGTTTTCGGCAGAATCGCGAACATCGGCCAGAGAATCGAGCATCGGCACACCGGCCGCCTGCATTTGCTCAAGATGCATAAAAAACTGGATCAGATCGCGGGTTTTGACTTTTGGCCGGAAAAGGGTAATTCCGCCCTGCCCACGGGCAGAAACGGGGGAACAAGTAACCAACTCCATGCCCGTACTCTGGAGTTGATTATATAGATCAACCTCATTCGCAGCGGAAATCACCCCGCGAATCGGACGCCCTTTGGCGTTATAAGCTTTGTACTTATAGGGTTGAATGACCGACCTCCGATGATGGCACAAAACCCGCCAAAGACATAGAGTTCCGGCAGATTAGTCTGAATGGATATGAACGGCCCCGGCCAACTCTTCAATGCTGGTGACGCCATCCAGTATTTTGAGAATACCATCATCTCGCATACTTTTGAATCCCTTTTGTTTAGCCAGACGCTTCATTTCGACTTTGGTCCCGCCACGGGCGATAATCTCGTCCATATCCTCGTCCGTCAAAAGAATCTCCGCAATAGCCAAACGGCCTTTGTAGCCCTGCCCCGAACACGCCGGACACCCGCCCTGATGGGCTTTGTAAATCGTCGGCGGAGAATCACTGTCGACGCCGAGAATATGGCATTCTTCTTCGTTCGGCTTGTATTCTTCTTTACAGGACGGGCAAAGCTTGCGTACCAAACGCTGAGCAAAAACCCCAATAATCGCACCGGCAATCATCCCGGGTTTCAGCCCTAGATCGACCAGACGCGGAATAGCCCCGAAAGAATCGTTGGTGTGGAGAGTCGTATACACCTGGTGACCGGTCATCGCGGCCTTCAAAGCCATCTCGCCGGTTGTCCCGTCACGAATTTCTCCGATAAAGATAATATCCGGATCCTGACGGAGCAAAGCCTTGATCCCGTCCGCAAATTCCAGAACGCCTTCCCGCACATGGGTCTGGCGGATCATCGGCAGAGAATATTCAACGGGATCTTCCAGCGTCTGAATATTGACCTCTACCTTGTTGATTTCATTAATCATTGAATAGAGAGATGTCGATTTACCCGACCCCGTCGGACCCGTCACGATAATAATCCCTTCCGGACGCGCCTGCGCCGCACGGATACGCTTCAGGTTCTCGGGACTAAATCCAAGATTTTCCAATGGTTTAATGCTGGCACTTTTATCCAGAACACGAAGAACGATATTCTCGCCATGAACAGTCGGAAGCGACGACACACGGAAGTCAGCCTCGCGGTCGCCAATATTCAGGTTGAAACGACCATCCTGAGGTGCCAACTTATCCGCAATATTCATCTTGGACATAATTTTTAGACGCTGAGACACTCCGTTCCATATTTTTTTATGCAAAATTTGGGCGGTAAACAACACACCGTCAAGACGATAGCGAAGACGAACAAAGTTCTCCTCCGGCTCAAAGTGAAGGTCGGAAACGCCGGTCTTGACGGCATCGATAAGCAAAGCATTGACCAGACGCACAATCGGGTGACTGTAGGCCTTGTCCTCGTTAACATTGGAAACATCGTCCGGATTGGCCTTGGTATCGTCCAACTCCTTGATAATGTCTTCGATAACGCTAGAATATCCATAAGCAGCGTCCATCGCATCCGACAGAACCGACGGCGTGGCGACCAGACAGCGAATCTCGGTGCCTTTCGGCAAAATACGCTTCAACCCGTCCGTCGCAACGATGTCATACGGATCGACCATAGCCACAACAGCGACGTTATCTTGATAAGATACAGGCAGTACACGCAATTTCTTGGCTGTTGCCTTATCGATCAGGGACAGGGCTTCCCCGTCAAAAATCGTTGTCTTGGGATCAAAGACTTCGTGACCACCCGATTCAGCCAGAAACTGGATCAGAACCGACTCTTCAATAAAACCAAGCTCGACAAGAACCTGCCCAAGCAATTTGCCGCTGATTTTCTTTTCTTGCAGCGCAACACCCAATTGTTCCTGAGTAATAACGCCCTGCGCAACCAGACGATCCCCGATCCGGCCGCGGCCATCGGCTCCACCAGACAATCCGGTATCATCACCGGCAAAACGACCCGCCAGATCATGCCCCGAACGACGGGCAAGATCCTGACCACGCTTATAGGACACATTTTTCTGTATCTGGTCCGGGCGTGCCGGAAGGTTGGCCGACTCACCGCCGGCTCCTTCAGTCCTTTTGTCTTTTCCTGTTAAATCAATGACTTCCATATGGCTTTCACTATAATGACAATGTACAAATACGAACTCGACCGCAAACGGCTCTGCCAATCACACCCTAGACTACCCTATAAATGTTTAAGAAAACTTGAAGATCACGCTGTTGCAAAATATAAGAAAAAAGGTAAATTTGGGACTGTTCCAGACGACTGGAATAATATCAAAAACAGAAAATCAAAATTCATAAGAGAAGAACCACCATCCATGGCTACAGAAATCAGACGCCTAATTTTTTCGCACTCCGAAACCACCACAGCTATCCGCAACGCTGGCGCCGCCCATGGAATGAAATTCCCCGAAGGCAGAATCATCCGTGCCCGCTATGCCGGAAACGCAGAATATGAATTTCACTCGATGAAAAGCTTCAAGGCCCCGATCCAAGGGGACTATAACGTCAAGGAAACACCGAAAGCCATTACCCTGACCTTTTTCGATGAAAAGACGTTCGAACAGAAATTCATCAACCTGACCGCAGACTTCATCAGCGCCGCCTTGATCGAATACTGCATCAACAACAAAATTATGATGCCGAAGAACGCAGAGAAAATACTGGACCTGACGGAATTCAACGTCTGTATGGACATTAATCTCGAAAGCATGACAGAAAGCGGCGGCTCCCCGCTCAAATTGGACGAATAATTCGGCATATTCTTCTGAATAAATCATTATAAGAAGTTGAAAATAAAGAGGATACCCCCTAAAAGAGGGGGATGCGAAACTTACCCAATATTCTGACCGTCGGGCGGCTCCTGTCTCTGCCCTTTCTCGTTGCTTTAATGATGATCGACGCGACGTGGGCCGCATGGACATCTTTGGGGCTCTACACGCTCGGATGTATTACCGATTGGTTTGACGGATATCTCGCGCGCAAATTCAAATTGGAATCGCCGTTTGGAAAATTTCTCGACCCCGTTGCCGACAAGATATTTGTCGCCACCGTTCTACTGACATTGCTGGCCAATGGCCATGTGTCGGGGTGGGGTATTGCGCCTATTATCCTGATTCTATCGCGTGAGTTTCTGATCTCGGGCTTGCGCGAATATTTCGGTCCGAAGAATATCCAGTTTCCGGTTTCAAAACTGGCCAAGTGGAAAACGACAATCCAGATGTTTTCGTTGGGCTTTCTGATTATGGGCGAATACGGAGTTCCGGTTCTGCCGCTCAATATCGAGATCGGCTATACCTTGCTGGTCGCAGCCACCGTCCTGACCATCATGACAGGATGGTCCTATTTCAAAGAAGGGATGAAGCACCTCAATGACTGACCTGTACAACCTCGCCAAACCGTTTCTCTTCCTGCTCTCTCCTGAGACCGCGCACAAACTGACCATCGCGGGCCTACGCATCGCTCCGACCAAACTTCTCTTCCCGCAAAAACCGGATAACCCTGCCCTCAAAATGCGCCTGTGGGACCGCACCTTCCCGAACCCAGTGGGCATCGCCGCGGGCTTTGATAAAAACGCCGAAGCCGTGGGCAAACTCTTCGACATGGGCTTCGGATTTGTCGAGGCCGGAACAGTGACAATCAAACCGCAGATTGGCAACCCGAAACCACGCATCTTCCGCTGTCCCAAACACCGCGCCGTCATCAACCGCATGGGATTTCCCAATCTGGGGGTGGCGAAATTCAAATCCAATCTGGAAAAGTTCCTCTCGCGCAAACCCCGCCCTAACGGAGTGTTGGGCCTCAACATCGGCATGAACAAAGATCAAACCGATCCGGCAAAAGATTACACCTCGCTCATTCGCACACTGGCACCGATGGCCGATTATTTGACGATCAACATTTCCTCGCCCAACACACCGGGCCTGCGCAATCTTCAGGAAAAAGGTCCGCTGACCGAACTCCTGACCGCCGTCCTTGCCGAACGCAAAACCTCGTGCGGCATCAACCCGCCGCCTGTTCTGGTCAAGCTCGCCCCAGATCTTTCGGACGAGCAATTGAAAGACATCGCCGGAGTCCTGACAGACCTTAAAATCGACGGCGTAATACTCACCAATACCACGCTCGCGCGTCCCGCCGACCTGCCGCAAAACTTCGCCAATGAAAAGGGCGGCCTCTCCGGCGCACCGCTGACCGATAAAGCCACCGAAATGATCCGCAAATTTTATGCAATGACCGGTGGACAAATCCCGATCATAGGGGTCGGAGGAATTTGCAATGCGGTCGATGCCTATGCCAAAATACGAGCCGGAGCGTCTCTGATTCAAGTCTATAGCGGCATGGTCTATGAAGGACCTTACATTGCCTGCAAGATCAAAAAAAGTCTTTTGGAACTTTTGAAAAAGGACGGCTTCACCCACATGGAACAGGCGATAGGCGCCGACCATAAAATGATGCAAACGACAAGTACCGAGGAAGCTTATGCCCGCTCCGCATAAATCCGCAATTGAATCGCTGACGAAATACCCGTCCTTGTGGCTGGGGGTATACGCCTGCGGTGGAATAATGACCATCGCCACCACTGCGCAAATTTTTGGTGGTACAGCAGCAGGTTCGATGGCGGGATTTTTGACACTAGCCGGAGCATTCGGTTACGACTCCCTCACCCGCCGCTCCAATGAGACTGCCATCACAAAAAAAGTCGACAAACTCGGTAAACAGCAAGACTTTTTAAATCGCGAAATCGCCCGCACTAAAAACGATGTAGAGTCCTTGAAAGACGACATGGTGCAAACCGCGCTGACCTTGCAAAAGGAAATCAAGAAATTCAACGTTCTGAAAGAAACACCGGAAGAAAAACCTGAAACCGCGATGGGCGCCGTCAAAAAATCTCTGGAAAAAATGGGCAACCGCATGCGCCCATCCTTTATGCCGCGCCAAAAGCCCGCCAACGAACAGCACGAGCACGCCCAAGAGGTCGCGGATAAATACAAATCCATTTTGATGTCTTCTCCGAAAGAGCAGCGACGCCCCGAAGAAGAGGTCCCGAACTACAGCGACGCGGTATTGAGTGAACTGATCAATCACGCAGTCCAAAACGATAAAATCGAAATTTTTGCGCAACCGATTGTCAAACTGCCCTCGCGCAAAATCACCTATCTTGAACTCTTCGCCCGCATCCGCGCCCGCGCCGGAATTTACCTGCCGGCAAACACCTACCGCCCGCTGGCCGAAAAAGAAACAACGATTGAAAATCTCGACCACCTGCTGTTGATCCACACCATCGACACGATCCGCTCGGATGCCCGCAAGGGGTTGAACATCGGCTACTTCCTCAACATCTCGGTCCGCGTCTTCAAAAACCACATGTATATGACCGATCTGCTGGAATTCGTCCGCTCCCGCCGCGATCTGGCGCATAATCTGATTTTTGAATTGCAATATGCCGACTATCTGAAACTCCCGCCCGCCGTGATACGCATCATCGACGGACTGGCGCAATTGGGGTGCAAATTCTCTCTCGACAACTTGCCAACCCTCGAAATCAACGATGACCGTATCGCCGAAAACGGATTTGTCTTTCTGAAAGTCTCGTCCGACAAACTCATCGAACTGTGTGGATCGTCCAGCGGCGAAATGGATTTAGCCCGCCTGAAATCGCGCCTTGATGAATCCGGCCTGAAACTGATCGTCGAAAAATTCGAACACGAACACGATCTTCTGGAACTGCTCGACTTTGAAATCGACTATGGCGAAGGCTATCTCTTTGGCCGCCCCGATCTCGAAATGGCCTACCGCAAACACGTCGCCTGAAATAAAGGATAAAACCATGAAATTCCTTCTCGCCGCAGCCCTGCTTTTCACGTTTTCGGCTGCCCCGCTCCATTCCGCCTCTGCCGATTACGCACTTTCGCTGTATGGGGACATAAAATACCCCGCAGACTTTACCCATTTCGACTACACCAACCCGGGCGCGCCAAAGGGCGGCACACTCAAACTCTCCTCCATCGGGACGTTTGACAACGTTAACCCGTACATTATCAAGGGTGCATCCGCCGACGGCATCGATGCTCTCACCAACCCTACCCTGATGGTTCAATCCTATGACGAACCATTCACCATGTACGGATATGTCGCAAGTGACGTTGCCCTCGCCGCCGACAAAAGCTCCGTAACATTTACCCTAAATCCGAAAGCCGTATGGGATGACAGCAAACCTCTGACCGCCGACGACATCGTCTGGACGTTTAATACGCTTGTAAAAGACGGCGCCCCGTTTTACCGCGCCTACTATACGGATGTGAAAAACGTCACCGCCGACGCCTCCGACAAAGTTACCTTTCACCTCGCGTCCAAAAATAACCGCGAACTACCGCTCATCATCGCGCAAATGCCGATCTTGCCGAAACATTACTGGACAGGTAAAAATTTTGCCGAAACCACCCTCACCCCGCCCGTCGCAGCAGGCCCTTATAAAATTTCGAATGTCACCGCTGGCCGCTCCATCGAATTCACGCGCAATCCCGACTGGTGGGGAAAAGACCTCCCCGTGAATAAGGGCCGCTACAATTTCGACAAGATCGTCTACACCTATTACCGCGACCAGAACGTTGCGCTCGAAGCATTTTTTGCGGGCGAATTTGACTTGCAACAGGAAAACGTCGCCAAACTCTGGCAAAGTGCCTACGACGTTCCCCAAGTCAAAGACGGACGCATCACCAAACAGGAAATCGAGAACGACCGCCCCACAGGGTTGCAGGGTTTTCTCTACAATACCCGCCGCCCCGTTTTTGCCGACAGACAAGTCCGCGAAGCTCTGGCCTATGCCTTCGACTTCGAATGGGAAAACAAACAATTCGCTTACAGCTCTTACACCCGCACCCGTTCCTATTTTGAAAACTCGGACCTCGCCGCCACAGGACTCCCCTCCCCAGCAGAATTGCAGATCCTCGAACCATTCAAAAACCAGCTCCCTTCGGAAGTGTTCACAACCGAATATAATCCGCCAAAAACCGACGGGTCGGGCAATGTCCGTGCCAATCTGAAACGCGCATCCGACATTCTCGACGCCGCAGGATATAAACTGGGCAAAGACGGTGTGCGTGTTCACGAGAAAACCGGAACGCGTTTGGAATTTGAACTGGTCGATGCCAACCCCGCTTTCGAACGCTGGATCTTGCCCTTCACCCAAAATTTGAAAAAAATCGGCGTCGCCGCGACCTTCCGCGTGATCGACGACGCCCAATATCAAAACCGCATGCAGAATTTCGATTTTGACATGACCATCGGCGTCATCCCGCAATCAAGCAGCCCAGGCAACGAACAACGCGAATTTTGGTCATCTGCCAAGGCCGACATCAACGGGTCGCGCAATTATATCGGCGTCAAAAACCCCGTCGTCGACACATTGGTGGACAACATCATCGCCGCCGACACGCGTGAGGAACTGGTAACGTCCTGCCACGCGCTCGACCGCGTCCTGCAATGGAATTTCTATACCATTCCGAACTGGTACTATAACAAATGGCGTCTGGCATGGTGGACCAAACTCGATCACCCCGAAAAATTGTCGGGCCTTACCCCTGCTATTCTCGATACATGGTGGGTGAAGGAATAACAAAATGAAAACCGCAATCATCATTCCCGCCCGTTACGGATCAACCCGCTTCCCCGGCAAACCCATGGCCTTGCTGAAGGGCAAAGCCATGATTCATCACGTCTATGATATCGCCCGCACCGCGGCAGCAACCCACGCGGGTGCAACCGTCCACATCGCAACGGACGACAGTCGCATTGCCGATTTCTGCCGTGAATACAGCATCCCCGCCCTGATGACCTCACCCGATTGTGCAACCGGCACCGACCGCGTGATGGACGCCGCATCGCAACTGGAAACAAACCCCGATTTCATCATCAACCTGCAAGGTGACGCACCACTGACCCCTCCGGACTTTGTTTCGGCACTGATCGACACTTTTGTAAATAACAAAGAGGCCGACATCATCACCCCTATGACGCAACTCTCGTGGGAAGAACTGGATCAGTTACGCAACAACAAAAAAACCACACCCTTCTCCGGAACGACCGCCGTGATAAATAATTCGGGCCGCGCTCTGTGGTTTTCGAAAAACATTATCCCCGCGATCCGCAAGGAGGACCGCAGCACACCGCTTTCCCCCATCTATCGTCACATTGGATTGTACGGATACAAACGCACATCTCTTGAGAAATACATCGCGTTACCCCCGTCGCATTACGAAACGCTCGAAGGCCTCGAACAACTTCGCGCCCTTGAAAACGGAATGACGATCCAGACGGTGGTTGTCGATTACAAAGGTCGCCCCGCCATGACCGGAATTGACTCTCCCGAAGATCTGGCGCGGGCCGAACAACTCCTGTCATGAAACGGGTGGTTCTCTTTTTCTCGCCTTTTCTGTTGGGTATCCCCTTTCTTCTGGGCCTGATCCCCCAATCCGCCGACCTGCCGCTCATTCTGGTTCCCTTTATAGTGATGGCCGTCACGCTGATCCTCGGCAATCGCCTGATAAACCTATCCTCGACCGATCCTCTTTTGTTGACGTTACTGAGCCTCTGGCTTCTTTGGGGTATCTCAGGGTTATTAAGCCCGGTTCCTTTCCCTTCCAAAATCACATGGCTGATTTTCGGCGCCCTGCCGCTCTCTTATATGGTAACGGTGACCTATCGCACCAACCTGACCTCGCCATTGATTGCCACCGCCGGACTTCTGGCCTTCTACACGCTCTGGCAATTCGGACACAATATCAAACGCCCCGACTTCCCGTTCGAAGATGC
Source organism: Pseudomonadota bacterium (assembly GCA_029558635.1). Lineage (GTDB taxonomy): Bacteria > Pseudomonadota > Alphaproteobacteria > Micavibrionales > Micavibrionaceae > UBA1573. Next base: position 146,056 of record JAKQEE010000052.1, on the reverse strand, counting down.
CAACCTGCTAGGCATTCTGATGGCGTTTGCCGCGATTGCCTCTTTCAAAAACAGATATACTCTCTACGCCGTTCCGCTCTTTCTCGCCGCTCTCATTACCACCGAAAGCCGCACAGCCTTCCTCGCCCTCATTGCGGGACTGGGCGTCTATTTTTCTCTCTCTCCTGCCCACTGGGAAAAATCGAAACGCTTCAACCTGATCGTCGGCACATTGGCCATGACCATCCTGATCGGAGTCATGACCATCTTCACTGGCTTCGGCGACCGCATCACCCACACACTGGATCATTCCACAGGCCGTCTGGCCCTATGGTCCGCCGCATGGGACATGTCGTGGATCAAGCCACTGACAGGACTTGGCCTTGGAACATTCCATCTGCAATATCCACCCTTCCGCCTCGAAGGGGACAATTCTCTGGGCTACATGACCCACATGGACCCGTTGCAGATGGCGGTGGAATCAGGATGGCCCGCAACCATTCTTCTCTACAGCATCTTCGTTCTGGCCGGATGGATAGCTCTAAAAAACAAAACCCGCAATGCTCTCCCCGCCGCACTCCTGACCATCCTGTTGATCTCGATGCACCTCACCTACCCATTGCACGTCGTGGCGTTTTTGGTAGTAATGGGGTTTGCACTGGGCCTGATCCGCTCGAACCATCACGACCCGCACACCGAGCCGCATAAGACCTCCCTGTTTTTTTCGGGAAGCCTATTGATAACATTGCTCCTCACCACCTATCTTTCTGTCTCAGCCCTTTATACATTCATGATCTGGGGCGAAGTCAAAAAGTCCGCCCATCTTCATAACCAGCCCCGCTTCGATGCGGCCATGACTGCCTGCCTCGAAGACGCCGATCCTGATTTCCCCGATTGCCGGATAATGGCCGTGCGTTTTATGTTTATGATGCCGCAAAAGGACTTGAGCCAAGCCGGAAAATTGCTCGACGAAGCCGAACGCGCAAACCCTCTGAATGCCGAAATTCCGTTCCTTCGTGCGCAAGCCATCTTTTTGAACGCCCCCGAAAAACCCATTGAAACACAAAGGTTGCTGGAGAAAAGCCTCGCCCTCAATCCAGCTTTCTGGCCCGCGCGCAAATTCGCAATTACGCTGGATCTTGGCGCAGGGCACAAAGATTTGGCGCGAAAAACTCTTGAAAAAGGATTGATTTACCCCTATCCCAAGGCCACACGAAAAGACATTGAAACGATGAGGCAACAAATCAATGCCGACTAGACTGGTTATCATCCGCCACGGCAATACTTTCAGGAAAGGGGATATCCTGACCCGCGTCGGCGCGCGTACCGATCTTCCCATAACCTGCGAAGGTGAAGAGCAAGCTCTGCGTCTCGGTCACCATCTTAAAGGACTAAACATAAAACCGGCTCGTGTATTCACGTCACATCTACGGCGCACGATTGACACAGCCCGTCTGATCTGCCTGCCGATGGGCTGCACCAAACCATCCTCGCCGCTCGATTTCCTCAATGAAATCGACTACGGCCCCGACGAAAACCAGCCCGAGGATAAAGTCATCGAACGTTTGGGCGAATCCACCCTCGAAAAATGGGACCGCGAAGCCGTCATGCCCGAAGACTGGTCCCCCCGCCCGCCGGAAATTATCCTGAACTGGAAGAATTTCCTGAAACAATGCGTGGAAGAATTCGAAAACCAGACGGTCTTTGCCGTGACCAGCAACGGTATTGCCCGCTTTGCCCTCGCCCTGGCCAAAAAAGACGAAAACGTCCCCCTGAAACTCTCGACCGGCGCCTACGGCATTCTGGAATGTGAAAAAGGCAAAAACTGGCGCGTTACCCACTGGAACATAAGACCTTAAACAAATCCTAACACTCCGTTAATATTTTACATATATATTATGACTTCGGGACAAAGGTGTGAGACGCGTGGACTCGGGGCAAAAAACATATACAAGAAAAATAGGACTCGCTGACACTCTGAGAGCGGCAGGACCGTACGCCGACCACATCCTGATCGGCGAAAGCAACCACGAGAATCCCGACATTCTAAATGCCCTGTACGGGAAAGAGGCATTGGTTACCTACGCAGAAGTGGGCACTACTGATCTTTACCTTGAGATTCACACAAAAAATCAGCCCGCCATCGATAAGCTGGCATCCGGTAAAATCAGCACCCGCGAAGAATTTACACAAGCGCTGAAAGACAGTGGGATGTACTTGAATGACACAATTGAGGACCGAGCCTTGGTCGATCAATTATACACGACGACAACAATGGCTTCCAAACTCGGAATAAGCGTCCATTGCGGGGATCATGGCAACGGCTTCGATGAAATGAAAAAATCGATGCTTGCCAACGCTCAATTTGCATTAGAAATAATAACTTCCGAAGAGAATATTGAGGCCGAGCGGGCATTCCACAAAGCTCGAACCAATGATAGCCAGACGGCAGAATTCATGAACGCGACATCCCAAGGAAAATCCATCGCCATATGGGGAGCCGCCCACGGCGAGCAAAAAGATGACTGGGATGAAAAGTTGAAGGGAACGGCTATAAAAATAGACATCTATGCAAGTCGAGAAGACTACGCCAAGGCGATGGAAGAACGAAAACAAATCAATGAAAGACTGGGAATGAATATCGGCGAAGACCCACCGGAAATGGTGTATTTTATAAAAGAAGGCGAGCTCCGGATTTCAGACAAAACTCCCAATGCCATAAGATTGGCGGTTAACGAAGCATCGTCGCCACTGGAAATTCAAATAGCGACACAAGACATCCCCCGCAACCCGACTTCCACAGCCCCGTCGCCTAGCCCACTAAACCTGTAAAACAGCGTTTGGCCACTGGAACATCTGTCCATAATATGATTCAATGGCGGTATGTTAAATTATATCCTCCGTCGCCTTGCCCTGATGATCCCGACAATCTTCGGAATATTGCTGGTCAGCTTTGTCGTGATCCAGTTCGTACCGGGCGGTCCTGTCGAGCGGATGATCGCTCAATTGCAAGGCCACGGCGCGGAAGCCACCGGACGGATTTCCGGCGGCGGCAGCGGCGATATGGCCGGACAGAACATGGCCGCACAAATGACGGGCCAGTCATCCCAATATCGCGGCGCGCAGGGTCTCGACCCCGAATTCGTCAAGGAACTGGAAGCCATGTACGGCTTCGACAAACCTGCCCCCGAACGTTTCATGACCATGATCGGCAATTACCTGCGCTTCGATCTGGGGACGAGTTACTACCGCGATGTGAAGGTCACCGATCTCGTTTTGGAAAAAATGCCCGTCTCCATTTCTCTGGGCCTGTGGTCAACGCTGCTGATCTATCTGATATCAATCCCGCTGGGCATTAAAAAAGCCGTGAAAGACGGACAGCCGTTCGACATCTGGACCTCTGCCGCTATTTTTGTGGGATATGCCATCCCCTCATTCCTCTTTGCCATCCTGCTTATCATCCTTTTTGCAGGCGGGCGGTATTTTGACCTCTTCCCCTTGCGCGGAATCGTATCGGACGACTGGGCAACCTTCCCGTGGTGGAAACAGGCCATCGATTATATCTGGCACATGACCCTGCCCGTCTGCGCCATGGTGATTTCGGGTTTTGCGGGCCTGACCATGCTCACCAAAAATTCTTTCCTCGATGAAATCGGTAAACAATACGTCCTGACCGCCCGTGCCAAAGGCCTACCCGAAAAAAAAGTCCTCTACGGCCATGTCTTCCGTAACGCCATGCTGATCGTGATTGCCGGATTTCCGGCAGCCTTTATGCACATCTTCTTTACCGGTTCGCTGCTGATCGAGGTCATTTTCTCGCTCGACGGTTTGGGGCTGCTCGGTTACGAATCCATTATCAACCGCGATTATCCGGTAGTCTTGGGCACACTTTATATTTATGCCCTGATCGGTCTCGTCGTCACACTGCTCCGCGACATCGTCTACGTCCTCGTCGATCCCCGTATCAATTTCGAGGCCAGCCCAAATGCTTAGTTTTTCTCCCGTTACACAACGCCGCTGGGCGCAATTCAAAGCCAACAAACGCGGCTACTGGTCGCTATGGATTTTTCTTGTCCTATTCGTCGTGGCAATGTCGGCCAACCTGATCGCCAACAGCAAACCCCTTTTGGTGGACTATAAAGGGAGCACCTACGTGCCTTTCCTGAAGTCCTATCCCGAAACGCTGTTCGGTGGAGAACTGGAAACCGAAGCCGATTACCGTGACCCGTATGTGGCAGAACTGATCAAAAAAGACGGATGGATGCTCCGCGCCCCTATCCCGTACTCTTTCGATACCATCAACTACGACCTGCCATCCCCTGCACCGTCCGCGCCGACCGCCGACAATTTGTTAGGCACGGACGACCAAGGCCGCGACGTGCTGGCCCGCGTTCTCTACGGCTTCCGCATCTCCGTCCTCTTCGGCCTCGCATTGACAGTTTTCTCGTCATTGATCGGCGTTGCCGCAGGCGCGATGCAAGGCTTCTACGGCGGCAAAGTCGATCTGATCGCCCAACGCGTGATCGAAATCTGGTCCTCCCTCCCCAGCCTCTACATCCTGATTATTTTCTCCGCCATGTTCATTCCCGGATTCTGGACATTGCTTTTAATCTTGCTGCTCTTTTCATGGACGCATCTGGTTGACGTGGTGCGGGCCGAATTCCTCCGCGCTCGCTCGCTTGATTACGTCCGCGCGGCAAGAGCGTTGGGCGTCGGCAACTTTACCCTGATGCACCGTCACATCCTCCCTAACGCCGTGGTTGCAACGCTTACCATGATGCCATTCGTTCTGACGGGGTCGATCACCGCCCTGACCTCGCTTGATTTTCTGGGCTTGGGCCTGCCGCCCGGTTCTCCGTCTCTGGGTGAGCTATTGGCCCAAGGCAAGAACAACATCAACGCTCCATGGCTTGGCGCGACCGCGTTTTTTTCTCTGGCGATTATGCTCACCCTCCTCACTTTTATCGGCGAGGCCGTGCGCGACGCCTTCGACCCACGGAAAACGAAATTATGACCGAACCAAACTCGAATTTCCTCAACGACATCGTCGAAGAAGTCAAAGTCTGTCGGCATGATCTGCACCGTCATCCGGCGACATCCTATGAGGAAATTTACGCCTCCGACCTGATCGCCCGCAAACTGTCCGAATGGGGAATCGAGTTTGAACGCGGCTGGGCCGAAACCGGAATCGTGGCCACCATCCACGGCAAAGAAACATCGAGCGGCAAACGCATTGGCTTTCGCGGCGATATGGATGCGCTCGATATCGTCGAAGACACAGGCGCCGAATGGGCCTCGACCATCAAAGGTAAAATGCACGCCTGCGGCCACGACGGCCACACATCCATTCTGTTGGGCACGGCAAAATATCTTGCTGAAACCCGCAATTTCAACGGCACGGTTCATTTGTTTTTCCAACCGGCCGAAGAAGGCGGTGGCGGAGCCATCCGTATGATCGAAGAGGGATTATTCGACAAATATCCGGTCGACAGCGTCTATGCCGTCCACAACTGGCCTTATTTACCCCTCGGAAAAGTTGCGATCAAAGGCGGCCCCGTAATGGCCAGCACGGACAAAATTGAAATCACCGTCATCGGCAAAGGCGGTCATGCTGCCATGCCAAACGAAACAATTGATCCCATTGTGATTGCATCTGAAATTGTTACAGCACTCCAGACAATCGTCAGCCGCACTGTCAAACCGACAGACCCAGTGGTCATCAGCATCACCAACTTCAACGCCGGAACAGGCGCGCACAACATCATTCCCACGGATGCCAAACTGGTGGGAACCGTCCGCACCTTTGACAACAAAGTACGTGATACCATCAAAAACCGGATCGCCGGAATCGTGGAATCGATCACACACGCTCATGGTGCCAGAGGAACCTTTGAATTCATCACCGGATACGAACCAACAATCAACGACACCGCGCAAGCCGCACTCTGCACCGATATCGCCCAAAACATATTCGGAAAAGATCAAATCCTCACAGACTTCCCGCCCAGTATGGGAGCTGAAGATTTCGGCGCAATGCTTGAAAAGAAACCGGGCTGTTACGCCATTTTCGGACAAGGGGATCCGGAAAACCCGGACAGCCCACACAATTACGGACTGCACCACCCGAAATACGATTTCAACGACGATCTGTTGCCCGACGTCATCCGCTATTTCTCAAGCATCACGGAACGCGTTCTGCCATTATAGGCAGAACGGCTTCTACATCATTTCCGACAATAACTGCGTCCGGCTCAACAACTCGCCCGACAATTTGGAAATCGCGGCTTGCGATTGGCTATGCCTGCAAATGGCAAAATCAATGGCACGGCACAACAAATCTGGATTGTCGAGAATATGTGTCTTGCATACGAAATCCTCGATTCCCTTGTTAAGCAAATTCATCGCCAACTCGCGGTTATCGCTTGATGTCAGGGCGACGACAGGGGTCTCTGGCACCATGGCACGAATTTGTTCATAAGTATCAAGGCCATCAATCGTATCAGGAAGATTGAGGTCAAGAAGAATAACCTCAATGTCATCATGATTATTTTGCGTGAGATAAGCCCTAGCATCTCCCATACATTGCAAAGAAACAATGGAATAAGATTGATCGCATGGATGTTCGCGAATTACGCGTTTAATCAGAAAAGAGTCCGTTTCGGAATCTTCAATTAACACAATTTTCTTGGCAGTCTTTGTCATGGCAGCCTCCCTGCTCCGTTGATAAAGGGAAACACAGCGACGCAATATACCTAAAAATACTCTTAATGAAGGTACCATGCGCCTTTAACCTTAAAAAACAGGTTAATAGGTTTATCACCCTTCTAATTTCCTGCCGAATAGGATCCCATCATAAGTTTGATTAGATCGGATTTTTCCTTTATATCACTTTCTATAGCTCTACGTGTTACGCCCAAACTGAGATGTCGGCCGATTGAAAATTCGATAACATGACGCAGCACATCCGGCTGCTCGATAATCGAATTCTTATAAACATAATCCTGAGCACCTATGCCAAGCATAGACATAGCCAACTTCGGATTTTCAAGGCACGTCAAAACGATAATCGGAACAAAATCTTTAAAGACCGCCAAGCGCTCATAACTTTCATGAGGACTTGCAGAATCAGGCAACCCCAAATCCAGCAAGGCGACATCAATCTCACAACAACCGCTCAAAAAACCCTCGGCCTCACCAAGGGTCCGGGCACGAAGGACATGACACCTGCACGGCATTTTTTCGGAAAGTAACCTTAATACAATTCCGGCATCCGTCTCGCTATCCTCGACAAGCAAGACTGTAATATCCTTGCCCTCGAGATCGAAACCGTACTCCTTATCATAAGGAAAACCATCATTTTTTTTCATTTTGCCTCTCCCTCTTAAGTTGACGAAGTGACGCAGAAACACAACCCCAGAAAACCGGAGGTTGTCAGTAAATACCACCATATTCTATCCATATGTATTTATATTACACCTTTTCAAAGAAATTTGGAAATTTTTAAAAAAGAATATATTCATTTATGCGCTGCATCTGCTAACTTAAAATTAAGATACACTACCTAAGATTTATTTTCGGAGATCAGGATGAGCAACATCCCCCAACAAACAGAATCCTTCAATGAAAAACAGTTGAGATCGATTCTCGATAACACGGTGGATGGAATTGTAGTGGTTGATGGGCGCGGGCAGGTACTGTCGTTCAACCATGCCTGCGAGAAACTCTTTGGCTACAACTCATCCGAAGTCATCGGCAATAACATCAGTATGTTGATGCCCGAACCGCATCGGGCCCGCCATGACGAGTATATCTCGAACTATTTGGAAACGGGCCAAAGAAAAATCATCGGCATCGGCCGCGAAGTCACCGGACTGCGCAAGGATAAAACGCTGTTCCCGATGTGGTTGAGCATCGGAGAAGTTGTCGAAGGCGTCAACCATTTTTTTGTAGGCATACTGCGCGACATCAGCAAACAAAAAGTTCAGGAAGAACAGGTCGAGGTCTATATGCAAGCCCTCGAAGACAGTAACCGCGAACTGGATGATTTCGTCTACATCATTTCTCACGATCTCAAGGAACCTGTTCGCGGCATCCACAGTTACTCACAATTCATATCGGAAGACTACGCCGATAAAATCGACGATGCCGGAAAAGAGAAACTCGCCAGCCTGATAAAAATGTCAAAGCGTATGGATGAACTGATCGACCGGCTGCTTTACTTTTCCCGTCTCCATAAAACGGAATTGTCCTACACCCCAACCGATATAAAAAAGGTGGTGGAGGAAGTTCTGGACACACTGGAGCCCTATCTCAAAGAACAAAACGCCACAATCCACTTCGATACGAACCTTCCGACCGTAGTCTGTGATCACGCACGGATCGGCGAGATTTTCAGAAACCTGATCACCAACGGCATCAAATACAACGACAACACCAAAAAAGAAATCCATATCGGCGTCACCTCTTGCCCGCGCTCGAAGGATTGTCCAGTTTTCTACGTCCGCGACAACGGAATTGGCGTACCCGAAAAACATTACGACTCGATTTTCAAAATGTTCAAGCGTCTTCACGGTCGTGATGCCTATGGGGGGGGAACGGGTTCCGGCCTAACCATCGTCAAACGCATTATCACCCAACACGGAGGAAAAATCTGGCTTGAGTCCTTGCCTGAAAAAGGAACTGCGTTTTTCTTCACCCTTGACTGCGGAGCAGACGAATGATCGCCCAGACACAAAACCTTTCCATGCCGAACTGCGGGGGATATTACGTCCTGATTGTCGAAGACAGCCCTGTCGATTTCGAAATCATGTCCCGCGCCTTCAGGAAGATCAAATTTTCTCCCTGCATCCACCATTGTGAAGACGGAGATAAAGCGCTCAATTTTCTTGAAATGGCGGCGGATGGACAATTGCCTGACGGCAAACCTCTAATGGTATTGCTTGACCTCAATCTTCCTGGCACAGACGGCCGCCAGGTCCTTTCAAGTATGAAAAGTCATGAACAACTGAAGAAGATTCCGGTTATTATCCTGTCCACATCCCAAAATGATGGCGATCTGGAATTCTGTTATAACCACGGCGCCAACAAATACCTGAACAAGCCGCTGACCGCGACCGACTTTGTCCATACGGCCAAGGAGATTAAGGATTTCTGGGAAGATAGAATCATCACCCAGTCCTCAACCCGCACCCAATAGTAACTTATTTTTAAATTAAATCAAACAGTTAGCTATAGTTCGGCCAATTTTCTTGCATAACAGCATAAAAATTCATACACTGCCCCCATCAAAGACGTGCGGTTAACGCACAAACAGAAAGCTTTCAGGTGGCGAATGCGCCGGACGCTTTCAGGGTTAAAACGGACCAGAGGGTTTGGGGTCACTTTAGGGAATGTTGAATTAGCCCCCTTACCGAATTTCATCGACAATTGAATAGACAACAGGAAGTTTAGGCTGATGATGACAACCCGGACCACAAGACAACACGCATTTGCGTTTATGGCTCCCGAGACAGTTCTTCTGACCTCGCACGATGAGTTGAAGCAAGCCGCCAAACTGATCGACAAGGTGCGCGCATCTTTGGATGACTCCCAAAAATTCTTTCTCTTGCCAAAAACGGTTGAGTTTATGAAAAACCAACTGACGGACGGCAACGCCATTCTCGGGCTGAAAGACGCCAACGGCACCTTGATGGGCCTGACGATTATCCGCAAAATGGACCACTGGACCGACATCCCGAATTTCGAAGGCCTGCCCTTTATCGGCTTTCTGGCAAACGAAACCCCCTGCATGCTGCAAAGTGTCTGCACCCATCCCGAATATCGCGGTGCAGGTCTGGCCGACAAGCTCCTGACAGCGGCCGAAAACTGGTGTCGTGAGAACGGACGCACCCGCTTGATCGCCCGTATCGTCACAGAAAACTCTGGCAGCCGCAACGCGTTCACCCGTAACGAGTTCCAGATTCTCTCCGAAGGCATCGACGCTCAAGATGGATACGGCTACCTCTATGCCGGCAAAGCGATTGTGTCCAATCCGTATCTGGTCGGCGAGGAAGATTACCTTACCATCGGCGACCATCCGACCGAGTCCGACATCCACCCCTGCTAGAAAATTTCTTGACTCAAGAAACCCTCATGTGTGTATCATACGCACATGAATAAACTTTTGTGTCATCTCTGCCTGTCGCTCCGACGACCATCCGACCGAACCATATAAACGGCGGAAGGCAAGGCATGATCTGAGTTATTCCGCTTCTTAAGACACCAAACAAGCGGAATAGCAAAGAGATGAACCGGACGATCCACCTCACTTCGGAATATATAGAAAAAGCCTACCAATTGATGACCTTCGTAAGGAATCATCTGCCGGAAGATGAAAAACATTTCCTGCGGACAAAATCCCTGACCGACCTGTTCGGCCATCATGCCCGCGGCGACCTGATGCTCGGCGTCGAAACCCCGTCGGGCCAGTTGATCGGCCTGCTGATCGCCCAACCTACCGGAATTCCGGCGATAACCCCTGCATTCAACTTCGGTACCGGAACGACGTTGGTCCAGTCGGTCTGCATCCATCCCGACCACACCGGATCTGGGCAAGTCAGAGCCCTCTTCGACCATCTGGAAGACTGGGCCAAACACCATCAGGGCGTAACCCACCTGCACGCAAAAGTTTCGACCCAAAACGTCAAAAGTCTGGTCGTTTTCGCAAAGCTGGGATTTTCCGTGATCCATCGGGGCCACGATCCGGAAAGAAATTATGAAGCGATCATACTGGAAAAGCAGGTTCCCCCTCTTGCCCAAACGGCACTTTTCCCGTCTAATACAGGGCATGACTTCGCACCCGCCGCTGCTGGATGTTAAAAATCTCTCCGTTCGGTTCAAAACACCGAACGGATATTTTGACGCTGTCAAAAACGTGTCCTTTTCTCTGAACAAGGGCGAAAGTCTGGCCCTTGTCGGCGAATCCGGATCGGGCAAATCGGTAACGGCTCTCTCGCTTTTACAACTCCTCCCCTATCCGCTAGCCTCGCATCCGACGGGGTCGATCAAATTTCAGGGACAGGAACTGATCGGCGCAGATCAAAAGACACTCCGCACCATTCGCGGCGACAAGATCGGCATGATTTTTCAGGAACCGCTCTCCTCTCTCAATCCACTGCACACGATTTACCGCCAGATTGCCGAAGTGATCGAGCTTCACTATCCGCAAAGCCCGAAATCCGAAATCGAACAACGCGTGCTGGATTTGATGGACCTCGTTGGCCTCCCGAAACTCAAAGACCGCCTGAAATCCTACCCGCATGAACTCTCCGGCGGACAACGCCAACGGATCATGATCGCCATGGCTCTGGCCAATACGCCCGACCTCCTGATTGCCGATGAACCGACCACGGCACTCGATGTCACCATTCAGGCGCAAATCCTCGAACTCCTTGAAGACCTCCGCCAGCGTCTCAATATGTCGCTCATCCTGATTAGCCACGATTTGAAAGTGGTCGAGAAAATGTGCAATGACATCTGCGTCATGAAGAACGGCGAGATCGTCGAACACGCCGTCAAAGAAAATTTATTCTCGGCTCCGTCGCACGACTACACCAAAATGCTGCTGGCCTCTCGCCCGCGCCCACTCCAGAAGCCGGTCAACGAAAACGCCAAAATCCTGCTCGAAGCCTCAGGCATCAACGTCTCCTTTCCTGTTCAGAAATCCCTCTTCGGCAAAACACTCAAATCCGTCCATGCCGTTGACAATATCTCCCTGACCCTGCGCGAAAAACAGACACTGGGCGTCGTCGGAGAATCGGGGTCCGGAAAAACCACGCTGGGCCTCGCCATTCTGCGCCTTTTGAAATCTTCGGGTGGGATCACCTTTGACGGACAAGACATCACCGCCCTGCACGGCGACGCGCTCCGCGCATTACGCGCAAAAATGCAGATCGTCTTTCAAGATCCGTTCGGCTCGCTTTCCCCGCGCATGAGCATTGGCCAGATTGTCGGCGAGGGTCTTGCCATCCACCGCAAAGACCTCTCGAAAACAGATCGCGAAGACCTGATTGTCGATGCTTTGAAAAACGTTCGCCTTGATCCTGACACCCGCCACCGCTATCCGCATGAGTTTTCAGGCGGCCAGCGCCAGCGCATCTCGATTGCCCGCGCTTTGGTTCTTCATCCGAAACTGATTATTCTGGATGAGCCGACTTCGGCGCTCGACGTCTCGGTTCAGGCCCAAATTGTCGAACTCTTGCAAGACCTGCAAGACGCCCATAATCTTTCCTATATGTTCATCAGCCACGATTTACAGGTGGTGCGCGCCATGTCGCATGACATTCTGGTGATGAAAGACGGCAAGGCGGTTGAATACGGCCACGCTGAGGACATTTTCGACAACCCGCAAGAAACCTATACGCAAGACCTGCTGAACGCCGCGCTGCATCTCAAGGGAAAAGCGTCGGCATAAACCAGTCAAACCCCTCGGGATTCATGAATTTCGACACCGCGATAAACAAGATGACGTGGCCGACATAAATCTCTAGGGAATACCGCCCGCAAAACTGTAAAATCCATTTCGGAACGGAGGGCATTCTGGCGGTCAACTCTGGAAATTCAATCGGCTTGAAACGGTATAAAACCGCGCCCACTATGAAAACAACCAGAGCCAAGGCAACAGGATAAATTCCGCCAAACCACCCGAAAAACAAACATTCGACCACGACATATCCGGTAAAAATAGCCGCAGAGAACACAGGCAAAAATCTTGGCCCCAGCTTGATGTCGTCACGATGCCTGACAGCATAACCGAACAACCCCATCAAAAATGCCAAAGTCCCATATTCAAAAACCATATAGGTCGGAACGGCAAGAACCAGAAGACTCCAGAAAGATGTTGCCGCGGACTCGACACTGCGAAACACCACCCGCGCCAACCGGTCGAGAACAAGTCGCGCCATGATAAAGGTCGCAAACAAAGTAACCGGCAAGATATAATTCGAAAACGAAATATTCGCCAAAGTCAGCAATAACCCGCCGACTATAAAACTCTTCGGAATGTCGCGCGTCCGCGCATAACCGATCAGAAACATCCAGCACGGGAAACTCATCCGCCCGACCACACGAAGCCACTGCTCGTCGGGATAAAAATAAAACCCCACATGGTCGAAAATCATAGTCACAACAGCAAACAGCTTGAGAAAATCATAGCTGGTGAGAACTGGCGAAAAACGTGAAAAATAGGACATGATAGCTGTCAAACGAAACTCTGCGGGTCAATGTCTACGCTGACACGGACACTGGATGGAATCTTAACATGCCCCAGCCACTCCGCAATCATTTTCTGAATATCCAGTTTTTTATCCGCCTGAACCAGAATTCGCTGGCGGTATTTCCCGCGGATACGGTACATCTGCGCCTGCGCCGGCCCCAGAATCCGGACTCCTTGGGCATGTGGCGCCGCCCGCCCAATCGTCAACGCAACATCCCGCGTCACCGTCTCATTACTACCCGAAATCACCAAAGCCGCGAGCCTCGCAAAGGGCGGCATATGCGCCCGCCTGCGCTCCTCCGCCTCGACCGCCAGAAATCCGTCACGGTCGTCCGCCGCCAGCATTTGCATGACGCGTTGCTCGGCATTATAGGTCTGAAGATACACATGCCCCTTGAGCTGCTCCCGCCCCGCACGACCCGCCACCTGATGAAGGATCTGGAACGAATGCTCGGTGGCCCGCAAATCTCCGCCCGACAGCCCAAGGTCCGCGTCAATAATCCCGACACAGGTAATCTGCGGAAAGTGATGCCCCTTGGCAATGACCTGCGTTCCGATAATCACATCGACCCGCCCTTCGCGAATATCGGCCAAAGCACTGGTCAATTTCTGATGCGTATCCAGAACGTCGCTGGCCATCACCATGATCCGCGCATCGGGAAAATATTCTTTAACCTCGTCGGCAATCCGCTCGACCCCTGGCCCACACGCCACCAGTGAATCCGTATCGCCGCACGACGGACATTTTTCAGGCTCCTTCATCGAATAGCCGCAATGGTGGCAATGCAGATGATGGGTCCGCTTGTGCTCGACTAGCCACGCCGTACATTTCGGACATTCGATCCGGTGCCCGCACGTCCGGCACAAGGTCAACGGCGCAAACCCACGACGGTTCAGGAACAACAACACCTGTTCATGCTTTGCCAAAGTCAATTCCATTTCATCGCGCAAAACAGGGGAAACGAAATGCTGCCGCTCCGGCTTGTCAACACGCAGATCGAGAATTTTGATCTCCGGCTTGTCTGCCCCGCCATAGCGATCGGGGAGTTGCAAATGCGTATACCTCCCGTCCCACACATTTTGCAAAGTCTCCAGTGACGGCGTCGCCGAAGTCAACACCACTGGAATTTTTTGAATGTGCGCCCGCACCACCGCCATATCGCGCGCGTGATAGATAATGCCCTCTTCCTGCTTGTACGCGGCATCATGCTCTTCATCGACAACAATCAGGCCCAGATCGGCATAAGGAAGAAAGAGCGCAGACCTCGCCCCCACAATAACCTTGCTCGCTCCCATCGCCACGCCGCGCCAAGTCACGCGCCGCTGCGCCGGAGTCATCGACGAATGCCACAATGCGGGCGCGACACCAAAGCGCGAGGAAAACCGCGTGATAAACGAATTCGAAAGCGCAATTTCCGGCATCAAAATCAGAACCTGTTTGCCTGTCCGCAAACATTCGGCAATCGCTTCGAAATAAACCTCCGTTTTCCCCGATCCGGTCACACCATCGAGCAAAAACGGATGAAACGCTGCCTTTGAAACTGCCTCGACAATCTGCGCTGCCGCCTTTGTCTGATCCGCCGTCAAATCCTTATGCGCAAAATCGGGGTCGGGATTCGCACACGGAACCTTGGCGAACAGATCAACCGCTTCGACCACACCATGCTTCACCAAAGTCTTGATGACCGATGTCCCGACTTCCGCCTGCTTGGATAATTCCGAAAGCCGCCTCGCCATCCCGTCCGATAAAACCTCGACGACTTTCTTTTGCATCTCATTAAGATCAATGACTTTTGACCCGAGAATATACCCCGTTAAAGGCTGTGGCGGTTCCAACGCCTGCGGCACGGATACAGCCATTTTCAAAACCGCCCCGCGCTGTGCCATATTATACTGCGCAACCCAATCGACGAATGACCGCGTCGTTTCATCCATCGGCGGCACATCATATTTCTGGATCACGGATTTCATTTTGGATGCCGGAACTTCGGACGCATCGGGAAATCCCCACACCACGCCCTGCACAGCCCGCGGTCCAAGGGGAACCAGCACATAATCCCCCGTCTCAAGCCCCATTCCTTCGGGCTCAAGATAATCATAGGTTTTCCCCATCGGGGAAGTCACCAGAACCGCGCAAATCCGCATCTTGATTTCCTGTAGCAAGAAGGGCATGATGCCTCCGGAATTCCCTAAAAACAAGATAAAGGACTGAAAAAGATGAAATTTTTTGTAGATACCGCCGATATTGACGAAATCCGCGACCTGGAATCGACCGGCCTTCTGGATGGTGTCACGACCAACCCGTCTCTGGTGATGAAATCGGGCAAGCCCTTTATTCCCTTGATCGAGGAAATTTGCAAAATTGTTTCAGGCCCCGTGAGTGCCGAGGTCGCCTCGACCGATTATGAGACGATGTGGAAAGAAGCCGACAAACTTCGCCAGATCGCCGATCACGTGGCGGTCAAAGTTCCATTGACTCCGGCAGGTCTTAAAGTCTGTAAACGCCTCTCCGACGAAGGCACGATGGTCAACGTCACGCTGTGCTTCTCGGCTGCGCAAGCCATCCTCGCTGCCAAAGCAGGAGCTGCGTTCATTTCCCCGTTCGTCGGTCGCCTTGACGACATTGGCTCCGACGGCCTGACGCTTATTCAGGATATCGTCGGCATCTACGACAACTATCCCGACTTCCAGACCGAAGTTCTGGTGGCTTCGGTCCGTCACCCGATGCACATCATCGAAAGCGCCAAGATGGGTGCCCACGTTGTCACCTGCCCGCCATCTGTCATCCGTCAGCTTTACAACCATCCGCTGACGGATAAAGGTTTGGCCGCCTTCGTCGAAGACTGGAAAAAAACCGGCCAATCGATTTTGTAAGAAAGGAAAAGAACCATGATGACTAATTTTCGCATCTTGACCATTTCTGCACTTCTGATTTCCACACTTGCCCTTGCTGCTTGCAACACCGTCCGCGGCGCAGGTGAAGATTTGGAACGCGCAGGCGAAGCCATCCAGAAATCGGCAAAATAAGTTCAACTTTTCCGTTCCAAACCATCAAATTTCCCCGACTTGGGGAAATTTTTATGTCTTCAGCGCAAATCATGTTACACTTCGCCAAATAACTCCGAACGGCCCGAATATGTCTGAAAAATCGAACCCCTCACCCAACCTTTCCGAACAGGATGTCATCACCTGGCTCAAGGCGCATCCGAACTTTCTGAAAGACAATCCCGACATGGTGGACATTCTGCATCCACCAAAGCAAAATGGCGGCAAGGGCGTGGTCGATTTCCAATCCTATCTGATCGAGCGCTTGAAAGCCGACAAAACCGAAGCAATTGAAACCGCCCGCGGCATAGTCGAAACCGCCCGCCACAACATGAACAACCAGACACGCATCCACGCTGCCGTGTTGCGTTTGTTAGAAGCCCCGAATTTCGAAACCTTTATCGACTCACTGACAGGTGATTTAACCGCTTTGCTTGATGTCGATATCACCACGCTGGTCGTCGAAAGCGACGGCGACAAGATTCCGCAAATTGCCACTGCCGGATTGCGCATCGTTCCCGAAGGCACACTGGGCAAATGGCTGGCTGGGAAACCAATTTTGCACCAATCCGATATCGGCGGGGTCGAAGCGATCTACGGCGCAGGCGCATCCCTCGTCCGCTCGCAAGTCTTGCTAAAAATCGACATCGGCCCCGGCGCACCGCCTGCAATTCTCGCCTTCGGCTCGCGCGATCCAAATCAATTCCAACCGGGCCAAGGAACGGAACAAATCACCTTCCTGGCACGTGTAATTGAAAGATTGTTCAGATCATGGCTCGGCGACACGACGGAATAACCACGACCCTGACCTTATCCGCCGCGCCCGATCTCTTGAACCAGATCGACCGCTGGACGACGTGGCTCAAAATCGAAAAGAACGTCTCGCCGCATACGCTGCGCGCCTACCAGTCCGACATCGTACAATTTATAGATTTTCTGCACAATCATTACGAAGAAACAGTGGGCCTTGATAAACTCTCGGAAACATCTCTGGCCGATTTCCGCTCATGGCTCTCACGCAAAAGCATGGACGGTCTTGCAGCCTCGTCGCGCGCCCGTTCTTTATCGGGCGTCAAAAACTTTCTGAAATGGCTCGATAAAAACGGCGTGATGCACAACGCGCAAATCGCAAGCGTCCGCACGCCGAAATTGCCGCACAAACTCCCCCGCCCGCTCGAACAGCCGCAGGCCTTCCGCCTGCTGGACAATGAAGGTGATAACTGGACAACCCTGCGCGACAAAGCCCTCTTCACTTTGCTCTATGGCTGCGGCTTGCGGATCAACGAAGCCCTCTCACTTGACATCAAAGACTTGCCACGAGACGGATTCCTGCGCGTGATGGGCAAAGGCCGAAAGGAACGCCAAGTCCCCGTGCTTGAAATTGTAGAGCACACGATTCAAAAATACCGCGCCGACTGTCCCTTCGCCGAAACGCCAGACCGTCCGCTCTTTATGGGCGAACGTGGGGGACGACTTCATCAAGGTGTCGCACAAAAATCTATGCGCGATCTGCGTGGTGTGTTGGGTCTACCTGAAACGGCAACACCTCACGCCCTGCGCCACAGCTTCGCCACACATCTGCTGGAAAACGGCGCAAATTTAAGAGAGATTCAGGAATTGCTGGGCCACGCCTCGCTCAGCACCACTCAAAGATACACGGAAGTCAACGCTGCCGAGCTGATTAAAATCTACAAATCCGCTCACCCGCGGTCGAGCACGAAATAAAACGCGCGCAGATTGCCGTTACCCACACACAATCCCATCTTGCCTTCACAAGCCGCACAATTGGCGGCGCTCACCGCATTCGCGCCGGTTTTGAACATAGCAAGAATATCCCCTGACTCGGAGGGGACCGTATCACTTCCCGTCAAAGACCTATTTAATTCCTTGCACGTTGCTTCGGGAACAGCAATCAACGTCATCAACAACTCCGTACCACTGCCACCAATACCATCGACACTATTTGACAAGAAATTCCACTCGGTCGTCGTCGCTTCCGTCGGATCGTCAAGCGTAGCCCATACAGGAATATAAGTCACCTTACCGCCCTGCGGATGAAAAATCTTCATCGTATGTGGAGAGGTGGAATAAGCAGGCTCATCGCCCGGAATGACAAAATCAACACTTGATGAAGCACCGCCGCTGCTGACTTTCATTTCCTGAACCGCCGAGCGCACCGACTGAACAAAATTGAGAACGGACGTCGCTTCAAGCTGTGCCTTATCTTGATTGACAGCGTTGGACGTCCCCTCGCTGACCCGCAACCCTTGGGTCACGGCATAACTCAACGCCGCAAAAATCATGGTGATGATCAGGACAAGAATAAGCGCACTGCCATGCTCGGAATATCGTCTCATATATGAATTGGTCTCCCCAGAACGGCCAGCGCGGCCTCTTTTACCACTTCCTCAAGCGTCGGATGGGCATGACAGGTGCGCGCAATATCCTCGCTACTACCCGCAAATTCCATGACGGCAGTTACCTCGGCAATCAATGTCCCCGCTTCCGGCCCGATAATGTGGCACCCCAGAACACGGTCGGTTTTGGCGTCCGCCAAAATTTTGACAAACCCATCAACGGCATTCATCGCGCGCGCGCGGCCATTCGCCATAAAAGGGAACTTGCCGCTTTTATAGGAAACTCCTGCCGCCTTCAATTGATCTTCCGTCTGCCCGACAGAGGCCACTTCCGGCCAAGTATAAACAACACCGGGGATCAGATTATAATCAATATGGCCCGACTGACCGGCGAGCATCTCGGCCAACACTACGCCTTCATCCTCGGCTTTATGCGCGAGCATCGGTCCAGCGATCACATCGCCAATTGCATAGATACCGGCCACGTTCGACTGGAAATGTGCATCGGTTTTCACGCGTCCACGCTCGTCACGCTCGACCCCCACGGCCTCGAGCCCCAGCCCGTCCGTATAGGCTTTCCGGCCCACGGCCACCAGAACGATATCGGCCTTGATTGTTTCTCCTTTGCCACCGGCAGCAGGCTCGATCTGCAACTCGACGCCTTTCTTGTCGGCCTCGGCCTTGACGACCTTGGTCGATAGTTTGAACGACATGCCCTGCTTGGTCAGGATTTTCTGCATCTCTTTGGATATCTCCGAGTCCATCGTCGGCAGAATGCGGTCCATATATTCGATAACGGTCACTTCCGATCCCAGACGCCCCCACACGGCACCAAGCTCCAGACCGATCACGCCGCCACCGATCACGACCAGCTTTTTGGGCACTTCATCCAGTTCCAGTGCACCGGTTGACGAGACAATCCGTTTTTCATCAAGCGTCAATCCGGCCGGCACAGCCACATCCGATCCGGTCGCAATCACGATATTCTTGGTCTGATAAACCGTTCCGCCGACATTCACCTGTCCGGCGGCAACGATCTTGCCTGCACCTTTCAACCAATCGACCTTGTTTTTCTTGAACAGAAATTCGATACCCTTGGTATTGGACTCGATCACGGATTTTTTGTGGCCCATCATCCCATTGAGATCGAGCTTCACACCGGAAACACGGATTCCCATTTTATCAATCTCGGATTTGACTTCATGAAATTTTTCGGACGCCGAGAGCAAAGCCTTGGACGGAATACAGCCGACATTGAGGCATGTCCCGCCAAGCGTCGCACGTTTTTCAACGCACGCGACTTTCATCCCGAGCTGGGCGGCGCGAATGGCACATACATACCCCCCCGGGCCGGCACCGATAACGATAAGATCGTACGAAGAGGAAGTTTGGGAAGTAGACATAACATCTCCTGAATGAATAGCTCGCTAAGCCTATTCAAAGGAGAGCTTTTTGGCAAGATGCTTATGCGACTTTGGGGAGCCGAATGGAAACAACATTTTGCGCGGCAAATGGCGGCAGTTCTTTGGGGTCCGTAATCAGGGGGAAGGACGGCACAAATAAATGCCGCTTGCTGATCCTCTCGTCATTGATTGAACGACGATGCCAATCGGCCTGCGTAACAAGTTCGCCAACAGTCATAACGACACTCGACGTATCAAGAGAAGACAGATGTCCGAAATGCTCGATATACGCATCCCAAATACCCACTTGCCCCCCATTGTTTCCCTTAACCATCTGGTTAAAGATCATTCTGCGGGTTTTCTTCTTTGCACTATTCGAGCTATTGGATGCCACATCAATCTGGACATCCAGATCCTCTTCACAGGTTCCTATTCCGCCGCCGAAATCGACCGCCAGATTTGTCTGCACCAGATCGTAACGACGCCCTTCGATATTGGGATAGGAGTAATGTATGACATCGCGCTTCAAAACCTGAATATCGGAAGAAGGAATATACTTCCCTTCAATAGATTCTGTTTCATGACACTGGATCAGGATAATCTGGTTGGGGAACATATGCCCTCTCTCGCGCAAGACCTGCTTTCCACGCAGGAACCCTTCGGCCAGAGCGCGCATAACACCATCATTGCCGCCCCCGACTTTTAAGGACATTCCGTTAATGGCAAACAGATACGCGGATTGATAGGCTTTCTCGATAAACTCTTTATGGGTACTCTTTGCCGAGCCGAATCCGGTAACCATATAAGGGCCTCTATGCTCGTGCTTGCGGCTCCTTCTTCTTTTTTCCTCTTTGTATTCGATTTTATGGGGTCTGAACCTTTCAAAATACTTGCCGATGGCATCCGCGGACTCTTCAGGTCCGTTTGTCAAAGTCACAATATCTTCAATTTTTTGTCCAACCAGCCCGACACTCTTTAAGGACTTCACGACCTCGATAAATTTGTCGGCAAAAGGTCCGCGCTCCATAATAACCAGCGGAGCGGATTCCAAAAGAAGCTGACGCCTGACTGCACCCGAGAACGTCAGTAGATAATGGTAAAGCTCGGCAGTCCCGCCGGACAACTCCGTATCGGCTGGAATATAAAGCACATCGGAATCATCGAGCAGTCTTTTAACCCCTGCCCTATGAACTCTGGCGCTCATATCAAAGCTCCGGACAAGACTTAATTCCGCGTGACGCCCTCCCCGTTTCTCCGGAACAAAAGAATCCGGACGGAATTTCCACCAGATGTCCGGCCCTTGCCTGGTACGGACACCCATATCCTTCAGATGTTTGAGCATGGTATAATATTGGTCCGTCCCGCTCGGTCCAGTTAACATCTGCGGAACACCGATCATAATGCGGCGTAGCTTGTCCGCAGGACCTCCCAACTCCGCCGAGGGAAGCTCGCCATGCGCCTGCGCCATCAATCTGCTAAAACTCAACACATTGGGGCCGCTCATATACCATCCGGGAATTTCAGCACGGCTCAACCCTTTTTCAGTATCAGCGAGAAGAACATGATCTGTTTCGGCGACCTTCTCTATCGTGTTCGGCGGGTATCGAGGGTCTTCAAGCAGGCCGAGTTTTTGAGTCGACCCGACCGCAAAAACATGATAGGCGGCAATTTCATGTATGATATCCTCATCGGACCCGAATTCGCCACTCGCTTTCATTTCCTCGAACAAATCGAAAAAGCTCCCGACAGAGATACTCATATTGATTGAAGTATCAAAGGAACAAAGATCATTGATCGTGAAATCGGGGTCACTCTCGCAAACTTCTCTGGCCTTTTTAAAGACGCGGGTAACGGCAGTATCCATGCCAACCGCCTGCTTGAGGGGAGCCAACTCAACACCCGGTCCGGCCTGAATCGGATTCATGACATCAACGGTTTCCGGAAAACAAGTCCCCGAAAAGAAATCTATATAACGTCTGCCCTCCATATTTTCCATGAAAAAGGCATTGCCGCCATCGTTGGTCATGACATTGAGATGCAAAGGATCCTCAAGACCAAATCGCTCGGCCCTTTCAACAAAATCCTTCCGGCCCATATTCTTGAGCAACGTCAACATATTGGACATTTTGATATAGGCATTCCCCGCATAGGAGTATTGCTCTTCCGGAGGAATCAGATATCTGCCGATCACGTTCATCGCCAGCTTGAGCGGCAAACCGAATTTTCTCTCCGAAGCTTCTTTGATTTGCCCCGATTTGATCGTATCCGTAGTACCGAAGATATTTCCCGAACAGACTTCATCCTGTTGATCGGATAGGGGCAAATAAACCTCTGCTGGTTTGATTTTGGAACCGAAATCAAGCTCGGCAAGAAGTTCTGCCGTTTGCGACGCATTCCGCGAAAAATGCACCCCATATTCTTCAAGATAGGACAGCATGTCGAGGTCGTCAGATACGTCACCGAAAATTTCCGTCCAGAACTCCGGATTCTGGACAATAATAGGCCGCTGGCTTTCCACATAGGAAGACTCACCATCCATGCGCTCGGCCAAAAGGGCCATTGCTTGCCACAAAGAAGCCAAATCGCCTTTTGTCAGGACAGCAACCTTACCGTCCGGAATATTCGCAAACTCTCCCCAGCGCCAATCGAGACGACGCTCGCGGTGAACACCAAGAACTTCAAAATCACAAACATTTTTTCCCTGATCGAGAACGGCCCGCTTCAAAGCGTCGGCTTGCTGGAAAAGAGCTTCGAAAGGCACGTGGATGGAGGAATTCCCCATAAACTTCCTGTTTACCCCTTCATGTTCAGGAAGTTCGATCAGACTTTGCGCTTCATAAGCCGTAAAAAAACCCGCGTGCATGCGGGTCAAAAAAGCCACCAGAGTCTCGGCGAAACCACTTGGCATCATGGCCGAATCGAGCTTCTGCCCCGAAAGCAGCGCTCCAGCTAACCCTCTGTAAAGTTTAAACTTTTCTAGCAACTTAATGCGAGGCATAAACTTAACTCCCTGTTTTTTTGCTGTGCAAACTTATTACACTATGTCAAACCGATAAGGCAAGATAAATTTGACACAAGCCTAAAAAAGTCGGACAAAAAAGACAATGTATATAACGTCACACCTCGGGCATCATTCACAACATGTTGACTCCTCCCTTTACCGCCACACAGTCCGCGGTGGACATCGTGTCCACCAGCCCTCACCCTGACAACAAAGTGGCAGCCTGCCTGTTCACCGATAAGTTGCAAGTCGCCAGAACCAACGAATGGCCGGATAGCATTACAAAACATATCGGCCACGAAACCCGCATCGGGGATTCAAGCGGCACGCTTCACGCCGAAGTGAATTGCATCCTCCACTTTAGCGGGAAAACAGACAAAGCATCACTTTCCATCACTGATCCCTGCTGCCCGAACTGCGCGAAAGCCATTGCGGAATCAGGCATCAAGAAACTCTATATCGACCACAAAGGCTTCCAGAAAGATTTTGCCACGCGCCGCGGAGAAGAGTTCAAGGACATGTCACTGAGCATTATGGCCCATGCCGGCATTGCCATCTATAAAATCAACCGCAAGGAACAAACCCTTGCCCCGATTTTCGAACCGGACTCGTCCTATATTCCACCCGAAGACAATCCGATTGAAATCAAACCCGGCGGATCAACAGATCTACAGACCCTTATCAACTCTGTTCATGTCAAACACGAACGGTGGGGGTGTGCTCTGGCAACGGATAAAGACGGAAGCAAATTTTCTCTTGTCGCTTCGACCCACCCTGCCATCGGCTATTCGGGAGACACTCCGGACACGGAAGGAAAATACGATTTTTATTTAGAGCCATTAAGCCGCCTCCTCTTCGGAGCCGCCCGCCACGGATTGAAACTGATTGACGGACAAATCTGGGTCTCGACCCTTCCCACCCCGCGCGAGCTGGTCAACTTCGTCGGCGCAAACCTGCACAAACTCGCCATCGGCGAAATGTCATCAGCAAAAAAAGACTCTTCATTTGCCGCACAAAAAATTCTGGAAGAAAACGGAATCGTCGAATTCAAAGAGCAAAAAAGATAAACTTAAACTCGCTCTGATGTGGCGAAAATGGTGTTTTTCGAGAACCGGACCGGAAGCGCAGATAAAGCACCATTTGCAGCCCATCAGAGTAGAGTTTAAAACAACCCCTGATGATGACGCTTAATCATCTCGGCAATATCTTCTTCGGAAAATTCGAACGCACGGGCGACTTCTTCAATAACCACTTCGCGCAACAAAGACCCGAGATCGTCCCCCGTCTCGCACCACAAATCAAGAACCGGACGGCGATAAACCAGAAGCCGGTCGTCATCATTGGCAACTTTCTTTTGAACGCCCGGAGAAATTTCCTTGCCCGAGTGATAAAACGCCAAAAGCTCGTACGGAGAGTCAAGCTCCATATCCTGTTCCATCGCTTCATCGGGAAATTCTTCAATCTGAACCTCGAGGTCTTCACATTTTTCAACAAGCTCGTCGGGGAGCGCCTCGATAATCAGGCGAGCCAAAACCGAAAGGTCGTCCGCACTGGGCGGAGTGGAAAAATTCATGATGATTTCCTGTCTGGATGCGGCTTTTGCGCTCATCACTAAACCTTCTCAAAGAATCAATTGATAGACTGAGGTTAACTCAAACCGGGGGGAGATGCAAACCCCGCCCTGCGGGTAACGGCAATTCCTTGTCCGAATGAGACTGATCGGAAAGTACATAAGGATTGAGGTGGCCTGACGCCGATACAAAAGGAAGCAAGCTCGGCTTGCCGCCGAAGATATTGATAAAGCTTTTATATCCCTCATGCCCCTCAAGGCGGGGATATATATAAAGATCTTTCTTTTCCACATATGCCATCCGCGTATTCGGGTCGGCCACGATACCTGAAAGAACTGTTACTAACCGATTAAACCGTTTGGCTAGCACAGCCTCGGTCTCTCCTTCCCCCCAATAAACGGCAACCACTTTCGGCATCTTTTCAGGAAACGGGACTGCCTTTTTCTTCTCAATCAAATGCTCCCGCCTTAACAACTCGCGGTGAAGATTGCCGAAAATTGGACTACCGTCCCGCTCGACGAGAAGAACGAAATCAATATCCGAAGCCTGCTGCATCCAATGAAAAAACTTTTTGGCATAGGACGGATGTATTCTGGTGGAAGCGTCTATCTGTTCAAAATCAACACCGAATCCGACTTGATCCTGCAAAAAAGCAAGCCCTTGATCCGAATAGGCAGCTTCATCAAAAGCAAATTTTAAATTCACACGGTGCTGGGAGCGTTCTTGCAACCAGTCAAAGAGTCTTTTTTGATTCTGTTCTCCATATGCCTCGCCCGCCCAGATTGCAGTTGGCAGCAAAAAAGGATAACGGCGCTGAAGTATCTCTTTACCATTGTCCCGTTGTAAAATTCTGTGAATCTCTTCAACCGAAACGTAATCCGGCGAACCGCCATCGGTGTAAAAACGCTGGGCCAGAAGTTCTTCTGCCAAAGCCGTTTCTGGTATGTGTGTAATCAATTCGTTCATTATCATCGCCGTTTTATTTGCGATAATACACAAGGCTCGGAATTTCAAGAAAAAAATCAGATCGTCAGCTTTTCGGCCTGCGGCATTTCGTCCAGTCGGGCCAGAACGTCGTCGATAAACGGCATAGCTGCCTGTGTTCCGCGTTTGAGACAGGTCAGGCTTCCGGCCACACTGGCGATACGCATCGCCTCGGGGAGGGATTTGCCGTCATGAATCGCGGCGGCAAACATCCCGCAATAGGCATCGCCCGCACCGGTAATATCGACCACCTCGCTTTGCTCAAGCGGCATAATTGGAACGGCCCAGACTTCGCCGTCTTTGGTCACGGCCACCGAGCCTTTGGACCCCAGCGTAATCAGACAGGTCATTTGCCCTTCGACTGCCAAAGCCTGTGCCAGCTTGAGGGCATTTCCCTCGACGCGGAGTTGCAATTTTTCAGCAATCTGCCGCGCCTCGATACTGTTCACAATCAAGTAATCGAGATGCCCCAGCGCCCGCTTCGGAATCATGATAGCCGGAGCCAGATTGAGGATAGTGATAAGCCCCGCCTCATCTGCACGTTCCAGAAGCGTCATCGTCTGGTCGAGTGGCAATTCCATCTGCATCAGCAAAACGTTTTGTTTGATCAGAATTTCATCGGGCACCTGATCGTGAATAGCTTCGACGTTGGCGCCGGACATCACGATGATCTGGTTTTCACCTTTACTGTCCTTGGCCACCATCGCGCATCCGGTCGGGTGGGTATCGGAATAGGCAACACCCGACACCATCACGCCCTGACCTTTGAGCGAGTCGCGCACCGTCCTGCCGTAATTGTCATTGCCCACACGGCCAATCAGCGCAACCTTGGCCCCATAACGCGCGGCGGCCAAAGCCTGATTGGCCCCTTTCCCGCCGGGGGTCAGAATATAATCCGTAGACAACACCGTCTCGCCCGGGACAGGCAATTTGTCCAGCGAGATCGAAAAATCCATATTCAGGGAGCCAAAAACGATAATCATAAGGAATCATAACACAAAACTCTTAACGACCCACTCTTAAAATTGAAGTTAAGAATAATTCTCACAACTTGTATTTGGTTTTGCGTCCAAACATCCTTATAAAAGAACAGAAACCAAGAGGGTAAAGAATGGACTACCGCACCTATTTCGACCGCCGCATCGCTGATTTGAAAAACGAAGGCCGCTACCGCATCTTTGCCGATCTGGAAAGGATTGCCGGAAAATTTCCCCAAGCGCTCTACCGCTCCCCCGACGGATCGACCCGCGAAGTCACGGTGTGGTGCAACAATGATTATCTCGGCATGGGGCAACACCCGGTTGTTTTGAAAGCCATGCACGACGCAATTGATCGTTCCGGCGCAGGCGCCGGCGGCACGCGCAATATTTCGGGAACAACACGCTACGTTGTCGATCTTGAAGACTCTCTCTGCGATCTCCACCGCAAGGAAGCCTCGCTGGTTTTCCCCTCAGGCTACACCGCCAACGAAGGCGCACTTTCGACCATTCTGAGACTCTTGCCCGAATGCGCGGTCTTCTCCGACGAGCTTAACCACGCCTCGATGATCCATGGAATTCGTCAGGGCAACTGCCAGAAATTCATCTACCGCCACAACGATATGGGCCACCTCGAACACCTACTTAAAAACGCACCATCCAACGTGCCGAAATTGATTGTCTTTGAATCGGTCTATTCGATGGAAGGCGACATCGCCCCGATTGAATCAATCTGTGATCTCGCCGAACGCTACGGCGCGATGACCTACCTCGATGAAGTTCACGCCGTGGGCGTATACGGACAACGCGGCGGCGGTGTCGCCGACGAACGCGGCCTGTTGGATCGCATTGATATTCTGGAGGGAACCTTCGGCAAAGCCTACGGCTTGATGGGCGGATTCATCACCGCCAATGCGTCGATCATCGACGCGGTACGCTCCTACTCCGGCAATTTCATTTTTACAACTGCCCTGCCACCCGCTTTGTGTGCCGGAGCATTGGCCAGTGTCGAACATCTCAAAACCTCGCAAGTCGAACGCCAAGCCATTCGCGCGAACGTCAAACTTCTGAAATCATCCCTCGACGAAGCTGGTCTTACCTACATGAAAGGCGAAAGCCACATCACGCCATTACTGGTGGGGGATTCCGTGTGCTGCAAAGCCATTACCGACTGGCTGATGGACGCGCATAACATTTATATCCAGCCGATCAACTATCCGACTGTACCTCGCGGAACAGAGCGGATGCGCCTCACCGCCACCGCAGTCCATAAACCGGAACATATTTCGAAACTGGTCGGAGTTCTAAAACAACTCTGGGCGGACAACCACGGCGTCATCACCAATATGCGCGTAGCCTAGGATTTCGTTCGGATATAATCCCTAGCCCACTCCAACCGCCCGAGCATTTTATCAAGCGCCGCCATGGTCTTGGTAAGGTCGTGCGTCCGGTCCCCCATCCACACGTATAAAACCCATCCATATCCGGCACCGAGCGCCAAGACGTTCGCCAATCCCTTCAGACCACGCGTCTCGACCTCTGCCGCACGCATATAATTTTCCAGTGAAGAAAAATAGAAATTCAGATCAGAAAATTTCTCGCAATGATTCCAGCCGAACGATTTGATAAAAGATGCATGCGCCGCGCGATGTTCGCTCATCGCGTCGAACCGCTCCATCAGAACATCGAATAACGTATCCCGCTTCGAGGCACGCGCATCGACTTTGTAATTTTTCAAAACCTCATGATCCATCTCGCGCACGATATGCCGGATGATATCGGCCTTTGCAGGGAACACATCGCACACCTCATCCACCGCCATCGTGGCGCGCTGTGCAATATCCACGTATGACACAAACTCCCACGCCTCATGTGCAGCCGCACTCAACGCGGCGTTAATAACGCGCGCGCGACGGTCGGGTTTTGGGTGTTGGCCTTTGGCTTTGGACATGTTAGAGACTTAATCCGAAACATTTAAATTTTCAATCGGCAAAAAGGATTAGGGATTATGACCTCCAAATACGGCGTAACAGCGATTGGCAACGCAATTGTGGACATTCTGGCTACCACCACCGACGAATTCATCGACTCTCAGGTGCAATTCGGCATGACCCGCGGCGCAATGACGCTGATCGACGAACACCGCGCAAAGGAACTCTACGGATTGATGGGTCCGGCCACCGAAGTCTCCGGCGGCTCAGCCGGCAACACCATGGCAGCCTACGCATCGCTGGGGGGCAAAGGAGCCTTCATGGGCAAAGTGGCAAATGACCAGTTGGGAAAGGTCTTCACCCACGACATGAATGCCATCGGCGTCCATTTCGACACGCCCTCGCTTCACAATGGCCCCGCCACTGCACAATGCCTGATCTTGGTAACCCCCGACGCGCAACGCACGATGAACACCTTTTTAGGGGCCTCCACCCAACTCACACCCGACGACATTGATGAATCGCTGATCGCCGCGTCTGAAATCACCTATCTCGAAGGCTACCTCTTCGACCAGCCAGAAGCCAAAGCTGCCTTTATCAAGGCCGCCGAACTGGTGAAAAAACACGGGAAAAAACTGGCACTCACCCTCTCCGACCCGTTCTGCGTCGTCCGCCACCGCGACGACTTCCGCAAACTTGTGGACAACCATGTGGACATCCTGTTTGCAAACGAAGAAGAAATCAAAGAACTGGCCCAAATTTCCGATGTGGAACAAGCGCATAAATCCATCGCCGCAAAATGCGACATCAGCATCGTGACCTTGGGGAAAAACGGCTCGGCTATCGCTGCGGGAAATGAATACATCCACGTAGACGCCATTCCTCCTGCGCAATTGGTAGACACGACCGGCGCAGGCGATGCATACGCCGCTGGATTCTTGTTCGGCCTGACAGAAGGAAAGCCGCTCGCAGAGTGCGGGCGGCTTGGATCGCTATCGGCATCCGAGGTCATCAGCCACATGGGCCCACGACCTGTCCGACCGCTTAAATCCCTGCTTTAATATTCGTCCAAAATGGGGACACCGGCCTTAAACTTCGATGTTTTAACCGACAGCGAGGATTTGACGGATGCCACATTGGGGCTTTCCAGCAACTGATTGGTCAGGAAGTCTTGATAATCGTCCCAATCGCGGGCAACGATCTTCAAAAGAAAATCGCTTTCCCCCGTCATGACATAGGCTTCACGAACCAGCGGCCATTGCTCGAGCTGACCTTCGAAGCGGCGCAACTCGCCTTCACCTACGGAATTGAGTTTAACCATCGTAAACACCGTCACAGGATACCCCAAAGCGGCATGATTGACGCAAGCATGGTATGATTTAATCAATCCGGCCTCTTCCAGATTGCGCACACGGCGCAAACAAGGCGGCGCGGAAATTCCGGCACGCTTGGCCAGATCGACATTGGTCATCCGCCCGTCCTTTTGCAAATCGCTCAGGATGCGCTGGTCGATTTTATCGAGCTTGACAACACGTGTCTGTTTCACAGATTTATCGAATAGTTTAACGTCTTCGGGTGACTTCATTTTTTGTATTCCTTTTTTCCGGTGGCGTTTATATACAATATTTTAAGAAAATGAAACTTTTTTACAATTGGTTGAAATGACACACCCCTCCTCACCCCCCGATTTGAAAGAAAACCCACGAGTGTGGGTTATAACGGAAGGGATGGCCGGAACCGAAAACCAGTGTTTGGGAGTGGCGGAATCCCTAGGGATCCCCTTTACAACCCACAGAGTTTCCCTGAATCAGCCATGGAAAGCTCTCTCACCTTGGCTGGGATGGGAGCTGTCCGCGACTTTTTGCCCCCCCTTGCTTCCCCCTTGGCCGGATGTGCTGATCGCATCGGGGCGCAAAAGTATTGCTGCATCGCGCTATATCAAAAAACAGAGCTGTGGAAAGACCTTTACCGTCCAGATTCAGGACCCCCGCGTCCCACCCACTCAGTTTGATCTGGTGGCAGTTCCCGAACACGATCCAACGCGCGGAGAAAACGTGATCGTCACCAACGCCACCCCGAACCGCATCACAGCCAAAGAACTCGCCCGCGCGAAAGAGGAATTTGCGTACCTGTTTGAAAAACTGCCCGCCACACGCATCGCCGTCATGATTGGCGGATCGACCAAAACATACAAAATCACGCAAGACGATATAAACACCATAATGGGACGCATTCTGCCGCTCTCCCGCGCAAACAGCCTGATGATCTCGACCTCGCGCCGCACGGGGGACGACAACACGGCGCGGCTCAAAAAGAAACTCGACATTCCGCACGTTTATTTCTGGGATGGGGGCCATCCAAACCCCTACATGGGTATGCTCGCATGGGCCGACGTAATTTTAGTGACCAACGACTCCACCTCTATGATCTCCGACGCTGCCACAACCGGAAAACCTGTTTACGTCCTGCCACTGGTCAAAACCACTTACCGCCAGCAACTGCTGGTCGACAATCTGGAACGCTACGGGGCCATCCGCCCCTTTTCGGGAAAAATCGACCACTGGACCTACCCGCCCTTGAACGATTCGGCAGCCATTGCCGCCGTCATCCGTGAAAAAAGTGGCCTCTTTGTAAAATAACCTTTACCAAACCTCTTTCTCACATTAAATCAATCCTATCATGACAAAAGAACATATCTCGACCAAAGTCCTTATCATCGGTTCCGGCCCTGCCGGATACACCGCAGCCATTTACGCCGCCCGCGCCAACCTGAATCCCGTCCTTGTGACCGGAATGGAACAGGGCGGACAATTGACCATCACCACCGACGTGGAAAACTATCCCGGCTTTGCCGACCCCATTCAGGGTCCGTGGCTGATGGAGCAAATGAAGGCGCAAGCCGAACATGTCGGCACCAAAATGCTGATCGACACGATCACCTCGGTCGATTTCACCAAGCGCCCCTTCACCGCAACGGGTGACTCAGGCAACACCTACACGTCTGAAACAGTGATTATCTGCACGGGGGCCAAAGCCCGTTGGCTGGGTCTTCCGTCTGAAAAAACCTATCGCGGTTTCGGCATTTCCGCTTGCGCGACTTGCGATGGATTTTTCTATCGCGGCAAGGAGGTCGCTGTCATCGGTGGCGGAAATTCTGCCGTTGAAGAAGCCCTCTTCCTCGCGCAATTCGCCAGCAAAGTCACCCTCATTCACCGCCGCGATTCTCTGCGCGCTGAAAAAATTGCACAAGACCGCTTGTTCGATCATTCGAAAATCGACGTAATCTGGGACAGCGTGGTGGACGACATTCTCGGCAACCCTCCCGGCTCCGGCGGCGATCCGATTGGCGTCACGGGTATCCGCCTTAAAAACACAAAAACAGGCGCGACCACCGATTTTAAAGTGGATGGTGTGTTTGTCGCCATCGGCCACGACCCCGCAACCGAATTGTTCAAAGGCAAAATCGACATGGATAAGGAAGGATACATCCTCACCGCGCCGGACTCGACCGCAACATCTGTTCAAGGCGTGTTCGCCGCAGGGGATGTGAAGGACAAAACCTATCGCCAGGCCGTCACCGCCGCAGGTATGGGCTGCATGGCCGCACTGGAAGCCGACCGCTTTCTCGCTGCCAACGGCCACACCCTTCAGAATGCTGCCGAATAGAGAGCAGGTCCGAAAATGGATTGGGACAAACTCCGCATTTTTCACATGGTGGCCAAGGCCGGAAGCTTCACGCACGCCGGAGAAACGCTGAACCTTTCCCAATCCGCTGTCTCGCGCCATATTTCCTCTTTTGAAGAAGATCTGGGGATTACACTCTTTCACCGCCACGCACGCGGATTGCTTCTGACTGAACAGGGCGAACTTCTCTTCAAAACCACCTCCGAAATTTTTGCCAAGATGGTGATGATCGAAGGCAAACTGAGCGACGCCCGCGACTCTACCGAAGGCCCGCTAACATTGACGATGGTTGAATTCATGGCAACTTCGTGGCTCACGCCGCACCTGCCGGATTTTCACCGTGCCCATCCTGAAATCAACATCTCGCTTCTTCTCGATGATCGGATTTTCAATTTGGGCATGCGTGAGGCGGATGCCGCCATCCGCTTGCACAAACCCGAACAATCGGATTTGATCCAGCGCAGCCTCGGGCACATGAATTTCTCGGTCTGCGCCGGCAAATCCTATCTCAAAAAATTTGGTACACCAAAATCGGTAAAAGACCTTAAAGACCACACACTGGTTGCTTTCCCCGATCAAGCCTTGGTTCCCTATAAAAACCCGAACTGCGTACTGGTCAAAGCCGGCATTGAGATGAGCAACAACCCGAACCTGATTCTCATCAATTCGGTCTCGACCATGTTCGGCGCCATCAAAAACGGAGCCGGCATCGGAGTCGTTCCAAGCTTTATGGCCAAATCGGCCCCTGAAATCGAAGTGATTCTCCCCGATATATCTTGCGATCCTGTGGAAATTTTCTTCGTTTACCCCGAAGAACGCCGCCACTCGAAGCGAATTGCCCTCTTCCGCGATTTCCTGATCGACCGCATTGAAAAATCGGGTTTTTAGCTATCCCTCTGATAATAAATCATATTAAGCCATGCATAAAGCGCATGACTAACATTCTAACAAAACATTGGCATTTTATTTCAACGAAGCATATAACCCCCCGCAGAACCTTTTGGTTCTTTACGTCCCTCGGGACGTAAACCTCCCTGTTCAACTCGCCGGGCAATAGCCCGGTTTTTTTTTGTCCGCCTTTTGGGTACGATAAGAAAAACAGAATCACCCCACACAATGCCCGAAACAAACCATCCATCCAAAAAGAAACCGATTGTCGCCTTATTCAATTACGGCGGCGGGATGCGCGGACTGATCCCCGCCCATTTCATGCAAAAAATCGAAGAGATGACAGGCCTGCACATGGCTGACATGGTTGATGTCTTTATGGGACCGTCCACCGGATCGATTTTGAATGCTGCCCTGAATATCCCCAACCCGCACGACCCGACCCGTCCGAAATTCCGCGCGCGTCATATGGTCCGGTTTTATGAACGCGAAGGACTGCATATTTTCCCGCGCGACTCGTTCCGCTCCTTCCGTAGTATGATCCACGATTTCAACAACCGCACCATGCGCATCGGACAATTGGGCGACTTGCTGAAACACGGCCATTACGAACACGCCAATCTGGGACGGAGTTTGCGCGCGCTTTATGGCCGCAGCAAACTCTCCGACAGTTTAAAGAGCCTCATCATTCCGGTTTACAATATCGAAGGCCATGACCTGACACCCAGACAGGAAAACAGCGATACGCCGCAAACTCCAGTGCATCAGGTCAACACATTTCTCAACGAAGGCGGCCATGCCGTCTGGCTGAAAAAC
Organism: Pseudomonadota bacterium; assembly: GCA_029558635.1. GTDB lineage: Bacteria > Pseudomonadota > Alphaproteobacteria > Micavibrionales > Micavibrionaceae > UBA1573. The sequence goes on along the minus strand of JAKQEE010000052.1, from coordinate 112,168 downwards.
ATCCGCTTCGACGACGCTCTCGATCTCGATCCGGTTCCGGTGGTTGATATGTTCGATGCGGTGATGGCCTCAACTGCCGCTCCGACCTATTTCCCCTGCTTCCCGTTCCAGATGAACGACCGCGAAGGCGGAGCCTCGCGCACCATATCCGGCATAGACGGCAGCATCTTCGACAATCCCTGCATTAGCTATATGGGGGCATTGCGCCGCCACCTCCCCAAAGACCGTGACATCATCATGATCGTACTGGGAACCGGATATTTCAACCGCTCCTTCCGCAAGGAAGACTGGAACCGCTTCGGCTCGCTGGGTGTTATCGACCCCAGCAATGACATGCCATTAATCAATGTTTTCTTTTACGCTTCGGAAACGGCATTGCTCGATTCATTCAAACATGAAATGAAAGACAATCTCTACGTCTTCAACAAATCCCTGATTTCCGGTCCTTACAGCCACGAATATCCGAATACGGACATCGACGACGCGTCACCTGAAAACTTGCGCCGCATGAAAAACTTCTTTGAAATGACTCTGGCCGAAAATCGCAAAAGCTTCGACCATGTCTGCAATCTTCTGGTCAAAAACTACGAAGACACACAAAAAGAAGAGAAGGAAGACGACAGCCCCCCTTCTCTCGGTAAACGCCTCAGAAAGAAACTCTGGAAAGACTAGGCTGCTTCCGCTTTTCCTTTAAGCGTCGCACACGCCTTCTGGATACGCACACACGCTTCCTTCAAAGCCTCGGTAGAGGTCGCATAGGAAATGCGGAAATAAGGCGACAACCCGAATGCTTCGCCATGTACGGCAGCAACATTGAACGAGTCCAACAGATACGTCACAAAATCTTCATCGGTTTTAATGACCTTGCCTTCGGGCGTCGTTTTGCCGATACATCCCGCGCAAGATGCGTAAACATAGAACGCACCTTCGGGTGTCTTGCACGAAACCCCTTCCGCAGCATTGAGCATAGTCACAACCATATCGCGACGGGCCTTATAGGTATCGCACCATCCCTTGAGGAACGATTGATCTCCATTAAGCGCCGCCACCGTCGCCGCTTGGGAAACCGAACACGGGTTCGACGTGCTTTGCGACTGGATCACCGCAATCGCCTTGACGATTTCTTTTGGACCCGCCGCATAGCCGATCCGCCACCCCGTCATCGCATAGGCTTTGGATGCGCCATTACAGGTCAACACGCGGTCGAAAAGTTTCGGCTCGACCTGCGCGGGCGTACAAAATTTAAACCCGTCATAAACCAGATGCTCGTAAATATCGTCCGACATCACATAGACATGCGGATATTTCAAAAGCACATCGGTCAATGCCTTCATTTCATCCCATGAATAAGCCGCACCCGTCGGGTTCGATGGTGAATTCAAAATCAGCCATTTGGTTTTGGGCGTAATCGCACGTTCCAAATCTTCAGGTTGCAATTTAAATCCGTTTTCCTCACCGCACGGAACAATGACCGGAGTCCCTTCGGCCAAAAGAGTCATATCGGGATAAGACACCCAATAAGGCGCAGGGATAATGACCTCGTCTTCAGGATTGAGCGTCGCCATCAACGCGTTGTAAAGCACCTGCTTGCCACCCGACCCGACCGTGATATTCGCGCGCTCATAATTGAGGCCGCTATCGCGTTTGAACTTCGCGATAATCGCATCCTTGAGCGCGGGCGTGCCGTCCACCGCCGTATATTTCGTCTGCCCCGCTTTGGCCGCCGCGTGCGCCGCCTCGACTATGAAGTCAGGCGTATTGAAATCAGGCTCCCCCGCCCCAAGGCCAATCACATCCTTTCCAGCCGCCTTAAGCTCTGCCGCGCGGGTAGTCACAGCAATAGTAGGGGAAGGTTTGATCCGGCCAAGGCGAGATGCAATAAGGGAAGACATGATAAATCCTTTCGATTGAAGACAGGATTAACCTAGAAAAAATCGCCCGCCACGGCAAGAGGGTTTAAAACGCATCGCTGCGGATAAGACCGGAAATCCGGTCGATTTCGGGCAAAAACGGGACAGAAAAGTCAACGCCCAGCCTGTCAAACCACTGTTTCATCGGCAAAAGAACTGGATGTTCGAAGTCTCTGAGAATATGCGTCTGCAAAGTCGGAACCAGAGTCATCAAACGCGTCTTTTTGTCCCGCACCGCCAGTTTGATCGCCTGACCGATCACACGGAAATGGAATTGAGCCGCCAGAACCGGATACCACGCCAGAAAGGCTTCTTTACTCTCGCCACTCAATTGGGAAGAAAAGAGATCAAGACACTCTCCCCTGGTTTCATCCGGAACAATTCGCCGCGCATCCTCGAGTAAGTTCACCAGATCATAAGGCGCAGGCCCCATCATCGCGCCTTGAAAATCGAGGAGGCCAACCTGCCGGTATCCGGCGCGGTCAGCGAGATACATCAAATTGCCTGGATGAAAATCCCCATGCAAAAACCGCCGCGGAGCGCGGGGCAATTTACGCTCTATCTCCGCCCACACGCCCAGATATTCGTCAACCAGACCGTCCGGATTTTTCCGCCCCAGAACAGCCGGAACATACCAGTCAATGACGCGCTGCCGCCCCTTATGGACGTGGCTTTTGGTATAATCGGGAAGATCGACAGCAACATATTCGGTTTTATTGTAAAGATGCACCAAACACTGGACCGCAATCCGGTACATATCTCTGGCGCGCGGGCCGCTTCCTTCGATCAGGGACGAAAAATCTTCGTTCCCGAAATCCTCGACCAACATCAGCCCATGAGCAAGGTCATAAGAATAAATTTTGGGAACAGAAACTTCAATCGACTCCAGATACCGTCCGATATCCAGAAAATCACGCAGCTTATGCCCCGGCACCGCGCGCGGATCATTATCGTGAACACCGTGAATTAGAATGGCCGTGCGCGCACTTTTCTCAATACGGAATATCTGGCGCTGTGACCAATCCTCACCAACCTGAGAGATCGTCGCGCCACTCCATCCGGCATTTTTCAGGAACTCCGCCCGCTCGAAAACCGACAACGGCATATTGCCCCGCCTTACTTTTTGGTCTTGCTTTTATTGGCCATCAACTTCAAAGCGTTGACATGCTGCTGCGAAGCTTGCTTCTTGCCCAGACGCGGTGCTGCATCTTCCATCCCGAATTTCGGAACATTAGGGCCGCCCAGCGCTTTGAGAATATCAAGAGCAAACCCAGTCTGGTCATCAGGAATGTTATCGACCACAGGCTTCGAAGGTTTGTTGCGCTCGGCCGCTTTTTTGGCATTCTCCTGAATGGCGATCCGCCCGACCGCATGAGCCACAATCCCCGTCAAATGGGGCTTGGCCAAAGCCATCAACAATTGCGGGTCTTCCATGGCTTTGAGTGCAATGATCTTCTGCGCTTTATTCTGATTGCCCTTGGCATTGGCCAAAGCATCGAGAATGCAATCTTGCAAATAGGACTGGGTCATAAGGCGACTCTCCGGTTACCAGAATATGGTAACACGGGAGCAAAAGATGGCAAAGGATAAAATCAGGCGCAGTTCGCTAAGTCAAAAGCCAGACTCCGCGCCCCTTTTACACGGTCCGCAAGACTGTCCCAGCTCTTGAGAACCGAAATCTTCTGGTCCGGCCGGACCTTGACCGTTCCGGGCTTCCCAGCAATCCATGTAAAAAGTTTCTCTGGGTTTGGTGGCTGGTCTTTATAAAACCGGATGATCGCCCCCTTCGGTCCCGCATCGAACTGCATAATACCCGCCCGTTTGCAATACATCTTGATCCGCACGATCTCCAAAAGGTTATTCACCTCTTCCGGCAACGACCCGAACCGGTCGATCATCTCGGCGCCAAAGGAATCAATATCCTCATCCGAGTCCAGATCACCCAACCGCCGATAAAGGCTCATCCGCGTGCTCAGGTCGCTCACAAAATTTTCAGGGATCAAGACCGACATCCCAAGGTTCAACGTCGGGCTCCATTCATCCGGCACGTCAACTTTATGCCCCTCGCCCGTGCGCACCACAGCGACAGCATCTTCCAGCATTTGCTGATACAGCTCGATCCCGACCTCGCGAATATGGCCCGATTGCGCGTCACCCAGTAAATTCCCCGCCCCGCGAATATCAAGATCATGCGACGCCAATTGGAAACCCGCGCCGAGACTGTCCAGCGTCTCGAAAATCTCCAGACGCTTCATCGCGTCTTCGGTCAATCGTATATTCGCCGGATAGGTGAGATAGGCATAAGCCCTCACCTTGGAACGCCCCACCCGCCCGCGGATTTGGTAGAGTTGCGAGAGACCAAACATATCCGCACGGTGAACAATCATCGTATTGGCCGAAGGAATATCAAGACCCGATTCAATAATGTTGGTCGCGAGCAATACATCATATTGACGGTCATAAAACGCATTCATGCGGTCTTCAAGGTCTGTCGGCGTCATCTGCCCGTGCGCGGAAATCACTTTAACCTCCGGCACCAACTCTTTCAATTGCTGTTCCAACTCTTCCATATCCGCAATGCGCGGGCACACATAAAAACTCTGCCCGCCGCGATAATGCTCGCGTAAAATCGCCTCGCGAATAACCAGAGGATCATAAGGCATCACAAAGGTACGAATGGCCAAACGATCAACGGGCGGCGTGGCAATCAGACTCATATCCCGCACACCGGTCAGGGCCAATTGCAACGTCCGCGGAATAGGTGTCGCCGAAAGCGTCAGAACATGAACCGAATTTTTAAGATCCTTCAAACGCTCTTTTTGTTTGACGCCAAAGCGCTGCTCTTCATCAACAATCACCAAACCCAAATTGGCAAATTTCAAATCCTTGGCCAACAACGCATGCGTTCCTATCACTACCCGTACCGATCCATCGGCAAGCCCTTCTTTGACAGTCTTGGATTCACGCGCAGACACCAATCGTGAGAGATGCTCGACCCGCAATCCCATCTCGGCAAAGCGCGCGCGGAAATTGGCAAAATGTTGCCGCACCAAAAGCGTCGTCGGCGCGACAATCGCGACCTGAACCCCTGACATCGCGGCGACATACGCGGCACGGAGAGCCACTTCCGTCTTGCCAAACCCCACATCCCCGCACACCAAACGATCCATCGGCTTGCCGGATTTAATATCGGCCAGCACGTCTTCAATCGCGCGAAGCTGGTCTTCCGTTTCCTGATACGGAAAGCGCGACACAAATTCATTATAATGACCAAGGTCGATTTCCAGACGGTCCGCATGATGAAGCAAACGCTGTGCTGCAATCGACAGCAACCCTTCGGCCATCACCATCAAATCTTTTTTGACTCGCGCTTTCCGCGCCTGCCACCCCGCCCCGCCAAGCTTATCCAGCTCCGCCCCTTCACTGCCAAAGCGAGAGAGCAAATCAATATTCTCAACCGGAACAAAAAGACGATCCCCACCCGCATAGGTGATCTTCAAACAATCATGCAAGAGCCCACCGGCTTTGAGCGTCTCCAACCCCTCGAATCGCCCGACCCCGTGATCGACATGCACCACCAAATCGCCAACTGCCAGCGAAGACACTTCACGCAGGAAATTATCGGCCTTCTTGCGCTTGCCTTGCTTGCGCGACAGACGGTCCCCCAGAATATCCTGCTCGGAAATCACCGCGAGGTCTTCGGCAATAAACCCGTGTTCCAGCGGCAAAATCACCGCACCAATCTGGTTCGGTTTAAGGCGCGTCACCTGATGCCATGTATCAACCGGATAGGGAAGCCCCGCACCGCCTTCCTCCATCATCACTTTCATCCGGTCGCGTGACCCTTGCGAATAACACGCCACCAGAATTTTTCGCCCGCCTTGTTGCAGACTGGTCAGGTATTTCCCGACCTCGCCGAACAAATTCCCGTCAGGCAAGGCGCGGATATCTACAAAATCCCGCACCCGCTTGGCAATCGGCTCTTCATCATCATGCGACGCAAACGGCTGCACCACAACGGGATCAAACTTGGAAACCGCCGCCAGAAACTCATCTTCGAACAAATACAATTTTTCAGGCGGCAAAGGATGATACGCAACGCCCGTCAAACTCACATCGCTTTTCTTTTTACTTTTTGTTTTAAAAGAGTCATCAAGCGTCAACCGTGCCTGATAAAAATCACTGATCTGCACCAGCCGTTCCGCGCGCGCTTGTTCGGCCTGCGCATCGAATGACACAACAGGCTCCGCGATATAATCGAACAAAGTCGCCATTTTTGAATGGAACAGCGGCAACCAATGCTCCATCCCCGCATGCTTGCGTCCTGCGGAAACCGCCTCGTACAAAGGATCATTCGCCACAGTCACCCCGAACAAATCACGATAACCGGAACGGAACCGCGCAATGGAGTCCTCATCCAGAAAAAATTCGGTAACAGGCCGTAACTCGAACCGCTCCAGAATGCCCGTCGTCACCTGCGTCGATGGATCAAAACTCCGAATGCTTTCAACTTCATCGCCAAACAGATCAATCCGCACCGGCTGCTCGTATCCGCTCGGAAAAATGTCGATGATCCCGCCGCGCACCGCAAACTCGCCCGCCTCGCGGACCGTATCGGTTCGCAAATATCCATTCCCCGCCAGAAAGGAAAATAATTCCTGCTCTTTAAGACACCCGCCTTTTTTCGCGACCAATTGCGCCGACGCGACACTCCCGGTCGCCATTACGCGCTGGATCGCCGCACCCACCGTTGTCAACACAATGCGCGGCTTGTAAAGCCCGTCTTCTTTCCACTCCAGCATCCGCCCAAGCGCAGTAACGCGCGCCGCCACAATATCGGCGTGCGGCGACACACGGTCATACGGCAAACAATCCCATGCGGGAAAATTCAGAACCTCGACATCAGGCGCAAAAAACGAAATCAACTCGGACAAGGCAGACAGGCGCACATCGTCCAGCGCGATATGAACGACAATTTGTTTCTGCCGCGAAGCCTCAAGCGCCCGTTCCGCCAGAAAGCGCGCATCCTGCCCCTCCGGAAAACCATAGCGGACAGAAAAGGAAGAATGCGAAGAAACGGAATTTTGTGTCTGGGCGTCCATGCCCGATTACTTGGCAAAGCTGTGCGATAAAAGCAAGTCCAGAACGCGGGATTTTAACTCCTCCGGCGGATTTTTCCGCCCCGTGATCCAGTCATAGACGTCCGGATCATTGTTTATCAGAATCTCTTCAAAAATCGCCAAATCCGCACGGTCAAACCCGTTAATATATTTCTCGGCAAAAGACCCGATTAACAAATCCATTTCCCTCGTCCCGCGGTGCCACGCGCGAAAAGTCAGGCGTTTCCGCCAGTTCTCGGTAGGTTCTTCGCTCTCGACTCGGACTTCGGCTTCAGTCATAATATCTCCAAAATTTATTCAAGGGGTACTTTATGAAACTTTTACCATTCATCAAGGAAAATCGTGTTCTGGTCGCGGGTTTCACCCTGCCTTTGCTGCTGGTAGGCCTCTTGGCCTACGCCAAAACCATTCCCGACCGCACAATTCCCGACCCGCAATACAAAGCGGCCTACATGACCCAAGGCTGGAGCGGCCAGGGCCAAATCAAAACAGACATCGACAATAATGGCCGCCTGACCGTTTCCTATAAAAAACACGACACCCCGACACCTGAAACCGACCTGCCAAAGGCGCGGATTTTCATTTATGATCCCGCAACCCAAACCAACGAAGAAATCGAAATCAAACTCACCGAAGCGGATGGCACGGTCACAGTCGATGCCCTGCCCGAACTGGACAAACTGACCTTATCGTCAAAAACCACCGCGCCGGACGATTACCTGTTCGAACCCTACCATTACCGGAACCACTCACTGGTCACCGATATTTTTATCAGCAACCGCAGCTATAACACGCCCGTCCTGACCAAAAAATCGCGGATCATCCGTCTGCCGGCTCCTTCCATATATTACAGCGGCAACATTGAATTTGTTGGCTGGATCACCGCAGAAGGAAAATAGAGCATGACCATGACACGCGAAGAAGCCTTGGGCCAAATCAAAACATTAATTGCCGAACACAAATTCACACAACATGATTTGATCTCTCTGTTTACTGCCCTTCCCTCCACGGAAGAGTCCGGCAACCTCCTCCAACGCGTGATGATCTATATCGGCGGCGCGTTTGTGTTTATGGGCATCTGCGTCTATATCGGCATGATCTGGGACGATCTCGACAGCCTCTCGCGCGTCATCGTTTCTCTGGGCAGCGGCTTTATCGCCTTCATCCTCGGCCTCTTCACCATGGGCGACCAGAAATTTGTCAAAGCTGCAACACCTCTGTTCCTGATCGCTTCGGCACTCGAACCCACGGGCCTGTTTGTCTTTATGGATGAATATCTCCCCCCATCAGGCAATATTGCCAAAGCCTCGACCGTCGTCTTCCTCTTTATGCTGCTACAAATGGCTGTGGCACTCATCGCGACCAACAAAACCTCGCTGCTATTTTTCACCACCTTTTTCTTTTTCGCATTCCTCCACTCATTAATGTCATGGGTCGAAGTCGATGAAGAATACGGCGCGCTAACCTTGGGGCTAAGCGGCCTGATGGTCGCATGGGGCATCGGAAAAACACAACACGCCGTGACTTCCGCCTTTTATTATTTTTGGGGAGCCACCTTCACCGCCGCCGCCGCGTTCGACCTGTTGGAAGACACACCCGCCGACGTGCTGCTCATCGGCGTCTCGGCCGCCATCATCTATCTCAGCACACTGGCCGCGAGCCGCACCCTACTGACCGTGGGCGTTATCTCGCTTCTGGCCTATCTTGGCTATTTCACCGATGAATATTTCAAAAACATCGTCGGCTGGCCGATTGCGCTCATCGTTTTGGGCTTAATCATGATCGGGATCAGCATTTTTGCCGTGAAACTGGGCAAAAAAATCAAGAGCAGCGTCTCGACATGAAAGTCCGCACGGCAAACCTGACGGACAAAGACGGAATTGATGAATTGCTAGGAAAGACTTTTCCGGCACTGATGAAAAGCCATTATGATCCTGAAGTTTTGCAAGAAGCATTGCAATTCATTTCCAAATCCCGACCAGAATTATTATCATCTGGCACATACTATGTCGCCACCGACGATCAAGAAAAAATCATCGGTTGCGGCGGCTGGACCAAAGAAAATCCTGACACCAAAGATGTTCAAACAGGGACAGGACATCTTCGCCATTTTGCAACGCATGTTGACCACACACGGCAAGGCATCGGACGAAAAATTTTTGAAATCTGCCAGAAACAGGCCTTAAATGAAAAAATTTCTAAATTTGAATGTTTCTCGACCATAAACGCTAAAAAATTCTATGCATCACTTGGATTCAAAACAATCAGCCCCATGCACGCCAAACTCCCGTCCGGCCTTGAGCTGCCTTGCGTTCTGATGCGCATGGACCTGACCCCATAATCCCCTTGGCCCCCACGCCCCTTAGTGGTAAAAAACCTTATGACCACCACCCACCGCCCGTTTGTTTTGGATCCGCTGTTCCGCTCGATCGGAGTACTCTCCGGCGTCGGGCCAAAATATTTAAAACTCTACGAGAAATTGCTGGGCGGCACGAAACTTCTCGATCTTCTGTTTCACAAACCCGTGCAAATGGTCATCCGTCACCCGGTTCCCGATGTCGCCCACGCAAATTTCGGCGAAACGGTGATTGTCAAAGTCACCATAGACAAACACACGCTCCCACCCCGCCGCTCGCAACCCTACCATATCCGCGCCCGCGACGTGACAGGATTTATCGATCTCGTCTTTTTCAACGCGCAAGGAAAATGGATCGAAGCCCAATTCCCGCTGAATAAAGAGGTCACCATCTGCGGCAAGATCGAAGATTTCCGTGGCCAGAAACAAATCATCCACCCCGAACCGATTGAAGACGCGAGCAAAGACGCCAACGAAATCATCTATCCCCTAACCGCAGGCCTCACCACCAAGCCATTACGCAAAGCCATCCATGCCGCACTCGACCAAGCGCCTGCGCTTCCCGAGTGGCTGGACGACACACAAAAGGCGCTCCAGAAATGGCCCGACTGGAAAACGTCCATCACCGAACTTCACAATCCCAAAACGCCCAAAGACCTTGAGCCATCTACCCGCGCCCGCATACGTCTGGCCTATGACGAACTCCTCGCCAACCAGTTGACGCTGGCGATTGTCCGCATGAAACAGAAAAAACTGAATGGCCGCATCTTCCCCGTGAACGGAAAACTGCGCCAGAAATTGATGAAATCGCTCCCGTGGCAACTCACGCCCTATCAAACCGAAGTGTTGGACGAAATCGACGAAGACATGGCGTCCAAAAACCGGATGCTGCGCCTGCTGCAGGGCGATGTCGGCTCTGGAAAAACCATCGTTGCCGCGCTGGCCATGATGAACGCGATTGACAGCGGTGCCCAAGCCGCCTTCATGGCCCCGACGGAAATTTTGGCGCGCCAACATGCAGAAACGCTCCGCCCCCATCTGGAATCAATTGGCATCCATTTCGTGACCCTAACAGGCCGCGACAAAGGAAAAATCAAACAGGAAATTCTGGATGATATTTCGTCAGGCAAAGCCAAAATCGTCATCGGTACACACGCGCTGTTTCAGGAAGGGGTGGAATTCGCCGATCTGGGCCTCGCGGTCATCGACGAACAACACCGCTTCGGCGTGCACCAGCGGTTGCAACTGTCAGGCAAGGGGAAAGGCGTCGATATTCTGGTGATGACCGCAACCCCCATCCCGCGCACGCTGGCGCTCACCGCCTATGGCGATATGGATATCTCGCGCATCACCGGCAAACCACCGGGCCGCAAACCCGTGGATACGCGCCTCCTCCCCCAAGATCAGGTCGAAGACATGATACAGCGTCTGGGCGACCAAATCAAAAAGGGTGTCCGCATTTACTGGGTCTGCCCGCTGGTCGAGGAATCGGAAATTCTGGATCTCGCCGCCGCCGAAGAACGCTATCTTATTTTACAGCAACTTTTCGGGGACAAAGTCGGCCTCATTCACGGGCGCATGAAACCGAAAGACAAAGACGATGTGATGGGCAAGTTCTCACGCGGCGAAATTTCAATTCTGGTAGCAACCACGGTTATCGAAGTGGGCGTCAACGTCCCCGAAGCCACCGTCATGATTATCGAGCACGCCGAACGTTTTGGCCTCGCGCAACTCCACCAACTCCGTGGACGTGTAGGCCGCGGCGGCGATCAATCCTATTGCTTTCTGGTCTACGCAGCGCCACTGGGCGAGACGGCCAAAGAACGCCTGAAAACGCTCCGCTCCACCGAAGACGGATTTATCATCGCCGAAAAAGATTTAGAGTTACGCGGCAGCGGCGAAGTATTGGGAACCAAACAAAGCGGACTGGAAAATTTCCGTCTGGCCGATGTCGCCGCTCACGGCGACCTTTTGCTCTCCGCCCGTCAGGACGCGGTCCTCTTCTTGTACAAAGACCCCGACCTTGAATCCCCGCGCGGTCAGGCCCTTAGAACGCTCCTCTACCTCTTCGAACGCGATCAGGCGATCAGTTATCTGCGCTCGGGCTAGGCTTCTTTTTTGCCTTGTCTTCGATAAATTTCGGCGTAATCATGCCGCCGGAAATAATCATTTTGAGCCCGTCATCCACCGACATTTCAAGATCGATCACGTCTTCCGCCGGAACGAACGCAAGAAAACCCGATGTCGGGTTGGGCGTAGTTGGAATAAACACATTGACCACTTCGTGATCGGTCAATGCCTGCACCTCGCCTTCGGTTTTCCCCGTGAGGAAGCCGAGCATATAAACGCCCTTACGCGGATATTCGATCATCACCACATCGCGAAACGCCTGTGCCTGCTGCCCCATCACCATATCGACAACTTGTTTGAGCGCCCCATAAACGGTTTTGACAATCGGCAAACGCTCCATGATATAGTGCGAAAGTTTAAGGAGCATCCGCCCGATAAAATTGCGGGTAAACATCCCGACCACGATAAAGAACACCACCGCAACGACAACGCCGAGACCCGGAATATCCTTGTCGTCAGTGAATCGAACGGGAAGAATATCGCCGACCTTTTCGTCGATCCACGCCAGAACCGACCACACGATATAAAGCGACAAGCCCACCGGCGCAGTCACAACCAGACCGGTCAGGAAATACCCGCGCATTGCGGAAAAAAACTTGGATTCTTTTTTAGGTTCGGGAACGTCTTGTTGCTCGGCCATAACTACCTCTCGCCAGAAATACACGGGAGCATAACATAAAGCCGAAAGAAATAAAGGAAATGGAAAACCCCCTGTCGGGGGCTTGGATTTAATGGTGACCGCGCAGGGATTCGAACCCTGGACCTACTGATTAAAAGTCAGTTGCTCTACCAGCTGAGCTACGCGGTCATTTGCCTTGAGAAACGGCATAGGGCGGCAAAATACGGAAAGACTCCGTCGCCGTCAAGCAGAGATTTTAAATTTTTCCAAAAGCTGCTTTTCGACGTTGGGGGTCACGAATTCCGCCACATTCCCGCCTAGCGAACAAATTTCCTTGATAAAGGAAGACGAGACAAATTGCCACTTGTCCGACGCCATGAGGAACACGGTCTCGATATCAGGGGCGAGTTTGGCATTCATCCCCGTCATCTGGAATTCGAATTCGAAGTCGGACACGGCGCGAAGCCCGCGAAACAAGCAGGTCCCCCCTTTCTTGTGGGCATAATGGATCAAAAGCTCGCTGAATGCCTCAACCTCGATCGGGCAGGCCTTGTCATGAAGGTTCTCAATATCGGTCCGGACCAACGCCAACCGTTCCTCGGTGGTAAAGAGGGGATTCTTCTTCGGGTTATCCGCAACCGCGATAATCAAACGATCAACCAAGCGACTGGCCCGCTTGATAATATGCAGGTGCCCTTTGGTCATTGGGTCAAAAGTTCCCGGGTAAATGCCAATCCGTTCGGCCATTTATAATCCTGTTCTTGTGTTTTGCTCGTCCCCTATCTATAAGTCATTGACGATGAATGCAAGCATTACCCCCTCCATCACGCCTTTGGTGACCCGTCCATGGGACGGGTACGCGCTGCTCGATTCGGGCCACGGCCGCAAGCTTGAGAAATATGGAAAAGTAACCGTCGACCGCCCCGAACCGCAAGCCCTGTGGTCACCCACCCTCCCGCAAAGCGAATGGGACAAAGCTCACGCCCGCTTTACCAATACAGGCGACGAAGACGGCGACTCGGGCAAATGGGTGTTGAACAAAGACTGCCCCGAAAGCTGGGAAGTGAACTGGGAAGGGGTGAAATTTATCTGCCGCTTGATGTCGTTCCGGCATATGGGCCTGTTCCCCGAACAATTAACGCACTGGAACTGGGTCTCGAATAAGATCAAATCGGCGGACCGCCAACTGAACATCCTCAATCTCTTCGCCTACACGGGGGCCGCCACCTTGGCCGCCGCGAAGGACGGAGCACAGGTGACCCACCTTGACGCCTCGAAAAAGGCCATCCAGTGGGGCAAAGACAACCAAGCCGCCAGCGGCCTGACCGAAGCCCCCATCCGTTGGATCTGCGACGATGCCAAGGCATTTGTGGCAAGGGAAATCCGCCGAGGCCGTAAATATGACGGCATTATCCTCGACCCACCGAAATTTGGCCGCGGACCGGACGGCGAGCGTTGGCAGATCGAAGAAGATTTGCCCGACCTTCTGGCAAATTGCGCCGCGCTCCTCTCCGACACGCCCTCTTTTATGATTTTAACCGCCTATGCCATGCGACTATCTTCCGTCTCCCTCGCTGCCACCCTGTCCGACGTCCTCAAAGACAAAGGCGGAAAAATAGATTCGGGCGAACTCCTGATCGAACAAGTCAACGGCAACCGCTTCCTCTCCACCTCCCTCTTCGCACGGTGGGAATTGAAATGAATGAGGGCGCATCTAAACCTATCCAAAGATAGGGCCATTTCCGGTCTTTTTTGTTGACATATCCTGATCGGGTGTTTACGTAAGACTAAATTGTGATTTCTACGCCTGAGAGAAAAAATATGGATATTATAGAAATTTCTCCACTGGAAGCATGGGCGCTCTGCCAAGAGTTTTCTGGCATCGTCACTATTCAGGAAGGTGGCCTCGAAGTTGAACTTACACAAGATGAGATAGCTCAACGCTATACAATCAACAAACAAGAGGGAGATGATCTTGCATGGATTTTTTCTATGTACAGCCATTCTCTTAGCGACCCCGTTAATGCCAATCGTCGCCATACCGTTTCTATGCACGATATTATATTGGAGCATAACGGCGAAGAATTGCCGCCAGAGTATGGCCCCCAAAAGGAGTACGCCTTTCGAATTGTGGCATAATACGATCTGCCGATTTTTAAAATAAACTTTTGATGCATAAAAAAAACATCTTGCTTAAAAATGGGGAATGGCTACATCAAATGGGGTTTCCAGAGAATTGGGAACAAAGAAACATATGGATCGAACAAACTGACTAGCCATGCACCCCAAACTCATCACCTCGCCGTCAAATCCGATTATTAAAGACATAAAATCGCTCGACCAGCGGAAGCGCCGGAAGGAAACAGGCCTGTTTCTGGTCGAGGGTTTACGCTCGGTGATCGAGGGGATGGAGCTGGGAGCAAGCCTGAAATACATCGCCTATCACACTGATAGTAAAGAAAAAGAAGATATAAAACGTTGCGTATCGTACTGCAATAACTGTGGGGGTTTGGCCCTCGAAGTAAACGATCTGGTCTTGGAGAAAATCTCCCGTAAGGACAACCCCCAATCGGTCATCGGGGTCTTCGAACAGAAATTCCATAAACTGTCAGAGATAAATAAAAACGATACGAATCGTAGCTATATTGTTCTGGAACAAGTCCGCGATCCGGGCAATTTGGGAACCATCATCCGCACCATTGACGCGGTCGGCGCAGACGGAGTCATCCTCATTGACCAGTGTTGCGACCCCTACTCCGTCGAATGCATCCGCGCCACCATGGGGTCAACCTTCTCGGTTCCCATTTTCACCGCCACTCTGGATGAATTCAAATCGTGGGCCAAAGACTGGACAGGTGACATCATCGGAACCACCCTCCAATCTTCGATCGATTTCCGCGAAGTCACTCCGAAAAAACCGCTCCTGCTAATGATGGGCAACGAACAGGCCGGACTCTCCGAAGACCTCCGCGGGATCGCCACCACCTGCATCCGCCTGCCGATGAACGGCCGCGCCGATAGCCTCAATCTTTCTGTTGCCACCGGCATCTGCCTTTACGCCCTTCTGGAACCGTGGAAATAATTCCGACAAAGACATAAATATTGTTGACATATTCCTGATAAAGCCATTAACTCCCTTCTTTAAATAACGGAGGGCCACCTATGTCAAAAGAAGAATACAAAATCATTCCGCTAACAGATAAATTCAGGCTTTCCACATTAAGAAGCTACGGTGATGGCGGAGGATTTATGGAGAAACACGTCTCCCCTCTGATTGTTTACATCGCAACTCTTCCGGAAAATCAGGATAGGAACGCGCGCACAGGAAAGCCGAAGCTAAAGGCTGTAGACCAAGCCGTTTACTCTGTTCACGAAAAGGAAGCCAGCAACCCTTTTATTCTGGTTGATGACAAAAACGATATGCGCTTTGTTTTTGCGGTTGCGGTCGGCAAAGCTCCTTTTATAGGTAACCGTCTGGATGCAACCAACGATCAGGCCTTTGCCGCGGCCAAATACCTTGTCGAAACCGTTTCTCCGGACGCGAGTGTTGCAACGGTCGGCGCCACCGTAGCCGGCAGAGAAGGATTTCAAGAACACATCTCGACAAATTACGAAGTTGCATTTAACAGACTCCCGCTCTGGTTACAAAAAGATCTGGGCCACCCCATTTCCCTGTGCTTTATCTAAGCAACGCGGACAAACTCAAAACAACAAAAAGCCCCGCAAAACGGGGCTTCTTTTTAATTCCAATCACAACTCTTTTGACATTCAAAGAATTTTGGAGCGAAAATCACGCTTTTCGAGAACCGGACCGCAGCGTACTTATAGATACGTGAGGACCGGAAGCGCAGAAAAGTGCGGTTTGCAACCCAAAAGGCGAAGAATGTCCCTTAGCTGGTTTGACGACGCAGGAACGCAGGTATATCCAACTCGTCCTCTTCCGCTTTAGCCGAAGGCGAGTCGATATTAAGACGACCCTGGGCCGGAGAAGCCGAAACCGGACGTTGCGGTGCACGCAATCCCAAACCGCCGACAGGCGCGGACTGGGGCTGCTGCTGGACCGGAGCCTCGGACTGGAACCCTTCCTCATCGGCACCGGTAAAAGATTCGATGCTGGCTTCCATACGGCGATACCCGCCGGTGATCCGCTCGAACAGCGACGGCGATTTTTTCTTGGCGGCTGGAGCTTCGGCATAAGCCGGAGCTTGCGGAGCTTCAGGCACGTAAACCGGCTGTTGCGGGGCATACGACTGGGGCGCAGCAGCAACCGGAGCGGCCTGATGGAAGAAACGCTGTGGCTGAGGTTGCGGAGCAACTTCGGCAGCCTGCTGATAAAGATCGGCGCCATAACCGGATACCGGAGCTTCAACAGCTTGCGGAGGAATATAGGACTCACCCATCCGCATTCCACGCATACCAGCAGACTCGGCCCCCACTGCGACTTTCATCGGAGCGGCCTCGACTTCCAACTCCTGCTGGATGTAAGAACGCGCAGGAGCGGAAGCTGCAGGCGTATAGGCGCTGCGCGCTGCCGTTGCAATCGAGGTCGGCTGTTGGTTGATTGGACGGGAAACAGTGACAGGCTTCGAAGGACGCTCGACGGAAAATCCGCCAACCGACCCGCGACCCGTCACAGGCTTCTTGGCGGCCTCGGCAGCGTCAATACCGGTGGCCACAACAGAAACGCGCATCGTGCCGTCCATGGATTCGTCAAATGTCGAACCGAAGATGATGTTGGCATCGGCATCAACTTCGTCGCGGATGCGGTTACAGGCTTCGTCAACTTCGAACAGGGTCATATCATACCCGCCGGTGATATTGACGATCACGCCCTTGGCGCCTTTCATCGAAATATCATCAAGCAACGGATTGCTGATAGCTTTTTCAGCCGCTTCGGTCGCACGGTCGCCGCCCGTTGCCTCACCGGTTCCCATCACGGCCTTGCCCATTTCCTGCATCACCGAGCGGATGTCAGCAAAGTCGAGGTTGATGAGGCCGGGCATAACGATCAGATCGGTCACGCCGCGCACGGCAGATTGCAACACGCTGTCGGCCATTTTGAACCCGTCGGCAAACGTAGTTTTGTCGTTGACAACACGGAACAGATTCTGGTTCGGAATAACGATGAGCGTATCAACATAATTCTGAAGCTCTTCCAGACCTTGCTCGGCCATGCGCATCCGGCGCGTGCCCTCGAAATGGAACGGCTTGGTCACGACACCGACGGTCAGGATTCCGCGTTCGCGGCAAGCCTTGGCAATAACAGCCGCAGCACCCGTTCCGGTCCCGCCGCCCATACCGGCAGTGATAAAGGCCATATTGGCATCTTCCAGATATTGCATGACATCGTCGAGACTTTCTTCAGCCGCAGCTTTCCCGACTTCCGGATTGGCACCCGCACCGAGACCTTCGGTCAGCGTTGCGCCCAGCTGGACCTTGTGTTCGGCCAGATTGCCGTTCAAAGCCTGCGAGTCGGTATTGCACACGACGAAATCAACACCGTTCAGATTGGTGGTGATCATGTTGTTAACGGCATTTGATCCGGCACCGCCGACACCGATAACGGTAATTTTGGGAGAAAGTTTGTTCTTTGAAGAATAGTCCACGTTGTTCATCCGAATGTTGATCATTGAAAGGAGCTCCTTCCGAGGTAGTGTTCCAGTTGCATCCCCGCCAATAGGACAGGGTTTTATAATTTTGATTTTTATTGGAGGAAATGTGCGCTGCGCTTCCGATCCGTCACTGAGAGACAACAACGAATCACACAACCAGTCTAAACCGACGATTCATCAATTTGCAAAGGAAAAGAAAAGCAGAGAAAAAAAGAATCCACAAAGAGAATTACCAATTTTCCCTGAGCCACATTTGCACCCGTTGCCAGACATTTCCGGCTTCAGCGTTGGCCATGATCTCGGCGGGCATCTCGTCGGCGCGCTCCATCACATAATGAAGCAAACCCGCCGTGGTGGAGAATGCGGGACCGGACACAGCATCAGCCAACCCCGGCAACCGAATCGGACGTCCCAGCCGCACCTGTTTTTCCAGATATTTCTGGGCCAATTCGCGAAGCCCCGGAATCTGGCTGGCCCCACCGGTCAGCACCACGCGCCGCCCCGCGACCGCGCCCAGACCTGAATCGTTAAGCCGCGCCCGAACGAGTTCGAGAGTTTCTTCCAAACGCGGGGCGATAATACTCACCAGATAAGAGCGTGGCACATGATTGGGCTGGATATGGTCTTCTTCGCCCAAAGGCTGGACATCAATCAGATCCTTGTCGTCCGTTGCGGTAGCAATCGCCGACCCGTACAGCGCCTTCATCCGCTCGGCGGCATGAAGCGAAGTCGTCAACCCTCTGGCGATATCGCTGGTCACATGCTGGCCGCCAACGGGGATCGCATCGGTGAAAATCAGCTCCTTGCCATAAAAGACGGCAATCGAAGTGGTCCCGCCGCCCATATCGACAACAGTACATCCCATATCCATCTCGTCTTCGACAAGGCACGCAAGCCCCGATGCATATGGCGCGGAACACAGCGCAGTAATATCAAGGTGGGAACTTTGGATACAACTCGCCATATTGCGCAATGGCCCCATATCTCCAGTGACCATATGCACATCGACATCCAGGTGTTGCCCGAACAATCCGCGCGGTTCGCGAATACCTTCATGTCCGTCAATCCGGTAAGCTGTCGGAATGGTATGAATCAACTCGACCTCATGACCGATGGCCTGACCCTGTGCCTTGGCCAGCGCACGGCGAATATCGTTGTCGGTGACGGCCTCGCCCATAATCTGCACGCCCATGCTCATCAATTTGGAATGGGTATGAATCGCCGGAACATTGACGATCACTTCGCGCAACGGATAGCCCTTTGTGATGTCGGACGCCATTTTCTCGGCGGCATGAACCGCCTGACGGATAGCAGCCTCGGCACTGTCCAGATCGACCACCGTGCCGGACTTGATCCCGTGCGACGCCTGATGTCCGATACCGATCACGTCGATATTGCCATTATCATCGCGAACCTGCGCGATAAAACAGGCAATCTTGCTCGACCCGATATCGAGCGCGGCAATTACAGAACCTTTGGAATAAATGCTTCCGGCCATCGGCGATGCCTCAAATATTCTTCTGGCGCTTGAACGACGCCTGATATTCCTCGGCAGTCCCCGGCGCTGTCTGCACCACAATCCGCAAAGGATCGCGCAGATCAATCGCCTGAACGTTCCGGTCCATCAACTGCGCCTCGCGCTGGGCATCGGCCAGTCTTTTGATCGCCTGCCCCATATCTTCTTCCGGCAAACGGACTTCAACGCCGTTCTTCAAAAATAAATCCCAACGGCGGTCGCCGATCCATTTGGCCGACTCAACCCGCTTCTCGAAATCCGGTTCTGCTTCAAGCATCGCCACCAGATCCGGCGCGAATTTAGGCGCATCGTTTCCGACGATAATCAAAAGATTTTTAAACTTCGACAAACCGTTTTCGGTCAATACCGTCCCATCGCGGTCCACAACCGCGAGCTTGTTCTGCCGTTGCCACAACGCCATCGGCTGGCGCTCAGTGAGACGCACATAAATTGTATCGGGAAGATGACGCTCTACCACCGCTGCCTTGACCCACGACAAAGCCTCAAGACGCATTTTCATCGCAGCAAGATCGGGTTCGAAGACGGATTGCCCGCGCCCGACGCCCAGAATGGATCTCAACTCATCGCGGTCAACATTGTCCCGCCCGTCAATCAACAAGCGCGACACGGCAAACCCGTTGCTTTGCATGGAGACATGAAAAGTCTCCGTCGCACGGATTTGCGTTTCGGCGACCCATCCGCTTTTCTCTGCATAAGCATAAGCACCACCGAGCGCTGCCAACAGGGCAGCACTCAGAGCAATACGTTTCATCCAAAAACTCAGGCGCGCTTTTTGTCCTGCGCGTCGGTTAAGGATGCTGGTTCTGCGGGTACCGGATCGAGACATTTTGCAGTTTCTACCAAGTGAGCACAAAGTCCTGAAAAGGACAGACCGTTAGTGATGACCTGTGAGGGGCCGATGGATTGCGGAGTACATCCCGGCTGCGTATTGATTTCGAGGAAGCAAAGACCATTCACGCCTTTGGTATCGTCGAACCGGAAATCACAGCGGGCCAACCCCTGACAGCCGCACACTTTATACACAGCCTCGGCATATTCCAAGGCTTTATTGTACACATCTTGCGGAATTTTTGCGGGGCAAACCGTCTCGGTGCGGACATCCTTGTATTTGGCTTCATAATCGAAGAATCCGGTGTGGGAAATAATCTCGGTCACGGCCTGCGCCTTGCCGTCAAGGACCGCCACCGTCAGCTCTTTTCCGGGAATATATTGCTCGACCAAAGCCATATCCCCAAAAGCCCAATCCGACATATCAATCGGCGGGGAATTGTCCATCTCGCGCACGATTTTAACCCCGACGCTCGACCCTTCCTGAACGGGCTTAACCACAAACGGCCGCGGCAAAGCTTTGCCGGCCACAATATCTTTCACAGAGAAAACACCGCCTTTGGCAATCGGAACGCCGACCGACGCTACAATCGCGCGCGACATCGCTTTATTCATGCCGATAGCGGACGCCAGAACGCCCGAATGGGTATAGGGAACGCCAATCATTTCCAGAACGCCCTGAATAATGCCGTCTTCCCCGCCCCGTCCATGCAGATTGTTGAAAATGGCATCGGGACGCGGCGTCAAAGCCTCAATCAGCGCGGGCAAATTCTTGCGAACATCAATGGTCCGAACGTCATATCCCGCCTCGATCAGCGCCGCCTCGACAGCTTTACCTTTTTCAAGGGATACGTCACGTTCGGCGGACCAGCCGCCCACCAGCAATGCCACGGATTTCGCCATATTTACTCTCCTCGGATACGCCGCACGAGGCTTCGTGCGGACCAAATCGGACTACATAGCAAAGTATGCGGCCCCCGCCCCAAAAAAGCCAGAAGTTTCATATAACCCTTTTGAAATAAGCCCCCCGTCATCCCCGACAAAGGAGGCCCCAGCTGACCGCAGGTCGGGGATCCAGCATGACATGCACAGCCCAAAGGGCTGCCCGCCTTATCCCCTCTTTACTATCCCCCTGATAAACTTTATTGAGAATAATTCTTAATTGCGGTTGACAATCATTCTCATCTAGGGCAACTTCCCCTCTCCGGACAACTCCGATAATAGAGAGAAAAAATGAAAAATCTGACCATCACCACCGAAGACCAAATGCCCGAAGGCGCGCAGAAAACAACGCTGATGGCAGCCTACTTGCTGGCCAGCATCAACGAAGAACCTCAGCAAAAAGAGCTACCGCCCTCCCCTCGGGTGGACCTAACCCACCGCCCCTGCGAAGCAGGAATGGCCTAAACCTGCTAATAATTGACATATTAATAAAAAAACTGTTAAACACTCCTCCATTGAACCCCGCATAGGAGGAGTGTTTTTTATGACCCCTAAAAATTTTGCCACAACCCTTGGCCTGATTTTTTCTACCGCAGCTCTCAACCCTGCCTTTGCCGCTCCGGCCGAAAATTGCAACGTTGTCATGCAAACCATCGTCGACAAGAACGGCGTCAAACACCACAAACCGATTGTCGCTTGCAAAGACAAAAAAGGTGCATGGGAAATCCGCCCGATCCAGAATTTTATGACGGTCGGCGAATTCGGCCCAAACAAGGAAGATCAAATCACGACCGGTTACGGCGTTTCAGACGAAGGTGTAGTGACCACATTTTTCATCGACAAAAAAAGCAAGTCTGTTGAAGTCGGCACCTGTATATCCGTCACCGAGGATTTCAGATTCTGGACAGCCAGCAAAAACAATGTCCTTATTCTTCGAGAACTTCTGACTGATGCCGCAGCACAGGGCGGCAGATCCGAAATCTACGGCAACAATCTGACGACAGCCACACTGAAAGCCCAGAACGGCGCCATGATGGAATGCATTCTCAAGGGGCACATCCCGACCGTCAAATCCGAAGCAAAAAAAGCACCCGCGCCTGAAGCCTCGCCGACACCAAAACCGGAAACGGAACTGAAACGCATACCTTACGGTATTGACCCCTCAGATTCTCTTCCGAGAAAACTTGGAATCTAAAGGACGAACCCCTCTCACGAGGGGTTTTCTTTTTCAATCAAGGAAAGCAGCTTGGCAAAATCATCTGGCAACGGCGCTTCAAAATGCATTTCTTCTTCACTGCGCGGATGGATAAAGGAAATTTCGGCAGCATGGAGGGCCTGACGCGGAAAATTCAAAACCGCCGCCATGACCTCTTCACCATACCCGCCTTTTCTTAAAATCGACCGTGCCTTAGTGACCTGCGCCCCGTAGAGTTCATCCCCCACCAGTGGAAACCCGAGATGTTGCATATGCACCCTGATCTGGTGCGTGCGCCCTGACTCCAGATGACATTCCACCAGCGCCAACGCATCGTTGTAATGTTCCAGTACCGCATAATTCGTCGCGGCGTCTTTCCCGCCGCCTTTCACCACCGCCATTTTAAGACGGTTCGACGGATGCCGTCCGATCAGCGTCTCGACGCGGCCCTTGTACGGAAACGGCACACCGAGAACGAGCGCATAATAAACCCGCGACAGTGACCGATCCTGCAACTGTTCCGAAAGATGATGATGCGCGAAATCGTTTTTGGCGACCATCATCAGCCCCGACGTATCTTTATCAAGACGATGCACAATCCCCGGACGCCGCACGCCATTAATCCCCGAGAGCGTATCCCCGCAATGATAGAGCAAAGCATTCACAAGCGTCCCCGTCGCATGCCCCACCGCCGGATGCACCACCAATCCCGCAGGCTTGTTAATCACCAGCACATCGTCATCTTCAAACAAAACATCAAGCGGAATATTTTCAGGCTCCGGCTGCGCATCTTCCAGCGGCGGCAACGCCAAAACAATCTGCTCCCCCGCTTTCACCTTGCGTGATGGGGTTTCGCACGGCACACCGTCGATCAGACATTCTCCGCCTTCAATCAAACCTTGCAACCGTGTGCGCGAAAAATCAGGCAACAATTGAGCCACCGCCTTGTCGAGCCGCATCCCGCTCTCCGCCTCGCCAATCACAGCATGAAGCGTATCACCAATTGTATCGTCTTGCTGGGTATTATTCATGGCAAATCATCCAGTTTTTTTTCGCCCGCCGATGCGCACGGATTTTTAAACGCGGGCAATTCCGGCATCCCCATAATCCATGTGTCGTACGTCACATATTGCAATTCATCCTCGCGTTTTTCTTGCGAGAACCCTGTCTCCGCCATGCCCAGCATCACGCGCTTGTCCCCTGTTTGAATCACGCGAAACGGAATAGCATTCGACCCTTCGAGAAATGATTCATCACCAAGCAAATAACCTTCATTGGTGAGTGTCACCGCACGCGCGAATTTTCGCCCGCCAAAACTGGTGGGGGACGCTGCCCACACGGTCTCAATTCGTCCGTCCTCCATCACATCAAGATCGACCGCCGCGTAGGAGTATTTCCCCGTCAGATATTTCTGCCACACAACATTGCCCGAAGCATCGGTTTTAAGAACCCATGCCGCCTTGTCGCCCTCTCCGGCCGGAATGGCATCGCCGATAGCGATCACGCCGCCATCCTTGGTCGCCGCGGCATAACGCAACGTCGCATCCGCCCCGCGTTGATAAGGGCGTTGGAATATTAACTCGCCGTCCGTTCCAGCCTTGATTAACCATCCGGCATCGTTCCCGTTCTCGGTTTCCACGCGTCCAGCGACCAGTAACGCGCCGTCGTCCGTCTTGCGCACCGACCACGGCAACGATTTGACACCCGGCATATATTCTTTCACATGCGTAATTTTTCCATTCTCATCCACCCACAGTAATGCCGTATATGGTTCGCCTTTACTGTTTCGCCCTGTCCCTTGCGCCAGAATGATAAACCCACCCGCCTTCAGCGCGACAAAATTCATCGGCATCAAATTGCGCTTCGGATCATGCAAAACCTTTTCGTCTTTTTTCGCGCCCGCCCCATTCAGAGAAGTCAGCACCATATCTCCACCGGACAACGACGACAAAACGACCACTGCCGTCTTTTTGAGAACCGCATCGACAACATGATCGAGATTTTTGACATCATTATAGGCTTCGACAGTCACTTTTCCGGTCTTGTCCTGACGAATCATCTGTAGACGCGCCGGCTTCAATCCTTCTTTCTCGTCGTAAGACAGACTCTCCCCGACAGCAATCGTCCCGCCATCGGCCACCCGCATCAGCGCGCGCGGACGGTCGATCCCCTGCACGCCCACGGTTTTCTTCCACATCGCGGCCTGATCGAAATTGGGCACGCGCAGCGGAACGATTTCCTCATAAACCGGCGTACAGGACGGCTTATAGGCAAGCTTGTTCTCGGCCTGCACCGCTCCCGTGAATGCTGCACTTGCTAAAAAACCTGTGAGAAACAATATTTGTCGTCTGGTCATTCCCAAAAAACCTCGTCACACTACCATAGCCGAACCCACAAGGAACGACCACCATGAAAATTCTGATTATTTCCGATGCTTGGCTCCCTCAACTCAATGGCGTGGTCAGGACGTATCAGAATCTGATCCCCGAACTTGAAAAACTGGGCCACGAAGTCAAAATTCTTGGTCCTCGCGATTTTAAGTTCCGCATTTCCTCGCCATGGGACGTCGAATTGGCTTTTTTCACCCGCAGCAAAATCGAAAAAACCATCGACGAGTTCAAGCCCGACCGCATCCATATCGCGGTCGAAGGTCCGATGGGCCGCAACGCCATCAAAATCTGCCGCAAACGGAATATTCCCTTTTCAACCTGCTTTCACACGAATTTTCCAGTCTTTCTGGTCAGCCATCTGCGCGGCCCGTTCAAACACTTTGCCGATCCGGTTTACTCCAAAGCCTATGAAGCTCTGCGCAACTTTCACAATCAGGGCCACGGCATTTTTGTCGCCACCGAAGACCTAGCGAACCAATTAAAGAATCAGGGATTCAAAGGCCCCTTCCTTCCCATGACCCGCGGCATGGACAGCCGCTTTTTTTATGTCGGCGAAAAGACTCTCTTTCAGGATTTACCGCAACCAATTGCTCTTTACGTCGGGCGCGTTTCAAAAGAAAAAAACATCGACTCGTTTCTCTCCGCCGCGTGGGAAGGGACAAAAGTCGTGGTGGGCGACGGCGCCGATCTCGAACGCCTGAAAAAGAAATACCCCGAAGCCCGTTTTCTAGGCCGCAAGGAAGGCAAGGAACTGGGCGATTGTTTCCGCTCGGCCGATGTGTTCACCTTCCCGTCCAAATTCGACACATTCGGCATCGTAATGATCGAGGCACTGGCCTGCGGCTTGCCCATCGCCGCCTTTAACGCCGACGGCGCACGCACCGTGATTGCCGACCCTATGTTGGGCGCAATGGATGATGACTTTGCAACCGCTTTGCAAAAGGCTCTGAACGCCCCCGGAACCCGCGAAGAACGGGCCGCGCACGCCACTAACCTTTATTCTTGGGGAAAAACGGCAAAACAGTTCTTGGAAGCCGCCCCAGATTATGGTTAAAAGGCCCCATGTCACATATTCTGATTGCCGAAGACGACGAGTCGATGCGCCAATTTTTAACGATGGCGCTGGAAAAAGCCGGACACTACGTCACGAGCTGCGCCGACGGGCTGGCCGCTTTTTACGCGGTTGAAGCCATCGGCGAGACGATTGATTTGCTCCTAGCAGATATTGTGATGCCTGGCATGGACGGGATCGAACTCTCCCAGAAAACCGCCAAAATGCACCCGCATATCAAAATTCTGTTCATTACAGGATTTTCAGCGGTGGCGATGGACAAAACAGCGGATACGGGCTCTCCCGCCCGCGTACTGTCAAAACCGTTTCATCTGAACGATCTGGTGGCACAGGTCACGGAACTCCTTGAAAAACCGCCGGAGTCCCAAGCCACCTAAGGGGCCGGAGTTTTAATCTCCACAGCATTCTCTTCAGGAAAACGCAATTCGCATCCCGCGACAACGTCATAGACACGCACTTGCCGGTGGGTAGATCCCAACAAGACATTGTCGACTCTGGAATGAATCAATCCGCGGGAACTCAAACCGTTAAAGGCATTCAACACCCCGCCGTAACCTGTATTCCAGCCAAGATGCCTTGCCACGGAAGAAACCATCAAACCGTGCCCACCTTTTTCGAACATGGCCTTCAGAACCTTCATCTCGATTGGCGGAACCTGACGACGTTCACCGTCAAGATAAACATCGGCATCCCCTGCGGAACCAGAATTCTTTTGAGGGCTGCCATCCGCTTTTGATTTAAAAAAACCGGCCAACCCACCAAGCAATTCCTTAATCACAACGCGTACCTTTCTCACTCTATAAATCAAAAACAATTATTGTCATAAGTTTGGGAAAAATAACAAAAAAAGACCGGAAAAACAACCCTGAATGATCTGAAGGAAACGCAAAGCCAAATAAATCTTGCAATCCATTTCTGTTCCCGCTAAAAAACCCGCCTGTTTGCATGAACGGCAATACAGGGCAATTAGCTCAGTTGGTTAGAGCGCTATCTTGACATGGTAGAGGTCACTGGTTCGAATCCAGTATTGCCCACCATTTAATAAAGATGCCACCGTCAGGTGGCTTTTTTATTAAGTGTGGCAAGCTGGAGAGAACCAGTTGGTTCGACAAAACGGCAAAGGCGTTTTGGACGCCGAAGCCCTGCGAGGCGGTCCTGAAGCCGCAGGCTGAGGGATAAAAATGCGCCCCGCGCGATTTTTACAATCCAGTATTGCCCACCATTTAATAAAGATGCCACCGTCAGGTGGCTTTTTGGTTAATTGGGCATATTGCCGACCCACTTCTCCGTAAGCTAGCATGGAAAAAACTCAAAGGTATTTTCGTGTCGAAATTCTGGCCCCAACTCGTCTACGACGACATCTTCGCATCGGATAAAAATTATTATCGCGCCACCGCTGCCAACAAGCCTTGCCCGCGTCTTGAAACCGACAAATCCTACGACATCGTGATCGTCGGCGGCGGCCTTTCCGGTCTGGCCACGGCAAAGCACCTGCTGAATGTCGGCATCAAAAACATTGCCATTATCGAACGCCATTTTGTCGGCTGGGGGGCATCGGGAAGAAACGGCGGAGAAATTTTGCCTGGGTTTACAGCCCCCGTCACGCGCATGGCCCGTAGATACGGCCTTGAATTCACCAAATCCATGTGGGACCTCTCGACCAAAGGGGTCGCAGACGTCGTAAAAACAATCAACGAACTCGACATTGATTGCGACTTGCGCCCGGGCTACGTCCTTGCCATGGAACCCGAAGGGTACAATCAGAAATCGGTTGAATCCGAACTGGATATTCTCGAAAAAATAGGTCACGCAAAGACTTTCAAATCCTCGCAACAAACGTGTGCAATGCTCGGCTGCAAGGACGGATACTACAAAGCGGGATTGCACTACACCGATGCTTTTCACTTCCATCCGCTCAAATATCTTTATGGTTTAAAAGACTATCTCCTTAAACAAGGTGTCTCGATATACGAAGAAACCCCCTGCATCCATTTCGAAAACGAAAATGACGGACTGAACATCCTGACTCCGAAAGGCAATCTCAGAGCGCGCAAATTGGTTCTGTGCGGCGATTCCTATTTGGGAACGCTGGTTCCGCATTTGCGCCGCAAATATGTTCTGATCCGCAACGCCATGATTGCCACCGAACCGTTACCGGATACGGACAACATTCTTCCGTCCGGAGTCTGCGTCAGTGAAAACAAAGGCAAACTGATGTACTACCGTAAGACAGCAGACAACAGATTGATCATCGGCGGCGGAGATACGATCCGCCCCAACAACGATCCGAAAGACACCAGAAAACATATCGTCGAATTGTGCCAAAATTCGATTGCCGACATTTTTCCGCAAATCGCCGGGATACCGATTTCATACGTATGGGGAGGATATATCGGCATCACGTCCAATTACCTGCCTTATGCAGGATCGAAGGACGGCAAAATCTATTATATGGGTGGCTATTCGGGGCATGGCGTCAACCAAACGCACATCTGGTCGGCCTTGATTGCAAATGCAATAAAAAACGAGAACCTTAAGACCGCCTCGCCGATAGACCGCCTTTCACACCTTCCCATGCCGGGCCTAGGCGACTACGACAATTATCTGGCGCAACTGGGAATGCTGGCGGAATCGGTCATGGAAAAATTTGACTGACAACACTTTACCATAACAGGCAGCAAAAACTCCGTGACGGACGGGCACTCTGGCTTTATACTGTTTCGGCAAAACAATATTCCTTATCCCCTTCAACCCAACGGGTTTTCCAAATGATTGAAAAAGAACAGTTTCGAAAAAAATTCCTTTTCCCCATTGCTTATCTGACCATGGTCGGATTCGGAGTCTGGGGTGCCACTGGCCTGATCCCGAACGGAACGGCTGGAGTTCCTGCTGGTTACTCATCGGTTGAACCTGCAGCAGGTGCCGAAGGCGAGATGCAAATGGCCCAGATCGAAATGAGCGATTCCGTTCCCGCAATTGATGAGAAAGACATTATCGACGCACCGCCGATTGCCGACCTGAAGCCGAGCGAACAGGAAATGGCACCATTGCGTATCACGCCGGACAAACCCGAAATTGTCACCCTCTCTCGTGAAGCCGCCAACGTTTTGGTTGGAAGTGACGAACATCTTCGCGCTATTCCCGACACCAACCGCACGATCATCCTGATCCCGAAAAAACCCGGTGCGACTTATTTCAAAGCTCTGGACGCTAATGGTAATACCATCATGCAACGCCACGTCATTATCGGCGCCGCCAAAAGCGAATATATCCGCATCCGTCGTGCTTGCGCCAATGGAGAAGATGGCTGCAAACAATACAGCCTTTTCTATTGCCCTGACGCCTGCCACGAAGTCGAAGTCATGCAGGATGAAAAGAACCTGGGAGCCGATCAGCCCGCTCCGACGGAAACATCGAATGTTCCAGCCGGATCACCCAACGACGAACCTGTAACCGAATAAGATTGATCTGATCATGACCACACAAAGCAAAAGCCCCGCTTTATTGTCGCTGACGTTGCTGTGCCTTGCATCCGCTGCGTTAAGCGGTTGCGCCACGCCGGACGGAGAATCGTCAGGACCATCCGTGTCCTCCATTTCGTCTGAAAACATGACTCTTTATGGCGAACGCCGCGACAAGCTCGGCTCGATCGAAGCGCAATACAACAGAAATCCGAAAGACAAGCTGCTCGCCGCCCGCTACGGCAAGGCGCTGCGCGAAGCCGGACAATACAAATCCGCCAAATCAATTCTGATGCCGCTGTCAAACGACTCGGACGTGGCAACCATGGCCAACACGGAACTCTCCGCTGTTTATCTCTCCGAAGCCAATTTCGACAAAGCCGAAACCTACGCACGTAAGGGCGTCAAAGCTGACGAGAAAAACTACCGCGCATGGAGAAACCTCGGCAACGCGCTAGACGCTCAGGAAAAATACAAGGAAGGCGAAGAAGCATTCCGCAAGGCACTGGAATTGTGGGGTGGAGAAGACAAAGTTCCCGTCATGAACAATCTGGCGCTGAACCTAGCCGCGCAAGGCTACACAGACCAAGCGCTCAACATGCTCTACGATGCCCAAAGAATGGACCCGAAGCGTATCGAGATCGAACGTAACATCCGTATCATTCGCACGCTCAACGAGCCGCCGGAATATAAGGGGGAAAAGAAACCCCTCCCTGAAAACAAACCTCCGAAAGAATGATGCAAAGAAATAAAAACCCCGCGATTGCGGGGTTTTCTATTAGCCACCAACTCCGGCATCCTTGGCCGCCAGAAACGCCGGCACCAGAATCACGATAAACAAAGCCGGCAGAAAGAATAAAATCATCGGCACCGTCAGCTTTGGCGGAAGTGCGGCCGCTTTCCGTTCAGCTTCGGCCATACGCATGTCACGCAGCTCGTCGGCAATCACCCGCATCGCACTTGAAATCGACGTCCCGTATTGCTCGGCCTGAATCATAGCAGTCGCAAAAGATTTGGCCGCCCCGCTCCCCACGCGACGGGCAAAATCCTGCAAAGCGCGTCGGCGGTCATTAAGCATCCCCATTTCGGCGCTCAGAATACCGAGCTCTTCGGCCAGAATCGGACTATGCTCGGCAATCTCGTCACCGACACGGTGAACGGTTTGTTCCAGACCGATCCCGCCCTGAACGCAAATCAGCATCATGTCGAGCGCATCAGGAAAGACCAGATTGATTTCCTGCTGGCGTTTGATGATATGGTTCTTCATCAGAACGCGCGGCAAAAAGAACCCCGCCGCGCCAATCGCTACGACAATAAAGAAAATCGTAAAAGGTTGAAGTTCCTTCTCGCCATTGGCCAGAACCAGCCACGCCAAAGCCATCAGAACGATTGGAATGGCGCCACGTGCCATCAGGTAAATCATCGGTGCTTTCGGATCACGGATACCGGCCTGCAACATCTGCTCGCGGACCTTTTCCCCCATCTTCCCGAACCGCTCCTGAACTTTGAAGAAAAAGGCCAGAGACTCGCGGGTAGAAAGGGATTTTTCTTCCTTCACCGTAGGCTTCTTGTTATAGACCTGCTCTTTGGCCTGATCGAAAAGAGTTTTTCGCTTTTTCTCGATGACGTTCGTATAGCGCTCTTTCTTTTCGGTGCGATTGAGCAAGGGCAGCGCCACCGCCACAAAGGTCAGCATCGCCCCCAAAGAGACCACAATCAGAATAATCATTTGGTCTATTTCTTCGGAAAACATCTTGCCTACACCTTGAAGTTAATCATTTGCCGCATAATAATCCCGCCGACCGACATCCAGAAAATCGCTCCACCAAGAAAGAACTTTCCCTTGAGCGTATAAAACAACGGATACATATATTCGGGATTGATCGCATAAAGACCCGACGCCACCAGAATAGGCAACGACCCGATAATCATCGCCGAGGACTTGGCTTCCGAAGACAAGGCCTGAACTTTCCGTTTCAAGCGGAAACGCGCACGGATCACCCGCGCAAGGTTCGTCAGGATTTCAGATAACGAGGACCCGGTCTGCTGCTGAATGGCAATCCCCGTGGCAAACATCTGCATCTCGGTAATCGGCATCCGCTCTGCGGCGTGAAGACAAGCATCAGCCATGGTAATTCCGATTTTCTGTTCGTCATAGACGCGGGCCATTTCCTCGCCCACCGGACCGGTAAACTCGCGCGACACCATTGAAATCGCCTCGCCCACCGGCATACCGGCTTTAAGCAAACGCACCATAGCCTCAAGTGCATCCGGAAAATCTTCCAGAAATTTTTTCTGCCGCCGCTTGATTTTGAATTTCAGAAACAATCGCGGCAATCCGAAAAAACCGACAAAAGCGCCCAGAACGACAATCACTTTGGACAAAGAAAGCGACAACAGCAATAACGTCACAATCGTGCCGCTCAGAATAGAGGCGATCCAGAAATTCTTGACCGGCACATTGGCAAATCCCGCCTGCTGTAACTTATCCTTGATTTCCGCGGATTTCTTGGATTTCGTGGCATTGCTATCCTGAAGTTTTTTGGCCAGATCCGCGCGGCGCTTATCACGGCTGTTCCGTTCCGCATCCTCGCCCGAAACCACCGCCTCACCGGCGATAATAGACAAAGCGCGTTTTTGCTGGTCCTTGCGGGTAGACATCATCAACGCCGCGATCATCCCGAGAATGACCGACACCACCAACGCCACCAGAAAGATTATAAGTGCAGAAGGCATAGTTTTCCTCTGTCAGTATTCTTTAACCGTAAGCCTCTTCCATCGCATCGAGAACCAGTTTCTCGACACCGAAGGCGCGGGCTTTATCCCAGAATTTCGGCCGCATTCCGGTCGATTTCAGTTGGGTAATCAGTTTTCCGTCCTCATCCTCGCCGATGATTTCAAGGATGAACAAATCCTGCATGGAGACGACTTCACCTTCCATCCCCGTAATCTCGGTCACATGGGTAACTTTACGCGACCCGTCGCGCAAACGCTGAACCTGAATAATGACGTTAACTGCCGAGGCAATCTGTTCGCGCACCGCGACGGTCGGAATATTGAGGTTCCCCATCGCGATCATGTTCTCCATACGGGACAATGCCTCACGCGGGTTATTGGCGTGAACCGTTCCCATCGACCCGTCGTGACCGGTGTTCATGGCCTGGAGCAAGTCAAATGCTTCGGGGCCACGAACCTCACCGACGATAATACGTTCGGGACGCATACGCAGACAGTTCTTGACCAGATCGCGCATCGTAACTTCCCCGACGCCTTCAAGGTTGGCGGGACGGGTTTCGAGACGCACGACGTGCGGCTGCTGCAATTGAAGTTCGCACGCATCTTCACAGGTAATCACGCGCTCGCCTTGCTCGATATAGCGAGTCAAACAGTTGAGCATCGTGGTTTTACCGGAACCCGTACCGCCGGAAATCAACGCATTCACGCGGCATCGCCCGATTGCCATGATCAGCTTGGCACAAGACGGCGTCATCGCTCCGAATTCCAACAATTTTTCAAGCGTGAGCTTGTCCTTGGCAAATTTACGAATGGTCATGCACGCGCCGTCAACGGCCAGCGGCGGAATAATGACGTTCACACGCGACCCATCTGGTAAACGCGCGTCGCATATTGGCGAAGATTCATCAACACGGCGGCCAATCGCGCCCACAATCCGCTGACAGATCGTCACCAGATGCTGGTTGTCGCGAAATTTGATATCGGTTTTCTGGATCTTACCCTTACGTTCGACATAAACCGTTTCCGGTCCGTTGATCATGATATCGGCGATACCGTCTTCGGCCAAAAGGGTTTCAAGCGGGCCATAGCCCAACATATCGTCGCCGCATTCCTTGGCGATCTGCCCCATTTCCATTGGCGTCAAGTCGAGATTCCGGAACCGTGCAATTTCCTCGACCGCGGTTTTAACTTCCTCGCGCGCAGCCTTGGCATCCATCCGCGCAAGAGCTTTCAGATCAATCCCGTCGCGAAGGTCGGCCCAAATCCGGTTACGCGCGCGTTGCAAACGAAGGGCCGTCATTGAATCCCCTTCACCGCCCGACGATGTCACATGAATTTCCTCAGCGACATCCTCGACAAATCCTTCATCAATCGACTTTTTGACAGACGACTCATCCGCTGCGACCTTGACCTCGGCAACAGGCTTATGAGCAGCTTGGGATGGCGGCGCAGCGGAAAGCTGGGGTGCAGGCGCAGGTGGTGGCGGCGGTGGCGGAGCAACCGGCTTCTTTACAGTATCTTGAGATGATCCTTTTTTACCAAACGCCATCTACAGCACATCCCTATTTCGATTTCATCTTGCCCAAAAAACCGCCAATCAGCGAGGGCTGCTTTCCATCCGCTTTCTCGGTCGGAGTTTCTCCGGACAATCTCAGTTTTTCGATCAAAAACTTGCGCACCTGAACCAGAACCTCTTTGGCATTGACCATGTCGGACAACGGCTTTCCTGAACTTTCAGCGGCCGCAAAAATTTTCGGATTCCAGTTCAAAACCATTTCAGGGGCAACCTTGAGTGCATTCACAATATCGGCATCGGAAACGTCAAACCCTTGCGTCGCACCTTTTTGATTGAGCGTCAAATGGATGCCCTGATCGACACCGCCGCGTAGCGTCTTGATTTCCTGCAACAAACCGCGCGCGGAACGAAGCGCCGGAAGCGTCGGTGCGGTAACAACCACAACATCGTTGGCCCGCACAATCACGGACCGCGCAATAGAAACAGGTGCTGCCGACAAATCAACAATCACCACCGGATAGGAAACCATCAGCTTGTTGATAATCGCTTCAAATTGTTCCGCCGAAATCATGTCGTCAAGAATAGCCTCGGCCCCCGTCGCCAGAACGGACAAATTCTCGGACACTTTGACAACCATACGCCGGAACGCGTCCTGATCGGAGGAAACGCACGCCCGCGCCGCTTCATGGAGTGTCGTCACCACATCGGTTCCCATTGCAACGCTGAGATAAGAACTTCCACCGGCGGCATCAAGAATGACGGTTTTCTCGTTAAGCTCGTTCGCCAAAACCATCGCCGAAGCCTGCGCCACCCACGATGTTCCGCATCCGCCCTTGGCCCCTACATAGGCAACCAGACGGCTTTCGGAAACGCCAAGTTTCTCGATCAGGATTTTGGCAATCAGATCACTAAGAATTTTTTTCTCGATGGGCCGCACCAGATAATCGCTAACACCCATATCAATCAACTTGCGATAGAGATAAACGTCATTGACCGGACCGACAACGACAGCCGCCGTATTCTCGGAACAACTATCGGCCAGAATTTCAAGACGGCTGGTAAAGCCTTCACCGATTTCAGGAGTCTCGACAATCACCAGATTGGGAGACATATGCCCTTTGTAAGTTTCAATCGCAGAGGCAACATCACCTTCGCGAATATCGAAAGTCACACGGGCAAAGCGCCAATCATTGCGAAGTTCCGCAACGGCATCGCGTATATCCTTGTCCAAAACGAACAAGGCCACTTGCGCAGTCGGCAATAAAATATTCGTAACGACGTCTTGTGTGTCGGACATAATTTAGACCTGATGTACCCTATGGAATTATAGTTTTTTCTAGGTTCCATTATAGGGTCGGAGTATAAATCGAAGGTTAATAAAACCCGCAAAAAACCTAGGAAAATCTAGTTTTTCGAGGCCGCTTCCCCTTCCAGCGGAGGATTGGATTTCTCGCTGTAATAACCGCGCATTTCAACCACATCCGCCTGACGGCGACCATTGGCATTTGAATCGAATCCAGGCTTGCCAAGCATATCTGAAGGACGGGAAACTTGCCTTGAAAGCAGCGTCTCGACCGTACAGCCATAACCGTAATCCGACATCCCGTCTCCCGTTTTCGGCGCAGGAATTGGGCTGTCATATCCTGGCATCATACCGCATCCGGTCGGGGAATGTGCCGTAAGCGCAGGAAATGTAAGAACAGTCGTCGAAACATTACCGGTTCCGGGAGCCGGAGTGGTGGTAATCTGGACATCTTTGACACCATTGCGATGCAAACCGTCCGTAATGCGCGCAGCCTCTGCCTTAGCGCGCGCCAGATTATTTTTGGACGATTTCGGATCGTAAGACACGGCTCCTGTCAATGTCCCGTTGCCGAAGCGATAATAATACACACCGATAGCATGCAACATTCCATCGTCGATTTTGCTGGTTTCAAGCGTATCGGTAAACTGGTCTTCA
Organism: Pseudomonadota bacterium; assembly: GCA_029558635.1. GTDB lineage: Bacteria > Pseudomonadota > Alphaproteobacteria > Micavibrionales > Micavibrionaceae > UBA1573. The sequence goes on along the minus strand of JAKQEE010000052.1, from coordinate 76,784 downwards.
TGAACTTCCAGACGGTTCTGGTTAACCCATGTCTCGGAATCAACCGAACAACCCGACAGCGCCGGAGCCAAAGCCAGAAGAGCCACCAAACAAACAGACAATTTCATCATCTAATCCTTTTCTAGTCCAACATGTAACCGAATGCCTGATCGCCATCCGGCATATCTTTAATTCGGTCGCCGTAGATTTTGCGCATATTGCGTGAAAATACTTTGGTCATCGGGCTGGTGACGATTGGCGGTAACAATTCTTCCTGTTCAACATCGACCACTTCGGCGGCCTGTTCCTGCGTGTAAAGCGGCTCGGTTTTACCCTTGTCGCCCGGAGCCATCGCGGCTGTCGGTGGTGGTGGAGGCAGTTTCATCGACTTGCTCTCGAACACGGGTTTGGCCTGCGTTGTATCGGCATAAGGCTGGACCAGGTAAGGGGTCACAATCACGACCAGTTCGGTTTCCTGACGCTCGAAACTTTTCGAAGAAATCAGATCGCCGATCACCGGAGTATCCTTGACACCCGGCAAACCGGACATCCCTTTGAGGTTTTCGGACTTCAGCAAACCGGCCATCATCAAAGAGCCGCCGGAATTGATCTCGACCGTGGTCGATGCGCGACGCACGTCAAGCCCTGGAATCTGGATATCGGAGAGCGTAATCCCCTTCCCTGGATCCAGCGAAGACACTTCGGTATTCATCTGCAAACTGATCCGGTCTTCAGAAAGCACAATCGGTTTGAAGTTGAGCGACACACCGAATTGCTTGTATTCGATCACAATATTGCCGTCGCGATCACGACCGATTGGGACTGGAAACTCGCCACCGGCAAGGAAGCCGGCCTGTTCGCCCGACACAGCGGTCAGGTTTGGTTCGGCCAGAACATTGGCGAGGTTGTCACGCTCAAGAGCATTCAGCAACAATTGGATATCCCCAAGACCATTAATCCCCGAATCGAAAATCAGGCTGCCGACACCGAACGGATCTTCGGTCAGACCGGTTTTGGTATTGACCCCGACACTCCCCATCAAACCGTTAGTGGCCGATGGAGGAAGACGCCCGAACAGCGAAGATCCGGCTTCATTCGGATCGTTAGCGCTGGTTTCAAGCCCGAATTCTTTCAAAACATCGCGTGACACTTCAAGAATGCGGACACGCAAAGTCACCTGTTGCTCGCCACGAACTTCCAGAAGGTTTTCAATTGCCTCGTCGATTTTCATGTCTTTGTTCTGGACTTCGCCGATATGTGCGGCCACAAGACGGGAAATTTTCTGGGCCACACTTGGCGTAGACACAACACCGGTCAGTGCAGCCTGATCGCCGATCATTCTGACCCGCACATCTTTTTCCTGCGGGAACAAATCAGCGATCATCGCCTCAATGGACTTGGTATCAATCGACACATGCAGGTCGATTTTACGTAGAACATTACCCTGAGCATCCAGCGCAATGATGTTGGTATCGCCCAAAGACACACCGACCACATACAGCTTGTTGCTCTGCAGGGCGGATACATCTGCAATTTTGGGGTCCGCAACCATGATATCGGCAACCGGACCGTTTACACTGATCACTTCGGCTTTACCGACGGTCAGCTTCATCATATCCGACGGCGCGGATTGAACAGGCATAGACAGTCCAGCAAAGACGGTAACCAGAAAAACAGCAATAAAAGACCAGAGCCTGATTCGTGAGGCCAATCTTGTGAATAAGCTTGTGGACAACATGTGCTTACGCTTTCTTTTCAGTGTATTAGTACGGTTTGCGGGGAACCCACATGAAACTCAGAAGGGAATCAGTGACGAACATTGACGTTTTCGACATTTTGTCCGTTATAGACTCGCACAATATTCGAACTTCCGCCAGAACTCTTTTTGATTTTACCTATTTCCTGAAGGACATCACTGACCTCAACATCGGTGGTAAAACTCTTCTCTTTGGGGTCAGTCACCTGATCGTCACCCAGTGCGCGCAGCACCAGCGACAAATCACCCATCTCGCTGGCCAGCGCCAAACGTTCGGCAGCCTTGGTATCGACTTCAAGCGTGACTGTACGACCAACCTTGGCCTTATTGGCATCCTCCTTGGACGCATTCTGGTCAATCGCCAAAACCTTGACATTTTCCAGAACGGTTTGGGTAGCATGACGACTGACTTTATCGGCCACTTCGTCCCGCGCATCGGCGGACACTTTAACCTGATAGGTCAGAATTACATCCACACGGTCACCGGGGGAAATAAACCCGCCCACCATGGATTCAGCAGAAACTTTGATCGCCATGGCGCGCATTCCGGGGTCCATCGCCGCAGCCAGAATATTTGTTTTACCGGCCGTTGTCAGGGAAGCCTGCAACAACGGCTCGCCACTTTCCATGTTCCGGCGCAAACGCCCTTTGGCGATATCGGTCACTTTTTTATTTTTCTCGCGCAGGACAGCACCTTGAAAAACCGATTCTTCCGGCCACTCCTGCCATTTGAAATTGGCCTCATTGACAGGGTCACCAGCCTTAAGGCTTCGCGTCGCAACGGCAAGCTCGACCATGCCCTCTTTTTTCGAACCAAAACTGGCCTGAACGATGATCGCCACCAACAGCGCCACCAGAAATCCGCCCCCCATAACGATCAAGATATTCTTATTCATGATACGATCCGTCTCGAAAAATTTTTAACAAACAAAACACACAAACCGAAAAAGAGTCGGCCACCCTTACACTTACGCGAGATCCCTTAATAAAATATCAACGTGTTTTTCAGAACATCTCGCTCCACTTTTCAGGACTGAGATATCCTTGAAATAAAAATGCCGCCAGCGCACCAATTGCCAAAGCAATTCCGTAAGGGACAGAAGGATGCCCCTCCTGCGCCTTGGCAATCCAGCTCCCCTCGGGAGGATTTTTGACAGGCTTCCATTTTTTGAGAACCAGCGACAACGCAGCGACAACACCGCCCGACATCGCCATATAAAACAGGAACGGAACCAAACCCGGCAAGCCAACCCACAGCGCAATGACCGTTGCGAATTTTGAATCTCCGGCGCCGAGTTGTTTGAGAGCAAACAGAAATCCGGAAAGCGCCAGAACAATTGCGGCAGCACTCAAATGGGAGGTCACCGAAAGAAACATCACGTCATTCTGCCCCGTAAGGAAAAGAACGCCATAAGCCACGACAAACGCGCCAAGGATCACCAGCGACACGATATTGGGAATACGGAACCCGCGAAAATCCGACCACGCCGCCATTCCGCACATCGCAAGGGTCACGAGAACCCCGAACAAATAAAAGACAAAACCAACCATTGAAATTTTTTCTGAAAGGAAATTGACGATACGCTTGAAATTGAAAAAGCCCACCCTTATGGGCGGGCTTCCGCAAATAGATAGGTAATGAAATGTCAGGCCGACGATTACGAAGGACCGTTTTCGAGCGTGTCGCCCATGGTCTCGAACTGACCGATCAGAACATCACCGAATGCATAGACGGCAGCAGCAATCGCGAGAGCGATACCGGCAGCGATCAGCGCATATTCAATCGCGGTCGCGCCGTCTTCTTGAGATTTATAGGATTGCAAAAGAGCAATAAGTTTAACCATGTTTTTTCTCCTTTTTGGTTTCCAGCAAGATCTTATGTAAAGCTCAACCCTTACCCTCTCAGAATAGAAAAAAAGCGTTAACGGGCAGTTAATGATATTTCAATTTACATATAAATTACAAATACTTAGCCAGTGCGCTGCAAAAACCGTGTGAAATCAACCCGCTAACAATTTTCCCAAAATTTGCCTAAAATTTTATAGAAAATATTTTCGCGAAAAATCACGAATCGCGAGAGCTCTTTTCGATGAGTAAATTGGAAAATTAAATTTTTTTTTTGAGAAACAAGCAAAAAACTCGGAAAAATAAACTAGTACGCCCCGACAAGCACGCTTCTGAGTGTTTTGATTTCTTCCAGCGCATGCCCGGTCCCGAGCGCCACACAAGTGAGCGGATCATCTGCAATCGTAATCGGTAATCCCGTCGCATGACGAAGCAAATGGTCAAGATTGGTGAGAAGCGCCCCGCCACCCGTCAACACGATACCGCGTTCGGCAATATCGGAAGCCAGTTCCGGTGGCGTATTTTCAAGCGCAACTTTCACACCTTCGACAATCTGGCTGATCGGTTCGATCAACGCTTCGGAAATCTGGCGCTCGGTCACCACAACTTCCTTCGGAACACCGTTGACCAGATCGCGGCCCTTGATCTGCATCGTGCGGCCCGGCCCTTCGGCAGGAGGCAACGCAGAGCCGATTTCTTTTTTGATGCGCTCGGCCGTTGTCTCCCCGATCAACAAATTATGCACGCGGCGAATATAGTTGATGATCGCATCATCCATTTTATCGCCAGCACAGCGCACCGACTTCGCGTAAACAATCCCCCCCAGAGAGATCACGGCAACTTCCGAAGTTCCGCCGCCGATATCAACCACCATCGACCCCGACGCTTCTGTGACAGGAAGCCCCGCACCGATTGCAGCCGCCATCGGCTCCTCGATCAGATGCACTTCCGAAGCTCCTGCCGATTCGGCGGATTCGACAATCGCGCGTTGCTCGACGGTCGTGGACCCTGCCGGAACGCAAATCACCATCTTGGGCGACACGAATGTGCGGCGGTTATGAACCTTGCGAATAAAATGTTTGATCATCGCCTCGGTCACTTCGAAATCGGCAATCACGCCGTCACGCAGTGGACGAATCGCCTGAATGTTCCCTGGCGTACGGCCTAACATCTGCTTGGCTTCGATTCCGACAGCACGGACGGATTTACGTCCGCCTTCGGTTGAAATGGCCACAACGGAAGGTTCATTGAGAACGATTCCGCGGTCGCGGACATACACCAGAGTGTTGGCCGTACCGAGATCAATCGCCATATCGGCGGAGAGCATACTGAAGAGTCGAGCGAACATGTCGAAATCCTGCCACCATAGGCACTAAGGGCGATAACAAACTTCCCGCCTCTATCTTGAAGTGCGGGAAGCGACAAAGCTTTATAAGATGTACACTAAACTCGGGTCCGCTGGCAACAGGCCAGATCGGAGAAACCTGAACCGGAATTAGCCCTGACGAGCCTTCATACGAGGGTTTTTCTTGTTAATGACATAGACGCGTCCTTTGCGGCGAACAACGCGGCAGTTACGGTCGCGGGTTTTGAGTGTTTTGAGTGAATTGACGACTTTCATCGCTAAAATCCTTAACTTAAATATTCTTATTCCTTAGGAAGCCGGACACTACAAGTTTGAACGCCCGCCTGTCAAGGAGATAAAACCGATTTTTCCCGATTTTTTAGGCTTTCCTCACAAATCCCGATGGTGTTAACTCTTCCCTAAGGCCTTTCAGGCAGACTTATGAACGTGGTCACGATCTCAAAATTCGGATTTTCTCAATGAATACAACAACTTCACCAGAAAACATCCCGCCGGAGCAAATCCCTGCCCCCCAACTGGCCAAAGAATTCCAGCATGCCATGCTGGACCACCAATTGTCCTTGAATTACCAGCCGATTGTTCACCTGAAAACGGGTCTCGTTGCGGGGTTTGAAACGCTGATGCGCTGGCACCACCCTGACCGCGGGATGATTTCCCCGGGTATTTTCATTCCGGTGGCCGAACAGACTGGCCTGATCGTCGAGGCCAGTAAATGGGCCTTGAAAGAGGCGATTCGTGCGCTGAAACGTCTGGAAAGCCACGTCGGCCACAACGAACATATTTATATGAGCGTGAATTTCAGCCCCAGCGATCTGGCGGATGAAAGCTTCCTCGATGAAATGTATAACGTGATTAGCGCAAGCGACGTGCGTCCGGCCCAGGTTCAACTTGAAATCACCGGTGACCTACTGAAAAACCAGCGCGAAAATTCAAAAACGATTCTGGGCCTGTGCCGCAAAACAGGCCTGAAAATCGCCATCGACGACTATGGTCTGGGCGATCCAGCAGATTTCTTCAAATACATGGATGATTTCCCAATCAGCACCGTCAAGATCGACCATCTTGTTGTGAAAGACATGCTGAAAGTCGAAGGAGCTCTGGCCTTAATTACCGACATTATTGGCCGCGCCAAGGAACGGAACATAGACATTATTGCCGAAGGGGTGGAACACAAAGAAGAAGCCCTGAAACTCCGCGAACTGGGCTGCCGCTACGGTCAGGGCTATTATTTCACCAAACCTCTGCCGGAACGCGAACTGACCACCCTCCTCCTGCAAATCAGCGCCTTCAGCGACCGCCTGAAATAACCGAATTTCCGTTATCCTCACTCTTCCTGTCATCCCCGCCCCCCTGTCATCCCCGCGCAGGCGGGAATCCAGTCATAATATGCGCGGCTGAAAGCCGCACAGCTCTGAAACCCTACCCTGTTGATAAAGCACGATTAAAGCCTTTTCAAATCGATTGGAATAAGGCACTCTGCCCGTCTCAGAAAAGAAACCTGAAATGAGGACAAGATGGCTATAAAGATCGCCGTATTGAAAGAAACTGCTGAATTCGAAGCGCGTGTCGCCGCGACCCCCGAAATGGTCAAAAAATATTTGGGCAAAGGCTTCTCCGTAACCATTGTGAGCGGAGCGGGAACTGCCGCGTCCTACCCCGACGCCGATTATGAATCGGCTGGCGCAACTTTAGCGTCCGACAATAACAAAGCAGCAAAAGACGCCGACATCATTCTCTGCGTCCAGTCTCCTGTGTCACTTCCCGACATGAAAAAAGACGCGCTGCTGATCGGCCTTCTTGCTCCCTACGGCGATAAAGCCCGTCTTGAAAATTACGCCAAAGAAAACGTGACGGCGATTGCGATGGAACTCGTGCCCCGTATCACGCGTGCACAAGCGATGGATGTGCTCTCCTCGCAATCGAACTTGGCCGGATACAAAGCCGTGCTCGACGCCGCCGCCACTTACACCAAAGCCTTCCCGATGATGATGACCGCCGCCGGAACGGTTCCGCCCGCACGCGTCTTCGTGATGGGCGCAGGCGTCGCGGGACTTCAGGCCATCGCCACCGCCAAACGTCTGGGCGCGATTGTCTCGGCCACCGACGTTCGCCCCGCCGCGAAAGAACAGGTGCAATCCTTGGGTGCTTCCTTCGTGATGGTTGAGAGCGACGAAGTCAAACAGGCCGAAACCGCGGGCGGCTACGCCAAGGAAATGTCCGACGACTTCAAACAAAAACAAGCGAAGCTCGTCGCCGAAACATTGGTGAAACAAGATATTGTCATCACCACCGCACTGATCCCCGGACGCCCCGCGCCGAAACTCATCACCGAAGAAATGGTTCGCTCCATGAAACCCGGCTCGGTCATTGTTGACCTTGCGGTTGAAATGGGCGGCAACTGCGCCCTGTCGAAGGCGGGCGAAATCGTCGAAGTGAACGGCGTCAAAATCATGGGCCTGCGTAACATTCCGTCACGGATTGCAACGGACGCCTCGGCCCTATATGCGCGCAATCTTCTGAACCTCATCGGCATTCTGATGAACAAAGAAGGCGCAATCGAACTCAACATGGAAGACGACATTGTTAAATCCACCGTTCTGACCAAAGACGGCCAGATCATCCACCCCAATTTCCAATAGAGACTAAAGAGGTTTCAAAATGGCAGATCCACAAAGCACCATCGCCAATCAGGCTCATCAAATGTCGAGCATGGCCCAGCAACTCTCGGCACAGGCCGACCGTCTGGCCAACGACGTGACGTCCTTCAGCTTCGCCACCGGACATGGCGGCGACTTCCTGACCATGGGCCTGACGATTTTCGTTCTCGCCTGCTTCGTCGGCTACTACGTCGTCTGGCGCGTGACCCCTGCTCTCCACTCGCCGCTCATGGCGATTACCAACGCAATCTCGTCGGTGATTATCGTCGGCGCCCTGATTGCCGCAGGTCCGCAAGACACCAGCTTCTCGAAGATCATGGGCTTCCTCGCCGTGGTACTGGTATCGATCAACATCTTCGGCGGCTTTATCGTGACCCGCCGCATGCTCGCGATGTTCAAGAAAAAAGCTTAAAAGAAGAAAGACAAAAAAATGACCGAATTTGCACCGCTTCTTTATCTCGCCTCCTCTGTGCTGTTTATCTTGGCCCTGCGCGGATTGTCCCACCCCGAAAGCGCCCGTCAGGGATTGAATTTCGGCATGATCGGCATGGGTCTGGCCGTGGCCACCACGCTCGCCACGCCCGCCGTTCAATCTTACGGACTGATTATCGCGGGTATCATCGTCGGTGGAACCATCGGCGCAGTCACCGCCGTGAAAATCCAGATGACGGCCCTCCCCCAATTGGTTGCGGCCTTCCACTCGCTCGTGGGCCTCGCGGCCGTATGCGTGGCCGTGGCCGCGTTCCACAATCCCGAAGCCTACGGCATCGGCACGCTGGGCGACATTCATATGTCGTCTCTCATCGAAATGTCGCTGGGTGTCGCAATCGGGGCCATCACCTTTACGGGGTCCATCATCGCATGGGGCAAGCTTCAGGGCGTGATCTCTGGTAAGCCCGTCACCTTTGCCGGACAACATATGTTCAACGCCGCATTAGGTCTTGGCCTGATCGCTCTAATCGTCCTGCTCTGCATCACCGGAAGCGTCTCGGTCTTCTGGACAATCATCTTCCTCTCTCTGGCACTCGGCGTGTTGCTCATCATTCCGATTGGCGGCGCGGATATGCCGGTGATCGTCTCAATGCTCAACTCCTATTCCGGTTGGGCCGCGGCAGGTATCGGCTTCACGCTTCAAAACCCGCTTCTGATTATCACGGGTGCATTGGTCGGGGCGTCGGGCGCAATCCTTTCTTATATCATGTGCAAGGGCATGAACCGCTCCTTCCTCAACGTGATCTTAGGGGGCTTCGGCGCCGAAGGCTCGTCAAGCGCCGCTGGAGCAGACTACTCAGACAAAGCCGCAAAGATCGGTTCCGCCGAAGACGCAGCTTTCATCATGAAAAACGCCGCCAAAGTTATCATCGTCCCCGGTTACGGGATGGCGGTGGCACAGGCCCAACACGTCCTGCGCGAAATGGCGGACACGCTCAAATCCCACGGCGTCGAAGTCAAATACGCGATCCACCCTGTCGCGGGCCGTATGCCCGGCCACATGAACGTGCTCTTGGCCGAAGCCAACGTCCCGTATGATGAAGTGTTTGAACTTGAGGACATCAACCGCGACTTCGCTCAAGCCGACGTGGCCTATGTGATCGGTGCGAACGACATCACCAACCCCGCCGCCCGTAACGACTCGTCATCGCCGATTTACGGCATGCCGGTCTTGGACGTTGAACGCGCGAAAACGGTTCTGTTTGTGAAACGCTCGATGGGCTCTGGTTATGCCGGTGTCGATAACCCGCTTTTCTTTGCGGACAATACGCTGATGCTCTTGGGCGACGCCAAGAAAATGACCGAAGAAATCGTCAAGGCGATGGAAGCTTAAATACTGGCATACTTCCCCCGTTAAGGCGGCCCCGACGGGGGCCGCTTTCGCATAAAGGCCTCAAGATAAACCCTAATCAAAAAACTTGCTATTATTTTCATAATCATGCAATAATCTCGCATTATGGGAAGAATTCTATTCTACACAGATGGCTGCGCGAAACCGGATGGATCATCCGGACTGGGCTGCGTTATATATTTTGAAGAGGCGGCAAAGATCCAGCTTTACTCCCGTCCGCTGTCCCTTGACGGCGACTATGGCAGACGCGCACTGAATGCCGAGAAAGAGGCCGTCCGCTTCGGAGGGTATCTGGCCGCTCACCTCCCCAAAACGGGTCAGATTGAACTTTCAGAATCCAGTGTGATATTATTCAGCGATTGTATCCGCGTCGTGGGAGATTTGGTCAAAAGGCATCTGAAGGAAAACTCCGGAAACGCACGCCCCGCCAAAAACAACAATGACTCGCTTGTCGGCCATTTTTCCGGCATCGAGCACCGCAAAAGAACCAGAGAGTTCATGCCCTTGGCGGACGCACTCTCGAACATGGCATCACGTGGGATGGAAATCCGCACAGGCGCAATGGATTTCAAAGGCTACGATATCCGCAGCTACCTGCAAAACATCATCACCTGAAATTTTTCAAGGTAAGGGAGACTTAAACAACTCGCTTTTATCGCTCGCTGGATGCTCTCTGTTGTTTTCTTCGAGATTATTAAGAGCACTCTTCGCCTCACGAAGAATTTTTGCAGCCCCCAAAGTCCGTGAAAGACCGCTCATATGCCATGTATCGCGGATAAAATACTCTTTTGCAGCGCTGGCTCCGGAAAGAACGGCCACAGCTCCGAAAACAACTTTCAACGTATCTGATGGAACCATATAGGAAGCCGCGGCAGAAAAACTCGAAAGTGCCATACGTCCTCTAGGCAAAGCATCACAGCGCACATAGCGCCAGTACCGCTTGGCATCTTCCAATCGCGCTTTCGCTCGATAAAGCTCTTCCGACATCACACACCTCGACAAACAGATTTTTATTTTTTGATTAATAGAAAAAGGGATAGCTCAAAGAGCCATCCCCCGTCAAACTTTATGTTAAAAAATCGACGGCCTAGCCGACGATTTCGGTCCCACTAAAGAAGTAAGCAATCTCAATTGCGGCATTTTCAGCGCTATCCGACCCGTGAACCGAGTTGGCTTCGATGCTCTCTGCGAAATCCTTGCGGATCGTACCGGCAGCAGCGTCAGCAGGATTGGTGGCCCCCATGATCTCGCGGTTTTTGGCCACGGCGTTTTCGCCTTCCAGAACCTGAACGACAACCGGACCGGAAATCATAAAGCTGACCAGATCGTTATAGAATGGACGGGCCGCATGAACTTCATAGAATTTCTTGGCTTGGGTTTCGGTCATCTGGATGCGTTTCTGGGCGACGATGCGCAAGCCGTTTTCTTCAAAACGGGCGTTGATAGCACCGGTCAGGTTACGACGGGTCGCATCGGGTTTGATGATCGAAAAAGTACGTTGCGTGGTCATAGATAAAATCTCTCTTTAAATCGTTTGAAACTGCCCCGCTTATAAGGAGTCCCCCTCGAAAAGACAAGCCCAATTCCCGCTCCCGCACAAGCTATGCGTTTTACGCACAGCTTGTAATTAAATTACACATAATCTGCTTGACTTGAGCAAAAAACGGCGCAAAATCTAAAGGTTAAGTTTGAAAAAACATTGACGAATTCAAGAAACAACGCGTACAATTTCTATAATAAAGAGAAAAGATTAAATCAGGGAAAAATTCAAGAAAGTGACTAACTCCAAGAAAATTTCCGAAACGACAGCCAAATTCGACCGCGCTGCTCTGGCGCCACCCGAGGGTGTTCCATGGGAATGGAACTGGGATACCGATACACAACCAACAATTAAAGCCACGGACGGATACCGCGATTCGGGCCGCAGGCTTCGTGTCGAAATGTTGCGGGATGCGGAAAAACTTCTGTTATTGGTTCCCACCGCACGCCTGAAGGATGACCAGGGAAGAGAATACAGACTCGAAGACTTGCCCGCCCTGATTGAAGAGCTTGAAGCAAACCCTGATGATATTCGTTTCCTGAAAGGAAGAAAATCTTCTGAACGCAAACTTCTGGACCACAACATTAATCAGAACCCCGCGCGAATTTGTGACTACATTCGGTGCCAGATTTTGATCAGCACCCCACAAGAGGCTGCCATTTTAAGAAACGCCCTTCTTGCCGATGATCCCCCAACAGGAATTATGGTGAAGGCACACAAAGACCAGTTTCGTCGCCCTTGTCCCGAGGGTGGTCACCGCGCCTTGAAAATGCACTGGCTGGTTCAAAACGGTGAAGAGGCTATGTTGGCTGAAGTACAGATCGGCCACAAAGAAATGGAAATGGCCACTGGCCCCAAACAAGTGCGCGATCTCGAACGCCACCTAAAAACAAGCGCCCATAAAATCGGAAAAACTGCCGGAGCGCTATCCAACCACATGAACATTCTTGCCGGACTTTGTACAACTCTTGCACCCGCACTGGAGTCCTTAAGACGCGCTATGAATTACGACATTGCAAAACGGGGTGGTTTCAACACCATGCTTGATTCCGATATTAATCCCGATCTGGAATACAAAAAAGCAATGGATCATTACTCTAAAACCCACGCACGTGAAAAAGAACTGCACGCATCCTACATCGGGAAATGGCGACTTCCCCAAACCGGAGCCGAAGAAGCCCCTCACCTTCACTAAACAAAAAACGCCGGAATATTCCGGCGTTTTATTTTTGCATAGCAAGCAGGACCATCCTCTCCTATAAATAGGACATGACGACTAACACCATACTCCCCTTTGCCCTTGAACTCGCCGACGCTGCCGGAGAGATTGCGCGCAAGTATTTCGGCACTCCGCTCGATATTGAATGCAAAAGTGATGATACACCCGTCACTCGCGCCGATAAGGAAATAGAAAAAACTCTGCGCACCATCATCGAAACGGAACGCCCCGACGACGGTATCTTGGGCGAAGAATTCGGGACAAAAGAAACCAAAAACGGCCTGACATGGGTTATCGACCCGATCGACGGTACGAAATCATTCACCATTGGCCGCCCGACCTTCGGCACACTGATCGGCCTATGCCGGGATGAGACTCCAATTCTCGGCATCATCGACCAACCCATCCTGAACCAACGCTGGGTCGGACAACAAAGACAACCGACACTCTATAACGGTAAACCTGTCACCTGCTGCCCCTGCCCCGAATTGAAACAGGCGATCTTTGGCACTGGCTCACCCTCGCAAATCTCTGATAGTGACAAAAACCGTTTCACCCGTATCGAACAGGCCACACGTTATCCGGTCTTTCAAGGCGATTGTTATTTCTACGGATTGATGGCAAACGGATTTATCGATGTGATCGTCGAAGACCAACTGGGCATCTATGATTTTATTGCCCTTGTTCCGATTATCGAAGGCGCAGGCGGAAAAATCACCGACTGGCAAGGCCACCCCAAAACACTGCACGGCGACCCAACGCTTCTCGCCTGCGGCGATCCTGCGCTTCATTCAAAAATGCTGGATTTGCTCTGATTAACGGCCCATAGCCATCGCGACAAGATTGGAACTGATCGCACTAGCCACTTGGATGCCGTCTGCCTTGTCGAGCGATGCCACCATATCGAGCGACGGCGAGTCTTGGCCCATACGCATCCGGTAGATCCAGTAATTGACCATCACCCGCTCGACAAAGGCGCGGGTTTCGCCCGACGGGATGCTTTCGATAAACAACAACGGATCGTCCATGTTATTCAGTTTTTTCTTCCACTTGGCCAGATTGCCCGGACCGGCATTATAAGCAACTGCCAGCTTGAACAGATCGTTGTTAACTGACGGATCACGGAGCAATTGCCCGACATATTTCTGACCAATTTCGATATTGGTTTTGGGATCGGTGAGCGCAATCTCTTCACTGCCAGCGACAAATTTGGCAGTGGATGGTAAAAGCTGCATCAAACCTGTGGCCCCCAGATGGCTGGTCGCATGGGGATTGAAACGCGACTCTTGGCGGATCAGTGCATGAACGATGGCCTTGTCCACCTTGTAACCCGAATGCGGCTCCCACGGGCTTTCAGGATAAAGGGCCAGATCATAGAAACGGCCCTCGGAATTTTTGGTTTTGCGCGCCAGATACAGCACCAGCGACGGAACCTTCTTCTGGATCATATAAGCCAGCAGAACTTCGCGCTTGTCATTGGTGGAAAGCCATCCCGATTTTGCCAAAGCGGTAATGGCCCCCGACACGCGCCCGCCCTTGGCCAGACGCAAAGCATCCTGAATGGCGGGAGATTTATCGAGAGCGTCCCTATCGGAAAAACCGAGATCCGGTTGATCCCAGTTAAACTCATAGCCGCGCCCTAGTGCCTTAAGTGCCACCAGACCGTAGAACGTGCGCGGATAGGCGGCAGCTTTTTCATGCCAGTGATGAACCTCTTCAAACCGTCCGGCTTTAAAAGAGGCGCGGGCAGCCCAGAACGAAGCACCGGACACCAGCCACGCCGACGACACCTTGGACCGTGCGGTCAAAGCAAACATATCGGCGGAACGTCCATAATCGCCCTGACGCCAAGCCGCCTGTCCGGCAACCCAGCCCGCCAGAGGTACAGATTTTCCGGAACGCTTGACAACTTCTTCAGCCACCTGCGCGGCACGGTCGATTTTACCTTCGATCAGATAGGACTGGGCGATCTGGGCCTTGATACGGTCGAATTCGGAATTTTTGAGTTTTTGGGCCACCGGATCTTTTGCCAGAAGCTTGAGGGCATAGGTTGGGCGGCCTTGGCGCAATTGAGCGCGCACCGCCTTGGTGACCAGATGATAGCCGCCAGACAGACTGGCCTCTGCCGGAAGCTCCTCCGGCAGGGTAATCTCGGTTTCGGAAGTGGACGGTTCTGTGGCTGCCTGTAATGACCTCTCCGCATTATCCTTGCGGATCAGGTCCGGTTTCTTGAGAGGGAGGACAATATCTCCCACCGTCGTCGAACCGACATTTGCAGCTCCACACACCACACCGCTCAAGAGACATACGACAGCCAAAACAGCAGGTCGCATGCCACGTGTTCTTTCGTCGTTGTGCATAGCGGGCAGAGATTTATCAGCCCTCCAAATCTTTGTCCAGAAAAAAACAAGAGACGACAAATGCTAAACGGTCGCACCAACAGCTAACCCGCTGAAATTCAAAATGAAAAAGGAAAGATTGAAATAGGTAAATTTGTGAATATTAATACTTTACATGACCGTGCGGCATAAATATTTATAAGAATGTGGAAACGCACCAGAACGATTCACAGAGCTTTTCAGACAACTACACATTACTTAAAAACAGAGTAATGAATACTTGAGAAGCGCAGAAACCATAGTCAAGACTATTACAAGATGCGACATTATGTATATTGACACGGGCATAACATTACATATATACCATCCACACAACAACTTGCGGAACGATGATGGAGAAAAAATTGTCCCGATTAGAAAATATACCACCCAGCCTGCTGGAAGACGTTCCGTGTACGATAGAAGGTGATTATCTGGACGAGAATTTGGACAGAGAGCCGGAAATTAAGGCAACAAGAGCCAAGAAATCCAGAGTCCGCCTTAACGGCCTGACACTGATGGGGGCAGGAACCATGAGCACATGGACAGGACCGTTCTTTTTCTACGAAACATGGCAGAAGACAACGGCGGAATCGGCAACGTCAACCAACGGAACACTCGGTAATCTATATGCCACAGCCAGTAAAGCCTGCAACCAGAACGGTTCTGCACAAACCCTTTGCGTTCCGAAACATATGATCGACACCGCAAACACCCAGCATTACAGCAACGCCGCGTCTATCGTGGCGGGTGGAACCGCAACCATTCTGGCCGGTTTTCTTGTCACTCTAGCCTTCAGGAAGGCAGGTAAACTTTTAGAGGAAACCAAACGCCTCGAAAAGGAAGAGAAAAAACTCCGCGACGAACGTGATATCATCCGTTACACAGCGAAAGTACTGGCTGACAACAAACAGCGCATCATCACTTTTACGCTCTGAGAGCAAAAGGGAACGTCATTTAAAAGGCTGCGCTCTTTTTCTGAAAATCCTGCAGATCGTCCCAGACCTCCCGCTTCTTGGCAGGAGATTTGATCAGGAACGAAGGCGGATAAGTCACCAGACACGGAATCCCTTGATACTCGAACCACTGGCCGCGCAGTTTGGTCATTGTTTCCGAGCGACCGAGCAACGCTTTGGCAGGCAACGCCCCGAAAAACAGCAGGAACTGCGGCTTCACCAGCGCAATATGCTTCTTAAGAAACGGCAACGATAAATCAATTTCAGCAGCAGTCGGCGAACGCCCGCCCGGAGGCCGCCAATTCAACACATGAGTCAGATAGACGGATTCTCCACGATTTAACCCGATGGCCCCCATCATCTTGTCGAGAAGCTGCCCCGCCTCACCAGCCGGAGAAAAAGCGACGCCCGATTTATCGTCATCAGCATCCGGCACTTCGCCGACAATCATAACCTTTGCGTTCGGGTTGCCATCAGCAAACACCGAATGGGTGGCCGTCTTGCGAATGGCAAGCCCATCGAATTCCGCAATCGCCTTCTTCAACTCTTCCAGATTTTGCGCGGCCGCTGCCAGATCGCTGGCCGGAGACATTGCCTCCGCCGCGCCCAGCATCTCGCGGGGGGCATTTTTGGGTTTGTCTTGGGATAAAACAGGAACTACCGCAACCGCTGGCGTCAAGCGGTCTTGTGCAAAATTCTCCATCGGCTCATCCCAGCCGATCTCCGTATAAAATTGCAGGGCCGAAGCCATGTCCTGTGCGGAAAGTGTTGAATTCATATATATCCCTCTCTACCTCCCCCCCTGTCATCCCCGACAGAGGAGGCACCAGCCGACTGCCGATCGGGGATCCAGAATAAGATATGCAGCGCTTTACGCCACCTGCTTTTCTGACAGGAGCCCCTTATTCTCAGCTTTAATAGGTTTCCCAACCACAAAACTTACTTTATATATAGAGTGTAAGACCACGCAACCACTTCGCATAACAAGTCCACACGAAATACAATGACCCAAGCTACGACACACACTGATCGAGATTCTATGACCTACGACGTGGTCATCGTCGGCGGTGGCCCCGCTGGCCTTTCCTGCGCCATTCACCTGAAGCAGATCAACCCCGAGATCACGGTCTGCATTCTGGAAAAGGGTTCGGAAATCGGCGCGCATCTCCTCTCCGGCGCGGTCTTCGAACCCCGTTCGCTGGATGAACTAATCCCGAACTGGAAAGATCTGGGTGCACCCCTCACCTGCCCCGCGACCACCGATGACTTTCTCTTCCTCACCGAAAAAGGAACGATCAAACTCCCCACCCCGCCGCAAATGCACAACACTGGAAATTACATCATCTCGCTCGGCGCCTTGGGCAAATGGCTGGCGGGTCAGGCCGAAGGTCTGGGCGTTGAAATTTACCCGGGCTTCGCCGCTACCGAAATTCTCTATAATGATGACGGCTCGGTAAAGGGCGTCGCCACAGGTGATATGGGCATAAATAAAGAGGGCGAGAAAACCGCCGCCTTCCAACCCGGTATGGAACTCCACGCCAAACATACGGTGCTGGCCGAAGGTTGCCACGGCTCGCTCACCAAACAAATCATCAAACAATTTAATCTGCGAGAAAACGCCGACCCGCAAACCTATGGCCTCGGCGTCAAAGAAATCTGGGAGGTTAAGCCCGAAAACCACAAACAAGGCCACGTCGTCCACACGTTGGGCTGGCCGCTTGATTGCAAAACCTATGGCGGCTCGTGGCTCTATCACATGGAAGGAAATCTGGTCTCCATCGGTTACGTCGTGGGCCTCGACTACACCAACCCGTACCTCTCGCCATTCGAGGAAATGCAGAGACACAAAACCCACCCTTACTTTGCAAAACTTCTCGCAGGCGGCAAACGCATTTCCTACGGCGCACGCGCACTGGTCGAAGGCGGGTTCCAGTCCCTCCCCAAACTCACCTTCCCCGGCGGCTTGCTGGTAGGGGACACCGCCGGATTTTTAAACGTCGCGAAAATCAAGGGCAACCACACTGCGATCAAATCGGGCATGTTGGCAGCCGTTGCTATTGCCTCCCAACTCAATGACAAAGAATGCACCAGCTACACCGATCTCTATAAGAAAAGCTGGCTCCATAAAGAGCTTTATAAAGTCCGCAACATCCGCGCAGGCTTCCATCGCGGTCGTATTTGCGGCCTGATCCATGCAGCCTTCCAGACCATCGGCGGCTGGATGATCCCCTACACCCTTAAAAACCACGCCGACCACGCGGGCCTCAAAAAAGCCAAAGACAGCACACCGATCAATTACCCCAAACCCGATGGCGTCCTGACCTTTGACCGTCTGTCCTCGGTCTTTCTCTCGAACACCAATCACGAAGAAGACCAACCCTGTCACCTGAAACTCCGCGACAAGTCCATCCCGATAAGTGTCAACCTTCCCGAATGGGCTGAACCCGCGCAGCGTTACTGCCCCGCCGGAGTTTACGAAATTGTCGAGGAAAACGGCCGGAAGTCTTTCCGCATCAACGCTCAGAACTGCGTCCACTGCAAAACCTGCGACATCAAGGATCCGTCCCAGAATATCGACTGGACCACGCCCCAAGGTGGCGGCGGCCCGAATTATACAGGGATGTAGGACACTTTCGGCTGGACGCTGGGCCTTTGCCCCCTATATGATTGAAACAGACACAAAAAACGGACTTCGCGCATGAAACAAACTCTTCGCTCCCTGTTGCTTCTCACCACCGCCCTGACTTTGGTGGCCTGCGACGACACTGCGCAAACCCCGCAAAGCGAAGAAACCTCGGGGCAAAATAACGAGAGTCCGCTTGTCGGCTTTTACGCTCCGGTCCAGATGCCTGTTATCAAGACCGTATCGGGCAGTTACCTCGCCGGACAACACGCCCAGTCCAGACATGACTGGTCGAAAGCCAGTGATTATTTCGGCGATATTCTGAATAAGACACCAAACAACGCCGATATCGAGCGCCGCGTGATGGCGCTCTCTTTAGGGTCTGGAAATTTCGAGAGCGCCGTCTCTATGGCGGGTAAACTTGTCGAGAAGGACAAAGGAGAATCTCTGGCCGCTCTCATTGTCGCACTGGATGATTTCAAGAACGCACGATACGACGCTGCCCGCACCCGTACTGACACGATCAAAGCCGATGGGCTAAGCTTGGCGATTGTCCCGCTTCTGGGGGCATGGATTGACGGCGCCGAAGGAAAATTCAAACCCGAGACTCTGAAAGATTCTCCGTCTTTCCTTTATCAGGCTATTCTGATTGCCGACTTCGCGGGCGATAAGGCCGCGATCCAGAAATTGGCCAAATCCTATAACTTCACCCACACGCCGACGCCGATTGCCGCGCTCGAAGATATTGCCGACGTCTTTGCCAAATATGGAGAAAAAGACGAAGCCAAAGAAATCTACATTGCGCTTCGCAACGCGCTGCAGGACCAGACCGAAGACCTCACCAAAAAGATTGAATCTCTCTCCGCCGGAAGATTGCCGGAAACGCGGCAAGTAACCCCACAACAGGGATTGGCGCGCGCGCTTCTTGACACCGCCCGTCTGCTCTCGAACGGGTATGAAGATTCAGGCCTGCTGTTTGCGCAAATGTCCTACTTCCTCGACCCGAACGAATCCGGCGCGCTGGAGCAACTGGCCCAGTTCGCGGCCGACAACAAACAATACAAAGACGCCATTGCCTATCTCTCGAAAATCGACACGAAAGGCAATCGGGAGCAAGTCGAAACCATCGAACGCCAGACCGCTATGCTCCTTGAAATGGACGGACAAAAAGACGAAGCCATTCGCGTTCTCTCCGACCTTGTTGAAAAGAACAACAACGTTTCCGCCCAGATCCAGATCGGCGACATCTACCGCGAGTCGGAAAAATATAAAGAAGCGCTTGAGGCCTACAACAAAGCCTTTGACATGCTCGACAACAAAGTGCCGCAAGAACATTGGCAATTGCTGTTCTCGCGCGGCATCGTCAACGAACGCCTCGCAAACTGGGACAGCGCCGAAAAAGACCTGACCGATGCGCTGGCCTACGAACCCGACCAGCCTTATGTCCTTAACTATCTGGGATACACATGGGCGGACCAAGACCGCAATCTTGATAAAGCCGCCGAGATGATCGAAAAAGCTGCCCGTCTCAAACCCGATGACGGCGCCATCATCGATTCTCTGGGTTGGGTATATTTCCGCATCGGAAAATTTTCCGACGCCGTGAAGACCTTGGAAAATGCAGTCGAGCTGCAGCCCTACGAATCGGAAATCAATGACCATCTGGGTGACGCGTACTGGCGTGTTGGACGGAAACAGGAAGCACGCTTTCAATGGAAACGCGCCTTGAGTTTCACCAAAAACGAGAAAGAGATCGAAAAAATTCAGGCCAAAATCGACAACGGCCTGCCGCAATCGGCCGTTGCCATAGCACCCACCAAGGAAAAACTGGCCACAAATGACTAGGGTTTTCACTGCCCCTGCAAAGATCAACTTGCATCTGCATGTTCTGGGCAAAACGGAAAACAACTATCACTTACTCGATTCACTGGTGGCCTTTACCGCATTTGGCGACAATATCACCATCGAACCATCTGAAAAATTTTCGCTTCACATCACCGGCCCGTTCGCACGGGAACTGGCGGGTGAGCTTCCCGAAGACAATCTGATAACAAAATCCATTGCGGCCCTCTCGGAAAAAACCGGAAAGAATTTCCCCTTCCGCATCACTCTTGAGAAAAACATTCCCGTCGGTGGCGGATTGGGTGGCGGGTCAAGCGATTGCGCCACTCTTCTCAAAGAAATGGCGGAGATCTACGGCATACAGGCCGATTTATCAGGCATCACCTCCGCGTTGGGCAGCGACATCACCGCCTGCCTTCACGCGCCTCATCCGGTCATCATGCGCGGCACTGGAAACGACATTACAAAAGACACGCCGTATTTGCCGCCCTGCCCGCTGCTGCTGGTGAACCCGCGCAAACATTGCGCGACACCAACCGTTTACAAAAACCTCTCGATGGAAAATTTTTCCGCACCCGTTTCTTGGCTGGATAAATTCGACACACCGAAGGACCTTGCGGATTTTCTAAACGCCCGCACAACCAACGACCTGACCGCACCCGCGATCAAAACCGAACCCGTTATCGCCGAAGTTCTGGAAGAAATCGGTAAACAACCGGACTGTCTGCTCTCGCGTCTGTCGGGAAGCGGCGCGACTTGTTTCGGCATTTTTCCGACCACGCAAGCGGCCAGCACCGCCGCCGCGCAAATAAAAACAACCCATCCTCACTGGTGGGTTGTCGAAACAAATACTCTTTAAAATAATTATTCCGTGCCGGCAGCCGGTTCTGATTCATTGGTCAGGATATACACCAGCAAAGTGTCGGTCGGGAAACCGTCCATTTTCAATCCATGCTGTGCCTGATAGGTTTTGATGGCCTCCGTCACGGACGACGACATCTCGCCATTGGGCATCCCTTTGTAAAGCCCCAAACGGATCAACTGTTCCTGAATTTGCGAAACGGTCATCGGATCAATGGCCAATTCTTTGATCAAAGCGGAACCACCTGCACTCTTTTCATCTGACGAAACAGCCGGAAGCTTGACCGGATCGGGCAACGCGGCCTTTCCGGCATCATTGACAAACCCGGGCTTGGTTTTGGCAATCCGCTCGACGATGCGCTCGGCATCTTCATCGCTCATGCTGAGCTGCGTCTTGATCTGTTTTAAGGCGGCCTTAGCCTGCTCGTCACCTTTATTGGCCGCAAGCGTATACCAGAACACAGCCTCGTCAGGTTGAGATTCGCCCAGCAAACCGTTCTCGTGCAAGAGACCAAGGTTATAAGCCGCTTCGACCACACCACCGCTTGCCGATTTTTGGAAGTAGACGGCAGCGATTTGCGGATTATATTCCGAACCGACTCCTTCGATATACGCAATCGCCAGATTGTATTCGGCTTCGGGATGTCCGTTAGCCGCCGCGACGCGGTACAAGTCGATGGCTTTGCCGACATTTTTGGCCACACCCAGACCCTGATGATACAAAACGCCGAGATTATATTGCGCATTGGCGACATTCTGATACGCAGCCTCGGTAAACCATTTGGCCGCGCGCTCGTAATTGACTTTCACGCCCATATGACCGGCAGTATAGATCGCAGCCAGATCATGTTGGGACGCGGCATTGCCGTCAAAAGCTTTGGCTTCAATTTCACGAACGGATTTTGGTAATGCTTTATCCGGTTTAATACGCGCGCTTAGTTCACCGGCGGGCTTTTCGGCCTGAAACCGTTCCAAAGCCTGATCTTCGGCGTCAATTGCCTTGTCGAACTCGCTGATCTCCACATCGTCATGCGGAACAGAAAGATCTGCCGCGTCGGGTTTCTCTTCCGCGCGGGTGGCTGGCTCGATCTGGTTGGCGAGCTTGGCGATATCCGACATCAAAACGTCCTGATCGGCAGGCTCGAGTTGCTCGTCCTGAGCGGAATCCGCAGCGGCAGGAACTTCAACTGCCTTGGCACCGGACTCTTTCGACCATGAAACGGACGGCAGAGATTTGAAATTGATCTGGCTGAGCAAAACGCCGCCCGCAATTCCCAAAACAACCAGTGCTGCCAGAAACGCCGTATTATTCATGTCGGAAGTTTTCTCCTTCTTACCCTGTTTGATCGACGCAGCAATATCGGACACCGGCCCGTTCGAAGGGACAGCACTGCCCTCGCCGATTTTCGACATGCGGAGCGTATCGTCTCCGGTCCACGCCTGAACCTGCGGCGCAGAAGTTTTAGCCGCAAGCGCCTGATCGGTCAACAGCACAAGGGCCTTGGCCTTCAAAGTTTCTTGCGTTTGTTTGAGAGTTTCTTCCATCACCTCGAGCTTGTGATTGAGACGAGCTTTATCTTGGGAAAGCTGTTCAATCCGCTTGGACAATTTATTATTTTCGGCCAGAGCGTCCTCGATCCGGACGATGGCGCTTCCGGTAGCGGTTTCGATCCCGCTGAGTTTCTGGTCGAGGCGCTCTTCGAATTTTTCGTTCTCGGATTTGTTTTGCGCTAGAGCCTCATTCTGACTCTTGAGTAACGTTTCAAGCTCGGCCTGTTTATCGAGAAGCCCCTTGATAAAATCTTCCTTGCCCGCCGCAGCCTCTTCGAGCGACAGGTAAGCTTTTTTGGATTCCGAATTCTTGGATTCAAGACCGTCGATCTGCTTGCGGCAAACTTCAATTTCTTTCCACAGGATCTCGCGTTCTTTTTCGCTTTGGCGCAACCGCTCGCCGAGGTCGCTGAGCAAGCGGACGATTTGCAATTGTTGAACCGGATTGGCAGCGCGCGCCTCGACTTTGGAGAGAACGTCTTTGGCCAGCACTTCGGCATGGCTGGATTTGCTTTCGGCTTCGGTTGCTGCCGGCGCAGTCTCTTCGACACTCACGGTCGTGATCGTCACAGACTCATCTTGGACGATCTCGTGAACATCGTCGCCATTCACGGCTTTCTTGATTGATAACGGCTCGACCGCCGCCCCCCGCGCAGCCACCCCGCCCGACTGATTCGCCGCGCGACGAGTGACCCAGTCCTGAAGACTGAATTTTTTTCCAGTAATGTCATCCATGGGCTCACCATAATCATTTTGTATAATCCCACCAAGAAAAAAAGGGTTAAATTTACAGGCTTTTCCACACCCCCCTTGGCGAATCACCTGTTTTTTGCAAAGGTTAACGCCCGAAATCGGAGAATTCATAAAATGTCCCAACAAGATACCACCACCCTGCTTGAACTTCTGGCCTCGCGCATCTGCCACGATCTGGTGTCGCCCGTAGGGGCGATCAATAACGGGCTGGAATTCATGGAAGATGCAGCCGACGACCCCGACGCAACGAAGCAGGCGACCGAGCTGATCGGCCACAGCGCAGCCTCTGCCGGAGCAAGATTGCAGGCCTTCCGCATTGCCTACGGCGCAGGCGGTCGCGACGGCAATCTGAAACCCGAAGACATCCAGAAAGCGTTCGGTGCACTGGTCCGCACCGATGGTAAAGTCCGCCAGAGCTGGGACCCCTACGGTCCGCTGGGCATTGATATAAAAGCCACAGGCGCGGCCAAAATCCTGATGGGAACGCTCCTCCTCGCCCTTGAAAACCTGCCCAAAGGCGGCACGGTTTTCGCCGATCCGGGTTCAGGAAAAGAATTGCTGGTGACAGCGGAAGGGCCGGATGCCAAAGTCCGTGAAAATGTCGAAGCCGCCTTGGCCGGAACCTTGCCCGTGGCCGACCTCGACCCCCGCCTCGTGCACCCTTATATTCTGGGCCTGACCGCGCGAAGCTACGACTTTACCCTCGCCCTGAAAGCCGCCGAAGACAACAAGGTCATCTGGTCCCTGAAACAAAACGCCTAAACATCCGGTTATCTAGTCATCCGAATTCCCTTGACAAATAAGATTTTATTCCTATCATAGGCCGAATGGATACCAACGACACATCGGGTCAACAAATGGCCCACCACACCATCTCGCGGATGATGGAAAAAATGGGCAAAGTCCCGATGGACAAATCCGAACTCACCAATGCGCTCTCCACGGACCAACTGAAAGACCTGCTGAAACTTCAGGCCTTAACGCTCAACACAGCCTTTCACCGTCTTCTGGAGAAATCGGAAAAAAGTCTGGACCCGTCGAGATATTATATGGCGGCCCTCCGCGCCCAAAGCCAATGCGTACGGGCCTTGCGTACCCATAATCTGCTCGACTCCCAACAAAAAGACTGACGATGCGCCACTGGACACCGGAAGAACGCGCCAGACAAAGTGCCGCCATCAGGAAATGGAAACCGTGGACCAGCTCCACCGGCCCGCGCACCGCTCAAGGCAAATCCCGTTCCGCCCTCAATGCCACCAAACACGGTTTCCGCTCCCGCGCCGGAATCGAATTCTTTTCGCTTTTGACCCGCCACCGCGCGTTTCTGCGCGCGGTTGAAACCCGCATTCGCATGGAACGGCTGCAAAAAAAGAAAAATACACCAAACGAACTATTAAAGGGACATCCCGCCAAACGTGCAAATTTCCCTGACCTGGCGGACAAAACATGGTATATTTCGGGAAATCTCGTCCCGAACGCCCCACCAGAGCCATAATGCACCCCGAAAATATCGCCCAGTGGACCTAGGCTAGGAGTGAGATAACGCCGTCCGAAAGCAAATTTGAAAGACTATCATGATCGACGACACCCATCCCATCCTCTCCCAACCGCGGTTCCAGCCACCCGAAAACTGGGATTGGAGTTTTCGCACTCTGAACGGCATCAAAATCCGCTACGGCCAACCCCGCTCGCGCAAAATATACAGCGCCATCGTTCTCATTCTGGGCGGACTGGGGGATTTCGGCGAAAAATATTTCGAGTTCTGTCACGATCTGGAATCCAGAAACATCAAACCGATCATTATCGACCTTCCCGGACAGGGCGGTTCGGGACGTTATCTCGACAATCCGCACAAACGCCACTCGGCAGGGTTCGATGAACTCCTGAAAGACATTCATATACTGGTGGATGAAATCGTTCTCTCGGCGGCAATTGATGCCGAAGATAACCACAAACGTTTGCCGATGATTCTGTTCGGTCATTCGATGGGCGGACATCTGGCGCTGCGCTATCTCGTCGAATACAACAAGACCAGTCGTGGCCAACAAATTTTTTGTGCCGCCGTAATGACTGCGCCGATGATTAAAATCAAAACCTTTGATCCCATACCGGATTTTGTCACAAAATTACTTGTCAAATTTATGGCCTTACGACCCACTGCCTATGTTTCAGGGGGAAGCGACTGGCACGAGGAATTCCGCAACAGAACCCGAATACCCAACTATTACACACATGATCCGGAACGCGGAACGTTGCAAAACGCCTTCTTGTTGCACCCCGAATATTCACATCTGGCCACCGGAAGCCCGACCAACAAATGGCTGTATGATGCCGTAAATTCATGCCTGCTTTTGAAAAAGAAAGATTATCTGGAAAAGATTGATGTCCCTGTTTTCATCGCACTGGCTGGAAATGACCTTCGGGTCAGCAATAAAGCCAAGCGCAAAGCCGCAAGCCATATTAAAAACTGCGAATTACAGGAGCTTGATGGGGCCAGCCACGAAATTCTGATGGAGAAAGATGAATACAGATCGGCTTTTCTTGACCGCTTCTTTACTTTTCTCGAGAATAATGTTTTTAATAAGGACGACAAAGGAAAATCGTTTATCCTCTAACCTACTTGTGACCGGAGTTTCCACATGGAAGACCTAGCCCTGAACAAACATCGCCTGAGCGACCGTATTTTCTATGCCCTGCAATTGGCAATCGAACAAAAAGACGCGCAAGTTGCCGATACTCTGGTCAACGCTCTAGAATTGTCGATGACCCGCAACTCCGGTGGTGGTGAGTTTGTTGAGCGCCGCGATTACCCGCCCGAAGTCGAATCTGTTCTAAAAAAACTTCGCGCATTGAAAAACGCCTAATAGCCGTCAATCAACGACAGCCACTCCGCCTCTGTCAAAATTGCAACACCCAATTCTTTCGCTTTGGTGAGCTTCGATCCGGCATCTTCTCCCGCAATAACCAAATCGGTTTTGCCCGACACGCTGCCCGCCACCTTGGCCCCGAGGCTCTCGGCCTTGGCTTTGGCTTCGTTGCGGCTGAGTGTCGGAAGGGTTCCCGTAAACACCACCGTTTTTCCCGCCACCGGAGAATTGCCGATCATCCGAGGTTGTGCGTCCTCCACCGTGACATGTTCGAGCAAATCGAGAACCGCTCTGCGGTTATGATCTTCAGCAAAGAACGCCACCACATCCGCCGCAACGCTTGCCCCCACATCCTGAACATTCAGCAAGTTCTGATAAGCCTCGCTCTCCATATCCGACGCTGCAATCATCGCCTTCCGGAATTCACCAAAAGACAGATATGTCTCCGCCAACCGTTTCGCGGTCGCTTCACCGATCTGGCGAATACCAAGTGCATAAATGAACCGGTTCAGAGAAATCGTACGACGCCTGTCAATCGACTCGAACAGGTTTTTAACTGACAAATCCCCCCACCCGTCACGTTTCCGCAGCGGCGTCAAACTCTTCTTGTCACGTTCTTCAAGGGTAAAAATATCGGCAGGGTTTTTAACCAACCCTTCGTCATAAAACTCTTCGATAATCTTGGAACCAAGCCCCTCGATATCAAACGCTAATCGCGAGACAAAATGCTTGAGCCGTTCCTTCGCCTGCGCCGGACAAATCAAACCGCCGGTACACCGCCATACGGCCTCGCCCTCTTCCCGCACGGCGCGGGAACGACAGATGGGACATTCATGCCGAAACTCGTAATCTTTCGAGTCTTTTAACCGCTTATCCATCACAACAGATACAATCTGCGGAATAACATCCCCCGCGCGTTGCACCACCACATGATCGCCGATGCGGATATCTTTGCGCGCAATCTCGTCTTCATTGTGAAGCGTCGCACGCGACACCACGACGCCGCCGACTGTAATCGGTTCAAGTTCCGCAACAGGAGTCAAAGCCCCCGTGCGCCCGACCTGAATGATAATGTCTTTTAAAATTGTCACAGCCTTCTCCGCCGGAAATTTATGTGCAATCGCCCATCGCGGGGCGCGTGCCACAAACCCTAGACGCTCCTGATAATCCAGACGATTGACCTTATAGACAACCCCGTCGATATCGTAAGGCAAGTCGGGTCGCTCTTCCTCCATCGTCCGGTAATAAGACAAAACATCATCCGCGGTCTTGCACACCGCCTGCGGTTCGGCCTGCGCAAATCCCCATCCCTTGAGTTTTCGGCGAATACCGTCTTGCGTTTCGGCAATCTGTTCGGAAACTTCACCTAGCGCATAACCGAAAAATCGCAATGGCCGCGCCGCAGAAACAGCCGGATTGAGCTGGCGCACACTGCCCGCCGCCCCATTGCGCGGATTGGCAAAAACCTTACTACCTATTTTCTCTTGCTCTTCATTCAACTTCATAAATTCGTCACGGCGCATATAAATCTCGCCGCGCACTTCAAGAATTTCAGGCACATTGCCGGATATGGTTTTCGGCACATCCTGAATGGTCATCACATTTGCCGTGATATCCTCGCCGGTCGTACCATCCCCGCGCGTTGCCGCCAACACCAATTGCCCCCGTTCATACCGCAACGAACAAGACAGCCCGTCGATTTTAGGCTCGGCCACAATCTCGATCTCGCTTGCCTCCGGCAACTTCAAGAAATTGCGAAGCCGCCCATAAAAATCTTCAATATCCTGATCCTCAAACGCATTGGACAGCGAGAGCATCGGCACGGCATGCTGGACCGTTTTGAATCCCTTGGATGGAACAGCCCCGACTTTCTGCGTCGGCGAGTCTTTCGATACCAATTCGGGATGCGCCCGCTCAATCTCTTCCAACCGTTTGCGAAGCGCATCATAGTCCGCGTCTGAAACGATGGGGGCATCTTCCTGATAATAGGACTCGTCATGCTGCCTTATCTCGGCAACAAGTTTTTTATATTCCTGCACAATCTTCGGATCGGCAAACATCGAATGCTGGTGACTCATGACCCCAATTTAGCAGGATTCGAGGACAGGGAAACAGGGAAATAATAACAGGAAATCAGAGAAGTCGGACAGCTTGACCGTCTTGAAGTTGTTGAACAACCAGAACTGCGGTATCCTGAACGGGAACATAAGGAACAAGTGCCGGATAAAGGTCTTGCAATGCAGCGTCCCTCCCTCTCCAATCTTCCGTAACAGCCTTCAAAACATACCCCATCCCCTTGTCTTTTTCGGAATGCCCCGTCTGGGTCGGGAATACACGAACCTTGCCGTCATTACTGGTCCAGAAACCGACGGCATGAAGCATGTCAAGCGTGCAATCTTCGCCACTGATCCACGTTGCGGCATCCATGGCATTTTTCAGCGGGCAAATTTCATCGCCGAACCCGTGAACAAAATCGACACGAATATTCCCGATTAGCCCAGGCAAATTCTGTTCCAGAAACCGGGGACCGAATTTTGGATATTCAATCTCCGAATAATAGGAAAAAATAGATGCAATTTTCAGCGTACGTTCCATATCGCGATCGACCGCGATATGAACGCTCTCCGGCGCACCGCCTTTGAACGACAAATCCTGATTCCAGTGACGCCAAGCACAGGAGGCTTCCCATTTCTGCTCGTCCGTCCACGCACGGTTGCCGATATCGTGAAGCCCGTAATAAAGACGCTCCATAATTTCGCTAAACGGAAAATCCCGCCCATCGAGCTCTTCCATCTTGGCATAGAACCGTTGAAAATGTATATTTTTATCAAACTGGCGCTGGGTTGCCACTTTGTCGGCAGGATTCATCGACCCGCACAACTCGATCAACGATGTCGCCCTAAGCAACAACCGGTCCACATGCTGGGGATAATAAACTGCATACAGCATCGCCAAAGACCCACCCCATGACCCGCCGGAAACATTGACTTGTTTGTCGGGCCAGAACGCATGACGCACCGCCTCGACATCTTCAATCAGGTGAGGAATGGTGTTGTACCCGCTTTCATTTTCGATTTTGCGCAGATAGTAAGAGCGCATGTCTTCAGGAGAAGCTCCCTCGTCAGGCTTTTGCGGATTGCCGTCACGCCAAGACTCACCGCATCCGCGCTGGGAGAAAAAGACAACATCATAAACCGCCGGATCATAAAGCCCCATATCAGGAGCCATCTGCCCACCGGGACCGCCATGCAGGACGATCACGGGAATCCCACCACGCTTGCCCATTCTCTTGTAATGAAGATGATGACCGTTACCGACTTCGATAAACCCGCTGTCTTCCCCTGTAGCGGCAAATGTATCTGAAATTTGAAAGTTTCCGGCCATTCTACAATCTAACTACACTTTACTTAATTAATATTTAACCCGTATCCATCAATCTTGCGGCCGCCGCTCTGGCTTCCCCCGTAATTTCGGCGCCCGAGAGCATCCTCGCGATCTCCTCCTGTCTGGTTTTCCCTTCCAGTGAAATAACCTCGGTCACCCCACCGGTCTTGGACACCATCCAGTGATGGCGAGCCTGAGCAGCGACTTGCGGCGAATGCGTCACAACCATCACCTGATGCTTCTCGGCCAGTTTTGCCAAACGCTCCCCGACGGCACTGGCGGTGGCCCCGCCGATACCGGTGTCGATCTCGTCAAAGACAAAGACCCCTGAACCGGGCATGGAATCGGCCAAAACGACCTTCAGCGCGAGCATAAAGCGCGCCATTTCCCCACCCGAAGCAATTTTGTTGAGAGGCCCGAAAACCGGACCCAGATCAGATGATGCATTGGTTGCGACCAGAAACCGGACATCGTCAAAGCCCTGAACTCCCCATGCATTTTCAGAATGACACAGTTCAACCGAAGTTTCAAACACAGATTTGCCTAATTTAAGAGGTTTTAATTCAGAATTGACAATCTTATCAAGCTGTTGCGCTGCGACCTTGCGTTTTTTATGAAGCTCTTCGGCGCAAAGCCTGTATTTCTCTTTTGATTCACGAACTTTGCGCTCAAGTTTTTCCAGCACATCATCTTGCCGATCCACAAGATCCAGCTTGCCGCGAAACTCGTCCAAACGCTGCGATAACTCGTCAACCGCGCAATGATGTTTCCGCGCGCACGCCCGCAGCGCATAAAGACGATCTTCGATACTCTCCAAATCCAGCCCGCCAACATCCAAAGAATGAACCAAACGATCCAACTGGCGATGAGCCTCCTGAATCGTTTCAGACGCTTGTGTCATAGTCTCAAGAAGCTCTTGCGCCCCGTCACCGATTTTGTCGAGATTGCGGGAAAGTATCCGGCACGCCTGCCCGATCTGCATATCGGCCCCCGCCTCCCCGCCGAGTGCCTCCGCAATAAAGGAAAAACATTCACGAAGTGCATCAACATGTTGAATCTTTTTCTTTTTTTCAACCAGCTCGGTTTCCTCACCCTCAGCGGGAGCCAGACTTTCCAGTTCCTCACAACAGGCCCGCACATACTCTTCATCCCGTAAAGCAAGCTCTGCCTCGGCGCGTGCCGCAAGCAAAGCCCCCTCTTCATCCTTCCACTGTCGGAAAGCCGCAGAAGTCTTTGAAACCAAATCATGATTTCCGGCATATTGATCCAAAACGATACGATGCGTTGCTGGATTTAAAAGGCCATAAGTCTCGAACTGACCATGAATATCGACCAGAGTCTCCCCAACCGTCTTCAAAAATCCGGCACTGACATTTTCATCATTGATAAAAGCACGACTGCGCCCATCCGCCGCCAGCGTCCGGCGTAAAATCAACTCGTCTCCAACTGAAATTCCCTGCTCTTCGAGTAACGCCCGAACCGGATGGGACGGAGGCAAATCAAACTCTGCTGAAACACTCGCCTGATCGGACCCGCGCCGCACCAACGATGTTTCCGCCCGCGCGCCCAGTGCCAATCCCAAGGAATCAAGAAGAATGGACTTCCCCGCCCCGGTCTCCCCCGTCAAAGCCGATAGGCCGTCAGAGAACGAAAGCGATAAGTGCTCGATCAGAACGACATTTTTGATGTGGAGCGCATTCAGCATTCTCCATAATCCTCAGGATTTTAGTCAGGCGTCAAGAGGGAATCCATCGTCCGGCTTACCCACGATCGTTTATCATCCAGTTTTCGCCGCTGCGCAGGATCGAGGAGCGCATAGGAATCCTCATACCACTGGCTGCCGGGAAAATTATGCCCCAGAACTGCCGCAACATGAGTTGCCTCGTCTTTCAGACCCAACACCATGTAGCTCTCGACCAGACGGTGCAACGCTTCGGGAACATGAGTTGTGGTTTGATACTCTTTGACGACCATCAGGAAGCGGTTGATGGCGGCATTATATTCATTCTTTTTCACGTAATAACGGCCGACTTCCATTTCCTTGCCCGCAAGGTGATCGAGAACCAGATCACGCTTCAGCTCGGCATCCCGCGCATACTTGCTGTCCGGAAAACGGTTGATAACCGTATCCAAAGCTTCAAGCGCAAACTTGGTCATGCCCTGATCCCGCGCCACATCGGTCATCTGTTCGTAATAACACATCGCCATCATGTAATAAGCGTAAGGAACCTGATCGTGCCCGGGGTGCAATTCTACAAACCGCTCAAGCGCAATGACCGCATCATCATATTTTAAAGCCGAATAAGCAGCTTCGGCCTGACGCAACTGGGACAAGGTTGCGTAATCGGAATACGGATGCTGCCGCTCGACCTCGGAATAAAGAACAGACGCTTTTTTGTAGTTGCCTTCTTTTTCGGCCGCGTCTGCTTCCTTGAAAATCTGGTCAGCCGGACGATCAACGGTTAGCGGATCCTGCTTCTCTTCAGACGAACATCCGCTCAGAATCCCGACGGACAGAACGGACGTGACCAGTAAACGGGCAATGAATTTTTGCATGCAAATTCCTCTGTGATAGACCTATCTTTTCTACCACCAAGGAGGGAAGAGACCAAGAGCTTTTATGGGGTTTAAACGGCCACAGCCGCCTGAACGGTTTTCTGGAAGGGCACGACGCCGCTTTCGGGCACATGATCCATATACAGATCAACCCAGACAAACGCATCCGGACGGGAGAACAATTCGCGCAAAACCAGATTGTTCATATTGTGACCGGGTTTCGAAGCTTCGAACACACCGACAATCGGACCGCCCGCGATATAGATATCGCCGACCGCGTCCAGAACCTTGTGGCACGCAAATTCATTGGGCGAACGCAATCCTTCGGGATTCATGATGGAATCCTTGTCAAGAACGATGGCATTGTCCAACGATCCACCCAATGCCAAACCCATCGCGCGTAAGGCATTCACCTCATGCAAAAACCCGAATGTCCGCGCTTCAGCAATCCGGTCGATAAATTCCTCGCCGAACATATCGACTTCAGCCATTTGACGACCGATTTCGGGATGAGGGAAATCAATTTCAATTTTGTATTTCGATCCGACACCGGGTTTCAGGGTTGCAACCTTGTCACCATCACGAACTGAAACTTCCTTGAGGATTTTCAGGGCACGACGCGGTGCCGTCTGAGTTTTAAGACCGACATCAAGAATCGCTTCAATAAACGGAGCCGAAGAGCCATCCATAATTGGCACTTCCGGACCGTCCAGCTCAATGACAGCATTATCAACACCACAAGCTGCCAGTGCCGCCATCAAATGTTCGATGGTCCCAACCGTAACCCCGTCCTTGTTGCCGACAACCGTGCAAAGGCGCGTATCGACCACATGGTCCCAGCGGGCGGGAATGACGTTATCTTTTCCCGCGACATCAACACGAACGAACGACAAACCGGCAGAAGCCTCGGCAGGCCTGATGTGCAAAACCGTCTCGGCCCCCGAATGAAGCCCGACGCCGGAAAGAGTGACAATGTTCTGAAGAGTGTGTTGCATAGAAATAAAAGAGCGTTTTGAATGGGTTAACCTAGCCTGAAAGATAGGCTACCGCCCCCCATACGTCCAATCACGCTCTATTGCGCTGTGTTACAAATGTAACAAATTGAAAATAAATGAAAATTTAGCAACACGCCTTACCCTTACAAACCTCCGCCAACCCCTTCCAGTCTTCGATGTCCTGATCGGGTTTCTCGGCGCGGTATTTGGAATAAAGAGCGATTCCTTGCAGGTCTTCCAGAATATCGACCTGAACGCCTTTGGAACGGATCATATCTTCATTCCCCGACGCACTGGTCACATCACCCACCACCACACGGGCGAACTGGCGCATATAAATCAAGGTCGCACACACATCACAGGGCGAAAGCGTGGTAAAAATCGTCGTCTTGCTGAAATCAATCCGCCCCGCATCGCGAATGGCCGAAGTCTCACCGTGGTTATAGGGGTGGCTTTCCTGAACCAGCGTGTTATGCCCCTTGCCCATAATCTTGCGACTTTTATTGTCGATCACCACGCCACCAATCGGACATCCACCCTCGTCATAGCCCTTTTGCGCGAGCAGCACCGCAATCCGCATAAAATCGGCATCCGAGAGTTTTTGAAAGAATCCATCCTCGACCGTGGCCGCCAGACTTGTCGTTGGCAAATGGGCAATCACATTCAAAACCGCATCACTGACGGGGGTATCTTTGGTAATAAAAAGGGTCATAATCTTGGCTCTCCTGTTCTACACAACACCCGTAAAGGGTGGTAACGGACTCAAACCACCCTTCTAATAGCATTTGCTAGCCAATTGAAGTTTATATTGCGAATCACATAAAACAGTGTTGACATAATGGAAAATTTAACTATAAACACGGAAAATTCCAAAGTAATAGTTAAAAAAGAAAAAACTTATGAAAAGATATAACAACAAAGCACCTGCCGAAGTCAGAACGGCACTGGCAAAACTGAAGAACGGCGAAACGACAACATTGTTTGTCGAACCCGAAATTGCATGGGGAACGTCATGGAATGTATTGGAGCGGTGCAGACAAAATCGTGAAGCCTTTCAGCATGCCGCACAAATAGTCAGACAAGAAATGAGCAAACTTGGCATCAACCTCATGCCGGAAATGGACCGGGATTTCAGGATAGCCTCCGTCGGAACGAACGAACAGTTTAAGGAACTCTCGGCTAATCCGCAGGTCAAGAAGTTTCACCTTCGTGCAATGGATTACCACCCTGCCAAATAATAACCTCACTGATTCATGGTACGGACACTTGAATCCTGATACCATGAACTCATGAAACTCCCAGACAAAGATTCGGTTTTGAAACTCCTCGAACAATTCGGGGTGGCCATGACCAAGCGCGATTTGATTACGGCCTTTGGCATCAAGGGTGAACCTGCCCGCATTGCCTTTAAAAAACTTTTAAAAGACCTCGAACAAGACGGCCTGATTATAAAAGATCAAGGTAAATCCTATAAAATTGCCGACTCGCTCCCACCTGTCTGCGTGGTCGAGATTACCGAGATCGACATTGACGGCGACCTGCTCGCGACCCCCGCCGAATGGCAAGAAGATTTACAAGGAAAGCCGCCGCGCATCGAAATCATGCCCGACCGCAAGGGCCACCCGTCCTTGACCGTGGGCGACCGCGCGCTGGTCCGCGTCCGCAAAGCCGGACACAATATCTTCGAAGCTCAACTCCTCAAAAAAGTTGATGCCGCCACCGCCCGCGTTGTCGGCTTTATCAAACAGGTGAAAGGTGGCTACCTTCTCTCCCCCATCGACCGCCGCGCAAAGCATGATTTTGATATCCCGTCGACCGAACTAAACGGCGCGGAGCCTAATCAAGTCGTCGTTGCAGAAATTCAACCCTCGCGTTCTGCCCTTCGTAAAAAAGTCCGCGTGGTGGAAGTGATCGGCGAAGCCGACGACCCGAAAGCCATCAGCCTGATGGCTCTTTTTGAGGCGGGTCTTCGCCCGTACTTCCCCGAAGAAGTAATTCTTGAAACAGAAGATATGGTGATCCCGCCGCTGGGCAACCGCACAGACCTGCGCGATTTCCCGTTGGTTACGATTGACGGCAAAGACGCCCGCGATTTTGATGACGCGGTTTTCGCCGAACCCGACACGGACAAAAACAACGAAGGCGGATATCATCTGATTGTGGCCATTGCCGACGTTGCCCATTATGTGACGCACGGATCAAAACTCGATAAGGAAGCCTATCTGCGCGGTAACTCGACCTATTTCCCCGACCGTGTCTTGCCGATGCTGCCTGAAAAACTCTCGAACGACCTCTGTTCGCTCCGCCCGCATGAACCGCGTGCCACCTTGGCCGTTCATATGTGGATCAACGCGGACGGAAAACTTCTCCGTCATAAATTCGTGCGCGGCCTGATGATGTCGCGCGCGCGCCTGACCTATGAACAGGTGCAAGACGCGGTGAACGGGAACACCGACGACACCACCGCGCCGCTCATGAATAATGTTATCAAACCGCTCTACGAAGCGTGGAAAATTCTGGATGCCGCCCGCGTCAAACGTGGCGCGCTCGACCTCGACATTCCCGAACGCAAAATCGTGGTCAATGACGCAGGCGAGATGACAGGCGTTGCCGTGCGCGAACGCCTCGACTCCCATAAGGTCATCGAAGAATTTATGATCTTGGCCAACGTTGCGGCCGCCGAAGCGTTAGAGGCCAAACAAGCCCCATGCATGTACCGCATTCACGACCGCCCGACGGGTGAGAAATTGATGTCCGCCTCGACCTTCCTCGATGCGTTCGGATTGACGCTTCCCAAAAGTGGCGTCGCAGGCCCCGCGCAACTCAACAGCCTCTTGGAAAAAGCAAAAAAAATGCCGATGGGCTTTCTCATTTCTGAAATCATTCTGCGCTCACAAGCCCAAGCCGTGTACGACCCCGAAAATATCGGCCACTTCGGTCTGGCCCTCCAACGCTACGCCCACTTTACCTCGCCCATTCGCCGTTATGCCGATTTGATGGTCCACCGCTCGCTCATTCGCTCTTACAAATTAGGTGATGGTGAACTCACCGACCACGAAACGGTCAAGATGTCCGAAATCGCCGAACATATTTCATCGACAGAAAGAACATCCGCCGAAGCCGAACGCAATTCGGTTGACCGCTTCACCGCCGCCTATTTGAAAGACAAAATCGGCGTGGAATTCGAAGGCCGGATCAGCGGCGTCACGCGCTTTGGCCTCTTTATCAAACTCACCGCCACGGGGGCCGATGGTCTCGTCCCCATCCGCTCACTGCCGAGCGATTATTACATCCACGACGAAGCCCACCACGCCTTGGTGGGACGCAGGACAGGCCGCATCTTCCGTTTGGGAGCCCCCGTGTTGGTCAGGATTGTCGAAGCCGACCCGTTGACAGGAAGCACCGTCTTCGAACTGGTCGGCGCCGACGCAGGGGCCGAAGTCGATGGGTATAAATCAAGCGGCAAACCATCCGCCCCCAGACGCCATTTCGAAAAACGCTCCTCAGGACCTAAATCCAAAGGCAAACACCCTTCTAAGAAGAGTGGCAAAAAAGATGACAAAAAATCCGGTGAAAAACGCGACCAAAAACCAAAAGAACAAGGGAAAAGTGGCAAATCCCCGTCAAAAAGCGGGTTTAAAGGTCCAAAACGCGATCGGGACTAGGTAAAAAACACCCCAATTTTCCTTGACACCGCGCCAAAAATCCTTATGGTGACGCCCTGAATTCCACTTAAAAGGTTAAGAAAATGGCTAAAAAAGGCGCAATTGTTAAGGTTCGTTTGGTGAGCACGGGGAAAAACGTCAAGGGCAACCCGACCGGCTTCACCTATTATATTTTGAAAAACCCGAAGAACATCACGGAAAAAATGGCATTCCGCAAGTACGACCCACGGGCCATCAACCCTGAAACCGGCAAGCTCGGCTGCCACGTTCTTTTCGAAGAAAAGAAAATGCCCCCGCACAAGAAATAGGTTTTAAGAGCTTCACGCTTCTTCCGAGGCGTGTTGGTTGCAAGAAACTTCAAAACCCGCTCGATATTTCTGAGCGGGTTTTTTTGATTCATCAAAACTCTGTCATTCTGAGGGAGTAAAACGACCGAAGAATCTCTCTTGTTTCAGGGAGATTCTTCGCTGCGCTCAGAATGACAAAAAAGAAATGTTAAAGTCTTCCTTTGCCTTCGAAGTAGACACAATTCCGCCCATTATGCTTGGCTTCATAAAGCTGTACATCTGCACGCTGGATCACATCGGGAACCGCAACGCGGTTCAGCTCTTCACCCTGTAATACTACACCACCGAATGACGATGTCACCGTCAAAACCCCGCCCTCGGCGCTGCATGGAAACGGCGTATCGGCCACCACCTTGCGCAGACGTTCGGCAACGGCATAGGCGACATCCGGTGTCGTATCCGGCAGGATCGCCACGAACTCTTCCCCACCCAGACGGGCAACAAGGTCAAACGAACGCAGAGCATCTTTGACCCGCGCAGCAAAGCCCTTGAGGATTTCATCCCCGACTTGGTGACCATGCGTATCGTTGACCGATTTGAAATGGTCGATGTCCATATAAAGGAACCCGAGCGGCTTGTGATTTTCCCGCGCCGATTGCAACATTTTCTGCATGTGGACTTCGAAATAACGGCGGTTGTAAAGCCCTGTGAGAGCATCGGTCAACGCCATCGACAGCGAAATCTCGTAATTGGCGCGAAGCTTGTCCTGAAAGCGTTTGCGGCGAATTTGGGTCCGGCATCGCGCCAGCATCTCATTCTTGTCAAGCGGACGAAGCAGATAATCATACGCCCCGATCTCAAGTCCGTGGGCAATCCTCTCCATATCGTCTTCATTGCCGATCAAGATCACAGGAATGGCGCGGCTGCGCTCGTTGGAACGCAAATGCGAACAGAAGCGAATACCATCTTCGTTTTTAAGATTGAGCGACAGGAAAATCAGGTCGAAATCATTGGCCGAGATTTCCTTCATCGCTTCCATACCGGTTTGAACAACCGTCGTCGTATTCTGGTCACGCAACATCGTATCGCGGATCTTGTCTGATTCAAACGCCATATCCTCCAGAATCAGAATACGGGCATGATCGACCGGCTGCTGCATCACCGATGATGCCCCGTCCGCGACACCCAACTGCGACGCCGTACTCTCACGTGCCTTCCACTCATCGACCGTCATTTTAAGACGGACCAGAGAACGCACCCGCGCCATCAACGCCACATCATTGACCGGTTTGGACAGAAAATCATCCGCCCCGCTCTCAAGGCCACGCACACGGTCTTCGACATCGGTCAGCGCCGTCACCATAACCACGGGAACATGGGCAGTAACCGGATTATCCTTGATCTTCCGGCAGACCTCGAAACCGTCCATACCGGGCATCATCACGTCAAGCAACACCACATCAGGGTTATTTTCCGCAACCTTTTTGAGCGCCTCGGGACCATTGAGCGCCGTCACAACCTCATAATACTCGGCCATCAATTTGGCTTCGAGCAATTTGACGTTGGGCAAAATATCATCAACTACAAGGACACGCGCTGTCATACCGACCTATTACTTCTTTCTTTTGATTTGTCTTACGCCGCACCGGTTTCAGAATCGGGTTCGGAAGATTCCGAAGACTCATTCTCCTTCACCAGAAATTTCTGAACCATCTCGATAAACTTCACCACGGAAATAGGCTTGGAAATATAATCCTCGCATCCACCCTCGCGAATTTTCTGCTCGTCACCCTTCATCGCAAAGGCCGTCACTGCCACCACCGGAATCGTTTTCAACTCGTCATCTTCCTTGAGCCATTTGGTGACATCCAGCCCCGAGACTTCCGGCAACTGGATATCCATCAAAATCAGATCGGGCTTGTTTTCACGGGCCAACACCAGAACGTTTTTGCCGTCCCGTGCCTGCACCGTCTCGACACCATGAGCTTCAAGCAAATCATGAAACAATTTCATGTTCAGCTCGTTATCCTCGACAATCAGGACCTTTTTGCCACGCATCGGAGACTCTTGCATAAAACTCTATTCCTTACATTCTTCGGGAGGCACGGATTTAAGTGCCACCAATTTTTGCGATATCGAGAAATCATGATAATCAACGTTCATGTCCCGCACAATTCCATTTTCAAGAACATCCATACTCAGCTCGTAATCCGCCAGAGAACTGCTGGAATCCATGGGAAAAACCGCCAATTGCATCGGCCAATACGGAGCCTTTAAAAGCTCCCCGTCAACAAATTTGGACGAACCGCGCGAATCGTCCCTATTCACCTTCTGCTTGCCGATCACAGCATTGATTTCAACCGGCCCCTGATCATCGCTGCCGTCGAACACCACTTCATTCACAACCCGTTTGCCTTGCCGCGCCGAATCGATCAACTTGTAAGTATGAGCCATCGGAAACAAAGTGGCTCCTTGCAAATCGTAACGCAAATTCTTGGGCATTGAGTAAAGCACAAAATTATCTTTGGAAACCGCTTCGCCGATACGGGCCTTGCCGCGCACTTCTTCGTAAATCTCACCATTGCGGCTGCGCGACGATGAAAAATCCATCACCTGTCCGTCATAGCTTTCAAAACTGGCAAAACGGGTTTCGACCTGAATGGCCGGCGCATCACTATATTCATAGGACATGGTGAAGCGGTGATCCGTGATCCAGCCGACACA
Organism: Pseudomonadota bacterium; assembly: GCA_029558635.1. GTDB lineage: Bacteria > Pseudomonadota > Alphaproteobacteria > Micavibrionales > Micavibrionaceae > UBA1573. Next base: position 37,137 of record JAKQEE010000052.1, on the reverse strand, counting down.
GGATTTCTTGAGCGAATAAAGCATCTTTCCGCGAATATCGAGAATCTGCGCTCCACTCTTGGATGAACTCATACGAATATCGTAGACGGCTTCATGCGACGCGAGAGACTCCCTCGCGGCCTTTTCAGGCGAGGGTACAACAGGAGACGCCGCCATCGTCACAGACGAGAATAAAAAGAACCCGAGCGCCCCTCCCAACAGAGCAACCGGAAAGACTGCTTTTTTCGAAAAAACCACTTTAGAAAACCCCAAACTGACCATGCCTCATACTACAGGAAGGAAACCCTCCTGAAAAGGAGAGGTGCCGCATTGCACGCCCCAACCACGTTATCTGGAAAATTCTACCCTATTTATAGGAAAAAAAGTCTTAACCCCCTAAAAAGAAGGGTAAACAAACAGGAAACTCGACCTGAAAAAGAGAAAAAACGCGGTTTTCCAATACTTACGAGACGGAACCGAATCTGGCACGGCTTTCGCAATACCCTTTTCATACAAAAAGACGAGGGAAATTTTAGTCTATGGATACAGTAATGCCCCAAACACAGGAAAATAACCGCCGCATTCTGGGAACGGCTATGGCTCTGCTCAGCCAGATCCAGTCCGAACTGGACCAGAGCCGCCGCCAGATCAGAACCCTTAAAAAGCAAATCTCGAAACTCGAAGAAACAGCCACCACCGACATGCTGACGGGTCTCAAGAACCGCCGTGGTTTTGAACAGGCCTTCGATGCTGAACTGGACCGTGTCCGTCGCGGCAATTCGTCCGGAGGAATTTTGCTCATTATCGACATGGACAATTTCAAAGGAATCAATGACACACACGGCCACGCGGCGGGAGATGCCTGCCTGAAACTGGTCGGTCAAGTCCTCTCGCTTGAAATCCGCGATATGGACACCGCAGCCCGTTTGGGTGGCGACGAATTCGTCGTCCTGATGGCCGACACCGCGGCAGATGCCATGCTCAGCCGCATCCAATCGCTAATCTGGAAGCTCAACAACCTCTCCCTGATCTGGGACGGTGAAGAAGTAAGGATCAGCGCCAGCATCGGCATGAAGCCCTACAGCAAGAATAACCGAGCCGCGGAAATCTTTGCCGCCGCCGACCATGCAATGTACGCCAACAAACAAGCAAAGGAGTGCGCCAGCATCCAATAGATTTTAAAAAGGTTTCCAGCCCAGCATTCTTCCTCATCCCTTACCCAACCCCGGAATGCTGGATTCCCTACCCCCGATTGCGGCCCTCCACCCAATCGGGGGCCCTTTTTATTTTGGGCAAAAAGTTTGCACACCTGTCTTTTTTATGTTAATATCTCGTTAATCTTTATAACCAAAAAGTTAATTTCAGCTCCGGTAAAATAGGAGCGGGTGTGCGAGCAATGGCAAAACCGGCAATTCCAAATCAGTCATCCTATGGAGTCCTGTCCCAATTGGGTCTGGGCGGAGTAGGCAGCCTTGTCCCTACCTTTACCTCGACAACAGGAAACTCCCCTTATCAGGACCCTTACGAAACCATTCGAAAATTGCAGACAGCCTTGGCAGAAGAGCGCAAAGCACGGGAAACCGCAGAACAAAATAACAAACTACTGGTGGAATCGACGGTTAAAGATGCATTGACCGATCTCCCGAACCGTGCGGCATTCGACGTTATGTTAGATATCCAGTTCCAGCAAAGAGCGCGGACAAGCGAAGAAATCCATTACGCCCTGCTCGATCTGGATAACTTCAAACCTGTTAATGACAATCTCGGCCACTTGGCAGGAGATGACCTGCTTCGTATGTTCGCACAAAAAATGAAAGACCGTTTCCGGATTGGCACAGGTGACTTTCTGGCACGAACTGGTGGAGATGAATTCAGTATTGTATTCACCAACTCACTTGATCCGAAAATAATCAAACACAGATTGACCCAACTTCAGAAAGAAGCACCGGACTGGGAAGTTGAAACATTTGATAAAACAGGAAGCGCCGTGACTGTTAAATTCGGTGGATTCAGTTTCGGTTTGGCATCGACCACGGAAAAAGAGAAAAAAATTGAATCGTCCAAAGCCCTGATATCTGAAGCAGACCGCCTGATGTATATTGACAAGGATCGTGAAGGAAAAATTCACATCCCCAGAGCATGCGCAGCACCAACCGGCAACATCTTGAATCCCGCCTAAGCTTTTCCAAGAATGTGGAATAAACTTTATCCATTCTTCACATCCCTCTAACGCGCCGCGTGTTAGACTAAAAGAAAAGTCTGGGATTTTTGTGTGATGACAAGATGGTCGAAATCCCGGCAGATCATCGACACCCTGAAAACAGAACTGCTAAAAGCGCGAGAGAACGCCAGATACTGGGAATTCATGGCGGTCACTGACGATCTGACCGGACTCCACAACCGCCGTATGCTGGACAATGTACACCACCACATTGCCGAACGACGCAACTCGTCTATGGAAGAACGGATAGCCCTCCTTTTCATCGACCTCGACGATTTCGGTCAACTGAACAAAAAATTCGGCGATGATGTCGGCGACGACGCGCTGCGCCTGTTGGGAAAAACCATCCGCAAAAATATCCGCAAAGACGACATCGCCATCCGCAAAGGTGGCGATGAATTCGTCCTGTTTCTGGTTGGAACAACACCCGAACTGGCCAACCGGACGGTTGTCAAACGTCTGGAACTGATGCTCGACGGTGAACTCTCCCTGACCATTCAGGACATGGAAATTCCGATCAGGGGAAGTATTGGCGTATTTTCTTACGATGAAAAACTTTCACCGTTGGAAAACCTGAAGCACGCAGACGAATTGATGAGAAAACAAAAGAAGAAACGAAAACAGACAAAAAAGGAAAGGGAAAGCCCCGCTCCTACTTCTCCTTCAACCGGTAACGTATGGGGAGATTGAATTGAAGGAGCCTCTCTGGAAGATAAGACGGCGGAGGGTCAAACGGCGCGGACGCTTTGACCGCCTGAATCGCTGCACCGTCCAATGCGTGAGAGAAGGACGACTGGACAATACGGATATTGCCTACATCACCGCTGCGCGACACATGAAACGACAAAACCACATCTCCCTCCTCATGTCGCTGCCGCGCATGGGAAGGATAAAATTTATGGGCATTGATGCGCGAGACTATATGAGCGGTATAAGACTCCGCATCCCCGACCCCACGCAATTGCGCTGCGGCCTGCCTGGTCTGTGCCTGGGCAGAAACCGGAGGCTGGACAGGCGAAACGGGTTTCTCCAACTCCTCCTTTTCATTCTGATATTCGGAGGGGTTTTTCTCGGGAGCACTCTCCACGTCACGTTCTTCGGGTAACGGCATCGGCACGGGAGGCAATATCTTCTGAACAGGGGGCGCATCCTGAACGATCTCCTCCTTCTGATCCGGAACATCGGCCATCACCACCTCGACCCAGATTTCAGGTTCGGGTTGCGCCATCATTTTTTGCACCCCCCAATTCCCCAGAAAACCGGAAAGCCCTACAATCGCCATCGCATGCAAGGCAACGGAAACGGACAGGGGAGAAAACACCCCCCTGTCCCATTTGGATTTAAAAATCGGATCGTTAGAATCGGGCATTGATCCTCAATCCAACCGAACGACCTGGCTCGTTCACCTGAATCTCGGTCGGATCAACGGCGTTGCTCCGGTTCAGGTGACGCGCATAAGTTTTGTCAAACAGATTGCTGACCCCCAGACGCACTTCAAACGGCGCAAGGTCTGCTTTTGCATAGAGATCAAGCGTTCCGTATCCGGGTGTCTTCTGCACATCGCGCTGCGCTGTATCGCTATCAATACGGTTTTGTTTCATCGCAAAATTCCACGCTGACCCGAACGACCAGATATCGCGCGTGTAATCAACCGTGAGTTTTCCCTCAAGCGGAGGAATTTGCGAGAGAGCATCGCTGTCCGTCCGGTTCTGGCCGTAAGTCCACGTTGCAGCTCCACCGAGCATCCAATTGGACGTCAGTTGATAGGACGTTTCATATTCAAGCCCCATCAACGTCGCACCGATATTGCGATAGATAGTTTCACCGGATGTCGCAACAATGCCGTCTTGTCCACGCGCCAGATCGCGGAAAATATAATCGCTCACACGATCATAATAGCCGGACACCGTGTTCGACCATTGAGACGCCCCAAACGTCACACCCGCATCAATCTGATGGTGTTTTTCAGGCGAGAGGTCTGGATTCCCGACCCAACGGCTCGCCGCCACACCACTATTCGATGCCATATAACGCTCGGTCGCATCGGCGGTACGCACCGAACGGCTCAACCCAGCAAACAATGTCACATCGGGCTGAACATCATATTCCAACCGCAACAGGCCGCCGAAATTATTCTCGGTCACGTCTTCTGCCGTAATGCCGTAATGATTGATGTAAAGCGTGTTGGCACTGACCGCACCAAAAACTGTGTCTGCTGCATCGGCACGGGCAGTCACGCGGTCATACCGCGCCCCGACCCGCATCCGCACACCGGACGACAATGTCGGATCGGCCTCGGCAAACACACCCGTCTGACGGATACGGACATCCGGCCACATATAGGATTGCGGCGTGGTGGCATCGGTCGCCATAGCCATCCCGCTATAGCGTTTGGCCCAACGGTCGTTATTCTGAAGATCAACCCCGACGGATAACGGCACACCCGCCACATCAAGATCCCCTTCAACAGTTCCGCCAAATGTCGCCGACTCGGACAATGTTTTCATCTTCATCCCCGTATTGGTCCGAAGCGTGAAATTGTCCATGATATGATCGACATCGCTTTTATAGGCCTTGAACGACAGCCCCTTGACCACATCACCATACATTCGGTGATCGACCGCAAAACGCTGGGTCAGACCGTTGGAATAAGGCGAATCCATCCCCGCTCCGGCAAACAGCACATCATCCATACGGGTCAACTCGACACCTGCCTTAAGGGTGGTATCGGGCGTCGGCATCCACACCGGAAGCAACGCAAAACTTTCAGACGTTGCCGCGGAACGAACTTCCTGCCCGCGCCCATCCTCATAATTGTCCATCGAGAAATGCGATGCCAAAGCCCGCATCTGGACGGATTTATTCCCCGCCCCGACGTCAATTCCGGCGTCACGCGCCTGACCGTTCGATTCAATCCCCGCATTGACAGTGGCTTTGGTTCCGAACGCATCATCAGTGAAAGCAAGCGGTTTGCGTTCAAACAACACCGTACCACCCGTACCACCCGGCCCGTATTTGACCGACTGATACCCTTTCATCACTGTAATGGAATCGAAACTCTCCGGCGGCGCATAGGACGTCGGCGGGTCCATCCGGTTGGGGCATCCCCCGTGAATATAAGCCCCGTCATTCAACACATTGAGCTGGGTCTGTTGCTGGCCATGGATCACAGGTTCGATCCCGTGCCCACCCATCCGCGAACCGGTAACACCGGTCACGGATGTGAGATACTGACCGCCATCCCCTCCGCCAATCGGCGCAGGAGTGCTATAAAATGGAACAAACGGATTGGTAAAAAGTGCCTCGACCCCGATTTCGGGAAGCGATGTTTCCGCACGCGCGGAAGCCATCAAAGGCAAAACAGATAATAACGCAGAACCGACCAACAGGCCGTTTTGAAAAGTACGGGACATAAAGTTCTCCTGAAAATATTTTAGACAAAGAAAGAAAATATCAGGAGAAAAAAGGCGGCGCGTGGATCAAAACAAATTGTCCGGCATGATACAAATCATGAAGAACATCGTTTTCAGAAAAGACGGGTTCGGAAAATTCGGCGCGGTACCAAACCGTTCCAATCTCCGGCGCATCAACAGAATTCATCGCGGCAGACAGAAAAGAATATGGACACGGAGCCTCTTGCTTCTGAACAGGCTGGCCGTCTTCACCGACCACGATCTGTTTCATTTCGACACCAGAACAGATCATAATCAGATGCCCTGACCCCGCCCCCATATCCGGCATAAATCCGGCAGGCACCATCGCCCTGATCGCGAAGACCAGCAGCAAAAGCGCCCAAATGCCGGAAAAATGTCTCATGCTTAACTGGCCGCCTGAATTTTCGGTTTGCCGAGGTCGATTTTAAGATGAAGATCTTTAAGCTGCTGCTCGGACGCCTCAGACGGCGAACCCATCATCTGGTCTTCATACGCGCCGTTCATCACGAACGCATAAACCTCGCGCAAGTTCGGCTCGTTGGCCAAAATCATCACCATCCGGTCGATCCCGAAGGCACAGCCACCGTGCGGCGGGGCCCCGTACTGGAACGCGTTCAACATCCCACCAAATTTCTTCTCAAGCACTTCACGTGGATATCCGGCAATCGCAAAAGCCTTTTCCATGACATCGGGACGATGGTTACGAATGCCGCCTGAACAGAGTTCAAAACCATTACACACGCAATCATACTGGAATGCCTTAATCTGCAACGGATCGGAGCCGTTCAACGCATCCAAGCCACCTTGCGGCATCGAGAACGGGTTATGCGAGAAATCGACCTTGCCGGTTTTCTCGTCCATCTCGTACATCGGGAAATCGACAATCCAGCAGAACTTAAATTGCCCCGTTTGCAACGCACCCATATCGTCGCAGATTTTTGTCCGCGCTTTACCGGCCATGGATGCTGCCTTCGCGGGCTTATCGCAGACAAAGAAAATTGCGTCGCCATCCTCAAGGGAAGAAACTTTTGTCAATTCCAATAAAGCTTCTTCCGATAAAAATTTAGCTATCGGGCCTTTAAACGCTTCTTTGAACGTTTTTTCTTTAGAATACTCATAATAGAAACTTTCAACATTGACTACACGACCATCTGAAATTATTTCGCTAACTTCTAAAGCCATACCTTTAGTATCAAAAGTAATATACCCAAGCCCCGGAGCACCTTCGCCACGCGCCCAGTCATTAAGCTTATCAAAGAAACTGCGCGGTTTGTCCCCCACTTGCGGCGCACGAATAGCCCGCACCACACCGCCCGACGCAATCACCGATTTGAACGCATTAAACGTGACATCATCACGCTTGAAGATTTCGGTGACATCACAAATCACGAGAGGATTGCGCAGGTCCGGCTTGTCCGACCCGTATTTCATCATCGCTTCATCCCATGTCAAATGCGGCCACGGCGCAGGCGTCACCGCGTGTTTCGTGCCCTGCCAGCCCGAGAATTCCTCGAACGTTCCGCCGATTACCTGTTCCATCACGTGAAAAATATCGCCCTGTTCGATAAACGACATCTCCATATCGAGCTGATAAAACTCAGCCAAACGATCAGCCCGACCGTCTTCATCGCGGAAACACGGCGCAATCTGGAAGTACCGATCAAAACCCGACACCATCAGCAATTGCTTGAATTGTTGCGGGGCCTGCGGCAATGCATAGAATTTTCCTGGATGCAAACGCGACGGCACGAGATAATCCCGCGCGCCCTCAGGCGAAGACGCTGTCAGTAGAGGTGTATTAAATTCCTGAAACCCTTGGTCCCACATCCGGCGACGGAGAGAGGCAATCATATTGTTACGAAGACGCACGCGGGAATGCATTCCCTCGCGGCGCAAATCCAGATAGCGGTATTTCAGGCGAATATCCTCACCCGTCTGGTCAGGTTCGGCAATCTGGAACGGCACAACTTCAGCACCTGACTGAAGAGTTGCCTTGGTAATATAAACCTCGATCTCACCGGTCGGGAGTTTGGCATTGGCCGTCCCGTCGGCACGTTTTTTGACCTTGCCCTCAAGCGTTACAACCGACTCAACGCGCCAGTTTTCGATCTCTTTAAGAACCGGAGAATCCTGATCCACCACACATTGCGTGACACCGTAAGTATCCCGCAAATCAATGAACACCACCCCGCCATGGTCACGCATACGGGCAATCCACCCCGACAGGGTAACGATTTGACCTTCATCAGACAGGCGCAACGCGCCGCAAGTATGGGAACGGTATTTGTTTTTATTCATATTATCAGGACTTCTCGGTTAAAGGTTCAGCCGCTTTTATAGCCGTTGGAATGGGGATTTCCAATGGTTTTTTGCCACATATCACAAAGACTATGACAAAGCATTTTGGACAAATCTTAACGTTCTTTCTCCTATAATAGGGGATGGATATGGATATCGGACTTAAAGACGTTGTTGCACTTCTGCTGGCCGTGGGCGGTTATGCCCTCTGGTACCGGCTCGACGTCGGCCCATGGTGTCCAGCCATGTGGCACGGCACACTGCCCCCTCTGGCCATCGGACTGGGATACCTCACCCTGAGACGATTATTCAATGTTCTTAGGCAATCGAACGACGTTTGATAGATTATGTCAATAATTTCCCTATTCCTTTTGACGCTTCTATCGTCTAAACAGCGATATGACCCTGATCACGACCAATAACGCCCTGAAAGAATTCTGCAAATCCGTGGCCGATGCCCCGTTTATCACTGTTGATACGGAATTCATGCGCGAGCGGACCTATTACGCTAAACTCTGCCTGATCCAATTGTCGGGACCGGATAAAAACGCCGTGGCCGTCGATGTCCTCTCGACAGAAGAAGAGATCGACCTCTCCCCCGTTTGGGACCTGATGAATAACACAAAAATTCTGAAGGTCTTTCACGCCGCCCGTCAGGATTTGGAAATCATCTATCAGCTTTCGGGAAAAGTTCCGGCTCCGCTCTACGATACCCAAATCGCGGCGATGGTGTGCGGTTACGGCGAACAGGCAGGATATGAAACGCTGGTTACCGACATTTGCAAAATCAAAGTCGATAAATCGAGCCAGTTCACCGACTGGTCCCACCGCCCGCTTACCAAAAAACAAATTGCCTACGCACTTGATGACGTCATTCATCTCGTCGATATTTATGATTATCTCGAAGACCATCTGCAAAGCAAGGAACGCCACCATTGGGTCGAAGAAGAAACAGCGGCGCTGGCCAACCCTGCTCTCTATGATATCGACCCGTATGAGACATGGCGGCGTCTAAAAATCCGCTCAGCCAAAGCGCGCGATCTGGGGGTCTTGCGTGAACTCGCCGCATGGCGCGAAACAGAAGCCCAGCGCAAGGATGTCCCCCGCGCCCGCATTTTAAAAGACGAAACGCTGGTTGACCTCGCTTTCCAGAAACCTCTTACCGAAAACGATCTGGCCCGCATCCGCGGCATATCGGCAGACATGGCAAAAGGAAAGTTTGGCAAAGCACTTCTCCCTATCATTGAAAAAGGTCTGAATGTCAAAGATGAAGACTGCCCTAAACTTGAAACCAAAAACCCGTTCCCGCCCAAACTCGCTCCGGTGCTGGAAATGCTCAAGATGTTGCTCCGCATTCAGGCGAGCGAACACAACGTTGCGGCTAGACTGATTGCCTCCTCCGGCGATCTCGAAGACTATGCTCAATCCCCCGAAGCCCCACACGCGCTCACCCAAGGCTGGCGCCATGATATTTTCGGAAAGTATGCCGAACAACTTGTCACCGGAAAGCTGGCTCTGACCATCGAAAAAAATAAAATCAGAAAAATGAAACTCTGAAAGAAATTGACGATGCCGAACCCAACCACACTTCCCTCATGGCAAAAGCTAAAAGCACATCAGCATGATGATATGCGCGACTTGTCATTGCGCGAAGAACTGGCAAAGCCGGAACGGTTCGAACATTTCTCAATTCCCTTTCATAATATGCTGTTCGATTTTTCGAAACATCTGGCAACACCAACGACCCTTTCCCTGCTAGCGAATCTGGCAAAAGAATCCGGAGTCGGAAAATTACGAGACTCCATGTTCGCAGGAGAGAAAATCAACCACACCGAGAACCGCGCGGTGCTCCATATTGCCTGCCGCGCACCGGTCACATCGAAAATCATGGTCGATGGTGAAAATATCATCCCCGTCATCCACGATGTCCTGACCAGAATGAAAGACTTCTCGGACCAAATCAGAAACGGCGCGCATAAAGGCTTTACCGGACGCCCGATTACAAACATCGTCAATATCGGTATTGGGGGATCAGATCTCGGTCCGCGCTTTGTCGTCGAAGCTTTGCACGATTACAATGATGGCCCCGAAATCCATTTTGTCTCGAACGTCGATGGTCACGACATATCGCGCACACTGGAAACACTTGACCCTGAGACAACCCTTTTCGTCATTGCCTCAAAAACCTTCTCGACCGAAGAAACAATGCTGAATGCCAACGCCGCCAAGAACTGGCTGCTGGAAACCCTTCCAGCCGAAGCGGTAGCAACACATTTCGTAGCCCTCTCGACCAACCTCGACGCCGTCCAAAAATTCGGCATCGCACAAGAGAACATGTTCCCGATACGGGACTGGGTCGGCGGCCGCTATTCCCTGTGGTCAGCCATAGGTCTGTCCATTTCCATCGCCATCGGCTTTGACAATTTCAGAAAGCTTTTGGACGGCGCACACGCGATGGACGAACATTTCGCAACCGCACCGCCGGACAAAAATATTCCGATGCTGATGGGACTTTTGGGAATCTGGTACCGGAATTTCTACGACTATCCAGCCCATGCGCTACTACCCTACGATATGCGCCTTGGAAAACTCGCCAAATTTATCCAGCAGACCGATATGGAATCGAACGGCAAGGAAGTGGACCGCGACGGACATGTCGTAAATTACGCCACCGGCCCCGTCATTTTCGGCGAAGCCGGAACCGACAGCCAGCATTCCTTCATGCAACTGGTTCACCAATCACCGCTGCCGATCCCCGCGGATTTTATTATTTGCAACAAACCGCATCATAATCTGACGGCCAATCATCAATCGCTGATGGCCAACTGTCTGGCACAATCGCGTGCACTGGCCGTTGGTCAAACGCATGAAGAGGCAGACGGCGACCCGTTCCGCGTCTTTACCGGCAATCGCCCGTCAACGACGATCGTTCTTCCGGAACTGACTCCGTTCTATCTGGGAGTTTTGATTGCGGCCTACGAACACAAAATCTTCGTTCAAGGCGCAGTGTGGCATTTGAACAGCTTCGACCAACCGGGCGTCGAGCTTGGCAAAAAACTGGCCAAGCCTCTGCGTGCGCTATTGGAAAGCAAAAAAACAGACCCCGAACTCGATGTCTCGACCAAAGGGTTATTGCAAAATATTTCCGGCAATTACTGAATTTTTAATTGACGCCGCTAATCTGATATAGCGTCACTGCTCGACCAATGCGAACCTCGCACTGCCCCTTACGAGGACGAACGGTGATGGTTCCGTTTGCGACCTCGGACCAATCCTTATCGCGAAGCTTTGTTCTCATATCAGGTTTAACCATCCACGAATAACGCCCATCTTTCGCGACAGAGGCTTGAAACTTGACCAGATCGTTGTGTTCGATATAGGCGCGGATCACTTCCTCATCACTTCCCGGCTTGTAAGTGATAATGCAAGATCCATGTTCCGGAGAAATCGGATAAACCTCTTCATCATGGGATTTCTGGGTCGACGAAACAGAGGCAAACGCAAGAGTCAGAAGACCGCCCGCTATCCCCACTGCACTCCATAACCTGTCAGGCATTCTTAATCTTCGCAGTTCTGATTTTTTGTAGAGGGTATCTATACAAAAAACCGAATCAAAGATCAAATATATTTTCTATAATTACGAAGCGGCGCGCAATTTCTGGGAAACAGCCTGCCCGCCATCAAGCGCCGGACGACCGATCGAAATATAACGGAACCCGCGCGCCTGCATCTCCGGCAATTTGTAGATATTGCGCAAATCAACGATGGTTTTCGATTTCAACAATTCCTCGACACGGTCCAGTTGCAATCCGCGGAATTCATTCCATTCAGTCACAATCACCAGTGCATCGGCATCGCGCATCGGCGCATACGCATCATCGCACCATTCAACATCAGAGAGAACCTTCTTGGCATTCTCCATGGCAACCGGATCATGCGCTGCAATTTTGGCACCAGCCTTTTGCAATTCCGGAATAATCACCAGCGACGGCGCTTCACGAATATCATCGGTGTTGGGTTTGAAGGCGATCCCGAGAACGGCAATCTTTTTGCCCTTCACGTCGCCACCACAAGCGGCAATCACACGGTCAGCCATTTCGCGTTGACGGTCATGATTGATTTCAACAACCTTGTCGACCAACGTCTGCGGCGCACCGAAATTCTGCCCGATCTGGACCAGCGCCAACGTATCTTTCGGGAAGCACGACCCGCCATAACCGGGACCGGCATGCAAAAACTTCGACCCAATACGACCGTCCAGCCCCATCCCCTTGGCAACGTCCTGAACATTGCCGCCCGCGGCTTCGCACAGATTGGCAATTTCATTGATAAAGGTGATCTTGGCGGCAAGGAACGCGTTGCTCGCATATTTGATGATCTCGGCACTTTCAGGCGACGTCATCACCATCGGCGTCTCGTTGATATACAGCGGACGATAAAGCTGGCGCATCACTTCACGGGCACGCTCGCTCTCCACACCAACCACCACACGGTCAGGGCGCAGAAAGTCGTCAATCGCAGCTCCCTCACGCAAAAACTCGGGATTGGATACAACATCGAAATCGGCATTCGGGTTGGCCTTGCGGATTGCTTCGGCAACTCTGCGTGCCGTACCGACCGGAACCGTCGATTTATCGACAATCACAGTATAACCGGTAAGATGCTGGGCAATTTCTTCGGCAGCTTGAAATACGTAGGTCAGATCGGCTTGCCCGTCTTCGACGCGCGGCGGCGTGCCAACGGCAATAAAAACCGCATCGGCATCACGAACCGCTTCAGCCAGATCTGTGGTAAAAGACAACCGTCCGGCCTTCACCTGCTTGGCCACCAGATCGTCAAGACCCGGTTCGTAAATCGGAATTCCGCCTCTTTTCAGCATCTCGATCTTGCGGGCATCCTTGTCCACGCAAACGACCTCGACCCCGAACTCGGCAAAACATGTTCCCGACACCAGACCGACATAACCAGTCCCTACGACACCAATTTTCATTTCAAACCTTCCATGCTGTGAAACATGGCGGCAAGCTATATCCTTCACGGCCAAAAGAAAAGAAAATTTTACCCTTTTCCTGAAGGCCCAACATGGCTAGAATGCAGCGGTTGACACAATTTAGGATGACAAAATGACCAAGAACACCGCCCCTCAAGCCTCCCTTCCTCTGTTTTACAAAAAACCGGAGCCTCTGGACGCCGAAAAACATAAAACGATGGCCCTGAAAAAGAATTTCGGACTGGGGTTTGCCGGAAAGGTCAATGCCGTCCCGATCACCATGATCGAGATGCCCCAAATCTGCCATTTCTATCCCATAGCCTTCAGCCCCGACGCCAGCGCCACACCAGTCGCCATTCTGGGTCTCAGAGACAGCGAAAACCTCTATATTGACGATAAAGGCAACTGGGAAGGCGAAACCTACATCCCCTCCTACATCCGCCGTTACCCGTTCATTTTCTCGGAACATCCGGAAAACGACCAACTGACCCTGTGCGTTGATACCGACTCGGCCGTAGTTGAAAAGAGCGGCGACCAACGCTTTTTCACTGATGACGGCGAAGCCACCCCCCTTTCCAAGAACGCACTGGAATTCTGCAAATCCTACCACGCTGCCGCGCACCAGACGACAGCCTTCGGCAAGGACCTGATTGCAGCAGGTCTGCTGGTCGAGCGCAGTGCCGAAATCATGGTCCCCGGCGGAAAAAAGATCAATTTCTCCGGTTTCCGCATTATCGACGAGAAAAAATTGTCAGAACTCGACGAGAAAACCTTCCTCGATTTCCGGAAAAAAGGCTGGCTGCCCTTCATCTACGCCCATCTGTTTTCAGGCGCTCAATGGCAGAAACTCAGCCACTTGCTGAACAAACGCACGGAAAAATCAGCCGCTTAACCCCTGCTACTCACAATATTTTTGGCTTCCAACGCGGGAAAACTTGAAACCGGACTTTGGAATGTGCTAACCCTGTCCGCATTCCAAAGAATAAAGTGTTAACAGCCGGATCATACCAAGGGGGTACTTCATGGCCAAAGTGAGTGTTGCGCAAGCGGCAGATCTGACGGGTAAATCCAAATCGACGATTCAGCGCGCGCTGAAATCCGGTCGCCTGTCCTACAGCATCAATGAGTCAGACGAAAAGGAAATCGACACCTCCGAACTGGAACGCGTTTATGGCGCTTTCCCAAAAAAGGTCGATCAGGAAGCTATGGTCCGTGCCGAGCTGCAACGCGCCCACGACATGCTGGAAATGGAACGCGTCAAAATGCGCTGCCGCTCGCTGGAAGACCAGTTGCATATGACCGAAACACAACTGGAAGATATGAAAGACCAGCGCGACCAGTGGCAGAAGCAAGCCCAGCAACTGATGATCACCAACCAGAATTCCCAAAAGCAGGCCGAAGATCTGAAACAGGAAATGCGCGAACGCGAAGCCCGTGAGCGTGAAGCCCGCAAACGCCGTATGGAAGAGCGCATGAAGATGATGGCGGAGAACGAAAACAACCAGCAGGAAAGCATTTCCGAAATGGGTGGCGCGATCTGGTCGAAAATCGTGGATAAAATCAATAAAATCCGCGCCGCGTAATTTCATCAAAATATTGTCATCCCCGCGCAGGCGGGGATCTGGATGCCCGCTTAAAGCGGGCATGACATTATGTATCCAGAGATAATAACTATATCTCCCCAAAAAAACCTGCCATAATAATAGGGTTAGGAAAAGCCGGATGGCAGACGACGAAAAACCAGACGACGCGTCAAAAACAGAAGACCCCACCCCCAAGAAACTCGAAGAAGGTCGAAAGCGGGGGCAGGTCGCGCAATCGCGTGACCTGAACACATGGGTCATCCTCTTAGCTGCGACCATTTTAATCGGCACGGCGACCCCTTATATGTTCTCTCGCCTCACCGATTTCCTGCGTGAATTTTTTGCCCAAGCCCACACCATGCCGGGCACGCCAGGCGGAATCGGCATGGTCTTGACCGAAACCTTCAAACACGCCGCCAGCGCCTCGATTTTTTTCTTCATTGCTCTGTTTCTTGCCGCCCTCATTGGCCCCCTGATGCAAATCGGTCCGATGCTAGCTCCCGAAGTCCTGAAACCCGACCCGTCGAAAATTTCGATCTTCAAAGGCTTTGCCCGCCTCTTCTCGTTGCGCTCAATCATGGAGTTCGTCAAAGGCCTGCTGAAGATGACAACTGTCGGCGTCGTCGGGTTCGTCCTGATTTACCCCTATTTCGACGGCATCGAACACACGATCGACCTTACCCCGATAGAAATGCTGGAAGAAAGCGAGTCTTTGTCCATTCGCATGATGGTTGGAATTCTCGTGGCGCTATTGGCCATATCGCTGGCCGACCTACTGTACCAGAAATGGGAATTCAACAAACAAATGCGCATGACCAAGCAAGAGGTCAAGGACGAATACAAACAAACCGAAGGGGATCCGTTCATCAAAGGAAAATTGAAACAAATTCGCATGGAACGCGCGCGCCAGCGCATGATGCAAAACGTCCCCAAAGCCGACGTGGTCATCACCAACCCGACCCACTTTTCTGTGGCCCTTCAATACGACACAGATGTGGCCGACGCACCGATTGTGATCGCCAAAGGGATCGACGAGGTCGCCATGCGCATCCGCGAAGTCGCAAAGGAACACGACATCATCCTGTTTGAAAACCCGCCACTGGCCCGCACTCTTTATGACACGGTGGAAATCGACCAAATGATTCCCGAAGACCTGTATAAGGCCGTCGCCGAAATCATCTCCTTTGTGTACAAAAAGAAAGGCAAAATCAGGTAATCTTTTCTTTTTCCTGATTTTCTGTCATTCTTTCCGTCATGAAAACTTGGACCCTATCGAAATTCCTGCCCTTTGGAAAAAATCGCGATCATAGTCTGCTGCTCGAAATTTTTGAAATCTCGCGCAATGCTCGCATGATCATGGATGAAAACAACAACCTCATCCTGTCCAACTCGAAATTCGACACGTTATGCACCCCTTTCGGCCAACCCTCCTATGAATCGTTAATTCTCTTTTTCGGCGGCACGGACGAAATCAGAAAAAGATTTTCCCACCTCTCTTCCGAAGCCCGAAAAGGGGAAATCAACAAAGTCGAGATGGGCCACGATTTCGAGGGTCAGGGAAGCTGGTACAGAATCACCGCCCAACCGGTCAACACGTGGAAAGGTTACGTTCACTGGCGACTTGACGACCTCACCACCGAGCACGAACAACAAAGACGCCTTAACGAAGAACACACAAAACTGACCGACTACACTGACAACGCACCGGTCGGGTTTTTCTCGGTCAATGAAAAAGGCCGCTTTGAATTTGTGAATGCGACTTTTGCCCGCTGGGTTGGCAAAAATGTCGACGACCTCCTATCCTCCGGATATCTGCACGATTTTCTGGTGGCCCCGCCCGAAGACGGCGCCCCGTACGACATCAAGGAAAACGGTGGAGTACGCCAGATCGCCGACGTCCGCATGAAAGGAAAAGGAGGCCGCGAGTTTCTGGCCGCCATCACCCAGACAGTTGTCCACGAAGGCAACGGCATGGTCCGCACTCGCGCCGTGGTCAACGACTTAAGCTCCGAACAGGCCATCCGCGAGGCACTTCATGCCTCGGAAAGCCGCTTCCGCCAGTTTTTCGAGGAAGCCCCCGTCGGCATCGCCATCGTCAACAAGGATTTGAACGTCAAGGCCTGCAACCTGACTTTGGCCAAAATGCAGGGTAAGAAAATCCCGCAAGTCGAACAATTCTCCTTCAATGACATGATCGACTTTGGCGACTGGCCGACTGTTACCGACATTCTGACACGCATTAAAAATGGCGAAACAATCAAGGACCCGATTGAGGTCCGTGTCTGGAATATCAAACAGCAAAACTCGTCTCCTTGCCAGATGTACGCCCGCCTCTTCTCGGACGGAGAGAATATTGCGGTCCACTTCCTTGATCTCTCGCAACAGAAAAATCTCGAGAGCCAGTTTATCCAATCCCAGAAAATGCAGGCCGTCGGTCAACTGGCGGGCGGGATCGCCCACGATTTCAACAACCTTCTGACCGCCATCATCGGCTTCTGCGACTTGCTGCTCCTGCGTCACAAACCGGGCGATCCGTCCTTCGGCGATATCCAGCAAATCAAACAGAATTCGAATCGCGCCGCCAATCTGGTCCGCCAATTGCTCGCCTTCTCACGCCAGCAAACCCTGCGTCCGCAGGTTCAGGACGTCACCGACATCCTCACCGAACTCGCACACCTGCTGCGCCGTCTGATCGGCGTCAACATCGAATTGAATTTGGTTCATGGACAGGATTTGGGTCTGGTCAAAGTTGACAGCGGCCAGATGGAACAGGTTCTGGTCAATATGGCGGTCAATGCCCGCGACGCCATGCCCGACGGTGGCTCGCTGACCATCACCACCTCGCACTTCCATAACGAAGACTCTATGACCTTCGGGCAAGACACAATGCCTGTGGGTGATTGGATACGAATCGACGTGACCGACACCGGAACGGGGATTCCACCGGATATTCTCGCCCGAATTTTCGAACCCTTCTTCACCACCAAGGATGTCGGTAAAGGAACAGGTTTGGGACTGGCCACCGTGTACGGCATTATCCGCCAGACAGGTGGGTATCTGGGCGTTGACAGTACAGTCGGCAAAGGAACAACCTTCAGGGTCTACCTTCCCTGCGTCACGGAAGAAGAGGCCAAAGAAGAAATCAAGGAAACCAAAGAGACCGAAGAACAAGTCGGTGATCTGACGGGTTCAGCCCGTATTCTGCTGGTCGAAGATGAAGACGCGGTGCGAACCTTCTCGACCCGAGCCCTCAAAAACAAAGGCTACGAAGTCCTGACTGCCGAAAACGGTGAAGCCGGATGGGATGTTTTCAAAGACCTCGACCAACCGATAGATTTGCTGATCACCGACGTGATGATGCCCGGCAAAGACGGCCCAACGCTAGCCAAAGAAATCCGCGAAGTAAACCCCGACCTTAAAATCATTTTCATCTCCGGCTACACGGAAGAAAAACTCAAAGACACATTGGGTGAAAAAATCTGGTTCCTGCCCAAACCTTTCACTCTCAAAGACTTGGCCGCCAAGGTCAAGGAAGTCCTACAAGATTAACAAATTCTTAATGCCGCTCCGCTAAACTGGAAAATGGCGTAGTGTGAGAATAAGGAAGCAAGAAGATGGTTTCATCCATACCTTCCGGAAGAGAAAGTGTCTATGCGACGATCAGAAGGCTTGAGTCGTCAACGGCTCAATTTGGCCTCTCCAATACCAACTCATCCAAAGAGCGCATAGCCGCACTCCAGAATGTGAATGTCAGCGCCGAACCCTCTGCCTATACCATAGCGGCCCAACAGGATGCCTCCAACACCGAGTTCGGCCTCACCCATAAAAACACCTCAGCCCAGCGCCTTGACGCCAGCCGCGCTCTCAAACAGCGCGTGATCGACAATCACGGCTTCCAGGCCAAGGAATCCATCAAAGCCGCTCTCACTCACAACACCAAGATCGTCAATATCCCACCCGATCAACGCGGCACCATCGCCGATCTTTCCGCCTAACTCATTGATAAACAACAGAAGAACAAACGTTTTTATTTTGTTCTCTTTTGTTCTTTACAAAAAGAACAAATATGGTACAAATTCTTTATGGGCAGTAGCACACGAATCGTGCTCAATATAAAGAAAGGGAAAAATCATGTCAGTCACACCATTTAAGGGAAACGAATCCATGGACAAATCGGAAAAGAATAAAGCTCTTGAAGCCGCTCTGGCCCAAATCGAGCGCGCCTTCGGCAAAGGCTCGATTATGAAACTCGCGGGCGATGACACACATATGGATGTGGAGGCAATCCCGACCGGTTCGTTAGGGCTGGATATTGCCTTGGGAATCGGCGGACTGCCACGTGGCCGTATCGTTGAAATTTTCGGCCCTGAATCGTCTGGGAAAACCACTCTTGCCCTGCAAGTCATTGCCGAAGCCCAGAAAATGGGCGGCACCTGCGCCATTGTCGATGCCGAACACGCACTCGACCCCGGCTATGCCAAAAAACTGGGCTGTGACGTTGAAAATTTGCTGATCTCTCAACCAGACACAGGCGAGCAAGCCCTTGAAATCGCCGACACCCTCGTCCGCTCCGGTGCACTCGATGTTCTGGTGATCGACTCGGTCGCCGCCCTCGTCCCCCGCGCCGAACTCGAAGGAGAGATGGGCGACAGCCATGTCGGTCTTCAGGCCCGCCTGATGTCTCAGGCGTTGCGCAAACTCACCGGCTCCATCTCCCGCTCACGCACAGTTGTGATCTTCATCAACCAGATCCGCATGAAAATCGGCGTGATGTTCGGCTCGCCTGAAACCACCACCGGCGGTAACGCTCTGAAATTCTACGCCTCCGTCCGTTTGGATATCCGCCGCATCGGATCGATCAAAGACAAGGAAACCGTCACCGGTAACCAGACACGGGTCAAAGTTGTGAAGAACAAAATGGCTCCCCCGTTCCGCGAAGTGCAGTTCGATATCATGTACGGTGAAGGTATTTCCAAAACCGGAGAACTGATCGACATCGGCGTGACCTCCAATCTGGTCGAAAAATCCGGCGCATGGTTCTCCTATGATGGACAACGCATCGGTCAGGGTCGTGAAAACGCCAAACAATTTATGCGCGACAATCCTGAACTCGCCAAAAAACTGGAAAACGCAATCCTTCAACAATCCGGTGTTGTGGCCGCCGCCATGTTGACCGGACCGGAAGACACCACCGAAGCGCGGGAAGCGGACCTCACCACTGAAGATGATGCTCCGGCAGCGCCAAAAGCCAAGAAATCCGCCTAAACCAAATAACAAAAAACGGGGCAAACGCCCCGTTTTCCTTGACTATTCCCCGCCTTCCTCCTAGATAATGCCCCATAGCAGACAAACAGGTTTTTATGGCGCTCACCACCATTTCGATCCGCGGGGCCCGCGAACATAATTTGAAGAATGTCAACCTCGACATTCCACGGGATAAGCTCGTCGTCGTCACGGGCCTTTCGGGATCGGGGAAATCTTCGCTTGCATTCGACACGATCTACGCTGAAGGGCAACGCCGCTATGTCGAAAGCTTGTCAGCCTACGCCCGCCAGTTTCTCGAGATGATGCAAAAACCGGACGTGGACTCCATCGAAGGACTCTCCCCCGCCATATCCATCGAACAAAAAACAACCAGCCGCAACCCGCGCTCGACAGTCGGCACAGTCACTGAAATCTACGATTATATGCGTCTCCTCTGGGCGCGGGTCGGTATTCCCTATTCCCCAGCCACCGGCAAACCCATAGAAAGCCAGACGGTCACGCAAATGGTTGACCGCATCATGGCGATGGGTGACGGCACCAAACTCTATATCCTCGCCCCAATTGTCCGCGGTCGCAAAGGTGAATACAAAAAAGAACTGAAAGAATTGCAGGCCAAGGGTTTTCAGCGAATCAAAATCGACGGCACAATCTATGAAATCACTGATGCCCCAACGCTTGATAAAAAATTCAAACATGATATTGCCGTGGTGGTTGATCGTCTGGTGATCCGTAATGATCTGGGCAACCGTCTGGCCGACTCGGTTGAAACGGCGCTCAAACTTGCCGATGGCCTTGTGATTGTCGAAAACGCCGACAACCACGAAGAAACGATCTATTCGGAAAAATTCGCCTGCCCTGTCTCGGGCTTTACCATTCCCGAAATCGAACCGCGCCTGTTCTCGTTCAACTCCCCGCACGGCGCCTGCCCTGACTGTGACGGGTTGGGCGTCACGCTCTATATGGACCCCGCACTTATCATTCCGGATGAAAACAAAACCATCGCCGACGGCGCTGTCGAACCGTGGTCAAAAAGCTTCGCCAAATATTATATCGGCGCGATGGAAGATGTTTGCCGCGCATACAAAGCCGACATCTTTACCCCATGGAACAAACTCCCCGAAAAAGTTCGTGACGTCCTCCTCTACGGCAGCGGCGAGAAAGAAATCACCTTCCGCTATGGTGAAGGCAAAAACTCATACGAACAAAAACGCGTCTTCGAAGGCGTGATCCCCAATCTCGAACGCCGCTTCAAGGAAACTGAAAGCCAGATGATGGTCGAAGAATTCTCGAAATATCAAAGCAGCTCGCTATGTGAATCCTGCCAAGGCGCACGCCTGAAACCCGAAGCATTAGCCGTCAAAATCAACAAAAAACATATTTCCGAGACAACAAAATTTTCAATCGCCGAAGCGCATGACTGGTTTGCAAAACTCCCCGACAAACTAACCAAACAGCAAAACGATATCGCCGTTCGCATTCTGAAAGAAATCAACGAACGCCTGAACTTCCTGAAAAACGTAGGACTCGACTACCTCTCGCTCGACCGCGCATCGGGAACTCTATCAGGCGGTGAAAGCCAGCGCATTCGCTTGGCATCTCAAATCGGATCAGGCTTGACGGGCGTTCTCTATGTTCTTGATGAACCCTCTATCGGCCTGCACCAACGCGACAATCACCGTCTCCTTGAAACCCTGACTCACTTGCGCAACATCGGCAACACGGTTCTGGTCGTCGAACATGACGAAGACGCCATCCGTTCCGCCGATTACCTGATCGACATGGGCCCCGGTGCAGGAATTCATGGCGGACAGATTGTTGCACAGGGCACACCGGATGAAGTTTTTGCCAACAAGGACAGCATCACCGCAGACTATATGACAGGTCGAAAACAAATCACCGTTCCTGCAACACGCCGTTCCGGTAAAACACGCGGCAAGAAACGTGAAATTTTGAAACTGGTTGGCGCAACCGGCAACAACCTTAAAAACGTCACGGCAGAAATTCCATTGGGAACTTTCACTTGCGTCACTGGCGTCTCAGGCAGCGGAAAATCGACCCTGATTCTCGATACACTTTTTAAGGCCGTCAGCAAAAAACTGATGCGCACATCGGACATTCCTTCACCCTATAAATCCATGGAGGGCACGGAATATCTCGACAAAGTCATCGACATCGACCAATCGCCCATTGGCCGCACACCAAGGTCAAATCCCGCCACCTATACAGGATGCTTCACCCCCATCCGCGAATGGTTTGCGGGCCTCCCCGAAGCCAAAGCCCGCGGCTACAACCCCGGCCGTTTCTCGTTCAACGTCAAGGGCGGACGCTGCGAAGCCTGTCAGGGCGACGGTGTCATCAAAATCGAAATGCACTTCCTGCCCGATGTTTATGTGACCTGTGAAGAATGCAAGGGCAAGCGATATAACCGCGAAACGCTCGACGTAAAATATAAAAGCAAATCCATCAGCGACGTTCTCGATATGTCGATTGAGGAGGCCTGCGAATTCTTCAAGGCCATCCCGTCGATCCGCGGAAAACTCGAAACTCTTCACGAAGTCGGCCTCGACTACATCAAAGTAGGCCAGCCCGCCACCACCCTTTCAGGCGGCGAAGCGCAACGCGTAAAACTGGCCAAAGAACTCTCGAAACGCGCCACAGGGCAGACACTCTATATTCTGGATGAGCCCACCACCGGACTTCATTTCGAAGATGTCCGCAAACTCCTCGAAGTTCTGCACCGCCTTGTGGAGACCGGAAACACGGTTCTGGTCATCGAACATAACCTTGATGTGATTAAAACCGCCGACTGGATCATCGATATCGGACCAGAGGGTGGGTCGGGCGGTGGACAAATTATCGCCACCGGAACGCCAGAAGATATTGCGGGGGAAAAGGCCAGCTACACCGGACATTACCTCGCTCCGATGCTGAAACCTAAGCCCAAGAAACGGGTATCCTAACGGCGACCCGCAGCCCCCTTGTCCAACCCGAAGAAACGGACGATCTTTTCCTGAAAACTGACCCCCTCGTTTTTCAGGATGGCGGACTGGATATGATCCATCCGGTGATCCGCCCCCTCGATGGCATCCAGAATATAGGTCGCCCCAGATTTTCTGAATACATCCTGCCCATAGGACTGAGGCTTAAATGAAATATTGGTAATACCTTTCGTTCCCTTGCCACCGGTGATGGGAACATTGACATCGTCTCGACCATGAATGGAGAGAATCTTTTTCCCCTCCGCAAACGGGCAGGACTTGACATCAATCATCAACGGGCCGGACACCGGAACAATCGCTGTAAACACATCTGTTTCACACATCATACGTTGCGCCATAATCCCGCCATTGGAATGCCCCGTGCCGTAAACGCGCCCATCCGTAATCCCGTATTCACGCGCAATAATTTTAACCGTCGAAGAAATATATTCGACATCATCGACATTTTGTTTGTAAGGATAACCGCAACATCCACCACCGCCATTCCACGCATGGCGTTCTTCAGACAGCACATGGGACGCACGGCTTCCATTCAGATAAGCGACAATAAATCCGTATTTGTCCGCGGTCTCGTCAATCTTATAGGCTTTTTGCACCTGTGCGGCGCTCCCCAACCCGCCATGCAACACCACCACCAACGACCGCTGACGGAATTCAGGCGTCACAGGCGGCATATGGATGATCACTTCACGATTGTTGATGACTCTGGTCTGACCAGCAAAGTCACGCGCATAAGAACCATTTGCAAATCCGGTCAACAAAACCGAACCACAACAGGCCAACGAAATCCCAAAAAGCCACATATTCATCCTCGAAGACTCCACCCTATGACAAGTAAAACGCACCTATTGATATAATCCCCCCCATTGGCAGAGCAAATCAATCGATATTCCCAGAAGAAGACAGATCGAAACGCTTTACTTACAGACTGATTTTGATAGGCTTTATAAGGAGCAGGTTTTTTACACGATGTCCCTTAGAGCTAAACTCATTCTCTCGACCGCTTTGGTCCTTTTCCTTGTGACGCTGGGCGGCTTGGCGGTTCTGGTCTTGTCGTGGCAACGCGAGCAAATGATTGAAGATCTAATTGAAGATCTGGCTTCCGCAAAATCGGTTTCAGCGGATGACATTCTGGCCTCTCCCCTCGCCAAAAAAATAAAACTCTACGGCCTGATGATTCCCGGTGCTGCCATGGGATCTGGTGCCGTCGTCTTTTTCTTCATGGTCTGGAACACATGGATGGCCGAACGGCGCCGCATGCAAATCAATAAAGCTGTGAACGACTTCGGTGCGGAAGTTGGAAACGTCATCAACACCTTGTTTTCATCGGCCACCCAATTGGATGTCGCCGCCCGCTCGATGGATGAAGCTTCTTTGAAAACGCAAAATTTGGCCTCTTCTCTGGATCAGGACTCACGCAAAGTGGACGCCGGCATGAAAAGCGCCGCAGAAGCCGAACGGGATTTGTCGTTTTCCATCAACGAAATCCGCGAAAAAGTCATGGCCTCTGGACAGATTGCTAACCGCGCCGTGACTGAAGCCCAGACCAGCACCAAAAACATTAGTGAACTCGTCGATGAATCGCAGGAAATCAGCACCGTGGTTACAATGATCAGCGACATCGCGGTCCAGACCAATCTGCTGGCTCTCAACGCCACGATTGAGTCCGCCCGCGCCGGAGAAGCCGGACGCGGCTTTGCTGTTGTCGCAAATGAAGTAAAAAACCTCTCCGGACAGACAGCCAACGCCACCGAAGAAATCACGGCACGGATCGTCACCATGCAAGCCGCCACAAAAGGATCGGCGGCCACAATGGACTCTATTTCGACGACCATCTCGCAAATCGAACAAGTATCATCGGAAATCTCGGACGCAGTCGACCGCCAGAACGAGGCCGCCACCGCCATTGCCGAAAACGTGCAGGAAGCCGCCCAGATTTCGGCCGGATTTGTCAAGCTGGTCAGCGAAGTGACCGAAGCCGCCACCACAACCGGCAAAGCCGCCGACGAGGTTTTGCAAGCTGCTGACCATGTCGCTAGCCAATCGCAGTCCCTGAAAGACAGCGTCAACACCTTTCTGGACCATTTGCGACGACGCGCTTAACCGTCAAATCCGCAAAACGTCCCGAATTTCCCTATTGTTGCTATGGATTTTTTGCGGAGGTCCATGTATCCTTCCAAGTCATCTCCAAAACAAAAATAAAGCAAAAGCAATAATATGTACGATAAAACCAAAACACTTCTCTCCGAAAAAATCGCTGTGACTCTGGCAAACGCAGGCATTGAAGCTGCCGTTACTGATATTTATGAGAGCATTGAGGCCTGCCCCCAGCCGCATCTGGGCCAATACGCCTTCAAAACCTTTGCCGTGGCAAAACAAGCCAAAATGAACCCAAAAGATCTGGGAACGACCTTGGCGGATAAACTGTCCGCTGACAAAGAGATCACAGCGGCAGAACAAAGCGGGCCGTACCTGAACATCACCCTGTCCGCAAGTGTCATTGGCAACATTCTGGAACAAGGCATCACTTCCACCGACGTAATGCCCATTGCAACGCGCGAACCGCACCGTTACTTGATCGAACATTCCCAGCCCAACACCCATAAGGAAATGCATATCGGCCACACACGGAACTCCGTTCTGGGCGACACGCTCTGCCGCCTGTTGAAACAAGCCGGACATCACGTCTATGCCGAAAACTATCACGGCGACGAAGGCGCGCATGTCGCAAAATGCCTGTGGTATATCGGCAAATACAACCTTGCTCCGGCAAAGGGAGAAAACCCCGGCACATGGCTTGGTAGAATGTATGTCGCCTCAACCACCGAACAGGAAGAAGCCCAAGGCGACGATGCCGAACGGATCAAGGGAGAAATCTCGGACGTCCTGAAGCAAATCGAAGAACGCCACGGCCATTACTACGACATGTGGAAAGAAACGCGCAAATGGTCGCTTGATATGTTCCACGAAGTCTATGGATGGCTGGATATCAAATTCGACGGTGATACATGCGAATCTGACGTCTCCGAGGCCTCCTCCCAAGTTGTGGAAGACTATCTGGCTAAAGGCGTTTTCATCAAGGATCAAGGCGCCATCGGCGCCGACCTTTCGGATAAAAATCTTGGATTTTGCATGCTGCGTAAATCCGACGGGCGCGGCCTCTACGCCACCAAAGACCTTGCCCTAGCCCTGCGCCGCTTTGAAAAGGAAAAACCCGACACCTGCGTTTATGTCGTCGATAACCGCCAATCGCACCACTTCAAACAGGTTTTCGCCACACTGGACCTGATGGGTTTCAAGGAAGCCGAACGCTGCTATCACCTCGCCTATGAAATGGTCGAAACCAAAAACGGCGCCATGTCCTCGCGTAAAGGCAACATCGTTCCGATCCTGCAACTGATCGACGAACTCGAATCCCACGCCAAAAACATTATAAAAGAACGCTATGGCACCGAATGGGATGAAGCCAAAATCGACGACGTTGCCAAAAAAATTTCGTGCTCCGCCGTGCGCTACGGCATGATCAAAGTCGATCCCGAAAGCAAAATCGTTTTTGATATGGACAGTTGGCTGACAATGGAAGGCCACACCGGCCCCTACCTGCAATATGTGTATGCACGGATTTCGAGCCTGCAAAGAAAAAGCGAAGACAACACCCAAGACGGAACCGTGAATTGGGCCAAACTGGACAAGACTAGCGAATTGCAACTCTTGGCCCATCTCTCGGCGCTCAATGAAAGTGTCGATCACTCATGCAAGAAATTAAAGCCGAATATATTTGCCAGCTACACTTACGAACTAGCACGGAAATTCAACGCCTTTTATGCGGAATGCCCGATCAACTCAGAACCGGATTCTGAGACGCGCCATGCCCGTGCCGCGCTGGTTCAGCTCAGCAAGATTTATCTGGGCACAGCCATGGACTTGCTGGGCATCCCGCGCATCGAACAGATGTAAGAAAAAAGGATAAATGGTGCGGGTGGTCGGACTCGAACCGACACATCTTTCGATACCAGATTTTGAGTCGGATAAAAATGACTATCTAATTGATTTAATTGAATATTTTTTGAAAAAGGTTAAAATGTGTAAGGTTTTGTGTAAGTGTGTAAGAGATGTGTAAGCCAAAATCTGGCGCGACTATTTCACACTTATCCACACCAATTTCAAAAAATGGGAAACAGCAGAAAGAATAATCAGACAAAGAATTGTCTCATGCTCTTACCAAACCAACAAGAGGGAAAATCAGAACATCTATTGCTCGATCAGACTCGCAAGAAAGTCGGCGAAACTTTCAATGTCTTGACCTACGCTTGCCTTCTCCAAGGCCTTCATATAATCGTTGCGCCGTTCCACCGGAACAACCATCCACGGATAGCCGCCAGAGGCTAACATCACATTCATCAGAAAACGTCCCATCCTGCCATTTCCATCCATATAAGGGTGGATATAGACAAAAACGAAATGCCCCAAAATTGCACGAACAGCGGGGTTAGGCTCTTCCCGCAATAAATCGAAGAATGCGGGCATCATATCGCGTACGGCATCAACATTGGGCGGAACGTGTTTTGATTTCCGGATATAAACAGGATTGTTTCGGTATCCGGCAAGATCAGAGGGCTTCAACAAACCCGCCGTGACACTTGGGCTAAACAATTCTCTATACCAATCATTATGAGTATCATCAGCGACATCTCCCGCATTCTCGCCCTTCAAAACCCGTTCGACACTTTGTTTAACAGACTGGAAAGCTTGCCAATATCCCTTTGCGGCCAAAGCATCACGGTGACTTTTATCTTCTTCATTCAAATCCGGATTCCACGCCCCATCGCGCACCCTCTCAATCAACTCACGACTGACACGATACCCTTCAATAGAAAGCGAGTTATAAGCATCGGACACAAACACCTCATCAACCCGTTTCAAATATGCTTCTGGCTTCTTGGGAAGTTTCGGAGCTTTTGGAAAACGAGATACGATAGGCGCTCTCATCTCCTGCCACATCAAACGCATTCTGTTGACATAGGGAGATTCAGGGCGGTTCGAGAATAAAATAGGACTCTGTGCCGCAAACGGATCACTCTCTCTGACGTCATAATCTGCTGCCTTCATTCCTTTCAAAATTTCATCAGCTAATCGCCCTCGTCCGATATTGCGAAACGCCCCCGCTAATCGTCCAGCAACAACACTTTTCCCCCCCTCTAATAATAATTCCAAAACCTCAGAAGCATCACGAACACCGGAAAGTGCTACGCGTGCATCCGTTGGATATTGAGTATAAAAATTCGGAGAACACGCCAAAAGCGCGGCAGGAAGAGAGAAAAGATTAAGCCCTTCTACCGTAACAAGTCCTGATTTTTCTGGTATAGCGGCCTTTACTTCAAGAAGGGATGTTTTATGCGGAAAACCGATTGTATTATTATGTGCCTCTGGTGCCCTGACCAACAATTGGGCTGGAACTGTTGTTTTTCCGATATGAAGAAACAGGGATTGTTCGGGAGACAAACACCATTTCTGTCCAAAGCGCTCTTCCAGATAGGCCGCGCAGAAATTCCAGAACGACGCATACCACGCAGTACTCTCTCCCGCCTTATCGTCTGGCCGTATCGGGATATACCACCCTTTCATCACCTCTTGTAAGAAACCGTTTTTTATCAGCCGCTCACGATGCGTCCGCCCCAAGTCACCGGATTTGATTGCCACCTTGCCTCGCATTTGCAGAGCGTGAAGCTCTTCAAGAGATTCTGCCAGTTTTTCGGAAGGTTTTGCCATAAGCTTAAAGTCTTTCTAGTTTATCACGCCGTACCTATGTTAGTTTATCACGTTTTATCACAACCAATACTAGTTTATTACGTTTTATCACAATTAGTTTATTATGTAGAAAAATACAGGAAAAACATGAAAAACGTTATTTTCATGACTTTTTGTAAAAAATCAGCACCATAAAGCCTAAATATTTTTCTCTGGTTTTGATTGAACATCATGGTCAAAACCATCCATTTTTGGCTTGCACGCAGCCTGATTAAATGGTGACGACATAGGCTTTCTGGATTTGGCTTGTTGTTTTGGTTGATCGGGATTTGATTGAGGCTTTGAGGTTTCCTGTTTCCACATTTTTTTGAATTTGTCTAAAACACCTTCATCTTGCGGTGGGTGAGCAGTCTTTGGTTCCGGTTGCAGCTTGGGATGTAGCTCCGCTTCTGTATAAGGGGGGGCGCGGTATTCCGGTGGAATGTCCTGCCGTTTTCTTTCTGCCTCGGCTTTAGTCTTGCGAAGAAAATCCTCTTCCTTGATAGGTGGCGATTCCAGTTTGCGGAATTTCCCCTTCAATCCGTCTACCTTCTCAGTCGTTTGGGATTGCTCTTGTTTTTGTAAGGCTTCTTGGTTTTTCTGCGCCTTTAGTTCCGTCTGAATTTTATCCAGCATTTGTTTGGTCTGCGCATTGGCTTCGATCTTGTAATTCTTTGGGTCGGTCCGTTGTTCCACTGGGGCAGATATCTTTACTCCCGTTATCTTTGTTGTAGTCTGTCTTTCTTGTAGGCTTGAAGTATGGGATTTTTCTTCTGCTGGTCTGGTGGTGGCTCTCTCAGCCTCCGATGGGATAGTCTGAGTTATAGATGGAGTTGCCTTTTCCTGAACGCTTGCGTCCCGCCTATTGGAGGCTCTTGGCTGTTTGTCGGGTTGGGCTTTATCAAAGCTCGTTTGTAGTGTCTCAGTCCTCGGAGATGGCTTGTACTCCTCAGGAACCTTGCCTTTGGTTTCCTGAATCTGTCCATCTACCTTGCTTGGTGCCTTTGTATGCTCGATAGCTTTGGCTGCTGGCGCCGTGAGTGGAGTGCCAATATCCGGCTTCTGTGGAGTATTAAGCGCGTGGGTTTGAGTTGCGCGGAGCTTCATTACCTCTGTTTCAATCATAGTCACAAAAGAACGATATTTCTTGTATTCTGTTTCTCTCGATTGCAGGGTTTCTATCTTGTTTTTCATTTCTGCAATTTGGGAATGAATGCTTTCCCTGTAGATTCTGCCATATCTTGCAATCTGGCGTTCGTGCCGCTCTTCTTTTTCTGATTCCGATAAGGCTCGTTTAATCTGGTCTTCTGTCCGGATACTCAGAAATTCTTTAGCCTTGGCAGCTATATCGCCGATCAGCTTCTGGAGCTTCTGGGGCAGGGATGTTTTGTCCAAAAGTGTTTCCAGACGCTCAACCCGTCTATCGAGATGGTCGATTTCCTGTTCGATTTCTTTGATCTGGTCATTCAAGGGTTTATCGGGATATTCAGCTCGCTCTTTGTTCAGGGCTTTGATCTCGGCGTTAAATTCCGCACGGGTCTTTTCTCGCCCAAAAGGATCTTTCCTGGAATCTGTTTTGTCTTCAGATGTTAATCTGTCTATTCCCGTATTTTCCTTCGGGGACATATCCGGTGACAGGCGGCCTTGGTCTCCTGAACCGGATTTCTTGCCCTCTGTCTTTCCCTCGTCCCCGTCTTCTGTGCCGGTATCGTCTTCATCCTCTGTTTCTTCAGTTTCTCTACTAGCTCTATTCAGCTCTTCAGCGTAGGTCGAAGCCTTTCCCTCATGGATTTGAGGGATACGCTCTATCCCTTGGGCTTCTAGCGTTCTTCTGTCTATCGTCACATCTGAGCGTCCAGCGCGTTTGAGAGCATCATTGGCCAAAGTCTCCCAGACTTCCCGAATGATCTCGATCTGCTGGGGACCCGTTATTTTGTCATCCAGAATACGGGTTTTGGCTCCCAAACCCTCCGGGGTCAGCTCCCGCGTGGTAAAGAGAAGATGTGCATGGTGGTTTCTGGGGTCGTGCCCGTCTCCTTCACAAGGGCTATGGATGGCGATATCCACCGCAACGCGGTATTTCTCGACCAAGTAAGCCGCCATGTCCCGTGTGAGGCTCTCCCGCTCAAGTGTATTCAATTCATAAGGGAGAGCAATAATGACCTCTCTAGCCACACGGGAGTTCTTGCGTGTCTCAATCTCTTCGGCTGCGTTCCATAGGGCAAACCTGTCCCTATACCTATCGGGGGCGATCTCGGGCATCAGGATAAAAGCTTTCACTACGCCATGACGTTTTTCATAGCGATGAATAGTTCCTGTGCGCTCATCGACCAGTTTTTGCCCCGACCGATAGGCAGCCGCAGCCACGGCAGAATGGTTTTCTGCCCGAGAGAACACACGCAAAGAACAATGATAAATCGCCAACGATCACACACCCTGTTTTGTGATCCGGCACCCGATTTATGGCGCTGATTCGGCAATTTTTAGGCCTGATCAGCGCTCTTTATGAGCTTCAAAGAAGCGCTGCAAACGCAGTTTGCGTAAGTGCGCTGTTAAGCTCTTCCTTTCAGTCTATCACAGGGGATACGGCTTTTACCAACTTCAGGGGCCGCTCCACCTACATATCAGAAGGGAACAAAAAGAAAAGGGAGAAAACAACCCTCGTTTACAGATGGTGGACCGTTCCAGCCCCAACAACAAACAACGCTCATGTAAAGATCAGATCAGAAAGAAGGGGATATTTTCCCCAAAGACACCGCAGGTCCTACCTGATTTTTTGCCCCGGGATTCCTACTGCATTGAGCTATACAAAGTTGCAATTTCTCCTGCGCTTAGGGCGCGGTTGTAAATACGGACATCGTCGATAAAGCCATTGAAAATAGCATATGTTGAAATGTTATCGGCCGCAGTATATGACCCAATCCGGAAAGGGTTTGCAGACTGCATATTTGCCGCCTGCCAATGGGCGATGCTTTGACCTATATCAAACGCCCCATCAACATATTGATCAACATTCCCATCTCTATCGAACACGATCGATAACAAGTGCCAAGCGCCATTAGCAACATCAGCCCCCCCAACTGGTTCAACGTCAGCCCCCCCATTTCCTTGCATGAAAGGATATCCTCTTCCTGCACCACTTACAAACGTCGCATAACGGTAGTTTTGCACATGCGCAGCAGCCTTGCTGACAACACTCATAATTGAACCGTTTCCATTTGTTTTAACCCAAGCAACTACCGACCAATCATTTAACCCCATGTCCAAAACGTCACCTGCAGCAACAAAATCATTCACCCCATCGAAATTGAGGGCGCCACCGACCTGACCAACGACTTGGGTCGGGCCGTTGGTAAGGGTTCCGCTGTTGCCCTGGCCAGACCGGTCATAGGCCGTGACGCCCGAAATATCATTGGCATCAAACGTCCAGTGCCCGACCAGCGAGGCATCCAGAACCGCCATCGGCACTGTGTCGGTTGCAGCCACACCCGTTCCCCCCAAAGAATCGGTCACGGTCACCGACAATGTCAGCTTGCCGTCCTGCAAAGACGTCAGGTTAATGCCGTTGATGGCTTGAGCTGCGCCCGTCGTGGTGCCCGTTCCGGTCAATGGTGTTCCGCCGCCAGAGCTTGAAATCGTGTAGTTATACGTATGTCCTGCCTTCCCATGGGTTAGGGTAAACCCCATTGCCGTTTTATTGGCGTTTGTGACCGTCCGGTCGATGAACGTCGCCGTATAGCCACTTGGGACCGCCGCATTCACCAGAATGCCAGACGTATTCGGCGGCACGAAGGTTAATGTTGCATTATTTCCGTTGAGGTCTGTAATCGATCCCCCATTGAGGTCAATCGGCGAGGACAGGGAAACCCCGTCCAGATCGACATCACCCGACACCATCTGATAGGTAAAAGTCAGCGTATTGGTTCCACTGCCCGCGCTGTATTCGGCATACCGCGTCACTCCTCCGACATCCACCGCGATCCTCGGGCAATTTGCAGGACAGCCCGAAACCGTTACCGCCTCGCTCATATTGATCGTAAACGGAATACCCGTCGCGGCCTGCGCCGATAAAGGCATCAGACAGAAGACGCTCAAGAATTTTAGAAGATTTTTCATTATCTGCCCCCTATTGCGTCAGCAATTGCAACTGCGTGTCCGATACGCGCACGGGGTAGTATTTTGCTTTACGAACATGAGAGTTTAAAGCATAGCCCCCAGCCCCCCCAATCCAAACTGCAGTTGACTGCTGGTATCCGTCCGCATAGCCCCCTGAACCAATTGCCCCTGCATTTGCTACCAATGACCTTGTCATGGTAGAATTATCCCATCCAAGTGCATATTTCCCATAGATGGAATCCGAAGCTGATGGAGAGATGGTGACCTGCATATTGGATACACCATCCCAGGATTGCAGTGCTGCTCCGTTTGTTCCGTATGTAAGATATCCGTCGGCTATATTGGTTCCGATAATACGCTTGAATGAAGTATCGGGCGCGTTGAAAGCTTCCGCATACCAAGCCCCCTTTGTAGATAGAAAATTGGCACTATAGGGAATTTGAAAAATATCCCCATGTCTCGCCACGGCGGCGTTGGTGGTGGGGATGTAGGATGTCGGAAATGCGCCTTGTTCCAGCTGCGCACCCCAGACATAAATGCCGGATGTGCCATCACCGATATAAGAGTAAGAAGGGATATTATTTGCCAAAAAAACGCAAGGCTGCATAGCTACTCTGTCTGCAGTATAGCTGATTGATACTTTATACCAATCACTCCCTACCGCAATGATCGATTTTGATAAAAGGGTTCCAGATTGTGCTCCGAAAGTGCCGTTTGATAAGTCCACATAAACCCATCCCGGGGTTCCATCGGTATCAGAATCAATAATTGCGATGTCTCTTTCTGCTTTTTTTAAAAATACTGAAAATGTGTATGCAACTCCACTGGTCATGGTGGGAGCGATCCACATGTAATGCGTTGAATTATTTGTATTTTCAACAAGCTTATCTGCCGTCATTGTCCCATCGGGCGCCGTTGTAGCATTTGCAACAATAGTAGAATTACTTTTTACCCATGAGGCATTATCAAACTGCTCGGAATAGGCGAGTAAATTCGTCCTTTGTTCCTCGATTAAAATACCCTTGGCGGCGTGGGTAACGGGGTCGTGATCGAAGCGGGGGGTGTTGGCAGAGGCGGTCTGGAGGGTGCCGGTTGAATCAAAATATGTTCCGACAGAACCACGCGAGAATGTTCCTCCTGCAGCAGTCAGAAATGACGACAGGTCATTATACGCCGTACCGTTTAAGGTATACCGCCCATCGGCGTCATACACAAAATCCATCCCGAGCGAGGGATAATTGATTTTGACATTCGCTGTGTTGGGCGGGGTAAAGGTCAGATCAGAAATCGCGTTGCCATTGAGATCGACAATGGTTCCTCCGTTAAGATCGACCGGAGAGGACACAGTCACGCCGTCGAGATCGACATCCCCTACCTGCGGCGTATAGGTGAAAGTCAACGCTGACCCGCCTGTACCGGACGCATAACTGGCATATCTTGTCACCCCTCCAACATCGACCGCAATGCGCGGGCAATTGGCAGGACAGCCCGAAACCGTTACCGCTTCCGACATATTCACCGTGAACGATAGCGGCGCGGCAAAGGCCGAAATCGGCATCAGGCAAAAAAAACAAAGGGATTGCAAAAGTGTTTTCATTCTCTGCTCTCCTATTGCGTCAACAATTGCAACTGCGTGTCAGACACGCGGGCGGGGTAGTATTTTATGCCCTGAATAGTTCCAGAATAACGCTGGTCACTTGCTGATGATCTACCGATAAAAATATTACTAGTTGGGGTTAGTGGGTAAGTGTTTGATCTAACCCCAGATATAACTGCTCCGCCATTCAAATTGATATACTTGTCTGTACTTGTATACGCACTTGCCGCTTTAGAGACCGAACCAATAAGAGAATTATTAACGGTCCCAATACCTGTCCCATCATAGACGCTTGCTTTAAATGTCGTTGTTGTATCAAAATTCAAACTCAAAAAGGTTCCCGCATATGAATCAGAAGCCACTAATCGAGGCGAAGCCGAATAAAAGTAAGGTATAGAGAATTGAGATTCCCAACTCCCCTCAGCCATATTGAACCATGATCCTGTCGGCAGCGTTAGCCCGTCAATTTGCCTTGTCACGGTAGCAGTGGTGGTTGGAATATAGGAGGTCGGAAACGCCCCTTGCTCTAACTGTGCACCCCAGATGTAAATACCGGATATGCCATCACCAGCATAACCAGAATTGAAATTACCGATCGCATTACGCAAGCCAAAAGCAATGTAAGAAATGATTCCTACATTTGCGTTCCATGTCATCCATACACGATACCACCCGTTACCGACTAACGATATACCATAAGCAGGAGCAAGTGATCCTCCACCTCCCGTGTAATTTCCATTTACCGTTCCTAAAGATAAGTCAAAAACGACAGATTTTTCTGTTTGGCTCTCATAAAGATACATATAGTTACGACCTGCCGGTTTTACAAAAGCAGAAACAGTATAGGGCGCAGCAGAAACAGACGTATTTACAATTTGCAACTCTTTAAAGACAGATCCAGTATCCTCAACAACTTTGTCAGCAGTCACAGTCCCATTCGGCGTAACAATAGCGTTTACAGAGATGGTGCAGTTTCTTTTATTATAAACAGCATTATCCGATTGCTCCGAATATCGGTTTAAATTCGCCCTGCTTTCTTCAATCAGGATGCCTTTGGCGGCGTGGGTAACGGGGTCGTGATCGAAGCGAGGGGTGTTGGCAGAGGCAGTCTGGAGCGTTCCGGTTGAATCAAAATAGGTTCCAACTGAATTTCTGGTAAAACTTCCTCCGGCTGCGGTGAGAAATGACGACAGATCGTTATAGGCTGTGCCGTTTAATGTGTACCGCCCATCGGCATCATACACAAAATCCATGCTCAGAGAGGGGTAATTGATCTTGACATTCGCTGTGTTGGGCGGGATAAACGTCAGATTAGAAATCGCGTTGCCGTTTAAATCAGCAATCGCCCCGCCATTGAGATTAACCGGAGAAGATAAGGATACCCCGTCCAGATCGACATCGCCCGCCTGTGGTGTGTAATTAAACGTCAGGGCCGAAGAGCCAGACCCGCTCGTATACCCCGCATACCGTGTCACTCCGCCGACATCGACCGCAATGCGCGGTGTGCCCCCGCTTGTATCCACAGTCACGGCTTCACTCATATTCACCGTAAATGACAGCGGCGCGGCAAAGGCCGGAAGAGGTACCAGACAGAAGACGCTCAAGAATTTTAGAAGATTGTTCATTCTCCGCCCCCTACTGCGTCAGCAATTGCAACTGTGTGTCACTCACGCGCGCGGGGTAGTATTTTAGTTTTTTAATCCAGCCATTTAAATAGGCCGTTGAAAGATTTCTTCCAATATCAAGATTTGTTATCGTCGGAGAGGCAGAATATGTTCCAGACTGAACAGCCCCACCGTTCGCTACCGTACTACGAGTTCCCAGTGACAGTGCATGAACCGTAGAATTGGTTGCGGACAAAACTGGTGGCGTGTATAAAGTTGTTTGATTGACGCCGCCATTCCAGAATGGGGATGCTGTCAATGTTCCTCCAGTGTCGTATCTTAGACCCCACTGATTGTTCCCTGTTCCATCATTAAAGAAAGCGATGGAAATTGCCCCTGATAAACTCGCATCATAAGGAATAACATCTGATGATGCCATCAAACTTCCTGATGATGAATTGTACCACGCACCAGTCGGTATAGATAAGGCGTCCGCTTGCCGCGTTGCGGTGACATTAACTCCCGTCGGAATATAGGAGGTTTCAAATGTGGCGCCTTTTTCTATCTGCGGGGATCCAATACGGTATGTGATGTCGCAAGTTGCTCCGGCTGGCATGGAAATAAAACTCCATAATGCTGCCGTGCCAGCGGTCGCTGCATGTGTCGTAGAGGATGTAACACGCCTTTGGTATGCAGAAACCCCAGAAAGACTGACAACAGGACTAGCTGGCAGGAAAGCTCCGCCAGCTGTCATAGATCTGTTCTGAACATAGACACCGCAGGCTCCTCCAACTGAGGAGTAGGATGTTACACCAAACCAAGCCGAAGCAATCGTCTTATCCCCGCTGACAACAGTCATGCTATCTGCAGTGAGTGGGGCAAAGGTGATGTATGCGGTAGATGCGCCACTGTTTGTTGCCTGCATACGAATATCAAGAAATGGAATCCCATTGGATGCTCCAGGAGTAATCGTTGTACTTTGCCCTGTAAGTCCCGCAGGATACTGAAGTGACCAGTTTGAAAAATTCTGGTTTGCCGTATATGTCCCCCCGCCAATTCCTAAAAAATTACTGTTCTTTTGGTAATTTGTCCGGCTCTCCTCGATCAGAATCCCTTTGGCAAGGTGGGTGACGGGGTCGTGATCGAAGCGCGGGGTGTTGGCGCTGGCGGTTTGGAGCGTTCCCGCCGCATCGTAATAGGTAGCGATAGAATTGCGGGTGAAACTTCCTCCGGCGGCGGTGAGGAATGATGAGAGGTCGTTATA
>JAKQEE010000042.1 GCA_029558635.1 Pseudomonadota bacterium | reverse complement strand
TGTCCACAACGGTCGCGCCCTTTCCCTTCCGGGTTATGATCCGACCACCGGTAAAAATTTCGATAAGTCAAAGGGGTATTGCACGGCCAAAGGCGGGAACTGGCACATGATGACCAACTGGGAGGCCTCAGCGCTGGCTTTATATTGCATCAAGAACGGCCAGCCGCGTGGAAATACCGATTACGGCAGGCACCATGTAGCAACATACGAAACCGGCAGAAGGCAGGATGGTATTGCTCCCGGTACCGCATCTGGAACGGCCCGAACTCTCAACGGCTCCGGCCCTGCCTCATGGCGGCATGACGGCACTTTTGCGGGCGTTGACGGACTGTGCGGTAATATCAGCGAGTGGGTGGACGGAATGAAGTTATCTTCTGGCAAGTTTTACTTTCCCGACGACAATTATTACGCGCAGCTTGAGGCAAGCTGGAAGGATCAGGGTGTCATTATGGCTGACGATACCGGCAAAAAGTTGGGGGCGGCAGGTACCGACTCTGTGGCTGCTACCGGCGGCACGTCTTTCGGCGCGTGGAAAGGGTTGACTCGCACAGCGGCTTATACAGCCCTTGATGCGGCGATAAAAAATCGGTTCCAGCAGGCGATGATTGATCCGGCGTTCGACAATAGTAGCCCCGTCGGTAGCTTTTACTTCAACACTGACGGTGAGCGGCTTCCGATTCGCTTTGGGACCTGGTTCGGCGGTGCCGCTGCGGGAGTGGCGGATCTGGCCCTCGACAGCGGTCGGACGGGCGCGTACTCGAGCCTTGGTTTCCGCCTCGCCTATATCAGTTGAGCGTAATGGACGGGTAAAGCTAAGCACCGTCACCCAGCGCATCCGCTCCTGGTTGGGCCATTGCTGCCATGCAAACGCCGATTCTCTCGTGAGGCATATACTCGACAGGGCGGTATTTACTAGGGAAGGGGAATATACTTATGAATGAACTGTGTGTTATCGTATTTTTTATTTTTATCGCGCTTCAAATTTTTGACGTGGTTTCCACACATCTGGCGCTCAAAAGGCCCGGCATCGTGGAAAAGAACCCGGTCATGCGGCGATTGATGGATGCTATTGGTATTCTACCCGCCATGATTGCGGTGAAGGCCGTTACAATTCTGATTGTTTCCGGGGTGTATTTTTTAACACCGGCGTTGAGAATAGGGGCAGCAGTAGGGCTGGGGATTGCCTCAGTATTTTATGTTGTCGTAGTTGTTAATAATTTTAAAAACGCGAGGGGATAGGCCGATGGACGAACGGAGACAGAACTGGACTTGCGGCGCGCATCATGAACT
>JAKQEE010000041.1 GCA_029558635.1 Pseudomonadota bacterium | reverse complement strand
TCAGGATAGTTTTCTCCCGATCGGTGAGTTTGTCGAGTATTTGTATGAACTCAACAAATCTGTATTGTTGTACTGGATTTGACATTGCAGGTAAGTTTTTGAAAAAGCCGTGCGGCCGGGGCTGACTCCGACCAGCGCGGCTGGCAACAATGAAATCAACTATTCTTCATCTTCTCCCTCTTCTTCGAGTTCGAAGTCGTTGTCAAAATCGTCATCTTCCTCAAAATCTTCCTTGTCATCTTCGGTAATTGTCAGTTCGGGTTTCAGCGCGGCCATGTCTATGCCGGTCGCTTCACAGACGTACCGGAACAGGTTGATGTCATAGAGTTCGCGGTTATATCCTTCCACGCGGTCGGCTATGAAGCGCAGCGACAAATCGGCGAACATCGCAACAACCTCGAACGGAGTAAGGCTTATGATAATCGCGTCCACAAATTCAGAGCGGTCTTTTTGTGAAATCCAGTCCGCCCAGGCGCGTTCGTCCATGGTCCCGTATTCTCCCTTGCGCTGATGCCGGGCCAAAACGTTTTTCCATTCCTTCTCGCAACCCTTTGTCCACTTCGGATTGACCTTTCCGCCTTCGCCCTCTCCATTGACCTTGATGGCGAATGATTCCGGTTTCCAGTCAGTTGCCCACTTGCCAAACATATCGAGCCACGTACGCTGCATACCGTGCCCGCTTACGCTTGCCCTGATATGGAGCCTGAGCAGTTGAATCAATGCTTCGGGCTTGGTTGCTTCGGAAGTAAACAGGCTGTGGGCGCTTTCAACGATAGCCTTTCTCCAATCCTGCTCTTGCCGGTAACGCGCATTGGCCTCGACGATTTGGCGCCGCTTTTCGGTAAGTTCGTCCCGCAGTGCCTGCTTTTCATTTTCGGATATGTCCATCTCGTCAATCCGGCGCATCTCCCAGTCCTGGTTGTCGTTCCTGCTGGTTGACTGACCGTTCAGGCGGATCCAGCCGCGGGTGTAGTTTTTGTCGCGCTCTTCCTCGTACCATACCTCGGCGCCGACAAACAGCACTTCGAATGCGCCAACCTCACCGGCTTCCACCACCTCGTAACTGTAACGGCCAATCACTTCCGGCTCATATCCAAGGACCTTTACCACGTCCTTTTTGTCGTTCATCTCGTAATAATGCAGGTCGGCGTACTTCGCCGGCTGATTTTTACCTGCATTGTAAGCCTCCCATTCTTGCAGGCAAAGCGCCTTCCAGACAGATTCCTTTACTTTCCAGCAAACCTTGTCTGTGCATTTGGGTTCGTCGGCTCCATCCGGGAACAATAGCGTAGCGACTGCCGTATTCTTTTCGCACTTGCTGCAGGATTGCAGCCCGGGTTGAAGTTCTGCGCGGTCGAGCGGCCAGATGGCTTTCTTCAAGTCGGTGCAGGCTTCCCATTTGAATTTGTTCCGCAGGTTTTGCGTGTCGAGATACGTCACCCGGTCGCCGTCTGCATAGTGCGT
Organism: Pseudomonadota bacterium; assembly: GCA_029558635.1. GTDB lineage: Bacteria > Pseudomonadota > Alphaproteobacteria > Micavibrionales > Micavibrionaceae > UBA1573. Next base: position 702 of record JAKQEE010000041.1, on the reverse strand, counting down.
CTTTTTGAACATCGCCTTTTGGACCTCTTCCGGGTAGGATGAAATTACCTCGGCGGTTGCGGTCGGCAGCGCCCCGCTTTCAATGTGCGGGCGGTACAGTTCGTGCAGTTGGTTGAGTTTCAACCGGCGATAAACGTAGGATTCAGATTTGTTCAACCTGCCGGCCAGTTCGCCTACGGTGAGTTTCTTCGAGGTAAGCAGGTCGTGGAATGCGGCTGCCTCTTCGAGCGGCGGCACATCGGCGCGGTGCAGGTTTTCCTCAATCTGGATGTCGAGTACCTGGTCATCGGTAAGTTCCCGAACGATGCAGGGCATCTCAAGGAGTTCGGCCATGATTGAGGCCCGGTAGCGGCGCCCGCCAGAAACAACCTCATAGCCTGCCGATGTGAGCCGCACGGTGATGGGGTTGATCACCCCGTTCATGCGGATAGAATCAGACAGTTCCTTGAGCGCCGATTCAGGGAAGGTTTTTCGGGGGTTTGTCGGTGAGGGAAACAGGTCGCTCAGCCGAATCATGGTGAGCGTCACGCCCGGGGCCGCGCTCTGGGTAGAGTCACCTTCTGCGACGGGCTTTTGCTTTTTTGCTGTTGTTGATGTTGCCATTGTTTACTGATTTGATAAGTTGAATTTCAATGCCAAGGAGTGCGAGCATCAGGTTCTTTTTGATTCGGAACGCCTCAGTCTCCACACCCTTTGTATCTT
>JAKQEE010000016.1 GCA_029558635.1 Pseudomonadota bacterium | reverse complement strand
TATTTCTTTTAATACATCGAAGCAGGATTTATACACGTATAGCCCGTTGTTGTCGATGGTGTAAAACGCTTCGTGGTTTACCCGGCTTATATCGAGCGGGTTATCGGATGCGCTATACGTCCGGGAATCCTCGCGCCAATTGCAAATTACCTTCAGGAGATATTGCGAAGAATACACCGCGATCAGGCCGGTGAGTTTGTTTAAGCAGTTAAAGATGTGATCCGTGAACGTCTCATATCCGGTGTACGCCGTTCCGCCGTCGTTATAGTCTATCGTTTTAAGCCGCCCTATTCCGTCCGTACACTGTATGTCAAAGATATACCCGATGCCATCTGAATAGGGCGCGTCCTCAATTTCCACCAGGTCCATAAGGACATAGAACGGAAACAAAACCGTTGTGAAGTTTCGGACAATGAACACCGTAAACCGGCCTTCCTCCGCCCCCTGCATATCCAATACCAGGGTTTCCAGTGCGGCGGAATTAATTACAACCTTTAGGGATAGCTTAGATCCGATGATCGGGCAAAACCGGTCTTGCGTTTCGGGATCGTATGTTAATTCAATATCGGCAATCGTGAAAGCGGAAATAGACCCGGCAAAAGCCGAATCGCCAAGCGTAACCAGGTAGTTTTCCCCGGTTAGATCGCTATAAAACGTTCCCGCGTAGCGTCCTGCCATTTTTATCGTATTCTCGACCGCTGCTGCTTTGCCCGGTCGATTGCCAATAATAAATCTGCTCCCCTGATTTGGAATTGCCCGGTTAGCCTTGTTTCGCCGCCAGCGCCGCCGCTCATTAATTTTTCAAGTTTTGAGAATGGCGCGATAACTTCCGGGTCGCGGCTTGCGCCTGGGTTATCCCCGACCAGTGCAAGCGTAGGCCCATACGCCAATCCACCCTCAGCGAAGGATGCAAGGCTTGCGGCCTTTGTCTTTACCAGTTTTGAAAGCGCGACCAGGGCAATACCGCCCGCAATTGCCGCAAACGGACTCAGTGTTTTTAAGGCTGCCTTTATACCAGCCGTTGCCACACCGGCAGCAATAGCAAGTTTTCCAAGCTGCTCCAGTACCCCGGCAATTGTGTTAAGGATGCTGCCAAAAATATTCTGAATGCCGTTGCCGGATTCTGATAAAGACCCCAGGCTTTCCGCAAATCCAACAATAAGGTCGTTTAATCCGGTGTTTACGATGTTGGTTAAACCCTTATTGAATTCATCGATATACTGCCGCGCAATGGCCAGTCTTTCGGCGGCAGCTTTTTGCACTATTAAGAAATTCTCATCCGCTTTTTTGCCCATTGTGTCCATAACATCGGCAACCTGTTTAGCCTTTGAGACAAAGGCATCAGCACGGAACGAATTAACACCGTCAGACAATAGGGCAAAAAGCGTGTGTGTGTTACCGGCAGTCTCCAGCGGCTTAACGACTTGGTTGGCAGTGTCAAAAAGCGGACCCAATCCTTTGTTTAGCCTATCCACCGCGCCGCCAAGCGCCTGGAATCCAGGGAGTGCAACGGCGGCGAAGGATTTTATTTTTTTCTTTTTGCCGTCCCCCTCTGAAGTGCCGGGCGATTCCGTTGATGGGGAAAAGGCATCTGAAATTGCATCCGTACTACTTCTACCGATCCGGCGGAATGTCTTATTTGTGGCCTCCAACTCCTGCTTAAACGCTTCGCCCATTTCCTTTATCGTGTCCTGGACGCCGATAAAACCTTGCGCGTAACCATCCGCTGCCGCAACGCCTACCCGCTTGAATGCCTGGAAAACTGTCGGAGTATCGGCGATTGCCTGGAATGCCTTTTTGAACTCCCCTGCCTTTAACAACTGGAATGAGTTCGCAATTCCGCCAATCACTTCCTTTATTACCGCGCCCATCTCAAAAAACAGGTTGGTAACGGAGTTGACCATACCCACGAAATGCGAAATAATCCCGCCTACAATCGTGCCGGTTATTTTCAGCATCGCGCCAAGAACCTTGCCGATTAGTGGAAGCCAGGGTTTTATTTTTTCGATCAGGATATTGCCCACCCTTACCACTGCCGCTATTGCGCCGGATGCAAAAACCTTTATCCTATCCCATAATGCGCCGAACGCCGCGCCGATGGCCTTGAATGCAACCGCAAGCGCCGCGCCAACCGCATCCACAACGCGCCGGAAACCTTCAAAATTCTTGTACGCGTACACGATACCGGCAGCAACCGCCGCAATGGCGGCAACGATCAGTCCAATTGGAGACGTTAATAAGGCTAGTCCACCAGCCAGGGCGCGAACGCCGTTAAGCGCAAGTGCCATCACCCCCGAAAGTTTCCCGATTATTATTAGGACTGGGCCAAGTGCAACGGCGATTGCAGTGGAAATTATCAGGAATTTTTGCATCGGCTTTGATAGTTCGGAAAACCAATCAGCCGCCGCTTGTAGTCTTGCGGAAAGGGATGCGAGTATACCCTCAAGATTTAACGCTTCATTTATAGACTTCCCAAATTGAGTGCCGACAATTGTAAGTGTATCGCCAAAGTTCTCAAAGGCGTTTGCAAGGCCACCGGTTACGTTCTGGACTTGCGGGAGGGTATTAAGACCTTGCGAAAGTTGTAAAACAAAATCTTTCGCGCTTATGCCCGTCTCCCGTATCTTTTCAATATTTCGCGTTCCGAATGTACGCTCCATCGCGTCACCCATAAGCGGCAAAAGCGACTGGATCACCTTGTAATCCTCAGCAAGTAATTTATTCTTGCTAATCATTTGGGTCAACTGCACCTGAATCCGGTCAAGTTCGTTTTTCCCGCCGCCGGTCACAGATAGCGCCTTTCCAAACCCCAAAAGTACGCTTCGCGCCTCAATTGCTGATAATTTGACCGCCTGTAAGTTGATGCTACCCTTGATCGCCTCCTGAAGACCAAGGCCGGGAAGTTTGGCGACCTCGCGCAATTTCTTTAATTCTGATTCGGCAGCCTCAGTGCTGCCTGTCATCGCTACCATTCCCTTGGTCAGCTTTTCAATTTGCGCAAAGGAATTAACAGCGGCAACACCAGCCAGGCCAAGCGGGATAGTAAGGGATTGGGTTAATTGGCTGCCAATACCGGAAAGGTTCTGGCCAAAACGTTTCAACGAATTTTCAACCCCCCGGATCGAGCGGGAAAACTCGGAGGTGTCAAGAACCAACGAAACGTTTATCTTATTGGCCATTTACGTTAAATTTTTTGGCTATTTCTAAGTCCCACTTTTCGTTTATTTTTTTCAGTAGTTCGGTGTCAACGGGCTTTTTTTCCGGCACATCGTCATCTAATTTAAAAAGGTCGGTCACCTTTATCTTACTCCTGCTGCTCAGGTGTATATTAATAAGCGCAGCGGTTTGCCACCTCATCCATTTAAGCGCCTCGATCTTTTCTTCCTCATGCCCGGAAATCACGTTAACAACATCCCTGAGTGAACACGTCCAGAAATCCGGAACACTCATTCCCGCCCGCCCGCAAGCGGACTGCACAAGGGTGTCGAAACTTATATTTCTGCTGCCGTCTCTTTTGGCAGCACTTGCCCGTTTCCCGGTTTTCCCTCACTTTGCGGCATAGACTTAACAAATACGTCGATACACTGCTGAATCAGCGTTTGTTCCTCATCCACAAGGTCGCATACATCCTCATACGAAAGGTCGAACGGCTTTTTTTCCCGCCGGTGGCCGTCCTTAATCCCGTGATAGACCAGGTTCAGCGCGGTTTTCAGGCTAAGCCCGTTTTCGCCGAATCCATCCAGGTCTGATAACTTCATCCCCTCGCTTTCCAGGAAAGCGGAAAGCGCCGCCATGCCAAAACTGCACGGCAGCGCCTTACCATTAATTTTTACTTCGCTTGTCATATCTGCTCAAAACGTTGATTACGATTCAGTTCCGGATGTTATCGCGCCATGAACCGTGAACTCCGCTGAATAGGTTGCGTTTTCCTCAACAGGTGCGGTGCTTTCAAAACTGCTGCAATAACCAGACCCCTCCCAATAAGTGTCGCCGGTCACGTCGGTCGTGAACCTTAGTACAACCGGCGTTCCATTATCCAGGGCATCGAACAGGTATTTGGGTGTCCGGTTCGGCGTGTCTGTGGAGATTAATCCCTCGGTTGAAAGTGTACCGGATTTCCTGCCCGGCTTATTTTCCGTCCATCCGTTGCCAGGGCTGTCCTTTGTCAGAATCTCCCGCATTTCGCGGCTTACGGTAAGGGTGCAGGATGTTGCGTTTCCTATTACCGTCCCCCCGGCGTATATGCGTAGGTTTGTGCCATTAATAATTCCTTCCGTAGCCATGTGTTTATTTGTTTGAGTTTAAAATCAATCTTTCTTTTTCTTCCGGGGTTTTTCGCCGGTATCATCCGGGCTTTCGCCTTCATCGCCGGTATCATCCGGCCCAGGCGACATAAAATAGTTGTTTACGACAATGGGTTGGTCTTTTTCTTCCTCCGCCTTTTTCGGTGGTAGATCCAACCGCCCCTGAACCTCGGCTATTTCGGCTATCCCCCGGCTTACCAGTTCCGCCGCATACTGCCGGGTAACGTCCGGCATATTGCCCGGAACCCACCGGCCATGCGGTATTTTGATTTTTACGATCATCTTACTGCGATTTTGTGAACCTCTGCATATTTCCGGGTTATGGCCTCGAACGCCGCGTTTTGGTTTCCGGATAGTGCGGGTTCCATTATCTGTTTCCTGAATGCGGATGCTGAACCGTAAATGAATGAGGCGTAATACCCGGATGCCGTTGCTACCGTCCGCCCAAACTCCTGTCCTATGTTTTTCCGAATCACACGCGGTCCAATCACCACGTCATTATCCCGCGTCCGGAATACCGCCATGCTTTTTCGCAAGTTTCCAGGGTGTATCGTTACGCGATTATTTTTCAGGTATGCGTAGTGCATTTTTTCAGATATGGGGGTTGGTGGTTTTCGCGCCGCGTTCCTGATTACGATTGCACCGGCTCGGAGTATCGCCGCCTTTTGCGCAGGACTGCTTACCCTGTCCAGGTACGCGCCCAGGGCTTTACTGATTTCACCCGGCCTTGTCAATAATCGAAACTCTGCACTCATCTTTTGTACCTTAGTTGAAACATTTGCTCAAAAACAAAAATATGCGGGTCGCTCTGGAAATTGGCCGTTTGCTGGCCCGTGAACCTAACCCCGTCCAGGTCTATCCCGCCATAAGTTCCCGCCGGTTTCCGGTCCAGTAGTGTTCTCACTGCCTCCGCCGTACTTCTTGCCACCGTTCGCGCTGTTGCGTAGGATTCTATCGTTACAGTAACCACATCCAACTGGCTTACCCCATCTTTGGTGTCGCTCGGCTCGGTATCAGCGATCCGGTACACGATAAACGGGTATGTAGCGTTTTGCGGGGCTTGGTCTGGCCATATCCGGTTACCTACCAGGTCGAATACAACCCCGGAACCACTATTGTAAAGGATGTTATAAATTGCATCCCCTGTCATAATCCAACCGCTTTACATACAAGGTTCATATATTGCTGATCCGGCGTTACTTCAATGCTTTCAATGTCGTAATACACCGATCCGTGTAATATCCGGTTCCTGGTCGTTACGTCCGTTCGTTTCCTGATCCGGAAAACGATTTCAGTTTTTGCAACCTCTTTTCCGGCTTCCAGTGATTCGTTAGAGGTCAGCGCCCTGTATTCCACCGCCGCCCATACGGTTGCAAGTTCTGCCCATGTTTCTACGTCGCTTCCATCGCTTCCCCTGCTTTGTGTTGCGGCCTGGATTTGTGGGCGTTCCCGCATCTGTCCGATTTCCTCCCTTTTGTTGTGCCGTACCATTAGAACCAACTTATACGAAACTGATCCAGGAACCATTGTGCTGCCGTCGGCATATTGCGAACGCTGTCTTGCCGGTTGTTGTACCACTCTGCAAGTATCATATACATTGCTGTTTTTATCGCCCCCGGAACGGATGCCGCGTCGGCATACCCTGCGAGGTATGTCACTGTGATAGCGTCCGTCTGCGCGTATGTCGCCGGCCACACTTGCCCATATTTCAGGTAGATAAGTGGTGGTTTTTCACCATCTTTAACCCCGTATATGTCGGTGGATAGGGTTTGGCTATTCCCGCCACTATCCATGTACGCAACCGATGAAACGGAAATCATTGGCGAAACAGACAAGCGAAGCCCCCAGGGCTTGAAACAGTAGAATTTTTCCGTTATCGTCTGCGAAATAAGCGCCATTTGCAGGTACTTTTCGCAGGATTCCCGCGCCGCCTGAATAAGCAGCGTGATTAAGGTATCATCTGTACTGGCGTCCACTTTCAGGTATAACTTCGCCTCACTCACGGTAAGCGGTTCGCTTGCCGGGCCTGTTGTTACCTTATATGTGCCGGTTTTGTACATAGGTGGTGCGGGCGGAGTTTACGCTCCGCCCGCTGTTTGGGTTACGCCATCCGCAACACTTTCAACGCATTGGAAACGTGCAATTTGCCGTCGCACCGCAGCCAGCCCAAAAAGCCGGTAGCAAGTTCGTCGGCGAATCGCTCATTTAGCCGGACCAGGTTGAAGTCCTGGACCATCCGGATTACGTACTTCGACCAGTCGCCGAACACCGCAACCTTGTTACCGGTTGCGATAGATGGAAACGATTGGTTGATGAAATACTTGTTACCCAATATCCGGTCGGGTTCGCCAACCTGGAACGACGGCTGCCAAAGGGGTACGGTATCGGTGGAGCCAAAGTCCAGTTTTCGGATATAGGCCAGCGTTGAATCGTTGAACATCCATGCCACATTTGGCCCCATCCGGTAAGCGGGGTCAACGCTGTGCTGAGCGTCGATCAATTCCGCTTTTGTGATCGCGGTTCCGGACGAGGTTGTTTTGCCTGTGCTTGCGCCCGCACTGGCATCCAGGATGCCGGTAGGTTTTCCTGATCCGCTGCCGTCTGTGAACGCCTGGTTCAGTGCGCGACCTGCGGCCTCGCCGAATAGCTCAGCAAGGCGCTGCTGCACGAAGTCAACATCCTCGTCCTGGATGAATTCCCAGGTAAGCATTGCAAGGTCCGCCCATGTGTATGCGCTCCATTCGGTTTTTGCGAACGTGAACGCCCTGGACGTGAGGGCCGGAGATCGAGGTTCTGCAACCCATGCGCCGGTTTGCGCCGTGTCGTCGATTTTCGGCCAAATCATTGTTCCGCCTTTCGGGCTTCGCCGGATGTAACTTGCTTGCATCATCCCGGAGAATAACTTCATAATAACCTCCAGGTTACGGATGAAATCTTCGGGAATGACATAGGCACCGGTTCCACCGGTTGACGTTACGGCCTTTTGCGGGTCAGAATAGGCAATCCGCATTGCTTCCTCTCTAGTGAGTGACTGGCCGTGTAGGAGGTTTTTCCAGAACGCCTCTTTTGCTTTTGCCTTTTTCTCGACATCGGTTTCGCTTTCCGGCTTTGCGAGGGGTTGGATGGCGGCGGTTTCGTCGGTATAGCCGGTCATCGCCCGGATCATGTCGATTTCACGGGTAAGCGCCTTGTAGTCGTTATCGAACTTACCCCACCTTTCGTCCTCTTCGGCTGAAAGCGCCCTCTTTTCTTTGTGCGCCTGCGCGAGAATATCCTGCATTTGTGCGTGTACCTCGCCGCGAAGCTCTAATACCTGTTTTTCGGTACGCATTGTCTCTTGTTTTTGTGTTATAATTGTTTGAGGCGGCGAAGGTAATCTACGCGCCAATTTTCCATTTCAAATTCGTTTTCCTGTTCGGGTTCAGGTTCTTCTTTTTCCTGCGCGGGCATTTCAACCCTGGCTGCAATGGAGAGTAATTGCCGGAATGTCATTTTTTCCGGGTTTTCCGTTACCTGCGCGGTTTCGTAATTGTCGATTTCATCGATCAATCCCAATTCTTTAGCCTCTTTCGCGGTTAGCCAGTGATCCTCATAATCATAGAACCGCTCCCGCGTTTCATCCTCACTCATGCCCGTAACCGCCGCAAATGTGGCGATGGCGGATTCATCGAATTTCCGGAGCATCTCAGCCGCTTTTTCCATATCCCGCGCCGTACCCATTGCGATGGTCGCCGTCGCATGGGTCATTAATTTGGAATTGATCGCTACGTGTCGTTTTTTCCCGCTGATCCAAATGTCAAAGGCCATGCTTGCGGCTATCCCATCAACATAGGTATGAATATCAACTTTGCTGTTCCGGATGGCGGTTATAATTGGATCGCCGTGCATAACCGATCCGCCGGGGCTGTTAATGCGTATGTTGATGCGCTTGCTCCCCTCCGCCTCCAGTTCCCGGATCGCCTTAACGACGGCTATATCCGTAATATCGTTTTCCGGGTCTTCATCCCACCATGCTTTTTGGCCGATGTACCCGTATAGGAACAACTCCGGCGTATCGCCGTCCTTCCCGCGCACGACCTTGAAGTATTCAGGCGTCGGCCTCTGCTGGTTCGCTTTCTTGTGCGTCATCGCTTTGAGTTTGGCCGGCTTCCGGCGTTTCAATTGGTTTTGTCGGGTCAACCATATTCATGGGTATATAGTACGCCTGTCCACTGCCGTCGGCAATCGGATTTAGCCCCTCCATTTTCCGGGCTTCATCCCGGTTTATGATCCCCCATTTCATAAGGGCGTCAATCTTCTTTGCCCTGGCCTCGGT
>JAKQEE010000014.1 GCA_029558635.1 Pseudomonadota bacterium | reverse complement strand
TTCGCTCGGTAACGACGTATTGCCCGACGATGTTTATGTCAGGACGATTGATTTCCCACATGGTAAATATTTCGGTATTCTCAAAGTCCCTGCATGAGCAGGATATTTCTTTTTGTCTCTCGCCGTATTGCTGTAAAAGAGAGTTCGCCTTCGTCTCAGCGTCTTGATAATTATCGATCGTTTCGTCGGTGTATACTTCTTCGATCAGTCCGCTGGTTCCTGAAAGATGCGCGATTGATTCTTTTAGCGCGTCGTTCGAGTTTGTGACTACAATGTCATAATACCCTTTGTACACAATTACTACGTTATCGCCGGTCGCTGGTTTTACCGTGGCATTTGTGTTTAACGTAACCGAGTTTGACCCTGGCTCGTACAGGAAGGTTACGTTTGTATCTCCTTCATCAACTCCCTTTAGTCCGAATCCTGCTATCACGCCTTGGATGGTGAATCCAGTTACGCTTGACACTTGATACCCGAGAACCCACGCGGATTGATTCTCCAGCCAGAACGTCTGCTCAGTCTGCGCGCTGGTTTCTTCGCTTGCTCCGGTTACAATCTGGACAGTGCGAACGTCGCCTGAGTCGTCGTCTATTTGTAATCCGGTGACGCCTTCGGGCATATCAACCAGGGTGAACGCGTCGCGGGTGACAAAGTAAAACTTTTTGTCAGGACTGACGTAATAGGATGCGTTGATATCATCTGCAAGCTCTTCGAGAATGTCGGCAAGTTTTGAAAAGCTGTAGTTGAAGTTTTCGTATTGCTGTACGCTTTCCGAGATTGCGCCAAGCGTGATTCCTTCAGATGAGATATAACTATCAAAAAGAGACTGCACGATTTCGTGCGTATATTTGTTTTCAAAGGCGTCAGAGATTACACGATTCTGGAAGATGCGTTCAAACGATGTCAGCGTGAGCCGATACCGCTTGACCTCCTTTCCACCTTTGAAAGAAGGAGATTGAACAGACTCAACGATGCCGGAGAATAGTGTCCCGCTGTCATCTTCTATTACGCATGAGGAAAGCGAGAGCGGTACTTCCTGCCCTGCTCCGACGAGAATATCAATGTCAGATGTCGATGCGCTTCCAGCCTGTTGCCTGATGCTGTACGAGTCGGCCGCGCTGTATTCTACTCCTGCAATGGTAACTGTCATCTTGCCACCTTATCCCAGTTTTCATAGACCGCGCGGGCCGTCTGACGTCCGTCTATTACAACAGGTGCTGTTATCATGTTGTGAATAGTCAGTCCGTTTGAACCGCCGAGCGATCCGCCTCCCATGAACGACTGCAACCCGCCCATGATAGATGACAGTATGCTTGACGTTTCACCAGCAGGGTATATTCTTTCTCCGCCGTTTAGCTGTACAAGCTCCGGGCCGTTCTCTCCGACGACAGCAAATCCGGGAGGCGCGCTTTCTGTTCCGGTTGCCCAGAACTTTAATTTTTTCAAAACGTTCCCCGCGCCGGACGCAACCGCCGAAGCTCCGGAGGCTATCGCGCTTCCTGCGTCTTTTGCAAGGTCGACCGCTCCTGACGCGACGCCTTTTATTCCGTCACCGATTGCGGATACTACGCTATTCCCGAGGTCCCACGCGCCTGAAAATACGTTTTTGATATTGTCCCAGAGACCGGTAAATATTCCCTTTACTGCGTTCCATATTGCACCGCCGGCGGAAAGAATCCCATTGATAAGCCCCTGAATCAAATCTCCGCCGAGGCCTGCAAAGACAGTTGACGGTGAATGAATCCCGAAGAATCCTTTTATCGCGTCGATGATTCCGGTGAACACTGATTTTATTCCATTCCATATTCCAGCCGCTGCGGCTTTAATTCCATCGACAAGTCCGTTGATTAAATCCATGCCGACGTCTTTAATTGCCGAGAAGAATCCGCCGACTGCTTCCGTCACCTCTTCCCAGTTCGCGATCAGCAGGATGATACCTGCAACCAGCGCGGCGATACC
>JAKQEE010000002.1 GCA_029558635.1 Pseudomonadota bacterium | reverse complement strand
CAAAAGGTCGCGCAGTTTCATGTTCCAAACCGGCTCCTTTGAAACTTCGGTCGCGTCATGCCGCTTTACGTCGCTCTTTTGGTGTATAATCAAGTCTTGCAACACGTCGGCCGCCCTGTCGTATGCTGAATTAGAAGGGGCGGTATTATCCCCGTTGATACCAAAAAAGTCGCTGACCACCGTCAGGCCGCATCCGGTTTGATCCAACAAGAATTGCAACACCTCATCAAAGCGGCGGCCGTTTTTGAAGGAATAGACAAGCCGGGCGGATTCCGGGCAAGTCCAATAAACGGGCGTACCGGGGCAGCCCCCGGAAAGCAGCGTCCATGTATTGTAATCGTCAGGCGGCACGGGTGTAGCGCCGCTGCAAGTGCCGTTTTTTTTCAGCCGGTGGTACAGCCAGAAGCAAGCCCAATCAATGCCGTAAGCGCCCCCGTAATTAAGCGCCTGGTGCGAACCCTCAACGTAGCAAAAGCCAGTGTTTGTCGGCGGGGTTGGGTCACATTCGGTTTCCGAATATTGCACAACGTTGTCCAGTTCGTAGACGGCGTTGTAAGGCCGCGTCAGTGTAACCGGCGAAACGTCAAAGATATTGACCGATTCGCCCCAGTTGTTTTTTATACAGGTGAACGGGTCTGCCTGTTTGGGCCGTACTGTAATGGTCTTTGTGTCGCGGTCGCTTCGCCAATTCGTGTCAAACTCACCCGTCCAGACCTCTACCCAGGAGCCGCCGCAATACACCTCAACGGCCACCTCAAAAATAGCACAGCCCGTTTCCTCATCGAGTAAGTTTTGAAAGCGCTCTCCTACCGTATCGCCGGGCCAGGTGTCGGGAATAGCGGAACAGGGGATAATAATATCCGACTTAAACTCGCTGCGATACTCCCGGCTGTCCTGGTCGGGTTTGTATGTGGTAATACCATCCCATCCAAGCGTTGCCGCATCGAAAGTAGCAACGGGCAGCGAAAGGTCAACGGAGCCAATTTTAATCCTTACGTCGGTCATCGGTTGAGGTAGGTTGTTGTCCGGTTGCCTTTTCGTTCCGTCTTGCCGTCAAGCCATTGGGATTTATCGGCCGCCGACAGCATTTGTTTCAATTGCATTTCCTGTACCCGGATCAATTGATCCAGTTTTCTTGAAACGTCAGGGTCGCTAATGGCGATCACTTGCCCACCCTCACCAAACAGGCGCTTAGAAACAGATTCGCGGTCGATTTCAATTTCAGGAGACAGGGCTAGCGCATGGCGAGCAATTGCCCGGCGGTCGTCTTTGTTGATTGCCTGCAATAGATCGAAATGTTTGTCGGTCATCCGCTTATTCACAATAGAAAGGCGTTTGCCGTCGGAGGTGGTAAACTCCCCGCCCTCGGCCTCGATGGGTATGCCGCCGCGTTCGTGTGAGGGGCCGACCAATACTCCGTCTTTCATTCCGATTTCGCCGCCCGTCCGGAACTGCAAAGGCTGTGATAGCGCCCGCGCCCGAGCTCTGACGGATGAAATAAGGGCGATTACAGATGCTATTTGTGCGGCTGCCGCCAAAAGGCCAACACCAAAAGGCAGCGTTGACCATGATTTAAACAAGTTGGTTGCCGACAGGGCGATATTGGACGCCTGCTGTGCCGAATCAACGGCCAATTGCGCCCGCGCCGCCGCTCGTTGTTCTTCCAGTGCCTGCCGCTGGCTGTTTCGGGCTTCTTCTAACTGCTGCTGCCTTAGTTGTACGTTGGCGGCAAACCCGGCCTGCGAAAGTTCAATTTCCCGATCCAGTGCGCTTTCGGCCGCCTCGACTTGCCTGTTTGCCTGCTCAACTGCCGCATCGGCCGCTTCTTTTCTGGCATTGGCTACGTCAGACAGTACGCCTTTGATAATATCGGCGCTGTTTTTCAGCGAA
>JAKQEE010000001.1 GCA_029558635.1 Pseudomonadota bacterium | reverse complement strand
CAAAAGGTCGCGCAGTTTCATGTTCCAAACCGGCTCCTTTGAAACTTCGGTCGCGTCATGCCGCTTTACGTCGCTCTTTTGGTGTATAATCAAGTCTTGCAACACGTCGGCCGCCCTGTCGTATGCTGAATTAGAAGGGGCTGTATTATCTCCGTTAATGCCAAAAAAGTCGCTAACCACCGTCAGGCCGCATCCGGTTTGATCCAGCAAGAATTGCAGCACCTCATCAAAGCGGCGGCCGTTTTTGAAAGAATAGACAAGCCGGGCTGATTCCGGGCAAGTCCAATAAACGGGCGTGCCGGGGCAGCCTCCGGAAAGCAGCGTCCAAGTGTTATAATCGTCGGGCGGCACGGGTGTAGCGCCGCTGCAAGTGCCGTTTTTTTTCAGCCGGTGGTATAACCAACCGCAAGACCAATCAATGCCGTTAGCGCCGCCGTAATTAAGCGCTTGGTGCGAACCTTCAATGTAGCAAAATCCCGTGTTTGTCGGCGGGGTTGGGTCGCATTCGGTTTCCGAATATTGCACAACGTTATCCAGTTCGTAGACGGCGTTGTAAGGCCGCGTCAGTGTAACCGGCGGAACGTCGAAGATGTTAACTGATTCGCCCCAGTTGTTTTTTATACAGGTGAACGGGTCGGCCTGTTTAGGCCTGACGGTGATGGTCTTTGTGTCGCGGTCGCTTCTCCAATTTGTGTCAAACTCACCCGTCCAGACCTCTACCCAGGAGCCGCCGCAATACACCTCAACGGCCACCTCAAAAATAGCGCAGCCCGTTTCCTCATCGAGCAAGTTTTGAAAGCGTTCCCCTACTGTGTCGCCCGGCCACGTGTCGGGAATAGCGGAACAGGGGATAATAATATCCGACTTAAACTCGCTGCGATACGTCCGGCTGTCCTGGTCGGGTTTGTATGTGGTAATCCCATCCCAACCAAGCGTTGCCGCATCGAAAGTAGCAACGGGCAGCGAAAGGTCAACGGAGCCAATTTTAATCCTTACGTCGGTCATCGGTTGAGGTAGGTTGTTGTCCGGTTGCCTTTGCGCTCTGTCTTGCCGTCAATCCATTGGGATTTGTCGGCCGCTGACAGCATTTGCTTCAATTGCATTTCCTGTACCCGGATCAATTGATCCAGTTTTCTGGAAACGTCAGGGTCACTAATGGCAAGAACTTGCCCTCCCTCACCAAACAGGCGCTTAGAAACGGCTTCGCGGTCGATTTCAATTTCAGGGGACAAGGCGAGCGCATGGCGAGCAATTGCCCGGCGGTCGTCTTTATTGATTGCCTGCAATAGATCGAAATGTTTGTCGGTCATCCGCTTATTGACAATGGAAAGGCGCTTTCCGTCGGAGGTCGTGAACTCCCCGCCTTCGGCCTCGATGGGTATACCGCCGCGTTCGTGTGAGGGGCCAACCAACACACCGTCTCTCATTCCGATTTCGCCACCCGTCCGGAACTGCAAAGGCTGCGATAGCGCCCGCGCCCGCGCCCTGACGGATGAAATAAGGCCAATTATTGCAGCAATTTGCGCGGCTGCCGCCAAAAGGCCGACGCCAAGGGGGATTTTTGACCAAGATTTTATCAACTCGGTAGCTGATACGGCGATGTTAGATGCTTGTTGTGCCGAATCTATAACCAATTGCGCCCGCGCCGCCGCCCGTTGTTCTTCTAGTGCCCTGCGCTGATTATTTCGAGCCTCTTCTAACTGCTGCTGCCTTAGTTGTACGTTGGCGGCAAATCCCGCCTGCGAAAGCTCAATTTCCCGATCCAGTGCGCTTTCGGCCGCCTCGACTTGCCTGTTTGCCTGCTCAACTGCCGCATCGGCCGCTTCTTTTCTGGCATTGGCTACGTCAGACAGTACGCCTTTGATAATATCGGCGCTGTTTTTCAGCGAA
>JAKQEE010000406.1 GCA_029558635.1 Pseudomonadota bacterium | reverse complement strand
TGGAACCCCTCCTGATGTTGTCCTGCTTGACGCGGAGATGATCCCGAAATTCTTCGAAGGCAATTTCTTGACAGATTTGGCTCCTTTCCTTTCCAGACTCGCCCGAGAAGGGTTTAGCGGCAGCAATGTGTACGAATACTTTCCTGTTTTAGTCGATATCGCGAGAATCGACAAAAAGATATACTCGATCCCGAAAGATACCAGCCCGATGGGTATCTTCTACAACAAAAAGATGTTCGATGAAATGGGCGTTCCCTATCCTCCCGAAGACGGTTGGACGATGGAGCAGTTCGCCGAGACAGCAAAAAAATTGACCAAAGACCTTGATGGCGATGGCCAAAATGATACCTGGGGTTTCGCTTTCCCATCCTGGGTGGGCATCGTTGTCCCATTGCTGTGGGCTGGCGGCGGGGAGATATTCAGTCCTGATTTCTCCCATACCAGCGGATATCTTAATAGCGATATCAATGTAAAAATCTATCAATACTACCTTGATTTACTTGATGAAGAGTATGCGCCGACACCATCACAGGCCTCCGCTTTAGGTGGGAGTTCGGCTCTGTTCTATACCGGTAAAGTCGGTATGGTTCTAACCGGGCGTTGGTTCAACATTTCGATCAAAGGCCAAATTAGTAAAGGGTTGGATTTGCAGGTCGGCGGCGCAACGCTTCCGTTCGCTGACATCAATAGAAAAGACACCGTTTCTTACTTGTCCGGGTGGTCCGTACCTACCGGCGCCCCGGATAAACGCGGCGCCGTGATGTTGGCCGCGTTCCTTTCCAGCGATTTGGCGCAGAGAAAACGATGTTTGGAAGGCGGCCTCGCGATTTCGGCGAACCAAGCGGTTGCCCATTTGCAGGGAGAAACGGATCCTTTAGACGCGGCCTTCATTAAAATGCTCGACTATTCACGAGTTCCTGTGGGTTCGCAGACCAAGTTCTATCGCCCTAAGTTCGAAGATTTATGGGCGGAAGCTTTCGACAAAATAAACGTTGGCGGAGAATCTTTGAAAAGTGTA
>JAKQEE010000405.1 GCA_029558635.1 Pseudomonadota bacterium | reverse complement strand
GCGCGATGTGATAGTGGTTAGTAGCCGCGCTTCGGATCGAATGTGCCATTGTGGTCAACTCCTTGCCCGAACCGACCCGCGCCAGCGCCATTGTTTGTTGTTGTGCCATTGATGTTGCCGTTTTGTGCCGTCGTCTTGATGTTGTTGTAACTCTTGTACACCGACGTTGGCGTGTAATGGAGTGCTCCTCCTGTATCTTTCTGGATTTTGTAAAAGTAGTCCCATGCAAGCCTGAATACTGCCCTGAATGAATTGGTCATTTGCTCTTCAGTTGGCTCAGCGTTGAATTTCTTTTTGAAGTCCGGGACAATCGCCTTGTCCCGCAGGTTCTTGAGTTGCTTGAAGTTCTCCTCCTGACATACCGACCAGTTGAACGGCTGGTACTCGATATGCTTTTCGCGGGATTTTTCAACGGCCACTTCGTCAAACACTTCGGCTGCGATGCGCGTCCAACTTTTTGTTTGCGGCCCGCCCCCCCTTGAAGCCGTTCCATTTCCGGAATCATTTACCGCTACGGTTTCAATCACCAAAACTGTGGGGCCGGTGTCCGGCGCGTCAGCGGCGGGAAACGTAGTCTCAGCCTTAGTATCATCAAGAATCTCTATAGTAGTCTTTTTGTCGCCGTTTTTGCCGTCATCCAGTTGCCGGAATTTACCGCTACTTGATCTGGCATTATCCGGCTTCTTGCGGCGGTTATCTACGGTAACTGGTTTTCCGGTTTTCAAGTAGCCGGAAATTACCGCAACAAGGGACTCAAAGTCTATTTTGTAATGCATCTTCGCCGGCAGTCCAATCAACTTCTCTTCCCAAAACCCGGCCTGTTTCAAAATCTTCCTTGCCGTCAACTGGCTTTCTTCGCTTACCCCTGTCTGATTATACCATTCTTCGGCAGTCACCCAGAACCAGCCCTTTTTTTCTGCGGGCGCTTTCTTTGCCCAATATACTCCCTGCGATAGAATCACGGCTGCGGGTACGCTTCCAAGGGCTTTTGCCAAAACTGCATGGTATGCTACCGGCCTTTCTAATAATTCGCTGAGTACGCTGATTGCGTCATTCATTTTAGGATAGTAGATGATTAAAAAACAAAAGCACCGGGAGAAGGACGGGCGGCTGTAGTGGCGTAGCCAAAGTCTTGTCAGGAAATTCCAAGACACCCGCACCTTCTCTCAGTGCTTTCGATTGCTAAACTGTTATTCCTGAATCACCGTGCCACCGGTGGTCATCTTTTTGACCCCACAAAAGTAAAAAACTTCGCTCAATTTTTCTAACTTTTGTTTGATTTTTTTGAACGAGCCGTTTTATACAGGTCCAGTTCGAGTTTCGCCATACCAGTGAGCGCACCGACTATCTTCACCTGGTTTGATGCTTTGAGCGAGAGCGCCTTGATCTTCTCCGGCGTCTGCGCCTTGGTGAGTTCTTCGAAAGTGCTGAGCAGCCCAGCAGCCACCGTGCTCTGTGTTTCCTTGCTGATTGTTTGCAGCATGATGGGTTGGTACGCCTCGACTGCCGTTTCAGAATGTTCGTTTTTTTTTGCGCCCACTTCAATGAGGCCGGCCAGGAACATGTCCAGGTCATCGAGGTCAACGTCCAGCGTTTTCTTGTCGGTGGCGATCAGTATTTGCCCGTCTACCTCCTCCCATGAGTTGAAGGTATAAGATTCCGCGCGGTATTCCCAGTCGCGTTTCATGGCGTCATTCAGACGTTTTTTTGTTGCGTTTTTCATTGTTGTTTACTTTTTTAAGTTGACGTTTAAGTTGAATTTCTGCGCGCCAAATGTCTATGAGCCCATTTGCGCGGGCTGTTTCAAGGTCTATCCCTTCAGCGCCACGGTACCTTTGCTGATACCATAGCACATATTCGTCAGTGAGTTCATTGTGCCAAGCCGTGTATTTATCCCGGCTGTAATTGCGCCGGGCGTTGTCGGCGCGGCTCATCAGCACGAGATTGGCAGGGTCGCAGTTCATGGTATTGCCGTCCTTATAGGTGACGATGTAACCCTTTGGAATCTTCCCGATGTATTTTTCGTAGTTGTACCGCGAAAGGTACACCCACTTTCCAAGAGCAATCTTTTTGTGCAGCACGGCAACGCCGCGATTATCGTACCGAATTGAAATATCCTCGCCCTCCGGCTTGGTGTTGTGCGGCTTCTGGCCTTTTTTGAACATGGTCGGAGCGCACTTTTCCCGCAACTCTGCCGGCATCTTGCGCCCCTTGTTGAAGGGCACAAGCCCTTTTTTGAACACGCCGCGCCGCGGGCCTTTGTAGCGAAGCCCCAGTTTCCACGCTTTCTGCATGACGTTGCGCGCTCCGCGCTTCCAGCCCATGAGTTCGCCGATAACCGTGTCGCAGAAGTCGGATCCGTTGCGCTCGTACCATTTGCGAAGGATATCCTCTTCGACTTCGAGCCATTTTGCGGGTGCTGTTTCCATCACTTCAACTTTACTGACCGCTGGTAGGGCATCCACATGAATTTGTAGGCCCAAACCAGCGCGTCCGGGTTATAGACTTTCTTTCCCCCTGCGGTCGCATTGAGCAGGTATTCGTACACCCTGGCCGGGTCACTGTCGGAGAACATCAGGTCGTTTGCCATTTCTACACGCCACTCTTTGCCGGGCGCGCTGCGATCGTCGAGCGCAACGGCGAAATGCTGTTGTAACCCTTCGGCGCGGTATTCGCAATCCTGCATGTCGCCCAGGCGCTGGCGCTTCACGCTTGTTACCTGCATCATGTAGCGGGCCGCTTTCTCCGGGCAAAACAGTTTTTGCTTCTTTGTCCAGAAAACGTCGGGACTTTCCGGCAAAGCCTGGTCATCGTACAGGTATTGAACACGGGTGTACTTGAGTTCGCCCTTCTGCCAGAT
Source organism: Pseudomonadota bacterium (assembly GCA_029558635.1). GTDB lineage: Bacteria > Pseudomonadota > Alphaproteobacteria > Micavibrionales > Micavibrionaceae > UBA1573. The sequence continues at coordinate 138 of JAKQEE010000405.1, read as the reverse complement.
TACATCCTTTTCTTTCGGGGCTTTGCCGACTTCGCCCATCAGGATGACCGGCTCTTTGACGTAGAGCCGCTGGCCGATTTTCCACGCTGGTTTGTCTCCGAATCTGCGCGTCTCGGTTTTCAGGCCTTGCCGCGCGGC
>JAKQEE010000439.1 GCA_029558635.1 Pseudomonadota bacterium | reverse complement strand
ATGCTGGGGGAAAAGGCCACGGCGCTCGTCTGTGAGCGTTTCACGCGCGAGCATGGGCTGGACCAACCGATTTACGTCCAACTGAGCATCTATATGCGCGACGTGCTGCGCGGCGACTTTGGCAACTCCATCCGGTTCAGCCGGCCCGTCACGATTATTCTCATCGAGCGGCTGCCGCTCACCCTGGAATTAGGCACCACTTCGTTGATTTTGGCAACTCTGGTTGGTATCCCGCTGGGCATTATTTCGGCGGTGCGCAACAACACCGCCGTAGACATTGTCACGATGATCGGCGCCAATATTGGCGTTTCTATGCCCGTCTACTGGCTGGGGCTGATGTTGGCTTATTTCTTTGCCCTGGTGTTGAAGTGGTTGCCGCCCTCGGGCCGCCTGACTGCCGGCCTGGTCAGCGTCCCATTCTACGAAGTGTATGCTATGGCCGTAGCGCCGGAAACGGTGAAGTTTCATTTCTATGAATTTATTGCCAACCTGTATCTGCTGAACTCTTTGCTCACCTTTGACTGGAAAATTTTCTGGGACGCCCTCAAACATCTCATCCTGCCGACGATGGCGCTCAGCACCATCCCGATGTCCATCATCGCGCGGATGACGCGCTCCAGTATGTTAGAGGTGTTGGGCCTGGATTATATCCGCACGGCGCGCGCCAAGGGGATGCCCCTGCGCCGGGTGGTGCTGCGCCATGCCTTCCGCAATGCGCTGCTGCCGATCTTCACCATCATCGGCCTGCAAATGGGCACCATCTTTGCCGGCGCCGTCCTAACCGAGACGATCTTCGGGCTGGCCGGGGTGGGGCGGATGTTATTTGAAGCGATTACCGCGCGCGATTATCCGATTGTCCAGGCGTTCACCCTGGTCATTGCCATCGGCTACGTGGGCATCAACCTGCTGGTGGATGTCTCCTACGCCTTTATCGATCCCCGCATCAAGCTAGATTGAGGTAAACCATCATGGGAAAGGAACCTCCTCCATCGTCCCCCGCAGTGTCTCAATCGCCTGACGGCGAACTGTCTGACGTGCGAAAAGCAGAACTGGCCGCGCTCGAAGGCAGTTTTCAGAGCTACCGCGCCAACAGTTTGTGGCGGTTGACGCTGCGCCGTATTTTTCGCCAGCGCTCGGCCATCATCGGCATGGTCATCCTGGGCTTTCTGATTTTGATTGCCGCCTTGGCCGGCGTTTTGGCCCCGTATGACCCGGAGAAAGTGTTGATCGGCATCGAGCCGGTTAAGAAGCGGGACCTCCCTTGTATTCACCTGCTTGGCTGCCCTGCCGACCAACCGCAGCACTGGATGGGGATTGACGGCAACGTGCGCGACCAGTTCAGCCGGGTGCTCCACGGCACACGCGTGTCGCTGTTTATCGGCTTCACCACCATTGGATTTGCGATCATTGTGGGGACGGTGCTCGGCGCTATCGCCGGTTATTGGGGGGGCTGGGCCGACAACGTGATTATGCGGCTGATGGACGTGTTGATGGCGTTTCCCTCGCTGCTGCTCGCCATTGCCATTGTCAACGTGTTGGGGCGGGGGTTGCAAAACGCGCTGCTCGCCATTGCCATCGTCAATATTCCTTCCTATGCGCGGGTGGTGCGCGCCAGTGTGCTTTCCCTCCGGGAGCAGGATTTTGTGGAAGCGGCGCGGGCGTTGGGCGCGGGGCCGCTGTGGATTCTGTTCGTGCGCATCTTGCCCAACGCGCTATCGCCCTTGATCGTACAGGGGACGCTGGGGATCGCTGGCGCGATTCTGGAAGCGGCGGCGCTATCGTTCCTGGGGCTGGGCGCGCAGCCGCCGATGGCCGAATGGGGGTCAATGCTAGGACAGGAACGTAACCAGGTCTTCACCGCGCCGCACCTGGTGTTTTTCCCCGGCATCGCCATTATGATCACCGTGCTCGGTTTTAACCTGCTGGGCGACGGCCTGCGCGATGCGCTCGACCCGCGCCTCAACGCTGCGCCGCAGGGGTAATCTTCCTCAAGAAACAGGGCGCCTTCAGCACTGAAGGCGCCCTGTGATTTTTAGGACTTACGCAACCCATGAAGTACAGACGCAGTGCGCCGCCCAGCCGCACGCCCTTATTCCTCTGTGATCGGTTCCGTCTTGGTCAAATCCCGCCACAGCACGCGGCGCCCGTCGCGTCTGGTGATGCCCTCCTCGTCCATAACACGCGACCAACGAGTATGAGTGTCCAAAGGTAGGCCGGAAGCTCCACGGCGGCCTCGACAAAGTTCGAGTCAGGGCATACTGCTGTTTGATGGTCCCTATTGAACATGCTTAAACCTTACTTCGCAATACGTGCCATACCTTCATTTCGCCCTTACCTTTCACATTAATTATCCCTCCCGGTTCACAGATAAAATCGTCTTTGATGAGATCGTAGGTGGTTCTGGTGATTTGAATGAAGCCGGCCGTGCCCTGCGATTCCATGCGGCTGGCAGTATTGACCGTATCGCCCCATAAATCGTAAGAGAATTTCTTGTTGCCGATGACGCCGGCGACGGCCGGACCCGAATTGATGCCGATGCGGAAGGCCAATCGTCGCCCCTGAAACTCGCACTGCTCGACCAAACTGCGTATGTCAAGTGCTAAACGGGTGAGAACCTGCGCATGGTCGGGGCGCGGCTGAGGGACGCCGGCGGCGACCATATAGCAATCGCCGATGGTTTTGATTTTCTCAACGCCATACTTGTCAACCAGCGTGTCCAGGCGCGAAAAAACTGCGTTGAGCAATTCGACCAGTTCCGTGGGCGTCATTGCCGTTGACAATGGCGTAAAATTCACGATATCAGCAAAGAGAATGCTGACGTTGTCAAAGCGGTCGGCAATGACGCAGTTCTCGTTTTTGAGGATGTCCGCGATTTCCTGGGGCAAAATGTTTAAGATTAGGGCATCTGATTTTTCTTGTTCTCGACGCAGTAGTTCAGTCAACTGTACCCGTTCTGTGATGTCATCTAGTGTAATGACCTGCCCCGCAAGCTTTTGGCGTTTCCTTATCGCGGTGCGCTGAAGTTGAAAAGTATACGCTTCACCGCCGCGCGGGAGGGTGATTTCGGCGCGCCCTTGGGCCGAATCCCACAGCGGCGTTAATTGTGGGAGGCATTGTCTGGCCTCTATGCCCACCACCTGATCATTGGCAAGCCCCGTGATTTGCGCGGCTGCGGGGTTGAGGTGGGATACCCGCCCATGAGCATCCAGGACGATCGCGCCGACTCGCATTTCGTTGACCGCGGCTTCATAGGCCAGTGGGAGGACATCCAGCAGGCGGAGATACAAGACATTTGCGCTGAGCAATAACCCGGAGAGACTGAACATAATTGAGGTGAAATTAAAATTCGGGATGGGGGTGATGCCAAAAACGTAGATTGTATCGGTCAGCAAAGGCAGTAACAGCGTGATAATCAGGGTGCTGCGCTGTCGGCGGTAGATGGGCGGCGTCTGCCGCCAGGAGCGGATGAGCATAAATAGTGTGACGGCGAACAATAAATACCCATAAGGGACGTGTACCGCGTAAAAATAGGTGTTGTAATGGTTGACCAGCATTGGGAAGAGCATGTTGACGGTATTGAGCGCAGGAGACTGGCGAAACAAATGGTGGTACGGATCAGTCCAGAGCAGGAGGTTGGTAATGAGTGGAATTAGCGCCAGGGCTGGAATGACGCGCAGATTTTGGCGCGGCTGGGCGGTGGCGTACAAGGCCATGGCCAGCCAGGTCACAGGCAGGAAGGCAATCCCCAGGAATTGCAGGTTGGCCCAGAAGAGCTTCCCGGCCAGGGTGGGGCTAATGAGCTCGGCCGCAAAGCCAAAATTCCAGATCCCGGCGCAAAGCACACTGGCGCCAAACGACCATGCCAGCGGTGACGCTCGCCTTTGAAAGGCGGTGATGCCCAGCACAATCATCAGGGTCCCGGAAAAAATTAGCAGCGTAATGACAAATTCCAACATTGAACCTGTTCCTTGAAAAGCACGGATGCTTTTTGAAGAAATTTGGGATGTCACTCAACGATAAGTATAAGCCTGTTACTGTACAATAGAAGTAGCTTTGAGCTTTGAGATTGGTTTGAACACTTTGTTTTCCGGGTAGTATACTGAAAGTTGTGTAAAAGTGCGGTTTCCGGTATGCTCGGGATAAGAACATGTAAAACAGACGGTGTTGGAGGAAGAAGTCACAGCTTTCATCGGGGCCGAGCGTTACGTGCGCAGCATAGAGCGGTGTGACCAGCGGAACGGCAGTTATGAACGCGAGCTAGGCACGGGGCGTTGGCGTGATCAAATTGCGCGTATGGGGCACGCGCCGGGAATTCAAGACGCAGTTGTTTATCCAGTATCAACGGCGCCAGGTCGGGTTCAGGCGCGCGGCGGGTTACCCGTCGAGGCTTTCACTTAGAGACCCCTCACATAACCCAATGGGGCGGCGATACCAGGCCGCGAAGCGGCGTCGCCTGTAGTGTGTGGCGGGCTGCCCACTTGTAGAGAATCCCTGCACAAATGGCAGCCTATCCCTTTTTCCGCTGCTTTGCTGCGGCTCTTTCCAGGTTTTCCTTCACCCTGAACTTCACAACCTCACCGATCAGGTCGAATGGAATTGGTTTGTCCAGCGGAAACTTGACCGAACCCTTCATCACTTCATAGCTTGATAGCTCCGCCTCGAATGCCTCAATCCCTGTGGGGGTAGGGTAGAATCCGATATGCTTTTTGAACGCAGCGAAATGCACCAAGTTACCTTTCAGCGTGAAGGTTGGTATTTGATACCTGATTGCTTCTTCTGCGTCTGGCGCCGCCTCTCTGATGATCCTTCTTACTTTCTCCAGAATCTCTTGAATCTCGGGCGGGAAGGCCGCGATATACTCGTCTATGGTTTCGATAGCTTTTTGATTAGTTGCCATACTCATCTCCTCAACCGTTCCTGGAATGCACTCTGGGCCGTCCAACGGCCACGCTTAAGCTGCGTCCGCTATGGTAAGCGTATCACCAGCCAAAGGTATGATTTCTCTGAGAAAAAAGGAGAGTTTCACACAAAGGCGCAAAGCCGCAAAGATTTTTAAGATCGGACTAAATTTTATAACGTAAACCACGATTTTCAATAAAGAATATGAAGATGGCTCTGCATTTTCCTTGGCGTCTTTGCGCCTTTGCGTGAAATAGTTAGTTTCTTCAGCAGAGTCATCTATAGTATTGCAACGTATTTCCGAAAGACGCCCTAACAACCAGATATCAAGAATGACGCTCCCCCATTACTCCGAGCTTTCAAGGGCATTTCGCACAGAAGCTACTACGGCTGAAATTATCTTGACCGCAAAGTCATGGTTCAACGTATCAATGGTATCTAGCTTTGTGTGTTTATAGGGATTTCGATGCCCGGAGGTATCATTGATCTCAATGGCGGGATACCCTTTTCCCCAAAAGGAGGCGTGATCTGATCCTTTCAAGTTACCTGGAATCTCCCCATCCAAATTGACCTCCAACTGTATTGACGGCAATCCTATTTTTTCAGCCTGGTCAGCAATCGCCAATGCCCATGGATGCGCTTGCTGATCGGAAATAAGGAGAACAAAGTTCGCTCGATACCGATTCGCCTTCAGTTTTTTCGCTTCGTGCGGATACAAAGCAGCAAATCCAGCAGGGAACCGTTGGGAATTGGGTCTATCATCGAGCGAACCAATTTCATCGTACACGTAGACTACCTTGATATCCGTGTTTCTTTCCCTCTCGCGATTTGCGTATACATAAGAGCCATACAGGGCAGGTTCCTCTTGATCCCAACAGGCTATTCTCAAAGTGCGGGCATGTTCCTCATCTGCCAATAACCTTGCCGTTTCCAGAACCCCGGCGACCCCACTGGCGTTATCGTCGGCCCCATTGCTATTCGGTATCGTATCATAGTGTGCCGATACAATCACGATCTCGTCAGGGCGGGTGGTTCCAGAAAGCGTTCCAATGACATTGACTCCATATTCAAAATCATGTCGCTCAACTTCATAACCCAGCTCAGTCAGCCGTTCAGCACACATATCCTGAACGGCTTTATGATGTGGGTCAATACTCGTCCGGGGAGCCTGGGCGATGAACTCCAAGTCTGCGATATAGCGGCTTTTGTCTGCCTCGGGAATAGATGTTGGAGTTACCTCCTTAGGAGCGCAGGCCACAAGAACCAATAGCGTTGACAAAATGATGAACTGCCGGATGATGTCTATTTTTAGATATCTCATTGTATTATCCTTTCTGGAAATGATGGAAAAGCCATAGATGGGGATATGTGCTATTTTTTTGTTTGAGAGCACGCGGCCCAACGGCGAAGCTTAGCCGCAGCGCCGAAGGCACTGTCGGCTACCGCACGTGTTAGGCCGGTTTGCCCTCAAATTCATGAGTTGAGTGGGCGACGCCCTCCGTACACGACGGTTTGGCTCTCCTTTGTCGCGGGACTATCAGTGTAATCCCCATAGGTTACAAGGTTTTCATAACCTACTTGCTCAAGCATCATCCACATTTCATAATGATAGTACCAACGCATCCAATGGGCATGAACCTCTGACCGAACGACTTGTCCGCCAATGTAAAGATCGTATCGGCGTTTCGACATGAGTGTCTGCTCGAAGAGATCCACAGATTCCGTCCACAATGTGGTGACAATTTCCCCTTCTGCCCCGCGGCGTGGCTCTGGTTCCCAGATGATCGGATGGTCGCCATCGTGAATAGTGAGCCCTTGTGTGACTTCTGGCGGCACGGCGAGTTCCAATAATAACTGCCCGCCGGGGGCCAAATGTTGCCAGAACCGTTTCAATGTTGAAAACGCCTGTTGCCGTTGACTGATGATCTGAAAGGTACAATTGGCCACATAGATCGTCCCGTAGTGGCGTGGAAGGTCGCATTCTTCCATCCGTTGGTGGTACAGCACAGGATTGACGTTCTGTGCCTCGGCCTCTCGCTTGGCGAAACTCAAGGCGTCGGCTGAGATGTCCGCGCCATGAATTTCGAGACCTTGCGCGAGCAGTGGAAATATATGCCGCCCAGTTCCACAAGCCTGGTCCAGCGCAATGCCGCCATTAGCCCGAATTCGGCGCTCATAGAATGCTAATTCAACTGCCGGCAATCCGCCCGGCATGCAGATGTACATCATTTCTGCAGCTAGACTGTTCCAGCCTTGTTCCATATCGTAAATTTCATCAGCCATAGCACTCATCTCCCCTGTGTAATATAACTTTACGACTCCCCTGAAAAAAGGAGGGAGTTTCACGCAAAGCCGCAAAGATTTTTAAGATTGGACTAAATTTTATAACGTAAACCACGATTTTCAATAAAGAATATGAAGATCGCTCCGCATTTTCCTTGGCGTCTTTGCGCCTTTGCGTGAAATAGTTAGTTTCTTCAGCGCCGCCAGCACGCGCCACAGGCGCGAGCGGTCTTGATGCGATGTTGGACGGCGTTTTGGGTGGGTAAAAAATTACAGTGAGAATGGTTTTTCCGGTGAGTATATGTCATCAAAGAAGCCCATATAAGGAATTCCGTTTTCGATACATTTTATCTTGTAATTCAACTCACTTTGTAACTCCTCATCTGGTTCGTCAAGGTATTGGGCATAATGTAAGAATTCTTCAACTTGAATCAATTGGATAAACAAGGATAAACGCTCCAGCCAGCTATCGGGCAACGAGTTCTCTTGGTGGTATCCTTCCATCACCTGTTCCATGTAGTGAGCCATAAACGACTGGCGCTGACCCAATCCACGAAACATTGTCCTGCCAATCCCTCCTTCCCAAGCCGAGGCAATCTCGTACATAAACCAAAAATAACAAGCGTCGTCAAAGTCGAAAACGGTGATATCTCCATTTGTATAATCTACCGTGAAGTTCCCATCGTTAAAATCTCCATGTATCAAACCGAAAGAATCTTTGTCTCTGGGCAAAGATTGCAGTTCACCCAAAAGGGATTGTATTTGGTTTTGAACATGATGTAACCGATCTGGCAACTGAGTTGCCAATGCCAATCTACTGTGGTGCAGGTCAAACCATTCTGGACGTTGGATGACATCACTTGCTGGGTGATAGTTCTTTGTTAGTGCGTGCATTTGCCCCAGTGTTCGCCCCCAATTGCGAAAATACTCCTCGATAGGCGCGTCGGTTCTGTAACGGTATCCGTTATCAGGCACTCGCATTCCTTGACCTTTGACAAATGTCACGATATGAAATGGAATACCCGCGGCTTGAATGGTTTCAACCCAATTTCCATTTTGGGATGGTACGGGCTTGGAAACATTGACACCATTTTCAGCCAGGTAATTGACAAAGTGTAATTCAGCCTGAATTTGTTCAAATGTCCTTTCTGGCGTGAAGGAGATTCTCAGAATCAGAGGCTTCTTGTCAATTTCGTACTCATAGACAAGGTTGGCTGCGCCTTCATATTCTGGAAATATCTTTAATGCGTCCTTGCGAGTACCAAATCGCGCTGTGGCTATTTCAAGGACTTGACTATCACAGATTTGAATGATTTCATCTCTTTGCATATATTTCTCCCAGGTCGTTGTCGCTCAACGGCACGCTTCAGCCGCGCCCATCTGTAGGAGGAATGTTTGCCCATCAAATCGCCAAATAGACGAGTGACGCCACGAAAATCGCAGCGTAAGGGTGTCGGCTGAAAGCGAGTGCTATGCAGGTGTATGTCTGGTGGAAGAAAATAGCCGTCCAAATGCTCCTGCCCGTGTTGTTATGTAGCCAGGTAAAGAAGATAGATAGTGCCGTGACCCCACACACAAATCCAAGAATATGTCAGGGCTGTTACCCTGGCTAAAGGTCAACTTCTTGTAACATGGCCCATGTGAACTGCGCCGCCCGCGACCAAGTAGCCGGGTTCATAATCTCCAGCCGGTCGCTTACGCGATGCCAGTTATTGAGATAACCCTGCTGGTTATATGAAGTCAGCAACAGCCCTCGATAGCCAAAGTTATTGACGGTAGCCACTTCGTCAACCGTTAACATCTCTCTGCCACTGACACCCAGGTGAGCGTTCTTGTGCGCGGCGCGGCTGGCGATTTCAACCAGGCCGGCATCTGGCAAATACGTGGATAAATAGCTGACTCCATGTTTAAGAACGTAACACACGCCGCCGCTCCCCACGTTGTCTACATCAACAAACCAGGTGTCGCGCGGCGGGCGCTGCTGGCGCAAATAGGCTTCCATGCCAGTACAGCCGGGTTCTTCGCAACCGGTGAACAAAAGCGTGACCTCGGTATGCTCCAAGGGATGGGTGCGCAGGGCTTCGGCAATGCCCAGCAGCACACTCACCCCACTGGCATTATCGCTGGCGCCTTCAATAAACGGCTGGCGTTCGTCATTCAACTGCGCCGCCAGACTACTCAGCAGCATCCCCCCGCTGACCGCATAGAAGCCCATCAAGAACGGGTTGCGCCGCCGTGCACTTGAAGCGCCCCCCATTACCAGTCCCATCAATGCCGCATAGACGATTTGTAGCGTGAGGAGGGGTTTCATCAAAGCCGGGTTCGAGGGCGGTAAGGTAAAGCGCTGCTTGTTGCTATCCAGGTGGGCAAGCAGCGTAACCCGCCCGCGCACCGCGCCGCGCGGTGCGATGGTCAGGTAAACGTTCTGGCTGCGGCCCCGGGCAACCAGCCGTTGAAAGAAGGGCCGCCTTACCCGCGTGATGCCGCGAATATTTTCAGCGGCTACCAGGCACGACACACTGGCAATCCATTTGCCCAACCGCCCGGCGAAGAAAAAGAGAGGCAGACTCAAAATCAGTATCAGCCCCAAAGGAATCGTCCACCAACCCATGGTATCATTGCTCTTGAAGGGCTGAACACAAACATCAGGATAGCCCAAATTATGCAGAGTGCGCAGCACACAATCGGCGGCCGCCGCTTCTTTCGGGCTGCACGCCGGGCGCGGGCCAATCTCTTTGCACAGAACGTGCATATGTTCCAGCAACCGTTTTGGCTCAAGCGCATCAGATTTTTTGTCATCCATCCCGATTTCTCTTTGCTGGCTGTCCGATGCCTAAGCGGACAGCACACCCTCTAAAGCTTGTCTCCCGAGGCGACAGGCGGTGAACCGCTGGCACGCGCGATGTCCTCCCCTAACCCTCTTTTTTGTGTTGCCAGACTATGGGTCTGCCATCCAACGGTGGCGCAGCAGCCGCGTCCGGCTAACCCCAGGCGCCATACCCGGCCTGCAAAACTTCCAAAACTAGAACTCATCGCTGCCGTAGTCGCCCGGACGTCGGCTGCATGCCTGTTAGACGTTTTCCTCCACAAACACGCGGGGCTTTTGACCGTCTATAATCACCTGGAGCGGATAATGCTACCCCCTACTTCATCTTGTTTTCCCATTCCTCGCGGATACCACGTGACTTAATCTCACCTCTGCGCAAACATATTGGGCAGCCACAAGGTTCTTGGCCGTGAGCTTCAGGATAATATCGCCAGCCTATGTTTTGTGGCAAATGAGACACACGAATGATCTCCTTGGCCACAACACAACGTGGAATGTATACTTGATAACCCAAGGGGCTATCGTGGTGAAGAATGATTCCAATAGCTTCTGCCGCTGATACTTGGACAAGAGACTGATTGTAGTGTCCAACCCATACCATTTCGTCATCGGGAATACGGAAGTAGACTCCGCATAATGTGCGTTGCCCACCTCGTTTCAACTCTCGCAGCCATTGGTGGGAAATATAGAAGTTCGGTGTGACGGCTTGAGCAAAAAAGCCATCCGGGTAGCCATTTTGCCCGTTAGCTGCCTTGATACCTGTGCGTTGGATACTCTTGATATTCTTCTCTGGCGTAAGATGTACAAATGTTGCCATAGTCAATACCCTGAATGTTGGTAGCGCCTCTGTACGCCCATCTGAGGGCCGATGAACTCGGTACGACCTCGCCCAACGGTAGGGTTCAGGCGCGCGGCGGGTGGCGTAGCCTCTTTAAGGAGCGATCCGTGTAATGCACGTGGTTCCTGCACCAGGCGGCAACGCAGCCGCGTCCGCTGCAATCTGAGTGTTGCCTACTCTGTTTGCCTGCCATCCACATACGTTATGCCGCCCTTGATAACCTGCCGGATGTTTCTGACACACGCGATATCTTGTAAAGGATTGCCTTCGACAAGGACAAAATCAGCGTATTTGCCCGGGGCAATGCTGCCCACCTCGCTTTCTGCCCCCAAAATTCTCGCGTTTACAGCGGTGGCGGCTTTCAATACCTCGGCGTTGCTGAATCCGGCTTGCGTCAACCATTGCAGTTCTTTCCAGTAAAACCCCGGCAAATTCAGATAGCAGCCATAACTGTCGGTTCCAACTCCGATGGTTCCTCCAGATTTTTTGATTCTCTCTGTGTTCCTGAGAGTGGCCTCAAATCCGCGCTCAGACTTGTTGACATCCAGGTATGCCTGGCGATCGTCAGGAGGATAAGGTTGGCGAGTATACGCGGTCAATCCCATCACAATTTGCGACAAGGGTTCAGCGGCATAGTCATCTTTCCCCTCGGCTTCAAGCCACTGCAACGTTTCATTGATCTCAAAACAACTGTGGTTGACTCGCAAGGTAGGGACGATAGCCATACCTTTTGCCACAAATTGATCGATATCGGCCTGTTCAAGCTCTTCCAAAGAGCAGTGCTCAAGACAGTCAAAATTGAACTGAATTCCCCGTTTGAAGCCGATATTCTCAGTGTGGTGCATCGCCACTTTGACATGTCTTTCCGCTGCTACCCGTTTCAGGGCAGCCAAGCACTCATCGCTGAGGGTGACGAGCCGGCCTTGGAAAAACATAGACTCTTTCGCGTACTGCGTCTTCAAAAAGTCGGCGCCGCGCCTGAGATTATTCAGAGCAACTTGTCTGACCTCCCCTGGCGTGCTTACCCGCTCGGCAAGTTGACCGCCAAAAATCCAGGTCAGGGGAAGTGGAAGACGCGGCGCTCGCTCTGGGGGACCATCTTTGCTGGTGATAAAGGAGTTGGGCGTGTAAACCCTCGGGCCTATGGCTTCGCCTCTTTCTATCCTGCTTTTCCACTTCTGAATGCTGTTGGGGAATGCCCCCATATCCCTTATCGTGGTGATGCCATACTTGATGCAGTTCCTAAAGTTTAGTTCCCTCTGCTTTTCGACAGACAATAGGGCCTTTGGACTCTTGAAGTTGGACATGAGCGGCACAGTGATGTGAACGTGCAGGTCAATGAAACCCGGTAAAAGTGTCCACCCATTCAGGTCCACGGGTTCATAATCTTGCGAGTTCGGCGGGGCTACGGCTTCCTCTATTCGTTCGATCCTGTCGCCACAAACAAATATGACCAGCCTCTCCTTTAGGTTGCCCGAGGCGCTATCAAACAGACGGAAGTGGTGATAAACTTTTTTGTTCATGCGATGGTTAGCTGAGGGTAGACCTTCGGGAAGGGCCAGGGATGCGGCCATATCCACTCTGTCCCGTGATCATGACCAATCGCCCTGTTCGATCCGGCTCCCCACTCTCAGGAAGATGGGAATGACCGACAGGGGAGTCTGCGAAACGACGGTCTGCCCCCCGGTAAAAATCTTTCCCGTTTCCATTTCTTTCCACGAGGCTCCAATTGGTAGATAAACGGCTCGCTGGATAGATGCTTCGAACAAGACCGGCGCGACCAAAATGTCGGGGCCGAACAGGTATTGGTCCTCAATCGTCCAGGCCTGGGGGTCTTGTGGATAGTCGTAGAAGAGGGGCCGCATAACCGGGGTTCCTTTTTCATGAGCTACCCTCATTTGCGCCAGGATGTAGAGTTTCATTTTTTCACGCAGGCACAGATACTTCTGGAGGATTGTGTAGGCTTCATCCCCGAAGCTCCAGACCTCATTGTCCGAGCCGGATCCGAACCGACCACCGCCCCTGGTCCCTGTCGCGGCAATCCATGGAACCCGATCACCGTGGAGCCGCATAACCGGGCAGAAGGTGCCGAACTGGAACCAGCGGCAAACCAGCTCTCTGAATTTCGGGTCGGTGGGATTTCCGCCGCCAAAGCCGCCGATATCGCTATTCCACCACGGCAGCCCGGCCAGCCCCACATTCATCCCAATTTGCACCTGGTTGCGAAACGAGGCGAAGGTCGAGGCGACGTCCCCAGACCAGAGAAGGGTTCCAAAACGTTGGGAACCGGCCCAAGCCGAACGGATGAGGCTAATGGGCTGATCCACGCCATTGTCGCGTAGCCCCTCGTAGAAAGTCCGGGCATATTCGAAGGGGTAGATGTTCCCAATCTCCAGGGCGCTGCCCCGGTGGTAGCGATAATTATCGAAGTCGTAGGCGTGAAATTCGGGTTCGGCCTCGTCCAGCCAAAAGACCTTGATCCCGTCATCGAAGTAGTGCTTCTTGACGGTTTTCCAGACGAAGTCCCGAGCTTCCTTGCGGGTGGCGTCGAAGAACAGGGTGTCGTTCACAAACTGCATGGTCGTTCGGATGCCTCGATTGGTCCGTATCAGCAGGCCATGGGAGAACATTTGCTCGTAGTTTTCGCTTTCCCGATCAACCGTAGGCCAAACCGAAACCATCAGCTCGATGCCCAGAGAGTGCAGTTCGGCTACCATGGCCTTGGGGTCAGGCCAATAGTCCTCATCGAATCTCCAATCTCCCTGATGGGGCCAGTGAAAGAAGTCAATGACGATGACGCTGAGGGGGAGGCCCCGTTTCTTATATTCCCTGGCAATGGTCAGCAACTCATCCTGGGTTCGGTAGCGCAATTTGGACTGCCAGAACCCGGCGGCGAACTCCGGCATCATCGGAGATTTGCCCGAAACCCCGGCGTAGGTTTCAACGATCTGGGCCGGAGTGTCGCCAGCGGTAATCCAATAATCCATAATCCTGGTTGATTGAGCGGTCCACTCGGTAATGTTCCGACCAAAAACCACATTGCCGATGGCCGGGTTATTCCACAAAAACCCGTATCCAAGGCTCGAAACCGCAAAGGGAATACTGGCCTGGGAGTTCCGGTGGGCCAGTTCAAGGCTACACCCCTTCACATTTAACTGGGGCTGTTGATACTGGCCCATACCAAAGATTCTTTCTTCGGGATCGGACTCAAACCGGGCGATGAGCCGGTAGTCGCCGCCGGGAATGGCCTGAAAATCCCGGCCCCGTTTCTTGATTCCCCAGGACTCCCGGGATGTGAATTCCCGTAAAAGAATTTCATTTTGGGCGTTGAAGAAGGTTAAATCGCCGGATGCATTGATTTCGGCCCGAATGCTCCCGTTGGTAATCGCCGCTTCCTTCTCGGCAATTTGGATGACCGCTTGTGTCTGGGGGGCCGGGAGCAAGGCCCAGTCGTTATCGGGCATAGTCCCCTCGTGGGTTGACCGGACTCGCAAGCTATTTTCTCCCCAAGCCTCGATCCAGAGGGTTTCGCTATCATAGGTTCTGATCAGTTTGTTCGTTTGTTGCAGGAAAGCATGTGACATGGGTCTTCGTTTCCTTTTGATATCCAATTTTACGGCAGAATCCCACCCGGTCAGACTGCAAATGGAGGTTGGGGGTGCTTAGTTTGAAACAAGCTTGGTTCTCCAAAAAGTAAACTCTTTGGCAATAAGCAAGAGTGAAAGGCACAGATAAGCAATCATCAGGTAAGTTAGCGCCATCTGATTTCCACCGATTTTTTGTTCAATGGGTGGGAAAAGAGAGAGTGCGGTATTTATCGCTGTATGGAAAAGTAGGGCGCTGAATAGATTATGCTTTGTTTTTTGGAAAAACCAGGTAAACATAATACTGAACACGATGGTGAGCGGCAAGAATATGCCAAAAGGCATGAATGATTGGCTTACTCCAGAAATATAAAACAACGGTAAGTGCCAAACTCCCCAAATAGTCCCAAGCAAGAGACTTGCCATAAGCGGACTTGACAATGTGAGCAGTCTTGGCAACGCATAGCCCCGCCAACCAAACTCTTCTTGAAAGGAACCTCCCAGAAAAAACATGATTAGAAAAGTTGGAACAATCATCAAGGGTTGAGTCAGCATTGTAGTATCGGGTTGATAGTCATTGAGAACAACATTTACCCAAACAGCGATGCCTGTCAAAATAAAGGGTATAGAGATGATAGCAAGCCACCACCCCAACGTCATTCGAAGGTTGAAACCAGAACGGATCAGTTGCTTGACCGCCCCCCAGCCAGCCAATTTAAATGTTAGGACTACCGCAGCAAAAAGAGGTCCATGAGCGCCAATAATTACACAAACCATATTGGGAATTGGCAAAGTAAAGAAACCCTGAGATGACAAAACGGGCGATAGCCAAAATAACCATGAGAACCCAAATGTGAGAACAAAATACCAAATTAAGGAACTGGCTTGAGATGATTTTGAATTTTTCATACATTGACTCCATAAAAAGTACTAGCATAAGCCCCCGCTGCGCAACGGGTGCGCCGTAGACCCTGCGCAAGCCAACCCGACTGTGCGCGTTTTGCCCCCCCAACAGCAGCGGTGCAGCTGCGGCGGCTTGAAGCAATGGTGGGCGGCCACCCGCCTGCTATGCCTCGACGACCGCGCCACCGATCTTCGCTCTGCGCCGAGCTGGATCAGGTTTACGCGGGGTTGAACAGCCACAGACAGTCTACTTCGTTACTTCATCGGGAGGCATCTCCCATTCGAAGAACCCACGTATACCAAGGGTTTGATCTGCGATCCTACCCGCCAACTCCATTTTCTCACCAAGCGTTGGGGTTCGATAGAAACTACGAGCTAACTCCGCAACTTCTGTATCAAGCTTGGCGAGTTCTTCCAATAGGCTCTTTTGCCTTGGAATGAAACTTCCGGCCTTGATGAAACAGAAGTTCAACATCTCCGCCACCGCTCGATAAACGATCATTTCCGCAACTTCTGGGTCGCGTTCCACAACGTCTTCCGCATCTTCAAACATTAACGCAGACAAATATTTTTGATAGGTCAAATACTGGGGCGCTGCTGGTGGCTGCGAAAGCAATCTTTTCGCCTGGCTCTGTAAATCTCCAATGACCGGATCAAGATCCAAAACTACAAATCCGGTGGCTAACATGTGCGCGGTTAATGGTTTTCTAGCGGCTTGTTCTTCTTCGAAATACCTTTCTACCGATTGAGGTGGGTTTACAAAGATTTCTGCCGGAACGCCATTAAAGAACTTTTGCAGTCTTTGACGCAATGGTTGAGCGTTGACCACATAAATATCAAGATCGCTGGATGGATCTGGATTCCCACGAATGATGGATCCAGCAACAATGATCCCTTTATACATCGAATTATCAACAATCCCGCCCACATTTTGCCGTACTTTCAGCATGTACCTTCTGCAAGAAGAGTCATAAGCGCCTCGTGAAGCCTCTTACAAATACCCTGCTTATAGACTTCCGGATCATTATCTTCTCGACGGTCGGTTGGTTGTTCTCCAAGTTCATGCAAATACCATCGGATTCTTCCATACAGAAAGAGTTTCCAGAGTACCGCGACCTCCGCAAGGAACTCGTCAACCGAAATCTTCACGCCTTTTCGAGTATTATAGATTCCAAGAAATCCTTCGGCAAGATGTTCTTGGCTGGCATACCGAGTTTCTCTGGTGTCCGGGGCGCCGAGCCATTGTGCGATGTCAAGAAATCGTGGGGCCAGCAAGGTATCTTCCAAATCAAAGATGACCAATGCGTTCTGGAGGCGGCTCCACCCCGCATTGCATGGGCGGTGATCCCAGTGATAGATCCCCTTTTTCATCGTCTCTGCCTGATCACACAAACCGTGAAGGAGCTGTGTCAAGGTTCGTATCGCCACTGGTGGCAACGCCATTGTTGGTGAAGGGGGCCACGCGACATGGTTGAGTTGGTCGAGATTACGCACATAGGAACGAAAGCGCTGTTCAAAATATCCCTGTTCAAGGTGTGCGTGATACTGCGGAGTCACCTGTATGGAAGTGAAAAGCGCCGTTGCCTCAAGAAATGCGCCAAATGTTCGGCGGTCCAGGAGAAAGTCATCGTATGGTTCATCAATCAACAATGGCTCCAAAAACTCTGAGATTGTCACATCTCGCTGAGATGGCGCCGAATAATACCCGTACAACCGAGGAACAGGGGCCTCTGCAAGGGCCAAATGCCGGTGATGAATGGCCTCATTTTGTTCGTAGTGGTGATGACGTTTGATAAACAAGGTAATGGCTTTAGGCATCCCTCTCTGATCCATGAAATGCAGGGTGGGTAGACACTTGTCAGCCCGTTCTCCCTGAAAGCCTTCTGCCAGCGTATGTGTGAAACGGATTTCATACTCCTGAATGGGAAAGCCGATGATGGTTTCGCCAATACGGGCAAGGGCGTCCGGCTCGATGCCAAACAAACCCCCATCAGGGTTGTGAAGTGATGTCAGTTCCAACATACTTGCCGTCCGTGAGGGGAAAGGTTTAACCTTGCCCTCTTTGAATTGACAAATACTCGTCTCGGTTGATTGTGAATGCGTAACCGCCTTCTTCGTCTAATCCTGTATATTTCATGTTGATTTTTTCCATAACACGTTTTGATGCAAAATTTTCTGGCGCTGCGCCTCCATGAATGCTAGCTAATTTCAATTGTGCAAAAGCATAGTCAAGTAATGCGCCTGCTGCCTCAGTAGCCAACCCTTTTCCCCAATAATTAGACTTCAACAAATAAAACAATGCAGGATCAGCATCTTTTTCGTTTGTATGATCCAACCCGCACCATCCGATGAATTCATGGGTATCTTTAAAAATTACAGCAAGACAAAGGTGAATCACTTTTCCAGATACGTTCTGTGCATGATTGGAGAGCATCCATTTGATTTTCTGCTCTGCTTCTGGACGAGAAATTGGCTCTTTATCTAAATTCCAACTGGAAGCCACACCATTAATATCTGCCATAGTAACAGTTCTAAGAATCAAATTGGCTGTCTCAATCATTACCATAAATGTCATTAACGCCCCTTTTTTTCTGCCTAACGGATAAGCTCAGGCGCGGCGCGAGTTATCCGTCGAGCCCGTCAGTTCAAAGTCGTCGCCCATAACCCAATCGAGCCGCGATGCAAGGCCACGAAGCGGCGTCGGCTGTAGTGGGGGGGGCTACGTTCTCATTTCAATTGACAGACTTCAAGTGCTGTTCAAAGAATTTCCGCGTAATTTCAGCCACCTTTGGATCTTTGAAATTACCATGCCCTTCACCGATGACCGTATAAAAAGAGACGGGGACGCCATGGGCAACTAAGGCCTCATACAAAATAACACTTTGTTGGTAGGGCACCAGTGGGTCATGGTCGCCATGCACAATCAAAAACGGCGGCGCCTCCCTGGTGACATAAGTGATCGGGTTCGCTCTAGCTACGCGATCTTGATGCATTTGAATGGCTCCGCCAACCAATGCTGATTCGGGCGAATCGGGAGGATCATGAACCATCCCTCCCGGCAGCCGTTGTGTGTCCATCTGTAGAAAATCGGTCGGGCCAAAATGATCAACTACGGCTTGCACCTGGCTGGAAATATCCAAGTGCTCACCCACGTCAAAAGTGTTGGTGTTGCCTGTCACACCTAGCATGGCGACCAAGTGGCCACCGGCAGATTCCCCCCAAGCCCCAAAGCGGTGGGGATTGAGACGATATTTCTTGGCATTCGCGCGTAACCAACGTACCGCCGCTTTGACATCTTCAATCTGAGCTGGAAAGATGGCATGTTGACTGAGGCGATAATTGAGACTGGCCACGGCAAAACCGTGCTCAAGATACGCGAGTGGCACGTGATCTTTTTTACTTCCCGCGCAAAAGCCGCCCCCATGAACCCAAATGATGAGCGGCCATTTTTTCCCCACATCGGGGATGAAAAGATCGAGTTTTTGACGAGAACGCCCATTGGTTACATAGGCAAGATCATGATACGTTTGCATCTTTCTTCTTTTTTCCCTTCCGAACTCAAGACGCCTGGCTGCGCTGCTCAACGTAAAAGCTGAGCAGCGCCGGGTGGGTGGAACCGACTCACTGAACAAGTAGGCCAGCAAACCCCAAAAGTGGCGATGTGCGCCGATAGGCGCTGTCGGATCCAACGGGTGTGGGGTGCACCTACTACCCACATCTCGCCCAGCCGCGGCTTTGCGCCGCAGGAAACCGCACCTTTATGCGTCCACGCCACTTGCATTCATAAAGAGGCTTCTGGGCCAAATTCCAGGATATTTCCTGGCCGCGGTTTCCTGGTGCGTTCCCTGTCGTATTTGCCCCAGTGCACCGCTTCTTCGATATACTTGGTTCTTGGTTGCTTCTCTTCATCAGGATATCCAATATATAACATCCCCACCGCTTCTATGTCTTCTGGGATGGCTAATTGCTCCTTGACTTTTCGCCGGTCAAATCCACCAATGCAGACTGTCCCCAGATCAATCGCCGGCGCCGCTATCATGATGTTTTCCATCGCGCACGCACAATCCACGACCCCATAGTCTTTCCAGGGGATGAACTCGTTATTCCCACAAATGACGATGATGACGGTTGGATCATACTGCGCATACTGCTCTATACCGTCCTGGATCGCGTGTATGCTTGCTGCATCTTCGATGATGATGAAATCCCAGGGTTGGATATTGCAAGCCGACGGCGCTGCCATACCGGCTTTCAACAACGTTTCAAGCTTATTTCTTTCCACGGGCTTGTCCTGAACAAACTTGCGGATGCTTCTTCTTGCATAGATTGCATTGAGGATAAACTCTTCTGAAGACTTCATTGACTGTATTTCCTTTTATCTATTTGTGTGTGTGGTGACACGCTCGCCTAACGCCCGGCTTAAG
>JAKQEE010000394.1 GCA_029558635.1 Pseudomonadota bacterium | reverse complement strand
TGCAACCAAAACGGAGGCGTTGTCTGTTGCCAGTCGCCTTCGATTTGCCGGGCGTCGTAGTAGGTATCTACGGGGTCGCTGTCTTTGCAGGCGGGAAGGAAGGATAGCAGCAGGAAAAAGACCGGGAAGAGTTTGGTATGTCTCATTTTTGATGATTGTCACTTTAAGATTTTGCAGCCTCGAAAAGCAGGCGTATTCGTCGAGGCCCCAGAAAAACGACGTGCGCATGATATGGTCGAGGCTGTCAACGCCGGTTTCGTGCTGGTAAAGATACTGGATGCAGTAGAAACACAACAGGTTGGCATACGATGAATCTTCACCCATGAACTCGAAGAATGCCCGGAAGTGCGAGCTGTCCAGGGTATCGCCGTGCCAGCGAAAGGCAACGTAGTCTTTCGCGTAGAGCAAAGCTACGTTGTCAGTGGTTTTCTGCGCCGGCGTCGTGAGCGAAGCCAGCAACAGGCTACATATCCAAAGGAGTTTTTTCATAATCAAGCGGCGGCTTTTGCAGGTGGATGCCGTAAAAGTATGGCTTTGCCCCGGACTTTTCACCCATGCGCTGGTCAAACCGGAACATCGCCTCGATGACAACCTGCGGGCAAAGATTGAGCCAGCGCCGGTATTTCTCAATCAGGAAGTTAAAACCGGTGATGGACACCACCTTGAGCGATGCGGGAATCTGGCCGCGATACCAGTCATTATCCTCAAAAAACCGGCGCAGGTTGTTGGCCTCGACGATATGCGAATGCCGCATGACATAGCGGCTCGATGCCATGATGTTGACGAAATGCCCGCCCGGGCGAAGGACGCGCGAAACAGCCTCGTACACCCGGGGCGCTTCGTGTTCACAGTAGTTCATCGGAAAGTACCATGAGGTCACAACGTCAAAGGACTCAGGTGCGCATTGATGGTCCATGTAGTCCACCATGTCGGCAACTACTATTTGTGACCTTGGCGCTTTGATTCTATAGGCGGCTATTTCGACCATTTTCTGCGACACGTCAACACCCGTGTACGAATAAGGGGTCAACTTCATCTTGGGCGTGTTCGTCTGGCTGTATGTCAGCCTCGCCACAAGACCGGTGCCGCAGCCGATGTCAAGCACATCGGCGTTTTGAAGCAGGTGGCCGTAGCGGTTAAACAAAACGGTTTCTTCGGCGCGGTCGAAGCGGTTGTCGAAGTGCTGATCGTAGCCTTCAGCAACTTCGTTGAATTTTTGGATAGTATCCGGGTTGGTGTGATCAGTATAGGGCATGACTTTAGGTTTTTGCAATTTCATCGAGGCCGTCAGCCACGGTCTTTAATTTGTCACTGAGTTCAGGGTGTTTGCCTGCCGACATTTTGCGGATGCGCCCGGCTATTCTTTTGAGTTTATAGTTCATCCAAACATTCCGAATCAATAAAAACGGCTCGCGCATGACGTATGGCGCGATGATGAGCATGGCAAATATCAGGACGCTCACTGACATCCAGCGCGGCAGCATAAACAAAACCGGTAGTTCGTTGCGCAGACGTTCAACAAAAACTCCCTTTCGAAAGGTGAGTGCCACGCTGAACGCCCACCACGCAAACAGTGCTATGAAGATGTACATGGTTTCTTTTCTTCGAGTGGATAAAAAACTTTGACTTGTTTGGGGGCCTTGGCCGCTTTACGCTCATCCATCAGGCGAACGAGAAAAAAGGCAATGTTGGTGACACAGGTTTTCTCATACACGGTGTTGGGTTCCGGGAAGAAGGAGTACGCCCTGAAAGGACCGTACCATTTGACGAGGCCCAAGAGGATGTCGCCCTGTTTGGCGCGTATCTCCCAAACATCGGTCTTGCCGGTGGATGACTTCCAGACGAAGCGCAGCCACTTCGATGTAAGCTCCGTGTATTTTGGCGGTCGGATGTGTGCTGGTTCTACCATAGTCAGATTGTTTTTGTAAAAGAGACTTCAATACTTCCAAGGTCTTTACCCTTCGAAGTATCTAATTGGTGAATCACATAAACTGGACTTCGCCAAGCGTGGTCGGGGTGCTCTGAAATAACCCTTGCTCCCTCTATTGCCTCCGTCTGGGTTTCCCATAACGCTTTATGTCCATGCCCGGGGACAAAAACCCCGACTTCTCCTGAGTTGTCAATTCGATAATATATTTCTGCCATAGTCAGAAAAGTTGCGGCTGGTTGACCGGCCATTTGATACCGATGGATTTCATAACAACCCGGAGTTCGATATAGGTCTTTTTGCCAAAATCACGCCATCCAAGAATCTCGTTGCCAACGTCCTTGATTTCAGCGACGATGTTGATTTTGTGGCTTTTCAGGACATTATACAGCCGAACTGACACGTCCAGGTATTCGACCTGCATGGCGTCAGTCTCCTCGGCGGTAGGTATGGGTTTGCCCTGTTCGGCAAGAAGCGATTCGGCTTTTGCCAACTTGTATTCAAGCAGACGAATTCTGGCTTCTTTATCCTCGAACGCCTGTTTGATGTGAATATAATTGAGTAGCGCCGTTGATACCCTTCGCCGGGCGCGGGCGGCCAACTGTGATATCCTTGCTGCCGTGAGGCGAAATTCTTTTCCGATTTCGGCGTGGGTTTTCCCCTCGAAGTCGCAGCGGATCAGGATAGTTTTCTCCCGATCGGTGAGTTTGTCGAGTATTTGTATGAACTCAACAAATCTGTATTGTTGTACTGGATTTGACATTGCAGGTAAGTTTTTGAAAAAGCCGTGCGGCCGGGGCTGACTCCGACCAGCGCGGC
>JAKQEE010000386.1 GCA_029558635.1 Pseudomonadota bacterium | reverse complement strand
TCCCCATTCCGCCGGTCTCGACGTGATGCGCCTCAGATACAGGATAACCGCAGTTGCAACACGGCAGCGACCGGATGTGCTTCAGGTATTTCGCGGAGCGGAACGGTTTTACTTTGGGTCGTGGAGTGACTTTTTTATCGGTTTTACTCATGTTGCCAGTCTGCCGCACCACCTGTGCAATATGCCACCCGTTTGTTGCACAAAATATTTTTCGGGAAAAATAACCGCCAATCTTTCCTTACAAGAGAGGGGGCATCTCGCCCCCTCTTTTTTTGCCTTGTGCCATAACCACGGGTTAGAGCGGACAAGCCGCTCAACCCGGGGCCGTTAGGCTCTAAAAACATCTTTACACTTTTGCTCGAACTCAAGGACTTTAGAAAGCCTGTCGCTAGAGCCTTCGATCATGTACGGACCTTCATAGAACCGTCCTAACTCAAACAACATCCCGTCAATTGACAGAAATGCATGTGTAGTTGTGCTTGGACCACTCATTTCATCAAAATCATCTTTCACTGACTTAACTATCTTCACTTCCATATTTTTCTCCTCGTGGATGTTATGCCCACACCCGTTTAAATTCAGGGTTCCGCTTGTAAACTTTTTCAGTCGTCGCTTTATTGGCTCGATGCCCGTAGGCCGATTGCCAAACCTCACAGACCCATCCGCTGCCGCTTCTCTGCCAGCCTGTACCCTTCGGCTTGTCCAGCCCATGCGCTTCCCATGCCCTGCTTTTTGCCGGATGTTCCAGCACTCCGCCCCACTTGTTCACCGATTCCAAAGCAGAAGCGAAACACCCGCCGTCATTCCCTGGTCTGTTGTGTTCTCCGCCCCACCTAGAGTAATTAACAGCCGCCATTGCTCCCCACAACTGGCAGGGAGGGTGTGCGATCACCGGATATGGGCCTTGATACTTCCTTGCGTCCCGATCTTCCGGCCAAGCATCGATACCCTGTATTCCCGCATAACAGCCGTTTGGCTGGACAAATAAAGCCGCTATCAACATTGCCTCCCGTTCCGACCGCGCCCCATAACCAGTCGCGGCACACGGTCTGCGCTACCGCTTGCCGGTGCGCTTAGTCGTTAGCCTGCAAGCATCATCAGCGCGTAATGACTACAGCCCTCGCTTGCGTCGATTAAACCTCTGCGCGAAAAACCACGACTCATTACCATTGCTTGCTGCCGGGTAAATTCACATTTCATGCAATGTTCAAACGCCTTAAAAAAATGTTCAGCATTCGCCTTCATTTCAGTTTCCCTCCTGTTTGTTGATAAACAACTTTGCGCCCCAAGTTCGACACTCGTACAATGTTATACGCTTTGAAATCTTCGTGGCCATCGTGCCAATACTTAAAGGCGAACTCCATTGCTTGGTGCAGGCGTCCGAACTTGCGAGTTTCATTTTCACCATAGTTCACGATGTAATATTTTGCTCTATCAAGACTTCGGTAATGCTCGAAGTCGGCACGTTTCATTCCGCACTTTTCACATACCCAGCCACTTTTCCAGTGATGCCGGTTGCAAGTTCTTTCAGTTTTTGATATGTCCATAATTCACCAATAAAATCGGCTAACAAGTCGCCCAAGCCGACGCCGACACGCATCGATTTCACCGGTCAGGCAGCGGCGGCGCGGCTTAGCTCACCGTTAGCCTTCCATCGCCAGCTTAATCGCCCGGCGCACTTTGTCAAAATCCCCACGCGAAAACAGCACGCCGCCGTAATCGTCGTCCCGGCAGTCCATCTCCGCATCCAGCCAGCGCAACGCCTCCAGCATTTCAGGCGCGGCGGCAATCAGTTTTGCGTTGGCCTCCATGGTCGGCATGCGCCCTTGCACCCCACGGGCAGAAGTGGCACATACCGGGTTGCCGCTGCAATCCTCTACGATCAACCTGCCTTCTCGGTCCGGCACAATTCCGGCAGTCACAGACCACGGGCCGGAACTATGCACCGGGTAATCTTTCCCGCTGTAGGCTGTCTTGTTGTCGTTCATATCGTCTCCCTTATTTCCTCAATGAGTGTTTCCAGGTCCGAGCATTCTTGCTCAAGTGCTTTATGCAGTGCTTTATTCTTGTGTGCACCTTGCATTTCCGAATATAACCTCCCGAGCAACGACGCTTCCAGGTACGGCAACGTCCGTCTTAGTAGTTCGCCGCGCAACAAATTTTCAGCAACCTGCTTCTCTTGGTGATTTTTCATCAGGCAAGAACCGCAAATAATATTCTCGCTGTGGTTACAGGAGGTTATCATTACAGAAGCCCCTCCTTATCAAGTCCGTCTTGCACAAAGTTCAAAATCGCCTCTTCCGCTTTCTTGTCACGGTCAATGTAAAACCGGTACAGCAATTCCTCTGCCTTCAAAGCTCGTTGGTACATATCTTCTGCGTGAGCCTTTGCGTGTGCCGCCGAACGATCCGCATCAATGAATTTGCCAAGCGGCTTCCACTCCATCGGCATTTTAGAAAACGGGTTCCATGCGTGCGGTTTCCATTGCAGTGTTCCCCCGCACCGCGAACACATCACGCAGGGGTCAATCGCAACTTTGCCGTCATCATCAACAATGGCGATCTGATATACCCATCGGTAGTTATCAGCTTTCGTACGGATTACAATCTCTTTTCCCTTGTACTTTGCCAGCGGGAAACGAGCATCGTCTACGCTGATCCATCCGTTTTGCTCAGACATAAACCCTCCAATAAAATAGGCTAACCAGCGGGTCAACGCGGATTGCGCAAACTGCCGCGCAACCGGTTACCCTTGTCGTTATATTGATAGCGATAGAATCAACTGTAGCTCACATACTGCCGCAAATATCCATCCGCCAGCAGCAGGCCAGTTTCTATCCCATGCAAAAGCACCTGCTGCAATTACTGCCAATACCAGCCAAACAAATTGTAAATCTCGCATATAGCCTCCAATCAAAATAACCAAACGTTCGAGCCGTTGTACGGCTCAACTAAACCCGTTATATGACTATCTTCACCCCTCAACCCGCATGGTTAAGCCATTCCTTTCTCTAATGGGCTTAACTTGCCCTCTCGCTTGCCTTGCGTCCCCATTAATAACTTTCCCTACCCTCTCAATCAAAACCCTGTGAAACAGGCGTTTCACGCCGCGAGGCACACGATTCATTGCTTCCCTACTCCTCCCCTTTCGCCGCCTTCCTCAATCTCACCAATTCCCGGTGCATGATGTAGTAAAAGTTCCGCCTCGATATCCGATACTTCCTGCACAGCCGCGAGATGTTCCGTCCGTCGTACTCTGACATAATCCTCCTGTTCCTCATCTCGATTTGGACCCGCTCCGGTCCGTAGACCTCTGCCACCACGCGCAGAACCTCCTCCACCAGCACTGGAGGCAAGGGCGGCATACGGTGGAACAGGGTTTCGAGCTGGTCGTCTTTGGGTAGGGATTCGGGGTACTCGGTCAATGTTCACCTCCTTCAAATTTCAATTCTGAGCCGTTTTGTTTTACCAACCCATACCTTCCTATACCCTTGCCACTGAAAATCGAAAACTCACAGCTACCAGACAGCGCTGATTTCAAATTTCACCTGTTTTGCTCCTCACTCTCGCCAGCCTTTCGGCCGCTCTCTGTCTCTGCTCCTCAGTGAGCACTCTTTTTGCCCGAAACGGATTCTTGCCGGACCGGAACGCATACAGCGGGCAGAGCTTTACAGGGCAGTTGTCAATTTCGGTAACTTGGTTATTCGTACAGTCGCGGCATTTGGCGCGGATTGCTTTAACCGGGTTAGTAGCCTGCTGCATTTCAATTCTTACGTCGGTATCCATTCGTTTCTCCTTTCATTTTGCCACCAAAACCCCGTGAAACAGGCTGTTCCGTTTGTTTTACGGCATTAATTATGGATGCTCACCTCCTTCAGTTCTCAGCTCATGCCACAGTAGCATGAGACAATTCCACGCGACCTGGGCCAGGTGATACACGCCACCGTCTTTCTCGTTGATCGCCAGCGGGTTTTCCTCCGCTTCCTCCAGGTGCCGCTTGATTGCCGCCAAGAAACGGCGTCTGGGGTTTTCGAATTCCTTCTTCCAGTTTTCGAAGCCGTATCGTTGTTCCCCGATCCTGAACACGGGAACCAGGGGCCGAACGAATTTCAGCGGGACCAGTGACCAGTCTATTTTCCCCTCATCGAATTTCTTTCCGGTGTCGTCTTTCAGGTCAGGCATTGTACACCCACCAATTGCTATGTTCTCCACACCAGTCGTATTCGGTCACGGGTGGTTGCTCCCAGGATGCCCCGGTCCAGACGGGAGGCTTTCGGTTGCACTGATACGACGTGACATCTTTTTCGTAATCGTAAAATCCGTCACAAAATTTACAGCTAGTACAATTCATTTTTGCCCGACTCATTTTGGCCTCCAGATAACATGCAAGTATTATGATGTTTGAATATTTATTTTTACAACTCGGACATCGGGACAGCCGCCCATGTCCTCCGGACAGCCGGACACCCTAAAGGGTGTGTCCGTGTCCGTCCGTTGACGGACACGACTTTTTTGTCCGTGTCCGAACCTTGTCCGTCCGCGGACGGACATAAAAAACATGTCCGTTGTCCGTCCGTCCGTCTGTCGTTTCCTCTATAATATTTCATTAAACATAGACCTTGTTACATCCTTGTCAGAGACAATCTGAGAGTAATATTTGCCATCAAATTTTACTTCTCCATCCTCTATCATTTTGTCTATTTCTCCGCCTCTTCGGGTGAGGGCTTTCCGTGCTGGCTCTTTCTGGTCTTCATCGAACCGCTTCTTCATACAGATAATCCATGTTTCCTTAAGGCACATATTCCCAATGCCTTCCGCCTGAACAGCTTCGCGCAATGCATCCCTGGCAGCGATCCTGTAGGCCGTTTCTCTGGAAGCTTTTTTGGGATCGTAATCAAAATCATACTTGACCACTGCAGACGACCAATTATCAACCTCTACGCCGTGCAGTTCGTATCGAATGGGAGCCCATTCTTCGGCGTCTTTCATTTTCGTGTTAATGATTATTTTCTTGTGCTTATCCAGTGCCGCTTCAAAGTCCAGGGCGCCTATTATGGCGCTGGAGCCCCTTCCTCTCTGCGCCGCGTCTTTTGAGTGCCCTGTGTGGTGGACAACAAGAACCGTGCACTCATACTCGTCCCGGATACTGTCGATGTTATTCATCCATTCTTGCATGTCCTTTACGCTGTTCTCATCGCACCCTGCCGGGACCGATCTCGCCAGAGTGTCCACCACAATCATGGCAGGCTTACCATGTTTCTCTGCTTTCTCGTTGATGATAGCAGTAAGGTACGCTGAAGAATCTTTACCAATTTCAACTCTCTTTGTAGTCAAGAAAAACTGACCACGTTCTTGCTTGACCCCATGAGCTTTGTACCATGCCCCGACACGCCTGGTTACGCCGTGCTTGCCTTCCCCGCAGATATAAATGACTGGGCCCTTTTTCACTTCTCGCCCACACCATTTGTGGCCTGTAGCCACAGATAGCGCCCAATCCAGCGCCACAAAAGATTTTCCGGATCCTGATGCTCCCAGCAGTACGCCAGTGGCCGGCGTCTCGATAAGCCTGTCAATAAGATACTCGGGGGCTTTTGGGGCAAAGTCCATAATGTCCACCAAGAGGGGAAGTTGATTCTTTGCTAAAAGCAACCCTCGTACCGCCGCCCCGCCATGAATCAGCGCGTAGTCGTTCCA
>JAKQEE010000312.1 GCA_029558635.1 Pseudomonadota bacterium | reverse complement strand
AGACTTGTAATCGACCATGCAATAGCAAAAAGAAGCAGAGTTCGTATCATGACC
Source organism: Pseudomonadota bacterium (assembly GCA_029558635.1). Classification (GTDB taxonomy): domain Bacteria; phylum Pseudomonadota; class Alphaproteobacteria; order Micavibrionales; family Micavibrionaceae; genus UBA1573. The sequence goes on along the minus strand of JAKQEE010000312.1, from coordinate 3,373 downwards.
TTCATTTAACCTTTTAGTTGTTTTCAGGTAAGTGGATAATGCTTTTCAATTTGCATTTTGCGTTCATCGATCTCGTCATTAAAGTCCATCGAACCCTGTCAAGGTTTAAGCTCCTTATTTCTAAGCCAGGCTTTAATTTCCACGCTTCTATCTTCTCTCAAAAAATATTTTTCGCGGGTTTTTCCTACCGAAATGCTGCAACGCGGCCCTAACTTAGCAGCGAGCCATTTTTTAACCTCCTGCGCTCTGTCCTCGGCAATTTTGCGATTCTCTCTCGTTTGTGTGGCAGTCAATTCGCTCACCCTCCCAGAACGAAATCGATTGTCGGCAAATCCAACAATCTCAATGTACAATGAGTCGTGTTTTGACAATGCAAGTAATGGCAAAAAATATTTTTGAATTAAGTGGCGTATCGAATCTAATTCCGCTTCGATCTCTGGTTTAAGGATGTATTTACCCCAATCAAAATCGTTGGTTTTAAAATAATTCAATACAAAATAACCGTCACGCTCAATTGTAGATTTTTGAAGAACGTCGAGCAATAAATTGGTCTTGAAAAGAGATTTGGATGGAAGATTTTTTTCATGGCTCAAATAGAGCTCTTCCGAATAGAGATCAGAAATAACCTCCCAAACATTTAAGCCGGATAATTGTATCCCCTCGGTGAACCCATATCCGAAACGATGACGGGTTTAATTGAGGGCGTGGTTTATTGCTTTGTAGATTGTGCTGACCAATTCTGCGGAAGCAGCTCCGCGAGCTGGTGGTGGGGATGATCGGGGAGGCGTGTGAGAAGGTCTTTGAGATAGGCGAACGGTTCGACGTTGTGAAGTTTTGCAGTAGCAACAAGCGAATAGATGATGGCGGCGCGTTTGGCGCCCTCATGCGAGCCGGCAAAAAGATAATTCTTGCGTCCCAATGCTACCGGGCGAATGGCATTCTCGATGAGATTATTGTCAATCTCCAAGCGACCGTCATTCGTGTATTTCGCCAGCTTCGGCCACTGCCCGAGCATATAGCCAATGGCTTTGCCGATGGCGCTCTTGGGCAACACCTGCGTGCCGTTTTGCCCAAGCCAAGTTTTAATCTCCGCCAAAATGGGCACCGCGTGTTGTTGGCGCAGCGCATTTCTCTCGTCGAACGACATCTGCGCTTCACGCGCTTGCCGCTCAAGTGCATAAAGCGCTTGCAGCTTCACCAGCATCCACGCGGCACGCTCGCGATCGGAATCTTGCGCTTGCTCAAAATAACGCCGCGCGTGGGCAAAGCAACCCACGGCCATGACTCCCGGCCGTGCCAGGATATCATCATAACCGGTGTAGCCATCGCATTGCAAATAGCCCTGAAAGTTTTTGAGCATCTCATTGGGCCCGGCTCGACTGCGGCCCGGGCGATAATCAAACAAAACCAGCTTGGCAACCGGATCATAATACACCCAATGATAACCCAGATGCGTTTTGCCCGGCTTGCTGCGATCTAAAACCGGAAGTGGAGTTTCATCAACCATCAAGTAGGATGATTGTTGAATGAGGGCGCGATGCGTTTCATACAATGGCAATAGCACCTCGCCACAGGCTGTCACCCAGCCGCCAAGCGTGGATTCGGGAAGTCTAACGTGTTGACGGCGAAATTGCTGCTGTTGGCGATAGAGCGGCAGATGATCCACAAACTTACTGATCAAGACATGCGCCAGCAACCCCGGGCCAGCAATACCTTTTTCAATCGGGCGCGTGGGCAGCGTGGCGACGACGACCGGTGAGCCTGCCGAATCATCGCCTTCGGGGCGAACATATTTGGGCCGAACATAACGCTTCACGTAAAGTTCGCCCGGTTGATACTCCAACTCCTCGGTGATTTCGTCGCCGATCTTTTTGAGCGTACTCACATCTTCTGCCGGGGCAATGACAATCTCTTCACGGCGCAGATGTGCCGGTAGTGGATTGCGGCTGGGGAGTTTAGCAGAGGAAGATTTTTTCTGGTGGCGCGTGTAGGTGATGGTGGCGGTGGCAACCGGTGCGGCGGCGGGCGCTTCTTCATTTAATCCGATCGCCAGTTGTTGTTCATTTGCCAGCGGCACAAAACGTTCACGTTTTTGTCCGAAGATCAAACGCTTGAGCTGCGCGAGTTCTTCACTCACACGATGATATTCAAACAACAATTCATCGTACGTGAGCGTGCGTGCGGTTTCCGTCATGCTCTAATATAAACACAGCTCACGCGAAAACCTGAATCTAATTTTATGCCATTTGTTTTTTTGATGAAGACGCAGGGTGATAACGTCGGCGGCGCTTGATCGAGGCGAGATCGATGCCTTCGAGAATGAGCAGTAACTCGTCATAGCGCAGTTCCAGGGAAGTGTGTTGAGCAAGATTGGCGGGCAGTTGAAACGTGCCTTGCTCCAAACGCTTGTAGAAAAGCCAGAAGCCGGTGCGATCCCACAAAAGCAGCTTCATGCGATCGCGCCGGCGATTGAGAAACACGTAAACGTCGCCACTGGTTGGATCGCGTGACAAGGCCGAAGCCACCAGTCCGGAGAGGCCGTCAAAGCTCTTGCGCATGTCGGTAGCGTGGGCATAGAGAAAGAAGTGCAACGCGGGCGAGAGCGGCACCATGGTTATGCCGGCCGGGTGTGAAGGAGTTGGGCGAGCACGGCGCCCTCCACAGGGCCATGAAAGCGCACAATCACGCCGGTGGGATATTCGATCACGCAGGCCGGTGGCGGCGCTGCGGGTTCGGTGGGCAGGAGGCGCAGGGGAATAAAGTCGCTGAGAGACTCAGGGTTTGCTGCAATCGTAGTTGTTTGAGTCTGCGGCGGCGCCGTAACAGTACCACGCAAGCGATGCCTCTTGAGCCAGTAGCGAAAGGTCCAATAAGCTAGGCCTTCCTGCTGGCAAAACGCTGCCTGCGAAAGCCTACTTGCGAGAAACCGCTCGACTTTCTCAAACATGGCTTGCGCATGTGCGTGTTCACGGTATCGTGGTTCCATCTCTTCTCCTTTTCGATTCAGCCTACGGTACGAATTCGAATCGAAAAATGATAGATGGGTTCACCGAGGGGATACAGCCATATAATAATCAGTGTTAACAGAAGAATTCCATAAACTCCTATCGTATAACCATGATCAATCAGGCGTTGTCGGAATGGACCTCTCACAGGGGGCTCTTTTGCCCACAGTTTATCCCAGATTTCGGCATTTCCAATGGACTTTAGGTATCGTCTAATTTCTATGGCATCTCCAACATGCCGCAGTTGAATCTTGCGAAAATAGATGTCAACAAAAGATAAGACAGTAGTTGCCCCGATTGCCAGCAACAGTAGAGGTGATCCTTCCTCAGGTTTCTTCTGAAAAACAAATCCAATCAGGGCAACAACT
>JAKQEE010000308.1 GCA_029558635.1 Pseudomonadota bacterium | reverse complement strand
CGCGGGGCTTGTCCCCGCGGAGCGGTGATTGATGGCCAGAAAAGGAGACCCTAAACCATCCTTTTTGGGGGGAGTTGGCTGTGGTGCGGCGTTTTTCTGGCTTTCAATCATCATCCCGCAGGGGCAAGCCCTGCGGTGATGCAGCTTTGCCGGCTTCGCGCCCTGGCAGTCAATCCCCATCCCATGGGAACAAGTCCCGTGGAGATTAAGGTAGAATTTCTTTAAAATTCAGCGGAGCGCGATCGCCGAGTCCGCTGCTCTTGCGGACGAGGCAGCGCGCGGAGCCCGCGAAGGATCCCGGCCCCGCAACGCAAAAAATCAAAAGCGAACGATCTGCGTCATTTCCTGCAATTCTTTGTCAAGGCACAGAAGCGGGGCCGGAGTGGCCCCCCAAAAACAAATCCAGAAGCATTTGAAAAAGTATATTTACTCCCTCGCCCCGACAGATTCACCCGGATTCGGTGCACGGCACCAGTGCACCGAATCCGGGTGAGTGGAAAGATCAATAGGATTTGAGGAATTTCAGGTATTCGCCGTCCGTGCTCAGGATCAGCGTGCTGGAGCTGTCCAGACTGTTGCGATACGATTCCAGGGTGCGCAAAAAGGAATAGAACTCAGGGTCGCGTGAAAAGGCTTCGGCATAGATCTCTGTCGCCTCGGCATCGGCCTTGCCCTGGATCTGCTGGGCTTTGCGATAGGCTTCCGAGTTGATGCGCTGCAGCTCTTTTTGCATCTGGCCTTCGATCTCCGCTTTTTTCCCCTGCCCCTCCGAGCGATAGAGCTCGGCGATCCGCCGGCGCTCCGAGATCATGCGGTCGAAAACCTTGACCTGCACCTCTTGGATATAATTGACCTGTTTGATGCGCATGTCGAGAACCTCGAGGCCATACTGCGGCGTCAGTTTTTGCACCTGTTCCAGAATCATTCGGGTGATGGCCAGTCGACCTTTTTCAATGCGCAGCGAATCCATCGAGATCGGCGTTTCTTCTCCTTCGCTGGCGATGGTCAGCTCCCGATTCGAGTTGCGCACCACCTCGATCAGCATTTTTTCCGAGATAAAATCGCGGGTGATGCCGTCGATGATATCGTCCAATCGGCTGTGTGCATTGCGTTCGTTGTTCACCGATTGATAGAATTTGAGCGGATCGACGATGCGCCAGCGCGCAAAGGTGTCCACCAGAATGTATTTCTTATCCGACGTGGGGATCTGGTTGGGATCGCCGTCCCACTGGACGATGCGTTTTTCGAAAAACGTCGCTTTTTGGATAAAGGGAATTTTCATTTTCAAACCGGCGGTGATCACCGGATCTCCAACCGGTTCGCCGAATTGTGTGATGATGACCTGCTGCGTTTCATCGACGACGTAAAAGGCATCGCTGAGAAGGATCAGGAGCAAAAGGATGACAGCGATGATGGCATAGCGAGAGGTTTTCGCGTTCATCATTTCACCTCCTTTCCCTTGAGCTGCAGCAGCGGCAGAAACGATTTCATCTCATCATCCACTACAATCTTGTTGGGAATCTTGTTCAGGATCTCTTCCATGGTTTCAACATAAATTCGGGTTCGGGTCACGTCTTTGGCTTTGCGGTATTCCTGCCAGACGCTAATAAAGCGGTCGGCGTCGCCTTGCGCGCGATTGACGCGATTGGTGGCATAGCCTTCCGCCTCGAGCACGACCTGCTCAGCCTGCCCTCTGGCGCGGGGGATGGCTGTGTTGTAGGCTTTCCATGCTTCGTTGATGATGCGTTCGCGCTCCTGTCTCGCTTCATTGACTTCGTTAAAGGCAGGTTGGACCGGCACGGGTGGATTAACATCTTGCAGATTGACGGTGACGATATCGACACCAGTTTCATAATCGTTTAACAGGGTTTGCATTTCAGTTTGTGCCTGCAGCGCGATATCCTTGCGGCTCAGAATGATTACTTCGTCGACGCTGTGGTCGCCCACAACCTGCCGCATGATCGATTCGGAGACATCCCGGATCGTGCTTTCAACGTCGCGTACGCGGAACAAATAGTTGACTGGATCCGTGATCCGATATTGCACGATCCATTCGACCAGAGCGGAATTGAGGTCGCCGGTCAGCATCAGGGACTCACTGCGAAAATCATCCGAAGAATATTCAGAATGGACCCCCGCGCGAACAGTGCGAAATCCGAATTCCTCTTTGAAAACCCGTTGCACCTTGACTTTTTTAATGCTTTCGATGCCCCAGGGCAGCTTCAAATGCAACCCGGGTTCGGTGGTGCGCACGTAGGCGCCGAAACGCTGAATGATG
>JAKQEE010000295.1 GCA_029558635.1 Pseudomonadota bacterium | reverse complement strand
CAAGGCAAGCATACCGCAGGGGCGGTCATCCGCTGGCCGCCCCTTTCCACCCTTTTCACATACTGCCTTTTCTGTTGCCGGTCAAACAGAGCTTCTTACAAGTCAAACAGTCTTTTTCTGTTTTTGATTAAACAGACCATTTATTGCATGGGAGGCGATATGATGCCCAGTATGTGCCGCGGCAGCTCTAAGAATTTTAGCTATGAAATCAAACTTCCATTTGAAAGCGGTTTTGATTATCGCAATCAGCTTCTTCCAATTGTCTTTGTGATGTACGCAGAGGCAGTTTACGGTATGATTAAAAAGTTGCCAGACGAGGATGGCCTTGATCCATACTTTCAGGTCGGAGAACTTTGGAAGTCAGATGACAAACAATTTGAAATCTTTCAGCATTACATCTTGCCTAAACTGGAAAAAAAGATAAGAAAACTTGTCAACAATGAAGTAACCAAGTATTTTTAATGGCAATAAAAAAGGCCGGTTATTCACCGGCCTTGCCCCGCACACCGCGCGGGGAGTCCGCCAGGAGGAGGGCGGGTTAAATGGCTTTGCCTACGGCGCGGGTCGCCTTGTATGCCAGCGCAGCCGGAACGAACGCGGCCAGACCGACGACGACGCAGAACCAGATGCCGTTTGCCAGATACATTACAAAGCTGTATCCGAGCGAGGTTGCGAATGCCAGACCGACAGCGGCCCAGCCGTTGAGCTTGGCGATATTATTGATCAGCTGCGTGAAGCCCACGACCGCGCCAATGGCCTGCAGCATGGCCCCGGCGAAAATGACGTTGTAAATCTCCGGCAGCGGGACGGCTTCTTGAGCCATCACCGTGACGGCGGTGCCGAGCACAAAGAGTGCGACGGCGAGTAAATAGAACTTACGCATAGCATCCTCCTTCAAAGGATTGTGTTTCCCCGCACACCAGCCGGGCGGGGTCGGCTTTGTCACTTCGTCTTGCTATAATCTCTGGCCTTGTCCTTGCCGGTCTTCACGCGCCACGCCGCCTTACGCTTGGCGGCCTTGTCGAGCGGCTTCCCGTTCTTCTTCCA
>JAKQEE010000269.1 GCA_029558635.1 Pseudomonadota bacterium | reverse complement strand
GGCCCCAAGCCGGATTTTGTAGTCGTAATGTGCCAGTCCGCCTTCCAAATATCGTTTACCCTCCTCAATTCCTCTTTCGATCAGGGTGACTATCCCCGTCGGGCCTAAACTAAATCGGTCCCATTTCGGAGCGATCGCCCGTGCGGGCAGTTCCCAGTAGTAACGGTCGCCAAAGGCATAGGTGTATTGATTGGCAATCACTTCTTCATTCGCCACGATGCGAACGAATCTTACCCGGTTCAAGGCTGCTTGCGCCCGGACGAGTGCCCGGTTGAACTCCAAAGCTTTCGGCCAGGCCCCGAAATGCCCCGTCTTCCCTTCCGCTGCCCATTGGGTTGCATGCTGTTGCGCAAAGCATGCAAACTCGGCTTCCGCCTTTGAAAACTCAGTAATGACTTCAACCCGGGTTTCGTATTCCTTTTTCAACAGGCGCAACTCATACTTTCGGCGGTTTTTACGTTCGTTCTTGCTTAGCGCCCCGTAATACGCCTCCATGTTCGCAGGCAACTCGAAGACGCTATGCACTCCCCGTAAGCCCTCAAGGTTGCGAGCCAGGCCATGTCGAAGCTTACACGCTCTTTGTAGTGGCTCGGCCAGATTTAGACGCTCCGAAATGGGTCCCAGGCTGACAAGATCGCAACCGTCTTCCGCCAGTAATCTTTTTAGGAGTTGCTCGAATATCGTCTCCGCAAAAGCCGGGTCGAGCGGCGGATCAAACACTTTCGGAGGTATGTTGGCACCCACCAAGCGCGCGACTTTGAGTCGTATTAGTCCAAGGCGAACGGTCTCAATATAAATCGGGAGCAGTCCCACAATCCGTTCATTCACGCGCCAGACAAAGAGCCGCAACGCCTTTCGCTCTCCGTAGAATTGCCACCAGATCCGACACCAATCGAAAGTCATGTAAATGCTGCCTCCCAACCTGGCAGCACTGTCATCCCATTGCGGCTGCAAATGCCGGACATCTTCAAAGCTACAGAAAAACTCCCAGGATAAAGCACTGCTCTCGGCACATGCCCCGATAGACCGATCGTTAAGAAGCACGGTATTCAACAGGTTGGCTCAAACACCGGGGCGATTCCGTCCGTGCTCCACCGAGGGACGGCGCGGCTGGCTGGAGAGGCTTCGCGCCAGCACTCTAGGGATGAACGACTATACCCTTAAAACTCGGGGGCAATACTACTCGGTTTTCGAAAGCAACGAATTGCATTGCGCCGATGTCCCAATTCCCAGAAACGGGACGAGCATTCCCGGCATGATCTCTGGAAAAATAGCTGCTCAAATTGATTCCCTTGTTTCGCAAAGGAGCATCCTGACGGAGCCGAAAGTCACGCTGCCCAATATCTTGGAAGCAATCAACCCCACCGTTAATCCCGTTGGGCTCATACCATCGCTGGTTAGTTTGAGGCAATCCGGCTCTTTTGGGGCTGCCGTCCAAGGCGGCCACATAATTAAAATCCACCTTCCACGTATTCGTTACGATACTGGAGCCATCACCAACCGAATACCAACCGCTTTGGTCATTCTTGCCGCACCCAAGGAAGACATTATTCAGAATCTGAGCATTCGTCGCGTTGTTGCGGCCACTTTCGGCCCAGTTAATGATGATTGCTCCGCCTGCCGCATTCGTCCAGATTTGGTAAAACACATTGTTGTGCCACCGTACTGATGGAATCCCACATTCCCCTTTTAGTAATCCAAAAAAGATATTGTTTCGAATATCCCAATTGTGAATCTCATGATTCAGATTTTGTTCCAGTTGACAAATTTGCGCTATATCGATGTCCGTCGGGTTGTAATTGTAACCGAACACGTTTTCCTCGATAATCATGTGTTTCGATGCATGGCCGTTTAATCCAAATGTTTGAAAACAGTCCATGTGGTTTCCGCTGTTGGGGGTATCCTCGAAACCGATGCAAATGTTCCCTCGCACAGTGTTTGATACTCCAAATACATGGAAGTAATCCGCATCTCGAATATCCCGCATCCGGTTGTTCACGACCAAATTATTCGTCCCCATCAAGGTAATACAAACGGTGTTGTAAATGTGGACAATGGAATTGTTCGTAATAGTCACCCTGCTCGCCACGTTGGGATCAATCGGGGTCTGGGACCCGAAATCCCAATTAACTGCCCTCACCGAGTCCGCATACGCGGTGTCAATTTGGTTTCCCTCGATATAGGCCCCGTGAGCGCCCCTTCGCAGATCAATCGCACCCGTAAATTTAGTGGTTAGTCCGGTAAGTATAAAGTTTCGTATCCGGATATTTTGCATTGATAATTGGAATTGGGCGTTGGTCGCTACCCCCTGCCCGTCGAACGTTATGTAGTCTCCCGCCGGTATCTGGCGCTTAAGGTTGACCTTCTCCCCGTAATCGCCCGGGCCAACCAAAACTGTGTCCCCTGCTACAACAACATCTGCAGCTTTTTGAATGGTTCGCCAGGGAGCCGTCTGCGTCCCAGAGCTGGCGTCATTTCCGGAAAGAGCCACGTAGTAGGTGGCGGCCTCTGCCAGGGGATTTCCCCAGAGCATCAGACCTCCCAAAACGAGCGGGAAGAGGGCTCGGTTCAAGTCCGTGTATAATATTATAATCCCGCAGGATCGCAAACTTAAGCACATCACGCGCATAGCCACAAGGTATTACAGCATGTTCCGTTCCGAAAAAACCCGATCCGTTTTTGTTCGCGGGATGATAAGTCCCGGGTGATTCGTGGAAAAGCCTGTAGGGTTTTTTGTCAACATTGTCTGCTATTTCGACAGGGC
>JAKQEE010000261.1 GCA_029558635.1 Pseudomonadota bacterium | reverse complement strand
CGTTTCATTTCTTCCTGCGGATCACCCACCCCCGTTTTCTCCATCAGAGTTTCGTTGCTGTACCCAAACTGGCGCATAATGGCGGCGGCGTTGGCGGCTTGCAATTCACCCAGGGTATTTTGGGCTTTTAGCACCACTTCGATATAGGTCGTGCCTAAGTCCACTTCCCCCGGAATCAAGCCGTACCCATCTTCGGGCATCTGCGGGTCACGCCCCATCACATACATAGGCTGATCAGCCGGTTCTGCCTTGACTGCCCAGGCCAGGATTTGTAATAGCCCTTCGGCTATGGCGCGCTCAGAGAGTCCATGCCCCTGTGCGATGGTCGCGCCACTCACGGAAATCAACTGATTTTGTTGTGCGAAACCTTCTACGCCCACACCACCGGTGAGGGAACGCGCCGCGCCGGTGCGCTGTTGGAACCCGCCCAACCGTTCCGCCTGCGTGAGCAAGCCCTGGTCAAGTTGGGTTTTGGATGTTTTCTGCAAACGATGACCGGGCGGGACAACCGCCACCCCCCCGACAAGATGCTCGTACTCGTAACGCACTTTGCTTTCCCCGGTCTGAGTTTCCTCAATCCATTCGGGATCGCCCGCGTGCTGGATGACTTGCGTCATCAAAATGGTTTCGAGGGCGTTTTGGGTGTGCCACCACCCGCTTTTATGGGTGGCATACAACAAAGGTTTATGGGTGTCCTTCGCGTCCGTCGAGGTCACTTCCTCGCACACGAACGGAATGAAGCCCAGGTCATTCTCTGCTTTCAGGAGAAACACGGCCTCTTTGCCGTTGGGTTTTGCCATCGAAGGCGCGGCGGAGGGCACCGCCCACACGCGGATCACATCATGGTCGCAGTAATACCACTTCGTGACATAGCGAAACGTATCGGCTTTCTTCCCCGCCCCCTTGATTTTGCGCTCCAATTCAGAAGCCGCTTTGCCGTATTCATCCATCACGGACTGCAACGGCTCGACAGAACAGGCCAGCACGCGCTCTAGGCCATACTCTGAGTGTTGCCAAAAGACGTTTTGCGGGTTGTAGTAGGTCCAACTGAAAGGACTGTGAGCACGCCGAAAGGCGCGTTGCTTCCCGCTCACCTGCGTTTTTGCCTTCCATGCGTACTCGACGTGTTGCGTACTGAAACATACCGCGTGGTATTTCATGGCACTCTCAATAATCTTTTTGATAACGCTCCCCCCGGTGCGGTTATCCAGTTTCTTGAGTTGCCATAACAGCCACTTCTCCCGTTCATTCGCCTTCGCCTTGTTGGCGAGGTTGTTGATGAGCGGGTCTATTCTTATCTGCGGCTCAGTCACCGCGAGGGCATTGGTCGCCGTCAGGATGTCCTCATACGGGTCGGGGCGTGTGACCTTGTGGTGTCCAGGGATGTGCTTGAACGCCTCCGGTAATTCATATTCCAGATTGACCATGCGGTCAATCTCCGCCCATAATTCATTGCGGGCGCGGTTCGCATCCACGAGGCTATCGCAAAATTCAAGGAGTTCTTTATCGTTCATGCAGTTACCTTTTTGGTTACTTCTTCGAGGTTGATACCCCACGATTCAACCAATGCCTTGCCTTTTTTCGAGAACATTTTACGACCACCCGGATACACCTTGAAAAGCCAGTCATCCCAAATGTGGGTGGACGAGAAATACTTTCCACTTTTCGCGCGGTAAAGAAGCAGCTTGCAACCCTTTTCCTTTGCGAGGGCCGTGATTGCGGCGGCGTGAGAGAGGAACACTTGAAAATCGTTCATGTGCGTTGAAAGGTTGCAACCCAGGGGTTACGGATTTGTTTCCCCTGCATGGCGCGCGGGGTGAGGGGTTTGGTCGTGTCGGGGAGGTGAAACACTTCGGGAAAGGCACGGATGATATAGTAGGCCGCATCCATTTCATCAGTGGAACCGTGCGGCCATTTGGTAAGGGCGGTACGTAAGCGATTTAGGCCAGGGGTATTTTCGTCGGACACCAGCAATTGCCCCATTTCCAGCCAGGGATTGAGACCGACTTCATGCCGCCGCTCTTTTGAAAGCCCTTTTGTGGACGTGGGAATAATGCGAAGATGAGGCTTGCGTTTGAGGGTCTGATAGAACTCCTCCCCCTTTCCATCAATTTCGAGGTACGTCCCGCGCAATTGCGGATATAAATTCTGCCCGCGTTCAATCTGTGTCTCTGCTTGAAGTTGGGTCACGAACTCCGAGTACACATCCTTGATGACGACTTTATTCAGCGTGGGCAACTTCACCGCGACCATATGGCAGAAGCGGGAGCGGTTCTTTGTTTCTTTGAGCATTTCCGCCCGGATGGAAGCATAGTCTACTGTGGCGGCGGCATCTTGCGAGGCATCGATCATGTGGGCGGGAAAGAGCGTGAAGCGCACGCCCTCACCCTTCTTCGCCTTGAAAAGCAGTAAATACATCCGCCAGAAGTCGTATTCCCCGGACGTATTGAACGCGGCAAGGGCGGCATTGGGGCCAAACTTCTCCGGCCAATTGAACCTGAACCAGCCCTTCAACTCCTCGCCACGTTTGCTCACGTGGTCAATGCGGACTGCGCCGGGGGTGTCCTGTGAGACCTCGGATAACACGGGAAATTCATACACTTCAAATTCGCCCGTTTCCCGTAGGTATTGCATCGCGTCCCCTTCCACCCAGGGCGTGCCAACGGCAACGATGGTGGTGAGGAGTTGTTTCCCAACCGGGGCCGACTCATCACGCAGAGAGAACACCATCGGAAGAATGGTGCCTTTCAGTTTCGCAAGCACATCGTCTAACTGCGCCTGACTTTTCGTGTTCTCTTCGTCGTGGATGTCGTCAATCAGAAAAAGCCCGGTGGGGTGCTTTCCTACCACAGACTTTGAGGAGTAGGACAGCGCGAGTAGGGTGGGGTCTTTGCGGGCGGCAGTGCGCTTTGTCCATTCGCCCAAAGAGACTTCGGTGGTGCAGGTGTAATCCGTGTGGGTGAGCCTGACTTCATACCCGTCCTCGCTCCATTTCTTTTCCGGGTAGGGCACGACATGGGGAAAGACCTGGCGGAAGCCCGGATGAATCCGCACGGTTTCACTCACGGCGAGGGCCGTCGCGTTCGCGCTGGCATCGTTCGCCTGAATAATCAGGCTCGCCGTGTCCGGGTGATGTCCAATGAACCAGGGAACAAAGGTCAGGGCGATGGAGGTGGTTTTCCACGAACCGCGCGAGGCCAGGATTTCTACGCCTTTGTCCAGGTCGGCACTGTCCAGAATGGCTTTCACTTCCGCTTCGATGTGGGCGGGCGGATAAAAGCCGTGCATCAATTTGTAGAAGGCTTTGTAACCGTCCAGGTTGTAGGTGCGGGATTGCGCCACCAGGATTTTGCTATTCTCTAGCCAGTCCTGCAACTCTTTCAGCCCGGCGATCTGCTCCGGGGTCAGGCGCGCTTTGAGTTCGGCGACCTGTACTTTCCGCTCCTCTTCCGGCAACGCGGCCAACGCGAGGAACGCTTGAAGCATTTCCTCGCGGGGGTCAACCGGAACAGCAGGAGTGGAGTCTTTGCGACGGGCCATTTACTTTATTCGTTTCTAGCAATTGCGGCGTTAGCCCAAAAATGGCATTGCTCAAGATTGGTGAGAGCCAGGGACAGTTCCCGACTAGGGGGGCATTCAGTTGCCAGATACACAGCCAAAGTTTTACAATGCGCCCGGATTGATTCGTATCGTGCTTGTTGCATTCCGCTTGGGGTGTGATACACGAAGTTGTTCTCTATGTTTTTAGCATCTTTCTCAGAAGGGATGTACATGTTTTCTCCTAATGGGTGTGCGCCAGGGCTTCTAAAGCCGTGACACGTTGTTCGAGGGT
>JAKQEE010000252.1 GCA_029558635.1 Pseudomonadota bacterium | reverse complement strand
GCAGGGTTACAAACTTAAAATAACCTAATCATGTACGATGTAAAAAAAATTGAGAACTGGCGGGCAAAAGTCGAAAAGGAATTGCAAATCCTCGTTGACCAAAACCTCGCTGAACTGGCTAAAATTATTAAGTCCGAAATTAAGCCAACGGACAAATTAACTATCAACATGGGATTAGCATCCCTTGAAGATAAAAAAGGGAGGTCGTACGTTTGGGACTACGGCACTCTTGACGGCCCGCCGACACCTGACGGCGTACTTGAATTTATTGACGAGTTGACCCGTACAACGGGGCGCGATTATTTTGAGACTTCGATTGAAGTTGTTTTGTAACGGTCTGCACTGCCGAATCAGTGCAAGGCATACGCAGCATTTACGGCAGTGCTGAGTTATGCGGATTTTTCACGCCGGTAAATTCAAAAAAATGGAAGAAATCAAAAGGCTTCGATTTGAAAAACCCGATGAAAACGGGTGGGAATTTGATTATGATTTCCTTTTAAAACTCAAGTCGCTTTCAGAGGAAGAAATTGACTTAGAGGAAATCCAGTCTATTCTTATCGCGCTTTGTAATATCGCATAACTGAGGCATGACTGCAAGTGCTGACGCTTAGGAAAGCATTGTCAGCCATGCAGGGTTAGCCACATTAAAAACTAAAACATGACACACGGTTCTCTTTTTTCAGGCATTGGCGGATTCGATTTAGCAGCGTCCCGAATGGGTTGGGACAATGTTTTTCAAGTTGAAATAGACCCTTTTTGCCGCCGTGTTTTACAAAAAAACTTTCCAGATGCTCAAAGATTCGACGACATTCGACAATTCGACGGAGGAGATTTTGCCGGGAAAATTGACATTATTTCCGGGGGATTCCCCTGCCAACCATTCTCGGTTGCCGGGAAGCGACGCGGAAAAGACGATGACCGTGCGCTCTGGGGCGAAATGCTGCGAGTTATACGGACAATTTGCCCCGCTTGGATTGTTGGCGAAAACGTTGCTGGCATCATCAGCATGGAACTCGACACGGTGCTTTCTGACTTGGAAAGCATCGGCTACACCGGGCAAGCGTTTGTTATTCCGGCTTGTGCCGTCAATGCCCTCCACCGACGAGATAGAGTTTGGATTGTTGCCCACGCCAAAAGCACAATCGGCGAACAGTCCAGGCTTTCACGGCACAGGAGGGCAGGATATACAGACGACGGTTGCTGTGATGGCGGGGTTTCTACCAACACCAACACAGAAAATATCGGGGAAAACATCGGACAATTTTCGACCTGCATTACACGAAGTAGTAAGGCGATTGATTCCGACCCCGACCGCGCAAGACGCGAAGAATTTTACTTGCCCGCCGAGTCAAAAAGACAGGGATTCAATTCCGGGCTTTCTTCTTTCGGCACAGTCGAATGGCAGCCACTCGATACATCCGATCTTTTACGAACGGCTTATGGGGTATCCGGACGGGTGGACAGACGTGGAGCCAGAATAAAGTCTTTAGGAAACGCAATCGTCCCGCAGGTTGCGTTTAATATTTATCATGCTATTTCTCTTTGTGGCTAACTGAGGCATCCACGCTGCGCAACGTTTAGGCAGCGTTGGCGGGGATGCGGGGTTATGCGGATTATTTTCACACTTTCAATTCAAAAAAAATGAACAAAAAAAATTTCGATGCCCTTGACGAAAAAGAGCAATGGGCGTGGCTGCTCGCAAACAAAGATTTGGTTGAGCAAATAGACCTTGACAATGATGTAACCTACATTTCTTTTCGGGGCGAAGAAGATGAAAGTCGCTTTAAATCCGACATCGGCAACAGGCAGGGGGTTAATTACCTGTTAGAAGCACTTGGCTTTTCGGTTTACGATGTGTAATTCCGCACAACTCCAAGCCCGCCCGCAGTCCCGCCCCTTGGCGGGATTGTCGGTGAGCGGCAGTTAGGCGCTTAAAACTAAACATAACCGTCATGGCTAACTGGAAAAACTGGGACATGGAAGCCGTGAAGAAAATCGCCGGTCGCGGCCTGGTCGTGCAAATGAACGAGAGCGGGTCGGTTGACATTACCATGCACGACCGAAAAGACCCGCTGTATCAGGGGAACGAAGCCCCGGCGCCGGCGTCAATCGAAAACAAGTTCCACAACAAGATTGTGGAGATTGACGGCATCAAGTTCCGCTCAAAACTGGAAGGCAACCGGTACCTTCAACTGAAACTGATGAAGGCCTCAGGCTTTGTCCAGGACTTCAAGATGCAGGTGGAGTACCGTCTTGAGCACAACGGCATACTAATTACCCGCTATCGCGCTGACTTCGTAGTGACTTATGCAGACGGCGCGGTGGTGGTGGAAGATACAAAGGGTGTGGAGACTGAGGCGTTCCGAATCAAAAAGAACCTGATGCTCGCACTCCTTGGCATTGAAATTCAACTTATCAAATCAGTAAACAATGGCAACATCAACAACAGCAAAAAAGCAAAAGCCCGCCGCAGAAGGTGACAACACCCAAAGCGCGGCCCCGGGCGTGACGCTCACCATGATTCGGCTGAGCGACCTTTTCCCGTCCCCCACCAACCCCCGCAAAACCTTTCCTGAATCGGCACTGAAGGAACTGTCTGATTCTATCCGCACCAACGGCGTGATAAACCCCATCACCGTGCGGCTCACGTCGGCAGGCTATGAAGTCGTTTCGGGCGGGCGCCGCTACCGCGCCTCCGTCATGGCCGAACTACTTGAGATGCCCTGCATCGTTCGTGACCTTACAGATGACCAGGTGCTTGATATCCAAATCGAGGAAAACCTGCACCGTGCCGACGTGCCGCCACTCGAAGAGGCCGCGGCGTTCCACGACCTGCTTACCTCGAAGAAACTGACGGTCGGTGAACTGGCCGGCAGGTTGAACAAATCCGAATCGTATGTTTATCGCCGGTTGAAACTCAACCAACTGCACGAACTGTATCGCCCGCACATCGAAAGCGGGGTTCTGCCGACAGCAACCGCCGAAGTGATTTCTTCCTACCCGGAAGAGGTCCAAAAGACGATGTTCAAAAAGACCCACTACGCAGACGGCGACCGCGTGACGTACCTGGACACACAGAGCCTGCGCAATAAATTCAAATGGGAGGCCTGCACGGATTTGAAAAAAGCCATCTGGCCGCTCGACCGCGCCGAACTTCAACCGGGCCTGCAATCCTGCAGCACGTGCGAAAAGAACACGGTAGTCGCTACTTTGCTGTTCTCGGACGGAGCGGACGAACCCAAATGCACGGACAAAGCCTGCTGGAAAGTGAAA
>JAKQEE010000225.1 GCA_029558635.1 Pseudomonadota bacterium | reverse complement strand
CGTTTGCTCAAATATTCTATAACTCCGTCTTTGTATTTCATATCAGTTTATATTCGTGGAAGAGAATAACTACCGTTACCAGCCAGGCGACCCCGATCAGGGCGCAGAAAATCGTATCACATTTTTTTCTTTTCATTTGTCAAGTTTTATTTTCATTAGCTCATCGAGTTTATCCATCAGCACCCGGTGATCTTCGCGGTTTTCAATGCGGATCTGTTCAATGCTTTTCGCCGTTGCCTCAAATTGACGCTCTAAAACCTGTATTCTCACCTCGGCCTGTGCGATCCTCACATTGAGGGATACCCAGACCGTGAGGATCCCCCCGATCACCGTCAGCAGTGAAAGGATCTGCCCGAATGTTAACCCATACTTTGTTCCCTTTTGCAGTACCATAATTTTTATCAATATGAGAGGTTTGTCATTACAAAGCCCAAAGTATCCCCACCGGCTACGGCGTCGGAAAGCGTGACCTCATCGAGGTAGTAATCATTGGGATACCCCTCCGACGTCGCCATGCCGTTGTAACTCCCTATTAACAGGTCACTCTCCCCGGTCTGTGACAGGTAGAGGTCAAACGAGAAATTGCTTACCGTTTCCGATGATGCCGCCACCCGTATCACGATCCCGGAAAGTGTTGCCACCCCGGCGGCAAGCGAGATATTTCCGGATCCTGTCGGATTGATGATGGAGGCCGTTAAAACCAGCGCAGGATCTTCGGAATAAGCCACAAGGCGGCTGAGTGTCCCCGTGCTGCTGGTGTGGGCGATGGTGAAATTGATTGTAGAATTTCCCATAGAGCCGTTTGGGAGGGTCAGCCATTCCGTTATATCGGCCAGCTCCGTGCCGCTGGAATTGGAGGCGTAAACCGTTACAGTTCCTGTGGTGGTCCCCGTGCCTATCCCCGTGAAGCTGGAGGTATAACCCGCAATGAGTCCCGCCGTGTAGTCAATATCCTCGACCGGGATCAGGATGTATTGCGTGGCGGCCCCGATGGTAATTTTCACACGGATATGGGTTACGTCGAACGGAAGGTGCCACTCGTGAACATTCATCAGCACCCCGACGTCCCCGGCGCCGGATACTGCCGTCACGTTGGAAACGGCGATCTGCGGGGCGGCGGCGGCGTGGTTGTACTGACGGAATCCGCCGAGCCTGTAATCATATCCTTTGGGGCTGTCCGTGTTGCGTGGGAGGCGCAGGATCATAGGTCCGCCGGAGTAATCCCATTCCGCAGGGATACCCCAAGACCAGATATTCCAATAGGGGCGGGCGTCGTCGATTAGATTCCCGGAAGCGGAATCAAAGGCGATGCCGCTGGTCCCGCCCGTGGAGGCGTCGCTGACCAAATGGGACAGGCTGTTAGGCGCGTGGTTTATCTCATCCTGCACAAGCCCTATTGATATGTCAGTCGTGCCGAGCGTCATCCCATTAACATTTTTTCAAGTTTATCCACGCGATCTGAAAGCTCCTGAATCGCTTTGATGCACACTGCTGTCATCTGTCCGTAATTGATGGAATAGTAGTCATCGTGCGACCCGTGTACAAATTGCGGAAATATATCAAGCAGGTCCTGCGCGATTATCCCCGTGCGCGGCCTTTCGTTTTTGTCCCCGTTAAGTTTGTAGTTGACAACGCGGATCTTTTTTACCTTCTCGATCAGATCCCCGGATGGGGTGACGTCGTGTTTTAACCTGGCGTCCGAATATGCGGTAACATCATCCGACGCCACAATGGACCCGGCCACCCGAAGATCACCGTAAACGTGGGCGCCTGTTTCGCTTGCTCCCGCCGCACCGGTATTAATGTGCCTTGTTGGGGTGGATCCTGCCTCCAACTGCGCACCCCAGATATAGAGATCCTGTGTCCCCATTTCAAGCCGCGCGTATTTCTTTGCGTGCGCCGCGGTGAAATTAAGAGTCACGGAAACCCTTTGCCAAGACGTAGTGACTGCAACAGACGTACTGCTTACTGACTGAGTGTTACTGTAAGTGCGTATATTTACGGTGTCACTCGTACCGGCTGATTTTACCCATATTGAAAAAACGTGAACCCCCGTCGTGGAATTTGTAATCTCCTGCTGTAAGACCGGCGATGTCGAATCCTCCATAAGGTAACACGCCTTTAAAGTGTTACCCCCAAATGGGTTATCTGCGTTATTATCCGAGGCCGTGCAATTAACCTTATCCCACACCTCATTTTCAAAGAGTGAGGAGTATTTCAAAAGGTTCGCACCGTAGCCTGTCTGAATTACACCGTCAATGATTTGGTCAACCTCAAGGCTCGTCACATCTGCAGAAAGAAAATGGACATCGTCACCCGTACCCAAGTCCTGGTTTATCTCTGCGAGGTTCGCGCTGTTTGCGTGGGTGTGGAATCTTGAATCATTGCCCGCCGCGAATGTCCCCGCCGTTGTTCCGAAAGATCCAGCAGTCAATGCCCCCGCCGTGGTGGTGATGATGGGCTTACCGCTGACAACCCCTATTTTTCCGTCGTTGGTCAGATTCCCATGGGTGTGTGATAACGGCGTGCGGGAGTCACTCAACCGTGCATCGTTACCCTGGCAGACATCCCCGGAAGCTGATCCGAAATTCTTATTAAAGGCCGTATTTTTTGAAAAAGCGGGTTCATAAACTCCGCTATGATTGTGGGATGC
>JAKQEE010000223.1 GCA_029558635.1 Pseudomonadota bacterium | reverse complement strand
TGGAAGGCATCGCGAGGCTGACCAAATATTTCAGCAAAACGTCCAGCTGGAACAAAGGCAAACTCGCCGAACTGAAAAATAGAAAGATAAATGATGATTTTGGAAAGTAGATAGCGTAGTGATTAGTGAGATCAGCATCCCATTCTAAAAAACGTGTCTTCCAAGATTTGATCCCATGCATCCGTTTGATCTTTAGTTGATTTTGGCGGAACTTAGACTGATTTTTTTGATTTGATGGAAAATAAAAGACAAAATATTAAAGCTTATAAGACATAAAGGTGACTTTAAAAGGCAAATGAGGAAACACCTTTGTTTCTTTTTCAACGAAGCCGATTCTTTTGTACCAGCCTTTTAAATCGGTATGTTCTGAAATGATGCCGATATTGACGCAATCAGCCCCTGATTTTCTGGCTTCTGATAAAATGTGTTCCACCAAGGCTTTGCCAAAACCCTGCTTCCGATGATGAGGAAGAACAGCAAGTCGTTCCAGGTAACACGTCGTTGAATTTGCCTGTTCGCAGGCGGCGCAACCGACAATCCTGCCTTCGTTTTTCAAAGCAAAATAAGTTGCGCCGCGTTCCAGGTCGTCTTTAATCCAATGCTCTGTACAGTTAGAAGGATGACGGGGTGCGTTTTCCGATGTTAACTCGAAACGCTTGGCCACGTCGCGAAAAGATATCCGGATGATTTCAGCCAGAAATCCGATGTCTTCTTTTGTACAGGTGCGTATCTTAAAATTCTTCATGGTTTATTGTTAAGTTTACATTGATCTCATGGAGGTCCGAGTAGCGGTGTCCGCTTGAATGAGTTGTCAGGCATGATGGGATTTTTCCCGCTTTCTGCGTTGCCCGATAATCCCCTCATCACCGCGGCATCAGCGCGAATACACCCCAACCCAGGTATTCACGCGTGTAAGTGGCGTAGCGCACCGGTTCCGAGGTCAGTTGGCTTCGAACCTCTTTGGCGAGCTCATCGCCGGGATTGGCTTCAAGCCATCGGCGCATGGTGAGCCATTTGGCCGCCTCGTATCTGTCCCAGCCGTCCTGATTTGCCAGAACCATTTCCACGACGTCGTAGCCGAGACGGCCGAAAGACGCGAGAAGTTCCGGAAGCAGGAGAAAGTCGGAGATGGAATGGGCAAGACACCCCTTGGCAACCTCTTCCGTCGGCGGCAACTTTCGCCAGTAGGGCTCGCCGATGAGAATGATGCCTCCGGGGCGCAGGCTTCGCGCCAAAAGCGCGATCGTACCGGCGACTCCCCCGCCGATCCACGTGGCACCGACACAGGCCGCCACATCGACCCTCTCGTCAGAGACATGGCCCGCGGCATCGCCATGGATGAACTTGACTCGATCAGCGACGCCGAGTTCTTCAGCGCGGCGTTTCGCTTGCTCGGTGAACAACCGGCTCATGTCGATACCGGTGCCGATGACGCCGTAATCGCGTGCCCAGGTGCACAGCATCTCGCCAGAGCCGCTGCCGAGGTCGAGCACCTTGGCCCCCGGTTCCAGACGCAGCGCCGCGCCGAGAACGGCGAGCTTTTCGGGTGTGAACGGGTTATTAATCAGTCCATAATAGTATAGACATTTTCAGGCATATGTGGTATAAGACCGGCCATGAAAGAACTGGATGGCCGAAAGCTTAAGCACGATGTCCTGACCGAGCTTCGCAAGCGCGCGGTCGCAAGGGTTCAGAGCGGGGAAAGCCCGGAAGTGGTTGTGCGCACTCTCGGGTTCAGCCGCGCGTCGATTTACAATTGGCTGGCCATGTTCAGGGCGGGCGGCTGGGATGCCCTGGATGCCAAGAAGCGGGGCGGCCGCCCGCGTAAGCTGAAAGGCAACATGATCCAATGGGTCTATCGAACCGTGGTCGGCAAAGACCCTCGCCAGTATCATTTTCCATTTGCCTTGTGGACCCGCAATGCCATCGGCTCGTTGATTTACAAGAGATATGGGGTTCGGTTGAGTGCCAATTCGGTGGGCCGTCTTCTGGCGCAGTTGGGCATCACGGCCCAGAAGCCGCTGTGGAAGGCCTATCAGCAAGACCCGGAGCGCGTCCGCAAGTGGGTTCAAGAGGATTATCCCGCGATCGAAAAGGAAGCCAAGCAGATGAAAGCGGAGATCTGGTTTGCCGACGAATCGGGCCTTCGCAGCGACTATCATGCGGGAACGACCTGGGGCGTCAAAGGGCATACACCCGTGGTGAAAAGCACCGGTGCACGATACCGCCTCAACATGATCAGTGCCGTGAATCGGCGTGGCCGGATGCGGTTCATGATCGAGAAGAAAGGGGTGAATGCCGATGTCATTTGCCGCTTTTTGGACCGTCTGATGGTGGGCAGCAAAGCCCCCGTCTTTTTGATCTGGGATGGTCATCCGGTGCACAAATCCGGACAAGTCAAGAAGACGGTCGAGAGCTACGAAGGGAAGCTGCGCTTGTACCTGCTCCCCGCGTATAGTCCGGAGTTGAATCCCGGCGAAGGGGTCTGGCGGGAAGTCAAATCGCACCGGCTCGGTCGTGCCGGCATTTTCTCCTTTGCCGACATGAAATCCGGGGCGCTGGGGGCTCTTCGCTCTTTGCTGAAGCGACCTGACATCATCCGTGGATTTTTTCATACGCCATCCACACTATATGCATCATGATCCAATGTCCGTCCTATTATGGACTGGCTAATA
>JAKQEE010000187.1 GCA_029558635.1 Pseudomonadota bacterium | reverse complement strand
GTCCGGCTTGACAACCCGCTTCATGGCCGCTTCCACTTCCTCGACCGACAGAATAGCGTTGATGGATGCCGCCGGGAACTGCCCGAGGATGAACGCCTGCACCCAGGGGTTATCCCGTCCGTACAGTTCGATCTGTTTCCTGGCCCATTCGATGTCAACGCGGGGCGTCCGCTTCGGGTCGTCGGGATCGGCAGTGATGGAAACCACCCACCACTGGTCACGCACCACAGAGCAAGCGAAGTACAACAGCCCTTCGTGTGATGTCGTGTTGCCAGCAGTGAGTATCACGCCATCCTCGCAGGAGGTAAGTCCCTGCTCGGCAGAACGGAGCATGTTGGGCGGGATGTCGCCTGATTCGTCGATGAGATAGAAGGGGTAAACGGAGTGCAGGCCGGAGAGGGTCCGGCCTATCGCGTCCTGGTCGGCGGTCTTTGAGTAGCCGCGGGCAGAGAGGAACCATGTCTCCGGGTGATCGTTGGCGAAGATCCTCTGTTTCGTCCAGGTGAAGGCTTGTTTGAGAAAAGGAGAGCGGCCCTGCCACTTAGCAAGTTCCGCCCACAGGTTGTCACGCAGGTTGTCGTTGGTAATAGCTACCGCGGCACCCTTGGGGTGTTCGCCCGGCCTCGCGTAGCAGGCCAGGCGGCGCCATCCTTCCCATGCGAGCAGGGCGGTCTTGCCTGGACCGGCGCACGCCTTCATGGCGATGCGTTTCCTACCAGGTCGCGAGCACTCGGTGAGAACGTCCACCTGCCAGGCGTCAGGTTCAACTCCGAGCACCTCGCGAACAAACAGGTTGGCGTCGTTCCGCCAGGCGCGGATCTTACTCTGCGCTGTCTTCATTCGACCCGGCCACCAGCTTTTCGAGAGTCACCTGGCCAGAATGCTCGACCTCCTGCTTATCGGTCCACTTGAATCGGTTCTTCATATTCATGTACCAGCCGGTGTAACTGAAGTCCTTGTTCTTCAGGTTCGTTCGGCCTTCGCGCTCCCACCAGGCTTGACAAAGTTGCACACCCTTTTTTACGGCTTCGGAAAACTCGGGATGAATTTCTTGGTAGATCTGGAATGTTTCGTAATGAATCCCCAGCTCGGCGCACACCTCAACCCGGCTCGCTCCCTCGGCCATCAGGGAGACGACTGTCTCACACATCGCCGGGTCATATTTCGTCGGCCTACCCATACCGCACCTCCTTTCAATAACTATGCCAGTGTACAACTCAGATCACTTTCTGTCAACTCAGTTGTTCAATACCACATTAAAATGCCAAAAACGCCATATTTCGATTCTGACGGGTTTTGATATGTCAACCTAGACATACCCCTTGACCCACACCCAAAACACGACCACGCGCCAAGCCAGGTGGCAAATTCAGTTGTTTCTGTATCAACTCAGTTGACCTATTCCCGGCAGGGTGATGTTACTAGTTACCCCGCCAGTTTCTAACCAGCGATACGACCCGGCAAGCGGGTCAATCGACTATCCGTTATATGGCTCACAGGTATTCGAGGTCGCACGTCGGATGGTAAATCCCGGCGCGTTTTTCGTCGCCCATCCGAATTTTTAGGTGTGCACCTCTGGAGCCAACAATTACCCCCTCGCACGCCAGGTATCGGTTTCCATACGGTGCGAATCTCACCTTCCCGCCACGCTTGGCAGGTACTCCGTAATGCTTCCGGATATACTCCATGCTCATTCGTCCACCTCCAGTAATCCGGCCCCCCAGACAATCGACAGAATGTCGTCGATAAACTCGATGTCCGCCGTTTGCAGGTCGCCGTTTCGTTCTCGGTATTCGTCCCTGATTTTCTCCAGGCAAGCCGGGTCAAAATTCCACCCCACTGTTGCGTCTTTTTCGTCAGATAATTTCAGCTTCAATTCCACTTTTCACCTCCGCCACATAACCAGTCAATCAACCGGATTCGCTACGCTCCCCGGTTATTTCGTTGTTTCATCACTTTTCCCTTTCTATTCCCCTGCCGCTTTCTGAAGGCGGTCAAGATGCCGTCAACAGCGGCACATGCCGTTCACCAACAAAAGCAATCTGCGGCACCTCGTCAAATCCCTTGGCACCGTTATCTCGTTCCGCTATCCCGGCCAGCCGTTCAGGTATCTGCAATCTCTCAAGAGGTTGCGCCGAATACGCCCGGTAAATCTTCTCAAAGTCCTTGCGGCTCCATTTCCATTCGTCGGCGTCCATACTGCACAACTTCGGCCAGCCACCCATTGAGGACACGACGGCCATAATCAGCGGATCGTCAAAAACGATGCTGCGGTACTTGCCGACGCTCGACATGGCGCGTTCCAGCTTGTCGAGGGCGAGAATGGCTTTATCAGTTTGGTTTCCACGGATGCACTCCTTGATTTCTGCCGGCAGGGGCATCTTGCAAAACTTGTGGGATTCAAGCACATAGCCGATTGCGGTTTCAAATTCTTGCGGAGACAGATCCTTGAGCACCATGTAATAACCCTTGAGCAAGAAATCAGTTGCCTGCCGGTCGAACATTTCACAAAGAATGGCCATGCCTTCGTTGAATTTTTTGGGGTCAAGCATTTTCCACCTCCCTAGCAAATCGTTCAAAAACATCCATGTTGCGCTGCGTCGTTGTGCTCACTACACCCTTATCGGAAAGGGTGATTTCGGTGTTCAGGTATCCGTCAAACTTGCTGGCTTGGAACAAGGTTGCTGGCCTGAGATAAGGTGCCATTGTTGGGTCACGCCCCCACTTGATCTGCATCTTCTCACAGACGGTATGGAAATCGGGTTCCCTGAATCCTTCGCTCCATCTCGCTTTGACCAGCTTTTTAAAATCTCCAGTGAGATGAAACTGCCTATTAAGGGTCGCGTTCATATCATCAAGGATAGCTTGGTAAGGTATGGGGTCGGGTTTACCCGACAATGTTTTTATTTCTTCTTCCTTTCCTTTCCCTTCCTTTCCTTTCCTTTCCGCCACTGAATCATTCACAGATTCATTCACTGAATCACTCACTGAATCATTCATGTCATCGTTACCGCGTGATTTATTACATGAAATATGCGCAGTTTTAAGGTTTGAAGGATAATCACTTCCGCCTTTTGATAGGGGTTTGATATGGTCGATGGATGGCGCCTTACTACCAGAAATGTTTGTCCTTTCATGACGAACCACCTCATTCCCGCACAGATGACAAATGTTTTTGTCTCTCTCGTAAATAGCATCCCTAAATTTGCTGTTTTGGATGCTTGGTCCGGGTAATTTGCTAGGTTGCGGCCTGTTAATTACTTGATGATTTCTGAAATTTATTATCCATGCCAGTTTTTGGTTAGTTTTTCCCGCCTGATATGGAAACACAAAGCCGTTCTCAAGCTCACCCATCCATTCAAGTATTTGAGAGTGCTCCACTTCGTCATAAACAAATGCGTTAGACTGTAGATATGAAGGATTCCAGCGCAAAAGACCCTCATCGTCGGCCATATTTAGGCAGGCCAAAAACAATAGTCTCGCGCCAAAAGAAAGTGTTCCTATTGTTTCGCTTTCCCAAAATTCCGGCTTGATTGTCCTAATACGAGCCATCACTTATCACCTTTTATAGAATTACAACTTTCACAGAGACACTGAAGATGCTTTCCGCCAGATAAGCCGTATTTTGAGCTTCATGCCGGACCTCCCGTCATCTGGTGACATTCGCCACATTCGAGCGGCACCTGTGGATAGGTAGACTCGATCGGGATTTCCACAACACCCTGCCATGCGTGGCCACATGCGTCGCATATGCACGGCCCTTGCCACCAGTGCGTCTCGGATGAAAATCCACCAGCCGTTCTGATCGTCTGACGAAGCTCGTGGTACAGGTCTATGTCGTCCTGGTTGAAATCGCACGCGGCCATGCACTCTTCCATCCACAACAGTAGTTTTTGGGCGACCCTGAGGAGCGACGGAGCGGCACATACGAGGCGAATGTCATCTTCGTATGGGCTTGCTGGAGGTTGCAATTGGCAAAAGATTTCGCCAATGAAGTTGTCAATACTGTCCGGCCCAAACTGGAAA
>JAKQEE010000181.1 GCA_029558635.1 Pseudomonadota bacterium | reverse complement strand
AGTTCAGCCTTATCCACGAGCTTACCGCGATAAGAATCAATAACGCCCTGCACCTTCGGGTTTTTAGCGGCATGCCGATAAATCGTATGAGGCGAGCAACCCAAAGCACTCGCGGCAAGGTAAATCATGCCGTGAGTTTCTTCCAACGCTTTGAGAATATCAGCCGTACGGTATGCCATTTATGCCAATCTCTTGATTTCCAACTCTGGGAACGCGGTGCTCATCCGCTCAAGGATTACGGCGCAGTAGTTAGGTGAAATCTCGATGGCGCGGCACTTCCGGTTGAGGTTCTGACACGCAACCATCGTTGTGCCTGAGCCACAAAAAGGCTCATAGACAATTTGTCCATTGAAACGCTCAATAATTTGTTGCCACAATTCAACTGGTTTAGCGGTTGGGTGTGCGCCTTCCGCTTTTATCTTTTCGCTATAATCATTATTCAATTCAATCAAGTCTGTTTTGTGGTCTGGTTCAACGCCATAAACTAAAACTGCGTCCCATTTATTTGTGCCACCTAATGCAGTCTGACCCTGCCCGTTTCTCTTCACCCAAGCAATAATCCATTGAGGATCACCCAAAATATCGCCCCACCAAACGAGACGCTTTATTCCAACGGTCAATAAATGTCGCGCTGGTAGTGCCTGCGTCCATCCGCGACACCATTCGATAAACTCTTGTTTTCCTTGATTATCATTGGTTGCGTCTGTGTATTTCACGCCCACATTATAAGGCGGGTCTGTAAAAGAAAAATCACACTCTTTATTTCCAACCCGCTCCACGTCCTCGCGATTGGTCGAGTCACCGCACAACAACCGATGCTCGCCAATTTGCCACAGGTCGCCCGTGACCACCTGCCACTTCTCGTTCAACTCAGCGGCGCGGTCAATCTGTGGCTCAGCGTCAACGGGGTCACGCTTCGCATACTCCAGACGTTCCTTCTCTGCAATGTCATCCAGCATCTTCAGAACATCCGCGTTCTCTGTTTCGATGCTGGCGAACAAGTCATCCAACTTCTGCATATCGGTGACAGCCATTGCGGCGATAGGATCAAGGGTGCTGAGTACCAGCGCCTCTTCGTCTTCTGACAAGTCCACATACTTGACTGGTATTGTCTTTGCCCCTTCTCTTGCCGCCAGTTGACAGCGTAAATGCCCGTCAACCAGGTGACCCGTGCGCTGGTTGATGATTACCTCTTGCACCCACCCCACCTCTTCGAGCACGCCCTTGAGCGCGCTCTGCTGGTTAAGCGGATGTACCCGCCAGTTACGCGGGTTAAATTGGATTTGGTCGAGTTGCTCCTCGCCGGATCCGATGATGCGGTTCTTGAATCTACCCAACGCCCCCGCCCGCCTTCTCCCCGGCGTCCTCGAGTGCGATACCGGCGATCACGACGCCAATCAGCGCGGCGATTGCCTGCCAGATTTCATCCGGGACGGCGAGGTAGTGCAATACAACCGCCTGTACAGCGCCGAACACGGCCAGCCAAAACTTGCGTGATTTCAAAAGTCCTGCCATTAGTACACTCCTAAATCCGTGAATGTTATTTCGTGTTCGTCAATACGGCGCTCTCGGCGGAGTTCCTTCCGCATATCATTGACAAGGAATTTCAGCCATTCCGGCCACTCCGCCCGATTTGCGCCATAGATATTAAGGCAAATATTACACAGATCTCCCCGCGTGAT
>JAKQEE010000179.1 GCA_029558635.1 Pseudomonadota bacterium | reverse complement strand
TGGAATAAAAAAGGGCCTCACTCGCAACTCCTCACTCGCAACTCTTCACTCGCAACTCCTCACTCGCAACTCGCAACTCCTCACTCGCAATTTTTCAGGAGGTCGTTTATGTACGGTTATAGCGGCAGGATTTTGCATATTGATCTGACCACGCGCAAGAGTTGGACGGAGAAGAAGCCGGAGGAGTGGTATAAGCTCTATATCGGCGGCGTTTCGATGGCGGCGCGGCTGTTGTGGGAGAACATCAAGCCGGGCTGCGATCCGCTCTCGCCGGATAATCCCATCTGCATCGCCAACGGGCTGTTCGCCGGGACGCCAGTGCCGGTGGGCGGGAAGTACGGGCTGGCGTCGAAGTCGCCGCTGACCGGCTTCATGGGCGACAGTCTCTCCGGGAGCTGGTTCCCCGTCGCGCTCAAGCGCACCGGCTGGGATGGCATCGTCATCCACGGGGCGAGCGCGGAATGGGTCAACGTGTTTATTGATGACGACCGGGTGATGTTCCGCGACGCGCGCAAGCTGTTGGGCAAAGACACCTACGAGACCGAGGAGGCTATCCGCGAGGCGCTGATTGACGATCAGGTGCGCTCCGCCACCATCGGGCCGGCGGGGGAGAAGCTGGTGCGCTTCGCCAACGTCACCAACGACGGGCGGCAGGCCGGGCGCACGGGGCACGGCGCGGTGTGGGGATCGAAGAAGCTCAAGGCGCTCTCGGTGCGCGGCACGAAGGGGGTGGTGGTGGCCGACCCGGAGACGCTGATGAAGATGTCCTTCGACATCACGCAGCAGGCGCAAGGGCCGTACACCGTGAAGTATCGGATGCTGGGCACCGCGACCAACGTCCTTAACATGAACAAGATCGGCCTGCTGCCGACGCGCAATTATCAGCAGGGCGTCTTCGAGATGGCCGAGCAGGTCAGCGGCGAGTACCTTGAGGAGCACCACAAGGTCAAGAAAATCGCCTGCGCCCAATGCCCGATTGCCTGCGAGCAGGTCTCATCGGCCAATCAGGGGCTTTACGCCGGGGCGATGACGGGCATCGAGTACGAATGTCTGTACGCCAACGGGCCGAATCTGGGCATCGGCGATATGAACGCCGTGATCAAGCTGATCGAAATCGCCGACAAGGGCGGGATGGACGCGATGAGCAACGGCGTCACGATTTCCTGGGCGATGGAGTCGTTTGAGCGCGGCGTGTTCAAGAAGGAAGACTTCAAGTGCGCCAAGTACCCGGACGGCTTCGAGCCGAATTTCGGCAACGGGGAGGCGGCGGTGACACTGGCCGAGATGATCCGCGACCGCGAGGGCATCGGCGATTTGCTGGCCGAGGGGACGCGCATCGCCAGCCGCCGCACCGACGCGGAGCGCGGCACGGTTTCGTATCAATGGGCCATGCACATCAAGGGGTTGGAGAATCCCGGCTACGACGCGCGCGGCCTCAAGACCTTCTCCGTGGGGCTGGCGGCGGGGACGCGCGGCGGCTGTCACAACCGCTCGGCGGCTTACGACCCGGACATCCAGGGCGAGGTAGACCGCTTCAGCGTGGACGAGACGCGCGGCAAGCTGGCCGCCGACACCGAGGAGTACGCCGCCGTCTACGACACGCTGCCGCTGTGCAAGTTCATCCGCCGCTGCTTCACCGGCAAGGCCGACCGGGCAGGCGCGTGGCCGGCGATTGCGGCGCTCATCAACGCCACCACCGGCTGGAACTTCGATTACGACGCGGTGGACCTCATCGGCGTGCGGGCGCACACCATCAAGAAAGCGTTCAACATCCGCGAAGGCTGGACGCGCAGCGACGATCACCTGCCCTACCGCTGGCATCACGACCCGCTGAAAGAGGGCGCCTCCGCCGGGCACGTCGTCACCGAGGAAGAGCTGGAATACCTCAAAGACCTCTACTACGCCGCCAAAGGCTGGACGCCGGAGGGCCTCATCCCCAAAGCGAAGCTGATTGAGTTGGGGATGGAGGATGTGGCGGAGGAGATTGGTGTGTAAAAATTACGAATTACGAATGACGAATTACGGGAACGCTTATCCGTAATTCGTCATTCGCTATTCGCTATTCGTAATTCAAGGAGAACAGTCATGGTAACTTCAACATCCAAATATGCCTACATTGCGTGCGACGCGGAGAAGTGCATCGGCTGCCAGTTGTGCGAGTATATTTGCTCTTACACCAAGACGGGGGAGTACAACACGTACCGCAGCCGCATCCGCACGATTCGCGTGGACGAGATTTTGATCACGGCGGTGGCGTGCCGCACCTGCGAGGACGCGCCGTGCGTCATCGCCTGCACGCGCGACGCGCTGACGCAGGATTCGGAGACGGGCATCATCCACGTGGACGCGGAGCGCTGCGACGGCTGCGCGTGGTGCATCGAGGCGTGCGATTTCGGCGCGATCTCCATCAATCCGGCGACGAAGATGGCCGAGATGTGCGATCAGTGCCAGGACAAGGAGGACGGGCCGCAGTGCGTCATCTGGTGTCCGAAGGACGCGCTCGAATTGACGACGCCCGATCAGCGGGCGCAGAAGGCGCGGCGCGAGTTGATTCACGAGGAGATTCAGGGGCCGAAGAAGTAGGGCGAGTGAGCGAGGAAGCGAATCAGCGATAATCGGTGTGTATTTTGAAGGGGATGTTTTGCACGCCACACTGGATGATGAACGTAAAATCAGTGTGCCGTTTCGTAAAACACCGGGATTATCCTGGTTGGCGCAGGCGACCTGGTCTCTTGAACCTCACGGGTTTGCGGTCTATTGGGGAGACCTGGATGATGGGATTGAGATTTGCCATTTGTTGAGTATGCAGGCGATAGGTTAGGAGTGTAGGGATGTGATGACTGACGTACAAAAAACTTATACCAAAGTCCGCCTTCAAGAGCAAAGAAGCGACTTTGTATATTGGCAAACACAGCCTTATCAGGTACGACTGGCTGCTTTAGAGCAAATCCGGCAAGAGTATCATCAATGGCGCTACCATGCTGAACCAAGACTTCAGAGAGTTTATCACATCGTTAAACGATAACGACGTGCGCTACCTGGTGATCGGCGGATATGCCGTCGCCTTGCATGGTCATCCACGTTACACCAAAGATATTGACATCTGGATTGAGATGAGTTCAGAGAATGCGGCCCGAATGGTCAAAGCGTTGGAGCAATTTGGGTTCGGCTCACTGGGATTGCAAGCGGCGGACTTTCAAGCGCCTGAGCAAATTATTCAATTGGGATATCCGCCCAGTCGGATTGACCTCATCACCACGCCGCCGGGAGTGGAGTTTACAAGTTGTTATGCAGCGCGGGTAGAAGTAGAAGTGGATGGGGTGAAAGTCAATTTCATTGACCTGGAGAATCTCAAGCGCAGCAAGCGCGCCGCCGGGCGGTTGCAGGATTTGGCGGACTTGGAGAATTTGCAATAACTATGGACGCGAATGAGCACAGAGTCAGCAGCGTTTCAAAAGCAGATACAAACGAAAAAATCGGCAAGTTTTGGGATGCCCATGATTTTACCGATTTTGATAATCATGATCTGCCCGACGTTAAATTCGAGATCACATGTGCAGTGCCCATCGAGATTGAGTTATTCGCCGCTATCGAAAAACAGGCGTACAGGCGAGGCGTGCAGGTTTAGACGTTAGTTGATTTGTGGTTGCAGTAAAAACTTGTCGAACAGATGCCAATGGTAGCGTGAACTATGGAATATTTAACGGAAGATGAATCCGTGTTAATGGAGATATTCAAGTTATGAACATTGGAAAAATAACTCTTGGCCAACCATATCTAAACTTTCTACTATCATTGGCTGATCTATCTAAAGCCAAAAGAATTCTATTACTTACAGGCATAATTGACTTGAGTGCCTTGCCTTTAGATGTTAGAGAAAAAGTTAAAACTGTATCAATAGATGAGAAACCTAATATAGCACTAAAAGGGTTGGATGAGTCGTTTGACTTGACAATTATGGTGCCAACTTTCGGCAGGGTAAGTCGTGAAAATCTGGAACTCCCCGGTGATTGGCAGTTATCTGATCTGACCACGGCTCATGCAGAAGATAACTGGTTAGCATGGAGCATCAATGCTACACGACAAGATGGACAAATAATTTTCTTAACGTCCCGAGGTATGCTAAATAGTACTCTAAGACAACCAATTCGCCAACGAACTGTAGGAAGCGGCTTAGTCGCTGTAATTTCTTTGGGAGCAACTCATCGCCCAGAAACTAGTGTAAATTCCGCCATTTTGGTAATCCGACGCAAATATAAGCCCCAAGAACTTACCCTAGTAGATGTTAGTCAAATTCCAGATGATACTGATTGGATCGAACTTGGCAATAAGCTTAGAAAGTTAGAGCTAAACTCTGATATCCCTGGGCTTTGGGCGGTAAAAGTTCCCATCGAAGCACTTACTGAAAACTTTAGACTGGACCCAGATTTCCATCATCCGCGATTTATGCAACTCGATCCTCCACCAGGATATACTGAAGTTCTACTCTCAGACATTGCAGATATTCGGGGTGGGAGATCTTTATCATCATTTGACATTTCTACGACTGAAACGATAGAGTCAAGTGGGTTACCTTTTGTACAGGTAAGTAATATAACTTCAAGTGGCGAGTTATCCCTAGAATTCGCAAAAACTTTCCCCCCGTCACTAAAAAGTAATTCACAATCAGGATGGGCAGAGCCGGGTGATATTCTTATAACCACGGCAGGTACTCTGGGCAAAGTTTGCTTAGTATCGGAAAAGTATTCTGATGGGTTATTTTATGATACTTCAATTCGAAGAATACGAGTCAATCAGGAAGTGGTATTACCTAGAGTAGTATATGATTTTATGAAGTCAGAAGCTGCTCAACTTCAAATTTCTAGGTATTCGTCTGGCTCAGTGATTCCAATTGTTTCTACACCAGATCTTGGTAATATTCGTGTATTTCTACCGCCAACAGCATCAACTACCACTTATCAACAACCTCTGATAATCCCCCAAACCGAACAGTTTACTAATTCGATCGCCAAAACTTTGCAAGAGAAAGTTGTTAATCCGCTACTTGCAATTGATACCAATCGAAACCCTAATTGGCGGAATGAGACAGTAGAGAGCCTTCGTGAAATAATGCGGCAAATTCAGGTAGATCACGAACCGCTGGATGAATTAGTCACCAGATCCTACCCATTGCCCATTGCAATAGCTTTCCGTCGCCTAACCCGTGCATACCATAATCCATATGAGCAAGTTAACCGTTTAACCGAGTTGTATGAAGCCCTGACACAGTTTTTTTATTACGTGCTCGTAAGTGATTTTTTGCGTAACCCAGGATTGCATCGCAACCTGCAAACAGAAACAAGTATCAAACAGTATGCTAAGGCTTATAAAAGTTTTAGCATGGATAACCGATTGAAGTTCATTAGAGAATTACTAAATAAGGCTAGGCAGAACCAATATACAGTTTTTGTTCCAGAACTACTACAGTTAGATATCTATACACCCTTAAATGAATTAAGGAATCAAAGAAATATGAGCGCCCATTCTGCTGCGGGAACAGCTGCAGCACAAAAGGCTCTTTTTGAAAAGGACTGGCCCTATATTTTAGGTCTACTAGAGAAGTTACGTTTTCTGAAGAATTACCCTTTGTGTCGGGTTGATAGTTATTACAATAAAGGAACCAGAACGCTCTTCAGAATTGAATATTTTCAAGGCGCTTTGTACGAAACAGATTATAGAGAGCAAGAAGCTCCTATTACAGACGAAGGGCAGGTTAAGCTAATAGGAGCTGATGCCACTCATGTTATCTTGCTTAATCCTGAATTTGGCTGGCTTGACTTGCATCCTTTTTATCAAGTCATGACTCCCCTGAAAAAAGGTATCAAATCTCACAAAAAACGTGGTATAATTGCCCATAGCTAAAACTATTAAAAGGTGACTCGATGTTCAGAAAGCATACGCAGCACTTGCAAACGAACTACTTCGACACGCACGCCAC
>JAKQEE010000171.1 GCA_029558635.1 Pseudomonadota bacterium | reverse complement strand
GGTTGGATACTGGGACGCGGCGCCGGATTTCAACGAGCCGCCGGTTCGAACATTGTCGTATCGCCACGGAGGATCAGCAAGAATAGTACGGTAACCAGTCATCTTTAAGTATCGGTTGTATGACAATATATATTTCACGCTACCCGTCGCGCTTCTCAACGAACCGGCCGAATCCCGGTGTTAGGATGCGACGTTTCGTTTATATAAATTCTGGTTTTGACACGCAACGGTTAAATAACCCGCGCCCCAACACTATGGTGTGTGGTATGTCTCCATCCCCATTCTGATGCCCGAACCACTGTTCACCACGCTCTGAACAATGTGAATCGATGACATATTCGGCACGGTGGGGGTCGGGGACATACACCAGACGTTTTGAGGTGTCATACAACATGGATGTAACCAGCAGCCTACCTACCGTTTCCCCTACCGTTCCCATCGACAAGCCAAAAGAATATAAATGCAATCGATGTTATCACGTCGTCACCGCGTCTGATGTTTGTCCGGTCTGCGGCAACACGCATCTGGTCGAGATGTGTCCGAACGATACCTGTACCTGCACGCATTCGCCCATGGGGGGAATTGCGTTCTGTGAGATCTGCGGTGAACCGGTCTGTCCGGTCTGCGGCGCTCACGACGTGGTGCAACTCAGCCGAATTACTGGTTATATTCAGGACGTGTCGGGCTGGAATGCGGGAAAGCGGAAAGAACTCGAACTGCGTCGCCGCTACGCGGTGTCATAATCACTCTTTTCTACTTTTGTCATTTTATGTAGTAGCGCGAGCGTAAGCAGGTCGATCAGGCCCTGCACGGCGTTCGTCAGAAACGTCATGTTGTTCAAGCCGAGACAGAGGACGATCGGGACGGCGGCGAACAGCGCGATGCCGATGACCGACACTTTGTAATCAGGATACCACATACCTATACTATTAGGTGAGGCGCGAGAAAAAGGTGATGGCCCCCGCGGTGATCCCTCCCACCCGCACTCAAGGCGGCCTCATCGGGATCGGGTGCGGGACTTACCCATCGACA
>JAKQEE010000128.1 GCA_029558635.1 Pseudomonadota bacterium | reverse complement strand
TCAAAGCGCAAAGGGAGGCGCTTTTAAACGTCGTTGGCGGCCTTGAGGCGCAAGGGCCAATTACAACGCAAACGCTTGGTGGTGGTGGTGGGGATACAACGGGCGGCGGAGCCGCAATCGGCGGCAATGCCTTAGAATCATTCCAAAGCCGGGCGGCGCGGGTGTTCCTGAATATCAGGCAAAGTGCCTCGCAGCTTGTAACCTCCGGCGTTGATAAGTTTGTATCGCAGTTGCGATCCGTTGAAACGGTACAAAGCCCATTAAAGGCAACAGAAGAGGCGCTCAAGGGATGGGCCGGCAGCCTGCAATTAGCCGCCGATAAATCGCAAGTTTTCGGCGGCGAAAAATTGGCATTGATTCAAGAGCAGATAAACCTAACCGGAGCGGCGCTTGAATCGTCTATTGAAAAGTTTGGCCTTAATTCTTTGGCGGTACAAACCCTTACAGAAAACTATACGGCACTAACGGCACAATTAACCGAGCTGCAAAAAGTACAGGAATTAGTAACGGCTATTAACGGCGCGTTTACATCGTCATGGGAAGCGGGCGCAGCAGCGGTAAATGAGGCGGGCGCAACAATCAAATCTGTAATGAAAGCCATAGGCCGGGCCGCACTTTTGGCCGCTGCCGACTTTGCAAAAGCAGAAATTATAAAGGGCGTTACCTCGGTAATTGCCAAAACGCTGGCTACTGCCGGGCCGTTCGGCGTATTCATCGCGGGCGCAGCCGGGGCCGCAGCCGGGGCCATATTTCAGGCCGCGATTAATTCAGTCAGCGCGCCGAAACTTGCACGCGGCGGTATCACAACAGGCGAAACGCTGGCAGTAGTTGGCGACAACCCAAGCGGGAAAGAGGCGATTATTCCCTTTGAGCGCATGGGCGAATTTTTGGACATGGCAGGCGGTGGGGCAATGAAGCTTACAGGACTGTTTGAGGTGCGCGGGCAAGATTTGTTACTGGTTATTGATCGGGCGAACCAAGAAAAAATACGGGTACGATAATGGCAGCACGATACACAGGACAATTCTTTGCACCATATACCGATCAACAATATACCGTTGTCCTGTATGATGATGACTTCTCAGGAACGCCGGAAACGATCACCATACAGGATGTTGGTTTTCAATACCCGCAAGGCAGCACCAATACCCGATTTGACCCCATTTTGAGCGCTAAAATGAGCGTTAAATTCTTTGTCAATACGTCCGGCCTTGTGACGTTTATAGAGGATTTATCGGGCGCAAATGAGGGCCGTTTCATGCTTCAACTGCTGGAGGGCATCGTTCCGAAATTCATCGGCTTCATATTGCCCGACCTTGCACAAGAAGAAGACATACCTACCGAGATCGGCGGGGTTCTGGAAATACAAGCAACGGACGGCCTCGCACGGCTAAAGACGATAGATTACAAGCCGGATATTTTCGGGCCTTATACGGGTGATGATACATTCATCGAACACATATTCAACTGCCTGAACAAGCTCACAGACGTGCTGCCTTTTTACGGTAGCTCCAGTTTGCTCCTTCGCACCGTAGTAAACTGGCACGCGCAGCAGTACACATACACCTCGACCATTGACCCGCTTTTGCGATCCAGAACACCGCACAGGGCATTTTATAGCATAGACAGCCGGGGCAACTACAAATACAAGTCGTGCTGGGATGTACTTACAGAGATTTGCAAGGCGTGGGGCGCTCGGATGTACTATTCAGACTATGCTTTTTGGATAGTGCAGCCCAACGAAATGGCAACCAGCCCGGCGGCAAAAACGGTTTTTGGATATACCAAAACGCAGACGCAAAGCAGCGCGACGGTTGATTTTACAAAGGAACACGACCAGAACAACCCGACCGATTTGCTCCGCCTTGCCGGGGGCGTGTATCGCTTCTTTCCTCCCCTGATGAAAGTTCAAGTTGATTACAAGCACATCGCAACGCGCAACCTATTGGCCGGGCAAACATTTGCTTTTGATACAGCCCCTAACCCATACAGCGCAGGGGAGGTGGACTACTTCGGCGGCCTTGCTCGCTTGAACGTCAATGCGTTCATCACTTACCGCGCCGAAAATAGAGACGACCCGCCGGGCGTGGTGGGCTTGTGGTTTATCTTTGCCTTTCGTATTCAGGTAGGTAGCTTATACCTCGACCGGCAGGTAGTTTTTGTCGGGGGAAATCCCGACTATGGAGTAACGACATGGACAGGCAGTAGTAGCGGAAGATACGAAATTGCCGTGTATGTGCCGGAAAATGAAGATGACAATTATTATCAGGCATCCTTTGTAACGCCAAATTTGCCCGCAACCGGGGATTTTACTTTTGATATTACGCTCGATCAGGTGTTCAGTGCATCGGGCGTCACGGAATATGTAACGCCCGTTGCTGATTATATCTGGAGCGCCAACAACATCTATGTAGAACACCTATACGAAGGAACACTCGACCAACAAAGCGACATCCGGCGTTTCGTTGCAGTCAACAACATTGACAGCAATAGCGCAATGATTGAACTGGAAACGATCTTAGGCGACGGCATCGGAACCAACAGCCCCGGACACATCGAAGTGCAAGACGATTTGAGCGCGTGGGTATTGTCGGATGGTTGGAGGGTAGGTGGCTCCGGTAGTTTCATTGCCTTTTCTGCATTGCTTGCACAGGAGATTATCAGAGGGCAATTAGGGCCGGTACGTCGCTTTCAGGGTAGGTACAATAATCAGGACAGCATATATTCTTTTCATCACGTCATAGACAGGCCGGACGGGTATATGCTACCGGCGGGGGCCGACTTTTCGCCGGGCCTTGACGACATCAACGGGGAATGGTTTTTCATTACCCCGGCAGCAAGCGGCTGGACAAATGAACCTTACATAGACATTGCAGCGGACAGC
>JAKQEE010000127.1 GCA_029558635.1 Pseudomonadota bacterium | reverse complement strand
CGGCGTTGGATCAAAATTGCGGGTCGGCTCGCTCATCGTGGACAATCCGCACGCCATGCAAAACACGCGAACCCACGTG
Source organism: Pseudomonadota bacterium (assembly GCA_029558635.1). GTDB lineage: Bacteria > Pseudomonadota > Alphaproteobacteria > Micavibrionales > Micavibrionaceae > UBA1573. The sequence continues at coordinate 1,035 of JAKQEE010000127.1, read as the reverse complement.
CCATACACCTCGAATTGCGCGCGCGCTTCGCCACCACAGCACGGGCAGGTATCCAACTTGATTTCGGTGCGGGTCATTGTCGCTCCTCGTTCAAAAACTTTTCCAGCGCATCCATCGCCGACACGGCCTCCTCCGTCCACTCGCTGCTACGATATTCAGCGATAACCCTCACAATTTCCAGCAGCTCGTTGAGGTCATTTTCACGCCGCTCTAACCGTGCTACGAAATCGCATAAAGCAGCGTCTGCCTCAATTTGAGCCGTATAATTTTCAAAGCTGCAACTGTGCCCATAATACCACGCCGCGTTGCCGAGATTATCGATTAGCTTGGCGGCACGCTCGCTGCAAAAGCCTATGGACGACTTTGCCTTCAGGTTGTACTCGACTTTCGGCGCGGATTGTTCATCTTTCAAAAGCTTTTCCAGCCCATCTAACGCCAGCGATGCTCTGTTGAGACCACTGATTAAATCGGCGACATCCTTTTTCGGCGCGGCTTGTTCAGCCTTCAGCCTGGCGTTCTCAGCTTCCAATTCGGCGATACGGGCAGTAAGCTCCTGCCACTCAAGCTCGGCAATGCGGGCAGACTGGCGGTTTATCTCAACTTGTTTAATTAATAGCTCCCTGTTGGATATGACATAGTCGGCTTCAAGAGCTTCGCATTTGCGCTCTAAATCTCGATAAGCAATGTCGTGAGCAGTATAGCGATATTTATCAACTCCATCCATCGCGGCGTTTATAAGGTGCATTTTGTCTGATACCAATTCTTCGTTTTCGCGTTTCAATTCTTCAAATTGTTCTGCCAGTTCGCAAAAATCACGAGAGGTATACAACTCTTCAGGCATTTTTAATCCCTAACCCTTCCTGCGCTATGCGCTTGCACCAATTCGTGTTATGTTTTTCTCCGTACTGGTAAATCTTATTGAGGGCAGTCCATCGCTTATTACCCAGGTCGGTTGCAATTTCAACCTGGCTTAATTCGTTAAGCAGTAACTCCGCCAATCTGTTGTTCTCCGCCTCAAGCTCGGCGATGCGGGCG
>JAKQEE010000126.1 GCA_029558635.1 Pseudomonadota bacterium | reverse complement strand
GCTGGCAAAAACCGACACGCAGCAGCGCATAGCAAATTTATGGTACACGCCACGGCGACGGTAGCCATCGGCACGGCTGCCGATATGCGCAGCGCAGCGGCTATGCTCGACAAGTTCGACGAAACGAGCGTCGCATCTATGGCGCTGGCTACTGGACTTGACGAAGAAACCATCCGGGGTGAATATTACGACTATGCCGATCACTGGCTAACGGCGCGGGATGCAAAGAACTTGGGCTTAGTTGCGGAGTTGGAGGACTACCAAACGACCGCACCTGTACAAGAACCCGAAAAAATGTCCTTCCGGCAGTTGTTGTCGGTAGCGCACCGGGTAGCCATGCCACAAGAAAAAGACGAAAATGAATTTGAAAAGGAAAAATGGCGGGAGGATATTCTCAGCCGCCGCATTTTGTTAAATCAAAAATCACTGTAAAATGAGGACTGAAAAAGAAATCCTCGAATTGCGCGCGGCGGTACATACCCAACAACGCGCGATTCTTGACCGGGCAAGTGCTGAAAAGCGCGCCCTTACTGCCGAAGAGGATGCACAATGGCAACGCGCCGACGTTGACTTTGCGGCCTTCACTGCCGAATTGGAGCGCGTCCGCAACTTGCAGGAACGCGAAGCCGAAGCACAGCGCGCCCTCGACGCTGAACCCGTAGCGACCCGCGCGCAGATGCAGGACGCGCAAGGCAAGCAAAAAGAGGACGCCGAAAAATGGGCGCGTGAATTGTTCTTCGGTGGTGGTGTGAGCCGCGCCGAAGCCTTTGCCCGCATGAACTCCGGCGCTGGCGCTCAACGTGCCTCCACATCCTCAACCGGAACGGGCTTGTATGTCATGCCTGAGGAATTCATCCGCACCCTTGAACTGACTATGAAGCAGTTTGGCGGGATGTTGCAAGCGGCATACGTCCATCGCTCCGCATCCGGCAACCCACTTCGCTGGCCGACGCACGACGGCACCGCCGAAACGGGCAACTGGGTAGCACAACCCCGAAGCTCCGACATCACGCCGCGCGGTTTGACTTTCGGCCGCAAAAGCCTCAACGCTCACACTTGGTACGACATCATCGGCCTCGATTGGGAATTTATCCAAGACGAACAGGTGGGCCTTGTTTCTACCCTGTTGGCGCAGTTGTTGGGCGAAAGTGCAGGCCGTGCGCTCAATAAGGCTTTCACTGACGGCGACGGCAGCGGCAAGCCTACGGGCATCCTTGACGGCACATCAGGCGCTGGCTTGGGCAAAGAAACGGCAGCCAACAACGCCTTCACCAAAGCCGAGCTTTTGGAAATGGTACACAGTGTTGACCCGGCATATCGCAACGGCGCAAGCGTTGCATGGATGTTCCACGACGATACCCTGCGCCGTATTCGACAACTCGACTTCGGCACTACCGATGACGAACCAATTTGGCAGCCGTCCTTCCAAGTGGGGCAACCGGATACGATTTTGGGCTACCGGTACATCATCAACCAAGACTTCCCGACGTTCGCCGCAAACACCAAAATTGCCGTCTTCGGCGACTGGAGCAAATACATCATTCGCATGGTGCGCGACATGGGCGTCGTGCGACTGGACGAAACCTTTGCAGCGCGGATGCAAACAGCTTTCTTGGGCTGGTTGCGCGTTGACGGCCTGTTGCTCCAAAGTTCCGCGCTGAAAACTTTCAAGATCAAAGCGTAATGTTTGAGACGGGTACATATCGCACTACTACCGCACCGGCTACCGAGCCATTAAGCGTGTCGGACGTGAAAAATTACCTGAAGGTGGATTTTTCAACAGATGACACGCTTATTGCCCTGCTCATCGCAGCGGCACGGGAGGCAGTGGAGAAGTATTGCCAAATTGCCCTCATCGAACAAACGATCACAGAGAAATTCCCGAAGTTT
>JAKQEE010000123.1 GCA_029558635.1 Pseudomonadota bacterium | reverse complement strand
GGTAACATCGAGGATTTCATCAGAGAGTTCCAGCAGTGGCTCGCTGAGCAGGACGACGAGCGGGCGTCTGATGTAATCGTGGCGCTCATGAGCGGTGGTATCGACCTTGGTAAGGCCGTCTACGAATGGCTTTACGACCGCTTGTGCTACGAATATTGGGAATATCCGGCATAACAACCCAAAAAAGGAGAAACCATGGGCACTACACAACAAACCTATACGTTTCATCTTGACGACGGTAACTGCATACCGCTGGTTATTACCCGCGGCAGGTTACTCAACTCCGCTCTGATAGAAGACTGCGAGATAGACCCATTCGAATTGATTGGGCGGGAAGATGAGTTTATTAGGGATTTTGTTATTACAGCTATTCTCGAACCGTATCACTCGGTGCGACATTGTTTAGCGCCGATCGAGCGGTTTGAGCTTGAGTTCTCGGACATTGACGATGTCGGCGGGATGGTCTCGGTTACCGCTACGGCGGTTTTTTCAAATGGTCTGACACACACCATCACTGTCCGGGTGAATTCGGCCAGCCCGAATTGGAAGGCGTTTTACAAACTGTTTTGGTTGCGCAGCCCGAACATCGACACTCGCGCCGAAACGGTCTATCACGGGGTTGGTGGTGACGGGCGTGTCAAGTTGTACCCATACGTCATGTGTGAGGCGAAACTGCCTGCCTCAGATCGGTTCGCTCGATTGTATTCACCTTCGTGGAGGATACAGGAGTTCGACGGTGTGGTAACTGCCGGGCTGATGGTTACAGGTATGTTTTTCGTCGAAACAAAGTTTTTCGGGATGTTCAACTCCCCGATACTCATTGGCGATTCTAGCTTGGTCAACGTCGAAGCGCCGCTCGATTTTCTAAGTGATGGCGTGAAGCGTGACATCGAGCAAATCGAAACGGTTTTGAGCAAACCAACCAACTAACCGAAAGGAGAATTGAAATGGAATTGAAAGTACAAGGTAGTTTGATTACCGAAGGTATTCTCGACGCAATCCTCGAAAGGACTGACGGGGGCATGACTGAGTTCGCCGTCATCGGCAGAGAAGAGGAGCTAAGGCGTCAATTGGCTGAGAATATCGTAGTGCCTCTGCATATACTTAAGGATTTTCTCAAGCCGATTCGTGAAGTCTTCGTTACGATCGAACCAGACGATGATGACGATACGCTACTGC
>JAKQEE010000115.1 GCA_029558635.1 Pseudomonadota bacterium | reverse complement strand
CGCAAGCGTCACAAAAGGAGAACGAGGGTTTTGAACGTGTTTGAAATATTTGGAACGGAAATCAAATGTTCCTCTAACCACGGGCTGGAGTCTACCGCTGCCCCGCTGCGCGGGTTCGCGGAGACTCACCCCTAACGTTCGCTGATATGAAACAGGAGATATGATGAGCCTAAGCACGATCGTATTTATCGGGATCGCTATCGTAGTATTCATTCAATCCCTGACGATGGCATATTTCATGCGACCCTGGACGAAAGCACTATTGTCAGGACTCCGGATTCCACTTGCCCGCTTGATGGGCATGAAGTTACGCAATGTGTCACCTGAAATCATTGTTGATGCATACATCAAGGCTCATCATGCGAGCATCCCTTTGACTTTGGAACAATTAGAATCCCACTACATTGCGGGTGGTAATCCCAATCGGGTCGTAGATGCCCTAATTAAGACGCATGCTCGAAACATACCAGTGTCTTATGAGGTTGTAGCCAAAACCGATCTTGCAGGCTTCGATCTTGAGGACATTGATCCTGAATACTTTCGGAAAACAACAATAAACACAGCGAACCACGGGCTGGAGTCTACCAGTGCCCCGCCTGCGGCGGGGACACTGGAGACTCACCCCTAACGTTAGAGGTCAAAAATAAATGAACTCGTTCTGGATTGCGTGCCGAGTTCACGAGGCTCAAAATAATTGAAGGCTTGTGATTGTTTCAGAAAGCCAGATGCGCACGCGTCAGAAAAGGGAAGTGAGTGTTTTGAACGGTTGTGAAAATGATGGAGCGGAAATCAAATGCTCCTCTAACCACGGGCTGGAGTCTACCAGTGCCCCGCCTGCGGCGGGGACACTGGAGACTCACCCCTAACGTTCGATGTCTAAAATTAATGAATTCGTGCGTGTAAACGTGCCGGGTGTTTGAGGATGGCGAAAACAGAAATGAATCGGTTGTTTCAAAAGCGAGATGCGCAAGCGAAAGAACCGGTCCTTGTTGACATTTGGGGTCGGGTGAGCACAGAATCGAAAATGAAATGCTCATCGAACCACGGGCTGGAGTCTACCAGTGCCCCGCCTGCGGCGGGGACACTGGAGACTCACCCCTAACGTTGGGGAGACAAATATATGGCAACAGGACGTAGCAACAAACTTGTCGGGCAAACAGGCGAATACCTTGTCGCAGCAGAACTTTCGCGCAGAGGTCTAATCGCAACCACCTTCACGGGCAATGTTCCACACTACGACATCATCGCATCTGATGAAACCGGCCGGCATGTCTCTGTCCAAGTTAAGGCCAGTCGTGGCCCCACATGGCAGTTTGCAAATATCACGCAATACTGCGACATCACGTTTGACGGTCGGCGACAAATTATTGGAAAAAAGAAAAACAGCCCAGTGCATCGACTTGTCGTAACTTTCGTGAGAATTCATGAAAATGGGAATGACTGCTTTTATATCCTTCCTTGGGAGCGCCTCTGTGACTTGCTTGTGGATGTTCACTCAAATTGGCTCCTAAAGCACGGCGGCATCCGTCCCAAGAAATGGGACTCCCTGCACTGCGCAATTGACGAAGATGCTTTGCGCCAATTCCAAGATCAATGGGATACGATTGAGAACGCTTTGAAATAATTAAAGAATCCCCAACCACGGGCTGGAGTCTACCGGTGCCCCGCCTGCGGCGGGGACACCGGAGACTCACCCCTAACGTTAGGAGTCAAAAATAAATGACTCAGTTCATGCTTTGGTGCCGGGTGAACGAAGCTCAAAAATGATTTGTTGCTTTTGAATGTTTCATAAAACGAGATGCGCACGCGTCACAAAAGGGAACGAATGTTTTGGACGGTTGTGAAAATGATCGAGGGGAAATGAAATGTTCCCCTAACCATGGGCTGGAGTCTACCAGTGCCCCGCCTGCGGCGGGGACACTGGAGACTCACCCCTAACGTTGGCTGAAACAGATGAAGTTAATAGATAACAAAAGAGATGTCCCGAGTGCTCCCTTGTGCAGGTGGATCATCTTGTTTATCGTAACAATATGTTCATGCTCATGTGACTCACAAAAGGGGATTGTGATTTATAGCTACCTGCGAGACTATGGGTCCACCCCAAAAGTAATACTCAACTTCGCGGTATGGGAAGATGGGATGGTTGTATACAATTCTGATGACGAACAGAACAGCGTGCATTATGGCATCTTGGATCAATCGCAAATCGATGCCATAGTCGCGAAGATCGAATCTCAACCCGTCGATACTATTCAATTATACCAGCCATTTGATTGTGGTAAGACGGAGTGGTTGGAAATTAGAAAATATGGGCAAATGAGAACATTCGTATTTCAATGTTCAAAGGAGGAAGTTAAAGAGGTGTATCTCCGGCAAAGGGCTGAATCAAATGGGGCAGAGTTATTAAATACACCGTTTTTCGACATGATGGACTCTATCGAAGCGGTGATTCCAAAAGAATATCCGTATATCGGGCAAGTGACGTCGGATTCTGTAGCCTCAAAGAGATATCGGAGGTTGATGAAGGGCATCCGTGAAGAATAAACAGCCAACCACGGGCTGGAGTCTACCAGTGCCCCGCCTGCGGCGGGGACACTGGAGACTCACCCCTAACGTTCGAAGTCAAATATAATGGGATCGCTTCATGCGAATGTGCCGGGTGCTTGATGTTTGGGAAAATAGAAATGAATCTGTTAATCCAAGAGCCAGATGCGCAAGCGAAAGAATGGGTTCTTGTTGACTTTTGGGGTTGAGTGACAACAAAATCGAAAATGAAATTACCTTCGAACCACGGGCTGGAGTCTACCAGTGCCCCGCCTGCGGCGG
>JAKQEE010000079.1 GCA_029558635.1 Pseudomonadota bacterium | reverse complement strand
GCCGAAATGTGAACTTGAGATGCGGCTTAATGACGGAAGCTGGCTTCCCATGGAACGCTTTACGGGTAAAGCCCCTTTCTACGCGGAACTGTATGAGCGGCAGGAATTATTTTTGCGCAAGGTGGCGGGAGTGCGGGGATTGGCGGATGCAGATGAACGGACGATTAGAGGGTGTACGGAAAGTCTCATGCGCCCTTAGCGAGCCTTCGACTCATGAGATTAATCATACCCAGAAGGACTATGGCTTCGCTACTTTCGGTTAATTGTTCATAATCCTTGCTCATTCTTCGATACCGCCCGAGCCATCCGAAGGTTCTTTCGACCACCCATCGGCGTGGAAGCACATGAAACCCTTTGAGGTCGTCATTTCTTTTAACAATTTCAAGCGTCCAATCTGCGAAGTCTTTGACCCAGCCGATGAGCTGACCTGCATATCCCCCATCAGCCCATATCAGCGAAAGCCTGTTGAAATGTCCCTTCAGACGTTTGAACACAAGTTTTGCGCCGTCGCGGTCTTGAATACTTGCTTCATGGACTACAACGGCCATCACCAGTCCGAGTGTGTCTACGGCCAGATGGCGCTTTCTGCCGTTGATTTTCTTGCCTGCATCATATCCGCGAAGCCCCCTTTTTCGGTGGTTTTTACCGATTGGCTGTCAATGATGGCGGCGCTGGGACTTTCTTCGCGTCCCTGTCGGCGGCGCAGTTGGGCGCGCAACGCATCATGAATGTTCTGCCAAACCCCCGTCTTGCGGAACTGGCGGAAATAGTCGTACACGGTGCTCCATATCGGCAAGTCGTGCGGAATCAATCTCCAGGCGCATCCGGACCGCACAACGTAAAAGATAGCGTTCAGTATTTCGCGCATGTCGACACTACGCGGGCGGCCGCCTGGTTTGGCTGGTGGAATCAGAGGTTCGATTACCTTCCATTGATCGTCGTTGATGTCGCTGGAATAAGAAGTTCTATTCATGACGCTTTCCTCCTTTTTGTTGTTCTCCAGTTTCACTCAAACGCCCCGCCCGCATCAGCTGCAAATTGATGTCCGTGATGGCCTTTACAATCTCTTGCAGCTGTTGATACTGGCGCAATCCCAATTGCACCGTATCGTGTTGCGGTTGGGGCACATAGACTTGTCGTTGCCGTTTTTCTCGGTACACGGACAGGTAGGCGCGTGGTCCATGTTTTTTGCCTTTGTGACACTCGCATTGGGGCCGCACACAGGTACTGAATCGTTCGAGGTAAGAAGCATTCAGAAGTAAATTCAACTCTGTTATTTGCGCTAACAAGCGCTGGCGTTTTTGCAGCAGTTTACGTTCAGACAAGTTCATGGTCATTTTCTCCTTTGCAAAAGTATAGCATATATTATATATGCTATACAACATTTAACAGAAAAAGACCCGCCGGAAGCGGGCCATAAGAGCCGATATTGTTAGAACGTGGAACCCAGTGCTATGTCATGCCACCCTTTCCGTACACCCTCTTACTGATCCGAGCGGGCGTGTTACCTTGGACGTGCCGGGGGGATCCGTTGGCGCCGTGAATTTCTCCGTCAACCTTGCGGACGGTTTTGTACCGCCCTTGGAATTCACTTATACCATACCTGTTCCTGAAAGCATGACCAGTATGATTCGCCTTTCAGCGATGAATTTTACCATTGGAGTTTCGGATGATTCCCAGCCCATCCATTACCCCGTGGTAACGGATTTGTACCCCTCCGGCAAGTTGCCGGAAATTGACACATCCGATGTGGATGCCCTGGACAACTACATCAATCAACTCCAGCAGCAAGGCGATGAGGAAGGCTGGACATTTGAAGTGGACGATAACGGTGTTATTACCCGGGACTCGGGTGCGTTGCTCGGCACAGCGCTCAATTATCGTCCCGCAAAACAAAGTATCAAATACTTCACCCTTCCGAAAGCAAACCTGAAGGCTTTGCCGGATAAATTTGACTGGCGCGAAAAAACGCCGCCAGTGCCGGTGAGTGATCAGGGAAACTGTGGTTCCTGTTGGGCCTTTGC
>JAKQEE010000077.1 GCA_029558635.1 Pseudomonadota bacterium | reverse complement strand
GGCCTTGTCCGGCGTGGAGATGACATCGCCGAACATCTGAAAAGCCATGATGCCGGGAATGACCACGATCATCGGCAGAAAAAGTTTGATGACCGCCGCCAGCATGATGCCTTTTTGTCCCTCGGCCAGACTTTTGGCGCCGAGGGTGCGTTGGGTGATGAACTGGTTGCACCCCCAGTAGTGCAGATGACCGATCCACATGCCGCCGAAAAAAACTGCCAAGCTCGGCACGTCCGGATCATTCCAGGGCAGAATCACGTGCAGTTTTTCTGCATTGGCCAATTTGAAATTCGACAGACCAGCGATAAAATCCCCGTCGCCCAGGAAACGAAAACCGATCAAGGTGACGACCGCACCACCGAGGAGCAATGCTCCGCCCTGCAAGAGATCAGACCACACTACCGCTTTCAGTCCGCCGTAGATCGTATAAGCGCCGGCAATGATGCCGATCCCCCAAACCCCCGCTTGATTGGCCCAATACTCGGCTTGCTGTGGCGACAGGTTGAAATGACGCTGAAAGATGCCCGTGAGGTCAAAGATCGCATTCAAGGCAATGGCACCGCTGTAGAGCACAGTCGCCAGCAGAGCAAAAATATAGGCGAACATGACAAAGATTGACATGATGGTGCGCGTCGCTCCATCGTAGCGAAGTTCGAGGAATTGTGGCATCGTATAGATGCCGGCTTTGAGAAAACGCGGCAGAAAAAACCAGGCCACGAATACCAGCGTGATCGCGGCAGTCCATTCAAAACTGGCAATGGCCATGCCGATGCGGCTGAACGCCGAGCCGGCCATGCCGACAAAATGTTCCGTCGAGATATTGGAGGCGATCAGCGAAAACCCGATCAGGTACCAGGTTAATTTGCGGCCGGCCAGGAAATAATCTTCCGATGTTCGTTCGCGACGGCCGGCATAGAGAGAAACACCAACCACGAGAACCATAAAACCGATAAAGACCACTAGATCGATCCAGGTCAGGTCCATGCTTCCATCCTCTGCTAATGGTGAATTCACTGTGTGGAATAAAGTAGAAAACCCTATCCATCCATGCAAGAGTAAAAGTACCGATTTTGGCTAAAATTTTCAGCTGCCGGCTGCAAACAGCGACTGTTGCAACGAACAGCCAGGAAAGTGTACGCAAGATAAAAAAATTTTTGTATATTGATATGGCGAAAAAAAGAAGTTCCCAATCGGCAGTATGTATTGATTGAAGAATGTGAAGAAAGGAAACGATGACTGGCTTTAGAAATTGTTTGCTCGCTTTGCTTTCTTGTACTCTTGTCGCGAGCGCACAGACCATCAAATTGACCGATGTAACCAATGCGATGGAAGCCTGGGGCAGAAGGGTTGGTTCGGTAAGTGCCTATGGACATGGTGTGGCTTTTGCCGATATCTCGGGGGATGGACTGCCCGATCTCTATATCTCGAGCGCGGTTAGGGGTGCGAACAACGATATGCCGGAAACGCTATACATCAGCCATCAAGGTGCTCCTTATAGTGAGGAGGATTCCAAGCGCGGGGTCGACGACAGGTATGGTTTGACCGGTTCACACGGCGTTTGTTTCGCCGATTTTGACAACGATGGCGACTTTGACCTTTTTAATGCTACCACCGATGATCGTATACGGCTCTATCGCAACAGCGGTGATGGTTTTTTCACAGACTTTAGCGACAACGCCAAATTGTACAAAAACAAGTTTTACCTGGACACCTACGGTGAAATCGGCTATGGAACACGCGGTATCGTGGCTTTAGACGCCAATTCCGACGGCCATCTCGATTTATTGGGCGTGAATTGGGGACCGGTAGAGGATATCAACTATGTGCCCTGGCCCACTCCGGAACAGCCCAACGAATTTTATCTCAATCTCGGCAATACCACTTTCCGTAAAACCGACAACAGCGGTCTGACACCAGTCAATCCCAGCCATATCGGCACCCAGGGAGTAACCGCCGTCGATGTCGACAACGACGATGACATGGATGTTTATGTCTCCCATCGAAATTATACTTATCTTGGCAAGGATAGCGACGGCAAAGATCTGTTTGGCCCCAGTGACAATCCGGTCTATAACGAATTGTTCATCAACGATGGAAATGGTGTTTTTACCAACTTGGCCGCGGAGCGCGGCCTGAACACCAACCGCTACAATGACTGTAACGGTACCACTTTCTTCGATTATGATAACGATGGCGATATGGACGCTTTTGTTTTGCCCAAAACTCGTTTTCTCCGTCCTCAGGTTTACCGCAATCGCGGTAATGGCTTTTTTGACGATGTCAGCGATAAGGTGCAGATTGCGCAGTGGGGTTTCTCGCTCATCCCGATCGACCTGGACAACGACGGCGATCTGGATATCGTTGCGCCGCGCACCTACAGCGATATTTATATTTATTTGAACGATGGCAAGGGCAATTTCAACCGAATCGGCAATACAGGCGCAGAAATTCTAGTTTATGATCCTCGTGGCGCCGGTGTTGCCGATATCGATGGTGACGGCGATTTGGATTTCTTTTTTGCGGATGCCAACAAGAATATCAATCCCCTTTACGGCAATCGGTTGTTTCGCAACGACACGCGCACGAACAATCGTTGGCTCAAGGTTACTGGCCGCGGCCCACAAGGTGATCAAGGGGCCATAGGCAGCAAGATCTGGGTGTTCGAAACCGGTCATATGGAAGAAATGGATCATTTGATCGGCTATCGCCAGGTGCAGAGTAACTACGGCTATCTTTGTCAGGACGACCCGGTGCAGCATTTTGGAGTTGGCGAGCGTGACCGCGTCGATGTCAAAATTCGCATGCTCGATAAAACCACACTCAGGATGCGTGACGTCCTGGTCAACCAGATCATCCATTTCAGCAAACCACAAGTACTCGAAATTGCCGGTGGCGACCACCAAACCGGCCCTACCGGCACTCTCCTGAGCCAACCGTTGCGGGTGCGGGTCAGAGATCGCTATCAGGGATCCGTTGCAGGCGCTGCTGTCCTGTTTAACGCAGCCAGCGGCTCAATTATCGAAAATCAACCGGTAACCAGCGATTCCGAGGGTTATGCCGAAGTGCATTTCCGTTTGCCGGAGCAAGGCGGCTCATTGGTGGTGTCGGCTCAGATTGTCGACTCTCCGACTGCAAGAGTCGATTTTGCCTTGACCTCGGAAGGACTTGAAAGCTGCCACCTGGAAATCGTCTCTGGGGATGGCCAAACCGCTGCACCCGGTGCGATATTGCCTACACCACTGGAAATTGTCTTGCGCAGGGGACAGGAGTTGCCATGCTCTGGCAAATCGGTGGTCTTTCGCGTCGTGACCGGTGGCGGCACCATTGCCGGACAGGTATCGGCTGAAGTAAAGACCGATACAGACGGGCGGGCGCAAGCCCCATGGCGCCTTGGCGAAGCCATTGGTGAACAAAAAGTACAGGTTTTCGTAACCGAAGTGCCGGAAGAAAAGGTCGAATTTAAAGCCTATGCCAGACGGGTGCCGGCAGCGCTGGAATTCGTGCTGCCGAACGAGATGACCGGCACAGCCGGCCAACCCCTGCAAGACTCGTTGACTGTGCGAGTGGTCGATGCCGCGAAATTGCCGGTAATGGATTTCGTGGTGGAATTTTCGATCATCTCTGGCGGAGGCCTCGTCAACGACTCGATTAAGGTGATTGTTTTGAGCGACAATCAAGGCCTGGCCCGGTGTGAATGGCGGCTGGGCCCAACATCGGGCAGCCGGACACAACAGGTGCGGATCAGTGCCGATGGACTGCAGAACTCGCCCATTCTTCTGTTCGCCGATGTCGTACCTCGAGAAGCCTATGCGGTGCGAATGGTGGCCGGAGACAGTCAAACTGGCTATCTCGGCTCTTCGCTGGCGCAAGAACTGGTATGCGCGGTTGTCGACACGTTTGGCAATGCAATTGTCGGCCATCCGCTGCGATTTGAGGTCAGAGCCGGTAGCGCATTTTTTTCCGGACAGAATTATTACGTGACCGCTACCGACAGCGTCGGCCAAGCAGCCGCACAACTGACCCTTGGAGGAAAACCAGGAAAGATTGAAGTCAGCGCCACTGCCTATTACAACAATAAGAGTCTGATCAATTCCCCGCTTTTTTGGATTGCCTATGCTCAGCAGCGCTTGACCGATCCATCACTCTCCTCAATCACCTGTACTTCACCAGTTCGCGCCAACGGACGCGAAGCGGCACAGATCCAGGCCGTGCTGCGCGACTCCGACAACTATCCCGTAGAGAACGCTGTTGCCGAGTTCCACGTCGCTGGTGCGAAAGCAGTCTTGCACCCGAACACAGTTCCGAGTACCGCAGATGGTACAGCTAAAACAGAATTGCGCTCGACGCGCAGCGGTTGGAAAAAAGTCTGGGTGACAATCGATGGCGTACCTGCTGTTGCGGACACGGCGCAAATCTTGTTCGTTGCCGGCCCTCCTGCGCGGCTGGCCTTGCTCGATTCGCTGCAACGAAGTGGTGTTGTCGACAAACCGATCGAACTGCCGATTGTAGCGATGTTGAGCGATTCATTTGCCAACGCTGTGCCGAATCAAACCCTGTCGCTCTCGCTTTATTCCCCTGCAGGTGATTTGCATTCGCTGACCACCGCATCAACCGACTTGGACGGGCGCGCGGTTTTTTCTCCGGTTTTGGGGACTCAGAGCGGCATATACCGGTGTGTGATCGCCTACAAAGAACTCGTACCCCTGGAAATTTCGATCCTGGCCATCCCATCCTCCTCGATCAGACTGATCAAGGTTAGCGGTGATGAACAATTCGGGCAGAGAGGGCAGGAATTACCGGCGCCAATAGTGGTGAAAGCGTTAGATGATCATCAAAATCCCATCGCTGGCACATGGGTGGAATTTAAAGTGAGCAGCGGCGGCGGTTCTATCTCTGGCGAAAATCCGGTTCTCACCAATGGAGCCGGCTACGCCCAGGTGCGCTGGACGCTGGGTGCAGGGAAAATTGGAGAACTCGAAGCGACTCTGGTCGGTGCGCAAGAGAACACTGTGTCGTTTATTGCCTACTTGCTGCCCAATCGAGCCCCGAGTTTTGCTCCCCTGCCCGATACCACCATTACAGAAATGAACCGATTCGAGTGGATGGTGCAAGCCATTGATCTGGACGGTGATTCGCTGAGTTTGACGGTCGAAAATCCGCCGCGAAACGCTCAATTTGAACCACATAACGGACGGTTTTTCTGGCAGCCGCAATTTGATCAGGCCGGCGATTACACGATCCTATTCCACGCTGATGATGGCTTTGACGGGTCGGCAGAAGCTGTTCTCAAGATCAAAGTCCTTAATTTCAATCGACCGCCCGTGGTTTTCGAAGTCTTTCCCGAGGATTCTCTGGTTCATGCACAGCTGAATCAAACGCTGTTGTTCCAGATCCGTTGCCTCGATCCTGACGCGGATTCGCTAAGCTATCACTGGACAGTCAACGATCTGCCGTTTGGCCACGGAACCGAAGTCGCGATTTTGACGCAGTCCAACCTCCCCATGCAATCCCTGATCCGGGTTGTTGTCAAGGATCAAGAGTCGCAAGTCGAACACCATTGGCATCTGGATCTGGTCAGCAATATAGCGGATAAACCAGAGTTGCCTGAACAATTTGCTCTCCAGCAAAATTATCCGAATCCGTTCAATCCACAGACTTTTATACCGTTTCGACTGCCTGTAGCGACACATGTGCGACTGCAGATTGTCAGCACCACCGGACAATGCATCCGGACTCTGGTCGATCAACAAATGCCGGCGGGTATACATAAAGCGGTCTGGGACGGCTGCGATGCCAACGGTTTACCGCTCTCATCTGGATGTTATATCTGTGTGATGATCACGGATCGTTTTGTTTCGCAACGCAAGATGGTTTTGCTCAAGTAGCATTGATTTGCCGCTGCTCATGTTCGATTAAATATAATTAAATATCACTGCTGTCCAAAATAAAAACTAGTTGAATCAAAAAACAGAGATTTAGATGGGATTTTTCCCATTTTTAAATACCAGGTCCATTTTGCTGTCCAACATATCACAATGGCAGGCTTTGTTGGACAAGCCGGGGCCTTTGT
>JAKQEE010000050.1 GCA_029558635.1 Pseudomonadota bacterium | reverse complement strand
TCCGGCACCTTGCCGAACGCGACCTCAATAAACGCCCGCTGTAGTTGCGGATTCTTACTGGCAGCCCATTGACGTAAAATCATCTCTGCCACCGTTGCCTTGTGTCCGCCGACAACAACGGGAGCGCCGCCCGATTTCGCTTCCTCGTGCGCTATCTGCTGCGCCAGTTCTCGGAGCGCGTCAAACGACTTCGGGCGTCCCTTGCGATTGATGCGCGGGTCGCCTTTAGTGAATGGTTTAAGGTTGTCGGCAGCATTCGGGTTATTCATCACAGTTCCATCACAGTACAATCAAAAATCCTAAATTTCACCACCACCTGATTTAGCCATGCCGTCACCCCTTAATAACGCCCCAGCGCGAATAATAAATCGCGTCCCCGGCAGAGAATTTGTTGCCATAAATATCTTTGCCAGGATATTTTGACGACATTAATTTACCCTTCTCTCTAATATATGACTCGGCCTTCACCCAAGACTTTCCGAACTTCTCGAAGTTTTTTCCAATAATCTTGGTAGCGTATTTTTTAGCAGCACCCTCGGTCTTAAAATAGGCCTTCTGTGATCCCGCGATGGCTCCGCCCGATCTTATTACCGCGTACATGCCCTCCTGCTCTCCGCCCAGTTGTTTGGCAATTTTTGTCTGAACTTCTGTTATGGCAGACGAACCGCTATCCTGCGGATTTAAAAACATTGCCTTTTCACCAACCAGGTGACCGGCCTCGTCCCTTGTCCAAGACACACCGCCCCCGCCTCTTCCTCCGCCGCCGCCACCTTTAGCCATTGTCAGTCTCCTTTCGCGTCTTGCTGTTGTTCGTCAAACCACAACCAGCCCCTATCCATGCAAAGTTGTTTCACCGCCTTGCCACCGCCGTAAACCACAAACAGGATACTTGTCGTTCCGGCATGGTCGCAAGCAATTTGATACTCTCGCTCCGTCAAATTCACCCGTTCTGTATAACCACGCGTAGCCCACGCCGACCAGCCCTTGGGAACGCCCAACAAGTTAAGGTCATAAAACCTCTCCGCTACATTCAGGTCAACAAATACCCGTATCCCCAAAGACTGCCACCAGCGAGCGAGCCAACGCTTGCGATAAATCTGGAACAATGCGAACGCCCGCGCCATCTGGTCATAACAACTGTAATTCGGCTCTACCACGTTTAGACATCGTGTGTTCGCAACGGGTGACGGATCGCGCCATAATGCCTCATACCGGTAATCCTCTGTGTAAAAGTGCCACGTGCCAGACATGCGCGACTTGCGGCTTATCGAACCCCACGCCTTGAACGGAAGATCACAGGCCAATGCCTGCAAGTTTGCGTCAAGCAGTGGAACGCCCCAATCGTTATCGCTTGCCCAAACAGCGTCTGGGACATCGTAGCGCGTCACTTCCGGTTCGGTTTCTTCTTCGCTTTCTTCTTCCCTTTTTGGCAACTCAAATCCAAAATCCTTTTGCTCGAAGCCAAAGTCAAGCAGTTCGCCTAGTTCAAAATTGTTTGCCAGAAGATCAAAATCCCATTTACCTTGATTGCGGTTTAGCCGGATTGCCAGCTCTCGCATTTCTTCAGGTGACAACAATCGGGAAGGTACGCGGCAATCTACCTCGTGATCCACGCCGTATTTTTCGATCAATTTCCGCCGCCGCTGGTGTCCGCCGATTATGGTATTGTCAAGGTTGACGATTAGTGGATCGGCAAGGTTGAATTTTGTCAGCGACTTGTCAAGCTCGTTTGCATCATGCTCTAGCAATATGCGCGGGTTTTCTTCCCATTCGCGCAAGTCGCCAAGCCGCCGCAGTTCTGTTGTCCAAGTTATTCCCTTCGCCAAATCTCCCTCGTTCGCTCTAGCATCCTTCTCCAGGTCCACAAAACCGGCGTGTCAGGTCGTGGATCGGGATCGATCCGCCCGGCCAGGTCGCTGCGCGCATCCGATTTACGCTTGCGCCCCGTTCCGCGCCCCTCACAGCGGGCAGATAAATTCGGGCGCAGTGCCGCCGCGCCGGCCCGCGCCCTAAATGACCCGATTGATACACGGTCAACCTGCTTTTCATCGCAACCCTGGTGCGCTTGCATAGCAGAGGCGTGGTGGGTACTGTTAGAAAATAAAGGCGCGCCGCGCATATTAGTCCGACCTCTGTCGGACGCCCACCGAGAACCCTGCCCGGTAATGCGCTAGGGGGAGGATGTCGCCGGTCGGGCAACCGGCACCGCAGGGGCTTTTCCACCATCTAAGGGACGCGCCTACCCGACTGGTCTCCGTGCAAAATCTTAGGTATTTGCTAGGGTTTTGCACACTATTCATGCTGCCTCCAACAACGACGGCTGCATTTGCGCTTCACGGATGCGCCGTTCTGCTATTGCGTAATAGGTCGGGTCAATCTCAATGCCGATGAAGTTGCGTCCGGTCTGGACACAGGCCACGCCCGTAGTGCCAGAACCCATGAATGGGTCGAGGACGGTATCGCCTTCGTGGGTGTAATTGACGATTAGCCACTTCATGATTTTTAGCGGTTTCTGTGTTGCGTGTTCTCGCGATTCTTCCTTGCCTAACAAACCATTCCACTCGCGGGTTATCCACTTTACAGAATTGCGCTTGACGTTTGTCCAAACCAACTCGCAATCACCAAAGGCAGGCATGGTCTGCTTTTTGTCCCAAACCACCCAGTGATTACCGACTGGCAAAAGGTCTGCAAAGTAATTGCCGCCAAAAATCAGGGCAATTTCTCCGAGTCGCAAAACCTCATCAAAATAACGTTTATCTGGACGCGCCCCGTCCCAATCCCCGTGATACTGAGTACGCGCAATAGGTTTCCCGAAGCCCCCGAAGCCCTCGAAGCCCTTATCTCTGCCTATCCCATACGGCGGATCGGTAATCACCGCGCCCACGCTCTTGTCGGGCATGGTTCGCATCACTTCCAGGCAGTCGCCCAAATGGAGTTCAACCGTCATTGTCACCTAACCGTCTTTTCGCCAACGTGATCCTTCAGTTGGCGAACCCGCTGGTCAAGGTCGTAAACGATGTACAGCAGCGGGCGAATCAGTTCCTGCGCCCGCTTGTCCTTGACCTTTTCGCAATCGTCTTGGAGTTCCCAAAACTGCTTGTCCGAAATCGCGTATTTCGGAACCCACTTTAGCCGTTGAATTTTCATTGACCGCCCCTAAAAAATGCCGTGATGTACGCTCCGATTACCGCAAGGGTGTTGAGCAGATTCCAGGTCTTGTCGCTTTGTGTTTCCAGCTTGTCAACGTCCTTGCGCAGTTCCCCAATGCGCTCCCCGTGCTGCTCCCGCGCTCGTTCCAGGTCGCCAACACGCGATAGGAGCGCGTCCCATCGTTTACCCTGCTCGTCAAGTTTTTCGTCTATGCGCTCTAGTTTGCTGAAAATCTTGACGTTCGTCACCCTTTGGTTATCGTTGCGGGCATCGGCGGCTTCCATCGGACTAGTCCACCGACTTCACGAAAAACTGTTTTATCAGGTCGTGGATGAAGTTGCTGCCGCGCCCTATCGCCATGCCAGTCAGCACGATCCCAAATGGGTGCGACTGTATCGGCGCGTCCAGCCATTGCGCTATCAGGTAGATCAGATCGAAGCGGTAGATAAACGCTCCGGCAATGCCAACCACCATCGCAACGTAGATAAGCAGCCAGGAGTATTTTTGCGCCTGTGGCACGTGCTCAACCACCGCGCCTAGAAAATACTC
>JAKQEE010000044.1 GCA_029558635.1 Pseudomonadota bacterium | reverse complement strand
ATCGGCGGCGTAACCTATACGCTGGTGGAACCGCTGAAAGAAGTCAATCCGGCGGGAACGACCGTCATGTATGAATGCAATTTGAGGTCTTAACGTGGGTTTTGCTGAAGACGTAAAGAAATGGACAATCAAATGCGCCTCCAACTCCGATCAGGTTGTGCGGAAAACAGTTTTGCGCGTTGTTGACTCCATCGTTGAAAGGTCGCCCGTTGGCAACCCTACCCTATGGCAGGGTTGGGACGCCTCTGTATCCGTCCGCGCTAATGAAGATCATTGGTTACGGCGTGCCGGGTTTGTGGGCGAAGAGTATGAGGGCGGGCATTTTCGCGCAAACTGGCAGTTAGGTATCGGCTCACTTCCTACGGGCGAAGTTGAAGGCGTTGATCCAAGCGGAGCCGCGACGAAGGCAAAAGCAGAGGCAGCAATTCCCGCAAAAGCTGCCGGTCATGTTTATTATTTTGGCAACAACCTGCCTTACGCAATCCCCCTGGAAGAAGGTCACAGCACACAAGCGCCTTATGGAATGGTGGGCTTGACGGCGGTTCGCTTCACAGAGTTCGCAGAAAAAGCGGCAGCGGAGGTGAATAAATGAGCATTTCATCCGTCCGCATAGCGTTGGAGAACAAGTTGAACGGTATAACGCCTGCGCTTTCAACAGCGTGGGAAAATGTGCCGTTCACGCCCGTGACGGGGACGCCTTATCAAATGGTGTTTCTACTGCCCGCGACGCCCGCCAACCCGACGATGGGCGACGGATATTATCGTGAACAGGGGATTTTCCAGGTGACGCTCATGTACCCCTTGCAGGCGGGTCCGAAGACCGCGGCGGACAGAGCGGAACTTATCAGGACTGCATTTAAAAGAGGCACGACGCTGACCAGCGGCACCGTGAGCGTGATTATAGAGCGAACACCGGAAATCGGCCAAGGGCGGGTTGACGGCGACAGGTGGGCTTTGCCCGTGAAAATCCGGTGGTACGCCGGAATATATTAACTAAAATTAAAGGAGAATCATCATGGCAACAGCATCGGGTGTGGAAAAA
>JAKQEE010000020.1 GCA_029558635.1 Pseudomonadota bacterium | reverse complement strand
GCGGAGCGGTTTGGCACCTCGATGTCGGCTCATCACATCCTGGGGCTGAAGGCGGTCCCAAGGGTTGGGCTGTTCGCCCATTAAAGTGGTACGCGAGCTGGGTTCAGACCGGCGTGAGCCAGGTCGGTCCCTATCTGCTGTGGGCGTCGCAACATTGTGAGGAATTTTCCCTAGTACGAGAGGATTGGGAAGGAGCCACCCCTGGTGTGCCAGTTGGAGCGCTCGCTCCATCGCTGGGTAGCTAAGTGGCGCAGGGATAACCGCTGAAAGCATCTAAGCGGGAAGCCCCCCTCAAGATAAGATATCCCTCTTGATGGAGACATCAAGACTAAAGACCCCTCGTAGACGACGAGGTTGATAGGTCAGGTGTGTAAGCACAGTAATGTGTTTAGCTTACTGATACTAATCGGTCGTGAGGCTTGACCATAATAATTATTTATATATGGTCTCATGTTTAAATTGTGCTCAATTTTCAACAAGGCGATATGCATTGTCACGCAATTATATAAGGAATTTTCGGTGGCTATCGCGAGGAGGTCACACCCGTTCCCATCCCGAACACGGAAGTTAAGCTCCTTCGCGCCGATGGTACTGCACGGGCGACTGTGTGGGAGAGTAGGTGCCGCCGGATTTAAAACATGAAAGCCCCTTCAGGAAACTGAAGGGGCTTTTTTTGTGGGTCCGTTCAAATGAAGAATTTTATTTCCATTCCCGATAATCCTTGACAGGCGCCCATCTCTTTCCTATACTCCGCGCAACCTTACCGGGGAGAAGTGCTAATAAGCTAATAATATGGGATATATAACTGTAATCATCGGCCTGATTGGCGGGCTGGGACTCTTCATCTACGGCATGTTTTTATTGAGCGACTCGCTCAAAAAACTGTCACTGGGCCTATTGAAATCCCTTCTGGAGAAAATCACGTCCAACCCTTTCAAGTCCATGATCGTCGGCATCGGTGTTACGGCCCTGGTTCAGAGCTCGAGCGCGACAGCCGTCATTTTGATCGGTTTTCTGAACGCCAGTATTCTTTCCCTGGCGGCGGCGATGGCCATCATGATCGGAGCGAATATCGGGACGACGATCACGGCGCAGTTGATCGCGTTCAAGCTGACCGCTATCGCGCCCGTTTTTGTCTTTATCGGAACAGCGTATTTCTTTTTTGCCAAAAAGATAAAAGAGAAGAACAAAGGTCTCGTAATCCTCGGCTTCGGCATGCTGTTTTTGGGACTGTCCATGATGAGCATGGCGGTTGCGCCGCTTTCCGGAAATGAAACGGCAAGAAACGCCCTGGTCACTTTCGGGAAATACCCGGTTCTGGGCGTTCTGACAGGGCTTCTGGTTACCGTTGTGTTTCAGAGTTCAAGCACGACAACGGGTATGATTATCGCATTCGCGTCCGCCGGACTCCTGGATTTTCCCACTTCTCTGTACCTCGTATTCGGGACCAACATTGGAACGTGCATTACCGGAATTCTCGCGAGCATCGGCGGCAATCTGTCGAGCAAACGCCTGGCTTGGGGCAATACATTATTCAATATCGTCGGAACGTTCGTCGCCGTGGCTATGGCTCCCCTTTACCTCAAATACGTTCCCATGCTGTCGGCCGATGTCGCGCGGCAGGTCGCTAATACGCACACGCTGTTCAATGTCATCAACACGATTATTTTTCTCCCGATTGTTCCCCTCTTCGTGCTGGTGATGACCAAAATCATCCCGGGTGAAGATTACGTCAAAAAAGAAACGAAATACCTCGACCGGAATCTTCTGCCGGTTCCCCATCTGGCGATTAAAGCGATTATCAGCGAAATGATCGTCATGCTGGAAACCTGCGCGGAAATGATGCACAAGGCCAGGCAATGCACGGTGGCCTACGACCACAAACTCCGCAACGAGATCGCGCTCGATGAGGAATCCGTGGACGACATGCAAAAAAATATCACGGAGTATATCGTGGAGCTGACCCGCAACGAACTGCCCGAGAAAAATTCCAGGCGCATCCCCGCCTTGTTGCACAGCGTCAATGATTTGGAGAAAGTCGGCGATTATTGCGAGGATATCGTGCTGCTTTCCCAGCGTGCTTACGAAAATGATCTTACGTTTTCCGACGAGGCCAAAAGGGAACTCGATAAGCTGTTTGACAAGACCGACGCGTTGATGGGCCAGACGAAGAAAGCGATGCAGTTTAATGACGAGAAGGCGGCAACGATCAGCCTGGCCATCGAGCAGGAACTCGATGAGCTGATCAGCCAGTATAAGCTCCGTCACATCAAGAGGCTGGAAAACGCGATTTGCATCAGCAACGCCGGACTGGTTTTCAATGATATTCTCACCAATATCGAACGGTTGAACAACCATCTTTGTAACATCACCAAAGGCATTTTGCATCTGGGCAAGAGATAGCGTGCCGACGTGTCGGCGGGGGTCACCCATAAATCATTGAGGATGCAAACAAAACTCTTGTTGACAATTCCCGGCAAACACCGCAAACACCACACCATTTCGGAAGGCGTGTGTATTTCCGGAACCATCGGAGGGTAAAACCATGGACAAGCCAATGACCTATAGAGGCTACTCAGCCAAGATTGAATATAGCGAAAAAGAAGAATGTCTGATCGGCCGTGTGCCCAACATACAGCATTCCATAACGTTTCGTGGTGATTCCGTGAAGGAAATCCGGCAAGCCTTTGAGGAAGCGGTTGACGCTTATCTCGAGAGTTGCGCCCAAAGAAAGGAAGCGCCGGAAAAGCCTTCCGACAACCGTACCGTTGTACGCGTCAGTCCCGCGCTTCACAGCGTGCTGGCCCTGGTTGCCGGGCACGAAAATAAAAGCGTCAACACATGGCTTGCCGAGGTCGTCAACAAGAAGAAGGACAAATAAGGATTAAAGGAAAAACGTATTTTGAAAATTGCTTCTATCGCTTCCGGCAGCAACGGCAATTGCTACTATGTTGAAAATGACGATGATGCCATTTTGATCGACGCAGGCGTGAGCACAAAGCAGATCGTGGAGAGGATGGCCCGGCTCGGGCTTTCTTTGTCCAAATTGCGGGGCGTCTTCATCTCCCACGAGCATACCGATCATATCCGCGGTATTGATGTTTTTTCCCGGAAACATGCCGTGCCGGTCTTTATGACGCAAAAGACGCATGCGTCGTCAGGACGTTTCATTAAAGACAACCCTGTCAGCTTTTTTTCCCCCGGTAAGCGGGTGCAGATGGGCAACATCCGTGTCCA
>JAKQEE010000003.1 GCA_029558635.1 Pseudomonadota bacterium | reverse complement strand
AAAGTATAACCCTGTTTATTCACCGCTCAGCCCGCGGGGTTGGGCGTACAACTAAATACTTTTAGATAAAAAAGGAGACTAACATGACACGTACACTAGCATCTAAAAGACCTGAAGCAACAATGAAAGTGAGGGAGACATGCCAGCGCTAAATCGAGTTCAGCTGATTGGCAATCTGGGGAAGGATCCCGAAAGCAAGTTCACCCCTACGGGGAAGAAAGTGGCTCATTTCAGTATCGCCGTCAACAATCGTTGGAAAGGCAAGGATGGCGAGAGCAAGGAATACACGGAATGGGTCAACATGGAAGCATGGGGTCGGCTGGGCGAGATCTGCCAGCAATACCTGAAGAAGGGAAGCCTCGTCTACGTGGAAGGTCGGTTGAAGACCGACAAGTACGAAGACAAAGGCGAGACCAAGTACTTCACGAAGGTGGTTGCGCTCACGATGCAGATGCTCGACCGCAAACCCAGCGAGGAACCCGTAATGACGGTGGAAGAAGAAGCCGCAGATTACGAGGCATAAAACAAAAATTGACGACCTGAAAGGGTCGTCAATTTTTTTAACCATAGGCTAGAGCGTTACTCTAGCAGCTCAGCGGGAAAACCATGCGTAGGTTCCAGTAGATTGTAAACTGATACTCGCGTGCGTGTCATTGACCATAACGAACGGGAGTTCGACCCATTCCGCATCGTCGTTGGAAAAATACGCTCCGCCTTCAAAACCTGCGGGGACTTCAAATATGAGTTCCACTTTGCTTCCAAAGGGGAGCTCGTTCACGATGGTACCTTGTTGCAACAGAGTGACAGAGACACCACCAAGGGGTGTTCCGAGGCTGTCAATCCCATCTTGCAATTGAGAAACATCCACAGGGTTGAGCAAAACGGAGTATCCGCACAAGCCTGTAAAGCGGAGCCAATGCCCGTCTCGCGTAACAGCATCAACAACGGTCGTAGCGCAGGGCAGGGTAAATTCTTGTCCCCATTCGATCAGGAAGATCGTGGAAGAATTTCCTTTATCCGTTGTATTGGATGATTTATCAACAGTCTGCTCTTCCGGCGCAGGTGTGGGGAGTCCACTTTCGATGTTGGTGTATGTATCTTCCGCGCTGTAGTTTTGCGCGGTGTCAAATT
Organism: Pseudomonadota bacterium; assembly: GCA_029558635.1. Classification (GTDB taxonomy): domain Bacteria; phylum Pseudomonadota; class Alphaproteobacteria; order Micavibrionales; family Micavibrionaceae; genus UBA1573. Next base: position 452 of record JAKQEE010000003.1, on the reverse strand, counting down.
CCGAGCCGCCGTCGAGGGAATCGGTTCCCGCTCCACCGTCGAGTTGATCGTCGCCGGCTTCGCCGTTCAAGGTATCGTTTCCACTTCCGCCATTGAGAGTGTCATTGCCATTGCCGCCATCGAGGTTGTTATCAAGATCGTTCCCGGTGATTTGATCGTCATTGCCGGAGCCGATAACTTTCTTGAACCAGCCGTTCAAGGTGAGCAACAAACCGCCTCCCACATCTTGCTGGCTGGAGTTACCCAAGTCAATGGTAACGGAATTGCCAAACAAGCTGAAATCGAGAGTGTCTTCGCCATTGGACGTGATGCTCAGGACGCCGGTAGCGCCAACATCGAACCGAAAGATATTGACGCCCGTGCCGCCATCGGCGGAATCACCGGTTTCATTGGTTCCTGTGATAACGATCGTGTCGTCACCCGCTCCAGCGTCAAGCGTGTCCACGCCGGAC
>JAKQEE010000408.1 GCA_029558635.1 Pseudomonadota bacterium | reverse complement strand
GCAAAGTCTCAAAGACTTTTGTTTTCCGAAACAAGAACAGAAAGAGGAATCAATTTATAAACATACGCCGGGCCCGTGGACGATTTATAACCACGCCGGGACCAATTCCGGACACTACGACGGGTACCTAAAAAGTGACATCCGAGCGGGGGCGGACCTGATACATATTCGCCAATCAGTGGCAGGCAACACATTCCCGCGACTGGCAGCAAATGTCCGCTTGATTGCCGCTGCCCCATCAATGTACGACGCATTATGGGCCATAGCCAACATGCAGGTCCAAGAAGAAACAGACAAAGGCGAGGTCCTTGCACTTTGCAAGTCAATCGCTCTCCTTGAGTTAGAAAAATGTTCAACGGCTGGAAAATAACTAACATTCTCGATGTGGGCCTGTGCGAGCTGGATACAGCCGACGGGCCCTACAACAAGACCGGATACCGGCTTGAACATCGAGATGACGGCTTTGCGGTCACGGTTGGACTGATGGAGTATATATCAGGATTGTCAGCCTTGGAGGTCCTCGGCTGGCTGCACGAAAAACAAGCAATACCAAGGAGATACGACGATGACAAACGAAGACGATAAGCCTCATCTGTGTGTGCCGACGCTGGACGGAAACGCCCATGTGATTCCTACCGCGGTCTTCACGAAAATCATTTTGGGCGAGATGAAGATCACCGACATGGAGGATTGGGAGATCATCGTCCGAACAGCGTTTTCCGAATGGCTGCGAGGATTGGAAACGGCAGCAAAGGCAAGAGTTTACAAAGCTGCCGTTGATCAGTTGGCCGATACGATGGCTGCCGGAGCATGGCAAGACGGGCCCGCGCCTAAAGATGGCTCATGGATTCTTGGGCTCTTTCATGGGCTGCCGTATGTGGTCGGTTATGATTCATGGGAGGTTGGGGGAGAGATGTTACCAGATGGGACAGGATCACCACCTGATGGCCATGAAAGCGGGTGGTGTTTGGCCGGAGACAATCTCCATGTCATGGATAAAGATGAGCCGGAAAAGTGGGCCCGGATCATTCATCCAAACCGACACATGCCGGCGTCATGGGATGGGCCCGGAGATGAGCGTTAGGAAATGTACATCTGGGAACCGAGAAAACATAAGGCTAAATTACCTATGCGGGCCGTAAAGCCCCGTCCTTCAGGCCGGGGAGGATGTCAACGCTTGTTCTCTTCGTTCGATAAGCTCCGAACGACGCCCGGCACAAACTGACGCTTCATTTCATCCGGCCCTTTCAATTCGCCTTCTTTGTCTCCGGATTTATAGGTTTCCATCAGTGCCACACTCTTTAAAGCGGAGGCTGTTTGGTAGAGCCACGTCAGCAAGCGCGGCGAAGCCAGCCACAACGTCGGGTCAACGCCCTGCATCAAGGTCATTGCTTCCCGATACATCCGGGCTTTGGCTTTTCCCATTACTGATTTATCATCGTCATCAGCTCCGGCCATCGCCCCGACCACAAAAACAGCCATCGATAGGTAAGCCAGCCGGTAAAGCTCCCGCGCCTCCCTGCTCGTTAAAGCCTCCCCGATAGGTTTGGATTTCAGATCCCCGAGAAACTTCTGGGCATCCATGGCCAGCGTCCGCGCAAAAGGAGCCGCCCATTTTTTATACTGCATGGCCGCGTCACCCGCCGACGTAGATCCGACCAGTGAACCCGTTCCCGGCACAACGCGAAAGCGGCCCATATCAAGCCGCATTTCGGCCAGGCGCTCAACGCTGATTTCTCCGGTTTGCCATTCGCTTTCTGTCAGGGACGCCAAAAGGAATTGTTTGTTTGCGCTCACGCTCGACAAGTGGAAGCCGGCAAAGAGCATTTCGGACAGTCTTTCAGTGACTTCTTTCCCCGGCGCTGTAAATTCTTCCCATAAGGACCGGCCAACCCACGATTCATACTTTTTCAATATCGCCTTGCCCTGTGCTGTCCGCATCCGTGCCGTTCCGATAGCCATTGCCTTATTTCCCAGCATGGCCGCATTTGCCACCTGTTCACCAATAAACGCCGCAGTCTGCACGATCGGAGAAAGCCCCAGGTCGAGAATGGTCGTAAATGCCCGCAGCGCACGGATGCCCACATCCAGGGGCCCGCCCTGCCGTAGCGTCGAATCAAAGGATATTCTCCGGCCCTTTTTGTTGTTGATCCACTTATTGACGAAGGTTTTCAATGATCTGTCAATTTCCAGACCGCGCGGTGTGTATCGCGTCGGCGTCAGCGCTTGCGCGTAAATGTCCA
>JAKQEE010000391.1 GCA_029558635.1 Pseudomonadota bacterium | reverse complement strand
GTTGTCCTTACAGTCTGGGATGTAGGCCATGTCGGCAAGGCGGATGACACCGATGCCGTCTTTCTGGATTTTGTACATGGTCATAGCTCCGCGCTACTGAGATTTTGAAAGCAAATCTAATGGCAGGATTTTGTACGCCATGTGAACTACCACCCGCTGAAACGGGTGGCTTTCTGGTTCGATGAGCGAGTAATCCCACTCTCCCCAGACGTATGCGTTCCTGGCGTTCCACCAGTACGTTCGGCACAGCCGAAAATCTCAATATTTATCGCGGCGTTTTTATCGCGGTCATGCGTTGTGCTGCATTCAGGACAAACCCATTCGCGTTCGGACAGCCGCAAATCCTGATAGATGTAGCCGCAAATATGACAGCGTTTCGAGGACGGGAAAAAGCGGTGGATTTGGTGGAAGTCGGTTCCGTACCACTCGCCTTTATAGGCAAGCTGACGGAACAGTTCTCCCCACCCGCTATCGGCAATCCGTTTAGCAAGGCGGTGGTTCGCCAGCATCCCTTTCACATTCAGGTCTTCGGCGTAGATGACTTGGTTTTCGTCAACTAGCCTTCGACTTATTTTGTGTAGGTAATCCTGACGTGCGTTCGCTACCTTTTCGTGCTGGCGAGTAACGAGCAACCGCGCCTTTTCTCGATTGTTCGAGCCTTTCTTACGGCGTGAAAGCGACCGCTGTAGCCGTTTCAGCCGTTTCTCAGCTTTCAAGAGATGCCGGGGGTGTTCGATCACCTCGCCCTTGGATGTGACCAAAAACGATTTCAGACCTACGTCAATGCCAACAACTCCTGGCTTGGGTTGGGGTTCGGGTAGTTCTACCCGACAGGCGAGCATGGCAAAGTAGCGTCCCGCTGGTGTTTTCCGAATGGTCACGTTGCGGATTTCGCCATCGATGGAGCGATGTACCACCATCTTCACCGCGCCGATTTTCGGCAACGTCAGATGATTGCCGTCCACCTTGAAGAATTGCGGAATATGGAAGGCTTGCTCACCGCGCTTGGATTTGAAACGCGGGAATTGCGCCCGCTTGTTGAAGAAATTATTGTATGCCGCATCTAGGTCGCGCAAAGCGTGTTGCAACGCCTGCGAATTGGTTTCCTTCAACCATTCGTACCCTTCGGCTTTCTTGAGTTGGGTAAGGGCAAGGGCAGTGTCGTGATAGGTCAAGCCCTTTTTGGTTGGATCGTCCTTGTGCGCGGCGTAATAGTCAATTCGCGCCCGCAGGAAATGATTATACACGAACCGACAAGCCCCAAACTGCCGCGCAAACAATTCTTGCTGTACGGCATTGGGATAGATGCGGAATTTGTACGTCTTCATCACTTCCATACTTACAACTATATCATGTTTTTTTGTAAGATACAAGGTCTTTTTGCATAAGCCCGCCATTCATCCACCCGCTGAAGCGGGGTGGTTTTCTGGCGAATTTCCTATAAAAGATTTGCCATCATACCGTTAAGGAGTTTCTACTCCAATAGCTGATTTCTCACAGCAGAACAGTAAATCGCGAATAGAGCAGTGTTTTTGGCGGCCGGGATTTGAACCCGGTTGCGGTTCTTTTCTCGAACCGGCGGGAGTAGTTAGTCTTTTCCGCTTCCCGCCGACCATTTTGAAGGTCTATTAGCGCGTGTTCCCACCACGCCGCCGCCACATAATTTGTAAAGTTCTAGTTGCCGTACTC
>JAKQEE010000381.1 GCA_029558635.1 Pseudomonadota bacterium | reverse complement strand
CTCACTGAACGCGATTGCCGGCGCCCAAGTCGCGTTGCCGGCGACGAATGTGATCGACGCCTACGGCAATCTGACCACCGGCACGATTGCCGTCACCGCGGTCAGCGGCGCAGGAAATTCGCCGAACGGTCAGGCGGCGATTATCAATGACATCAACGCCAAAGAACTGGGGACCGGCACTTCCTCGCAGGTGCTGGTGAACGCCGCCTCTGCGCCAGCCGTTTTGCGCTGCCAGGCCGGCTCGACCTTCCATGATGTGAATGTGGTGGTTTCTCCCGGTCCGCTGGCGCGGCTGGCATTGAGCGGTGTGCCGGCTCGGGGAACGGTCGACCAGCCGCTGGACGGCACGATCGTCGTCTGGCTGTTCGATGGTTTTGGCAATCCCAAAACCGATTATATCGGTTTCATCGAATTCAGCAGTACGGATCCCATAGCTGATCTCCCTTCTACGAAAGATGTCAAGGGTGAGTCCTATTCTTTTCTGGCTGAGCAGATCACTTATCACACCAGCGGCGTTCAGACCTTGACCATCACCGATAATAGCTCGCGGTTAAGCATCACATCAGCACCGATTTTCATCAACGCCATTTTTGTCCGCAACATCACAAGCTCATTTGCTAAGGTTGGGCGAGGTCAAAGCGCTATTTCGATTTCCATGGAAGTTGAAAACCGAGGAGGTGAACCTTTTACCAATATAGATGCGGATTTGTATTTCACCCAAATTAGCGATACGATACCGCCGAATGCCAATAACCTGAGAGATGATTATATAATCAGTTTTTTGAATATTGGGCAATCGATTGATGCCTATTCTACTCGAATTCTCAATTTTACTGTGGCAATAAAAGAAACCGCAAATATTTGCAGTGTTAGAATTGGCGGCGAACTGTCGGGCAAGTATGGATCTCTTGATGTTTCAGCGCAAGCGAAGTCCACGCATTCCTGGACTGTTTTCGGCCAGGCGCTGCTTGACGTGGTGTCAATCGACGTCAAGGCTGATACCGTCTATACCGGAGACAGACTTATCGAGATCGAAATGGTTCTGGAGAATATTGGCTCCGCTTCTCAAAACGGCCAAGTTGCTGCTGCTTTGATCGAAAACCAAAGCGATTTTAGTCCGTTTATCTGGACGATCGTTGGCAACGGTCGATTACAGAATGACGACTATATTGTTTTAACACGCTCGCCGGGCAATGTCGTGATTGGGGACGGCGAGCAAACGTCATTGTTTTTCGATCTGGCTATCCCGGAGGATGCTCCACTGGGAGAGATCCTGGCTCAAGCTGATTTTAATTATAGCGATGCCGTCTCAAATCTTGTGCGTCCTGTGGGCATAAGGTCTAATGATTTTGATGGTGACATACTTGTTGTTGAAGAGCGGGCGGAGGACAATCTTCAATTCGTCATAATTCAGCCTGTCGAGCAGACAATAACGATGGTCGATAGCACGATCAGTTCTCCAGATACGGTTTTTGTTGATGTTAGCTTGATAAATGACGGGGGAACCGGGGTTATAATCGATAGCCTTTTGCTGGAATTTTCTCATGATCAGTTTGAGATTCTCAATCCATTTTCGGTTAGCGATTTTGACCTGGGTGCCGGCGTAAGCAAGACTTATCGTTTTGAGATAATCGGCAAGAAATTTGGGCCAGATGATTATGATAACATCTATTTTGGTGAGAGTTTGATTGGCTGTCGTGTTTTCTATAGAGTTGTTACAACAAACAAAACAAAGATGTTGAATACACCGGAAGAACTTGAAGCAAAAATTGTTTCACAAATTCCGGCCGCTTTGTCCATCGACCAGGTAATACCTAGTCGTTCGGTTGTTACCTCAGGCGTGATACCTTTTTGGTCGATCAAATTGGTTTTACGCAATTCCGGCGGCGCTGACATCCGCATTGACGCTGATTCCACTTATACCCGGCCTTATTTCTTCGACACTGAATTCGCTGTAGCACAAGACATCAACTTCCTTCCGGCACCGGGGGAATTGATCCTGCCTGCCAATTCCACCGGCAGTTTGATCTTTCCGATTGAATCGATCGGCATGAACGTCGAGCCGCTGATCGATGTGCGGGCCAAGGTGCGCGGGTGGGAGATCAACCGCAATGTTGTGTTGCAGGACAGCACAGATCAACCGGCGCAGATCGGCAGGCTGATCGTGCAAAAGCCACCTGATATTCAACATGTTCCCGGGAGTTTGCAGCCCACTTATGTCGGGCTGGGCACGTTTGTCAAGTTTCAAGTCGACGTGCAAAATTTAGGCGGTTCGACAGTTGTTCTGACCCCGATACAAAGCAGAATCCGGTTCGTCGAGCACAATTTTTCTGCAACC
>JAKQEE010000438.1 GCA_029558635.1 Pseudomonadota bacterium | reverse complement strand
ACCATTTCCAACAACCACCCCCACGATAACACCGACAATTACTGAAACACCCACAATGACGCCAACGGCTCATCCCGGCGCTTTTTATGAGGATTTTGAATCCGGCGCCGTGGGCTGGGAAGCTGCCGGACTATGGCATTTGACCACGAAATCCTCACACAACGCCAACCATTCGATGTGGTATGCTGATGAAAATCTGGAGCATTATGATACCGACGGACCGAATTCCGATTCCTTAACTTCACCGCCGATCCGACTTGAGTCTGGATACACGACCTTGACATTTTGGAGCCGGGAAGCAACGGACGGTACTCGATATTGGGACACGCGCAAAGTCTCTATCTCCAATGATGCCGGCGCATCCTGGAATTTGCTTTCTCAATATTATAATAATGATAATTCCTGGTAAGCGAAAGACCATAAATACTTCGTAAAAACTGAGCAGGTTCGTCGATTCGTATGAGGTTAGTCGGATTTCTGGCTTTACCGGATTCCCGTCGGGAGTGAAAGCAGCGTGCGAATGGGATGAGTAAGGTGAAATTTCTGATCGAGGAGCTTGCTTCGTCACAATCCGGACACACGTCTCCCTGAAAAAAGCTGCTGAGCATCTTGTTGCGAGGAGGTCGTGGATCAGTTCAACAAGATTTCATAAGGCTCGAACGAGAACGAGATCGTCGACCAGATCGTTCCTTGATTGTATTGCCGGACCACACGGCGGATTTTTTCGACGACGGCGAAGATGGAATGATACGACGTAGCGCCGTAGACGGTTTTTTTCAGCCAGAGCCAAAAACGTTCGATGGGATTGTATTCCGGTGAATACGGCGGCAAATAGGCGAAACGAATCCACGGGTATTTTTGGACAAACTTTTTCACTTTCGCACTGCGATGAATCGAGGCGTTGTCGCAAATCACCACCAACGTTACTCCCGGAAAATTGGCATGCAGTTGATGCAAGAAACGAATAAAACGGCGCGCCGTACCTCGGTCTTCACGGCGCCAATAGCAATTGCCGGTTCGCGCCTGAATCGCGCCGAAGATGCTTGCCGACTCGCGTTGGGTGGGACTCGGCGCTGATGGCGCGGAGCCGATGAGGAACCATCCCCGCTGAACGTAACAACCATTAATAAAATGACTTTCATCCACGAAAAAAATTTCGCATGAGCACTCCTTCTGGATGGCGCTCAGGTGCGCCACCATTTCGGCAAGGTGCGCACGCTTTTCTTCGGCACTCGGCGCACGGACACTTACTCGTTTGCGAAAACGCTTATAGCACCAATGGTTCTGTTTCAAAACTCGTTTCAGACAGGACGAACTGACGTGGAGATTATCCCGCGCCAGCACCTCCAGCAGCATGCTGATCGTCCATCCTTCTTCAACAAAACCGTAGAATGTCGGGGATTGGACGATGATCGTTTTCACCTTGTCATACGCCTGGCGTCCTTTCACCGGCGGCCGTCCGGACGGCTTTTTGCCCTTCAGACCTGCCAGACCGAGCTCCAAATAAACTTTCAACCAATACCGGATGGTCTGCTCGTGTTGTCTCATGTTCTCCGCAATATCCTTGATTTTCATCCCCGTTGCGTACGACAGAACATAAGCGCAGCGTTCGCCGACCTTGCCTTGACGGTTACGCCGCAACTGCACCAAACCCTTGCGTTGTTCATCGGTCAATGTTATCTTCGGTGTTATGAGATTTGTTATCTCCCGTTCTGCTGGAATGGGGGATTCTTTTTTGGGGTGGTTGATCTCGGACCTCCTGGCAATAAGTAGGAGAAAACAATGGTCCGCAGTGTTGCGGTACCGTCACAAACACAACCACAGCAAGTTAACCGAGATTAGGTCTTTTGGCTAGTAAAAATTAAAAATCCTGATGGCAGAGGGGGATGAAAGAGCAGAAAAAAATTACGAAGTATTTATGGTCTCTCGCTTATCAACCACCGGCGATCGATCTGTCCGTTTATACGGGAGACATCATTCGAATACGATTTGAATTTGATACGGTCGACGATGGTGACAATGAGCATCTCGGCTGGATTATCGACGATGTTGCGATTGATGATGCGCCTTTGCCAATCCCGTCATTGAGCATGGTCGGTAAATTGACGCTGTTGATGATTTTCTTCATTCTGATGGCGATATATGGAAAGAAATCAATTCCTCGGAATAAGGAAATTGTCTGAAGAAAATATCATGAATGTCGTCCAACAATTACGTACACCGGAGGCGGCAAGCGATGCCGTTCGACGCTGTGGTACCAAATGATAATGCGATTCTGATAGGTTACGATGCTCCGGGAATCGCCGCCCCGGTGACGATGGCGTTAGACGGTTCACGCCGAGAGGAAGTTAACGTGTAACCAGAGCGGTCGCGCCAACGACGATGAGGCAAGC
>JAKQEE010000326.1 GCA_029558635.1 Pseudomonadota bacterium | reverse complement strand
AATATATCGAACAGGGGCGAAACCCAAATCGGGATCAAGCCAAATCTCCCGAGTCGCGGCAGTGTCCTCATGCTTAAATGAGTTTGGATCCCAAGTTATGATCCGGACCAAATCTCTATCCTTGAATACCACTCTCTCTGGATCGACTGAGAAGTCTTTCAGGAATTCCTTTTGTCCGGAAATGAAATCTGTCCTTCCGGTGGCCAGCCAATATGGGTGATTGGTTATTCCTGCAATCCAAACCGGTTGCCTTTCCTCTATAGGTGCGATCAAACCCGTCCCGCCGGGAATTTCCTTCCATTTTTGAAGATGCGTATTCAAGACCCCTTTGTGGACGGTGGCAAGATGGATATTGGTAATTGGTTCAGGGAGATATGATTCGAGGGAATCTCCCTGTTCCTCCTTCCTGACGCTTGATTTGTTCCAGAACAAAGAAATCGTCTTTTTTAAATTGAGCCTTTCGGGCGGATGTGGGAGGGAATTGCCTTCCTCGTCAGTCCTTGGGAAACTCGCGCCCGCTTCAAGGGTTTTTTCCCATTCTGCGATAATAGTTCCAGACGAATAATGGTCTTTGCGATTGTCCCATGCCGATTGAATCTCCTCCATTGTTACTTCTGCGGCTGGAATAGTTGGTGCGTAAATAAGGCTGGCTGCTAACGCAGCGGCGATCAGTGCAAAATTCCATAATAATTTGGACGGAAACATGTTTATTCTCCAATCCATACGACGGTTAATTCCTTTTTGTGAATAACATCGTTTGCCCTGATGTTGATGGTTAGTGAGTTTCGAGATGATCCATATTCCAGGATATCCTGGTAGACATGGAGGGTAATTCTGTTCATGGGGCGTTTTTGGATTTCCCAATAGACAGTGGGAGCCTCTGCCTCTATTGATAGGATTTCCATGGTCACCCCCGAAGCAGATGAAATTGTTGTTTCCCCGATTTCCATATTTCCAACCTCGGCCGCGCCAAAAGAAATGACATTCGGGGATAGGGAGATTTCGCCTTTGCCAAACCCAAATATTTCTATGGAATTGTCACGGCAAACCTCGCCTGACCCGAGCATCCCTTTGAAGGATAGTATGCATGAATATGCTGATTCGGGGGTATGTGAAGCTGGAAATAGTTGAAATTCATATTGTGTGGAGACATCACTTGCTGCCTGTAAATTTAATACCGGAGTAAATAAAGGAGGTTCCACCGATACATCCAGATTCTGAATAGAGAAATTTGAATTGAGTTCCAGGAATATTGGCTCCCCTGATCGGATTGGGACATTATGAAAACTTGGCTCAAGTCTGACTTTCGTGTTTGATTCCTGGAAAAGAGATTGCAGTTTTCCATAAAGATTCCAATTGACCCGGTGGCGCTCGGGGGCGGTTACCCCCCTAACCCTACCAATGAATCCTCCTCCTGCAGGGAACTCCTTCGCAAGCAATTGGGGGTTGATAACTGCTGTTAAATCATCAATTGTGATATAGTCAGATTCGCTGTAAATATCTGAAAGCGTGAGCGAATCGAGCCTGGGTGATTGATCGAGTAGGATTCTTTTTTCATCACCTGCCCAAATTGTGCCTATTTCAATATTTAAATTGTATTCGTAGGAATATACCATTTCTACGGATCGTTTGATGATCCATATGGCATAGATCAATCCGACCATGGCAATCAGCCAAAAGCCACTTCGGGCTGATACCCATTTAAAGTTGTGCCTTGTCGTGAACACGGGATTCTAAGCCTTTTTTCGCAAACCAGCGCCGTAATGGGATGCTTCGCCGGGTCAATCCTCCCAAGGGCTGATTGTTTCCGTGGCATGTTTCCAAAAAAATAACAAGGAATAGGGATGGTGGGCAAGCAAAAAGTGTACGATTGATTGGGCCAGCCTGGGAAGGAGCGCGCTGTTGGGTGTGGCGACCGGGTGGTGCTGAGGCGATTCCTAACCCAACTTTCTAAGTGGACAGGTAAAAAATGGTGATTTTGGTCCAAAATCACCCTTTTTTCGTCCATAAATTTCTGTAAGTGCTTGCAAATCGGCCAAAAACTCGTTTCGTAGTGCCTAATTCGTCATTTTTCGCTTGATTTTTTTCGGTTTCTTTTCGAATCTGCTCCTATGTATTTCCGATACAAGCAGATCAAGTCGACGCGCCAACTCCAGCTGGTATCGTCCTATCGAAACGCCGAGGGCAAACCGCGGCAGCGTATTGTCGCTACACTGGGTAATGCGCAACTTCCCACGGGTGAAGAGAAGGCTATCGCCAAGGCCGTCGAACAGCGCTTGGTTGGCGGGGGGCTCCTCTTCGATTTCCAACTGAGCGAAGAAGCGGCCCAATGGGTTGATCGGATTGAAAAACTTGCCACCCAGACCCGTTCTGCCGCCCTGACCGATCAACCGGAAAAAATTGACGGGGTCCTTGTCGACGAAATCGAAACTGCCGGCGTGGTTGAATATGGCCCTGAGCTAGTTGGAATGGCGGCCTGGAATGAATTGGGGCTTACCGATCTGCTTTCTTCCTTGGGAATGAATCATCGAGCGGTCTCGATTGCTCAAATGATGGTGCTTAATCGATTGATTGAACCTTTAAGCGAGCGCGGTTTGATCCATTGGTTGCAACAAACCGCCTTGCCCGAAATTCTCGATACCAGGATTACGCTCACAACCAAGGACCGATTATACAAAACCAGCGATGAACTCTTCTCGCGAAAGAAAATAATCGAAGCCTTTCTTCGGGAGCGGGAAACAGATCTTTGGAGCCTGCAACGAAGCATCGTGCTTTATGACATGACCAACACTCATTTCGAGGGTCTGTGCAAAGCCAATCCCAAAGCTGCCCGAGGAAAAAACAAACAAAAGAGAAATGATTGCCCTCAGGTGGCTGTGGGCATGACTTTTGATGGTCAAGGCTTTCCCCTGGCTCACGAAGTATTCAAGGGGAATATCTACGAAGCTCATACGCTTGAGAAAATGCTGGAAAAGCTCGAAGGCGGCAATGACGAGAAAACCAAATCCATGGTGATCGTCGATGCGGGAATTGCCACCAAGGACAACCTGCAGATGCTGAAGGAAAAGGGCTATTCCTATTTGGTTAATGTCACTCGAAACAGCCGATCGAAATACGCGCAAGATTTTGATCAGGACGGATTCAGCGAGCTGGAAGGCCGCATGCCCAATGAACGAATTTGGGTCAAGCTCATTGAGGATCCTGACCACCCAGGCCAGCGATTGGTCCTGTGTAAAAGCGCAGCCCGCGCCAACAAAGAACAAGCCATCATTTCCAAGGCTGAAGCAAAATTTATTGAAGACGTTGATAACCTTGGCGGGCAAGTATCCAAGGGCACCATCAAAGATCCTGTTAAAATCCAAAAGCGAATTGGCAAAATCCACCAGCGCCACAGCCGTGTAGCTCGATTCTACCAGGTGGATCTCGTCAACGGCCAGCTGTGCATAGAGCGCAAGCAGGAAAGTATCAACCAGGCGCTGGAACTCTGCGGAAACTATGTTTTGCGAACCGATGAGTCGCAGCTGTCTGCCGAGCAACTCTGGCGGCTATACATGACCCTTTTGAAGGCAGAATCCGGATTTAAAATGTTGAAGTCCGATTTGGGCCTTCGACCAAACTTCCATCAAATCCCCAAGCGGGTCGAAGGCCATATTTTCATCACCGTTTTGGCCTACCACCTGCTCTGCTGGATCCAGACCAAGCTTCAAAATGCAGGTGATCGTCGGCATTGGTCGAGTATCCGACGCCTGTTGAGAACCCATTGCATTCAAACAATCCTGCTTCCGGTCGAGCAAGGGCACACCATCGCCATCCGTAAACCGAGTCGACCAGAAGAGGAGCAAGCCCAACTCTACAAGATCTTCGGTATCGATTTTGCAGGAGCCTATAGGACACAGAAAAGCATCTTCCGAAAATAACGGTTTTGTAGTGCCACCAAAATGCTCGATCTTAGAGCATCAATGAGTTACAGCATTATCTAAGAAACTTGGGCTAAAACGAGGGCGAAAGCGCCACCGCGTCCACAGCGTCCTCTGCGGGAGGCTTTCCGAATTTGGACGGGAAAGCGGCTACCTTTTCGGACGACCTCCGGCATGAGATCTGCCGAGCTGCCCGTTCGGGGGGGCGCTTCCTTTCCCGGTACACCCTTGGGGACAGCGGGAAACGGAAACGGAAACGGGAAACAACATCAACCCAATCCGCCGCTGTAGTCAAAGCGCCAATACTCTCCGACCAAACGCAAGCGGCAATGCAGGGACCCAACCCGCCCAGGGATAATCGGGAAGGAACGACGCGATCGCGTCGGACTAGAGAAGCCGTCACAACCGGCTTATCTCTTTGTATCCCCAGCCGAAGATTCGTTCCTCTCCCTGCCCCAAAAATCCCAGGGAGACGGGGGGACAGATTCCCCCGGCATACAGACGCAAGCACCCCCGGCAGTCCACCGCCAAGAGCCGACAAAGGCAGTCCCCCGACTCCATCACAAAACTAGAAAACCGCGCCATTAAATACCGCGCGCGCTCTCACTCCTGAGTCGGGCCCACCCCCGGGCAATCTGGTTCCCAACATCGTCTCCCAGCAGTGTCGATCTCTCCGTTGAGCCTCAGCCCATTCATAGCCCCAAAAGGGATCTTCAGGACGATAACACGAACGCTTGCAGACCACACCACCGGAGCCCGTCAGCGCGTATGTGCCCCCAAGGCGCGATAGTTCCGTAAATAAACATAATGCGCCGCCGGTAATTACGGTCGCATTCAAGGCAACTTTTTCCGGCGGCGTACCGCATTAGCGAAGCTGTTGGCGGCCGCCGTGCCGCCACAGGCAGGCACGGCGGATCACAACGGCGCAGCGTCAAGTCCCGTTGACAAGACTCCACAAGATCGCGATGGTGCGGATCATTACTTCTTTTCGTCCTCGATTTCCTGAATGGTTGTGCTGACTAACGGGTTTTTGCTCTTCTTCAACTGCTCAATCAACTCAGGATCGCGCAGCTTCGGATTCTGCTTCATCTTCTCGGCAGCGTAGAGTTTGGCCCACCATTCCGGACGCTTGGAAAGACGAACCACAGCCTGGGCTTCATCCTCTCTCTTGACCTGATCGACAAAGGCTTTGGCTTTGGCTTTCTCAAGATACACGCTTGCCATACTGGACAGGGCCGCATCGGGTGACTTAGCATACATGTACTTGACCAATGATCGAGGTGGATTCGTTACCGAAGTGCAAAGAAGTTCTCTATACACACTGTAATCAACGCTTTCCCCATCCGGAGAATCCACCGTCCCCATAACTTCAGACGCTATTTTCCGAGAATCGGCATCCTGAGCATCAAGATATGATAGCGCAGCCCGCACCCTTGCAGGCTTGTCTACATCCAACTTGTTGAATAGCACCATCGCCCCGTATCCGCGATCTTCTGTATTTGCCCCGTGTCGCAAGTAGTAAAGAACCTGCCTCATCAGTGCGGTCTTATCGTTTTGTGTTTGCTCAAATTGGCGGAGCGCTTCTAAAGATTCCTCAACTTCAACTTGTGTGCTTGCATGAATTAAGCGCAATGCCATCTCATCGATTTTCTTTTGAACTGTGGGATCAGGCTCTATTTCAACTGTTTGACATATGCCCAT
>JAKQEE010000321.1 GCA_029558635.1 Pseudomonadota bacterium | reverse complement strand
CTTTTGACGGTTCGCCAATATTCAAGCACCACGCCGGGTATTTGTTTCCCGGCGGGCACCTGATAGGAAATACCGCCAATTTTTACACTAAATGGTTTTATTGCAATCATTGGCGGCTACCGATTACCAAGTCGGGAGGGTGATTTTCTGCACGAAGTTTGCAAGCCCCTCGGCATTGTAAATACCTTCGGCGAAATAGTAGGCTCGCTCTTCCTGTGCGAGTGTCTTTACGTCCGGCTGGGTGTCAATTTCGGTAGTAAGTCCGCGCTTGACGATGATGTCCATGTACCGGTTTGGTTTTACAAGATAGGCGTATGTATCGCCAACACCGGCGTAGGTTGTATCGCCATCGCGACCGATGATAGTTTCTCCATCGTACGCAATAATTCCCGCAATTTCGGAAATGGCGCCAAGTCGCTTGTTGTTCGTGTTCTCGGGCAAACCGTTAATAACCTTTGACGCATGGCGTGCAACATTACCGGAGCAAAGAAGGTATGAACCGCTGGGGTCAATCTTCTTTTTGGCTACGGGGTCAGTGCGCTTGCCGAGGTCGTCGATTGCGTTTTCAAGCGTGTCGTACAGGAGTTCCTGGCGTCCGGCGCCACTAGTTGTTGCTTTGTTAGTGTGCTTTGCAGTTCCTGCGTTGCCGTAAGAGGCATAGTCAAGAATCGGGGAAATCGCATTGTCGTCAAGTTTTGCGTTGTATCCGGCGGCAACACCGTCGGCAAGCATGGTCATGTCAAGAGACTTGTCAAACAGTGAAGCGAGCAAATCCCATGTGAAACCGGCGGCGTAAATTTTTACGTCGAATGTTCCAGTTGCACCTTCTCCCTTGTCGCCCTGTCGTACGGGGTCGCCGGTTCCGTTGTATTCGTCGAACACGATACCATAGGGTAGCATTTCGGTCAGCTTGTTTGTGCGGTCGGCGTCGGGCCGGTTATAGATGTTGTACAGAAACTGGCGGACGGTCGGGTTTGAGTTCTTGCGCACGGTGATGTCCACGCGAAGCGCATCCCACAACTGCGCCCAATCGGGAAGAAGTGTGTTGCCGGTAACTGCGGCTTTTGCAGTTTTTTCAAACCGGCCGGAAGTTACACGGGCAAACGCTGATTCGATTTTTCCATCGCTCCAACGCTGGGGAACATGGATTGCGCCGCCGTATACGTCGGCTTT
>JAKQEE010000303.1 GCA_029558635.1 Pseudomonadota bacterium | reverse complement strand
CCAAGGTGCTGTCCAACGACAGACGTCCGTCGCTGACCAACTTGGCCACGGCCACGGCGGTGTAGAGCTTGCTGATGCTACCGATCTTGAAGTAGGCATCGGTCCGGGCCGGGACCTGCTTCACGGGATCATGCCAGCCCGATGCAAAGGATCGCGGTGGCGCACCGGCCTGTTCGATGTGGACGATGACCCCGCTGAAGCCATAGGCCACTGCCTGCTCAGCTTGTGCCTCGAGCGTGTCGGGTAGGGGACGTATCCAGGCCCACACCAGCAGCCACGGGACGAAGGATAGTGACACGAGCCCACCCACCAGCAGCACGAACCCGATGATCCGCTTCTTGCTCTTCCTGCTTGCGCGTGCTCCTTGGTCCTTCTGGTCCGTCAAATCGGTGGTAATAGTAAGGAACCAGGAAGGAACGGTCCTTTCATGGCTGCTGCTCATGGGTGGGCCGGACGGGATCATCGTCCGACGTACCAATGACCTTCAGTTGTGATAGCCGCAATGGCGAAGCTCCCAACGACTGCGTGCACCCTAGAAGCGGTGGTCATTCGATGTTGAACGCCGTGGCGCGGCTCTGCGCGGCATGGTGGTCAACGGCTTGGGGCTTTGCGTTCGGGCGGGCAATCGAAGCACAAAAGCTGAATTTATTACTAAAGTTCAATTGAAAAACTACTGTTGAATTTTGCATGTCTGCCCGCCTGACGCAAAACCCGTGTTATCGGTTCGGGCTTCTTCATTCATATAGAAATGGTTCATTGCCTTCTGCCATTTTCCGAACATTTTCAAGAACTTGTTTCATATATCTTGTGTAAAAAACATTTGCAAAAAGCCATTGAAATGGAATAAACACAATTCCTTTTCCGTGTATTGTATAGTCGTAATTGATTTGAATTCTATTTGGTTCAATTTCTGTCGTTGTCCACTCAAAAGTAAATTTCCAAATGTTCAACATCCAAGATTTAAAATTTCCTACTTCTACTTTCCAGTATTTATTTTCAATACGTTCTATTATTTCGTCTGTCGAAACTTCTCCGCCTTTAAAAGTTAGTGATTTTGCCGCATAAATGTTTTTTATTGAACCGACCTTACCCCAATTCTCATCATTTGTTGTCTTTGTAACCGCAGGCATTAGTCCCAAACCTGTATGTACTTTAGTCACATCGCAAAGAATTGGTGCTTTAAATGCTCTTTCAAGTGAGCAATTGTAGATTGTTTTAGTGTGAATTTTAAAATCCATAAGTCTATATAAATTTACTTTTGTTTGTTTTTCTGTTCGTTGTGAACACTCTTTTTAAATTTGCCAATATTAGTTTTTTCATTAGCATGTTGTTGTTTAGCCTGACCGATAACGGGCCTGCGCTTGCCGCAGGCCGCCTTTCGTGATCTTGTTCCTGGACGAAGTGTTCATCGCTTCAACGAGAACTGTCCATGATACGAGGGCGGCTTCCGGCAAGCGTCAGGTTAGGGGCAGGTACTACTTTTTCTCTTTCTCTTTCATGAGGTCGGCGTCGATGATGATTTTCCGCGACTGGGCCAACCCGAGAGTGAACAGATTGATAAAGAAGTTGTCGATGCTCGTCCTAATTGTCACTGTGGTGTTGATTACCGCGTCAGGCTGCTTCTCAGCAACTTTTCGAGCAATGACCTCAGAGACGTCAAAGGATGAAGTCCAGTCAAAATTGCTATTCTTCTTGACGGTGATGTGCTCAACGAGCTGCATCTGTTCAGATGGTTGATTGAGCATTATGGGTACGGCGCCACGTCCACTAATCTTCGCAATTGTGCATGATTGCATGGTCATGACGAGTGCGAAAAAAGCAATGAGCGAGAGTCGTCCTGAATACTTCATCCTTCAAGCGGTTTTAGAGTGTCCTACTCTTATGGCTTTTCGGAACGCCCCGTTGTTTATAGTGGGTTCTGGTCTCCACTTGTCTTGGGTGTCTTTGGGGATTGGCCCGGTCGTTTCGTTGGTCGTCTCCTGGTACTTGCCCCTAACGTTTTCGGACTTGGCGAAGGTGGCGATTTTCACCACAAATGTTGATGCGGAGAACCAATGTTTGATTAACCACAAATGTGTCTGCAGAGCACTGAACCGCCACTTTTGCTAAGCCCGTGTTATCGGTTCGGGCTTCGTTATTCATATAGAAATGGTTCATCGCCTTCTGCCATTTTCCGAACATTTTCAAGAACATGTTTCATATATCTTGTGTAAAAGACATTTGC
>JAKQEE010000289.1 GCA_029558635.1 Pseudomonadota bacterium | reverse complement strand
CGTTCCACACTACCTGTAATGCCGTTACGGTACACCACGCCGTAGAAATTGCCAAACGTCAACAGGTGCAAAATCATGGTCTGGAAAAAATCGAACTTGGTAAGCCGGGAATTTGGCCCGCGTCGAAGTAGTACGCTGATAGGGTGTGTGCGGCGCCGCTGTGCGCTGTCGTCTGTTACCTCATACACCTCAAAGGGCATGGATGCGATAACGCCGCCAACAATCTGAATGGCCCGCCAAAAAGCAGTGATGCCCGCTGCATTTTCAGGGGTCACACTGATACCGGACGCGCTCGGTGCGCCTTCCAGCTTGTCGAAATATTCATCGTCTGGTGAAAATGGGGCTGGTGCATACCGTTCCGGCTCCGGCTGTGGTGCGGGTGCTGGTTGGAAATAGTCACGGATGCGAGAAAGTAACGACATTATACGCCCCTTTAGGCGCAAAGCTCGGGGGATATGACATTAACAAAATTAAGATAATGCAAAAAGCCCCGACGGAATTAACCGCCGGGGCTTTGTTTGCCGCGCCTTTACAGCGTAGCTGCCAGCGGGGGAGTAGGTAACGGTTACACCTCCGCCGATGGCACTGCAAATATACACCTTTATTTTATTCCTCCAAAATATCCGTATCAAACCTTTCAATCTGCCCGCCGGACGTATGAAAGCGATGCCGGGAAACATAGAACGATTCCACCGACGTGTACCGATGTGCCAAACCTATATCCCGGCGCAAGCTCTCTACCTGAATGAAAGCCTCGCGCAAAGTAACACCCTCCGAGGTGGCAACACTTTGCACCATTGAGAAATACGCGTCGCCTTCCAGTTGCTCAATGAGCCGTTTGATCTCTGCCATGTCGGTAATCGTTTTCATCACATGAATAGAAAATCACGCTCCAAATATACGCTTTTTTCTTCATCGGGTGCAAGGCTGCGCAAATACCCGCCCATACACATAGCCAGTACCACCATCCCGTCGATCTTTTCCCGGCTTTCCTTCTTATCAAACATCACTTTACTGTCCGGGTATAGCTTTATTGCGACGTTTTCAAACATCCAATCTAAAACAGGGTCAAGCCCTTTGTTTAGGGTATGCTTGCCGATAACCTCTTCCAGCTTCAAAATAGGCTCTGTGAAGTAATGCCCGTTTTGCCGCATCTCC
>JAKQEE010000266.1 GCA_029558635.1 Pseudomonadota bacterium | reverse complement strand
GCCGGGACCAGGACCGCGGCAAAGCTCCAGACAGGGGGAATGCTCCACTTCCGCTGGATCACATGGAAACATAAAAGTGTCAGGAACAGGAATACATAAAAGATAAAGGCGTAGCCGCCCAGCACGTTGAGCAGACCGATCGCGGCGTCGGCGGATTTCGCCGTACCGAGCATGCACCCCCCCGCGCCGACGACTGCGACGGCAATACCTGTCCGCAGCAGCCAGCGTTTATCAATCCCGAGAAGGATGCGCAGACGATAGGCCACATACCAGATGGACGCACCGAGCAGGCCGAAAACTACGAGCGTAATGACGACAGCAAGCACGGTCATTATCGGTTTACCTTCTTTTTGGAAACTGCGTTGCAGGTGTTTTTCGGACCGGGTTGCTCACCCCGAAAAGTGATGCGAAGCGCAATGGCCATACGGTCGCGATACTCTGCCGGTGTCGCCACCCGGTGCTTCCAACCGTACGAGGTCGCGCAAAGCATCTCCGCCACGTCTTGCGCACCGGCTTCCAGGCCCGCGAGGCGAGAACCCCCCGCATCGGCAATAAGTTTTGTCACATCCGCGATGAAGCTTTTTTCGTACTGAGCTGGCGCATCGCCAAGAAGACTCGATGCGGCCGTGAGGATTTCATCCACATACTGCTCGTTGAATTGCCCGATATGGCTGCCGTGAAAGGCCTCGAAGGCGCCAAGCAACCTCTCGAAGAAGTCCAGATTGCTTCTGTCGAGCGCGGTCCGGTACGCGCTGCTTGCGGCCTCAACGATGTTCAGAATGGCCGCCCGGAAGAGTTCCTCCTTGGTTTTGAAGTGCAGATACAGCCCCTGCCGGGAAAACCCCGTTGCGCGGGCCAGGTCGTCCATGGAGGTCTTCTTGTAGCCGTAACGAAGGAAGACTTTCGCGGCTGCCTCCAGGATGTTGGTTCGACTGTCGCCGGCGGGTTCCGGGAGTGTTGTCACGATTTCGGATCTTCCTTTCCATGGTTTTTGCGCATCTTTCCTGCGGTGCGGTGCGGCGCCACAGGGTTTTTTAACGCTCGATGTACACACTTGACATATTTGGTGCTTTGTGTCAAGCGTGTATTCAACAGCAGGGAGATCACGGATTCCAATCCGGTGCTTATACGAAGAGGCGGGAGAAAATGAAAGTGATCATTGCCGGCGGTACGGGCATGATAGGCAGTTTGATTTTAAAGCATTGCCTTGTATCTGACCCCATCCATGAAGTAAGAAGTCTGGTTCGCAAACCGACAGGTCTCAAGCATCACAAATTAACGGAGACCGTCATTCAGAATTTTGAAGTCTATTCCGAGCACGCCGATCTATTTTCAAAGAGCGAGGTGCTGACTAATTTTATGGCTACGACGGGTTTACACCACAGCCAAGTCCCGCCCGCCCTGCTCCGCTAAAAGGCAGCGGGCGGAAGTTGGCTGTGGATAAACCACGGCTCAAGGGGCATGGACACAGACAGAAGAAAATAAAAAAACGCCCCAGGGTGTAACTTAACTTTTCTAAAAAACTGTCTTGACAAAGGGGTCCACCTTA
>JAKQEE010000265.1 GCA_029558635.1 Pseudomonadota bacterium | reverse complement strand
TCCCCACCCGATCCGAACGAATCGTCGGCCCATCCTGAACACTTGGATTCTCGTCCGTTATTAATAGTAAAACCTGTGGGAGGGAGTCCGTCATGCCATCCACTCATCTGAGTCTGTTCGTCCATGCCATCTTCAGCACCAAGAACCGCCAGCCGTGGATCACCCCCGACTGGCGCGACCGTCTGCACGAGTACATGGGCGGGCTCGTCCGGTCGCTGGGCGCGGTCCCGGTGTCGGTCGGCGGGGTCGAGGACCATGCCCATGTGCTCATGGGCTACAAAGCCACCCACCGCATCGCCGACTTGCTGCGCGACCTCAAGGGGGGCGCGTCCGAGTGGGTGCACGAGACGCTGCACCGTCCGGAGTTCGCCTGGCAGGAAGGGTACGGCGCGTTCACCGTTAGTCCGGACCGGCGGGAGGCGGTCCGGCATTACATCGAGCATCAGGATGAACACCACCGCCGGGAGACCTTCCAGGAAGAATATCGCCGCTTCCTGGATGCTGCCGGCACGCCGTATGATGAACGCTACCTGTGGTGACGGCTCCCCGCGCCCGCTCCGGGGCGCGGGGAGCGGGTTGGGGGACGTCTTTCCGGTGGCCGCGGCCGGCCTTTCAGGCCCGGCCTTGCCACCGGCTAATATCCCGGCGCGCCCTCCGACGCGCCCCGTAGGCGCCGGTGCGCAGCGTCCGCGTCACTGCCGCGATGTTCCCGTTGGCCTCGTAGTTGTCGTAGTCCAGCCCGAAGAGCACGGCGCCGCTCGTGGTGGCGGTGTTCCCCGTCACCGATGTCGTCCCCGCAACGATCCGCACCGGCCAGAGCCGCGCCGGGTCGAACGTACGGTCACATCTACAATAGCGGAATACACCATCAATTAATAATAGCTGTCATCAGAACTAAATCACTTTTAAGTTTTGAATCTAAACTAACTGAATAGATGACGGTATTGAAGCCTTCTAAAGAGATTTGAACCTTGTATAGCCCATCTGGAAAAATTCTGAAATTGAATCGACCGGATTTGTTTGTTACCACCGATTTCAAAACATCTTTCTTCTCAAGATCAAACAACTCTACTTTTACACCCCTGATTCCCGCTCCCGATGGATCAATCACAATCCCGGCCAAGTTTCCAGTGATCATTATTTCTTCAATCTCAACCAATGCCAGGTTCGTTGGAATCTGAATGTTCGGAATTTTAACTTCCTTGGTACAGGACAGAGAGAAAACCATCAACGAACTTGCTAGCAAGATACGTATAAATATTTTATTTGAAAAATGATTCATCGTCATTCATCTCCTGATAATTGTATTGTTTGCCGGTTTGGCAGGGTCATCTGCTAAACCGCCCGATCCAAAATTATGCAATCGTAACAAAGGTCTTTGTTCGCGTAATCTCCGCTCTCTATCATGGGCTCGTGCATGTGCTTGAGCATATTGTAGAGTGTTTTGAACTTTTGCGTATGCTTCAGCCGGCTCATGGAAATACACTGTGTACTCCAGCGGAATTTGGGCAGTTGTCAAACTCCGTTGCGATATTCCAAAACCGTTGTAATAATTTGGATTATACGCTACTTGAGCGTCTATGCCGAATTTGGGTAAATCTGTGGGTATTTTGCCCGGGGGATTTCTATAGTTGTATCTTGAGTCGGGATTCCGATCAAGGTTCTTGACGGGATTCACTCCAACTATTCCGCCGAGAGTCTCAACAGTATCTCCCACAGATAGATCATATCTATCTTCTGCAGATACAACTTCCTGAAGTAATTTTGCTCCTTCATTTGATTCCAAATTTATTCCGGTCAAATCCACAGTTATTGTTTTTGAATTACTGTCATAACTGATTCTATCCATCGCATCCTCTGTACCTAGAATAGATGCTAGCTGCCTTTTAACTTCATCTACATCTCCTGATAATGTAAGAATTTCGCCAGTGGGATCGACAAAACGAATTGGATTGTTTCTTGTATAAGTATATAGATTCAATTTTGAGGATCTCTTAAAGTAGATGGAGACATTATGATTGGATCGGTGCTTAAGAAGCGGAAACACGTGCTCGAATAATTTCGAGGACCAAAGGAATCTTGATTACTTTCCTTGTCTCTTAGTTTGCCGGTGAACAGCACGCTCTCCTGTGTGGTCGGGGGATCGATCACCTCGCCGTAGGGCATCAGGTCGTAGTATTCCTGAATCTGGGGAGCCAGGGAGACTGGGTCGAACACAAGCTCAGCCCGCGTCGAACCCAAATGGTCCAGCAGGAGAAACTTCGGTTCGTACTGGGAATCGTTCTGGACCAATTCGCCGATGTCCTGCTGGCAGATGAGATCCTCGCCTTCGTAGAAGTAGAAGCTATGGTCGTTCAAGTGGCGGTAGTGGCCCGCCGACCTACTCACTAGGTTTTCCTGTCCTAAATCGTGAAATAGAAATTTTAATAATCACTTTGAACCTGTGCTTATAACTTTTGGCTTTTTCTATACGTCCAAATACCTAAGTATACGCCGACAAACAAACAGAGTACAACAAGCCATGAAGGGATCTGGGAAAAACGTTCATCATATGCGTAAAGCAACAACACAAAAATAACACCAAACCAATAAACAAAGGCTA
>JAKQEE010000253.1 GCA_029558635.1 Pseudomonadota bacterium | reverse complement strand
CCAAAGGCGTTATTCCGGTCGGCGCGATTGTGGCGACGATAAAACCTTATGCGGCTGTCCATTATTATACAATCGCGTTCAACTTTAACTAAGGAAGGCAAACTATGAAACAAATTTATGTATTGATAGCACTTGTCGCGGCATTTTTTCGCAAATTGTTTCACGTACCGACCGCACAGGCGGCCAACACGCAGGAATCCTTGTCCGTCGTCATGGGTCAATGCGTGGCGACGTTTACCGCGAAGCTTTCCGGCGACTCAATTTCGTTCGGCGGAGAAACGTTCTACAATGAGGAAGATTTACTCGGAGACATAACGCTTGATACGGAGCGCGGCAAGCGATATATGTCTGCTGATGGTTCGCGTGGCGTACTCATTCAGTCCATGCCCAGGGCCGGAAGCCGGGAAATTAAATTTTTGCTCGGTGAAAATCTGGACAAATTGAAAAGCTGGGGACAGGCAAAAATTCAAACACTGTTTGATTTTGATTTTTATTATGTCTACAACACGCAATCGGCGGAAGGTGCCCGGATTCAGCGGCATAAGAACTGCTATTTTACCAAAATGCCGCTTGCCGGCGTCG
This sequence comes from Pseudomonadota bacterium, assembly GCA_029558635.1. Lineage (GTDB taxonomy): Bacteria > Pseudomonadota > Alphaproteobacteria > Micavibrionales > Micavibrionaceae > UBA1573. Next base: position 3,073 of record JAKQEE010000253.1, on the reverse strand, counting down.
GGCGGGATCGCGGCTATATCACCGCCGAAATTTCTTTTGAGGATGTGGCCGAGGTTGATCCCGCGACCGATAAGGAGATATAGGTTATGATTCCCGAACTGCCAAAAATTACCCAGGCGCGTTTACAGATCATCAACGCCGACAGTAAAACAATCGGCGACGGGACGACGGACGATCCAACCGCTGAGGAACGCGCCTGGCTCGATCTTATTGCCTCAACCGCTCCGGAGCTTGACGTTAAGAAAAAGCGCGTGTCGGTATGTGCGATTGCGGACGTGGTAGACTACGACACCAACGCGGTACGGGTGCGGTATGATGGTATCATATACACCGTCAGAAAGCCGACAAACAGTCTGCAAATTGCACGCGCCCGCGAACGGTCGGCGATGGCGGCTTTTGAAACGCTCGCGGCGCAATTCTGCGTCATGATCGACGGCGTGCCGTGCAAGTCCGATTTTTCAGGCGTGCCGGTTGAAGTGATCATTCTGTTGTCGAACGTGGCCGACAGATTTTTTTTTACGCCGTATCTATGATCGAATGGGATTTGTTGATCGTGTCCCGCGTGTTGTCGTACACCGAAGCCGGGATGATTGATTATGAGGATGCGGAACGGTTATTACATGTATTCTTGAGGGTGAACGGATATGCCGCAACTTGACAACTATCTGGTATCGCTCGGGTTGAAGGGTCAAAACGTCGTCCTTTCCACTCTCGAAAAGGTACGAAAAAAAGGAAAAGATTTATCTAAAAAACCGATCACGATACCCACAAACACAAAAGCGGGAAAAGGGGGCAAATCTGCGCCAGGAACCAAACCCGGAGCGCAACCGGGAAAAGGGGGCAAATCTGCGCCAGGAACCAAACCCGGAGCGCAACCGGGAAAAGCGGGCGAACCGTCGTCGGAAAAAAAATCAAGCGGCAAATTTGATAAGGCCGTTGATAAATTTAAAAATTCCACGACCAATTTCGCCAATAATATGTCTCGCCTTGACCCGGTTCATGCTATAGAATCCGGGCTTTCTGCCATGTCTAAAATCGCCATTGCCGGAATTCCGTTTGCCCTCGCGCAAGCCGGTTTGTCGATGGCGTCTAATATGATCGCTATGGCAAAAGACAACGCGGCGGCGCAATACGGTATAGTGCGGCGGAACGCTACGGCAGAATACTACGGTGGCGGTATCAGACAAATTTCCCGCATGTCGAACGAGGAGCAGGCGGCGCTCAGGATGACCGTTGGGGCCGCGATGGGTAAAGTGCAACGGCCCCTGGCTGACGCGATCAATAAGCTGCTTGCGGGCGCTGATAATTTCAATACGCAGGCGTTGGCTCGCGTCGCCTCCGGTAACTGGGCGTCCACGGGTACCGATGAAGGGTGGATGCTTCAGCAACTATCAGACGCTTTCCAGGGCTTGCCGCCGTCCATTGCTCAAAAATTTCAAGCGTCTCTCTTGACAAAGTACGGCGCGGACATGATCCAAAAAACCAACGAGAAAATAGGCGAGAGTGCCGCCCAACAAGCCAACGCTGCGTGGCAAAACCGGGACGAGGAACAAATCGCGGCCATTTCCGCCGCGATAAATGATCCGACCAAAAGGGCCAACGGAAAAACCAATTTACAAAACCTTTATGAATTAAATGACAAACTGAAAAATTTACAAGTGGGAATGGTGGCCGCCGGTTCTGCCGTGACCACGGCGTTGAATTATGTCGCGACACAAATTAACGCGATGGGAACAAAAATAAGGTTGGAAAAATAGTGGCTGTATCAATCGACATTTCAAAAATAATCAGCGGGGCCGTGACAAGTTTCATCGACTCGGCGATTATTATTGGACTGCCGACGACGGACGCGCCCGCTGCCACGTTCGTGTTATGCGAAATTCCAAATGAACGTGCCCGCGCCTCTGTCAGACTACCCGGAAATCTGACCCAGGCGGGAGAATTTAAAGCCCGCACCGTGATTGAAGCGTCGACCATTGAACTCGATATTATACTATCTGATATTCCCGCGTCCCGCGATCAAAGCACTTTTCGCGCCATTCAGACGGCGCTCAATGGCGTGGCCCTCGTGACCAATTCCCTCGCCTCATTCGGCGCGGTACTGCCGAACCTGTCCGGCCTGTCCGTCGGGTATGTCGCCTCGTGCATCTCTACGCTGAATCAAATGAAAAATTACATGAAGCCGGTTATGCTGCTTGGCTCGTATTTGCCGCTTGGTATATTACAACAATCTACGCCGTATTTACAAAGTGCGTGGTACATTGAAGAAATCAGCCCACCGCACAATGCGGGGGAGGCGGGCGTGGCCATGACGATTAAACTGCGCGAACAGTTTTCCGCGCGCGATACGTCTGCACTCGGCGCGGTTTTGGCCGTGGCCTCCGCCGTTGTCGCACCGAACGGCGGGGCGATTTTGGGGGACATGTTTTGAGTTACTTTACCGACATAACCCAGGCGGCGATTACCGACCTTTTTCAATTTCAAACGCCCGCCGTCGGCGTACAAAATGCCGTGCGGTGCGTCGGCGGTGAGCTTGCCGCGTGGGAGTATCTACGCACGGACGACGACGGCAACCACTTGATAAAAATCTATGACGCGACATCCGGCACGCCGGAATATAAAACAACCGTGTACGCAATGCCGGGGCGGGATGTGTTTTGCGGCCTGTTTTCCACGGGCGCGATCCCTTCGGGAGACATCTTCGCCGCCGATACCGTGTATTACAGGATTGATTACACATGATACTGTTCTACCCGACAGCCGGTGTCTGTACACCGATTATCATAGCTGACATGTTGGATAGTTCTGACCAGTGGAGTGCGGCGAAAGCGCTCGCTCTTGCAGTACAAAACAAACCCGACGACGTGACCGTCGTCAACAAACCAAAAATATACTCGTGTAAATATAACTATAGCGTACAGCACAACGGCGTTCCGCTTGGCGCGGCGCTTAAAATGTCGTTTCGCGCGGCCATTTCCTCGCCGCCGTCTGAATTGATTGCGCGGGTATCGGTGGACTATGTTTCATCCGCTGAGTCTATTGACCAAATGTCAGACGCGCTCGTCGCGTATGC
>JAKQEE010000244.1 GCA_029558635.1 Pseudomonadota bacterium | reverse complement strand
CTTTTGATACGTCGCGCGGTAGACGCCATTGCGCGAGGTTGATTTACCGCGCTTGCGCTTGCCTCTGCGCTCGCTCACGGCGAGTTCATTCAGCGCGTCGTACACTTCCTGATACGGCTTGCCTGTGGCGATTGCAATGGCGCGGGTCACACAGTCGCCCGTGTGTCCTTTGTAGCCCGCCGCTTCGCGTCCGCCGTCGTTGTGGATGTAAGTCATTATTCGACCTCCAACAAAATATCCTTCTGAAGATTGCCGAATATATCTCTGTCAAACAACATGCCGATATTTTGGTATTGCTCATCACTGACTTTTCTCCATGCGCCCTCGACACGGACAAACCATTGTGTTGTATAGTATGTGCCGCCACGATAGGACGCGAGAATGCGATCATCCTGTACAGCCTCAATGACCTGTCGAGGTGTACCTGTATGTGTCGGTGATTCTGTCCGACAAACGCGAAGGTTTCCGCGTTCGTCATTTTCGACGGTGGAGGTGTAGCCAAATCCTACGATTGACCTGCGGGTAACTCTAATTTGGGTTGTCATGGTTTTTGCTCCTGTTTGATTGTTCGTCTGGGTCATGGGGGCGGCAGTGCTGGCACTGTCTCGCCCCCGCCCATGTCCTACATACTGAATAATAACCTATGCCGTTCCGTTTGTCAAGTACCAATTTCAGGAATTGCATCTTGACATTTCGGCGCAGGCGGTGTACACTCCGCGCCATGAGCAAAAATACCCACCTCCCCAAACCGTTACACGAGATGTCGTTCGAGGACTTGACCGCGATCTGGAAAGCCGCGCGGCGCGAACATTTCATGCGCCTGAGCGCGAGCGGCATGACCTACGAGCAGATCGGCGCGACGTATCAGATTACCCGTCAGGCGGTCGGCACGGTTATCAAGCCGCCAAAGCCGCGCTTGACAAAATCGGCGGAGTGAATATACTTACATCCAAGCGCGCGGTTGATTACCGCTAAACAAACAGCGCAATGACGAAGGCAAAAAACTCCTTACGAGTTTATGGGAACGGCTTAGGTTCTGCTCTACTAATCACAGAGCATCATCGAAGCCCTTCGTCAGCCTAGCCGTTGCCATAAATCCATAAGGAGTTTTTTTGTGACAAACCCATTAGCAAAATTAGATAGAGCGACGCACATGCTCGCGGAGGCTAAAACGCTTGATGAAATCAAAAACATCATGGACGTTGCCGAAGCCGCGCGAACATATGCGAGAGCCGCGAAACTCGGACTGGAGGCGTACAACCACGCCGCCGAGGTCAAGGTACGCGCCGAACGCAAGGCGGGCGAGTTCTTGAAACGACTGGAACGAGGTAAACCGAAACCATATTCCAAAGTGGAAAATGGTTCAAGCGAATACAGCGACGTGCTGAAAGAGAACGCGATACCAACCACATCCGCCTATCGCTGGCAACAGTTAGCGGATATGCCTGAGTTGGTATTCGAGAAGCACATCGAGGAAACACGCGGCGAGAAACCGATTACAACCTCCGGCACGTTGAAGGAAATAAAAACAACGCAACGCGGGCGGGAACGCGAGGCGGTTGCCAATAAAGCCAAAGCCATACCGTTATCGAAACGCTGGCACGTCTATCACGGGGATATGACAACTATCGAAATTGACCGTCAATTCAATTTCATCATCACCGATCCACCGTACCCAAAACAATACCTGCATTTGTACGGCGAATTAGCGCGCCGCGCTAATGAGTGGTTGTTCGACGGCGGACTCTTGATTGCTATGTGCGGTCAGTCGTATCTCAATCAGATTTACAGTATGATGAGCGAACATCTCACCTATTACTGGACGGCGGCATATTTGACGCCGGGACAACCGACGCCGCTTCGACAAGTCAATGTCAACAGTACGTGGAAACCGTTGTTGATTTTCTCGAAGGGAAAGTACAACGGTAAAATATTCGGGGATGTATTCGTGAGCGACGGCAACGATAAATCATTGCATAAATGGGGACAGTCCGAAAGTGGAATGTATGACATTATCTCTAAAATCGTTCTGGAAGGTCAATCTATCCTCGATCCATTTTGCGGGGCGGGAACGACGCTCGTCGCTGGATTGAAACATAATTGTTTTGTCACGGGAATCGAATTGGATGAGCAGAATGTCAATATCTCAAAAGGAAGGCTGGCTGAATTATGACCAAACAGCGCATATTCCAAGACGGCAAGGATACTGATTTTTCGGCATGGTTGAGACAACAACATGAGATTGACAGCCAAGAAGGATATATCACCACAGATTTGGATTTTATTTGGACAAATTATAAAACAGGCGAATGGATGATACTGGAAGAAAAAACTCATGGTGGCACAGTCCCCAGATGGCAAGGTGAGATTATGCAAAAAATAGACCTTCTCGGAGCGCATGACCCGAAATATAAAGGCGCGTACCTTGTGAGATTCGAGAACACCGATCCACAGAACGGGCGCATTATGGTCAATAAAAAACTTTTGAACAGAGATCAACTCATCCAGTTTTTACAATTCAAGTTATTCATCGAGCCTGTTCCGCTTCATAGCGTACAGCGTAAAAAATAATTTTTGTCTTAAATTGTGTCCCGCAGACGGTTCGGGCGGAAGTTGTAATAGCAGGAAAAGAGATAGATAACAATTGAAGTAAGCCCAGTGCGCCGACGGCTGAAACATAAATAGTAATAAGGATGAAATTAAGGCGAAAGAGGCGCAAACCACTACGAATAAGTTTACCGACTGGATTCCTCCCAATCCCGCAAGGGCAACCTGTGAACAAAGCAGAGAGTGGCACAGGCGCGACGGTTCTAACAGAACAAGCGAAAGGTGAGAGGCTCGCAACCTTGTAAATGAATCCGACTCCATTCCTGAAAGGGAGTGCATGACTCTCATCGAGTTGATGTTCTGAAAAGAACATGAGTCGCTATTGCCGCAATAGGATGATTCTATTAATTTCCAGTTTCTAACCGAAAGGACAATATCATGACAACATTAAGACGAGAAGCAATACAAAAAGCAGAATCAATACTCATTCCTGCTTACAGTGATAATCCTCCAACCGAGGAATCAATTGAATACGCCAAACAACAGGCGGAACGAGTTGTTGATGCCCTGCTTGAATTGCGCGGCTTTTCATTCTTGAAGCAGACCGACGAGGACAAAGCGGAATACAACGTACTGTTCCGAGGCGATGTTCACGAGTTCCCCGAACCGTTGTGGTTGATCGCGGAACACCTGCGGGATGTGTGGATGTTCACCTTGCCGCACAAGTCGAAGCGCGGCGAGAAGAAAAGTCAGTTCGGTTTTTGGATTCTTTCGATGGATGAATTGAAATCTATTTGCGGTGAGTTTGGGGTGAAAGCCTTGCAAAACGTCCGTGATGATTTTGTGGCGTACATGCAAGCGCATGGCGGCGTTGCCCCATACACGGTGGCGGGACCTCAATCGTTGCTGAATGTGACAAGGGCGAAGGTGGCGCAGATGAGGACGGGAATTGAATCACAGGCTGAATATCGCCCGTCGAGGATTAGCGCATGAATAACATCGAGAAAGTTATTTTCGATCCGCCGACACTTGCCAGCCGCACAACGCACAGTATTCAGAACGCCAAGACCGACGCGCCGTCTCTGTCTCTCGGAATCCCAAACATGGACGATTTT
>JAKQEE010000236.1 GCA_029558635.1 Pseudomonadota bacterium | reverse complement strand
AACGCGATTTATAAACTTTTGCGCGGTAACGGGGATATCGGACTTGTAACGCGATTGGACCGGCTGGAGCAGATGTACACGCGCGACCAGTCTTTGTTATGGCGATTCCTGACACCCGCGCTGCCGCTTATTTACGGGATTGTCGCGGCGGCGATTGTGCTGTATTTGCAGAGCTAAAATGAAAACATTCAATCTTAAAAACTTAACGCCGAATCCAGACAACCCGCGCGTGCTGCGTGATGACCAATACAAAAAACTTTTGGCATCCATTAAGCGTGACCCTGAGTTCCTGTCCAAGCGGCCCATAGTCCACGCGGACAACGTAATCCTCGGAGGCAACATGCGCTACCGCGCACTTATCGAGGCGACGCGGGACGCGGCGTTCCGTGAACGCATCGGCACCAAGAAGGCGGGCGAAGTCCCGGCGTCGTGGGTACTGGATGCGAGCGAGTTTACCGAAGAACAGCGGCGCCGCTTCGTGATCGTGGACAACGCGCCGGACGGGATGTCAGGTGAATGGGACTGGGACATGCTGGCGAATGAATTTGATGTGAGTTGGCTGAACGACTTGGGAATACACGACTTTATCGTGGACACAATAGATAGAGACGGGGATTTTAGGGCAGGCACATCGCCGTGGGAACGGATGGACGGTGATGGAAAAGACGGAATAATGTTTACGCTTGGAGCAATACACGCAAAGATAACAAATGAAACGTATGTAGCATTTGCAAAAACAGTTCCCGATAATGTGCAAGAATACATAACGCAGGTATTACAAAATGCGTGTCGCAATCATTGACGCATGTATACCACTAACAAAGCAAGAATCACAAGGGATGGCGGCGTTATGGTTACGGTATGAACTTTTAAAATACAAGATTGATATATGCCCCATAGAATCAGCGGATGCCATCTTTATTACCTGTGTCGCTCCAGAGCAATATAAATTAGTTGCACGGATAAAGAGGGAGTATAAGACAAAGCGTGTATATGTTGGCGGCTCCGCTTCGACGACGCCAACGATATTTATAGAACATTGCAATGGTGTTTGTGTCGGCGATGGACAGAAATTTATTAGCACAATGGCAACATGCGGTATTGAAGCAGCAGAGGCTATTTCAAACATTTTAACAAAAGACAAACAAGCGGTAACAGTAGATCAATCATTTCCTTATGACGCGCCACCAATACAATGTGAAGACGGCGCATACAGACTATGGTGCGGCCGTGGATGTAAAAATAAGTGTATGTTTTGTCAAACAGGATGGGCTTATGAGTATTCAGAAAATCCGAATCCTACAAAATTAATTCATGATGCAAAATCACTATTAAAGGCTGGAAAGCGCATAAATTATTTGTCAAACGATACTACACAGCATTCATTTCATGATCTTTTACCAAATGTAGCGCATGGTAGTTTTTCATTCAAGTATATGCAGAGGTATGGACTTCCTGCCGCACGTCAGGTGCGTCTGGGCGTCGAGGGTGTTTCGGAGCGATTGCGTAAATTAATGTTAAAGCCAATCTCACATTCCGATCTTGTTAAGTGTACCGCATGGCTAAACGCAAATGGACGATCTGTGAGATGGTTTATGATCGCTGGGCTTCCGACAGAAACATCACATGACTGGGAAGAACTAAAACAAGCAATACAGGAGTGGAAGTCGATAACACAGAAGGGCGTTCTTGCTGTGTCATTTACGGCATGGAGGCCCAGTCCCGCTACACCTATAGGAATATTTCCAATATCAGATGAATATCATGAACATTTCCTAAAATTTAAGGAGTGGTTTTTTACAGGCAAAGGTTGGTCTAACCGTGTAAAGATAATGTTTCCGCAAGACCCCAAAAATCGCATATTAAGCGCACTGGCTGAAATGAATACGACCAAAGAATCCTTATATCATGGAGGTGATTGGGGGCCGAATAATATCGTTGAATACCCCTACAAAACGCAACGGAATACATTATCAAATAGGCTAATAAATGCCCCGCAAAACCCGCTATGAAATAGAGGCTGAAACTGAATGACTGACGCGCCGGAACAAAAAGTATACAACCATAAGAGTTCCAAGACGGACGCGAAGCGGATAGTAATTCTCAAGCGCAACGCGGAAATTATCGCGCTGCGTAATGCCGGGCTGACGACGCAGCAGATCAGTGACCGGGTGCATATTCACCGCAGCGAGGTATGCCGCACGATTAAGGCTTACCTTGCTGAGATACGCGCGGAGGGCTGGCACGAGGCTGAGATGCTGCGGTCCCGCGACAACGACACGCTGGACCAGTTGCAGGCGAAGTATTACCCGTTGGCGATGCAGGGTGACCGGAAGGCGGGCGAGTTGGTGCTAAAGATTCTGACGCGTCGGGCGATGTTGAACGGGCTGGACGCGGCGCAGAAACTGGAAATAGAGCTGCCGAGCGATTATGATTTGATCAAGAAAAAGTACCAGGAGTTGATCGAGCGCAAGGCACGCGCGCTGATGACGGTTGAGACGACGGCGTCTGAGATAGACCGGGATTTATTGTCGTATGGAACCTAACAAAAAGCACGTCATAGATTCTGAGGGCTACCGGGAATATTTGGGCATGGCCGCGGCGGTGTTCGACTGGAAATCGTGGGCGCGCCCGGAGCAGTTGATGCCGGAGGGTGATTGGCATATTTGGTTTATTAAGGCGGGGCGCGGCTGGGGCAAGACGCGCACGGGTGCGGAGGCGATACGTTCATTACAGGCGTTTGGTTATGGGCGGTTCCATTTAGTGGGCCGCACATCGGCGGATGTGCGCGACACGATGATAGAGGGCGAATCCGGGCTGCTGTCGATCAGCCCGCCGGAGAATCGGCCTGTGTGGAAGCCGTCTACGCGTAAACTGGTTTGGCCTAACGGTGCGGTGGCGACCACGTTCAGTGCGGAGGAGCCGGACAGTCTGCGCGGGCCGCAGTGCGAGGCGTATTGGGCGGACGAGCTGGCGAGTTGGAAATACCCGGACGCGTGGGACCAGTTGCAATTCGGCGCGCGTCTGTCGGGCAAGGTGCGCGGGATTGTTACCACAACGCCGCGCCCGACGCAGTTGATCAAAACGCTTATGCAACGGGATGATGTGGTGGTAACGCACGGCACTACGTTCGAGAACGAGGCGAATTTGTCGCCGTCGGCGGTGGCGGCATTAAAGGCGCAATATTTGGGTACGCGTCTGGGGCGTCAGGAACTGGAGGGGCATATCCTGGACAACAATCCGGGCGCGCTGTGGAAACGCGAGACGCTTGACCGCTCGCGTGTGTCGCAATTACCCAAGGGCGTGGAATTGACGCGGGTGATTGTGGGCGTGGACCCGTCCACGACGGCGACGGGCGACGAGTGCGGCATTGTTACGGTAGGCTGCGGCAGTGACGGTCTGATTTATGTACTGGACGATAGCAGCGTACAGGGCACGCCGATAGTATGGGCAAAACGCGCTGTTTCCGCGTACCTGGCGCATGATGGCAACGAGATTGTTTATGAGGGGAACCAGGGCGGCGAGATGGTGGCTCAGACGCTGATGACGGTCGCCACGGTCCCGCTACGCCGCGTGTTCGCCAGTAAAAACAAGCGCGCGCGCGCCGAGCCCATTAGCATGCTTTACGAGCAGGGCCGCGTCAGGCATGTGGGCAATTTTTATAATTTGGAGGATGAGTTGTGTGAATGGGAACCCGGGTCCGGCGCGAGTCCGAACCGGCTGGATGCGCTGGTATGGGCGGTGACGTGGGCGCACCACGAATACAGGCCAAGAACGAAAGCGAGGGTATACAAATGACGAACGGAATATATACTCGCCCGACAATCAGCATGGATCAGATCAAGGCGCTTGATGGGCAGTTAAAACCTGCTGACGTGGACAGGCTACACTGGCTGGGCGAACAGGTGCCGGACAACGGGACGGTGGTGGAGATCGGATCGTACAAAGGCAAATCAACCGCGGCGATATTATCCGGGATGCCGGACACCGCGCGACTCGTGGCAATAGACCCGTGGTGTTTGCTGGTCGACAATCCCACTTATGGCGGACTTGACGTGGTCACCGCATTCCGCGACCAGATCGCACCGTGGCAACAGCGTGTCACACAGGTAATCGGATGGCCGGTTGAGGTGGCCGCGTGGTGGAACGCGCCGATAGACCTGCTATTTGTTGATCTCGTGAAAGATTATGCGCGTCTGTCGCAGGTGTGGCGCGCGTGGATACCACATTGCGTGGGCTGGGTGGCGAGTCATGACTACCACGAAGACCCCGAGCACAAACAGTATTATCCGGGAGTGCACCAAACATTAAACGAGATTGTTAAGCCCGCCACAACAGACCATAACTGGCAGGAATATTCTTACAC
>JAKQEE010000228.1 GCA_029558635.1 Pseudomonadota bacterium | reverse complement strand
TGCAGTTCCCGGAGTAGCGGATAGGGAAGCTCAGAAACCCTATCCACTACCCCAGGAGGCACCGGAGGAGGAGAGGCAACCGGCAAATCATTTGTCTTGTTTTTCTTCGGTCTTGCCATCTTTAACCCTCGCTTCGCGTTCCTGGTCCCGCTGATCAGATTCCGAAACCTGATTTTCATTCGGCTGACCAAATCTCGTTGTCACTCGCCGCCCTTCTTTCGATGGATCAAATGAATCGTTCATGGACTACTCCTCAACTAACAGGTCTAGTGCGCGTTCCAAAACGTCTCTTTCTTTCTCAATTGCATCAATGGCTTTGGTTTTAAGTTCAATATGCCAGCGCAACCAACTCAGAACGTCATCTCGCGATATCTTCTTCCATTCTTGTTCTGTGTCAATTTGTCTTTCTTTTGGCCGTCTTCCCATATCGTCACCCCGCAATATTGACCGGCTTGTTTCCGTGTACAGCCGTCATAAGCCGGTATACCTCATCCACAACGTGCTGATGCTGCGGATGTGCGTTGTCGTGATAGGCCTTATAGAGCGCATTTTCCGGATTCGACATAATGTCTTTGGCTTTTGACGCAGCATCCTCTCCGAACAGATCAAAGTTCTTATCCCCGCGCACAGCCGCATCTTCCATCATAGCCTTTGCGACGTTGCCCAGGATTTTTACGGCGATAGGATCATTCCCAAACTTCTCCGAAAAAGCGGCAATGTCCTCAGGCGAGCCACCAAAACGCTGTAACGCAGCGTCAGCGCCCCGAACGAAATCATCGTATTTCTGTTTTGTCCCCAGTTCGGCCATCAGTGCCGCTTCGGTCTTTTCGGCCTGCGAGGACATCTGTGCCTCGATTTCCTTGAACGCCTCCACCTGGGCATCGTTGTAAAACTTGTAAAGCCCTTCCGCCTGCCACGGTAACAACCCCAGATAATGAGCCACCTGCTTGAACCCTTCCGTCAACTTCTCGTCTTTCGGGAACCCCTCAGGCAGATTCGCCTCCAACTTGTAGCCATCGGCAGACTTCGGACGCCCCAGCTTATCCATGACATAATTCCAGTTCTCCGGCGTGTTCAGCTTCCCCGCGGGAATCGGTATCTTTTCCGCGCCTACAAGGGTTTGTGCGTGTTTGTAGCTTTTGAATACGTCGCCCAGCCCCTTGCCCTCAAACGGTTTAAATACGGGATCGTCTTTGAACTCTCCCAACAGTTCCGCGTTGATGGTTAACGGTTGATTGCCCGGCTCTGGCTGACTCCCCGGATTTGCACCCGGATCAATTCCCGGATCATCTGACATAAAGTTTTCTCCCTTCTAAAGTTTTTGCCGCAGCTCGTTTGATAGATGCGACTTGATGAATAAAAAGACGTTTCGCTCGCCTTCCCGAAATGCCGTTTCGTGCGTGTCGCCCTTCCAATATGTAACCTCGTTGTCATGGCAAAACGATTGCAGCGCCTTCAACACTTCAAACCCTTCCGGCGTGGAGAACGTCACACCGAAGTTAATTCGGAGCTGCTTAGCCGTGTTCTCCGCCGCCGCCTCTTGCTCGCGTTCCAGTTGTTCGTGGTCCTGAATAAATAAATCGTTCACTGATTAAGAGCCTCCAAAACACTGCCCTTTTCGGCCCCTTTTGCGAGGTTTGGTATCTGCTGCGCCGCACGTTCGAGCGTCTCCGCTTCCTGCTGCGCCTTCAACGCCTCCGCCCTTTTCTGCCGGATCTCTGCGACAAATTCAGGCGGATTCAGATATTTCACCGGGACACCTGCCCTCAATGCCGTCCCTTGTGCAATCTCATCCAGATTATAGTTGTCCATGATCTCGGGGTTGATCTGTGCCAGGGGAGCAACCGCGTTGAGCGTGTCCACCGTTGCGCGCGTCTCGTAGGCTTTCATCATAAGCGCCAGGCGGCCAGTATATTCAACCTCGAGCCCTTGCCCCATCAGTTCGCGAGGAGGCGGCAAAATAGCCCCGGCCCGGAACAGCAACCAGAATACCCGGCTTAAAAACGGGTCCAGTAACTCCACTTGCTGCCGTCCCAGAGCCGGACCAAGAATGTAAATATTTTCTTCTAGCCGCTTGCTGATCTCATAGGCAGTCCGGTCCGTCCGGTTATCAGACGCCAGCAGTTGAAATAGGTCGTTATAAAAAGCGTCTTTGATTGCTTTCCGGCGCCCTTCTTCCACTTCCAACGCAATTTCGAAACGGCCATTGCTCTGTAGCTGCTTCGGCTCATGCCCCGGTTTGTGGTAGATGATCCCTGCGGGACGCGTGACGGTCGTTGACAGAGCGGCCTCGGAGGTCGCCAGAAGCGGCGGGTCAATCTGTTTTTGAATGCCACGCCAATTATCGTAACACATCTGGTTAAGCATTCGCCCATCTGGCAGCGCATCCATGCCCGGAGAGCGGCCGTATTGCTCGTTTTCATCCTTCTCCCATCGCGGCACGGCATAGGGGAATTCCTGATAACCGGATTCAGCCAGGACATTCTTTGCCTCTTTTTCAACCCATACTGACGCATACGGCATATTGAGGTTATCGGCTTTATTCCAATTATAGTCGTCGCGCGGATATACAGCATGGATCACGTCAAATGTTTCGGTATATTTTTGATCCTTGTGGGCCTTTTGAACCTTCTCAGAGCATTTATCCCCCCATTTCTGAATCATCTTCCGACAGGTAAACCGTTCGAGACGATAAACCGAATCAACAACGCCTTCAGCGTCCTCCAACACGCAGCAATTACCGACAGAGAACGCCTGGCAGTTCAACGCATATCGTTTCCCTGGTTCGACATTAAGCACCGCTGTTCCAGCCCATCCTTCGGACCGGTAAACCTGCTGAAGCGCTAAAGGGGCATTAGATGCGTTTATGGCTGAACGCATGCGGTCAGTCGTGTCGGCCAGCCAATATTTCACGTTGGATATTTCCGCGATGGATTTATTCTTTACAGTCAGAGAAAACCACGGCGTTGCCTGCGGCGTCAGATTGCCGAACAACCCATTGGCAAAAACACGATGCGCCCGGATTGCTGTGCCGTCGTAAATGTTTTTGTGCCTCTTCCCCCCTGCAACCCATTGATCATAGAGAAATTTAACCGCCACTAGATACTCGGATATTTCCCGTAAATGGGCCTGATACGCCGCTTTGTCGCCATCGAGCCGGTTGTATATCTCAACAATTTTTTTACCGTCAGCAGGTGTCGCCATTATACCACCGCTCCCGTAGTGTCGCGCCCGGATTTGCCCGCGCCCAAAAGCCGCTTTTTCTGAATCGGGGCCTTATCGCCTGCCTTATCCCCGGCAAATTCCTTTTCTGTGGCCGTCGGCATAGCCTTTAAGATTCTCCGCTTTTCATCCTTCACAGCGGCGTTGCTGCCCGCCGTGTCGTCCGTCGGCATATTCCCCGGAGTCAGTGGCACGCTTGCCGCCTTCGGGGCTTCCGGGGCCTTTTTTGGCGGAATAAACACAGGGGGTTTGTCGGGCTTCCCGGAGATTTGTTTCATCAAAAACGCGCCGAGCAACTCAGCCATATTATCGCCTCCCGAATAGATTGTAATCGGCCTGCCGTACATCGCGGCCATAGGTGAATATATCGGC
>JAKQEE010000213.1 GCA_029558635.1 Pseudomonadota bacterium | reverse complement strand
GGAGAAGGCGGTTATTTTACGCGCAAATTGGTCGAATTGTTGTATCCGGTACGCGTAATAGAGGCCGATTGCGGCAACGAATCCGGGTTAATCTTCCCACGACGCGATTTGAACGAACTCATCGGCCAAATTCAACTGGATAAACCGCGTCAATCCCGTCTGAGCGCGGAACAAACCAAGAAAGAAAACGAAGACGCAAATCGCCTCCTTAAGGGTTTCCTCTATGCGAAGCTTTTCTTGAACCGGTTCGTACGATGCGGTAACGGCGACTGGTTTCTAGTAAACGAAACCAACATCGAGTCGCTGAAAGAAATGGACGAAGACATCGTCATGCGCAGTCCGGTCAGTTGTCAAAGCGGAGACGGAAATTTGTGCGCGCGTTGTTTGGGATATGATCCCTCTAAAGAGTACAAACCTTTTCGCGCTGGCGATTATGTTGGCGTATTGGCGGGCCATACGATCGGGGAACGGGGCACGCAACTTTCGATGAAAACCTTTCAGACAGGCGATTTTGGGTTCAGAATGCAAAAGGTCTCGTCCTATTTTTTGAACGTTCGAGAAGATTCCGGCAGCGAGCGCGCGGGGTATTTCGAGTATTTCAAGAACATATGTTTGGCTTCGATCGAATCGGTTATGCGCGGGGAGCCAAATAATCGCGGAAAAATCGCGGGTGACGCGACTGCCGATAGAAAAAAAGAGGTCTCTTTGCTTCAAACGATCGATGTGTTGTCTCTCTATTTGGAGATACTTTACCGAGAAATGATTCGGCTCGATCTGAAAAGCGAGTCCGATGCGATCGCCTATTTGACCGATTGGAAGAAGCGAGGCTTCTTCACAGCCCTCAGCTTTGAAAACCCGAGAGGGGCTTACGGAGATAACTCGGAACAAGAGCGAAAAAAAGCCAAAAAGGTCGCCAAGATCGCGGAAGAGTATGGAAAAGAGGCTCAAACCGTCTTTGAAAGCTCTCCAAAATCGTTTTACGCATTTTGTTTAAGACAGGAGGACGTCGAACATGGAAACCGGTAAACGGAAACGGCAGATATTGGCTAAAGAGAAAGCGCCTTCGAAAAGTTCAGCGAAGATAAGGCTCCATGCCTATATCGATCCCTATGGAGAGCAAAATCCGGAAGATGAGATACTCCCGGATGACGGAATAGAAGAAAGCGCCGTTGAAGCTCCGGATGAAAACGACGAGGAACGCCTGTCGCTAATGCAAGCGGATGCGCGAAACATAAACGACATCGACTTGGAACTTCCCGATTCGGGAGCCAGGGCTAGCCGGGTTGTCTTGATTTTAACCAAAGTGAAAGAAAAAGGTATTCTGGCTTTTATGACAGGCGAGAGGAGCTATGA
>JAKQEE010000203.1 GCA_029558635.1 Pseudomonadota bacterium | reverse complement strand
GCGGATGTCGGGATCGTCACCCATAACTGCTGTTTCTTTTTGTAATGGTAGAAGTGCGAATAATAGAGAAGGTCTTTGTCGGCTACCGACTCGATATATTCCCGAAAGTGGGGAATGACCGACGCGGTTTCAACATCCCCGTATTCCTGTATGCCGCTTAACCTCTTAATGTCGAAACCGTCCAGAAACAGCAGATCATTCCCCACCTGTTCGATGGCCCAAGGCGACGTGAACCCGACCGAATCCCCGCCCTTGCAGTATATCGGCTTAATGCTCAACTTCGTTGCGGCAGTCGGGTTTGTTGAACTGTATAGCTTATACATCGTGTTTTTCTTGCCGATGATCAGCCAATCGAAATACCCCCTGATACCGATGATCGGGTCGCCCTCGTCGCCCACGATCTGCTCCACAATCCCCGCATCGGTGCTGTTCGTCGTCCAGTCCGTAGGGTCGGAAACGCAGCATCCCGTCAGGGTGGCAAGGTCGGTCGAATCCCCGCCAAGCCACACGCGATTGGACCATACCGCAATCGACTTCCCCTTGGGCGGGGAACCGGCAAGATCGCCGTAGGTGGAGGTGTCTGTGATATACTGCGGATTATCAGATCCCTCGTTGATCATGATGGCCTTTTCCCCAAATGTCACCCACTGCGCTTTTTTAGCGGACGTGAGGGTAAACAGGGGTGTCATGGTCTGTGTGTCCGTGTCGAGATAGCCGACAACGTTTCCGTAATTCGCAAGCAGGAGGGATGTATCTCCGTTCAGAAATTCATGGAATGACTTTACGGGATAGTTGAGTTTATTTCCGTGCATCTTCCCCGTCCCGCCCCGTCCGGTCAAAAGCGAATTGCTCAACGGTATGACATTAGCCGCGTCCGCAAGCGCGGTGTCATTAAGCTGCGCCGGAGGCGTGCTGTAATCAACCCCATACAGAAAAGGCCCGAACATCTTCTTTGGCATGGATCACCCGTAATAATCGGTTTTCTTCATCCGCACCGGAATCGTCTGCTGTTTCGTATTTAATTCATTGTCGAGCTGAATCAACGCCTGAATCTGCTGCTCGTAATGCATCCTTAATTCGCTCCTCTTCTGAGCGTCGGAAAGCAATTCCATCGCGCCGTAATAGATCCCCCCGCACTCCAATGCATATTCAAACTGGCTCCATATCGGATCGACGGAAGAGGATAGATCGGCGGGAAACGCGGAATAAAGCAGGGAAATCTTGTAAGCCCCATCGGGAACGGGATAGAACCTGAACACCCACAACTTATTTGTCGCATCGTAATCAAAGCAGAACTGCGACGGCTTGCCCGTTTCCCGGTAGGTGTAGTTTATGTAATACTCCGTCGCGTCGGTCATGGACCCCGTGGAAAGAACCGTGATCGTTCCGGCGACGTAATCCATCTCGTAATCCGTGTCCCGCGTGTAGGTCGTCGTTCCATCCTCATCGTCGGTCACGACTTCCGTGTATTGGACAATCGCGGGATAGCCAAGCTTAACGGCGGTGTCATGATCCGAAGTGAACGCTTCATTCTCAATGAACGTGCCGCCCACCG
Organism: Pseudomonadota bacterium; assembly: GCA_029558635.1. GTDB lineage: Bacteria > Pseudomonadota > Alphaproteobacteria > Micavibrionales > Micavibrionaceae > UBA1573. The sequence continues at coordinate 3,517 of JAKQEE010000203.1, read as the reverse complement.
TGCGCTGAAACTCTTCCGGGGTGATCTGGTCGATCACGTCATCGTTCGTTTCATCCTTGACGGTCAGAAATCCAGCGAAGTCGTCCGGCCCCTGATAGGTCTGCTGGCCGATGGTCGTTTCAAAAATGCTCTTCACACGCAAGGACTTGAAGCGGTATCGCAGGAAAATTTCACGCTTTGCGCGATTAGCCCATCTTAGGGCATAGGCCAGAAAAGCCGTATCGCTTAAATTTTGGCCTTCGCCAAGGGCATAGAGGATATTCTGCTCGATGCTGGTTGTGCTCATCTTTGCGACCTTAACCTTTCAACGCTTCTCAATTCCGGGTTGGATGGGTCGAGTTTTGCCGCAAGGTGGTTGAACCGGAACATGGCGCGTTTCAATTCCGGGTTCTTTTGCAGGGCCATTTCCGCCTTCACCGCCTCTTCAAATTTCTGGTGCTTCGTGTGCGGATCATCCCCCCTCGGATACCGCTGATAGAACATCGACGCCTTCGGCATATTCTCCTTCAGTTTTTCGGCAAGCTGCTTGTATTCCTTGTATGCCTTGTTCGCCGCCTCTCCCCTCAATGCCCGCGGGGTATGCCGTTCAAGCCACTGCTGCTTTTTCAGGATTTCGGCCTTGAATGCCGTTTCATCCTGTATGCGCGGGCTTTTGGTAAACAGCCGCTTGTCGTTCTCCAACATCGTTTCCAATTCGCGAATGTCGTTCTTGACGGCCCGAATCTGCGCGTCCGAAGCAAACACCGTTTCAGGCAATGCTTTGCTCTTCTTTTTACTCATCCCCTCGCCTCCAATTCTTTTTCAAATAGGGTGTCTGATACCTGCTGTCATTCAGCACAAGAAACATCCCGTATCTGGCCGCTATGTCCTTTCGGTATCCTTCCTCCTTGTATGCCGCAAGCGGCTTGCTGTCCCGAACAATCCTCAAATCGTGAATGACATACTTCCCGGCCTTGATCTTCGGGCTGGTATCCTTCAGCCGTTCGTAATTGCCTTTGGATATGTCATCCCTTCCGTCCGTGCTTCGCCTCTTCTCCAGAGGGATCGCCACTCCGCACTTCGGACAGAAGGTTTCAATCTGTTCCTTGTAATCCTTCACGGCCCGTTTCCACCATCCCGGTTTCACTTCCCATCCCGCCTTGATGTCAAACAGGATGCTCATCGCCGCCGCAACCTCACAGAAAAACGCCCCGTTCGGATTGATCGACGCGCTCCAGCATCTTTGCAGCCAGCAGTGGTCGTAGATGTACCATTGGTCATCCTCGAATCCCTTGAACACCTCTTCCCCGGCCACCAGCGCGGGGCAATGGTAAATGTCATCCCGCGAATGGTCGTTGATGAAGATGTTTCCGAAGGTGCTGCATATCTCTTCCCGGTAGTGCTCCTTCCCTTCCGGCAGGCAGGTCCACAGCCCCGCCTTCTCAAACGGAACCTTCTCCCGAAACACCTTGCAGATTTCAGAGAACTGCGGATGCAAAAGCGGCTCCCCGCCCATCACGCCAATCATGTGCAGAAACCCTTTAAGCGAATCCACACCTTCCGCAACCTGCTCAACGGGCATGAAAAACGGTTTCTCCACATGGCCGACAAACCTCGTGCAATTCGAGCATTGATTGATACAGGCGTTCGTCAGCTCGATTTGCACCGTCTCCATATCCCGAATGCACCGCATCTTACCCCCCCCACAGTTTCGGACATTTCAAACCCCATTTTTTCAGGGCTTCCTTCATCTTCACCGCTTTCTCTTCCGGGCCGCACAGGTAGTCGTGCCAGATGTATCCGATCTGAATCCCGTATGGCTCCAGAACCTTCATGGCCGTGGTATGCTTCAAGCCGTATCGGGCAATGTTCCGGCTTACGAGATAGTCGTCAAGAAGATGTTCTCGCGTGACCCCGGTTTTCGACTCCAACACCGCCGGAAAGATTTGGTCTATTGCGTATTCCATCGGCACGTCCAGCGGATGCCACAAATCCAAACACCAGTCGGACGCTACCGCAAACCAGTTGCATCCGCCGATGTATCGCCCGTCCCTCAGAAACGGCTCGTCATACCGCCAACGGATAGGCGCAAAGTCCTTCCCGTGGAAACATACCGTATCCTTATTCAACAGGGTCGTGATGTCGGGATAGTCCGGGTGGATCAGCGTGTCCGCATCAAAGAAGATGTTCCAGTCGTTTCGCATCAGCCTGCCGAGATCGTAAATCTGGAACTTCTCATATGCGGGCGGCTTGTCCGGGTTTTTCCTCGCTGTGATTTCAAAGAACTCCGCGCCGATCTTGTGCGCGTATGCCTTGATGTATGGGAACGTGATTTCCGTGACTTCCGGCGCGAAATTATCCACGTTCACCGTGAATATCGTTTTTTTGAGCTTCATCCCCCTCCCCCTCGTTTTTCATTAGCCTGCTGCTGCAAGCCTTTTCATCTCCTGCGCCATCTTTTCAGCCCACAACTGCCTTCGGTCGTAGCCGTAAAGCAGCCCGTCCCTCGACTTGAGGATCACCGACAAAGATCCGTGGACGTTTACCTTGATCCCCCGGCCCATCGCCATCCCGGTCCAGAACTCGACCCCAGGCTTTTGGTAGGCGTATTCCCCGAAAGTGGCCATATTCACGCCATACATGTCTATGGCGCGATAGCCGCGATAGATCGCAAGGGCAAGGGCGTAATCGACGGTATTGGTGAAATAGTCCGTCCCGAAGTGACCGATGATGTCGTCGATGGGATAGGTTGCAAGGTCGATGTAGGGAATGGCATGATCCAAACAGTATTGTCTTGCCGCGTCCGCTTCCCTCGCCTGCTCATCCCCCCATCGCCCATCATCATATACGTTCATGTCGATGGTCAGCGATACGGGGCGGCGCAAACACAGTTGCGTAATCCCCCAACTTTCGCCGTCCATCGGAGCCTTCTCCCACCCGGCCCCCTTGCCGATGATGTTTACTTTCATTCAATGTGGGGCGGTTTGCCCGCCGCCCCTTCGGGATTAAGTGTTAAGTCGTGGTGTCAACCGGAGGCACAGCCACGCCGCAGACGTTGGAGCAAGCCAGCCTGTTATTTGACGCCCTGAACACATTGAGGTCGCACTGCATTTCGTCCGCCATCGTTCCGACCGTTGCGCCTGCAGCCGCGCTAATCAGCTCGTTACCCGTGATGTAGAACAGGTCAGAATTGTCGTCGATGGTGATCGTCGCGGCCTGAATCAGATTGTCCTTGATGGTGCTCGGCCAAGAACAGGTAGTTTCGGCATTAATCAGGATGCCGACCGCCGCCGACTGCATGATGTCGTTGCCAACAATCTCCGTCGAACCCGCTTCGCCCTTAGCAATACTGATCGCCGCCGTGACATAGGCTCCCTGGAACCGACACCCATAGATTTTCAGGAACGGGCTTGCCGTCGCCTGAATACCTATGGTCGTGGTGGCCGTAGCGGAGAACGTGCAATTAATGAACTGTATACCGCTGGAAGTTGACGCAAGCGTGACAATCGGTGATGCATCAGCAGGGGCCTTGAACCAG
>JAKQEE010000195.1 GCA_029558635.1 Pseudomonadota bacterium | reverse complement strand
GAGATTCTTATTGGCGGTGCTTACAAGGCGACGAAGTACCTCAGCGACAAGTTGACTGTAAAGGCGACGCGGAAGCGCTACAAAGGGAAGCTCCGAAAGGGTGAAAACGTTGACATCGTTCTCACTATCGGCAAGCCGAATTATCTCGAGAGGGAGTTTATCAAAAAGGCGAAGAAGGCGGGCGAACCATTCCCGATTAAAAAGGTTCAGGTGAAATATCCGCTTAAAACAAAATAACCAGGAGGCAAACATTGTTGAGCATTCAGGACAGCACATTGACATGATCATAATTCGTATCGGCGATCTGCTTTTCTTTTGGTTTGAGGATGAAGACAGATTCATCTTTCTGATCGTCGACAAACCAACTAACCGGAGGAGGCAAACATTATGAAAAAGATCACAGATTTAGCGGCACTCGACACTATCAAGGGAAGCAACGCAGGTTTTGAGGTTTCTATTTACAACCCGGCAACGAATGAGGACTTGGGGCTTTTCATTACCGTTCTCGGCAAGGATTCCGACGAGTTCCAGAAAGTAAGTCGGGCGCAGCAGAAAAAGCGCATGGAGAAAATGAGCAAGGGCGGTTTCCGAAATACGAACGTCCCGATTGAGTCCGTGGAAGCAGACGGGATTCAGTTGCTGGCTGCTGTCACGAAATCATGGCGACAGGGCGAAAAGCAGACCGTGACCGTGGACGGCAAGGAACTGGCCTGCAACAAGGACAACGCGGCGGCTCTTTATGAGCGTTTCCCGTGGATCAAAGAGCAGGTGGACACGGCAGTCGGTGACCGCGCAAATTTTATCAAAGCTTAGCCGATGCACTGATCGAGTATGCCGGGCATGAGTTTGAACTCAACGCCCGGCAGAAAGACGGCTCGACGTTAAGGGAGAACTTGGAAAGTGTTTACAGGCAAACAGGAAACATGCCGAAGCAACTTGAACCCGTCGAAATGCCGGATTGCCTGCACTATCTTTGGGGCTGGTTCTGCGAGCTTTCCGGCGGGCGCGGGTACGCGGAGTTCGGGGCGCTTCCTTTGACGTACAGCGAAATCCGGGCTTGGGCGGAATTGACAAAGACGGAACCGACGGCATGGGAGATTGAAACCTTGAAACGAATTGACCGGGCATATTTAACGGAGTCGA
>JAKQEE010000191.1 GCA_029558635.1 Pseudomonadota bacterium | reverse complement strand
GCGTGGGATTGCCATTTCGCAGACATTCCCTTACCACAGCTTTTAAGGCAAATTCATCACCCGCATTTACCGCCGATGTAAATTTGCACTTATGCGAACCCATACCTTGTGAAATTTCAATGCTTCCCGCCGCCATTGGCTGTTTAGGATAGATATATAAGTCAAGACCCGCCGAGGTTTCCCCGGTGTTGAAGAGAACGAGGGTCGCGCCGCCACGCACCACGGCATTTTGGTAGCGAGGAGCATTCCCGCTACCTTGAAGCATGGTCGAAGTGTGCGGTGTATAGCCTGTCAGTTTGTCGCCCTCCTGAAGCTGAAGGTCGGTGAAGTAAATCTCGCCCGTGCAATCGGCGATGAGGGGACGGAGGGTTACGCTTACAATTCGCTTTTCCTCTTTGAGTTTTAGTACTTCCGCAAAGCGGATGAAGTTGTTGATTATCTTTGCCACCTCCTCCGAAAACGGTGCATAGCTCAAATGCGAGTGTGTACAAATGCTGAATTTGACAACATAGCCTATTTATTTTATAATGAAAACCAATCTATATTTGGAGGCTTGAATACACCTATGAGTGGAATCTTTCGGACTCGTCAATAAGGTGCACTAAACAAACGGAAGCGTAAAATACTCTTCCTTTAGTTTTGTGCACTTTTTTTCGACCCGAATAGAATCGAAAGAGGTGTATTTTTTATGTCCAAAAATAGAAACCAAGGGCAAAATCCGCCCATTTGTGTATCCCAAAATTACCTGACCAGCTACAAAACAATAAAAAAATTGCTTCATAAAACCAGTATCACCGCAGGTGATCATGTGATTGAAATAGGCCCCGGTAAAGGCCATATTACTGGTTTACTCCTTGAAAACTGCCAGAAAGTAAGCGCTATTGAAGTTGACAAAAAGCTTTATGGAAGGCTTCTTGAAAAATTCAGTGATGCCGAAAACCTCGACCTTTATCATCAGGACTTCCTGCAATGGCGGCTTCCTGCTTCTGTGGACTATAAGGTTTTTGCAAACATTCCTTTTTTCCATACCACCAGCATATTGCGCAAGCTGACGGAAAGCAAAAACCCACCAACAGAAGCATGGTTAACGATGGAAAAGGGTGCGGCCAAGCGTTTCATGGGAACCTCGCGTGAAAGCCTGCGGTCACTCATGATAAAGCCAGTATTCGATCTTGAAATCGTCTACCATTTTCGCCGGGAGGATTTTCATCCGAAGCCCGGCGTAGACGTGGTATTGCTCCATCTGAATAAAAAGGCACAACCAGATGTATCGCCAGTCCAATGGCTTGCTTACGAGCGCTTTGTCTCAGCCGGCCTACGAAGCAATGGTGCCGAATTACGACGCATGTTTACAAAAAAGCAGTTGTCCAGAGCATTTCGAGAAGCTGGCATACATGGTTACGCCTCTGGGGAAATGCTTTATGTGCAATGGCTCTGCCTTTTCCGATGCTACTACAAGCATGTACTTCGCAAAGACTGAATCACCCATCCAGTGTCCACCTAATTTCACAGACGTGGCCGACCCAGCCTGTGGCGACGATACCTGCTTGCAACATTAGATCAGTGAAGAACACCTCTCCAGTACAGTTCTGTATAACAAGACGGATGGTGATGGAGCGCAGCCTGCCGTAGCCTTTGGGTGAAGCGTCTCGCGCCACTTGTTGAAAAGATACCATGTGAAATCACCGCCCTCTCAATACAAATCAATAAATCGTGTTTCGGTCGTCCCGTCCTCGTATTCAAATACTACCTCGATACCGACCTGTCCATTTGCACCCTTGTTCAGATTATCTGAGCCGATTTGAGCCGAAATAGTGTAGTTACGTCTTGATGCTGGATAGACTGTTTGCGCCATGCTTTTGGTCATATCCGCCACACCAACTGCCTTAAAGGAAGCTGTACCGGATACACCGTTTTCAGTATCCACTACAAAGCCGCTATTTTGCCAATAGGCGAAGCCATCATCGGCTCTGCTGTTTCGCAGATGGTTGAACGGTACCATATCCTTGATTTCCTGCCCGATGAGATTGCTTTGGTCGAACTGGTCGGCAATCGTTGCTGATGAGGAATCGCCAAGTTCTCTGAGTTTTGTGGAGAGTTCCAATACGGTTTTCCACGGCTCTTGAAGGTTATACTGGCGGCGTATAATTCGTGTTTTAATGGTCAGATTCAAATCCCTGTCGTCAACGGTTACAATATCACCCAAATTCCAGCGCTCGTGTTCATAGCCTGTCAATACGGACAAATCCATCGCCGAGAGGACATAGGAAACGCGGGGCTTTGCGTACTCAGCAAGCCGCATATTGGTAAATTCAAGCATCTGATAGGGGTTCGTAAAACTGGAGCAGTCGAGTGTCGCTACCCGCACCTCGCTTGAATAGGTTAAGTCCTCCAGATATTCCTTGCCGCCGTTAATGGCACTAAAGGTCATGCCGTCTTTACCGATGGCGTAGAGTCGCGTAACAAGGGATCGAGTATCGACTACACGCTTAATCCCCGTCAAGTTTTTGCGGTAGGCAAAGAGCGCACCGCTGTCTGTCCCGCTGAATGTCAGTAAGTCCACTCGCCTGTCCCGGCTGTGGAATACCAAATCGCCACCATGGATGTTCTGCACCATCCGCAGGATGGAGAGTGCGTTCTTTTCTTGGCATTCCCATGTTCGAAGGGTGATCACATTTACCGTGCCGACTTCCCAGCCTGTGCCCGCAAGCGCAAACGCCATCGGGGCAGCGGGCAGGTCGGCGTTGAATTCAATCGGTTGTTTTTCTGCAGAAAAAGTCAGGTCATAGAATGCCGCTTCAGCATAGACCGTTGTGAGTATGCTGTTGCCATCCGAACCTTTTTCATCCGTCATTGTCCGTATGCGGTAAACATCCTCAGCAATCTGCACCTGCTTCTCGTTGTCAAGCGTCGCCCGCTTCGGGTCACTGTAGGGCAGCTTGAATTCCAAGGTGTCCGCTCCGTTGATCTCGCCCGTAACAATGATGTCGTAAGCATTCTCCAGAACTGTTTCCCACGCTCCGTTCCCGTCCAAAACAACGGGGCGGGCAAAACCCAGTTTCTCATACGGAGATTTGGGGATATCATGAAGTGTGATATCGAGCAGCTTCGGCGTGACCGTCGTATCGCTGGTGCTGAGCGTTACCCTGTAACGGATATATGAGCGATTCGGTGAGGACAGTTCGCCGTTCGTGCCAACTGTCTGCCATGCCGACCAGTCCTGTAAATCATCTGAGGTTGATGTTTCTATCAGTGAAATGGACGTGACGCCCGCCGTGTATTCGCTTGTTGCCGATACCCGACCGCTCCCGGCAAGGTTGCATTCGGCAGCAATCGTCGTCAGTTGGCCGCTTTCGGGGTAGAGATTATCAATGCCTTTCCGTAGGGTAACAGCTCCCGGCTCAGTTAGCGCATCCACGTTACCCGAAGTATCTCCGCCATTGGCAAGCATCGCCTGACGGAAATAGTGAATCAAATCATCAATAGTTAAGTCGCTGTCTGTTTCAAAGAACCACTCGTCCAAGCCACCTGCGTAGTAATACTGATTTGCGTGCATTCCCATGACGATATCTGCTATACAGGATGGATTCAATGTACCAGTAAATGTCCGCAAGGGGGCTGTCCACACTACACCGTCGGCACGGTTGCACAGAACTATCTGAGATGTTTTGTCCGTCGCATTTATGATGGCAGAGAGGAAATACCAACCACCATTGACCATGTTGAATCCAGGTGTTTCGGTTTGGTCAAGGATAAGCGTGCCCGCCGAATTATAGAGCATCATTCGCGGCCGCCCTTGATAGAGGGAAATATATAAAATTGGCTGACCGGGTCCTTGCCTTGTATTGAAAAGCGGAATGAAGTTCTGCCCGACAGAATAGGTGGTCGGATTTACCCAACCGCCGACGGCAATTTTATCACCGAGATAAGAAAAGAATGTACCGTCGTTGGTGGCGACAAGGTGCGTCTTTTCTGTGGTTGGGTTGTTGATGTTTATGCGAAAATACCGCCCAAACCTGCCGTTTAGTAAAGAGGCTGTTGTGCCGCTCCAGCCGGAGACAGTAAAATGTCGTCCGTTGCCGGAGGAGTCTGTAAGGCGGGTATCGCTGTCCGGCGTGGATTCGTTGAAACGCCAGAGTGCGGATGTTTTTTCGGTTACAGGGATCTCGCCTGTAAAGTCTGTTTGAGAAGTCAATATGGATTTTACCGCCATGTCCTCACCTCCAACGGCTCTTCGCCTGTATTTGCAGTTCTGTAAAGGTCGCACCGATTGCCGTAATGGTTACGCTGTTCGCTCCTTTGCGAAGAATTGGAAAATTCAACTCTTGAAGCAGCGGCAGACCATTTCGGAGCGTTTCGCCCGTGCCGTCTACCACCTTGGCAGTAACCAAACCGCTGTCGATGACAAGGGTTTCCCCGGCAGCCAGCACACCGATAACGCGAAGTTCTTCGTCATTTGTTTTCAACGACACATAGGTTGATGCCCCTGATGGAATGATGCCTTTCAAAAGGAAGACAGGCAAAGAGTCTGTATTGCCTTTACTCCTCGTGACCGCATTCGCGCCTGCTTGGGTTAGCGTAAAACCCTCGTCCGTCAAAGCGTAAGCATGTGGGTCGGGGCAGACGAAGTTCAAGTCAAATGCACCCGCTGAGCGAATAAGCCGTTCACAGTTCACTTCCGTCTGAAGTCGCGCTGTGAAATAGCGGTCGGCTACATCGTCAAGCACAAGCTGTTTCAGCCCTTTATCCGGGTCAAGCCATTCTGCCAGACCATCCAGAACTCCAACCAATGAAGCGAGGTTGTGCTTTGGAGCGATATTACAGCGAACGGTTATGACCCGCTCTGCGCTATCACTGCCAAAGTCTGCCACGCCGGGCTTGCCGGGTATGGAAACAAAGGAGTTGCGCAAGGGTGGCGAAGCCTGCCAAGAGGTCAGCCGAGCCTTGACGTTCATGCTTTGTGATGAGATTCCGTTGAAAATAAAGCCCACGCCAACACCTCCTTATGCCGGGCTAAACCGCCCCTGCGCCCGCGAGCCGGTTTGCATCAGGTTGTACAGTTCCTGTGATATTCTGCGGATGTCGTCCTCGCTGCGGACAATCATCTGCTGTATGTTGATGAGAGAAGGCATACCTGATACCGCCAAGCCGCCATGACTTCCTGTCACATCACCCATGTTTATGCCGGGCGTATCAAAAGCGGTGGGGATAGCGTTCTGCATATCGTCGGCGACTTCATCCATCGCCCGTTCGAAGCCCACACCGATGCCCTGACCCATGTTTTCGCCAAGTCCGGCAAATAAGGTGGAGGGAGAACGGATACCGAAGAAGTTTTTAATGCCGTCGACGATCCCTCCGAAGAAGCCGGAGATTTTACCCCAAATCCAATCGGTGACGTTCGAAATACCCTGCCACAGCCCCTTGATAAGGTCGCTACCGACTTGCACGATTTTACCGATGTTACCGGTAAAGCCTTTCACGATAGCCGTAATAATCTGAGGTATCGCTTTTACGATTTCCACGATGATGGTTGGCAGGTTCTTTATCAACGCCACGAACAGCTGAATGCCCGCTCCCACAAGCTGCGGGATGCTCCCGATAATCGCCGTAATAAGCGATGAGATGATCTGTGGTATCGCCGCCACGATGGCAGTTATAATCTGCGGCAGGTTTTGAACCAACGAAATTAACAGCTGAATCCCGGCGTCAATAAGCTGGGGAATAGAGCCGAGGATCGCTGTAATTAAACCCTCGATAATTTGCGGTATAGCCGCCACAATTGCCGTGATGATTTCAGGCAAGGCGTCTACTAAGGACACCAGTAGCTGAATCCCTGCATCAATAATTTTCGGGATGGCCCCGATGATAAAATCTACAATGCCGAGGATGATAGCGGGCAGAGCAGCGATCAATTGGGGCAGTGCATCCAGGATTCCCTGTGCCAGTCCAAGAATCAGTTGAAGGGCGGCATCAAGTATCATAGGCAGGCTTTCCATCAAGCCTTGAACGATTGTGATCACAGCGTTCACCGCCGCCGGTATCAACTGTGGAAGTGCATCGGCGATGCCTGTAACGAGAGTGGCCACTAATTGAACCGCTGCATCAATAAGTAATGGAAGATTATCAATCAGCGCACCCACAATGGTCATAACAGCATCCACGGCAGCGGGGATAAGTTCGGGTAAAAGCGTTAAAATCGTTGTCAGCACCTGTGTGAAAAGGTCGACTACCGTAGCGAGCAGAGTCGGAAGCAAATCACCGATTGCCTGTAGTATCCCGTCAAGGGCAGGGGGCAGTGCTCTTACGATATTCTCAATAACTGGAACAATGTTTTTCACGACGTTCTGGAACGCTTCGACCACATTATCAATCAAAAGTCCTACATCAGCATTGGCATTACCCAAACCCGCCATCAAGTTGCCGATAGCCGATTGCATTCCCGCCATAGAGCCAGTAATTGTTTCCGTGGCTTCCAAGGCGGTCGTTCCTGTGATCCCCATTTCGGTCTGAATGACATGGATTGCTTCGGTCAAATCGGAAAATGAAGAGAGGTCGTATTTAATACCGGAGATTTTTTCGGCATCAGCCAAGAGCCTATCCATTTCAGACTTTGTGCCGCCATAGCCCAGTTTCAGGTTGTCGAGCATCGTGTAGTTCTGCTTGGCGAAACCCTGATAGGCATTTTGGATGGATGCGATGTCCGTACCCATTTTATTGGCGTTATCGGCCATATCCGTAATCGCCATGTCCGCAACCTGCGCTGCTTTTGCGGTATCGCCGCCGAGGGACTGGATAAGACTTGCCGAAAAGCCCGTGACGGTTTCCATATATTCGTTGGCGGACATACCGGCGGTCTTGAAGGCATTTTCGGCATACCCTTGAACAGACTGCGATGCCTCACCAAAGAGGGTATCCACGCCGCCGACCAGTTGTTCGTAGTCCGCATAGGCGGATATGACTTCTTTGCCAAGTTTGACGGCTGCGGCTCCGGCGGCAACAGCCACCGCGCCCATTGCCACACCAATGCCTTTGAGGATGCCGCCCAGCTTCTCGAACTTTCCGCCGGATTTTTCGGCGCTGTCGCCAGCGTCCTCCAGTTCCTCGCCAAGGTCGTCGGCTTCTTCCGCTGACTCTTCCAATTCACGCTCCATGTTGTTCAGTTCCGCGTTGGCGTTATTGAGAGCGATCTGCCAGTTTTGAGTGCGCCGATCATTTTCACCAAAGCTGTCGGAGGCGTTTCGAAGAGCGGCTTCAAGGGTGGAGATTTTGTCCTTCTGGGCATCGATCGCTTTATTGAGGACTTCGTTGCGAGCGGCAGTAGCTGCTATGGATTTATCCTGTTTGTCGAACTCGCTCGTTACCAGCTTCATTTCGCTACCCAGTACTTTGAACGACTGGTTTATATCTCGCAGTGCGCTTTTAAACTCCTTTTCGCCCTCGACGCCTATTTTCAACCCGAAGTTATCAGCCACTTAAAACACCTCCTCCCTCAAAAAAATTAGATGCCATCAGGGATGACATCTTCGATAAACTGTTCGTGCTTTGGTTTGGTCATTCCGAGGAACTGGCGATGGCATTCCCACAAGTCCAGCAATTGCCCTATCGGGGTGAGCCACGTTTCCTCTTCGGAGCGATTCAGATGAACCGTACCGTAATATAAAAGTCGGGTAAACAACTCATCGTCGCTTACCCGACCTCGGCGTTTTTTGGTTCACCATCCTCGCTTTCGATGTTACGAGCCGTCCCTTTGAACATCGCCTCGGTAATTGCCGACTTATACGCCGCCAGTTCAAGTGGCGAGGTGAGCAATTCCACTTCCTCCTCGGTCAGCAGATCTTTCGGTTTCTCCTTGTTGCGCAGGTTGTGGATGAGGATGGGCTGGTTAGCAAGGAGCGTAATCAGCCAAATAATCTCGTCCAGCGCCATCTCGAAGTTTTCTGACTTCATTAACTTATCACCCAAGTTATCCAGTCCGCCGTAGCGTTTGGCGATTTCCTTTGTAGCACGGGTGGACAGAATCAACTGATAATCTTCATCGCCGATTTTTATGACTGCACTTCGTTCGTTATCCATGCATTAACCCTCCAAACCCGTGTCAAAGTCAGGTTCGTACACTTCCGTATACCAGCCGCTGATCACACCAGGTAGCACATCCACATCATCTTCGTTAACTTCCGCCTTCCAAGGATGACGATCGTTGCCGTCCGGTTTATTGCGGCGGGAAACAGTACCTTCAATACTCGGTGTGGAAAAGGTGATGCTATCTCCCTTGGTGGCGAGATTGGTGGACGGAACGCCGAACTTCACGCGGTAAAGCCAGAAGTAGCGGTACTTACCATTCGCTTTTTTTGCCCGAAATCCAATAGCAACAGGGTCGCCACCGTCCTCTGAAGCCGAAATAAGAACGCCGTTTTCATCCATGGTCGCTCCTGTCAGCTTTGCGGCGACGGTTTTTCCGATGTCATCCACACCAAGGGTAAGCTTACCGTTTTTGAATTCCTTGATGATTTCAGCGGCACCATCGTCCGCCCAGAGTGTCGCTTCCGCAAGTTCGATAGATAATTCAGCTGAGATTGCCTTAGCCAGCATTACCGGAGTGTCGTAGGTCTCGTGACCCGTAATAGGCGCTTCGGTGACTGTTGCGTAGTAGAGTTTATCAAGACCAATTGTAGCCATGTTATATTTCCTCCGTTTCGTATTCTTTCGCCACATCGATGGCGTAATGATAATAGCCGCTATCGTTCTCATAGCCGATGTAGCGGCGATCTGTTATCGTAAACGCCGCACCAAGCAGGGCGGCGGTAATCTGATTTTTCCGGTTGATGTAATTGCCTTCTGAAAACAGGGATATCCTCACCTCGGACACATCAATAAGCGGTGTATTATCCCCGAACAAGGCAAACTCATCCGTCATCGGTGTGAGAACAAGATACTCGTTGGGTGCAACACCGCTGAATATGCCCGTTTCCACCGGTAGTAGAGGAGAGAGCAGCGCGTTCAGTTCCTGCAAAATGCTCATATGCGCTCCACCTCCTGGTCGAATTTTTCCTTCATCGCTTCAATAGCCGCATTCCTCGATTGTCTGCGGGCTGGTCTCATGAAGGGTTTCGGCGGCTGACCGTGCTTACCGTATTCGAGAATATTAGCGATTTTGGCGTTACTGTCGCCGTCACTTCTTGGCTCGGCAAAACCAATTTTGATATCCCAGCCTGAGCCGTCCCGTTTCTGCTTCGCAGGCGACAAACCGAGAGAGTCTTCCAACTCACCTGTGGAACGACTCTTTGTTTTCGTGCCATGCCCGACTACAGAGGAGAGGTTGCTTTTTGCCTTAGAAAGAACGACTTCACCGCCTGCTTCCAGCACTTTGGGGATAATTTCATCCGTTTTATTGCCAAGGCGAGAGAGTTTTAAGAGGAATTCCTCCGGCATTTTCATTTCGATTTTTGCCATTACCTCACCGTCCCTTCCAATTTCTCCGCCAACACTTCGATATACATCCCGCGTCCACGTACATCTTCCGCGTTAATAATGTTATAGCGGCCATCAGCTTCGGAGATAAAGTGTGAAGTCGTGACCGTTAAGCCCGGAATTTTGCGGAAGCGAAACATCGCTGTTACGCTTGAAAACGCTGCGTTCCCAATAATCCGTTCCCATTTTGCGGTGGTGTTGCGAACTTCCTTATATGCCTTAACCGAAGCGATGATGTTGTCGCCTTTAGTGACGAAACCCTCTGCATCTTTGATGGGATCGGTTGAGATGATGTTGATTGGCGTACTCATTTTTCCGTATCCCATGCTTACACACCCCACAATCTGTCAAGACGCAAAAGCATGTTGACCGTATTCCAGACTTGTTGAGAAGCCTGAACGCTGTCGGCAAAGAAACCGGCCGTTGAGCCATCGCGGGATTCGTACCAACTCGATACAAGCATGATTACGGCCTGTTCAGTTGCGGCGGGCATAGAATTTTCGGTGTAATAGCCCTCCGCAATATGCTGGTAGCTCTCGGCATAATTGACAGCGGCGGCGATGAGGCGCAGGAGCAGATCGTCGTCATCAGCGTGTGTCAGTATTAGGTTTTCTTTGACTTTTGGCAACAATTCCGTTGGCGTCATCGCCGCTCACCTCCATTATTCTTGGTCTGCCATCAATCCCGCAGCTTTCAGTTTTGCGAGCAGAGCATTGAAATCCGTAACAAGTGTGGCTGTGTCCTCAGCTATGCTGTCAGCTTGATTCGCAGCAGCTTTCACAAGTCCGGAGATTGACTCCGTAGCATCGGTAGGATATGTCGGGACATACAGCTTATGGTCAACGCCGATTTTAACTTCGACGGTGTCGTCCTCGGTTGCTTCGTCAGCTATGACACCGCCTAAAGTTTCATCTGTTGCCGCAGCAAGTGCTTGAACATACAGCTTACTGTCTTCGCCGATTTTCACTTCGACAGTGTCATCCTCACCAGCAGCGGCGGCTTTTACACCGCCAAGAGTATCCCCAGTTGCCACAAGGAGAGGGTCGGCGGAGAGCCCCGTTACCGAGGCTCCCTCTTTGATTTCCAGCGTGCCGCCGATGACGGTTTTTTCGCCGCCCTGTTCGGTATAGTTCTTTGTGTTATAGCTCATATTGCACCTCCGTTAAGCTTTCTGCTGGAGAACCTTGATAGCCTCCGGCAGAATCAATTTGCCATCCACACGTTGGGTGGCAACGAAGCCCACCTGCCCGGTGACAGCGAAGAGTTCATTCAGTCGCTTAAACACACGCCCCTGACGGTCGGCTACCCAGTAATAGCTGAAGTCTCCAAACACAATGGTCTTGGCGGCTGCAGCGATGGTGGGTACATATGCGGAGGTGTAAACAGGACGGTTCAAAATGGTGTCAGGCGTACCCGCTTGCAGGGAGGGCTGCCACAGATACTGGCCCTGCCCATCCTTTAACTTGCGGATGGCCTTTACAGTAGCATCGTTCATAACAAATACAGCCTTGTTGCGGTAAGGCGCCTTAAGCGAGTAGAACAAATCAAGCACCTCATCCATCGTGACGGCGGTAGCTCCTGCCGTGGTTACGCCAAGCTGTGCACCGCCAGTCGCAGCAAGGATGCCGGTGGGTTTGCCGGAGCCGTCACCGGTAAAGAAGGCGTCCTCCTCTTTATTACCGATGCGCCTTGCAAACTCTCTGGAAATGTAAGCTTCGAGATTGAACACGCTGTCGTTTAGGAGTTCCTCGGATACCTTGATGAGCGTACCCAGCTTGTAAGCGCCGATGGACACCTGACCGAAAGCATCATCGCTGTCGGGGATGGTACCTTCTTCGTCGATCCACGATGCGGTACCCTTGGATGCTACGACAGGAATTTTACGATCACCGGAAGAGGTGGTGATGACGTTTGCCAACCTACGGAAGACATTCTCCTCGTCGAGGGCTTCCACAAGCGT
>JAKQEE010000177.1 GCA_029558635.1 Pseudomonadota bacterium | reverse complement strand
TATAACTGTGTATACATCTGCATCGCCGATTCCGTGCCCAATTTTTTGGCAGGCAGTAACGGTGAGTCACCTACAGTTAAGCGTGCAATACTTATAAAGGTTTTGCACCACAGTTTTACGGGGTTAATACTGCCCAATATTGCCCGGCAAATGTATACGCGGTGCAGCAGCCGTAGTTACGGGTATGGGTTGTATACGTTCGATGTAAGACAGGTTGTCGTGCCTCGTTGGTATACCCACTGTGCTGTGTGTGGCCGTGTGTTGCGGTAATATACTTCGGTATATCGAGTGTGGAACAGCATATAACGATTATTATAGTGCGACGGCGATATTATATAGGGGGCGCTCGTATTGATACACCGAGGTGTACCGCGGATGGGAAATTACAACACTGCAACTAGTCAGATACCGGGAAAGATCAACAAACCGGTATACGAAAAGGCGATTGATGCTGCAAACAAACTCGAACACGCCATGGAACGCGAGTGGAACGAGAACTATCATGTGCTCGAAGAGAATCTGCTCAATGTTATCCGAAAGATGGACCAGGAAACGAGAAAAGTGTTTCTTACCTGGGCGCACGTGAACAAGATGGAGAGCGGGCGGATGGCGGGGAAGGAACTCTTTGACGAGATTGTGCTGCTGTTCGCCATCTCGAACCTTTCGCAACCGGAGATCGATGTGTTCAGCAAACTCGACGACATTTATCACCGATGCAAAGACATTGCCCCGGACAAGATCCGGAACCGTGACTCGCTGCGTATGGTGTACAAAAATGTCCGGCCCCAGGCGCTCAAAATCACGTCCCCGGTAGTCGCTGAGAACGTACAGGAGAAACTATGGGTGATCGATCCGGCACTCGGATTTCGGGGAACAGGAATGTCGGCGACCAAACGTGCTTCCAAAAAACCACAACGGACGACACCGAGATCCGGGTGTTGTCAGGCCGTGAAGAAACCGGCCGCGAAGAAGCCGGTGACGAAGAAACCGGTCTCCCGGAAAGTGAAGAATGTCGATGGGTTTAGGTTCTAATTTTTATATTACTCTTTACATTTTTTACAATAGTTACATTTAAATATGATAGGTTACTTATGAATAAGTATACAATCAATGAGGTGATGATGTATGGTCAGTAAACTCGAACTGGATAAGGCATTTGCCGTTTATGAAAAGAATAAGAAATATCTCGACGAACTGGATGGTATAACATCTGACGCTTACGTAGATTCCATCGGCAAAGAACTGCAGGCAGAGTATGAACCCGGTCCTAGTGAGCGCAGATTATCAGAACTGCTGCGCCGGGATGTCAAAAAGATCACGGATATTATCACTGCGCTGCAAGTGATCAATAAAGGATATCGAGACGGAGATAGTCAGACGAAAGATTACATTGACAAAAAATTACAACGACTTTCTTCCGGATACAGCCGGTTCGACCAGATTACTCAACTGCGGTTACTCAAAGACGATCTGACCCATCTTCTCAAAGGAGAGAAAGTTCAGTATGTCCCCCCGATCCCGCGGAAGGCAAAGCGGTCTGCGCCAAAGAACAGGGCTCGCGCCACGGCAACCCCCAAACTGACCGCCAAAAAATCTCCAGTAAAGAAACCCGCAGCAAAGAAACCGGCCGCGAAGAAGTCGGTCGCCGGCCAAGCCAGGAAGATTACCAGCATCAGATTCTAAAATTTTCTACCGAAATATATCTTTTTTTTTTTACCGTGGTTATATTTAAATACATATATGACATATGAATATATATCAATGAGGTGAGATGATGAGTAGTCGAGAAGATAGAATTAAAGAGGAGCAACGCAAAGTTGCATATGCAATTTCGGTTTTTAAAGATGTTATGCAAATCTGCAGAAAGCATATTAAACCGGATAGGAAGATTGAGATAATTCTTAAGAACAAACAGAGCATTTCTACAAATCCCGCATTAAATCCGATTCGAAGTGAAGTTAATGCGTATCTAGAGAGAGAATATAACTCTCGACCGCCAGATGACCTTCGTTATTTGTACAGATTCGCGGAAAAGATGAGTCAGAGGTATCCGCCATCTACATTTAGCGTGTTAATGGATGAGACACGCGAATACAGTGGCGGGTGGTCAGGATTTGTTGAAAGTTGTGCAATGCTTATCATAGCGGGATTGGAAAAATATCAACTTGTTAAGGATCATAGAATATTTCAATTTTCTGCAAAGAAGCCATCGTATGATCCAGATAATCTCTGTCAAGAAGTTGGCAATCAGTATATGGTATATAGTTCGGCAAAAAAACAATTGACGACACGGATTGTTGGTATTGGTCGACGTGATGTTTATAATCGGGCGTACGATGCCCTTCAAAAGATCAAGAACATTCAAACGCACGTAAAGAGGGATATCAAAACCGGTAAATTGAGTCGTAATGTGTATGAACGTTCTCATTTGCGACAAGTATTTGATAAAATCAACGTTCCGGAACAAATACGCTTACTCGCCCGTCTGAAACCAACGGATGAAATAACACCAGGACGACATGGTCGGAAACCAACCGACTATTTCGATCATAGGATTCCAGAAACCAGGTCAAGCCGGAGTAAACCTACAATAAACCATAATGTTATGGATGTTATTGACCCTGGTGAACTTGAGCCGGCGGAGTTTGAAGAAGATTATGTAACCAACAACGTGCCTGAATACATGAACGATGAATACGAATATGATTTCGACAATGGCGGTAGTGCGCGGAAGATAGGGTCGAGAAAGAAGGCAGGTAGTGTTCGAAAGACACGGTCTCCGTCAAACCTCACCGGCGTCAAAAAGACGGCAAAACCGCGGAAACGGACGACGCCGACAAAATCGGCCCCGACGAAACGGGTCACCGACGTCACCGGTCAGTTCAAGAAGATCACCGGGATTAAGTTCTGATCCCATCCATTTTTCCAGAAATCATTATATAGATTGCTGTCATATGTCGTGTCATTCACGGAAGTGTGGCATGGATTATCACATTACGAAAATTGTCGGCTACGTGGTGGAGGCTTCTTCCGAAGAGGAGGCGGAACAGATCGTTCGCGAGAACGAACTGGAGAATCCGTTAGCGTATTTCTCGAAACGAGTGCCGTACCAGTTCGAAGACGCGCTGAAAGCGTTCGACCGATCCCAGGTCGTGTATGTCGGCGATACCGTCAAATTGCCGAACGAAAATCCGTGGTGGGGCAGGATTGCCGAAGTCACGGCCGTCACCGAGGTTGGTGGCGAAACGATGCTCGATGTCGTCTGCCGGCAAGAGTGGTTTGAGGATGCGCCGGTAGCAGGCGGTATTGCCAGGAGTCGAGTCAAACTGATAATGGAATAGCGGGGTTAGTACCGCAGCAGTGCGGCCACCCCGCCAAACACATTTTTAATCGTCAATCCTTCAGGGAAATCGTCCGGAATCATTTCAACGGTTGTCTTATACCGGGACGCGACGGCGACCAGAGTTTCGATCTGTCGGGGGTCGACTTGCGTCGAGATCAGCAGGGTGGCGACCGCACCCGATTGCAATTTCTCGAACACCTGCGGGTATCCATACGCCGCAGATCCGTCGGTCGCGATCGCCGTCAGGAATTTTTCCACGATCTGTTTCTTCTTGACGACGTCAAGGTCCGCCAGAATCTCTTGAGCCGCCGATACCGCGTCATAGAGCCCGGTCGCCGTCGTGTAGGGAACATCTACTACTCCGACGATCCGGGCCTGCAGTTCGTGATGGAGATAGCCGTGGTTGACGAACCGATCTTTTGACGGCGACAGCCCGCCGACAATCAATCCTTTAAATCGACCGGGAAACCCGTCCATGGTGGTGAACAGTGCGGTGGCGGCGTCCGCGACCTTTTTGAAGAATTCGTGGATTGCAATCTCCCGTAACCGTTCGAACCGTTGCGCCGACTGTCCCCCCTGACTGTGTTTCCGCGGCACCTGGGAGGAGAACTCCGCGACCTGCTCGATCCGGGTTCCCCGCAAGATCCCGATTGCCGCATCCGCGGTATCAATTACCAATAAACCGTATATTGCTATATCGTTTTGCATGGCACGGAGCGGCTGGAGGTCGAACGTCGAACTGCATCGATACAGGTAAGTTGAAACAATGTCCGGCGGCGTCACGATATGGCATTCCAGTCGTTCCCGACGATCCTGGGCAATCGTGCCGCAGAAGATCGCGATCCCGGTCTCCGGCACATCGATGTCTGCCAGCCGGGCCAGGATGGATCGGATCGCGCCCTGGACATTTGTCCGGGTCCGTTTGCTCTTGATGTTGGCACATTGCCCGTATTCCGCCCGCAGATGAGCGACGACGTCCGCCACCGGTTTCGTCGGTGGCATGTACAAGGAGATGAGTTCCGTGCCGCTCCCGGATTTCTGCTCTAACGATGTGAGAAAAGATGCAATCTGCTAATTCTTGTCGGTCTCGTCGAACGTCATGACGTTAACGTCCTCTTCGCCATGGTTGCCGAACCGGTCCTGCATTCTGGTTGGGTCAATGGTTGTCATACAGAGTTGTATGGCCGAAATACTATAAAAACATTGCGATCAGGCGGTGTACACCGTGTCTGTTTTTTCCGGCAGGTATACTTATATATTTCAGTGACGCCATGTATAGATACTCGTCAACTACCACCGGTTGAAACCGGTGGCTTGCGACGGTCACGTGACCGTCTCAATTTAATACGTACGAAGGGTGCCTGTCAGATAGTTCGAGGTCTGGTCCCTCGAACGCAAGCCTTATTCGTACCGGCCGGTTGACACGGCCGCTACTGATTATCTGTGGGATCACAGAATCACCATCTACCTTTCTCAAGTGGTTCAACGCCCCATTTACATCGGCGTTGATCACCGTTCCGGTTGCACTCTGATTTCGGCCAGCGTCTGGAACGCCGCTGCAATCTTGCACTGGTCGGCGACGTGCGTCCCGGCCGGTTTTATCCGGGTGGCCGGGAACCGTTTAAGGTGTGTCAGGATATCGTCCGGTTGGTCTACCATGCAACATCCCCGTTCAGATAGTAGAGCGTCGGCGTCACGTCGGCTTCGTACAGCGAGTAGCCGAGAAGATCCTGCTCCCCGGACCCTTTCCGGATATACGGGCGTATCCAGTCGACAAACTTCTCGATTTCGTGGTTGTAGTTCTTGATGCTCGACCGGATCGCGACGATCCAGTGGTGGTTGATCTCGTCGTAGACGAGCGCTGAATGCGACTGGTTGTAGCCGAAGTAGCAGGATGACGATACCGCGATCCCCTGCCACCGGTCGGTCTGGAAGAATGGGTGGTCCGGGATCTCCAGTTTTCTGAATAGGTGGTCGGCACGAACCGACTCAATTGGTTCTACAAGATATCGGAGGATATTAAGAACGTTCTCCGGTACGTCATCGTGCAGTGCGCCGCCGAAGACAAATTCGGTGTACATACCCATACCAGACCATATAGCGCCGAACTATATAAGAATTGTGCCGGATCGCCGGAACACGACCGGTCGAGGTCCCGGTCGAACACGGAGCGCCGTGTTTCGATGCGAACAGAATCACATTCTCAAAAAATGGGGTATAGCAGCATATGGTTTATCGGCG
>JAKQEE010000155.1 GCA_029558635.1 Pseudomonadota bacterium | reverse complement strand
ATTCAATTGATTTTCTCATTATTATGGCGTATAAGCCTGAATTCAACAGTTGGCGCCTTCAAGCCATGTCTTTTTTGAAATATCTTACGAATTCCTCGGTCTTCCCGGCTTTTATCAGTTCCTGCGCATGCTTGTCCGTTGCCATCAAATCCATTATCTTCTCCAGCTTTTCTTCCATCTCGCGAATGTAATAATGCCCGCACTCGCATCGCGTTGTCCGCGCTGTCCGCGACAGCGCTTCAAACGACTCGAACAAATACTCGCGCCCGCAATTTTCACATACTACTATCGCTTCGTCGCCTTTCGGACTCGGTTTTTGCCTTTTCATACGCCAATCTTTCAGATACATTGCCCTGTTCTCACAGGAGGTTATATGAAATTTTTCGATGTTCCCATGCCTGAAAACTGGCCGCGTATCGTGCGTTCGGCCATGTTACACGTCTGTTCCCTGGCTCAATTCTCCATTACTTGCTCGCGCTCATGGTGCGCGAACAGCCCTGTCTCGCGGGCGCGCCTGGCGGTAAAACTCGATCAAGCCCGCAACGAAGCCGCGCTCCTCGCCGAGGAGAACGACCTGCTGCGCGCCCGCCTCATCCGCCTCAACCCGCATGCGCGCCCGCATTACACGCCCATCGAACGCATGCGCATCCTCGAACTGCGCGCAGCAAGAGCCTGGAACGCGCTGCAAACCGCTCAACGCCTGCTCCTCGAACCCGACACCGTCTCCTCCTGGCTCAATCGAATCGAGGACAGCTCCGGCCTTGTGCGCATACAGGAACCGCTCAATAAACTCCCGGCTTTTGTCCGCTACGCCGTCCAGCGGCTCAACCCGGATTTTGCGATTGGTCAGAATGTCGCAGATTCAAGACGCGAAGGGCGCCGCTGTATAAGCATACTGCAAGGCCCTTCGCAACGCAAAAGATGCGCCACTCTGGCCAATCCCTTGCGGTTTGAAAAACGAAAGATTTTTTGAAACATGTTTTCACTTTTTTGTGAAGCAATATCAAACCGCAATGCAGTGATAATTATTGGGTTTTAAGCCGTTATTTATCCCTTTCGTTTTTCAAACGAAAAATGCGGGATCAAAATCCTGTGCCCGATCATGGGCAAAAAACGCATAGCCGAAATCCTTGTCGCTTGCGGCCTGTATCTCGCCGCCACTACCGTCGGACGCTTCATCAAGGCCAAAACGCCCGAACAACCCGACCCCATCGTTGCCGGCGGAGCGGACAATGAAACCGAAAAGAAACTCGCGCGCACCGTCATTGCCCGGCATCCGAATCACGTCTGGAACATTGACCTGACCACCATTCCCACAGGCAAAGGCTTCTGGTGCGCCTGGCTGCCCAACTCGCTAAACCAGCGTTACCCGTTCTGCTACTGGCTCGCCGTCATTATTGACCATTTCTCGCGCATGGTCATGGGCTTTGCCTTGTTCCTCAAAGAGCCCACAGCCCGCGAAATCAAGCTGTTCCTTTCCAGGACAATCAGGCGTGCGCGCAAGACCCCGCGCCACCTTATCACCGACCAGGGCCCCCAGTTTATAGCGGATGAGTTCCGCGGATACTGCGAAAACAAGGAAATCAACCAACGTTTCGGCGCAGTGGGCAAGCACGGTTCGATCGCCGTGATCGAACGGTTCATCCGCTCGCTGAAAGACGAATGTACGCGGCGCATCGTCATCCCGCTGAACATCGGCGAAATGAGGACGGAATTATCCTTGTACGCCGTCTGGTACAACATGTGCCGTCCGCACCAGGGATTAAACGGACTAACTCCGCACCAGCGTTATCATGGCATATCCCGCGCTCCGCCCTTGAATCTCAAAGAACAAAAAGACATGAAGCTCGAACTTCATGTC
Organism: Pseudomonadota bacterium; assembly: GCA_029558635.1. Classification (GTDB taxonomy): domain Bacteria; phylum Pseudomonadota; class Alphaproteobacteria; order Micavibrionales; family Micavibrionaceae; genus UBA1573. Next base: position 2,700 of record JAKQEE010000155.1, on the reverse strand, counting down.
TCTTTTTTCGAAGGCAGACGGCATTTGCCGATCGTTACGCTGAAGGCCGCGTAATCCGCGGCTTTCTTACCTGCCGTTCCATCAATCACAGGCCCGGTCTGTTCGCATACCGAAAATTCTCAGTTATCGCGCCTTTTTTCGTCAAAAATCGTTGCGCTCTTGTTCGCCGGACTGATCATCTGCGCCCGGGTTAAGGTCATTTTCCCGCGATTTCTGCCCCGCCGAATCTCCCTGGACCATTATACCCCTGCCGAATCCCCCTGGACCATTACACCCTGGACCATTACACGAGTGATGACACACCATTGATGCCTATTCGGCAATAAGGCGAAGGTAAGCGGCATGGCGTCGATCTTTCTCGCTTGGAGTGATTCCCTCACGAAGCTTTTCGGCTATGAGCGGAGAATCGCGGTAAAGGTAAACCGCCAAGACACTCTTATCTGGAAGCAATTCGTTGTAGCCAAAGTTGGTCTCGAAGATAAATTGTGCCGTCGCTTTGTCATCTGGAACCTGAGAGAACTGTCGGACATTGATAAGAGGCGGTGCCATTAGCGAGGGGCACCATTCTCGGTCTGCTGAAGCAGTCGAACTGGGATTTCGGCAGAAGTAGTGAAGCGTCCCGAAACGCGCTCCCCCTGGCTTCGTCCAAAGAGCCATCACAACGGTCTCTTCAAACAACCTCGGGGGAGTGTCCAACTCATCCGCTTTGAGTGCCCATGCAAGAACTTCAACCTTCACCAGTTCCCAACCCTTGGCATCGGAGAGAGACCCAAGCACGACCTTCTGAAGTGCCTCGATCTGGTATGCCTGTGTACGGACGACGCCGGAAAGCGGCTTCACAAGGTGCACTTGGTTTGAGGATGTAGCCATGGCTGTGACTGCCAGAAAAGGCAATACCCCCGTCAAAAGAAATAAACTCGAGTTCATGGCGAAGGCGGCCCAGGTATGTTGGGTGTTTGCTGGAACGTACAGAAGTTCTTGCTCTCCTTGTTGAACCAATCTTTCATCTGATCGAAAAGTTTTTCTACCTCATCGGCCGTACAGTGTCCGCCACAACTACTACCCAGTGCCCGATTCACACAAGAAGCGAAATCATTGCATTGCCCCGCGCATTTATACGCTTCCATCTCTCGCTTGAGACTTCCTTCACAACCCCCTCCACCCTTTCCGTAACAATACTGGAGAGCATGGGTGGCTTCATGAATCAGAATCGTCGACAGATTCTTGTTCTGCTTGACGTTATTCCAGCAGATCGTTATGTCCTTCGCTCCTGGAGAATAGAATCCGCCGTAACCTTCGTTGCAACAAATACACTTGATTGGCGGTGCGGGGCACTTGTCGGCATCGAATTTTGACCAGTAGTCCTTAACCTGACCAGCACCTTGAATAAGATCGTTGATTTGCTTCTCGCATTCTCCCTTCATCTCTCCGGTAATAGGGGAAGTCTTTAAGCCTCCCTGCTTCTTCTTCCAGTCGATCACTTCCTGGCACTTCGTTTTGGCTGCGCCACCGTTATCAATCAAGCCAAACAGGTCAAATCTGTCGACAGGATTATTCCGGACAAAAGCAAACAGGTGAACTCCACCCTTTTCCCCGATGGGGTCTTTGGAGAGCCACCGGCCGAGGGAGGGGGAGTAATAACGATAGCCGTAGTAATACAGGCTGAGTAGTTCATCGAGATATTTTGTCGAGAACCGGTGCGGGAATTCCTGCGCCAATTCACCATCGGCAACGAGCGTGTTTCCGTATGCGTCGTATTCGTAGTGGGCCACGATCTCGCCATCGGCTGACAGGTATTCGGAAACGTTGCCATTGCCATCGTAAGTCGGGAAGAACGTGTCGAAATCCTTAACAACTGCGAGTAATCCTCCTATTCCGCCGGCGCCTTGGAGGGAACCACTTAAATCCAAACCATAAACATAATGGTTAGTTATCGGTGATTGGTTATCGGTTATCAGTTCGGATACCACGTTCCAGGAATCGTATATGAATTGCCTGGTCTCGACTTCATCCCAATCATTGCTGACCCAATCATACACGGTCTTGGAAATGCGCCGGGACATGTAGTCATAAGCGAAGTCAACCTTTACGAGCGGGACGGAAGAAGGCAAATTCGTCAAAGTCTGTACAGAAACAAGTCGGTTTTCACAGTCCCATGAATAACTGAATCTTCCATCAGACAGCATGTTGCCATCGTCATCGTAGGTGAACTGCTCCGGGGTCTGGGCGACGAAAACGGCGCCGGTGTTTTCGGTTACTATGTCGGGGTCATTGGTGCCCGGCGGGTTGTACACGCCTACGCCGTTGATTTGCTGGTACACGGCTTCAGCCGAATTCGTAACCGTGAATTGCTTGTGCCAGTATTTGCCTTCATGCGTTACCGGCATGTTGTTGACGGTCACCGTGGCGTTGGTCTCGGCCTTGCCAATGACGTCAACCTTGCCGGGCACTGTGCGGAGGACGTATTGGTTGAGGGCGTTGGCGGTGTAGCCGGCTTCGTTGCCGTTGCGTAGCGTGGTTGTGCGATTGCCTATATTATCGTAGGCGTATCCGAAGGACTGGAGGCCGACCGGGGTATTGGTGTCGCCTGTGTCAGAGCCCCAGTAGCGGCCGGCGCCGGTCAATTGGGACTTCTGGTCATAGTCCCACTTGTTAAACGACGCTGCCAGGAATGCTGTGCCGGTGTATTTCACGGATGTG
>JAKQEE010000151.1 GCA_029558635.1 Pseudomonadota bacterium | reverse complement strand
TTATATGCATTCCCTACGGTTTCAAGATTGTTGAAAATAGCTTGAATTGAGTCCTGCGTTTCTGTCCGCAAGGAAGTCCCTTCTTCACCACTCAAAGACTCAATTCCGGAAGAAGCATTTTCTGCTGCAACAGCCTGCTGCTCAGGAAGAGAACACACAAACAAAACAGCAAACAGGATCAAAGTTTGCAGGAAGCGGTTGAGGTGCGACATCGGGAAGCCTTATCTGGATGATTATTACAATTGCAGCAATCTACAATTTATCAGCGGAATTTTACCAGAATCTCTAAGCCCTTCAAGGCGTTACTTTTCAGAATATCACTTTATTTACCTATATTCTGACGAGGCCCTCTAAAAGTCGTATAGATACGAATAGTAAATCTATAGTTATTCAGATTGAAAACCGTTTTGTTTAAAGCTGTTGCAAAATTGCAGAAATTTTTAAAACGCCCATCCAAGCTGGAAGTAAAGCCTTGGATTATTGCCGTTATTGCCGTAGGTGGACGTGTCGATGGGTTTGGTGAGCGGCTGGGCGATGGTGAGCGTACCGGAAAGGCCGGACGGGTGAGCAATATTCAGCCCGATCCCTGCATCGGCAATGGATAGGCCATCTGGCTGGCCGTCATCAATGTTCCAGATTTTTCCGATTTCATAAAAAATGGACGGTGTGAGTTTAATTTCTTTAACGGGCTCTATCCCCATGTATTGCACTTCAACCGCGCCGCCAACGCCATGATCGCCAGTGATTTCCGAGGCATCATAGGCACGGCCCAAGGACGGCCCGCCAAAGCCAAACTCTTCTGATGAATACAGCGCCTTTGATGCGCGTTGCCCAGTGATGGTGGTAACGCCCATCCAATCAGCGGCGATAAACTGGCTGCGCTGCCATGTTGCTTCAAGCTTGGTGAAATTCGGCTTGGCATCGGCGCGGGAGAGATTTAACTCTCCCGGCGCGCTCGCATCAAGACCAGTAATACCCCAGCTTACGGTCATATTCAGCGCGTTATAGCCATGCAGCGGATCGGCCCCGTCATAAGACCCGCTTAAACGCACTGCGCGGATACGGTCGCGCGTTAAGGGTGTACCCAGAATGTCCGTGTTTACATTGCTCCCATCCAGAGCCAAAGCAAAGTTGATATTTTTCGGACGCTGCCGGATTACCTGCCAGTCGAGCTTGACCCCCCAATTGCTAGAGCAGCTTTCAATATCGTTGACTGCCAGTGTGTAGCCGGGCCTTGAGACCGTACGGCCAAGAGAAAATTCCAGCTGGACTTCCGGTAAAATCTTTATCTCATGCGTGGCACTTACTGCCCAAAGCTCATTACCCACGGGCAAGGCGCTAGCAAGGCCGGATAGTGCTGTGCTCTGGTTCGGCAGGAAACTATCCTCATAAGCAAAGCTCATACGATGCGGGCCGGTAAAGCGCGAGCCCTGATTGTTCAGCAGCAAACTCCCACGACCATCTGCCTTGCTCTCTTTCAGGATCAGCCGCACCGCCCCTTCTGGAGCCCCCTCATCCATTCGTCCCAGAATGGATTCAAAGGAACGGCCCGGAATATCGCCGAGCAAAAGGAGTGAGCGTTCCAAATCCGCAAGCTTTGCCGGTTTTTGCCCGATAATACGTCGCTCCAGCATATCGACCAGATAATTGTCCGTCCTTTCACCTTCTATCTGCACGTCACCAACATAACCCTCAATCACGCGCAAGGTCACCATGCCGCTGCCGATTTCCTGTGCCGGAACATAGGCGCGGGACAGAAAATAGCCTTCCCTTTGATAGCGCTCGGTCAGGTGTCCCGCAAATTCCCAGATGCGCGAGAGCTGGATTTCCTGACCCAAAAGTGGTTTGTAAATATCTTCCATCTCTTCTGGGGAAAACGCGCTCATACCTTTAATAACAACGTGTTTCAGAACAAAAGTCATATCTGCTGCGCCATCAGGGATCGGCACTTCGGGGGCGAAGGTTTCAGGCAGAATAAGTTGCGGGGAAGACTTGGGCGGCAGGATGTTTTCGGGCTGCGCCTTGATCCGCCCTGCATCCGCAGAGCCAGGGACAGTCTGCGCAAATGCTGCGCTCACCCATGACAGCAGAACCACTACACAAAATGTTGATGCAATGGTATACTTGGTCAGTCTGGTCAAATATTTATCGGTCTTACATGCTCCATTCATCGATTTAAAAAAATGCCATTTTTTCAGTTGGTTAGCACAAAGTTAATAATTTTCTTAATGGTTTTCAGGTTAAAATAAAATCGGGGAATTCTGTTTTTACACAAGTTTAAAGGAAGAGGTCTGTTTTGAAAACGGGAGAAAATAAAACGCCCCCGCGTGAAAGAGGTCTAAAACTGGGCCGGGTGGCGCTTATGGCTACGCTGTTGTCCACAAGTGCCTTCTCTCATCAATCTTATGCAAACCCGGAGGGCGGGCTGGTTGTTGGTGGATCGGCCACGATAACCGAATCCGGAAAAAAACTCGATGTCTATCAGCACACGCACCGTACCGTCATCGACTGGCGGTCTTTTAATATAGATGTGGATGAACATACGCAGTTTCATCAGCCCTCAAATAGCGCCATAGTGCTTAACCGTGTGACAAGCGCCGATCCTTCGCAAATTCTTGGAAAACTCAGCGCCAACGGTAATGTCGTGCTAGTGAATCCGAACGGCGTGTTTTTTGGAAAAGATTCCGTGGTCGATGTGAACGGGCTGGTAGCGACGACGGCGGATATTGATACGAATAAATTCATGGCCGGAAGCAATCATTTTGATCGTCCCGGCAATCCTAATGCCGCAATTGTGAATATTGGCACGATCACGGCCAAAGAGACCGGGCTGGTCGGCCTTGTCGCGCCGAACGTGGAAAATCATGGCGTGATTACCGCAAAAATGGGGCGTGTGCAGCTTGCCTCGGGTGATACGGTTGTCGCGGATTTTTACGGCGATGGGCTTTTGAAAGTCGAGGTCACGGATGAGAATGTGACGTCACAATTTGTCGGCAATACGGGCAGGTTAGAAGCCAAGGGTGGCACGGTCGCCATGACGGCCGCCGCCGCGCGGCAAACGGTGAACAGTCTGATCGTTGCCAAAGGGGAGCTCAAAGCGCCAACAGTTTCTAAACACGGCGGAAAAATAATCATCGGTGCGGCCGGATCGAACAAGACAAACAAACAGGGCAATAGCCATGTGATTGTGCAGGCATCGCTTGATGCCTCTGGCCGCGATGAAGGTGAGCAAGGTGGCTCCATCGAAGTCCTCGGCGATCACATCGCCGTTCTTGACAGCACGGTGATTGATGCCTCCGGCCATTCAGCGTCCATGCCGGAGCCAAAACCGGATGACGGCGGCTCAGCCACTATGACCGCCGAAAAAGCTGTGCGCCCCGAAGATGAGTTCATGGAAGATCCCCGCCACGCGGGCGGGAGCATCAAAATTGGCGGAGATTATCTGGGGCAAGGCGATACGCAGACTGCCCAAACCTTGTATGTTGGTGATTATGTTCTGACATTAAATGACGCAATCGAGAACGGCGATGCGGGCCGCACGATATTCTGGTCCGACGACACCACCGATTTTAATGGTCTTGTTTTTGCCAGAGGCGGCATAAACGGCGGCCATGGCGGCTTCCTCGAAACATCGGGCAAAATTAACCTGCGCGCGAACGGCTTTGCCGATCTGACAGCGCAAGACGGATACAAAAAAGGCACCTATCTCCTCGACCCCGCCGACATCACCATCTATGGCAATGTCGATCCCACTTTCGTTTCTACTGACGCTTCCGTTGACCTCGCGGCAAATTTAGAGCTATGGCTTGATGCGGCGGATGAAACAGCCGTGACTCTGACTTATTCTACCGATAGTCTCGGCGGTGCAACGGCCAACGGTACAATCGGCACCAACACCATCACAACTTCCACAGATGTTTCCGCTAATCTCGAAGTCGGCGCGCGGATTAGATTAGGCGCAGCCGGAGTAGTGGGCACCGCCGATACACTTGGCACAGATACCTACACCATCACAAATATCGCCGGAACCACAATCACAGTTCAGGAAACCCTTACCGCTACTTACGCAGGCGATACGTTACGCAGAGGACTGGTTAGCCAGTGGGGAGATAAGAGTGGAAATGGGTTGAATGCCACACAAGCAACGGAATCAAAAATGGCGTTGTGGATTAGCAACGATCAAAATGGCAGTGGCACACTCCTATTCGACGGAATTAACGACTCCTATAACACCGGCACCATCGATCTGACCGGAACAGATGCCGTTGAAATCTTTACGGGGCTCAATAATGATTTGTTGGGGGGGACAACAACATTTTTTGAATTTGGCACAAACTTTAATGGCTTAAATGATGGATTTTATGTCTCTCCGCAAGACAACAGCTGTTGCGGTCATAATGGTGTAACAGCTAGCGTAAAAGGAAACGCCGGTTACAGTATCAATGCGGGAATAACACAGATTTTTGATCCTTCGCTCTATAATTTTATTCTTGATAAATCATTGACGGGGCCAGATGAAACAGCCATTAACGTCAATGGTGCTGGGTACACCTTAAAATTCCCCCCCACCCATCAAAACGATAACGCAAACAATTTTGGCAATCATAATTTGTTTCTTGGGGCACGAAATAACAGTTCGTATTTTTATAAAGGCGCATGGTTTGACGCCTTGATGTTCAGCGATACGCTCTCCCTCGAAGAACGCGCTCTTGTAACCCAATACCAATCCGCAAAATGGGGTATTGCATTGACCCCGCCGGGAAGTGGAGCAGATGAAGCATCAAAGGCCATGGCTTCGGACGGATATGGCGTGTTTACGACCGACTATCTGGAACGGCTCTCAAGCACTGCCGACATTGTTTTGCAAGCCACCAACACGATCACGCTGGATTTACAGGGCGACACGCTGGCGCTGGATAACGACCGTTCGATCAGCCTGACTACCACGAACGGCGATATCGCCACCGCTTCAATCGGGACTATTCAAACTGCCGGAACAGGTGATATTACCTTTACTGCGGGTCAAGATATCTTGTTCAATCACGGTTTGGACTTGCATGCTCTTGACACTGGAAATATTACCCTCATCGCCGATCGAAATATTGACAATAGCGGTGGGGCAGATTTTACCACCAATGGCGGTCATATTACTCTTAACGCCGACAGGGATGCCGATGGTATTGGGGCAATCAAGATGATGGGGGCCTCTATCACGACGAACGGTGGAGACTTTATCGCCGGAGGCGGACTTAATCCCCTTACCACTGCCGCCAAAGCATCCCAAGACGGGGTTTATGATATCGGAGTTCTCATTAACGCCACCAACATCACCACTGGCGCAGGGGATATTTTGATCCGGGGTGAGGGAGAGGATACTGGGACAAGAAACGAAGGCGTAAGAATTGAAACCAATAGTACGATTACAACCACAAGCGGAGATATTTTTATCTACGGTCAAGGCGGAAATGGGACAAACCTGAATACAGGCATTATAATCAACGATACGAATACACTTATTACATCTACAGATGGCGATATTCTTTTGGAGGGTATTGGCGGGAATGGAACCTCAAGCGATAATTCAGGCATTACGCTGTCTGGAGGAGCTGATATTACTTCCACTGGCAGTGGCGCAAACGCCGGAACGATCACCCTCAATGGCACAGGTGGCGATGGAACAAGCAGCAACCATGGCATTTATCTGAATGGAGATACAACGACCATTACATCCGTTGATGGAGACATTTCCTTGGATGGGACGGGAGGTATCAACGCAACGTCCTCTAGCAATACAGGAATTTATTTTCTTGCTGGTGCGGATATTCTTTCCTTGGGGATTACGGCCGATGCCGCCAAAATCACATTAAATGCAACAGCCGGACGTGGCAATTCTACAGCGCTGCATCTAAACGGCGGATCTATCCGATCTGGTTATGGGGATATAGAAGTATCCGGAATTAAAGGGGCTGGAACCACCGGCGGATGGGGTGTTTTTGTTTCAAATCACCTAAGCGGAGTATCTGAGGCGATTATTGCATCAACAGGAATTGGAGATGATGCCGCGGACATTACGGTTACTGGAACGGGGGCTGGCAATAATGGAGTTTTTTTACATGTCGGAGGTGCTGTCGAGACTGTAGATGGAGACATTAACGTAACTGCTGATGGCCCTGGTCATTTAGGCGCACTTGCCCTGCGCTATGACTCCTGGATTAAATCTACAGGTGTCGGTGCCAATGCCGGTAAAATTACATTATCAGGAACGAGCGCATCAAGAGAAGGAGTTGGAATTCATCAGTATTCTTATGTTAGTTCGATTGATGGCGACATCTCAATTACAGGCACCGGCGGAAATGGAACCAGTTTGGGCTATGGCATTTTGATCGGGGATCAAGATGGAACGTCAAATGGTTACATTTTATCACAGGGGGCTGCCAATATCACCCTGAACGGCATGGCCGGGGATTGTTCGACGGGGGCCTGTTACGGCGTTTATATGGATGACGCGACAGGCACGGAAAATTATATCCGTGCCAACGGGACCGGAAACATCGATATTACAGGCCGCGGCGGTAATACCGGATCAGATAATTACGGGATTTTCCTTAAAGGCGGCTCCTATATTGAATCCACAGCCACGGGAGCGGATGCAGGAACAATTACGCTCAACGGCACGGGTGGGGACGGTGACGATGCCAACCACGGTGTCGTTGTTAACAATAATGGGACACAAATCACCTCAGTCGATGGTGCCATTAATATCACTGGCCAAGGCGGATCAAATAGTACAGCAGATAGTGATAATAACTTCGGGATTTATATATTTAATGGAGCACACATTGTTTCCACTGGTACAGGGGCAAATGCCGCAACAATAACGCTTCACGGGACTGGTGGTGCCGGAGGGGATGGCAACTACGGAGTAAGGTTCAGCAACAATGCCAGTAATTTAATAGATAGTGTTGATGGAGACATCGTTGTTACGGCGCAAGGGCAAGGCTTTGGATCGAATAACGACGATATAAGTTTTCTGCTTGGTACAATTCGCACAACAAATGATGCAGAAATTAACTTAAATATTAATAGCGTTGATATGGGTGGAGGATTCATCAGTTCTGTTAATAATTTGAACATAACCCCTCGCACCTCCGGTACGACAATCGGCCTTGGCGGTGGGGCGGGGACGTTGAATTTAAGCGATGTGGAACTGGCACAGTTCAGTGTCGGCGGAGACTTGACAATAGGCTCTGGCACTACAGGTGCGGTTCATATCGATAGCGTGGACTTCACAGGAATTACAGCTAATACTGTCAACCTGTTTGGGGACGATTTTACGATCGACGGCGCACTGGCAGTCGATGCGGCGCTGAATCTGATTGCGCAAGGAGATATGACGCTAAACGGTTCGGTGAGCGCAAATGGAGCAGGTAACTCGATTGTGATGGCAGGCAGCACGTTTATCAACAACGGAGGTGCGGGGGCGCTCAACCCCGGCCTTGGCCGCTGGCTGATTTATTCCGCTGACCCAGGGGCCAATACGCTCGGTGGTCTATCCGGCGATTTTAAACGCTATAACAAAACCTATGCCGGATATGCGCCCGCCTCCGTCACCGAAACCGACGATGGATTCCTCTATTCCATTGTGCCGACGCTCAATGTTACCGCCGACAATAAAAGCCGCAATTTCGGGCAGGCCAACCCCGCCTTGACCTATAGCGCTAGCGGCCTGATAGGCGGCGATACGATCAATACCGCACTGAACAGCTTGCCCATTCTCAGCACGACCGCCAACACCAACAGCGTTGCCGGAAACTACGCGATTAACGCCGGATCGCTTGTCTCCGATCTCGGCTACACCATCAATTTCACACCGGGCACATTGACAGTAAATCCGCAGATGGTTTTGCCCTCCACATGGGAAGGGGCAGCCTATGCCAACAATGGACTGGGTTTAGATCAGAGCGTTATCAGGCAAAATACCGGCTTTATTCTATCCCCACCATCACAAATCAACTTTACAATCGCGCCTGATCGTGTTGGCTCGGTAGCAAACGAGGGTAATGAGAGCAACGAGAGCAGCAATAGCGATCAATCGTCCGTTCGCCGTGCACAAACTGAGCAAAACAGAAACAACTCTCAAGCCCACGTCATTAAAGTCACCATCGAAGCCGCGCTTGCCCGCCTTCTTGGCCTGACCCAAGAGAAAATAGACGAAATGTTCCAATAGACCTGTTGCAAAGGCAGCAATTCAGGTATCTGACGGGGAGTGAAGCCCCAGATATTTCTCAGGAGATGAAATCTCGTCTGCGGATTTTGTGCACCAAAGTATGTTGCCGCAGGAACCGTTCGGGATGCCCATATCAGAACGATCATCCCGATATCGAGATTCCCTACAAGTCTTCAAAGAAAAATCCACTTACCAAAGATGACATCAACTACAATCGTAGCCTGCCTTTCTTCCGCGTTCGAAAGAGGTCTGTTTCTTAATTTTTGGATTTTCTGAAAATGGTGCCCCTGGTCGGACTCGAACCAACACACCTTTCGGTACCGCATTTTGAGTGCGGCGCGTCTACCAATTTCACCACAGGGGCAACAGGCGGATTTTATAACAGTCCTGATTTCATATTTCAAGCTCTGATTTATCAGTTTTTTTAGGTTTTTTAACCGATTTTCGGACGTTAATCGCCGAGGTATCCAGCGTGTTCTTGAGATGAGCAGCATAGTACTTCTCAATCATCTCGACGCTGGTGCGGCAATTCTTGGCGATTTGGTATATATCCGCCCCCTCCATCAATCGCAAACAGATATAGGTATGACGCAAACTATAGGCAGTGCGGACATTCCCGTCCCGATCAAACTTCATATTAAGCTCGTCCAGAACAGCATTGAGCAAGTCACGCGGTGTACCGCCAAAGATCTTTTCCGTCGGCTTGCCGCTATGCCGCTCCATCATACGCTGGAAAGGCAAAACCGCCCCGGACATACTTTTGCAATACCCCACGCCACGCTTGCCGCGCACTTCGATTTCAAGGATACGTTCGTTCAAGTTCGGGTCTGTCACGATTGTGACGTCCCGATATTCCAGCCGTCCGGCTTCATCCGGTCTCAGGCCAGTATTGGCCATGAATAGAACATAGTCATGTAAATCCTCACAAACAGCGCGCCAACGCTCTTTCTTTGGATTTTTGGCCCGCTCGCGCGTGGCCTCATATAGCATTTTATATTCATCCGGAGAAAACCACGCCCGATGCGTGATCTTTCCGGAAGTTTTATACGGGGGAGAAATATCCGGAACAGCATCAATCCAGCCGTAACGATGAGCTGTCTTGAGGACCAGACGAAGTGTGACTGTATCATGATGAAGCGCACTACGTGACGGAGGTTTTCCATTTAGGGATTTTGTCCGGCGTGAAACGCGGTATTCCTGAACAAGTCCGGCATTGATCTCGCTCAAAGCCTTGTCTCCAAAGAAAGGCAGAAGATGGACGCGAATACGCATTTCATGGGATTTCACGTACTCTTCATTGCGCTGGCCTTCTGTAATCACCTCGTATTCGGCCAGAAATTTTTCACAAGCTTGACGAAATGTTGGCCCCTTTGGGGTAACTCTTTTTTGTTTTTGGGGTTCACGACGAATGGGCATATCGGAATACACGTCCTCTTCAAGAGGCAACGCCAGATGTCGGGAGAGGAGCCGCGTACGACGTATCCGGCTCGCATCAACATACCTTTCAAGATACCATTCTTTCGCATATTCTTTGGCGAGAACAATGTTCTCTTCCTTGGTGGTGGCACGATGATTGCGCCCGTTTAGGTACGTCGAACATTGCCAGAAGCGACTGTTCTCACGTCGATAAACGTGCAGTTTTCCATCCATCAAATCATGCGTTTCCATCAGCATTCGTAGACCTGTCTGCAATCCAAAATGTGTAAGACATGTGTAAGAGTAGCACACAAAGGTTAATATACTCAACCTGTTGATTTATAACGATTTTTTGAGATAAAAATTATGGGAACGTGATTTTGAGTCTGGCGCGTCTACCAATTTCACCACACCCGCAACAGGTCAGGGAATAGACAGACAGACCTTATAGCCGCCCACAAACTAGATTTCAAGCCAGAAATAAAAATGCGGTGTCCATAAGCGTAAAAGACTGGAATTGCATGCATTTCGCCCTATAATCAGGGTGGAATTCCCCAAAGGAAACAAGTGGAGAAGCTCATGTTGTCCAAGCTCGCAAACCTGATCCCTCCTCGTGCGGTGGCCATTCTGGTTACCCTGTTTTCCGCTCTGGCGTTGGGGGCAGGCTTTACCGCCCAGTTCGGCTTCGGCCTGAAACCGTGCGAGCTGTGTCTGATCCAACGCATCCCCTTCGCCATCAACATCCTGCTGGGCATTGTAGGTACAATCTGGCTGGCCCGCACCAGAATGATCATAGTCCTCTCAGGCCTCGTCTATCTCGTAAATTCGGGAATAGCCTTTTTCCACTCAGGCGTCGAACGCCATTGGTGGACTAGTTTTTCAGGCTGCTCGACTCCCGATCTGAGCGGATCAATTGAAGATTTAATGGCACGTATCGAGAAAACAGATGTCACACGCTGTGACGATATTCCGTGGCAACTCTTCGGCCTCTCAATGGCCAATTACAATGTCATGATGTGCGCAGGACTCGGAATGGCTTGCCTGCTCTATCTGGTCTTGAGAAAAGAAAAGGTTTAGACCTTCTTCAACTCTCGCAGAACCTGAAAGACCAGACCCACGTGCCCTGAACGTTGTCCCGCTCTACGTTGCAACTCATTACACGCCGTATCGACATCGGGAAAATGTTCCTTCAAACCGGAAAACTTGGCGATAGAGCTGTCATGGACAGCCAATTGACCGTCTCCCATGACGCGCAAGCGGACAACATCGAAAACACCGCTTAACGGCTGATCCTGATTTCGAACTCTGGCAACCAATGAGAACTCTCCCTGAATGGCAGAACAGTCGCTGCTGGCTGCTCCGATTATTACCGTAAAAATCTATCCATATTATGGGGAAACACAATAAATATTTTATTGACTTATGTAAATATACAGTGTTATTTAGAAAACCTTAATTTTAAAACAGGAATAAAATAACTTATGACACATAAGCCCCGCATAGTGACGGCCGATAAGATCAAGCGCGGTGATATCATTTCGTTAAACGACACGAACAAGCTCGGTCTTGTCTACAAAGTCATGTATCGGGAACATGCCGTCAACGGTTTCGAGATCATTCCGATTTACCTTCATGATAAATATTACAATGGCCAAAACGACAACAACAACTTCATGATCCCAAACAAGCTCAAGGCAGAATTGGGCTTGGGCAAGGAAAATCAATACCGCGTTCATTACATACTTGAAAACATAGCAACAAAACCCGGAACTCATCTCCTCAAATATGCCCAAACGGCACACAAAAATTTTGGGGAGCAGTCAATGGGCAGAATGACGGCAAAAATCATCGAATCCCGACGCACCAACGATCACGAAGATCAGGATGAACGGGTCATCATCTTCCGCGACAACGAACCTCAACATGTCAAAGATCGCCGCAAACCATCCGGTGCCGTGCATCTTGATGTAACCCTAGACGACGCCCTGAAGCTGCAGCTTATTGACAACTCAATTCATGACATTTTGGAATATGGAAGATACAATGGAAAGAAAATAACTTCTTTGAAGCAGGCCTTTACATTGGCCTCATCCGTCGTAGAAAAAGATAAAAACCACCTGACAGAAACATTTAAATCCGGAGCAGCCAAGACCAAAATAACTCTGGATGAAGCCTTTGACACAGGCCTTATAAATGAAAGCAATTCATTTGAAATTTGGCAGGAAAACGGCATCACAACACTCGCAGAAGTTATCGACGCTTTGGAAAAAGACGATGATATTCTCGATGAAATCGACGAATATGATATCGAACATCTCGAAACTTTTCCCATAGAGGGCCTCAAGATGGCAATCAAATCCGCATGGCACCAACTGGGAGAAATGGCAGACAAAAAAGACGCCACCCTCATACAGAGCGGCATCCCCTACATGTATCCCTCAAGGACCAGAGGTTAAATATCGAACCCCAGCGCGACCGACAAAATCGCAAAGCACCCGACATAGAACAGGTAAAAAACCACGGCATTCAGGCCGCTGCGTTTCTTTGAAAAATCGAACATATCTTTAAGCATGGCTCTTTCTATAGCGTTGAAGAGCTAAAACGCAAGAAAAATCGCAAAAAGAAGAAGCCGGACAATTATCCGGCTTCCGCACATTTCATCGACCCGAAGGGTTACGATTTGCTAGGCAACGTCGTCAACAAGACCACCGGGATCATCCCGATCATCACACTGGTGGTATAGGACAGATACACGCCTACCCCCACCAGAAGGATCGAAAACAGATCACTGGTCAATTTCCGGCCTGTCAGGATCATGCTCGAAAGTAGCAGGACAAAGCCCGTCCCGATCATAGTGTGGACATGCCCGCCGTCAAAGAAGCTGCCGACAACATCGACAACGCCCATCAGGTGCAGGATATGTCCCAGCACGGTCGAAAACCCGACCAGCAGGATCAGAGACGTGATATAGAACCAGACAGCATCCGTCGTCGAATGGGTCTTGGTGACATCTAGGGATTTAAGAAAACCAAACATTACAACCTCCTATGTTCGTCGTTGGTTTAGTTCCGCGTATTTTATAGTTATAGGTTTCGCGGCTTTACTATTGGTCAACCAGCTCGGCATCCCAATAAAGAAAATCCGACCAGCTTTCATGAAGAAAGCCCGGCGGAAATTTCCGGCCACGCTCCTGAAGTTCATATATCGACGGCTGCACAGGCTCTCTTAGCGGGGACATTCCGCAATCATGCGGCAAATGGCTCCCCTTCTTGCGATTGCAGGTCTGGCAGGACGTGACAATATTCGTCCAGGATGTGCGTCCGCCACGCGCCCGCGGGATCACGTGATCGAACGTCAACTCGTCTGTTCTGAAATGACCGCCGCAATACTGGCATTGCCAGCCGTCACGCAGAAAAACATTAAATCTTGTAAAGGCGGGAGAACGTGCCATCGGCACATACTCTTTGAGAGCCAGCACCGAAGGCAGTTTCATCTCATGTTCCGGAGAACGCACCACCCGCGTATATTCGGAAATCACCACCACCGTTTCACGAAAAATGGCCTTCACAGCTTCCTGCCAAGGCCACACAGATAACGGATAATAACTCAAAGGACGGAAGTCGGCATTCAGGATCAGTGCCGGACACCTCTCTAGCGGCGTCATCGTATCCGCAAAATCATCAACAAACTTATCAACAAAGCTGTTGATGGGATAACTTAGGCTTTGCGTTAGACTGGGGGTAAAATACTCCACAGCTCACTCCTTCCCTTAGATGGTTCCGAAAACCTTTTTGATTCGGTCTTCTTCTCCACCTAATTTTATTATAATCGAAACGGAGCGTATAGCGTACAAAATCGTTAAAATTTCGTTGACGCAGCGCAAAATATTATGAAAAAATATTACGGCACATTGTCGCAGTTGAAATTTTATTTCAAACGAAGGCTTGCACCGCGTTTGTCATTCAACGGATTTTGTGGCGAAAACCAAAGATTTCGAGAATCGTATCGCAGCGTACTTAATGGTACGTGAGAAACGGGAGCGGAGAAATATTTGGTTTGCAGCCCAAAAGACTAAGAATGCAGAACACTTTTGAGGAACTCCCCTCCCTCGTGAATTCCCTTCTCGTCGATGGAGTGGACAAGGCCGGGGGTCGTATGACCCGACACGTCAAACCCCGCCTGACGAAGGGTCTCGGTGGCGTGAAGCCACGCCCCGACAGGAACGATATTATCCATCTCGCCATGAACCAGATGAATAGGCATCCGCGACACATGCGGCTGGCCGATCAACCCCTCGCCACCCAACAGCGCTCCCGAATAGCCCAGAACACCAGCCAAAGGTTTATCGCGACGTGGAGCCACAAAAAGCGACATCATCGTCCCCTGCGAAAACCCGACCAACGCGACCTGTGAAGGCGAAATCCCGTATTCTTTCATCTGGTCGTCAATAAATTGATTAAGAATACCCGCCGTGCGCTCAGCGGCCGCCAACATCGACAGCGGCGCCCAACTTTGCAAAGAAAACCACTGATACCCAAACCCGATCTCGCACCCGAACGGCGCATCGGGGGACACAAACACCGCATCCGGCAAATCGCGATCCCAATAAGGGGCCAACCCAATCAAATCCTCACCATTCGATCCGTACCCATGCAACAGGATGACAAGTGACGTTGGCTTTTTCCCCGAAGACGGGCCGTGCGTATAAACATTCATAAAATCAGAAACCGGATCAGAAACGTTGCGTAAGAGAGACAGAACCGAAAACCGACGGCTCGTCCTGCCCGTCAAATTCTCGCGTCCTGTAGACAAGCGTATAAGCTATACGAGTGGTTCCCAGCGTCAAGGCCAAACCCGCATTTGCGTCGGCCACCAACGGTTTTTTATCGACACTGGGACTATCCCGAAACGTATTGCCATCCAAAAATAGATTGCGCGCCACGACCCGTCCGTTGACACCCGCAAATAAATACCAGTCCCACACACGGTCCGATGTATCGAAATACCCCGTCCCCGGCAAAGACGGAAACAAACGTGGCGGCGTATCCTGAATTCCGCCGTGGTCCGGACCGAAAGTCATAACCATTCCCGATCCGCCATAGGTATAGACATTGCCCGCTGCAACACTGACATTCGGCTCAAACTGTAAACCGTAACCACCCGTGCGCACTTCACGCCACAATGGCCAACGCCGGCCCCATTGCACCACCAGACCGGGTTCCGCATGAAGCTGGCCATTCCATCCCTTTGGTTCCGGAGAATTGGAAATATGCTCGTGAACGAATTTTTGCGTTTGCTCGGCCATCGACGCCGGACCGATCACGCCCAAAGTCAAACCCAATTGATCGACATGATTGCGCCGAACATTGGCCATGGACACCGAGCCATACAACCACCCCGCCCACGGACGGTCATTAGGCTGCACGGCAGCGATCTCGATATCCTGCGGCGTAAAAATTTTCTGCCCCAGCGTAAAAGAGGTAAGCGTTGCATCGCCGATATCGAACCCGCCCCATTCATCAACTATTTTTTTGATAAAAACCGGCGGTTTCGACCGCACATTGAAATAGGTGATCTGCGCGCCGCTTGTGTAGAACTTGTCGCCGCTTCCGGCTAACAGATCGTTTTCATGGGCAAAAGACAAAAAACTGTGGGCATCGCTCCGTAGCGCACTGTCTTCGGCAAGCCGACTGAAACGGCTCTCATCTGCATCTCCGGCCAAAACCTGAAACGACGCAAACAATGCAAGAAAAAGAAAAAACAAAAACCTCATCTTTATACCGCCCAGTACAAAGACACTAACTTCTACAGAAAAGATTATAAAGAAGAAAAGCCCTAACTATTTAAACCTGTGAACCGGCACGTCTTCCCAATCGACAGCCTCAGCCGGATTGGTATTCCCGTTCTCTTCAACAAATTTCTCCAAAGCAATCCTCGCCCGCTCTAAGAAACGGACAGTACCCTCGGAAAGCCCAAGCTCGGCCGCACGGTCAATCTGCTCGCCAATGGAAACCAAATTAAACGTATCAGCATACGTCGTAACCGAAAAATCCGTCCGGTGATATCTATCCTTGGGACGGGAGCTGGTCCCCACACGCGGAGTCCTGAGCTTACAGTTTGCCGCAGCATGATCTCCGGCAAATCCGACCGAAAAATCTGTATACAAAGAATCTGATTGATCCATAATGTTGTCTCCCTGCGAAAAACCTACTCCTCCCTTAAACCCGATGTCAAAATTTTTTTCTCTTGAACCCCGATTATCAACCTGCTACTAATTGAGAATAATTCTCAACTACAAAAGAGATCCGCATGATTGAAACCGCCCTGATTGTCTTTCGCGAAAGCCTCGAAGCCTTTCTGATTGTCGCCATCACCATCGCCTATTTGACTCAGACGGGCCGCAGACATCTCTCCCCGGCCATTTACGTCGGACTCGTTGCGGCCATCGGCCTCTCTGCCTATTTGGGTCTGGTCATTGAAGACATGGCCGACAACCCCATCGCCGAAGGCCTTCTGGCCTTTGCCGCTGGCGGACTAGTGGCAACCATGACCATCCACGTCATGAAAACGGCAAAAAATATCAAAAGCAACATCACCAACCATATTGACCGCCACGCGGAAAAATCAACCTTTGCCGCGGTGTTCGGCCTGTTTGCTTTCACCATTCTGATGGTCACCCGCGAAGGGATGGAGACCGCGTTGATGCTCGGGTCCCTATCGAAAGAAACCAATGCAGAAATGCTTTTTGGCGGGGCAGCTCTTGGCATGGCCGCAACCATGATCATCGGCCTGTTGTGGGTCAAACATTCGAAAGCCATCAACCTGAAGCTTTTCCTGCAAACCACTGGAATCTTTCTAGTTCTGTTTGCCCTGCACCTCTTCATGACAGGGGTTCACGAGCTTTCGGAAGCGAGCGCCATTCCGTTTGTTGATAACACACCAATCCACATAGCCACCGAAATCTTCGACCCCAACCTGCCTTTGGCACAATTCATCCTCTATTCGCTGATCGCGGTCCCGTGCCTGTGGCTGGGCATCGCCATCTTCCGTGATAAACGGGAAAAGAGACGCGTCTCGGTCCTTCACGGTTGACATTAACTATGAAAACCGACACTCTTCCGGTAATTCAATAATCAAGGGAGAGTAAAATGGACGATACGGTTCAAGGAGCACAAATCGAAAGACTGAGCGAAGCAAACGGGGAAAAGGTTTTTGCCGCCCTGAAAGATGTTCTTCTGGCCCTCCATGAAATCAAAACCTATTTCGAAGGACATACGGTTCTTTTTTCGAAGGCCCCTGAGAGAGCCCCCCTCACAGAGATTTTTGCATCCTCTTCTTTTGTTACCCTTCTCGAAGCCGCCCAATCCCCGTTATTCGGCGAATCAATTGAAGCTTCCCTCGCCGTCATTGAGTACGGTGGACTGCCGGAGAGCCTCTCCTCAGAAGAAGGAGACGTTCTGGATGATCAGTTGAACCTTTTCATTGAATCCATTGAAAGGATCAGGAACTTCATACTGAATAACGCGTCACGCGTATCAACACCGGAAGCATCCGACACATCCGTCCGGAAACATTTCCGCGGAACGGAAGCCGCAATCAAGGCCATCGACACAGCTACTCTGGAAGGATCATTCCTTCTCTCCAAAATCTCGGATGGGTGTGACGAACTTGAATTCGGAACACTGGAATTTGACGAAGAAGTCGCACAGACGGTATCTGCGGCGACAGACAAACTGGCGCCAATTCTGAACTGATATTTGCACAATGCCCCTCACCCGCTTTGCCCCGAGCCCTACAGGATACCTGCACTTAGGGCACGCAGCATCCGCGTGGGCGGCATGGGATGATGCCGGACAATCGGGAGAAAACTTCATTTTGCGGATCGAAGACATAGACCGCACGCGCTGTCTCCCCGAATTCGAAACAGCCACTCTCGAAGATCTGGCATGGATCGGCCTCACATGGCAACAACCGGCCCGCAGACAATCCGACCATTTTTCCGACTACCGGAAAACACTGGGTGAATTGCAAAACAGAAATCTTCTCTATCCCTGTTTCTGCACGCGCAAAGACATCGAACAGGAAATCGCCAATTCCCCGTCAGCTCCGCACGGGATCGACGGGCCCATTTACCCCGGAACCTGTAAACACTTCTCAAAATCCGAAAGAAATGACAAAATCGCAAGTGGTCACCCCTATGCCCTACGCCTAGACATGGAGGAAGCCATCCGCCAGACTGGAACCAAGACACTCTACTGGTACGACCGGATTAAAGGCCAACAATCGACAACACCGGAACTTTTGATGCAATCTGTAGGCGATGTGGTTCTGGCCCGCAAAGATACCCCCGCCAGCTATCACCTCTGCGTCACCCATGACGATGCCCTTCAGCAAATCTTGCTAATTACCCGCGGCGAGGATTTGTTCCATGCCACCCATTGCCACCGTCTGTTGCAAGAACTTCTGGGTTACCCTGTCCCCGAATATCATCACCACTCCCTTTTGACCGACAAAAACGGTAAACGCTTTGCCAAACGGGACAAAAGCCTGACCCTGCGTGAGATCAGAAATAGGGGCTTTCAACCGGAGTCTCTTCGCCGTATGATAGAGCAAAATTCTCTCGACGAACTGATATTCACCAACCAATAATTATGTATTCTCATACATCTCACATGGAAAAAAGCGCTCTGGCCAAAATGGTTGTCGGGGCCATTGGGGTTGTTTATGGCGATATCGGGACCAGCCCGCTTTACGCCTTCAAGGAATCCTTTCTCGGTGCGAAATTCGCGTCCGACTTTGCGCATATTCTGGGGGTTCTCTCGCTGATTTTCTGGTCGGTGATGATCAGCGTAACATTGAAATACGTCTTCCTGATGATGCAGGCCGACAACAAAGGCGAAGGCGGGAGCCTTTCCCTCTTCGCTCTGGCCAGCCGCATCTCGCACAATACGAAATGGCTGGCACTGTCCGTGCCGATTCTGGGGATCTTCGCAGCCGCCCTCTTTTACGGTGACAGCATGATCACCCCCGCCATCTCGGTCATCAGCGCGGTCGAAGGACTCCAGATTGCAAGCCCCGCCCTCTCCCCCTACATTCTTCCGATTACAATTGTCATTCTGATGTTTTTGTTTTCCTTCCAGAAACTCGGCACCGGAAATGTCGGAATGCTGTTCGGACCGATCATGTGCGTATGGTTTCTGGTTCTCACCATCCTCGGCGTGATGAACATTATCGACAACCCATATGTCCTCAAAGCCATCAACCCCTACTACGCATTTGAGTTTTTCAAGGAAGACAAACTCTATGCTTTCCTGACATTGGGGAGCGTTGTACTGGCGATGACCGGCGCAGAAGCGCTTTACGCCGATATGGGGCATTTCGGCAAAGGCCCGATCCGCATCGCATGGATCAGCCTCGTCTTCCCCGCTCTGATGATCAATTATTTCGGCCAAGGCGCATTTATTCTCGGAACTCCCGAAGGTCTGGAAAATCCCTTCTTCATGATGGCCCCCGACTGGATGAACTGGCCGCTCCTGATCCTCGCGACAATGGCCACCATCATCGCCTCGCAAGCCGTAATTTCCGGCGCTTTCTCGGTTACCCAGCAAGCCATCCGGCTGGGCTATCTGCCACGCATGTCGATCATTCACACCTCCGACGACCAGATCGGGCAGATTTACATCCCCTTCATCAACTGGATGCTGATGTTCTTCGTCTTTCTGCTGGTCATCACCTTCCAGTCATCGAGCAAACTGGCCCACGCCTACGGTGTCGCCGTGACCGGCACGATGCTGATCGACACGCTGCTTTTAGGCATTGTCGTCTTCTACCTCTGGCATTGGAGCAAATGGCTCGCGATCCCTGTTTTGGGTCTATTCTTGACGGTTGACACATCCTTCTTTCTGGCAACAAGCACCAAGATCATTCACGGCGGATGGTTCCCGCTCTTGCTTGGCCTGATCATCTTTGCCTTTCTGACCACATGGAAACGCGGCCGCCAGCTTGTCCTCCAGAAACTGCGAAAAGATTCGATGCCGGTCGATGTCTTTTTTCGCGACTATTGCGACAATTTCACCCGCGTACCGGGCACGGCCATCTTCATGTTCAACCTGAGCGAAGGCATTCCTGTACCGCTCCTTTTAAATCTCCGGCATAACAAAGTCCTGCACGAGAAAAACTATTTTCTCCACGTCGTGATCGAAGAAAAATCCTATGTCCGCGAAGACCGCAGATTTACGGTCGTCAACCTCGGACAGGATTTCTACCGTATTACTATCCGTTACGGATTTATGGACGAAATCGACATTCCGAAAGAACTGGCCAAGGAATACATGCACGGCATCAAGATCGAACCGGAAGCCGCAACCTATTTCATTGGTCGCGAAACAATTATCCCGACCAGTATTCCTGGCATGGCCATCTGGCGCGAACATCTTTTTTCATGGATGTCAAAAAACGCAGCGTCCGCCGCCGATTACTACAACCTGCCCAGCAAACGCGTCATGGAACTGGGCAGCCGCATCGACATTTAAAGCTTGGACAAACCGCCCAGCACCCCACGCAACAACTCACGTGCAATCTGTCGTCCGACTGAAGAACCCACAGACCTCACCACGGATTTGAGCAACGCCTCGCCTACACTTTGACGATCGTTTCCCTCAGACCGCGATTTTGCTTTCGAGGCGGAACCCTGTGCCCGTTTTGCATCCTCCTGCGCTTTCTCGGCTCGTTTTTTCAATAGCTCATAAGCCGATTCACGATCGACACTCTGTGCATAGGCATTCGCCACCGGAGAGTTTTGCAAAAACGTTCGCATCACCGTAGGATCGGCAGGGCCGAGCCGCGACGACGGTGGACGAACCAGAACCCGTTCGACCACCGACGGCTCGCCCTTGTCCCCTAGAACGGACACCAAAGCCTCACCGACTCCCAATTCTTGAACCACCGTCTCAATATCGAGTGCAGGATTGGCGCGGAATCCGTCTACAACGGCCTTGATCGACTTTTTCTGCGCAGGCGTATATGCCCGAAGTGCGTGCTGGATTTTATTGCCCAACTGCCCCAGAACGGAATCGGGAACATCGGACGGATTCTGCGTCACAAAATAAACCCCAACCCCTTTGGACCGGATCAAGCGCACCACCTGCTCGATTTTTTCAAGCAAGGCCTTGGGCGTGTCGTCAAACAATAAATGCGCCTCGTCGAAAAATAAAACAAGCTTCGGCTTCTCAAGATCGCCAACCTCCGGCAGCTCTTCAAACAATTCGGAAAGCAACCACAACAGGAACGTCGCATAAAGCCGCGGCGACTGAAGCAACCGGACCGCCGACAAAATATTGACAAACCCGCGACCGTCATAGGACGTGCGCATCAGATCGTTCAAATTAAGCGCAGGCTCACTGAAAAACTTGTCGGCTTGCTGTTCTTCAAGCCGGAGCAATCCTCGCTGGATCGCCGCCACAGATGCTGCAGCCACATTGCCGTATTGCTTGGAAATATCGCCCGCATTCTCGGACACAAACGCCAGCAAAGCGCGCAAATCCTTGAGATCGAGCAACAACAATCCCTGATCATCCGCCACACGGAAAACAATATCGAGAACGCCCTGCTGCGTTTCATTCAGCTCCATCAACCGCGAGAGTAACAATGGCCCCATCTCGGAAATCGTCGTCCGCACCGCATGGCCGTTTTCGGCATACAAATCCCAGAAAATAACCGGACATGCCGCCGGGATATATGGATCAAACCCGATTGTTTCGGCTCGTTTTTTAAGAAAATCCTCCATCCGTGATGCTTCGGCAATGCCGCTCAAATCTCCCTTCACATCGGTAATAAACACCGGAACGCCTTGTGCTGAGAAAGATTCAGCCAACACCTGCAACGTCACGGTTTTCCCCGTCCCCGTTGCTCCGGCAATCAACCCGTGACGATTGGCGCGTTTCAAATTCAGATTGATTTTCCGCGACGACTCTCCCGTTACCGACCCGATCAAAATTTCACCCATACTGCACTCCCGTAAATCATAAAAAATTTCTGTCATGCCGCAAGGATGGAATCGCCGACCTGAATCGCGCAACCTCGTCCAAATCCAGATCGGCACACAAAACATCGGGCGACGTTCCGGCCTCGGCAATCACCTTGCCCCACGGATTAACCACCATCGAATGTCCATATGTCACGCGCCCAGCGCCATGGTTGCCGCATTGCGCCGGAGCGACTACATACGCTCCGTTCTCGATTGCCCGCGCCCTGAGCAGAACTTCCCAATGCATTTCGCCAGTCGAAACGGTGAACGCCGCCGGAACAAACAGGATCACGGCTCCGCGCCGCGCCATCTCACGATACAAATGTGGGAAACGCAAATCATAACAAATGCTCAATCCCACCGGACCAAAGGATGTTTCAGCCACCGCCGCCAGATTGCCCGCTGCCACATAATCACTCTCGCGATGAAACTCTCCGCTCGGCAAATCGACATCGAACAAATGAATTTTATCATACAACGCGACAACTTCTCCCGCCGGAGAAAACAGATAGGACCGATTATTGAATTTCTCGGCGGAAATTTTAATGGCAACAGACCCCAACAAAATCCAGACATTCAACTCTTTAGCCAACGCACAACACTGGCCGATCATCGGATGGTCGTCTTCAAAAAAACTCTGCTCCAGTTTTTCTTTGGGAGGCAAACCTAGCAAATCGGTATTCTCGGGCGTTGCGATTAAAACCGCACCTTGCGCCGCTGCTTCCCGAACCGATCTTGCCAGTTCCGAAAGATTGGCAACAAAGTCTGGGCCGCTAGTCATCTGCACCAACGCAATCTTCATCGAAAATCACTCCGCCAACATTTTATCTAACTCACCCGCTTCTTCCAACGCCCGCAAATCGTCATACCCGCCAACCGCCTTGTCGTTGATAAAAATTTGCGGAACGGTACGTCGGCCTTGGGCTTTCTGTACCAACGCCACCCGCGCCCCATCGTCATTTGTCACATCAATTTCCGTGTAATCGACATCCTTGACATCAAGCAACTGCTTCGCCCGCACGCAATACGGGCAATAATCAGTGGTATAAACTTCAACCTTGGCCATCTGCATTCTCCTTGATTTCCTAAACTTAGTTGGATTTAACGACCCGTGCAACTGTCAGAATATCAACCTGCACCGCCCCCGCATCCAGTAAGACCCGCGCGCACTCCTCAACCGTCGCCCCCGTTGTATGAACATC
Organism: Pseudomonadota bacterium; assembly: GCA_029558635.1. Taxonomy (GTDB): domain Bacteria; phylum Pseudomonadota; class Alphaproteobacteria; order Micavibrionales; family Micavibrionaceae; genus UBA1573. The sequence continues at coordinate 75,468 of JAKQEE010000151.1, read as the reverse complement.
GTCAATCACGACAATTTTTTTGCCTGCAACCATACTCCTCTTCCGCACCGGAACTTCAAAAGCCCCGCGTACATTCTCGTGCCGCTCCTTGTTCGACTTGTGCCCTTGCGAGGGGGTCGACCGAACACGAGCCATGACATCACCACGATAGGATACACCAGACTCTCGTGCCAAAGACCGCGCCAACAACGCTGCCTGATTGTAGCGCCTTTTGACCATCCTCATCCAGTGCAATGGAACAGGGACAATCAAGTCAGATCCACGCAACATTTCATCCCCTGCCTTGAGCAGCATTGCTACCAAAGTGACAGTCAGATGGGTTTGATCACCATGCTTGAAAGCCAAAACCAGATCGCGGCTGGCGTCATCATAAGCCAGCACAGCCCGCGCACGTTTATAGGGCTTCGGACTCTCCAGACACGCCCCGCAGAGATACGACACGTTTTTTGGCCCGTCTTCGACGTCAACCACCTCAAACGGAAACCCGCAACAGGCGCATTTCGGGTCGGAAATAAACGTCAGATTGCGCCAAGCCTCGACCGACAAATCTCCGGAATTTTCCACGATTCGTCCTGTCTGCGGGCAACGGGGAGGCAAAACCAGATCGACCCCCCATCGGAAACAACCCACGAGCTGTAAAGTGTATTTTTTATAATTCATTGTTTTTTCAGGATAATTTTATAACCCAGCCTGTCAAAATTTCGCCACAATTAAGCTAAGCATTTATTTTTATTGCACTTTTTATCAAAATCAAGCATACTAAACGAACTCAAATATAGACTTTTGTCGGAACAACAACAACAGACGATCACAAGAATGACGCGTCCGAAGCGAAATTCATTGTTGCAAGGCCATCGCAAAGCCATAGGTCTTGACAAGGAGCCTCTCCCCCAACCTCCCACCCAGGAGGAAATTCCGGTTGCGACCGGAGATATGGTATCTTTGCTCAAAGACATTCCGGCGCACATTGTCAAAAAAGCATGGTTCACCCTGTCCCACCTGCTACTCGACTCGGGAGCCAAAGTCATCGACGCCGGCTGCCGTGACGGAGCAATGTCTTATGTCATGGCCGTAATGAAGCCGGATGTCAATTTCGTGGGCATGGATATCGACGCCTCGACAATCCGTAAGGCACAAAAAAACTACCGCCTGCCGAACCTCTCCTACCAGGTGGGAAACATCTACACCGACATGCCGGAAAATAGCACAGACGCGATTATCAACTCGTTTTTCCTGCATGAAATTTATTCGGATTCATTCTTCAACGAACGGCTGATCGAACTCGCGCTGCAAAAGCAATACAAAGCCCTGCGCGAAGGCGGCACATTGCTGATCCGCGATTACCTGAACCCGACTACCAATGAATATGTTCTGATCGAATTCACCGATTCTGGGGCGACAGGTGAAGATTTCGAAACATGTTCGGAAGCCGATCTTCTGGTCTGGTTTTCGGAACACGCCCGATCAAAATCTCTCAAAAGCGGCGAAGACGAAGCGAGCGGATTCTTCCTTGAAGAACTACCCCCGAACTTCCCGCGAACCCGACTCTTCCGCATTCCTGAAAAATGGGCGCATGAATTCATCATCCGCAAGGACAACCGCGAAACGCTCAAGGAAGAATTATCAAAGGAATACGCCTTCTATACCGAAGCCGACTTCCAGAAACACTTTACAGCTTTGGGCGCCCGCCTTTCTTATTCCGCGCCACACTGGGACGAAGGCTTCCTGAAATCGCGCTATACCGGAAAAATTCGCCTTTATGACGAAGCAGGAAACAAACTGGGACCGCCGCCAACCAATCATATACTGGTCGTCCAAAAAATCGCCGAACGCACCAGCCAAACTGTGCAGGAACGCCGCATGTCGCGCACACGCAACGGCTCCGTCTATGTGCGCACCGTTCGCAACGACAATAACGGCACGATTTCTGACATCGTCTGCCGTGATCTGGAGTTTGCCGAAATCATTCCATTCCGTATCACACCGGAAGGCCGCCTAAAAATTTACCTGCACGAAGGCGTACCGCGTGGTCTGGCCAATGCGGTTCCCCGAATGGGGAAAAATCTGGATGGGCGAAAATGGTCCGGCCACATGACCGAAGCGATAGGCATCGCCGCCGAAGAAATTCTCCCCATCAAAGATTCAGACAACAAAGAACTTCAGGTTTTTTCCCGCAAACACATTGGTCTGCGCCCGTCAATGGATGCCCGCATTCTGGAAGGAGGCGGATTTTATCCCGACCCGAACCGCATCGACGAACGGATTCTGACCTTCTACTTTCGTGTCGAAGACTATCACGCCCCCTATGAAGTCAAAGAATCTCTGAAGGACATTGACGGTTACTCCTCCAAAGGACGCATCCGCGAGCTCGACGCTCAGGATGTCCTTAATGCGATTGCAGTGGGATTTATCCCAACTTCGCGACTGGAAGTCCAGATTTTGGGCCTGTTCCGTCTACTGGGCTTAAAAGCGGAAGTCTGGGGAGAGATGCCGATCCAACTCTCCGAAGTTCCGGTTGAAGAAGTCACCAAAATCGCCGACCTCATGAAACAATACAGCCTGAGCGATGACCGCTTCAAGCCTGTCCGCGGTGAAGCCGGACAGGTCCGCCTGCTTCAATCCGTCTTTGTCGAGGAAGGCCGCGAACAAAACGGTGCAGTTGCAGGGCTCGCAGCTCGTGACATCGAATTTGCTGTTCAGGAAGACACCACCATCAACACCGCCGTCGTCCTTCCTCTGGTCAAGAACCTCAACGGCGAAGTTATGGCGGGCGTGGTCACGCAATATCTCCCCGTCCCACAACGTCTGACCGGAACAGGTTTTACCATGACGTTGCCAAGCTTCAATCTGCCAAAAGACGTGACAGATATGGAAGCCGCCCAACATTACGTTGCCAAACAATTTGACGTGAAGCCGGAAATGGTTGCGCGCATGGGAGAAAGCTATTTCACCCATATCGGCATCACCCCGCACCGCATCTATCCGTTTGTCGTGAATGACATTCGCGGCTGCTACGATGGACAAGCGCATGGCACCACCTCCCTGACAATGCTGCGCGATCTTTGGAAAATGCTGTATTGGGATAACCACGATAGCTTCATGAAAATCGCGGGCATGGCACTGCAAAACGTCATGGACAGCGATATGAGCGTTCGACGCAGTTTTGATTTCAGCATGGCCAATGAAGCGCAAAAGGCAACAATCGGCGAGGGAAGCGTCCTGTCTTACTCTTCATCCGCCCCAAAATCAGCATCTTCTGACACAGAAAAAAGTGGGGATGACTCCACCACACCATTCCGTGTTGAGAGGACGCCACGTTAAAAAAACGCCGACATCACAACCTCAAAACCTGAACCAATGCCTCAATCGTCCGCCCTGTTCAACAAATCCCACCTTCAAGCCCATCGTCTGCGCGCTGAAAAAGAAAATAAAAGCGGCGCGGATTTCCTGTTGCGCTGGGCTGAAATGGAAATGCGGGAACGCCTAAGCGATATCAAACGCGAATTCGGCAAGGCCCTGCTCCTCTCGCCCGCTCCCAGCCAGACATTTACCGCCTTCCTTTTAAACAAGGCCGAAGAGATTGACACCAGATCCGACATCGACCTCGCAAAAGACGAGATTTTTCCTTGCGAACCGAACTCCTATGATTTGATTGTCAGCTTCTTTGACCTGCACCATATCAACGATCTAGTCGGCTGGCTGATCCAGATTCGCAAATCCTTGAAGGAAGACGGGGCCTTTATCGCCTGTATGACGGGCGGCGAAACGCTTCATGAATTGCGTCAATCCATGATGCTCTCGGAAATCGAGGTTATGGGCGGCGCCTCCCCGCGCGTCCTGCCCTTCGCCACAAAACAACAAATGGGTGATCTGATGCAACGTGTCGGATTCACCTTGCCGGTCGTCGATTCCGAAACCATCACTGGTTCCTACCGCGATCTCTATCATCTGATGTCGGATTTGCGCGCCATGGGCGAAACAAACTGCCTGACCGACCGCTATAAATCATTCACTCCGTCGCGCCTCTTCTACGAAGCCTCGAATTTGTACACCCGCGAATACACGGAAAAAGACGGTCGCATTGCCGCCACCTTCGAGATCATTTTCATGATCGGCTGGTCTCCAGCCGACACCCAACAAAAACCGCTGCACAGAGGCAGCGGTCAAATTCGTCTAAGTTCGGTTCTCGAAGAATAACTACTCTCCGGCAGACTCGCCTTGCGATTGCTGCGGCGGACGACGTCCACCCATACGGCGAACTCCTCCACCACCTTGTGAACGCGGCGGACGGTTTCCACCTTCACCACCCTCACCACCTTCGGTAATGAAATCAGGAAGGTCGTTTCCTCCACTGTCACGACGTTTGGCCGCACGGTGCGGCGGAACAGGGATTGGACGCCCTGACATCTCTTCACGTTCGGATATCGCCATCTCGATTTCAAGGCGAGCCGAAACTTTGCGCAACTCATGGACAGCCTCTTGCAGATTTTCCAAAGCGGTCACATCTTTCTTGGCAGTCATCCATTTCCCGTAAGCGGAAATACAGGCATCTGCACATTCTTTCAATCTTTGTCCAATCTCGTCCATTTTTGCCTCTTTTTTGTTCTTGTTTTAACCAAGTGCGCCACACTACCCCCAACCATCCATACGGTCAAGAATAACCGCATCATTGAGTTGACCAGCCACCGTCAATAGAGTGCGTCGTACCCGTAATACCGCGAGCCTCTTCGGAACACAAAAATACGGCAAGTGCGCCAACCTCTTCAGGCAGTGCAAACCGCACATTCGGCTGCTTCTCAGACAGCAGAGCTTCTGTTTCCTCTTCGACGCTTCTCCCGCTTTTGGCGGCGCGATCATCAATCTGTTTCTGAATGAGCGGGGTCAGAACCCATCCCGGACAAATAGCATTGCTGGTAATGTTCATCCGCGCGACCTCAAGCGCAACAACTTTGGTCAATCCCACTACTGCATGTTTGGACGCAACATAGGCAGTCTTGTTGATCGATGCGACCAACCCGTGAACCGATGCAATATTGATGATCCGTCCCCAGCCTTTCTGCTTCATGCCAGGCATCGCCGCACGAATCCCGTAAAACACACCGGTCAGATTGATGTCGATCACTTTTTGCCACATGTCGATCGGAAAATCCTCGACCGGCGAGACATGTTGAATACCGGCATTGTTGACAAGAATATCAAGCGAGCCGAGGTCTTTCTGGATGTGAACAACCGCAGCCTCAACCTCGTCATACTTCGTGACATCAGCCGGAACAAAAATCACCCTAACCCCGAACTCGGACTCCAGTCCCGCCCGCGTCTTTTCAATTTCAGCGGCATCGCCGAACCCGTTGAGCGCGACATCCGCACCGGCTTCGGCCATCTTGCGGGCAACGCCTAAACCGATTCCGCTGGTCGATCCGGTGACAAAAGCAACTTTTCCTTTAAGCGACATCGAAAGACTCCTATTCCGACTTGATTTTGAATAACGCAGACGCCGCATTCATATGCGCGCTTTTACGGTCGATCTCCCCTTGAGCGCGAACAATTTCGGCCTGAAGTTCATCAATATACGTCTTCAGATCGTCTAAAGACAGGGGTTCCAGATTTTTTAGGCTGGTTTTCTTTTTCTGTGGCAAATCGTCGTCAAACATGAAAATTCTCCAATTAAAATAAGAAGATAAAGCCGATCCCCCCCGATTTCAAGCCGTCCAAGTGCCCCCGAAAACAAAAAACTGTACTTTTGGCCTGAATTCCTTATATTACCCACTAATTCCCCATAGCACTGGTTATGAACCGTGTGGATCCGCAAAAGGGACGGATCGGCAAGGGGAGTGCTTTAATATTTTGAGCCAAAAGGAGAGAACCAATGGCCAGCATCGAAATGAATAAGCCACTGAAACCCAAAGCCAGCGCTGTCTGGTTGATCGACAACACTACCTTGTCGTTCGAGCAGATTGCCGATTATACAGGTCTGCATGTTGTTGAAATTCAAGCTCTGGCCGACGAGGAAGTGGGCCGCGGTATTATCGGCGAAAGCCCGGTCCAGTGCGGCGAACTCACCCCCGAAGAAATCGAGCGTTGTGAAAAAGATGGCAACGCCCAACTCCAGATTCTGAAACGTGAAGGTCCGGCCCTCAAAGTCCGCGCCAAAGGTCCACGCTATACGCCGGTCGCCCGTCGTAACGACAAACCGGACGCCATCGCCTACTTGCTCAAACACCATCCGGAAGTCTCGGACGCCCAGATTTGTAAGCTGGTCGGCACCACCAAACCAACCATCCAGTCAATCCGTGACCGGACCCACCCGAACGCGTCAAACCTCAACCCGCGCAACCCGACCGAAATCGGCCTGTGCACCTACGCCGAGCTCGACAAAGCTATTCGCAAAGGTCTGAAAGCCAAAGGTATCGACCCTGACGCCGAGGCTAAAAAACGCGCCGAGGAAGCCGCTAAAGAGCAAGCCGAAGCCGAAGCCCGCGCGGCCGAAGAAGCAGCCGAAGCCAAATCAAGCTTCGATTTCTCGAACTTCCTGAAAAACTCGGGCTAGAACATAAGAATTTCATGAAATGAAAAACGGCCCCTGATTGGGGCCGATTTTTTTTTGAATTCTGTTTCTCCCTAGGACTGCATTTCCTCTTTAAGGCGAAGCTTCTCGACTTTCAAATGACGCAACTCGGCATCGCTCACAGACGGGTGTCGGCTCAGTTCCTGGAGACGGGATTCGAGCGCGGCGTGACGGGCCTGAAGAGCTTCTTGACGTGAAGATGCTTGGGAAAGAGCCATATTTATTTCTCCTTATTGTACATGAATGATGAACAGTAAAACTATACACCCGGGCAAGGTTATTTCTCCATATAATTCTTCGATAAAATTTTATATCAAATAACCCTTTGAAAAATCGACAAAATGGGAAGCACAACCACCCGCTCTGCCAGACTCACCCTGTCAGTGATATACATATCTAATTCTAGGACGAATTCCTTAAAAGGCAATTAATTGATAGGAGGTTTTTCCGTGACTTCATCAGAATTAATTAGGAGCGACCGGCGCAACTCACCTGCGTCATCAAGGATCGGATAGGCAATGGCCGTCATCAACGAATTGATCCGCCGCAAATCGCGAATAATGTCCATATGCAAATCACTAGTCGCAATAGTTTCAGGTACACCCTTTTGCAAACGAACCAGATGGTTCATCGACGCCTGCTTTTCGGCATTCTTGATGATAGTTTTATCCTCGACCAATTGCCGCGCCAACCGCACATCGCCGGAGATAAAAACCGTCTGCGCCAGACGCACAGAGTCGATCACCAACTGGAACAGATTGTCGAGTTCCATCTTCCCCTCCACGGAGAAATTGGCATTGGCCTTCAAACGCTTCTCGGCAAGCCCCAAGAGGTTGCGGTCGATAATATCCCCGACATGTTCGATATTGGTCGCAAAATTGAGGATCTGGAAGTGCCGCTTGCCTTCCGCCTCGGTCATCGTTTCACCGGTAATACGCACCAGATAAGATTTCAAAGCCTTGTAAAGCAGATCGACTTTCTCATCCGTATCCCTGATTTTATCAATGATTCCATGGTCGCCTTTTTGAAAAGCGGACCAAACCATCTGCAACATCTGGTCGGTCATATCGGCAATCCGCAACACTTCACGGGCAGCATTGGTCAATGCTACCGTCGGCGTATCGAGAACGCGTTCGTCAAGATATTGGGGCGCCACCACACCATCCCCCTCATTCTTGGCTTTATCGGGGATAGCCTTCGTGACAAATTTGGTCACATAGTTCAACAGCGGCAAAAACAGGATGCAAAGCGCAATGTTAAACGCCATGTGGAAATTGACAACAACCCGCGCCTCATTATCCCCGAGCAGATCAATATGCGGCATAATAAACTTCAGAGAAGCCAACACCAGAAAAACACCAACCAGACGCATGATCAGGTTCCCTGCAGGAATACGGGCTGCCTGCGGCGGATCTTTGAGCGACGAAATCATCGGGGCAACCACATTGCCGATATTGGCGCCAAGCACCAGCATCAATGCCAGATGCAAAGGCACAACTTCTGTATGCACCATCGACATCAAAAGAAGGACAATCGCCAAAGAGGAGTGGAACATCCACGTCAACACCGCCCCGACCAAAACCGAAAACACCGGATCGTGATCCAACGGCGCGAGCATCACCGGCAAAACATCGGAATCCTTCAATGGCCCCGCTTCATGCTTGATAACCGTCAAGGCCAACAGCATCAGCCCCAACCCCACGAAAATCCGCCCGATCTGCCGCTTGACGCTGGCCTGATCTTTCACCGAATAAAACATATAGCCAAAAATAATCAGAACCGGAGACAACCAGCTCAAATCAAAGGTCAACAACTGGGCCACCAGCGTTGTCCCGACATCGGCCCCCAGAACCACCGCCAGTGCCGCCGTGGTTGTAATCAACCCCTGCCCCGCGAAAGAGGAAATAATCATGGTCGTGGCAGTTGAACTTTGCAGCATCGCCGTCACCCCCACACCGGCCAAAGCCGCCAGAATACGGTTACGTGTGGCCGACGAGATGACCTTGCGCAACTGCACCCCATAGGCACGCGTCACCCCGTTCCGGACCAACCGAAGCCCGAACAAAAGCAGACAGACGCCGCCGATAATATGAAGCAAAACAAGACTGGGCATGAAACTCTACAAGACTAAAACACCATTGTACCGCGTTCTGCCCGCAGGAACAAGAGAGGGAAGAATTTAGAAACCGCGCCCCCGCTCCTCCAGAAACGCCAGCTCTTCCGGCGTGCTTTCACGCCCCAGAATAACATTGCGGTGCGGAAAACGCGCGAAGCGCTCGATGATCTTGAAATGACGGAGCGCATAATCATACGCCAACGGCTCATCCTCTCTCATCTTCTCGAACAAGGTCAGACTGAATTTCTGGTCATCAAGATTTTCACTATGCTCGAACGGCAGATAAAAGAACCGGCGCTTGGAAACAGACACCAGATGATCAAACCCCAGATCAATCGCCTTGCGCGCCACGCTGCGGGCTTTGTCATCAGACGAGAAGGCCTCCGGTCGGTCACGGAACATATTGCGCGAAAACTGGTCGAACAACAAAACCAGAGCCAGACACCCATCAACATCCTTGCCCCACCCGTCACAAACGCCATTAACCGCCATACGGTACAAGCCCAGAAAGCGGTCGCGGATCATGGCGTCATAAACGTCACTGACTTGGAACCATTGGGACGGGGAGCTTTCCTCGAACCAGAACGAAAGGACATCCTGAATGGAGTCTTTCATCTCCGGCTACTTTCTCCCTGACAGATCTTTGTATTTCTTTTCGGCGCGGTCGGCCAGAAAGGTCATAATCGCAGCGGGAATAAAGGGAACAAGAAAAATAGAAACCGTGAACGGATCGCGGATGGCCTCAAGAAAACGCCCGTCAACATTCTGAACGTAAAGAATGCAAAACACCAGAATTCCAATTGTTACAAACAACAAGGAGGTAAACCTGTAAACTTTGGATTTGATCAAATATTCCTGAGGAGTTTTTTCTTTTCCCGCCATCCGTTATAACTTCCTTTTTCTTAATGAACTTTCGACCAAATCTGGCGTTTGACACCATACATCAAGCCTGCAAAAGCCAACAGGAAGATGATGACCTTAAAGCCCATCTGCTTGCGCTGCTCCATTTCAGGCTCAGCCGCCCAAGCCAAAAAGGTCGAAACATCCTTGGCATATTGCTCAACCGATTTAGGGCTGCCATCTTCATAGTCAACCGCACCGGCAGAAAGCGGTGGAGGCATCTTGATGACATTACCAGTCATATGGGTGTTGTAGAACTGACCGTCAAGAATGGTAACATCGGCCGGAGCCTTGGCATAGCCGGTCAAAACACCGAACACATAATCAGCCCCGCCGGAACGCGCTTTGGTAATCAGCGAAAGGTCGGGAGGCAACGCCCCGCCATTGGCCGCCATCGCAGCCTTGTCATTGGCAAATGGCGACGGGAAGCGATCGCTCGGACGACCTTCGCGGTCAAACATCTCGCCATCATCATTCGGCCCGTCTTGCACGGTATATTCGGAAGAAATCGCCTTGATCTGGTCTTCATTATAGCCAAGAGCAGACAGGTTACGAAACGCCACGCGCTTCAGGCTGTGACAGTTCGCACAAACCTGACGATAAACCAGCAAACCACGCTGAAGCGACGCCTTGTCATAGGTTCCGAACGGCCCCTTGAACGTCAGATCGACATCAGGCAACGGATGCCCGCCCCCTTCCGAAGCCTGTGCGGTAATCGCCAACGGCGAAGAAAGAACCAGAACCGAAACAGCAGTAAGAAGTGTCTTTTTCATTTGTCTATGTCCCTTCATCTTAATGGGCTGATTTTCCAAGAACAGCTTCATGAATGCTCGAAGGCATCGGCAAAGCCTTTTCCGTCCGGCTCAAAATCGGCAGGATCACCAGGAAGAATATGAAGTAATATGCCGTCCCGATCTGCGCCACATGAGTCGTGGTAAAGATCATGTCCTCGGTGATGTGGAAGAGCGGCACATCGGCAGGCATTCCGCCGACTTTACCCAGAACCAGAACCGCCACAACGAACAGCAACAAAGCCACACGAAATTTCGGACGGTATTTCGCCGAACGCACCGGATGGGAGTCAAGCCATGGCAGGAAGAACATCACGATGATCGACCCGAACATCAACAGCACACCACCAAGCTTCGCAGTAATGAGCGTAATCTCCGTGAACGGAATGCCGATGTCGATCGTCACAGCGCGCAAAATCGCATAGAAGGGCAGGAAATACCATTCAGGAACAATATGCGGCGGCGTCACCATCGGGTTGGCGAGCGTATAGTTGTCAGGGTGCCCAAGCGCATTCGGCATAAAGAAGACGTAGATTGCATAAAGCACGAGGAACACGGTTACGCCGAAACTGTCCTTCATCGTATAGTACGGATGGAACGGCAGCGTATCGTCTTTGCTTTTGGGTTCGATGCCCGCAGGGTTGTTGGACCCTGTGACATGCAATGCCCAAACGTGAAGCGCTACAACCGCAACAATCACAAACGGCAAGAGATAATGAAGCGCAAAGAAACGGTTCAAGGTCGGATTATCGACCGAGAATCCACCGATCAACCATTGCTGGATCGGCTCGCCAATCCATGGGAACGCGGTAAAGAAATTGGTGATAACGGTCGCACCCCAATAGCTCATCTGGCCCCAAGGCAAGACATAGCCCATAAACGCGGTCGCCATCATCAGCAAGAAGATCAGAACACCGAACATCCAGAGGAGTTCGCGCGGAGCCTTGTAAGACCCGTAATACATGCCACGGAACATATGGATGTAAACGGCGATAAAGAAGAACGACGCGCCGTTCATATGCATGTACCGGAGCAACCATCCGTAATTCACATCGCGCATGATCCGCTCGACGCTATCAAACGCCATACCGGAATTGGCGGTGTAGTTCATAGCGAGCATAATACCGGTGAGCAGCATAGTGACCAACATCACCATGGCAATCGCGCCGAAATTCCAGAAATAGTTGAAGTTTTTCGGAGTCGGGAAAACACCGTATTCCTTCTGCATCATTGTAAAGAGCGGCAGACGCGAATCGATCCACTCGACAAATTTATTTTCAAACGGGGTACGGGGACCTGCGGACATGGATTATGCTCCTTATGAATTAGCCAATGCGAACCAGAGTATCGCTTAAGAATGTATAAGTCGGGACTTCGAGGTTTTTAGGCGCGGGCCCCTTGCGGATACGACCCGACGTGTCATAAGCCGACCCGTGGCACGGGCAGAACCATCCGCCGAACTCGCCGCGCTCGTCACCGGTTTTTTGCCCCAAAGGAACGCAACCAAGGTGTGTGCAAACGCCGACAACGATCAACCATTCGGGTTTTTGCACACGATCCGCATCGACTTGCTTGTCACGAAGATCGGCAACATTCACATCTTCGGCGGACTTGATTTCTTCAGCCGTGCGGCGACGAACGAAAACCGGCTTGCCGCGCCACATCACCGTGACCGCTTGACCTTCTTCAATGGAGGACAAATCAACTTCAGTGGTGGACATTGCCAAAGTATCGGCAGCAGGATTCATCTGGCTGATAAACGGCCAAGCCACACTTCCGGCACCGACAGCGGCCATAGCGGTGGCACTCATATATAAGAAGTCGCGACGCGCGTTGCTATCGGCCGAAGGCTCGCAAGCCCCTTCACCGCACGAACAGCAACACCCTTGAGAATTATCATCGGAAGACATGAACCCGTCCCTCAAAAAAAGACTGTTAAATAAACAAAGAAAAAGCGAACAATTGAGTCGCCTGTAACTTCACAGTGTTAAATCATTCAGAGCGGAAAATAAAGCCCCCAAAACATCATATCTCCTTTCGCAATGACGCGGGAATGTGCTACGCCTCTCCTTATGAGACTAGCAGCCTATCAACCCGACATCCCCCAAAACACCGGAGCCCTCATCCGCCTGTGTGCCGGATTGGACGTCCCGCTCGAATTGATCGAGCCATTCGGCTTTATCTGGGATGAAAGAAAAATACGCGCATCCGCAATGGATTATTTCGATCTTGCCAAAATCACCCGCCATACATCGTGGGACGCCTTCAGAAACAATTTTTCGGAAAACAGGGTCGTGCTTCTCTCCACCAAGGCGTCCATTCCCTATACGGAATTTACCTTCAAAGCCAATGATATCCTGCTTTTGGGCCGCGAAAGCGCTGGCGTCCCCGAAGAAATCCATAACATTTTGCCGGACAGGGTCAAAATTCCCATGGCTCCAAACACAAGATCGTTGAATATGGCAATGGCCGGTGCCATAATTTTGGGGGAATCCCTGCGCCAAACTTGCCAGCTTCCCCTCAAGCAGGTATAGGTCCAACCCATGAACAAAACGACCGCCACAGGCTTTTTCGAAGATTTACGCAACCGCATTTGCGCGGAATTCGAACAACTTGAGACTGAACTTGCAAACGGCCCACTCGCGCAAGAAGACGCGGGCCGCTTCAACCGCAAAAAATGGTATCGCACCGACGAGGAAGGACTCCCCGGCGGCGGCGGCGAAATTTCGATTATGAAAGGCCGCGTTTTTGAAAAGGTCGGCGTCAACATCTCGACCGTCACCGGATGTTTTACCCCCGCTTTCCGGTCCCAAATCCCCAGCGCCGAGGACAGCGAAGGGAAATATTGGGCCGCAGGGATTTCACTGGTCGCCCATATGCAATCCCCCCACGTTCCGGCTGTCCATATGAATTTGCGCATGATCCAGACCAGCAAGACATGGCTGGGCGGCGGAACCGACCTGACCCCCGTCTTCCCGAACGAACGGGACACTAGAGATTTTCACGCCGCCCTCAAAGACTGCTGCGACCGTCACGATCCGACCTACTACCCCGAATTCAAAAGCTGGTGCGACCGCTATTTCTACCTTCCCCACCGTGAAGAACCACGCGGCATTGGCGGAATTTTTTACGATTACATAGATACCGGTGATTGGGGCCGCGATTTTGCCTTTTCCGAAGATGTCGGCGAGACCTTCTTGAAAATCTACCCCGAAATAGTCCGCCGCCATATGAACGAAAACTGGACCGACGCAGACCGCGAAGTCCAATTGATCAAACGCGGCCGCTATGTCGAATTCAACCTACTTTATGACCGAGGCACACAATTCGGCCTGAAAACCGGCGGCAACACCGAAGCGATTCTGATGTCCATGCCTCCAACAGTTAAGTGGGACTAACGCGAGACAACAATGCCCCGCGCTCCAACTTGAACTCGGCCCCGATCCACTTCTTCTCTAGCTTTTTGATCGCCTCGCCAAGCGCCGCGCCCCGATACCCCAGCGCCATCAGGTCTTTGGCCTTGACTGGAAACGGGGGAACAGGTTCGGAAACAAGCGCCATAAATTTTTTATAATCCGCAGCAGACAACCGCCCCGCCGCGTAAGCCAATTGCAACCGCGCCAAAGCAATTTCTGGTCCGTCATAATAAACCCAAGAATGAATTTTGGATGTTTCGATCCGAATCGTATTGATACGCAACACCGCAAGCTTTTCAAAAAAAGATTTCTGTTTCCTATTCAAAATCAGCCACTTATCAATTTTTACCAAAGAACCGGATACGAGGACCAACCGCGCCATCAACAAGACATCATCGACCCCGCCCTTTTGAAGCGAAACCAGCGTTCCTAAACGCCGCGAATCGAAACTTTTGACAAAAAGACTTTTCAAAATACCTATGCCACACATCGAGCCGAGAATTTTTTCCGCCTTGGAATGGGACAGGATTTTAAAAAATTCCTGAGTGACCCTCTCCTTCGACAACTGTGACAAACCGCGCGAAAGTTTCTGGCACGCCGCCAGCCCCGCACAGTCCAGTTTCCCGCCCCCGTAATAAAGAGAGAACCGGAAAAACCGCAAAATACGAAGATAATCTTCCCGAATACGGGTTTCGGGATCCCCCACAAACACCACGCGTTTCTTGTCGAGGTCCAACACCCCCCGCCCCAGCGGATCGTAAACCACCCCGTCAAGATCGGCATAAAGCGCATTCATCGTAAAATCCCGCCGCGCCGCATCCTCCTCCCAAGAGCCTGAAAAAACCACCTTGGCATGACGCCCATCGGTTTTTTTATCAATACGCAGCGTAGTGATTTCAAATAATTTGCCATTAATGACCGCCGTAACCGTTCCATGAGCCAATCCGGTCGGGACGACTTTTACCTTATTTTTCAACAAACGCTCCGTCACGTTTCGCGGCAAAAGAGGCGTCGCAAGGTCAACATCACGGGTCGAAAGCCCCATCAAAGCATTCCGCACACACCCGCCGACAAAACGAACATTACCCTTTCCCAGAATCCTGAAAATCGCCTTCACTTCAGGCGAGTTCATCTCGGGGGGCAGGGAAATTTTGAGCGGGTGATCCATAAATGATCCTAAAAACGGGATGGAGACGGCGGCGCAGTCACCCTGACAGGCAAAACAGACGACTCCGGTTCGGAAGTCTACCCTGTTTTGCGATACTCTTTAATAGTTCGTTTGGTGTGTTTTTATTTTTTTTGGAGCCGCTCTAGGCGAATACGCGCCTCGACCGCGCGCAAAAATGCACTGTGACGGGTGAGGAGGGCAAAGAATTCGATTCCGGCACGAGAGCGAAAGCCGTGCCTGGTATAATTAAGCGCAGAGCGGACTTTACGCTGAGAGGTACGGGGACCTGTGGAATGGACCCACGGTTTCCAGCGGCGAATAGCCTCGCGCTGTCTTTGTTTCTGGTCTTCGGCCCAAACTCGCATCGAAACATTATAGGAATATATTCATAATATGTCAAGAAAAATCAGTCTATTCTCCCCCACGCAAAATACGGGATTTGGAACGGTTCCAATCGCGTTCTTTGATCGTCTCGCGCTTGTCGTGCTGGGCTTTGCCCTTGGCCAAAGCAATTTCGACCTTGGCCACGCCGCGAGCATTAAAATAAAGACGAACGGGCACAATCGTATACCCCTTTTGCTTAACCGCCGCAAATAACCGCGCGAGTTCCCTTTTATGAAGCAAAAGCTTGCGGTCGCGCCGCGGCACATGCTGAAGATGTTCCCCCGCCGGACCATAGGGCGCGATATAGGAGCCAAGCAGCCACAAATCCCCGTTTTTTTCCTCGGCAAAACTTTCATTGAGCGAACATTGCCCATGACGGAGCGATTTAACCTCGGTCCCCGTCAGCATAATCCCCGCCTCGACCTTTTCTTCGAGAAAATAATCGAACCGCGCACGACGATTCTCGGCCACCGTATGGTTGACCGAAATTAATGCTTTGGAACTTTTATCGTTCTTTTTAGCCATGACGGCGGAGTGTGGCGGAATCCCGTTCCATAATCAAGCCACTTTCGGCAAAGGCGCGATCTACCGCCGACCGCGCCGCAGGAGATGCAGAAACCAGAGGCAACCGGACCTCATCAGAACACAAACCCAGCTTGGAGGCCGCGTATTTGACCGGCGACGGAGAGGTTTCGACAAACAACGCTTTATGCAGCGGCATCAACCGGGCCTGCAACGCCTGAAATTTTTGAATATCGCCCGCCGCCCAAGCATTTTGAAAATCGGCACATTCTTGGGGCGCGATGTTGGAGGTCACGGAAATGCATCCATCCCCGCCCTGCGCCAGACATGCCCCCGCCAAAGCATCCTCACCGGACAAAATCGAGAAACCACCCTTCACCCGCGACTTGATCGCCGTCGTCCGCGACATATCAGAGGTGGCATCTTTCAATGCAACAATGCGCGGTAGCTCGGCCAGACGGCAAACCGTATCGACCGACATTTCAGCCCCTGTCCGTCCGGGAACGTTATACAAAACAATCGGGATTTCGACAGCATCGTGAATGGCCTTGAAATGCGCATACATTCCGTCTTGGGTCGGCTTGTTGTAATAGGGCACGACAATCAACGCCGCATCCGCACCGCATTGTTTCGCCATCTCGGTCATCGCCACACTTTTGCGCGTCGAGTTGGACCCCGTTCCGGCGATAACAGGAATTTTTCTCCCCTTGACCGCCGCGACAGACATGTCGAATATGGTACGAATCTCGTCTTCATCGAGCGTCGGTGATTCGCCCGTCGTGCCGCAAGGAACAATACCGTGACTTCCATTTTCAATCTGAAAGGCCAGAATTTTTTCGAACGCCCGCGCATCGAACTCCCCGTCCGTAAAAGGGGTCACCAAAGCCGTAATCAAACCGCGAAACATAATCAAATTTCTTCCTACTCTGTCTGTTCTGGATGGATAAAGTCTACATTAATCCTCTGCTTCACCTGTGTCCATATTTTCTTGTGCGGCACCGCGGCCCGCGCCGAAATTTCAAGAACCACCGCCGCCGATGCCATGACCATGATGACCGGTGAAAACTGGAACGCCACCCGCGCAAAGGTTCTCTCGTTAAATGATCCTCTCCTCACCAAAATCTATGAATGGATGCTCTACCGCGAAGACTACACAGGCCTCCCCTTCGACCGCATCGCCCATTTCATCGACGCCAATCCCCACTGGCCGAACCAGACCGCCCTGACCAAAACCGCCGAGCGCAATATGGGCGACAACCTGCCGCCCCAGAACGTGATCAACTGGTTCATCCGTCATAAACCGGTGAGCGGCAAAGGCGCAATCCGCTTGCTGATCGCGGCCCGCCAGACCGGACAGGAACCGAACGCCGTCGCTTTGCTGAACGCGGCATGGCCGGACCTCGACATGACGTCGGACGAAACCAGACAGATCATGGCCACCATCGGATCAAGGATCAGCGAGAAAAACCACCGCCTCCGGCTCGACAAACTTCTCTTCGCCAGCAAATATACACTGGCGCGGCAATACGCAACCTATCTGGGAAAGGGCTTTCCGCAATTGGTCGAAGCCCGCATCGCTTTGGCCGAAGACAAACCGAACGCCGCCGCCCTGATTCTTAAAATTCCAATGACCCTTAGAAACGACACCGGACTGGTGTTCGAACGCCTGAGCTGGCGCAGGCGCCACGACGAAGATGGAGGGGCCATCGACATCCTCAACAACTCGCCCGACATCAGGGATGCCCCGAACGCGAATGAATGGTGGAAAGAACGAAACATCATGATCCGCCGGATGATCGAGGAAAAGAATTTCAAAGCTGCCTACCAGCTCGCCGCCCGCCACAAACAATTCGACAAAGCGAACAAAGCCGAGGCCGAGTGGCTGGCCGGATGGATTTCCCTGCGCTTCCTGAACCTGCCGCAAACCGCACTAACCCATTTCACCACGATGTATCATGAAGTGGGCACGCCCGTCAGCCTCTCGCGCGGAAGCTATTGGGCCGGACGCGCGGCCAGTGCCATGAACCAGAAAGCGGATGCCGAAAACTGGTACAAAATCGCTGCCTCTTACTCGAACACCTATTACGGCCAGTTGGCATCCAAACAATTGCGCACACCGCTTCCCGCACCATCCCCGCAGACCATTGCCACACCGGAAGAGGTCACATCCATCAAAAATTCCGACCTGCTGAGAACTGCCGTCATCGCCAACACAGCACATCTCGACTCGGTCCATTCACAATTGATCACAGCGCTGATCGCCACGCTGAAAACACACAGCGAATTCATGGCCGCCACCGAAGCCCTAAGCAAGGCAGGAGACCAGACCGGAGCCTTCCGCGTCGCCAAAGCCGCATCATGGAAAAATTATAATCTGGGCGCATACGCCTTCCCGTCTCTGGAACCCAAAATGCGCAACATCAGTGGAGACCACGCATTGTTCCACGCGATCATCCGTCAGGAAAGCCAGTTCGACACCGAAGCCAGAAGCCCGTCCGGTGCGCTGGGCCTGATGCAGCTTATGCCCGCCACCGCAAAAGAAACCGCCCGAAAAATCGGAACGGCCCACCAGACCGGATGGCTGACCACCCGTCCCGATCATAATATTCTTTTGGGAAGCACTTATTTAAACGGCCTGCTCGACCGGTTCGACAATGCCCTGCCGTTGGCCATTGCCGGCTATAATGCCGGCCCATCGCGGGTGAATGGATGGATCGAGGAATTCGGTGACCCGCGAACGGGACAGATCGATTGGGTCGATTGGATCGAATTGATCCCCATCAGTGAAACCAGAAACTACGTCCAGAGAGTTTCGGAAAATTATGCCGTATACCGTAGCCGTTAAGTCCGTTTTGAGAAATGACGGTGATAATAGATGAATACGTCTGCGTGAAAGGATGCTATACTAAAGGTTGTTAACTTTCGTTTCATACTCTAGGGAGTAATGTAAAAGCAAAGGAGAATAGCAATGCACCTTCTGATTGCCGATGACCATACATTATTCCGCGATGCCATGTCGCAATACCTGACACGGTCAAACCCGGACGCCAACATTACCACCGTCAAAAACCTTGACGAAGCTCTCTCTTACATGGGTAACGGCAACGGCACTCCCGATCTGGTTTTGCTGGACTTGAACATGCCCGGCATGAACGGTCTGGAAGGATTTGAAAGATTTCGTAAGACCCACCCCGACACATCGGTCGCCCTTCTATCAGGGGTTGCCGAAGTCAGCGACGTCCAGCAAGCCATGGATATGGGCGCTGTCGGATACTTCCCCAAAACCCTATCCGGTCGGGCCATGTTGAAGGCCATCGAGCTGGTCCTCTCCGGTGAGAAATTCATTCCCGTCGATCACGCGACCAACGGCCTGATGCCGTCTTACTTCAGCGACAACAACAAAAATTCACCGACCGCGCCGCTGCCGATTCACACCAAATCGCCTAAAAAGGATCAAAGCGGCGTCGGCCTGACCCCGCGCGAGAGCGAAGTTCTGGAGCGTCTGGGACACGGCCTGAGTAACAAGGACATTGCCCGCGAACTGGATTTGCAGGAAGTCACGATTAAGTTGCATGTTCGGGGAGTTTGTCGCAAACTGAACGTCAGCAACCGGACGCAGGCCGCTCTTAAAGCTTACGAACTGGGACTCATCAAAAAAATCTAAACTTATCCATGATTGCACCTTCACCCTTGACACCTGAACAATATGAAAACCTTGGCCGCATGACGCAAAGCTTGTTACATGCGGTCAACAACTCTCTCGCCTCGGTCACGGGATTTGCCGAATTCCTGATGGAAGATTTGCCACAGGCGACACAAGCCCATTCCTTCGCCGCCAATATCCATCAATCAGGGCAGCATCTGAAAAAACTGGTCGAACAAGTCCGCACCATCAACTCCGCCCCACGCATCGCCTATATTGAAAATTTCGATCTGAGCGAAACCATCGAGCTGGTTTTGCTCCAGCTCACGGAAGCCCTGCCGAATGACATCAACCTGCAAATTGATTACGAATGCGATCTCGAACAGGCGCAAATAACCGGAAACCGCACCTTATTCTGTCTGGCATTTCTCGATATCGTCAATAACGCGCTGGAATCTTTAAGCGAACACCCTCCAGCATCAGGGGAACCGGGAAAAATCCTGATCGAACTGAACAACGACGAATCCGGAAAAAATTACATCGTCACCATAAAGGATAATGGACAGGGAATGGACGACCTGACTTTTTCTGAATGCCTCAAACCCTTTTTCACCACAAAAGATTCGTCGAAACATCATGGTTTGGGACTGAACGTCGCCGCAGCAATTGTAACCGCCATGAAAGGCACACTGGGAATGGCTTCGGCCAAAGACGCAGGAGCGATTGTGACCATGAAATTCCCTCATACGGCCTGAGTGAAAAAAACTTTTCATCTTATGAATACTGTCAGCCAAAAACTAATCCCTTGGCATAGACGCAAACTACCCATATATGTAGATTATAAAACTAATGCGTATAGGAACCATTTCTGGTAACCTTCTGTTAACCGATTGTAAGGCATCTTATAATCTGGGGATTCAGGTCTTTCAGACCATTTCTTCGACTGCGTTTTCCGTCTGTGTTTAATCTTTTTTCGTCCTGAAAACCCAATTTCAGGCCAATATCAGGGGATCTTCCTATGGATGATTTGATTGTAGAATTTTTGACCGAAACCAACGAAAGCTTGGGAGAACTCGACACCGACCTCATCAAGCTTGAACAAAATCCCAACGATAAAGATCTGATTTCCAAAATTTTCCGCCTGATGCACACCATCAAGGGGACATGCGGCTTTCTGGGCCTCCCCCGCCTCGAAACCGTGGCGCACCGCGCCGAAAACGTCATGGGCCGCTTCCGCGATGGCGACCTCGAAGTCACCCCCGCCTACGTATCATTGATTCTCGAATCACTCGACCGCGTCCGCTTCCTGTTGGGCCATATTGAGGAAAACGGCACCGAACCCGAAGGTGTCGACACCGACCTGACCGATAAACTGGACGCCGTTTACGAAGGCCGCGATACTGGCGCAGCCGAAGCTGCGCCTGCGGCACCCGCCCCCGGCCCTGTTGAAGCCGAAGAAGAAATGGCAGCGGAACAACCCGCAGCTCCTGAAGTTAAAGAAGAACCCAAACCCGCCGCTGCACCGACTGCAGCTCCTGCCGCAGCAGCTGCACCCGCTGCCGACAAAGGCGACAGTGAAAGCGCAATCGCCAACCAGTCGCTGCGCGTTAACATGGGCGTTCTTGAAAACCTGATGACGATGGTCTCAGAACTCGTTCTGACCCGTAACCAGCTACTCCAGATCTCCCGCACCGAAAAGGACAGCGGCTTTGCAACCCCGCTCCAGCGTTTGAACCACGTCGTTTCTGACCTTCAGGAAGGTGTGATGAAAACCCGCATGCAGCCTATCGGCAACGCATGGGCCAAACTGCCGCGCATCATCCGCGACCTCAGCATCGAATTGGGCAAAAAAATCGACCTCGTGATGGAAGGGCAGGATACCGAGCTCGACCGTCAGGTTCTCGACATGATCAAGGACCCGCTGACCCACATGGTCCGGAACTCCGGCGACCACGGTGTCGAAACCCCTGCCGAGAGGATCAAGGCCGGAAAACCCGAAACCGGTAAAATCCACCTACGCGCCTATCACGAAGGCGGGCATATCATCATCGAAATCGCCGATGACGGAAAGGGTCTTCCAACCGATAAAATCCGTAAGAAAATCGTGGCAAACGGTCTTGTTTCCGAAGAAGATGCGGCCAAAATGACCCCGCAACAAATCCACCAATACATATTTCATGCTGGCCTCTCGACCGCTGAAAAAGTGACGTCAGTATCCGGCCGCGGCGTAGGGATGGACGTGGTCCGCACCAACATCGAAAAAATCGGCGGTTCGATCGAAATGAAATCGACCGAAGGAAAAGGATCGACCTTCTACATCAAGATTCCGTTGACCCTCGCCATTGTATCCTCGCTGATTGTCGAAGCCGGAGGTGAACGTTTCGCCATTCCGCAACTCGCGGTGCGCGAACTGGTTCTGGTGTCGCAAAAATCCGAACACCGGATTGAGACCATCAAAAACACGCCAGTCTTCCGCCTGCGCGAAAAACTCCTGCCGCTGGTCTCACTCGAAGATCTTCTGAAACTTGGCGCGGTTGACGACCGCAGCATGGAAGAGCGTTTCGAACACAAATATATCATCGTCACGCAAGTCGGGAACTACTCTTTCGGGATTATCGTCGATCAGGTCTTTGACACCGAGGAAATCGTGGTCAAGCCTGTCGCAAAAATCCTGAAAGATATCGAACTCTTCTCGGGCAACACCATTCTGGGTGACGGTAGTGTCATCATGATTCTCGATCCGGGCGGAATTGCCAAGGCCACCGGAGAAAACAGCATGTCCGATGCTCAGGATTCCGCCGAAAGCGCCAAAAAACTCTCCAGCGAAAGCAAAACCTCGCTCCTGCTCTTCACCGCCGGAGACGACGCGCCGAAAGCCGTTCCGCTCTCGCTCATCTCGCGTCTGGAAAACGTCGACATCGCATCTATCGAAACGACCGACGGACAAATGCTGGTTCAATATCGTGGCTCGTTGATGCCGATTATTCCGTTCTCGAGCAGCATCAGCCTCGAAGGCGTCGACGCCAAACCCCTTCTCGTTTTCGCCGACCGCGGCAAGAGCGTCGGGATCATTGTCGATGAAATCGTTGATATCCGCGAAGAAGTGATTGAAGTCCAGCTTCAAGGCAAACGCCAAGGAGTCTTCGGTTCTGCCATTATTTCCGGCAAAGCCACCGAAATCGTCGATGTGGTTTACTTCCTCAACAGCGTCCACGGCGATTGGTTCAAAAACCACGGCGATGATCCGTTCCTGGTCTCTGAAAAACAGAAGCAATCGGGCATATCCGGCTCGAAACGCATCCTGCTGGTTGACGACTCGCCGTTCTTCCGCAATATGCTGACCCCGCTTCTCTCGGCGGCAGGCTATGAAGTCATTGCAGTGGACGGCCCATCGAAAGCACTGGAACTCACCGAGCAAGATGAAAACTTTGACATCATCATCTCCGACATCGAAATGCCGGACATGAACGGGTATGATTTCGCCACAAAAGTCCGCGCCAACGAAAAATGGCAGAAGACGCCGATGGTGGCACTGACCTCACACGCCCGCCCTGAGGATATCGACCACGGATACGAATCGGGATTTGACGAATACATCGCCAAATTCGACCGTGACACGCTCCTCAGCACCATTTCCAAAACACTCTCCAGAGGAGTAGACGCATGAGCACCGAACAACAGGCACAAGAAGCCCACAATAGAAGCTTCGTCGGCGAAACCAAAACCAAAGAATATCTGACCGTTATCATCGAAGGCCAGATGTTCGGTATCCCGATCCTTCAGGTTCAGGATGTTCTGGGTGAATTGAAAGTAACCAAGATCCCTCTCGCCCCGCCGCAAGTCGCCGGTTCGCTCAATCTGCGCGGAAGAATTGTAACGGCTGTCGATGTCCGCAAATGTCTCGGCTTATCACCCCTTGAAGGCACATCGAAGCGCATGAGCGTTGTTGTCAACCATGACGACGAACTCTACAGCCTGATCATTGATAGTGTCGGAGATGTTTTAACCTTGCATGACAAGGATTTCGAACAGAATCCGGCAACACTGGACCTGATGTGGAAATCGGTTTCTCTGGGTGTCTATCGTTTGCAGGGCAAAATTCTGGTTGTTCTGGATGTTCCCAAATTGCTGCTCTCGCTCCAGCATCCCAATTAACCATCAATTCAGTCCTTGTTGTTAGAATAGACAAACCGTTTCATTAGTCACAGGAGTATACACATGAGAACCTGTCTGGTCGTTGATGACAGCCGCGTCGTCAGAAAAGTCGCCCGTCGCATTCTGGAAGACCTGAAATTCAACTGTGAAGAAGCGGAAGATGGCCAGCAAGCCTATGAGTACTGCGCCAAAACTATGCCGGAAGTCATTCTGCTGGACTGGAACATGCCGGTGATGAGTGGAATCGAATTCCTTGAAAAGCTTCGTTCCATGCCGACCGGAGATGCCCCGCGCGTCGTTTTCTGCACCACGGAAAACGATATGGCCCACATCCAGCGCGCCATGATGGCCGGAGCCAACGAATACATCATGAAGCCGTTCGATACCGACATCATCAAATCGAAATTCATCCAGATCGGCCTGATCGACGACGAATAATTGACCGTGATGCACAAACATACGCGCCAAAAAAGTTTATAATTCTCGCACCTTCGGAAAGTTACAATCACCATGAACAAATCCTCTACCCCTATCAAAGTCATGATTGTGGACGACTCCGCTGTCATCAGGGGGTTTTTGGGGAAACTTCTTGAAAACGATTCCGATTTCGAAATATTAAACACTGCGGCCAACGGACAGATTGCCGTTGACAGGCTCAAAAAAGACAAGCACGACATCATCCTTCTCGACGTGGAAATGCCGGTGATGGATGGCTTGACGGCTATCCCGCTGTTGATGGCCGCCCAGCCGAATGTCAAAATCATTATGTGCTCGACGCTCACCACCAAGAACGCAGAAACCACATTAAAAGCTCTGGCTTTGGGCGCGGTTGAATGTATTGCCAAACCCAGCACAACGCAGGACATGTATTCCAAGGACACGTTCCGCAACATTCTGATCCATACGGTGAAAGAAATTGCCGGAATCAGAAATCCGATCCCTCAGGCAGCGCCCACGTCCAGACCGACATCTTCAACAACAGCACCCACTTCGGCAACCCCGGCGACGTCACGGCCAGCAGCGGCGGAACCTCAAAATTCCACAGCACCGACATACACCTCGCTTAATCGTGCCGGAAAAACGGTCAAATTGCTTCCTGCCGACAAGGGATTCTCCGGAAAACCGGATTTGCTGGCCATTGGTAGCTCGACCGGTGGCCCCAACGCTCTGTTCGCCCTGATCCCGCATTTGAAGGGCATCCAGATTCCTGTGATCATCACCCAGCACATGCCCCCCACTTTTACAAGAATTCTGGCCGAACATATCCAGCAACAGACAGGAATCACCGCCGTCGAAGGAGAAGAGAACATGCCGCTCCTTCCCGGTCGCATTCATATCGCCCCGGGCGGATACCATATGACCTTCAAAAAGAACGGCCCATCAACCGTCATCCATCTGGACGAAGGCCCGATGGAAAATTTCTGCCGCCCTGCCGTTGACCCAATGCTGCGCTCGGCGGTCAAAATATACGGGCAAAAGATCATGACGGTCATTTTGACCGGAATGGGACAAGACGGCATGCTGGGAGCGCGGGAGATCGTTGCCGCCGGTGGCCGGGTGATTGCTCAGGACGAAGCCACCAGCGTCGTATGGGGTATGCCGGGGGCAGCAGCTCTGGACGGAACCTGCTCGGCAGTCCTGCCGTTACAGGAAATCGGCCCATGGCTCAGAAAATCGTCCTTGCGTCTGGTTTAAGGAAAAGGGTAAAAGAACGACATGAAAGTCGCAGATTTTGAAATTTACAAATCAATGCTGTACGAACGCTCCGGCCTCGTCATCACGCCGGACAAATCATATCTGCTTGATTCCCGTCTGACCCCGATTGCCAAGAAATGGGGTCACCCGACTCTTGAAGCCATGACGCTGCAACTGCGCGCCCTTCCCGACGAAGCTCTGATCAAGGACATCGTCGAGGCCATGACCACCAACGAAACGTCGTTCTTCCGCGATACCAGACCGTTTGAAATTTTTAAAGACACGGTTCTGCCGCACATGACCGAGGCCAGAAAAGGCAAAAAGACCCTGCGCATATGGTGCGCGGCCTGTTCCAGCGGTCAGGAACCTTACTCGCTGGCGATGATCCTCAAGGAAAAAGAACTTCTCCTCAAGGGCTGGCGCTTTGAAATCGTTGCAACCGACTTGTCAGAAGAAATTCTCGCCACCGCCAAGAAAGGCTCCTACAGCCAGTTCGAAGTCCAGCGCGGCCTGCCGATCCAGTACCTGATGAAATATTTCACACAGGTCGGAGAAACATGGCAGATCAAGGACGAAATCAAAAACATGATCAAATTTTCATCGTTCAACCTGTTGGGCGATATGTCACGCATGGGCATGTTCGACGTGGTGTTCTGCCGTAACGTTCTGATCTATTTCGACGAAAAGACAAAAGGCTCCGTCCTTGAAAAAATGGAACGACAAATGGAAAGTGACGGATTCCTGTTCCTTGGGGGCGCGGAAACCGTGCTGGGGATCACCAATAAATTTGTCGCCCAACCGGAAAAACGCGGCCTGTATGTCAAGAATACCGGACAAGCCGCCGCTCGCCCCTCCAGCATCTCTTCTTCCTCAAGCGGATCGGCCACAACAACAGCGTCTTCGACCAGCAGCTTCACTTCGGGTCTTTTCAAACGCACATAATGTGTTAAAACACCGGCTACCCCAATAAATCAGAGGAGTAGCCCGATGTCTGTAGCCGCCAAACCCCGCACCACCCCACGTCCCGACCGCGTTACCGTAAAAACCGCCCTGTTGTCGGTCTCTGACAAGTCAGGTCTGTTGGATTTTGCCAAAGGACTGGAACAAGCGGGAGTCAAACTCCTCTCGACTGGCGGCACAGCCAAGACATTACGCGATTCCGGCCTCACCGTTACTGACGTGTCGGATCATACCGGCTTCCCTGAAATCATGGATGGCCGCGTCAAAACCCTTCACCCCAAGGTCCATGGAGGTCTGTTGGCCCGCCGCGACGACGCCGACCACGTCGCCGCCATGAATACCCAAGGCATCGAAGGCATCGACCTCCTCGTCGTCAACCTCTACCCGTTCCGCGAGACAGTCGCAAAAGGCGCCGACTATGATAACTGTGTCGAGAACATCGATATCGGTGGCCCCGCCATGCTCCGCGCCGCCGCCAAAAATCATGATTTTGTGGCCGTCCTCACCGATCCAAAAGATTACGAAACGGTCTTGAACGAAATTGCCGAGGGCGGAACGACCCTTGCCACACGCAGGAAACTCGCGGCCAAAACCTATGCTGCCACCGCCAGTTATGACAGCGCGATTTCCGCATGGTTTGCCAAAGAGTTGGGCGAAACTTTTCCTGAAACACTCTCGGTCGCCGCCACAAAAATCGACACGTTGCGTTACGGAGAAAACCCGCATCAACAAGCTGCCGTCTATTCCGATGGATCAGGCCGCGCCGGTGTTGTCACCGCGAAACAGCTTCAAGGCAAAGAACTCTCCTACAACAACCTGAACGACACGGACGCCGCGTTTGAACTCGTCGCCGAATTCGATGATCCTGCCGTTGCCATCATCAAACACGCCAACCCGTGCGGCGTCGCCACTGGCAAAGACATGATCTCGGCTTACCAGTCAGCCCTCACCTGTGACCCCGTGAGCGCTTTTGGCGGTATCATCGCCCTGAACCGCGCATTGGACGGTGCAACGGCAGAAGAAATCATCAAAATCTTCTCTGAAGTTATTATCGCACCGGAAGTCACTGCCGAAGCCCGCGAGATTTTGGCCTCCAAAAAGAATGTCCGTGTATTGGAGACAGGGAAACTCCCGAACCCGACCGACCCGCGTATGACGCTTAAAACCATCTCGGGCGGCTGGCTCCTCCAAACGGCAGATAACGGCCACATCACCGAAGATATGCTCAAAGTCGTGACCAAACGCGCCCCCACCAAACAGGAACTGCGCGATTTGCTCTTTGCGTTCCGCGTGTGTAAACACGTCAAATCGAACGCGATTGTCTATGCCAAGAACGGCAAAACCGTAGGCATCGGCGCAGGCCAGATGTCGAGGATTGATTCAAGTCGCATCGCCGCATGGAAAGCCAAGGAAGCCAGAACGGAAATCGAAAACTCTGTTGTCGCATCAGACGCCTTCTTCCCCTTCCCTGACGGCTTGTTGGCCGCAGCTGATGCCGGAGCCACAGCCGTGATCCAACCGGGTGGATCCATCAAGGACGAAGATGTGATAGCGGCCGCCGACGAGCGCGGCCTCGCCATGGTCCTCACCGGCATGAGACATTTCCGGCATTAACAAAAAGAAAAAGGAAAAATTACGGCGCGAGCATCATGCCTTCATACAAGGTCTGCTCGCGTTGCGCTTTAGCAGTGGATAGTTGATGATCTATGGCATGAACCTGCTTCGCCAGATACCCCTTAAGCTGAATATCAGGCAACGGCTTGTCAAAGGCCGCATCTGCATCCGCAGGAGATTTCCTAGGCATTGCAGCAACCAGATCACGCGACAAAGTTTTTTTCAGGAATTCGATGGTCTCTTCCCTTTCCTCTTTGGAGAACTGCTTTTTGCCGTTTTTGGACACATCATTGCCCACCAAAGGAAAGTCATAGTTCTTCACGACATTCATACCAAACCGCAAAGCCAGAGTTTCCCCCTGACTCAAATCGTTCTGGGAAACGGCTTTTTGAGCGAGCCTGTAATATGACCGCATAAATTCCGGAATTTCACGCATGTCCTGACGAACATCAGCCACGGAAATAACATCCAGATAACGATCCGATTTGGTGGATGTATTGGTTATCCGGTCGAAAGGCGTCCTTAACATAAATCCACCTTCGACAACACCTTGCGATAAATCCTGAAGCCTCTTCATCGGATTTTCATGGTCACGCAAAGACGGAATATAATATTGCTGGACATCCGGCCCGTACGGATAAGAATAATCTTGCAAGACAACATTGATATCGTCTCTGACCTTATCCTTGTTGGCAGAAGCCAGCTTGTCGATCAAACCCGACATATGACGAATGGCCTCTGGTCTCAAGGAAAGAGAGTGTTGGAATACCCCGCCGATATACCCGACAGAGCTGGTGGCATCAACCGTCGAAGCAACCCCCGCCGCAACCTTGACACCTTTGGGAGCTTTACTAAGGGCCGCTGCCCCACCTCCTCCGAAAATAGTCGCAAACTGGGTCGCCACGTAAGGGCCGACAACCCCCGCATAACGGGAATCATGGTAATCAATGACTTCTACTTTTCCTTTGGCATTTTTGAAAAACACAGCAGACATGTTTTCAATGGTCTTTCCCGGATCGACTTTTTTGCCATTATAGAGGACGCCTTCAGGCATTTCCCAACCGACCGCCATTCGAAACTCGAACTCGCCATGGCCTTGAGCCCGCTTGATATATTTATCCCAGAATTCTTCGACACTGTCGGCCACTTTGGTATAAGCCTGCTGATCACCCGAAGGGCTTCCCCAACCCAACCGTCCTCCGGCTCCATCGGCAACCAGCCATGTTGTCAAAGCCGCAGCATCACGAACCGTGTCACGCACTCCCTCACCAATCGGTTGGTCAATTGTCACACCGTAACGAGCCTTATATAAGGCCTGCACCAAACTCGCACCCCCGACCAGAGACCCAAAACCATGAAGATTCATATCCGACGCGTTTTCTTTCAAACGCTGCCAGAAACCCTTCTGTTGTTCTTTATCCTTACCTGCCATAATCCAATACTATCCTAATTCAGACAGATTTTATATTTTTTTTATGACCAATGAGTTAACAGCCCGCTTTACTTTACTATTTTTTCATATTTATTTGCTTTTATAGAGCTATTATAGTATGATACCGTCTATATAGGGGAATATAGGGTTTAAGCTCCCAAAAATATAATATCCCCATTCAATTTGGCGTGTGTCCACATACTAAAAAATGTGGGGTAATGGAGGAAATAAAGCATGAATAAAGGTGCTCTCAGCAGAATCATCCGGGATCTGACCAACACAGGGGATCTCAGCGTAGCGCGCGCAGTCTCGAAACACGAAGTGCTTTTGGATGATGTCATCCAGAAAGCCCGTGGCGGAAAACTCCATGATTTCAAAGCCTGGGAAGATCTGGGCGTCTCCCACGGTCTGAAAACGGCCTACACCGACTACATCAAAGCGGCAACAGAGTCCAAAAACATGACCCCCGCTCAGGCGGACAACGCCTTCTTTGATATGCTGGGTCGCGACTTTTCCCCACGTTCTCAAAACCGCAAATTAATGACCGAGCTTATCCGCGACGATGGAGCAAAAGCAGCGCACACTCCACCCCCGTCACCGAAAGATACGCCACATCCTCCTCGCCAACAGCCCAAAGCGGAAGATGCGCCAAAAACAGAACCTGAGTCTGGTAAAGCCCCAAAAAATCAAGCGGCCCACAATGTTCCTGACACCCCTTCTCTAGATCTCGCGACCATGCAAAATAATTTAAGAGAAGTAGGAAAAACGCTGAACCGACTGCGCATCAAAGGAAAACTTTCTGAAACAGACTCAAGAAAAGTTGAGGAGGCACTAGACCGCCTTAACAACGAGATTTCTACCAGCAAAGCTTATACAAGTGTGGAAGCCGCACGCAATGGCAAAACACTTAGTCCCATTAGCGCCCTACAAGAACTGGAAGCAGGAAGGCCCGTCAGTGAAAGGACTCTGTCCAGACTTGATGCATACTTTGCAAAGAACCACTTGACCCACCCATCCCAGAATCCTGTTTTCGGGGCAGCCCGAGCAACCATGAATTTCGTAACCGGCCCACTGAAGGCTCCTTTCCATGGGTTGAACGTGTGGGGAGATGCTCACTCACCTTTTTCCTTGAGATTAGGAACAGCTTCCGTTTTTGCCTTAGGTCTGGGGTATGGTGCAATAGAAATTGATTACGCAGCCCATCCAACATTAGGGATGTCTACCGCCAATATTATGCCCCCGACATTGTTGCTTGAGCCTTTTGACCAACTCGGAAAAGGCGATGGTTTCAAGGATCTATCATACCAAGCAGACTGGGCTGTCATAGCAGCAAACTGGTCGCCCGAGTTCAAGGAAAAGTTGATGAAGGCTGCCGAGGCCTATTCCCTGAACGGCAATGATGGGGACAAGGTGCGAGAAAACCCGGAATTCAAGGATGTAACAAACTTCCAAATTGAAGCGGGCGCATATTTTTTGGAAATTAAATCAAAAGCCCCCGAAGCTGAAAAGGTAGTATCAACGGCTCAAGCTCAAAGCATCCTCGCCGGAAAACAAAAAACCGAAGCCACTTCTGCGGTGTCCGCGCCGTATGCTCCATTTTTGGCTGGCCGCGAGTTTGTCACACCACAAACGACAGCCCCGACAACGCAGACAGCAGAACCCACAACCTCTCAAACGTCTGAAAAAGGCGTCAACGGCGCTCAGTTCAAGCACACTCTTGACCAGATTTGTGAGGAGGGAAGCTTGAACCAAGATGTTGCAGACAAACTGGTTGCCGTCTGGAAACAATCGACCAATATGAAAGTGGGCGAAGGGGATGAACTTTCCACGAAGAACATACTGCGATCCAGCGAGGTCTCTACATTCTCAAGAAATGCAGAAGACGTTCTGGTCAAATCCGGAAAAGTGCCGGAAGTTGCCAAAATGATGGTTGAGGACTTGGTCAGAACCGGACCTTAAAAAGATAAACCAACCCAGACAGACAAATGTATAAAATTTGACTCTGGAACCATATTTATATATGATGTACTGGAAAACTGCATGTATAAAAAATATAAGTTTTAATGAAGGGTGAAAAAAAATGGCAGAACCAACTGAAACAATGAATGCCAATCAACAACAGAACCAAATCGACCTGAGCCGTCAACGGCAACAGGCGAAGTTCCGTTATGACAAGGCTATTGAATCTGGGGACGTGCGTGGTCAACAGATTGCCCTTCTTGATATGCTCCGCATTGAGTTCGATGCCGGTACGTTCGAAAAAGACATAGAATTCGGAAATATCGTCAGAAATATCACGCCCACTCTATGGAAGAACCTGCAAGACCTTCGCGCCACTCTGATAAAAGATGGGGCGGAAAAAACTCTTGAACTGATGCTGGAAAGACAGAAGTCTCAAAAGGATTTGCTAGCCAAAGAATCAAGTGACCTGTTCGATCTGATCAAAGGTGGATTCAAACCTGGTATCAACCTGCTTGGAACATTCAAAAGCTTTGCCCTCGTGCTGCAAGCCTTCGGCATTGATACGACGGAGTTTGTCCAGAATTGCGATGATATGATTTACGCAGAACAGAAAAAAATGCCGGAAATCAATTATAAGCGTATGAACGATCTGGATACAGTAATCAGGACCGGAGCCACTGAAGGGCGGGCCACGGGTTCAATGAAGACTGCGATTGATGAGCTCTCGAATCCGGATACCGCTGAGAAACTCTCCCGCGCCATGGTACGTGGTGGGAACGCCCCGTTCACCGGACTGGTTAAAGAAGCGGGAAGCGGGAACACCCCACACCCTGCACCCACAGCAAGTCCTGTCAGCCAGTTCATCGAAACCAAAAAAGTTCTGGATGCCATCGTGCAACAAGGCGTAGTTGATGCCGCCAAAATTCAGGCCATGGTCGACAACGTCAAGGACATTGAGGGCAATCCGAATACCTTGAGTCAGAACGAGCTGAAGAAGCTGGAACAAAAATTGAGCGGAAACTTGAATGATCCGGCCAAAGCCCACCAAGTCATGACCAAAGCTCAGGAAATGGCGCTTGAGCCTCACTAATCTTGCCCAAACCAAAATTTTCCAAACCCCCTGCCGCAAGCGGGGGTTTTGATTTTGCGGACACCGCAAACCACAAAAAACCTTGCAAAAATAGTCATAATATGAGAATCTTCTTACTAATCGGATATTGACAAACGCCTCGCGCTGCACCAAATAAGGCTCCTAGAAAGCCGCAGCCCACAAAGGGGCATCATAAACGTCAAACCCGACTGCGGTAGTGTCAAAACAAAATGAATAAAGGTGTGTTATGGCCCCCTTCCCATCGGCCCGGAATGGATCAGGCAGCGTCCCCGCAATCAACTGGGACAACCACGATGCTGTGATGAAACAAGGCCGTGCTGCGCAAAGCCTCGCCCATGCATCAAAGAAAACCATCCTCAAACACGCCGATCAAATCTTTACCGCGCCGATTAAAGCCGTCACCGCAGAAATCGCCCGAAGAAAAGCCCTGAACATCAAAGATGAAACCACCGAATTTTTGGGAACCCACCTAAAAATCCTGACCAAATACCGCGACATGGCTTTGGACGGAATAGGTATGACAAGCTTTGTCAAACCCACTCCTGATGCATCCTCCGAACAGGCTAAAGACCCGCTGACCGCAAAAGCCACCTTGCGCCTGTGGGGAGAAATGGCCATGGAATTCGGCGCAGAGCAATTCGGCAACGCAAAAAGAAAACTGGTCCCGTTCCTGAAAAACACTGCTTATCCGGCAGTCCGCAGAACTCTAGGCCCCTATATCGGCGCGGCAACGAACTTCGTTGCCAAAGAAACCGCGTCCTTTGCAAAAGAAATTCGCCTGTTTGCAAACGACATGAAAAAAGAATTGGGAATCACCATCAAAACCGAAACCCGCGATGTCAAAAGAGCCATCGGCGGCACAATCAATATGCCTGTTTCTTTTAGGACCGCCGCTGTTTCAACATTGGGTGTGGTGGGCCTGACCGCCTCTCTAACCTTGGGCAACGCATTTACGTCCGCATCCGGCGAACCAAATATTGAACCCGAGACCAAAGAGCCTGTTGCATCCGTTCAGGCCGACGTCCCGAAACCCAAAGAATATAAGGCCATACGAGCTTCATGGGACTATAATTTTCCACCCTTGGTCTCTGGCAAAGCTGATTATTTCGGCCCCAAACATTCTTTAAACTCAAAGGCAAGACATTATTCCCTTCGCGCCACTTCAAAGTCCCCATGGGACATTGATGCCCTTTTGAACAACCCGCGATATGAACACCTATTGCTCAAAGCAGCCCATAAAATGCTTCATATGAATCGTGAAGAATTTTTTGAGAAACTGATTTTGACTGAATCTTCGGGCAATCAATTGGACAGATACGGCAACCCTGTAACGTCAATTAAAGGCGCAATCGGTATAGCGCAAGTGATGCCCGCAACCGCAAAAAAAGTGGCCCAAAGCTGTTTCGGAGAACCTCTCGACTGGAAAAGGTTCCGTCTGGACGAAGATTACAACTCGGCAACTGGGCAATGCTATTTTGAAGAACAGTACGACGAGTTCGGTAATAACATTCTGGCGGCTTTGGCCTATAACGGCGGGCCTAAAGGTCTGGAATACCGCATTGATCGATATGGAGTCCCCGTACACCACACGGCAGAATCAATGCTGGCCCTGATCCGCTCCATTCAAAATGATGAAAACCGCCAATATGTCATCATGACCATGATGAAAGCCAAACTGATCCCCTTTGACCAATTGGGGGATGATGTCATCAAAAACCGCAAAAAAGCAGCCCCAAAACACCAGACAGTTGCCTATTCCTCGGCCTCCCCCTCCTGAGTCTAAATTTCCATTGAAAAACAGGCCGTAACCCCTTATTGAGAGGGGTTATGACGACCACGCCGCTAGATAAAATCAGAAACTTTGCCATTATCGCCCACATTGACCATGGGAAGTCGACGCTTGCCGACCGCCTGATCCAGTCCTGCGGCGGCCTGACCGACCGCGAGATGAAAGAGCAAGTCCTCGACAATATGGAGATCGAGCGCGAGCGCGGTATCACCATCAAAGCCCAGACCGTGCGCCTGAATTACACCGCCAAAAATGGCGAGACGTACCAATATAACCTCATGGACACGCCGGGCCACGTGGACTTCACCTACGAAGTCTCCCGCTCGCTGGCGTCCTGCGAAGGATCACTCCTCGTTGTCGACTCGACCCAAGGCGTCGAGGCGCAAACATTGGCCAACGTCTATCAGGCCATCGACAACAACCACGACATTATTCCGGTCATCAACAAGATCGACCTCCCCGCCGCCGAACCCGAACGTGTAAGAGAACAAATCGAAGACGTCATCGGCATCGACGCAAGCGACGCCGTGTGCGTATCGGGCAAATCGGGCATCAATATCGACCAACTGCTGGAAGCCATTCACGAGCGCCTGCCCCCGCCGAAAGGCGACGCCAGCGCACCGACCAAAGCCCTCCTCGTCGACTCATGGTACGACGCCTATCTCGGTGTGGTCATTCTGGTCCGCGTGATTGACGGCTATTTGCGCAAAGGGATGAAAGTCCGCTTTATGGGGACAAAGGCCACGCGCGAGATCGAACGCGTAGGTATTTTCACCCCCAAACATATCGTCATCGACGAATTGGGCCCCGGCGAGATGGGATTTATCACCGCCGCCATCAAGGAAATCTCGGAAACAAAAGTGGGCGACACCATCACCGAAGAACGCTTTGCGGACAAAGTCACGCCCCTCCCCGGTTTTAAACCATCAATCCCGATGGTATTTTGCTCGCTCTTTCCGGTCGACAGTTCCGAATTTGAAAAGCTGCGCGACTCTCTCGGAAAACTCGCATTGAACGACGCCTCGCTCCACTATGAACAGGAAAGCTCTCAGGCGCTCGGCATGGGCTTCCGCTGCGGGTTCCTAGGCCTTCTGCATATGGAGATTATTCAGGAACGGATGGAACGCGAATTCGATCTCGACCTGATCCCCACCGCGCCGAGCGTGGTCTACAAACTTGATTTGACCGACGGCAGCAAACGCGAAATATACAACCCCGTCGATATGCCCGAAGTCCAGCGCATCAAGGAAATTTACGAGCCGTGGATTAAAGCCACCATCCTGACCCCCGACGAATATCTGGGCGGACTTTTGAAACTCTGCGAAGAACGGCGTGGCGAACAGATCAACCTGTCCTACGTCGGCAACCGCGCCATGCTCGAATACCACCTGCCGCTTAACGAGATCGTGTTCGATTTCTACGACCGCCTGAAATCCATTTCACGCGGCTATGCGAGCTTTGATTACCACGTCGAGGATTTCCGCGCAGGCGACCTCGTCAAAATGGATGTGATGGTCAATCAGGAACCGGTCGACGCCCTCGCGATGATCGTCCACCGCTCCCAAGCCGAACGCCGCGGCAGGCAACTCTGCGAACGCCTCAAAGAGCTGATCCCGCGCCAGCTATTCAAAATCGCGGTTCAGGCAGCCATCGGCGGAAAAATCATCGCCCGCGAAGATATTTCGGCAATGAGAAAAGACGTGACCGCCAAATGTTACGGCGGTGACATCACACGGAAGCGCAAACTCCTCGACAAACAGAAAGAGGGGAAAAAGAAAATGCGCCAGTTCGGCAACGTCGAAATCCCCCAAAGCGCCTTTATCGCCGCCCTCAAAATGGGGGATGAGAAGTAGGCCTGCCCATGCTTCTCTTTATCGCACGTTGGTTTAAAGGTTTGATTGTCGGCTGGATCATCGGCCTGATCCTCTTTATGCTGAAACGTGCCTTAAGCCGTGCCTTTGGCAATCTGGAGGGTCTGGAGGGCTCACAGGGCACTCCCCAACCGCGCAGATACCCAAATGACGGCAGCGTCGTTGAAACGCTCTGGGCGGGCATGAGCGCCGCACAATTGACCGCCACATTCGGCCCACCGGACCTCAAAAATAAAACAGGTCCAAACTCGGAAGTCTGGACCTATTCCACATTTAACGGCAAACCCGAACCCACCGCCGTAACCATCCAAAACGGAAAAGTCACAAGTTGGGCCAGATCAGAGTCAGACGAAACCCACTTTATTCCGTCTTAGAACCGCAGTTCCCGCCGCCACAGCATTCGCCTTTACCGCATTTCGTGCTAAGCCCCAGCGGGACATAAAGCGGACACCAGCCGATCAAAGCCGTCCCGATCGGGACCAGACCGATCAAACCCAGCCATTTCGCATCGCCTTCCATAAGAACCAGCAAAGACAACAACGCAACGCCCGCGATAATGCGAACGATCTTGTCAGTATTTCCAATATTTTGTTTCATGAAAAATCCTCCAATGTCATACCATCAATATGGCATAACGCACAGGAATATCCAGCCCCTAAAATAAGCTGTGGAATTTAAGACTGGAGATAAGCCGTAATCTCGTCAAACATCCCGATAATCGTGTCGCCCAGAGCAAACACCGCCACGGCAATCGCCAAGGCAATACCGGCGGCCACCAACCCGTACTCGACGGCTGTCGCGCCGCGCTCGTCACGGAACCACGATTTAATAAACAAAAAGGGCATCTGACCACCTTTCATTGACATTTCAGTGTACCAGAATGCCCTTTCGCAAATGTTAAAAATGGATAAAAAGCGCAGCTTATGCCACCTTGCGCAATTCCTCCATAAACTTTCCCATTTTATCGAGCAAGGACTTAACGTCGGCAACCGTTTTGGTGGACAGCTCATCAGTCAGGCCCATCACCTGTCCTGCCGCTTCGCTGACCGCACCGATTTCAGCCGACAACTCGCCCATGCTAGCGGACACGGAACCCGTCCCCGACGAAGCACGCTGGGCGCTCGAAGCAATCTCGCGCGACGCAGCGCTTTGCTCTTCAACAGCAGCCGAAATATTGGCGGTATACTGGTTGATATCCTCAATGATATGAGCAATGCCCTCGAACGATTTGGCAGTTGAATCGGTGGCCTCCTGAATAGCACCGATTTGCTGGCGGATTTCATCGGTAGCCTGTGTGGTTTGTTCGGCCAAATTCTTGACCTCGTTGGCCACAACCGCAAACCCTTTACCGGCTTCACCGGCACGCGCCGCCTCAATCGTCGCATTAAGTGCCAACAGGTTCGTCTGTTTTGCAATATCGTCAATGAGGAGAACGACCTGCCCGATTTTCTGGGCGGTTTCTACCATCTCGACCACGATCTTCTTGGCCTGCTCAGCTTCGCCCACAGCCTGCCCCGCAATATGCGAAGCTTTGGTCACCTGCTGGCTGATCTCGCCAATCGATGCGGACATTTCTTCCGAAGCTGCCGAAATCGTATCAACGGAGATTGCGGTATCGCCGGAGCCTTGCACAGCCACTTCGGTTTTGTGGTTGGCTTGACGCACGGTGTTTTCCATCGTGTTGGCCGTTGACTTGAGCATATCGACAGAACGGGTGACATCACCCACAACTTGCGACAAGGACTGGTCGACATCGTTGGCCACTTCGGTAAAGTTGGCCATCTTTGCCCCGACACTGGCCAGCGCGCGATTGATGATCGACGCGCCATGCGCCAAATTCCCGCGCATCCCGTTCGGCAAAATTTTACGGTAATATTTATTCTGACTCACGGCCTCCATACAGGCCGTCGATTCACGAACAAACGCATCCATGTAATCGACCATATCGTTGATCCCGTAAAGCAGCGCCCCAACCTCGCCTTTTTCCTCAATATTGAGAATACGGACGGAAAAGTCACCGCGGGAGAGCTGTTGACAGACCTGTTCGGCCCGCATCAGCTCTTTCTGCGTCTTGGAAATCATAAAATATCCAACAAAACACAAAACACCCCCGACAATATGAGCCGCAAACTCAAACGAACCCACTCCCACCTGTTTAACAACAGCGAAGAGGGTCCCCACCAGGATAACTGCCAGAGCGATAGCTATATACTTAGCTTTGGAGAGAGAAGATAAATTCGTCATAGGTCGACCCCTTTTGTTTCAAAATCTGCAGCAACTCGTCATAGGAAGCATTCATGCCGTCCTTGG
This sequence comes from Pseudomonadota bacterium, assembly GCA_029558635.1. Taxonomy (GTDB): domain Bacteria; phylum Pseudomonadota; class Alphaproteobacteria; order Micavibrionales; family Micavibrionaceae; genus UBA1573. The sequence goes on along the minus strand of JAKQEE010000151.1, from coordinate 37,064 downwards.
CGTTGGAATGGCTGTTTTCCGTGCGCAATAACTGTTTATAGGTTGGAATAATCACGTTGTCGATGGTCCGACGATCCGGCACGCGGCGGTTGGAGTGATAGCCATTGACATTACCCGAAGCGTCAAAGCTCGGCGTAACGTGGGCCAGAACCCAGTAATGATCGCCATTGGTGGCACGATTGATCACATAGGCAAAAATCTCTTGCCCGGCCTGAATCTGTTGCCATAACAACTTGAAAACCGCCCTCGGCATTTCCGGATGGCGCAAAATACTGTGCGGCTGCCCCATCAGATTTTTCTCTTCGAAAATACCAACCCGCATGAAAACGCGGTTGGCATAAAGAATATTTCCCTTCAGGTCCGTTTTACTGACAATGATTTCATCCTTGTCGAAGAATCTCTCATGTCCAGTCAAAAAGCTGCTCTGCGCCATAATCACCTCAAAAAAACCAAATAAAAAACGCAGAAAGACGGGATAACCCAAGAACGGCCCACCGAAGCGAACCTTTTAAAAAGAAGTACTTTGACGACCAATCATGTACGAATGTATATAATGGTACTGGAAAGAGACTAACAAACTTTTAATGTACTGACAATATTGCATACATAAAGGCACAAGATAAATGACCGCGAGCATAAGAGTTTTAGTAATATACGCACTGTGCGCAGCAGCATCTCTGTCCAATGCCACACTCACGTATGCACAGATGACAGAACAGCCATCCGTGAAGGGCATGAGCCATATGGTAATCACCCCGCAAGAAAAAAACCAAAAAGAACCAGTGGACGCCGCAACAAAAACCAAACAGAAATACACACCGACCCAACCGGAACAAAAACAACAGGACACACCACCACCCGTCACCAAAAAACCTTTGAGCGTCAAAGACGCTCTGGTCAAACCGGAAGATCTAAAAACATGGGACAAACTCTCTCTGGCGGCCACGGCACAAAACAAAAAGGATGTGGCCGACCTTCTTTATATCCTCGACCATGATCGCGGCGAAATTCCGCCGCAGGGTTTGTTTTTTGCAGCCCAGTCTTTGGCCCGCGCCGGAGATATGGAACACGCCGCCATCTATTGTCTAGCCGGACAATTGCGATTGGAGTTCGATATTGCACGCTGGCCTGCCCAACCAGACCGAGCCTATGAGGAACGCAAAAACATCAACGCCAAGAAAACCGAGGATCAGGCCCAGCCTGTCACAAAATCCCCTGCACTGAAAAGCCCGCATGAACATATTATGTCCCTGTCCTCCACAGTGAGCGTCCCCGTTTTCGAATGGCTGCTCAAAGATCCGAAAAGACTAGCCACAGCTCTCGACAAAGCGGAAAACTGGGATCTCTCTGCTCCCTACGCCTACGATCCTGGTTATGAGCTGCCGGCCCCAGTCCCGTTCGAAGAATGGACAAAACTGTTACCCCAAACACGGGCAACCTATTTTTCCCGCATGAGAAACCTGCAACATAATCTTGAAAAATATATCGGCAAAAAATAGATCAGACAAATTTCGCACATAAAGCGGACAGATCGGTTTCCACTTGCGCAAATTCCCGTTCGAACGCTGAACATGCCTGCTTGTCGCAAACTCCTTGTTCGGCGTTCGCTTGAATCTGCTCGGCTAAATCACCAAGCCGCATCGCACCGGCAGACCGCGCAGCCCCCTTCATGGAATGGGCGACTTCACGCAGCTCTGCTGCATTGATTTTGTCGCACTCTTCGATCAATTTTTTTAAAAGCGGTCGCATCATATCGGGGAACCGCGCCAACATATCCGCCGCAGCCGCATCAATCTCGCCCATCTGGGATTTCAGGACATCCATATCTATGGAACCCGTACGTAGTTCTGGTGATCCTACCATCCGCTGATCCGGATTTCGGGTCATCGGCACGCCCCACCGCACAAGCATTTGCCGCAAAGATCCAAGCGACACGGGTTTGAGCAGACATTCATCAAACCCCAGCGGCATATATGTCCGTGACGACGACATCTGGATATCGGCCGTAAGCAAAACCACCGGCATCCGCGTCTCAGTTCCTTCTTCCAGTTCGCGGATTTTTTTAATCAGACCATACCCGTCCATCTTCGGCATATGCAGATCGGAAAGCACCAGATGATATTCGCGTTGCTTGAGCATATCGAGCGCCTCGAGACCGTTCTCCGCAAACTCGACATCACCGCCCAGCACCTCAAATTGCCGTGCAAACATATCGCGTACCGTCTCTGTGTCTTCAACCACCAGAATTTTTCCGTTTTTATCCGGACTTTCGACTGATTTGCGCGCAGCCATCTGCATCACGGCTTCACCAAGACCGCGACGGCTCGCCGGTTTTTCAAGGTAAAAGGCACCAAGCGCCGACAAACTCTGTTTCAATCCGGCATCATCGCGCGCCGTATACATGACCAGTCCGGTCTGCGGCCAATGCTCGCTCACATTACGGATCACGTCGATCCCCAAACCGTCTTCCAGCCCCTGATCGGCCACCACCACATCGAACGGACGATGTTTGAGCATGGCAATCGTCTCCTTGACCGTCCGGCAACTTTCAACTCTGGCCCCCATCGAAACCAGCGACGACACAATTTCACGTGCAGCTTGCGGGTGGTCCTCGACCGACAGGATCGACAACCCCGCCAGATCCGGCAAGGCCCAATCCAGCATCTCGTCTAAGACTTCTTCGGAAGGCACGGTAAACCAGAAATTTGTCCCGCGTCCAATCTGACTGGTCACGCCGATCTCGCCGCCCATCAATTCCACGAGCTTGCGCGAAATCGAAAGACCCAACCCCGTTCCACCGAATTCGCGCGACGTCGATCCGTCGGCTTGCGTAAAGGGTTGGAACAATTTTTTCTGAACGTCTTCACTCATTCCGATACCGGTATCCACAACTTCGAACCGGAGTTTGAGCGGCACATAACTCTCGACTCCCACACGAATGGTAATTGACCCTTCGGATGTAAATTTGACCGCATTCCCTGCCAGATTGATCAGAATTTGGCGAAGCCGTTTCGGATCGCCGATCACCACTTTCGGTACAGCCTCGGACACATCGTCGATCAATTCAAGATTTTTTCCCATTACCTTCGGCTCAAGCGCCTCCAGCACCCCGCGCACCAGCGTCCGCAGCGGAATCTCCAACCTCTCCAATTCCATCTTGTCGGCGTCAATCTTGGCGACATCCAGAATATCGTCGAGAATTTCAAGAACACCCGACGCCGAATTCATGGCCGCCTCGATCATGGATTTGAGCTTGGGCGACGGATTTTCAAACAGCATCAATTCCAGAAACCCGAACACCGATTGCATAGGGGTGCGCATCTCGTGGCTCATCGTCGCCAAAAGATTGGATTTCATCTCGGAGAGGTCGATTTTGGACTCGTCTGTCATCTTGCAAAATTCCTGAAAACACAGTACCACGAAAGAGTTAACAGATTATCCCCAGATCAAGGTGTATTATGTCTTATAAAGTGGCAGTCGTCGGCGCTTCCGGCAATGTCGGGCGCGAAATGCTGAATATCCTCAACGAACGAGGGTTTCCCGTCTCGGAAGTCCATGCCGTGGCCTCCAGCCGTTCAGCCGGACAAGAAATCTCCTTCGGTGACAACGACATCAAGATCGAAGACCTCGCCAAATTCGATTTTAAAGGCATCGACATCGTCCTCTCTTCCCCGGGAGCCAAAATCTCGGCAGAGTTTGCACCCAAAGCCGCAGCCGCTGGCGCAGTGGTGATCGACAACACATCCCATTTCCGTACCGACCCCGACGTGCCGCTGGTCGTGCCCGAAGTCAACCCGCACGCCATTGCCGACTATAAAAAGAAAGGCATCATCGCCAACCCCAATTGTTCGACCATCCAGATGGTGGTTACCCTGAAACCCCTGCACGACGCAGCCAAAATCAAACGCGTTGTGGTCTCGACCTATCAATCCGTGTCGGGCGGCGGTAAAGACGCCATGGACGAACTCTTCAACCAGACGCGCGGCGTCTTTATGAACGCCACACCTGATCCGCAAAAATTCAAAAAACAAATCGCATTCAACGTCATCCCCCAAATCGATGTCTTTATGGACGACCGCCGCACCAAAGAAGAATGGAAGATGGATGTCGAAACCAAAAAGATTTTGGACCCCAAAATCAAGGTCTGCGCCAACTGCGTGCGCGTGCCCGTCTTTATCGGCCATGCCGAAATGGTGAATGTCGAATTTGAACGCGAACTCTCGGCCCTCGACGCGATGGCCCTCCTCCAGAAAACCAGAGGCGTGACCGTCATCGACCTTGAAACGGATATGGAGTTCGTGACCCCCGTCGAAATTCAGGGCGAAGATAATGTCTTTGTCTCGCGCCTGCGTGACGATCCGACAGTCGATAACGGCCTCAATTTCTGGTGCGTCGCGGATAACCTCCGCAAAGGCGCGGCTTTGAACGCCGTCCAGATCGCCGAAGTACTGGTTAGAGATTATTTGAAGAAGTAGGCTCGTATCATGTCCGCAGGATTTCTGGCCCTTCTCGATGACGTTGCCGCGATCATGGCAAAGGCCGCCGCCAACACCAAGATCGTGGCAGGCACACTGGATGACGTCGCCACCATGACTGGCGCAGGCGTCAAGGGCGCAAGCGCGATTGTCATCGACGACATTCCCGTCAACTCCCAAGCCGTCGTCCAATTTGAAATCGACGCCAAACGCGAAATCCCGATCATCAAGGCGATTGAAAAAGGCTCGCTGATCAACAAAGCCATTGCCATTCCGCTGGCAGTCGGCCTCGATGTCTTCGCACCCTTCCTCTTGACCCCCATTCTGGCCATCGGCGGAACCTATCTGGCCTTTGAAGGTGCGGAGAAAGTCATTCACGCGCTGAAGGTCAGATTCTCCAAAACCCATCACGACGATGAAGCCCGCCCCGAAACAGCGAAATCACAAGACGAATTTGAACAAAACCTGATTAAAGGAGCCATCCGCACCGACCTCGTCATGTCGATCGAAATTATCTTCATCGCCATGGCCAGCATCAACGAACTGATGCCCGACGCCCACTGGGGATTGCAATTGCCCGCATTGATCGTGGTGGGCTTCCTCGTGACCAAAATCATCTATCGTCTGGTGATGGGGCTAGTGCGTCTCGACGACCTCGCCCTGCACCTTGTGGCCACGGCACGGGAAAACAAAGTTGGACTCTACAAACGCAAACTCGCAGCCTTTATCGTCAAGGCCTCGCCCATTCTGATGAAAACCATGTCGGTGGTGGGAACGGCAGCCATGATTTTCATCGGCGGAGAATTGATCGCCATGGAATTCATATCCATCACCGAATTCTTCCATCACCACCTGCCGCATTCCTTCGCCACCCTGACCCACTTCCTCGCCTATTCGATTGTGGGGTTTATAATCGGCGGTGCAGTCGTGGCATTCACTGAAATCGTCAAACGCGTCATGCTGTGGCGAAAATAATGTCTTTAAAACCAAAGACCCGATATCAGGAGGAGACTGATATCGGGCTTCAATATGGTCGGTCTATGGTGTCTTGAGTAAGGCTTATCTTATGAAACTGAGGAGAAATTCCGTAAGCAACCGCCTTATATTTTCATAATCACATACAAATATGGCTATTTTTTGGTCAAAACCTGCCATATTTTGCCATTTTTACATTTTTCTGAAAAAGAAGGCTAATCCAGCCCAGGGAAGAAAAAATTGAAATTTTTATCAAAAAATTTATCGAACTGCTTGCTAACCACACGATTAACAGGGCGGCGTGTCAACGCACAAAGTCCGGCCCCGAGAACAAGAGGCCAGCCCAGCTCACCAGCCGCCTTTGCCGCGCTCTTGATTTCGGCGATTCCGCCATTCGGAACCTCCGAAATGCGCTGAACACGACTTTCGACGTCCTGCTCGGAAAAATAATACTGTACGGCCGCAGCCTGAAATATGCCCCCAAGAACCAACGGCGCAACAAGCCCTCTAAAATTCACCACAGCTACCTCCTGCAAAACTCAGTAACGCCACAAAACAGGATTATATGAAATATGTCAATAGATATAAAAAGACCCGCTGTTAGGGGGGCTAACAGCGGGCTACATGATGGTCGGTCTATGGTGTCTTGGGTTAAGGTCTTTCTAGCTGGAACTATCACTCCCTTATAATTTAATCATCTCACATCCTGCGGCCCAATTCCACTGCAAAATCACAAATTATGCTTATGCGTCAACAGGTTAACTAAAGACTAGAGCCATAGGGCACACCCTATCCCTACCCCTATCCCAAGGACGTTACCTCCTATACCAATTGATCAGCGGCCTATCCCTCATCTCCTTGTATAGAGCCTGAAAATTTACCATTTTTTATTGATTCCAGACGATGATAGACTGCTTTTACTGCGTTAAAGGCACTCTATTCCAAAAATTCAAACCCTTCTTTTCCTCTTGAGGTTCCAAATTATGACACGCGCTGGCCACGACACGCTTCAAACACGCAAAACACTGACCGTTGACGGTAAAAATTACGATTATTTTTCTTTGAAAGAAGCACAGGCCAAGATCGGCGATTTGTCCCGTCTTCCCTACTCTCTGAAAGTTTTGTTTGAGAACCTGCTGCGCTTTGAAGATGGGCGCTCGGTTCAGGTCGAAGACATTGAATCGCTGAAAACATGGCTGAAAGACAAAAAATCGGTTCAGGAAATCGCCTACCGTCCAGCCCGCGTACTGATGCAGGATTTCACCGGCGTTCCCGCTGTTGTGGATTTGGCCGCGATGCGCGAAGCAATGGGCGCACTGGGTGGCAACCGTCAAAAGATCAACCCTTTGACCGCTGTCGATCTCGTTATCGACCACTCGGTGATGGTGGATGCATTCGGCAACAAGGACTCGTTCCAGAAAAACGTCGAAATCGAATTTGAACGGAACGGCGAACGCTACGCTTTCCTCCGCTGGGGCCAATCCGCCTTTAAAAACTTCCGCGTGGTACCACCGGGCACCGGCATCTGCCATCAGGTCAACGTTGAATATCTCGCCCAGACCGTCTGGGTTGAAGAAGATGAAGACAACGAAGGCACAATGCTCGCCTATCCCGACACATTGGTCGGAACCGACTCCCACACGACAATGGTCAACGGCCTTGGTGTTTTGGGCTGGGGCGTTGGCGGGATCGAAGCCGAAGCCGCGATGTTGGGCCAACCTGTCTCGATGCTGATCCCCGAAGTCATCGGTTTCAAACTGACTGGCAAAATGAAAGAAGGCAACACAGCCACCGACCTCGTTTTGACCGTAACGCAAATGCTGCGCGCCAAAGGCGTTGTTAACAAGTTCGTCGAATTCTATGGCCCGGGCCTCGATGCTCTCTCGCTCGCCGACCGTGCGACAATTGCCAATATGGCACCAGAATATGGCGCGACTTGCGGCTTCTTCCCGATTGATGCCGAGACGATCCGCTATCTGAGCTTTACCGGCCGCGATCCGCACCGCGTGAAACTCGTTGAAATGTACGCCAAAGAACAAGGCATGTGGCGCGACGCAAACTCGGCCGACCCTGTCTTTACCGATACGCTTGAGCTGGACCTGGGCAGCGTCGAACCGTCCCTCGCAGGACCGAAGCGCCCGCAAGACCGTGTGCCGCTCTCGCAAATGCCTGCGTCGATCAAAGCCATCGTTCCCGAACGCCGCTCCATTCCGGTTGAAGGCACCGACTACAAACTCGATGACGGCGCAGTGGTAATTGCAGCGATCACATCCTGCACCAACACCTCGAACCCCGATGTGCTGGTGGCCGCAGGTCTCGTGGCCCGCAAAGCAATTGAAAAAGGGCTGACCGTGAAACCTTGGGTCAAAACTTCCTTGGCCCCCGGATCTCAAGTTGTCACCGACTACCTGACCAAAGCCGGATTGCAAAGCGATCTCGACAAGCTCGGGTTTAACCTTGTCGGATATGGATGCACGACCTGTATCGGTAACTCCGGCCCCCTGCCCGCCCCGATTGCAGGCGCCGTTGAAAAAGGTGATTTGACCGTCTCCGCTGTCCTCTCGGGCAACAGAAACTTCGAAGGCCGCGTATCACCGCATGTGAAAGCCAACTACCTTGCGTCTCCGCCTCTCGTTGTAGCGTATGCACTCGCGGGCAATACCCATATGGACATCATCAACGAACCTCTGGGAACCGGAAAAGACGGCCAACCCGTCTATCTGAAAGATATCTGGCCGACCAACGACGAAGTTCGCAAGACTGTTGAATCCTGCCTGACCGCCGATATGTTCAAATCGCGCTATGCCGATGTGTTCAAAGGTCCAAAAGAATGGCAAGCGATCAGCGCCGACAAAGCCGGTGAAGTTTACAACTGGGACGGCAAATCGACCTACGTCGCGAACCCTCCCTACTTCCACGGCATGAAGAAAGAAGTCAGCGGTGCGATCAGCGACATCAAGAACGCAAACATTCTCGCGATCTTTGGCGACTCGATCACCACTGACCACATTTCACCCGCAGGCAACATCAAAAAAGATTCTCCTGCCGGTAAATACCTGATGGAACATGGCGTCCCTGTGGCCGACTTCAACTCCTACGGCGCACGCCGCGGCAACCATGAAGTCATGATGCGCGGCACATTCGCCAACATCCGCATTAAAAACGAAATGTTGGATGGCGTCGAAGGCGGTCTGACCCGCTTTGTACCAAGCGGCGAACAAATGCCGATTTACGACGCCGCCATGAAGTATAAGGAGACGGCAACGCCTCTGGTCATTCTGGCTGGCAAAGAATACGGCACAGGATCGTCACGCGACTGGGCAGCCAAAGGAACCATCCTGTTGGGTGTCAAGGCCGTGATCGCCGAGAGCTTTGAACGCATTCACCGCTCGAACCTCGTCGGTATGGGCGTTCTGCCGCTCGTCTTCAAAGACGGCGTCACACGCAAGGACCTGAAACTTACCGGCGATGAAAAAGTCAGCATCACCGGAATCGAAAACGGCATCACCCCGCGCATGGATGTATCTCTGACCATTACGCGCAAAAACGGATCGACCGAAACGATCCAGTTGATGTGCCGCATCGACACACTTGACGAAGTCGAATATTACAAAAACGGCGGCGTACTGAATTACGTTCTGCGCGGCCTGGCCAAAGCTTCATAGAATTTAGAAAAAATAAAAAACCGGAGATAAGAATCTCCGGTTTTTTTATTCCCGTTTCAAGACCTATGCCCTGAGTCAATCAACTGCTTCTGGAACAATTCCGCCTCACGCGCCAATACCTTGAAATCCGGTCGCTCCAGACGGTAACGGACATCGAATCTGTTTTCAAACTCCTTGATTTCCCGGGAGATTGTTTCAAGCCGCTCGCGGGCTGACTGCATTTCCCGCACTTCTGGAGATTCCGCAGCGATCAATCCATGACGGTGCTTCTCGGTGCTCATTCCCAACCGCACCGCCAACTGGATTCCATCCAGAAAATCGGCACATGCATTCAAACACAATGCTGAATTGACGTTTTCTCCCCCCTCCCGCTTCTCGGCAACATAGTTGAATGTCGTTCCCTTGTGGGGATTACGCAAGATCATTCCGCAACGCCCGATATCCTGTTTGATATTGACGACCATTCCGATATTGGAATTGTGGGAAATGGAAACCTGCCGTCCCATCTTTTTGAATGTGTCTTCGGCAATGGTCAACGCCCCGTCATAATTGCCCGGAGTTCTAAGATCGCACTTTTCAATCACATCGAGAAAGGGATGGCGCTTGCCGGACTCAAACACCGGCTTGGCATTGTAATAAACACATATCCAAGGATTTTCGTCATAAATCCTGTCATGATCGGAATCGCAACGCTGCCACAACTCACCAAAATCAACCGGCTCGAAACTCGTCATCAACGGGCCGTAACTGGCGAAAATCTGTATAATCTGTGCAGCCATACGAATGGCCGAATGCATGATCCGCGAGCGGATGACAAAGGTCTCCGCCCTTCCGCTACTGCGACTGACCAAAGGAACCACAATGCGGTTGCTCATGGCCACAACAGACTCGGGAACCCCTGCTTCAACACTCGCAAGATCACGAATGACAAAACGCTCACGCAGCAATGTTGTATTAAGTTCCACAAAAACCCTCGCGACAAACATCCGACCTCACTTTCCAGTATAGCCGATAGGATAAGGACAGGGAATAGACACCAAAAAGAAAAACAGGCTTGCAACGCAAACCTGCCTTCTTTTTAAACACATCCCCCCAGAAGTGTCGCTTGCGTCTCACGAAGCAAACCCGTTTGTCCGGGACGTCTCGGGCAGAAAGCGAAGGATCATTCCATGTCGTTGTATCTGTCTGGATTTAATCTCTTCACCGCCACGCGACGATGGGTTCATCCTAACAAACACATCTCAACGCCCATTTAACTTTCCATACAATTTTAACTAAATACTAGGGGCATCCCGCATCTTGGTGAATCGCCGTCGGTTTCAATATAATCCAGTAACGGAAACAAATGCTGCTCTCCGGACATTCCCGCGCACCCGTAGCCCCAGGCGTCGTATCGTTGGTGATGGCCAAGGCCCCGGCAGAGCGGCGGTCGATGACTTCGGACTCACAATCAGAAAACTTGCCATCAAGCTTTTGCAACGCGCTTTCGATGTAGGAATCGGTCTTGTCGCTGACAATCGTAATAGCCACACCGTCGGCACCGTTATAATACTCCCAATCGCCGAACAACGTCGGATGGGGGGGGAGAAATTTGCCGGAACTTCCGCCGAAAATACGGGCGTGATCCTGATTGTTGGGACCGTCCCCGCCCGGATTCCCCGGGCAGCGTATATACTGGACCGTATCGTCAGGGTCTGTCCCCGGCGTTGCCGACTGCCCGTCAAAATACGGATCACTGGGGTTGATCGGATAGGGTGCGTTTTCCTGCTCGGTTGTTGTCAATTCCGAATCCTGATCGGGATGGGTCAACGCACATTCGGAAATGGCCGAGGTAATAAAACCGATTTGCCCATCAATCTCGCTAACAAGATTCGTTGCATTCTGGCTTTGGGTCTGCTGCCCTGAAGGCTCCATCAAACTGACCGTCAGCGCCGCCAGAAGCGCAACAGCAATCAGAATATAGATGAGGGCGCTGCCTCTTTGCGTATTCATGGATATCTGCCTTCCTTTAAGTAAAAAAGCCCGAGACGAACACCCCGGGCTTTTTATAAAACTCAGCCAAACCGGATAGAACGTCCAACGTCTACCGTTCTACCAGAACGTGGTAGTAGATGTAGGTGCTGGCCGGTTGTTGGAAACAGCCCTGTGGCTGACCGTTCAAAGTCGTAACAGTCAAAGTCGGATCACCGATAATTGCGCCACCCGCACCGATACCGGTGTTGGCACTGGTCATGTTGTCAGCCAACGTAAAGGTTGCAGCCGTATCCAGAACAACACCAGCTTCCGTCGGAATGGTTGTCGAAATGCCCAACTGGCTGTGAATACGCTCACAAATCGCTTGAGATACACCCGGCAGGAAAGCAATGATATCGGCAGAAGAAGTCGAAGGGGCTCCATCGGTCCCGATATTGAAAATTTCGTTTTCAGAGTTGAAGCGCCAGACCCCAGGCGTACCGGCTGCCATAACCGAAGAAGGAGCCTCGGTATAAGTCGCACCACCACCAGCAGGGTTGAATACACCGTATGTTGCTTGAGTCAAGCTTCCAAGATCGGCAGGGGGGTTGAACTCCAGAGTAGCCGGGTCAACGCTGAGGCTGATGATCATACGGGTAATAGCCGTTTTGATCGAAGCCGGATATTGCGTAATCTGCGCCGAGTTGATCAGCGAGGTTTCACGACCGGCATCTCCGCCGCCCGAACGGGTCGATTGGGTCACGGCATAGGAAAGGGCTGCAAACAACGCCACAGCAATCAGAATAAGGAACAGAACGTTCCCCTGTTCGGTACGCCGATCAGATCCGGCTTTGTTCGAGAATGTCATCATTTTATCACTCCAGTTTGGCTTCATTTAAGGTTAACATGGTATCCTAGCTTGACGGTTTGTCAATCTTAAGACTTTCGATTTTCAACTTTGCATCCAAAGAATTCTGCTTGCACTCGCGACCGACACAAAATGTCTCGACGCTGACGTGCCATCCAACCCCGCCATTGACGACATGGCCGACCGCCTCGCGAAACTTGCCATAATCAGAGGTTTGTTTGGATTGAATGCTAATAGCCCCCGCATTGGCATTCACAACCATACCGGGATAAATAGTTTTGAAATTTTCGGAAAAATCCTTGATCTGCTTGACCGCCACGGGTTGCAAACTGACAACCGGAACAGCGGGCTTCAGCGCCTCGCTTTCAAGAAGCTTCGCGCGCAAATCCGTAAGCTGTTGCAACTGCATGACCGTAAAAAGCCCCAAAGCCGCAACCATCGCCCACGATATCCCTGCGGCAACCAAGGCCCCCTGCCCTGCATTCTGCGGTACTTTTTCAAGAAAACGGTTCAGGTCATCTGACGCTTGCGGCGTAAAATACTTTTGAAATGACCTAAAATCGAACGACCCAGCTGCCAAAACGAACTTCCCAAAAAAACAGTATAAAATAGCAAAAAGAATATAAAGACATGTTAGCCGATGCGGCTTAAAAGCATTTTAAGTTTAATTACAATTTTATACAATCCCTAAATTTTCAGGAATCTCAAAGGGTTATAGATTTTTCGTAACGGGAGTTGCGCGAATCAGCCCAGACTATCGAAGTGAAGCCCCGGAGCGGGGGAGGGAGACTGGACCGTTGGAATTCCGCGGTCTCTGACGGAAGCCGTATTAAAACGGAACACATTGGAAGAAGGATCGGCACCGGCAATCGTAACATCGCACCCCTGATGGGCCAAAGCATCCGCACAGGCGCTTGCCCGCACCCCGTTGGGGTCATTACTGATAATCTTTGCAATCTCGCCAAGCTTTGCTCCGACCAGATCGCCTTTTTTAACACTCATTCATTCCCCCTGCGCAACCCTGTGCACTTGCTTATACATACTTATACTAGGCCGCAGCCTCGATCATAACTTCAATATTGGCAACAGCCGAAATGTAGGCCGGAAATTTCGGGATTCCGTTCAGGAACTCCACCATCCCCACTTTGGTTTTCGTGACCAAGCGTTGCAGAATTTCTCTGTGCTCACACGCCACATCGGCAATCGGATCGTCGCCGGAGCGGAACACAATCGCACGATTATGAACTTCAAGTGTCAAAGGCATATCCTTTGGCAATTGTCCCGGCACCACGATCACAATCGAATCATTTTCGCCCAATATAAAGTCACATTGGCTAAACATCACACACGCCCTCTACTCAGTATTTTTCTTTTTGGGGGGTTTTCTCCCTTTTTATTACCCCCACTTTGCCATGATTCCCTTAAGATGGAATTAACATTGATTTCCAGCATAAAATCATTAGCTTACAGATCATGACAGCAAAAACGAACACCATTCTCGTCACAGGGACCGCCGGATTTATCGGCTTTCATCTGACTTTACGCCTGAGCGCCCTCTACCCCGATTCCCGTATCATCGGCCTTGATAACGTCAACGCCTATTACGATCCGAAACTGAAGGAAGCGCGCCTCGCCGAACTGGCCAAACCGGGGAATTTCACCTTCCACCGCCTCGACCTTGCCGACCGCGAGGGCATGGAAAAGCTGTTTAAAACAGAAAAGCCGAAACTGGTGGTTCACTTGGCCGCGCAAGCGGGCGTCCGCTATTCTATTGAAAACCCGCACGCTTACATTGATAGCAATGTCGTCGGGTTTCTGAATATTCTTGAAGGTTGCCGGCATACCGGAGTCGACCATTTGCTCTATGCGTCATCGAGCTCCGTTTACGGCGCGAACACCAAGGTTCCGTTTTCAACCGACGACCACGTGGACAATCCAGTCTCGCTATACGCTGCCACCAAGAAATCGAATGAATTGATGGCCTACACTTACAGCCATCTCTACGGCATTCCGGCCACAGGTCTGCGCTTTTTTACTGTCTACGGACCATGGGGCCGCCCCGACATGGCCTACTTCAAATTCACGCAGAATATCTATGCGGGTAAACCCATCGACATCTATAATTTTGGCGACATGAAACGCGACTTCACCTATATCGACGACATTGTCGAAGGCATTGTCCGCCTTCTGCCTCTGCCGCCAAAACCAGAAAATGGCACACCGCACGCGCTCTATAATATCGGCAACAACCAGCCCGAAGATTTGATGAAGATGATCTCGCTGTTGGAAAACGAAATCGGGATCAAGGCAGAACGGAATCTATTGCCGATGCAACCGGGTGACGTGTATTCCACCTATGCCGACATGGACCCACTGACCAAACTTACCGGATTCAAACCCTCGACAAGTTTGAAAGACGGACTCCATAAATTTGTGGAATGGTACAAGACCTATTATAAGCCGTAATCTTCAGGTTCGGCCAACTCGCCATGCCGCTCACAAGATGGCAAAGCCAGCTCCAGAAACATCGGTGCGACCTCGTCAGGCGTGCGAAGTTTTTTCCCAATCCCTTGCGCCCCGCCCGGATAAGCCTTGGCGAGCATTTCAGTATCGACAATCCCCGGCCGCACAACATTGACGCGCAAATTGGTTTGCCTGGTTTCTTCAGCCCATGTCTGAAACAAAAACATCGCCGCCGATTTGCTGACCCCGTATTCGCCCCAAAACGCCGTCGGGTTCAACCCTATACCGGACCCGACCACCATTGCCCGCCCCGCATCAGATGCCTTAAGCAAAGGTTCGAGCGTGCGGATCATTTGCACATTGGCAAGAACGTTGGTGGTCCATGTATCTTTCCAGTCTTTCATCTTGGAATGCGACACAGGGGTAAGGGTCCCGAGCACACCCGCATTGGCCACAAAAATATCAAGCTTGCCGAACCGCTCCAGAATGGTTGGACCCAGAGCTTCGAGATCGTCGATCTTGGTGAGGTCAAACGGCATCAACGTGGCCTCGCCGCCCGCGGCGCGGATTTGATCGTCAACCTCTTCAAGTCCCGCTTTGGACCGCGCCATCAAAATGACATGCGCCCCTTCACGCGCAAACAACCGCGCCACCGCAGCCCCGATCCCGCGCGAAGCCCCCGTAATCAACGCCACCCGACCGGAGAGTCTTTGAGACATAACTAACACGCCTTTTTGAGCATGATCTGGTCCACCAGCGACACGGGATAATCACCCGTAAAGCACGCATCGCAATATTGCGGCGACTTCGCATTACGCCCTTGCTCGCCGACGGCACGATACAGACCGTCATCGGAAATAAAGGCCAGAGACTCGACACCGATAAATTTCGCAATCTCTTCAACAGAGTGACTCGACGCGAGCAAATCTTCACGCGACGGCGTATCAATCCCGTAATAGCACCCATGCGTGATCGGCGGCGCAGAAATGCGCATATGGACTTCCCTAGCCCCTGCCTGACGCATCATCTCGACAATCTTGCGCGATGTTGTACCGCGCACGATGGAATCGTCCACCAGAACGATCCGCTTGCCTTCAACCATTCCGCGATTGGCATTGTGTTTGCGCTTGACCCCGAAATTGCGGATTTTCTGCGTCGGCTCAATAAAGGTCCGCCCGACATAATGGTTGCGGATAATCCCGAGCTCAAAAGGCAGTCCGGATTCTTGTGCATAGCCAATGGCCGCAGGCACACCGCTGTCCGGAACGGGCACAACCAGATCGGCTTCGCACGGCGATTCTTGCGCCAGCACCGCACCGATTTTCTTGCGCATCTCGTAAACGGATTTTCCTTCCATGATCGAGTCAGGACGCGCAAAATAGATATATTCAAAAATACAAAAACGCGACGGCGACGCATCAAACGGATGATGGCTCTGAATCCCTTCATTGGAAATTACCACCATTTCACCGGGCGCAATATCGCGCACAAACTCGGCCCCGATAATATCGAGCGCACAAGTTTCGGACGCGAGAATATACGCCTTACCGAGTTTACCCAGCACCAGCGGACGGAACCCGTTCGGATCACGCACCCCGATCATCCGGCCTTCGGCAAAACAGATGAGCGAATAAGCCCCTTCGATTTGATGCAAGGAATCGATCAAACGGTCAAGGACGGTTTTCTTTTTTGAAAGCGCCACCAGATGGATGATAACTTCCGTGTCCGAGGTGCATTGAAAAATCGCACCGTGTTCGGTCAGCTCGTTGCGGATTTTAACCGCATTGGTCAAATTACCGTTATGCGCCACAGCCAGCCCGCCAAACGCCAGCTCGGCATAAAGAGGCTGAACGTTCCGCAACAATGTCTCGCCCGTCGTAGCATAACGGTTATGCCCGATTGCGCAATTTCCAGCCAAACGGTTGATCACCGCCGGATCGTTAAAAATATCGTCCACCAGACCAAGCCCCCGATGAACAAAAAATTCGGACCCGTTATAGGACACAATCCCTGACGATTCCTGCCCGCGATGCTGCAAGGCGTGAAGGCCGAGAGCGGTAAGGGTCGATGCATCCTCATGCCCGAAGATACCGAACACCCCGCACTCTTCGTGCATTCTGTCATCAGAAATATCCATCTGAAAGCTATTCATTATATCCACCTTTTTTCGGGCCGTTTTCTTGTGCGGGTTTGATCTGGTCAATCAGCGTATCCATGCTGCCGCGTTCTTTTGAATCATATCCGTTCTGGGATGGAGCGGAATCTTTGTCGGCAGCCTGTTTTTCTTCGTTCGAGATTTTTTTGTCGCCCAGAATGTCTATATCGCGAAGCTTGTCGCGAGCTTCATCGGTAACCGTTTCTTTCGCTTTCTCATCAGAGGGCATAAACGACGCCAGCCACTCGGACACCGGCTCGACATAGAACATGGTTTTAGACCCCGACAACCAATCCTTCTTGTTTTCATCGGACAAAACCAGATGGAACGGAAGATACAGAACACCGAGCAATAGAACGCCGCGCGCCACCCCGAAGAACACCCCCAAAGTCCGGTCCACAGGACCCAAGCCGATAGCATGGAGCATTGACGCCAGAAAATGACTGGCCAGTTGCAGCACCATAAACACCCCGACAAAAATCAGTGCATAGGCCGAAATATCGGCCGCCAGTTCCATCGGGATCATATCGAACAATTTTCCGGCATCCTTGCCGTCTTCGATCCCGTACCAGCCATAAACGATTGGCTTGAGGGTTCCACCAAACGTCAAAGCAGCCAACGCACCGCCAACCACGCCGACAATAGTCAACACTTCGCGGACCAGACCGCGAAAGAAAGACACACCGGCAGAAACAAGAAGAACAAGAATGACGCCAATATCAATGAGCGTAGCAATTGCCATATAAACACCAACCTGCAGGGCTAATTAAGCGACTGTGATAGGCGAAATAGGACGAATTTGCAAGCAAAACCCCTTGTTTTACCATTCCTTTTACAAGGAACGTTCCCGACGCCTTTTTCGGGCGGCCTCTGCAAAATTGTCAAAAATAGCCTTATTCAAAGGGTGGGTGTCATGCCCCCACTCCGGATGCCATTGCAAAGCCATGCAAAACACACCGGCATCTGGCACCGATACGGCCTCGACGGTCGCATCTTCGGCCAAGGCTTCAACAACCACCCCTTCGGCCAGACGGTCGATCCCCTGCTGGTGCAACGAATTAACCATATGACGCAACCCGATCCGGCTATTCCTACAAATTCCAGCCAACAGCCCGTCGGGAGAAACATCCACCTCATGCACGTCCCGATAAAATCCCTCTAGAGTATCGGAAGCAGTCTCGCGGTGATCCATTCGTCCGGGGACTTCATGCAGTCTGGGATGTAACGATCCGCCACACGCCACGTTCAACTCTTGCAACCCTCTGCAAATTCCCAGAAAAGGAACTTTTTTTTAAGAACCTGCCGGATCAATGGAAAAACCGTTGCATCACGTTTCGGATCGAGAAGATCGAGATCTTCCTCGAATTCACCCTGATAATGCGCGGGATCAATATTGGCCGTACCGCCAGTCAAAAGAACGCCATCAACCATATCGAGCCATGAGGAAACAACCTCTTCCAAATCGGCTTGCCCCAAATCAGCCACCGCTGGAAACAACACCGGAACGCAAGGAAAATGGGCAATAACCGCCGTCAGAAACTCCTCATGCGCCCCATGACAGATTTCATCAAACCCGTTGGAATCCTTATTAAGTCAAGGCAGAACAGGAAATCCCGATCACGGGAAGGTTTTCACCCGTCGACTGCACCATCACGCACTCACCGGATAAGGAGCAACGGCCCCGCCTTCACGCAGCAGCGCAATCAAATCTTCGAGATGCCGGATTTCGGTGACACGAAGCCCGTCCACTTTGGCTGCTTTTTTCTGTGCCGACATCCGCTCGGCCACACACGCTTCGGCAAAGCCCAACTTGGACGCCTCTTTAAGACGCTGGTCAGGCTGCGATACGGCGCGCACTTCACCCGACAATCCAACCTCGCCGAAAAATACCATTTCAGACGGGGCCGGACGGCCCTGAAGCGCACTCACCAGCGCCGCCGCAACCGCCAAATCCGCTGCAGGTTCGGTAATGCGAATCCCACCCGCCATATTGAGGTAAACGTCAGAGCCGGAGAACATCAACCCGCACCGTGCCTCAAGCACCGCCAAAATCATCGAAAGACGATTGGGGTCCCACCCGATGGTGGAACGTCGCGGTGAGCCGTAAGGCGCCGGAGCCACCAGCGCCTGCACTTCAACCAGCAAAGGCCGCGTTCCTTCCATCCCTGCAAACACGGCACTTCCCGTCACATCCGATTGCCGCTGCGACAGGAAAAGCGCCGACGGGTTGGAAACTTCCGAAAGCCCCAGCTCACCCATTTCAAACACACCTATTTCATCGGTCGGCCCGAAACGGTTTTTAACCGTACGCAAAATGCGGAACTGATGCCCGCGGTCCCCTTCGAAATAAAGGACCGTATCGACCATATGTTCCAAAACGCGCGGCCCCGCAATCTGCCCGTCCTTGGTCACATGCCCCACAAAAAATGTCGCCGTACCGGTGCGTTTGGTCAGCCGTATGAGTTCCTGTGCCGCCGTGCGCACCTGTGTCACGGTCCCCGGCGCACTTTCAACCGTATCGACATACATGGTCTGGATGGAATCAATCACGAGCACATCAACATTATTTTCTTCAATCGTTGCAGCGATTTCGCGCACATTGGTTGCAGAAGCCAGTGCAACAGGCGCATCCGCCAACCCGAGACGCGCCGCGCGCAACCGCACCTGATCGACCGCTTCCTCGCCCGACACATACACACATTTAAATCCTTGCTTGGCCAATGCACAAACAGCCTGCAGCAACAAGGTCGATTTCCCGATCCCCGGATCGCCACCGAGCAAAATCGCACATCCCGGAACCAACCCACCGCCCGTCACGCGGTCAAATTCATTCAGCCCCGTGACCAAACGTTTGACGGGTTTTTCTTGAGAGAGTTGCAACCCCACCAGATCAAGTGCTTTGCCTTTTTTGCCACCGCCCAGACCTTTGGGCGGCCCGCTCTCGACCACTTCGGCCTGCAAGGAATTCCATTCGCCGCACGCATCACATTTCCCTGCCCATTGCGAATGGACGGAACCGCACGACTGGCAGATATAAGAGGTTTTGGATTTAGCCATGAGGCAAGAGTAACAAATCGCCCCAAAAGATCAAAGAGCAGATTTCGGACCGGAATGGGGGCGATAATATTGGACCAACGTAATGCCGGAATCGGCCAAAGCCGGAAATAACGCACGGTCTTTGGGAGTTATACCTTCCATGACAAGAGCCGATTTCGGATAATCACGACGCAAAGCGGAAATCGCCTCCAGAGCCTGCCCCTTCTCTTCCCCTCCTAGACGAATTTGTTCCATGGTCTTGTGGGAAAATTTATGCATTGAAGCTGCCCCGTTAATGGCACGCACCCTCTCCATATTCTCTTCAGAGTGCGGATCAATATCATCAACCGCCAGACGAAAACCCATACTGAGTATATCCTCAAGACGGCTGTAACGGGCATGAACCGGAATATATCCATGTTCGGTCACTTCAATCGTGACTTTGGACGGATCAAAGCCCTGCTTGTCTTTCAAATCTTTCAAGAGATCAATAAACTCGGCTTCATAAGGCGTACCGGTATGAACATTGACACTCCCGCCATTAGCCAGCAACTGGGCCAGCATAGCCGCGCGCGGAAACAAAATCTTGTCAACATCCAGAGAAATGCCGGCATCATGAGCATCAAGAAAGAACTGCTCGCGGTCACTGACCGACTTGAGCAGCAGTTCGCCGCTGGGAACATCGCGTCTAAGAGAGCGTAGAATAGACTCGAAATGTTCAATGCGGAACGCAGGCGCTCCACTTTCCAAAAACATCTCCGCTAAAGGGACACTCAGTTTTTCGTTTAACAATCCCACAAAGGGCCTCACCCTCTCCGGCTTTTAACCTTCTCAAATATAAGGAGAACAAATTACCGGAAAAAAGTCAAAGAAATGCGTACAAAAATCGTATTACACGCGCTGCAACGCCCATTTGATCTGGGTTTCAGCCTCGGAAACAGCCGCTTTGAGCACCAGCTGCCTAGTTTTAAGCGGCTTGATCCCGTACCCGAGAAAGGCGCTGGCCTCAATCTCGAGCATTGCACCAACTCCGTAAAATCGCCACGAGCTGCCCGACGGCAAAGTCAGCACCACGTCCTGACTATCCCCGACTTGAGACACCTGAACTTTAGGATGCAAATGAAAACGGAGTGTCGCCGTTTTTGGAGTTTCCGGCGCGACATCAAGACTGAGTGTATCTTCCCCTCGCAAATCATGCCCACCATCAGTCAGAAACAGGCGACGACGGTGAACGATCCCTTGCACCGCGCGATATCCGTCATGCGACGCATCGAGCAAACACGCATCGCGGTTTTCCGTCCGCACACAGGAAATGGGGGATGGCCCGCGCGCAACAGAATGGTCTTCGCGAATATCATGAACCGGACGACCATCAATCACCAGCGCATTATGCGCGGCCGTATGGCGTAAAATCTGTTGCCAGTCATCATGTGCCGGATGCCCGCCGCAATGGGTAAAAATTCGGTCGCGCCCGTACATGAATTCGAACGAGAGCGGCGCAGAATGCCATTCCGTATCAAACGGTGCCAAAGGAGCCGCCCCGTGATCCATCATCAAAAAAGACCGACCTAGCATCACCCGTTCGAACCCGCCGAGACTCTGCCCCTTCATCGGACGCTTCGACCCGCGAATTTGCGAAAGCACTAGATCAATCTCGCTCGCATCGCCTTCCTGCCCTCCATGATGCAACCCCAACTTACGGTCCGGATAACACATAAACCGCAACGCAGGTCCCATCCGTTCAATCGCTTCTTGCAGAATTTTTGGAACCGGCAGACCAGCTCGATTCAAGGCATAGCGCAGATCAAGACAAATCTTGGCGCAGTCCAGCAAATTCTCTGGCGACATCGAGGCATGAAATCCGTCTTTTGTCACCTGCTTCGGAATTTCTTTAAGGACACATTCGAACCCTTGCAAAATCCATGCATCGCGCCCCGGAAAAGACAGGCCGGCATAAATCAAACCACGCGCCGCCTTCAAAAGCGGAATACCTGAAAGCCCCGCCGGAAAGTCGCGTGACAAATGCCGCGCCTGACGATTGAGAGAGGCAAAATAATTTTTCTGGAACTCTTCATCCGCGCTGCCGCAAAAGAAATCGAAAAAGGACAGCCACATTGTAATGCGCCCACCCATCACATCGGCCCGCCAGATCCCTGCATCGAAGCGGTCATAGACATCAATCCATTTTGCCACCATGGACCGCGCGAGCTTACGCGACGCATCACCACCCGCCGCACGCAAATCGCGCAACCACGAAAATCCGTGAATATGATCCTGCCAATGGCCCTGTTGTTCGGACGTTGCCCAGAAATTTCGGTCCATCGGCAAACTGACCCCGCGCGAGCGCATCACGCCATGCACCATCAAGCGCCCCAGATCGGCATCCCCCGCCCACGGATCAGACAACCGCACGGAGAGTTGATCGGGTGTTTCCCCCGTCGACAGCAACCAGTTATAAAATGGAGTTTGGCAGGCGGCGCGTCCGGCCTGCTGGCGAAGTTCCCGCACATGTCCCATAAATTCAAGCGGTTTGGACGCGGCCAGAAGCATAAACCCTAATCCCCTCGCAAAGCCTTGATCGAAGACGCATAATGATCCGGCCCCTGTTTGAACACCGCCGTTCCGGCGACCAACACATCGGCCCCCGCCGCAATCGCCTGCGGTGCGGTTTGCACCGTAATGCCGCCATCGACTTCGAGATCAATCGCCCGACCGGTGGCCGCAATCATCTTCCGAGCCTCGGAGATTTTATCGAGGAGCGGAATAAAGGACTGGCCACCAAACCCAGGATTGACCGTCATAATCAACACAAGGTCCACAAGATCCATCACATGGGAAATTGCGGAAAGCGGCGTCGACGGATTAAGCGACACACCGGCTTTTTTACCGAGAGCCTTGATCGTCTGCAACGTGCGGTGCACATGCGCGCCCGCTTCGGGATGAACGGTAATAATGTCAGCCCCCGCATCGGCAAAGTCTTTGATAAACGGATCGACGGGAGAGATCATCAAATGAACGTCGAATATTTTGGAGGAGTGCGGACGCAAAGCCTTCACCACCGCCGGACCAATCGTCAAATTCGGGACAAAATGCCCGTCCATCACGTCAATATGGATATAATCGGCCCCCGCCGCATCAATGGCGCGGACCTCCTCGCCCAAGCGGGCAAAATCGGCCGAGAGAATCGAAGGGGCTATACGGATGGACATTTCGGGGCTTTTTCAGAAAAACAAGAGAAAAGGAGGGCAAATCACTGTATTTCCACTATAAATCACCCCGAATCACCAAGGCAAGCCTTTTTATCGGAAAATTTAGGGACGCTTTGTCTTAAAGCTCCCAAAATGTCATTCCCCACCAAATGAAGGACTTTGCGAAGCAAAGCCGAAACGAGTGTGGAGAATCCAGTAAAATAGCAGGCGGCGCGACGCGACGCACATATCACTCTGGACCCCCGAACATTGCTCGGCGCAGCTTCGCAGTCGGGGATGACAATTAAGGCATCTACTTCTTAATTGCCTCGGGGTGCAGACCCGTTTCCTTGCCGATCATGTAATAAACGGAGTCGAGATTAAGCTCGCCGCCCGTACCGCGCTCCTTCACATGGTGGGCCATCGCCGCATCCATCATAATGATCGATTTATCCGGCTGGTTCCGTTTGCGCATATGCTGTTCCGTGGCGTTCACGATAATTTCGATGACATTGTCGGGCACGGTAATCTTGTGGTGTTTTTCATACCCTTTTTTCAAATTCTTCATGATCTCGATGGTCTGTGCGACCGTCGGAACCGACAGGAAAACTTTCTGGAAACGACGATCCATCGCGGGGTCGAGCGCCACGTAGATGCGAAATTCGTCAAGCGTCGTCGCCCCGATAATGTGCAAATCCCCCACTGTCAGATAGGGCTTCATGACCTCGGACAAACCTTTATAAGCCGACCCTTCGCACGACGGCATAATCTGGTGCATTTCATCGATAAACAAAACCATCTTGGGATAGGACGGGTCGTGATAGCGTTCGGCCACGCCCTTACACAGCGGCAAAAACCGCCCCTGAAATTCAGCCGGTCCCATCGTCCCCGCCGACATCGCCGCCAGATCAATCTCCAGCACGCGGGCATCTTTCAAATAATCGGGAACTTCGTTTGCTACAATTTTTTGCGCCAATCCAGCGCACAAAGCGGTTTTACCAACCCCCGCAGGCGCCAACAGCGCGACATTCTTACGCCCCTTCTGTAACAAAATCAGAATGGCCTGATCGATCTCTTCATCCCGCCCCGTGATCGGGTCGAACCGCCCCATCCGCGCCAACTCGGTAAAGTCGCGGCAATATTTGTGGATCAGCTCTTCGAGCTGTTCGTCAGGAACTTTATATTTGGTGTGAGATCCGCTCATGCCCGCCAGTCTAAAGCCTAAACGGTTAATTTTTTGTGTAGGAAGCGATTTCGTCGTCGTCAAATCCCTGCATATAAAGAAGAGACGTTAGATCGCTGTGAATTATGGAATTTTTGACCTGCTCACGAACCAAATTCTTGGGCCGATACCCAACTCCTAACCCCGCCGCCAAGAGCATCGGCAAATCATTGGCCCCATCGCCGATCGCAACCGTTTCAGACAAATCAATTTCGAGATTAACTGCATAGGATTCCAGAAATGAGAGTTTCGCATTTTTATCGAGGATAGGAGGAATGACCACACCAGTTAAAACACCATTTTCAATGCCCAGCACATTGCCATGCTGTGCTGAAAATCCACACATATCCGCCACCCGTGACGTAAAGAACGTAAACCCGCCCGATACCAAAACGCATTCCGCCCCCGCCGCACGCATGGTCCGCACCAGAATTTCCGCGCCTTCACTCAGGCGCATCTCTGCGAATGTTTGGCGCAACAAATCTTCAGACACCCCTTTGAGCTTCGAGACACGCATCTTGAGCGCCCGCTCGAAATCCAGCTCACCGCGCATAGCTGCCGCCGTCACTTTTGAAATCTCCTCGCCTAAACCGGCCAGAGCCGCCAGATCGTCAAGCGTTTCGCCTGTAACAATCGTCGCATCCATATCGGCAATCAAAAGCTTTTTCCGCCTAGAATTTTCAGGAACAGCGAAAACATCAACCCGCAAAGAAGACAAAGCCTCTCTCGCATCGGAAAGCTGCCCTTCGTCCAAGTCTCCAATAGAAATTTCACAAGCCCTGCGTGGGGACAGCCACCGCCCCTCATCCACAGAAACGGAAAATACCCTTTCCACCTCTAAAAGTGCGGATTCCTGAACATCTCCAGCCAATACCAAATGAGTTTTCATCTTGCCTCCACTGTAACACTCATGTAAATTTTTACCATGCAAAAGAACACCCCCACCTCTCAATCGGGGAACATCTTGTTCCTTATCCTCATCGCCGTCGCATTATTTGCGGCATTGTCCTTTGCGGTCTCTCAATCCATGAGAGGAAGCGGTAGCGGCGGCACGACAGAAGAAAAAGGCAGGATCGACAGTGCCTATCTGCAACAATTCCCAACCTCGATCCGGCAAGCTATTGTCCGCATGAGAATTTCAAACACCCTGAAGCCAGAAGACGTCAGCTTTGCCCACCCCGGATCGGTCACATACGGCGTATTTGGAACAACCCCCTCGCATGAAGTCTTTCACCCTCAGGGCGGAGCCACCGTTTATCAAGCCCCACCCAACGAAATCAACGATGGGTCGGACTGGATCTTCAACGGCGACATTGAAGTTGCAAATCTGGGAACCACAAACGGAACGTCATCAAGTTCGGAACTTGTTGCCTTTCTCCCCGGTGTTCGCCTCGATATTTGCCGATATCTGAATCAGGGACTGACAGGAACTTTGGCCGATCCTCCGACGGTAACAATTGCCGGAGAGACCAACACTTTCACCGGAACATTCGGCTATGCGGCCACACTGACCGATCCCGCCCTCGATGGCAAAGATACATTTTGTTATTATTCGGGAACGCTTGGAAAATACGTATTTTATCAAGTCCTGATCCCCAGATAGGTTAAACACCTTATCCGAGCTTAACCAAACGGCTGATAAAAAACCCGTCAATTCCGCCAAACTCGGACAAATGGGTTGGCAAAATCCGGACGTCCCCGCGCGGCGTGATAACGTCAGACATGCCGCCAACTTCTGTCGTGTGAATTGGAACACGGTCGACATCCGTCCGGTTCGCCAGCACGCGATCAATCTGATTTTCCCCCTCATCCTTTTGCAAGGAGCACGTGCAGTAAACCAGAACTCCATGCGGCGCGAGCAAATCAAGAGCATTGTCCAGAAGACGGGCCTGCAACTCAACCAGACTCGAAATATCCGCTTCGCTTTTCATCCACAACACATCCGGATTGCGACGGATCGTTCCGGTCGCCGAACAAGGCGCATCAAGAAGAATGTAAGGGAGGGAGTCGCGGGATCTCCACACGGCCGCATCCGCCACTTCGGTCCGCACCGCCGACCCGAGACGCAAGCGCTTCATATTTTCCTGCAATCTTTGAATTCGTTTGGCCGAACGGTCAACCGCAACGACATCTGCCCCCGCAGCAGCCAGCTGCGCGGTCTTGCCACCCGGCGCCGCACATAAATCGACGACCGTATATCCTTCAATATTGTTTCCGAACAAGCGCGCCGGCAAAGATGCCGCCGTATCCTGAACCCACCACATCCCGTCATCAAAACCGGGAAGATCCTGAACCATGCGCGCATTCGGCAACCGCAAACTTCCTGTGGGTAAAGGCACACCGGCGAGAACATCCGCCCAATGGGACATCTGTGAAGAATCTTTCAAGGTCACATCGATAGACGCTTCCGACAAATTGGCGACCGCAATATCCAGCGCCGTCCGAAGCCCGAAATCCTTGATCCAGATTTTAAGCAGCCATTCCGGAGTGTTGAGCCGCGCAATATCCTGCCGCGTCGTCCAGTCTTTTCCTTCCGCTGCAATCCGGCGCAAAATGGCATTGATGAAACCCTTCATGCGCACATGGCCTTCGACCTCGGCCAGCAGCACAGACGTATTCACCGCCGCATGATCGGGAATATTCATGAAAATCAACTGTGCCGTCCCCAGACGCAAAATATATTCAAGCACCGGAGGATTGATCGGTTGGTCGGGTTTGGAGAGGGCGCGGCGGATCAGATCGTCAATCTGGCCCAGCCGGCGGATCACGGTGGTAATCAGCATCCGCACAAAAGCACGGTCGCGTTGAGACAATGCAGCAAACTCGCGGCTTTCATCCAGAACCTGATCGAGCGTGTGTTTTTTGATAAAAATCCGTTGCAACAACCCCAAAGCCACACGCCGTGCATTGAGCATCTCGGTGGGAGTTGCCGGATCAAAAAGATCGGAAGATGGAGGATTGGCGGTCTCGGTCATCAAAAGTACTTTTAACGTGCTTATCTCCAGGACAGCCCCGAAGAAGTTAATCTGGCCTTATTTTATAATAATAAGGCCCCTGAGACTACCCCCAAAAAATGAGCAAAACGTTAATTAAACCCACGGATTACGGGTGACGGCAGGATTGACTGCCTCTGCTCCCGCCATCTCCAGCAACCGCCGGACCCTATTTTCCGCAGAAGGGTGCGTGGAAAACAGGCCGTCCATCGCATGAACATGCAACGGATTGATAATAAAGAGATGTGCCGACGCCGGATTGGATTCGGCTTGCGCGTTGACAATCTGCCCGGCCATTCCGGCAATTTTCTCCAAAGCCGTTGCCAGAGAACGCGGCTTGCCGCAAATCTCGGCCCCCATCCGGTCGGCTTCGTATTCACGCGACCTTGAAATCGCCATCTGGACAATGGTTGCGGCCAACGGCGCCAAAATCATCACCAGAATAGTGACAATGGGGGACACTGGACGCCCCTCACCATCGCGCGCACTCCCCCCGAAAAACATCCCAAAATTGGCGAGCATGGACAAAGCCCCCGCGAGCGTCGCCGTCACCGTCATAATCAGCGTATCACGATGCTTGATATGTGCAAGCTCGTGCGCCATGACCCCTTCAATTTCATCCGCCTCCAGACGGCGCATCAATCCGGTGGTAATAGCCACCGCCGCATGATGAGGATTGCGTCCCGTCGCGAACGCATTGGGCTGATCGTTGTCTATGACATAAACGCGCGGCATCGGAAGGTCTGCATTCCCTGCCAAGCGCGCAATCATCGACACAAGCTTCGGCGCATCTTCCATCCCCACTTCACGCGCGCCGTAGTGGGAGAGGACCATCTTGTCGCTATTGTACCACGCAAAGACATTCATCCCCGCAGCAATCACCAGCGCAATAGCCAAACCATTCGTCCCGCCAATCAGATACCCGATCCCGCCAACCAGAGCGGTCATCGCCGCCATCAAAATGGTTGTTTTCAAATAGCCTGTCATTTTTTCGACTTGGAGTCCTTCATCAACTCTTCTTCCAGATCGCAACAAATCACAACGATCAGCGCATAGATTTCACGGATCCGGTCAGCATCATCTTCGCCTTGCTCGCCTTTGATGGTCGCCTCGACACGGTCACCCGTACGGTCGATCACTTCGACAATCCGCTCTTCGATCACAGCCGGAATATTGTGAAATGATTTAGTCTTGGCCACTTCGCGGACAACCCCGATCCGCTCAATCAACAAATCGACGATTTTATCGTCCAAAGCGTCAATCCGATCGCGGTACGGCTTCATAATTTCGTGAACTTTTGTCATGGTAGGCCTTTCTGAAACGGGAAATACCGTCTAGAGTAGTTTTATGAAGACAAAACCCGAAAGTCCAGCAAAACAGGAAACGCCCACCAAACAACCGACGGAAAAACCGGTACTGGGGCACGTCCCCCTGCCCGATATGCAACGCGAATTCGGCGGGCGCAAAGGTCCGGAAGCCACCCGCTTCGGTGACTGGGAACTAAACGGCAAATGCGTGGATTTTTAGTCGACTTTAAGTCCGTAAAATTGCTGAGCAGCTTGAAGCGCCGCTTTTTCCGAAAGATACAGGCGGACAACGCAACCAAGAGGTAACTTCTTTTTGTCGATTTTGCGGTCCTCTTCCCTAAAAGCCATCAAGATATCAATAGCTTTCTCAGACTCCATAACCCGCCCATAGCTATCTTGCACAGCACTCGTAAATTGCGTGTACAACCTGACCAGTTTTTCGCAATCTTCAGATATTGTAGTCCGGAACATAACAACCCTATATTTTACCTAACAAGTTTTATTATTATATGTACTTAAAATCCAGCTTACGGGAGGCATAATCGGTCCGGATTTCCTCCCTTGGAATACTCACCATCACCAACCCTTGCGGAGAGGCCACATCGCCGATTTTCACTTCCGGCAATGTGAAGCTTAAATACTCTCCTTCGTCAAATAACCCTTCTTGCTTGATACCTGTGTGACTGACGGCAACAGAAGAGTGATCCATATGAAGGACCTTTTCAGGATTGCTCAGAACTTCAGCCAAAAGATCCAGCCGATCTCCCAATCCAAGTTTGGAAATCGCAACATTTCTTTTCATCCTGTCCGCAACGATTCCGGCCTTCTGACCAACAGCATGTCTCACAATTTCTTCAAAGAAATAATCTCGCGCGCCACCGTGCGCCTCTTCTTTGCTGGAAGCGGTAACGGCAAAGCGGTGATCTCCGAAGTTGACTTGCACTTGCCGCACATCCCGCACGATCCGGTTACCCACGACCGCGCTCCCGAAAACGGGATTTTCAGTCTTGTGTACACACATCAACGCATGGCACACATCCGCCTGAGCATTCTTAAGAAAAAATTCCGGCACCACTGAGTTTCTATGAAGAACTTCAACTAAATGCCCGGAGTCAGAAAACATCGCCTTGATCCCGCTGGCTGTCCCTAACGTCCGGCGACTGCATTCAACCGCATTGGGCAATTCTTGCGCCTTCTGATGTGCAAATTCGAACGCTTTTCTAACAGGCTTTTGCAAGCTGCTTTTATATCCCCACAGGCCACGGATTTGGGGGTCATATACATCAAGCGCTTTTTCAACCATGGCCATAGTCACAGAACGATCTATCACCACGCCGGAATCATTCATTGCAGCCGTAAATCCGGGTAAGACAGAGAGTGCTCGCCTTAACAGTGCCATGGCCTACCTGAACCTTCCTCTAGGAAAACGCCCTTTTTCATTTTACTTAACACAATTATTTGATTATGTTTTGCGCCAAAACATCATAAAAATCAATAAAATAATTGGGAAAAAATAGAGCCTTTGTGTCGCACCTTTAAGGTCGAAAAGCCACACGGGAGTGCGGCTTTTCGTGATTATTCTATAAGATCAAGCGCCTGAATGTCATGAAGCCTTTTATAAATCGACCTGCTTTGGCCAAGAAGCGCATCATGCGTCCCCTGCTCGACAATCCGGCCATTCTCGAACACCAGAATTCGGTCGGCCTTGCGGATCGTGGCCAGACGGTGGGCAATCGTGATCGTCGTCCGCCCTTCCATCAACCGCTCCAGCGCCTTCTGGATATAATGCTCAGACATGGAATCGAGCGAAGATGTCGCCTCATCCAGTATCAGGACCGGACTATCGGCTAGCAACGCCCGCGCAATCGCAACCCGCTGACGCTCGCCGCCCGACAATTTAACGCCGCGCTCGCCCACCAACGTGTCGTACCCGAGGGGCAACCCTTCGATAAAATCAGCCACATAGGCTTCTCGTGCCGCAAGGCGGATCTCATCCATCGTCGCACTGGGACGACCATAAGCAATGTTTTCGGCCAGAGAGCGGTGGAACAAAATCGGATCCTGCGGAACAAGCGAGACCGCATGACGGAGAGACTCTTGCGTCACTTTAGCGATATTCTGCCCGTCGACCCTGATCTCGCCCGACTGAATATCATACAGACGCTGAACCAGCTTCACAAAAGTCGATTTACCCGATCCAGATACACCGACCAGCGCAACTTTTTCACCGGCACGAATCGTCACCGACAAATTATTGTAAATCGGACACGCGCCCTCTTTATACCGGAACCCGACATGATCGAATTCGATTTCGGCCCCGCGACGGTTTGCAATGACAAAAGGCTTGGCCCCCGTCACATCCTTGACGTCGTCTTCGCGCAACCAGAACGAGACGGCATCTTCGATCTCGCTGGCCGACCGCATCAATTCGGTAACATGCCGCCCGATATCACGCAGATACCCGCCGATAATAAAGAACGACGTGATCGCCAGAGTAATATCGCCGGGCGTTGCCTCACCACGTTGCCACATCCAGATCACAAGCCCGACCATTCCGACCATCAGGATAAAACGAATATGAGTCCGCAAGAAATCAATCACGACGTTGGTCAACCACGCATGAACCGAGCGGTCACGCCACTCCTCGGCAACAGAACGGAAATGGGCATCTTCACGCGCTTCTCCGGCAAAGCTCTTGACCGTGGGAATAGCCGTCATGATGTCGGCAAGCGTCGCCCCGACTTTTGTATCGAGTTCAGCCGATGCCCGGAAACGCGGCATGGCAATTTTGACAGCGAGCCAGACACTGATCGCGACAAACAGTAAAACCGTCGGCAAAGCAAACCACCCGACAACCGGAACCTGAATAATGAGCATGACAACCATCCCGATGCCGATGATAGCGGACGGAAACAATCCCATGAAAAACGTGTCTTCAAATTTGTCGAACGACCACATACCGCGGGTAATTTTGCGGACTGTCGCTCCGGCAAAAGAATTGACGTGCCAATCGGTCGAGAACCGCTGAACCTTTGACATACCGTCGGTCAGAATATTGTAAAGAACCCGTACGGCATATTTGTTCCAGTACCAGAACGAAGCACCCCAGAACCAGCTATGCAGCAACTGGTTCCCCATCAACATCGCAAACGCGATCAAAACGGCATGAAGACTTCCCTCAACTGCAGGATCAAGAGTAGAGACCTTGTCCACCAGACGCCCCGAAAACACTGGAACGAAAATATCGAGCCCGACGGAAACTCCGAGCAACGCATAGGCCAAAGCCCCGCGCCACCAACCGGGCTGTTTCCAATAGTGCCACGAGAAGCGGAATATATCCCGCCGCGTAACAATGATCTTTTGGTTTTCTTCTGAAGACGTCATCTTCAAATACTCCTGTTCAGATTCAAACCGGAAGTCCGAAGGCCACAAACACACCACAATTGTCGGGAAAAACAATAAAGCGGGAGATTTTCTGAGACGTCTTCGGAATTTCCGGCGGCAAAAAGCCAACCGGACCAAAGCCCCTAAAAATCAAGGCCCGCTGGTCCGGAAACGACGGTATATACAAACACACATGTGCGCATAATCGTTTCCTTGGTTAGAAACTCACTATGTCACAGACAAATGATGCGTTGCAACAAGAATTTTTAGAAAATCCTACTTTTTCCTAGCTTTTTCGGGCGTTTTCCGCTACCAAGACGGCGCAATAAAGTTACAAACAAAAAGCCGCCGAAAGACGACAACCATGACCATTCAGAATTTGAGAAATATCGCCATCATCGCCCACGTTGACCACGGAAAAACCACCCTGATCGACAGTATCCTGCGCCAGTCGGGAACCTTCCGCGCCAATCAGGAAGTCGAAGAGCGCATCATGGACAGCAATGATCTCGAAAAAGAGCGCGGCATTACCATCTTGGCGAAATGTACGTCTGTTCTGTGGGAAGAAACAAAAATCAACATCATCGACACACCGGGCCACGCCGATTTCGGTGGCGAGGTCGAACGTATCCTCAACATGGCCGATGGCGTAATCCTGCTGATCGACGCCGCCGAAGGCCCGCTGCCGCAAACCAAATTCGTATTGGGCAAAGCATTGGCCCAAGGCATCCGCCCGATCGTGGTCGTGAACAAAATCGACCGTGCCGACGCCCGCCCTGTCGAAGTATTGAACGAAGTTTTTGATCTGTTCGTATCATTGGACGCCTCCGAAGAACAACTCGACTTCCCTGTTCTCTACGCATCCGGTCGTGATGGATGGTGTACGCCCGAGCTTGACGGTCCGCGTGAAAACCTTCACCCGATGTTGGACCTCATCCTCGAACACGTCCCGTCGCCGAAAGTCGATAAAAACGGCCCATTCAAAATGCTGGCGACGATCCTGAATGCTGATCCCTATCTGGGACGTATTCTCGTAGGCCGCGTGGTCTCCGGTACGGCAAAAGTCAATATGCCGGTCAAAGCCATGAACCTCGATGGCAAAACCGTTGAACAATTCCGCCTCTCGAAACTCCTGACCTTCTCGGGTATCCAGAAAGTTCCGGCGGATACAGTCCAAGCAGGCGACATCATCTGCATCGCCGGTATGGCCGACGCATCAGTGGCCGACACGATCTGCGATCTCTCGGTTTCCGAGCCCGTTCCCGCCACCCCGATCGATCCGCCCACCATGGCCGTCACGATCACTGTGAACGACTCTCCGCTGGCAGGCAAAGAAGGTAAAAAACTGACCTCGAATATGATCCGCGACCGCCTGATGAGTGAGGCCGAAAGCAACGTCGCGATCCGCGTCACCGAATCCGAAAACCGCGACTCGTTCGAACTCGCAGGCCGCGGTGAACTCCAGATCGGCGTCTTGCTGGAAACTATGCGCCGCGAAGGATTTGAAATGTCAGTCTCGCGCCCGCGCGTTCTCTTGAAAAAAGATGAAAGCGGCCAGACCGTCGAACCATATGAAGAAATCATCATCGACATCGACGACGAATACACAGGTGTCGTCATCGAAAAAATGACCGAGCGCAAAGCCGATATCATTGATATGCGCCCATCGAGCCACGGCAAAACCCGCGTGATTTTTGCCTGTCCGTCCCGCGGCATGATCGGCTACCAAAGCCAGTTCCTGACCGACACACGCGGCACAGGCGTTTTGAACCGTCAGTTCAAGGAATACGGCCCCTATAAAGGTGACATCGCCGGACGTCGCAATGGCGCGCTGATCTCGACCGAAACCGGCAAAGCCGTCGCCTATGCGATTTGGAAATTGCAAGACCGTGGTGTGATGTTTATCACCCATAATGATGACGTGTACGAAGGCATGATCGTAGGCGAAAATTCACGCGACACCGACCTCGACATCAACGTGACCAAGGCCAAACAGCTGACCAACGTCCGCGCATCCGGCACGGACGAAGCCTGCACCCTGGTTACACCACGCAAACTCACGCTGGAAGCCATGATGTCCTACATCAACGATGACGAGTTGGTGGAAATCACACCAAAGACCATCCGCCTGCGCAAACGTTACCTGACGCCCAACGAACGCGACCTCGCAAAAAAAGCCGCCAAGAAAGCGGCAGGCTAACAGAAAAAGCAAAGCCCCCGAAAGGGGGCTTTATTCTGATCCAGTCAATCCGGTTTCTATCTGTCATACGAAACCAGCGCGCTCGGCCCATTACTTCGCACCTCTCCGACACAAAGAAGAACATCAGCCTTCAGAGCATTCAAATCTTCCGTGGCGAGCTTATTGGCACGCGCCAAATCATTAAGCCTCCGTGAATAATCATGAACAAATGATTTGGCCAGATTAGAAAATCCCGCCCCCATAACTTCTACCCCCTTTAAAAAATGATAGGCGAGAACCTGCTTCGCTTCAGGATCAAATTCCTGAGAATCCCCGCCTCCGGAAAGGTTGGAAACGACAACTGAAGAAATGCACCGCGCATGACGGGCCGATTTAGAGAAATCGTCACCAGCCAAAACACTAGCACCAGCAGAAGACGACAAACCGGAAACAACAACGGCCGCGAATGCGGCATTCAATACGGGATTCATGGGACCTCACTGTCATATTTTGTTTTAATCGTTATACGAAGGCTAACGAATTAAGACAGATCCTGTCAATACCATTCCGCGACACCCCGCCGCAGGATTCCTGAAAATGCACCCTTTGACTTTTTCCGCCTCCCTTCTACCTGAGTTTCAGGAATAGGAGGTGGTACATCATGTCAATTCGTGATCTGATCCGTTGGGATCGTCCTCAGAATGTATCTATCCGTCAGGGTGGCTTTGCCCAATCGTTGGCAAGCCTTCAAGAGGAAATGAATCGCGTGTTCGATCATTTCTACACGGGAGCGCAGCTCCGACTGACGGACTGGGATAAAGCAGGACCCGCTGCCCCCGCCATGAACGTCACCGAAAACGGAAGCGCATTCAGTGTGAAAGTCGAGCTGGCCGGTATGAATCCGGACGACGTTGAAGTTGAAGTGATCGGCAATACGCTGGCCGTCCGCGGTGAGAAAAAAGAAGAGAAGAAGGAGGAGAAAGAGAACTACCTGAGTCAGGAAATCTCCTATGGCTCGTTCTATCGTTCTGTGGCTTTGCCCGACACGGCCGATTGCAAGCATGCGGAAG
Organism: Pseudomonadota bacterium; assembly: GCA_029558635.1. Classification (GTDB taxonomy): domain Bacteria; phylum Pseudomonadota; class Alphaproteobacteria; order Micavibrionales; family Micavibrionaceae; genus UBA1573. Next base: position 2,131 of record JAKQEE010000151.1, on the reverse strand, counting down.
CCAGCTTTAAAAACGGAATTCTGACGATTGCGGTTCCTAAAAAAGCCGAAGCAATGCAGAAACCGGAAAAGCTGACCATCAAAAAAGCGGCCTAAGTGACTAACAAACGCATAGCCCACAAAAAAAGATCCCCCGTAGGCAACGGGGGATTTTTGTACCTATAACGGAAAGAGATCCGTTAAAATCATAACCATTTGAAAAACATATATATTTTAACAGACCTATCACAGAAATTTGTATAAAATGAAAATGTACGAATTTTTTTAATTAAAAATGGCGATTCCTGTTGCACACACCGCACCATGATGATATTAGTCAGATATGGATGAGAACAGAAACGAAGATAGGTCAAATTTTGTCCGCCTAGCAAACAAGCGGGTGAACAATGTTTTAAACCATTTAAGACTTGTGGGAAATCTATCCAATACATCAAATTATTACTACACAGAAGAAGATGTTAAAAAAATTTTTGATGTAATGGAACGAGAATTAGAGGAGTGCAAACAGAAATTCGAGAGCCGGAAAAAAACAAAGGCATCATTTCTGCTGGAAGAATAACACTCTGGAAAGTTTTGCTGAAGGGTGCATGGAAGCAACCCTTCAGCAGTTCACAATCAAAGAAGAATCATATGAAAGCGAACATTGGCACCTGCTTTCTACCATTCTCCTTTGATTGCTGCAACCTTTTGCTTCCTTAACCTGTCAACCAAGGAGAATAACATGGCTGACGTAGAAGTAACTTGCATTAATAAACAACCACGAAATAACCCACACGAGGGCATTACTCATCTTGGGGGCTACAATTGGTGGTGGACCAGAGCTGATGTAATTCGCTCCATGAAAAGTGGAACTAACACTTTTTATACAATGAAGAACGGCGTAAAATCCTATCTTCAAGTAGTGGACGGTCCAAACGGAGAGTATGTAAGAACATACGCCAACGGACAGGCCAACGACAACTTGCTTGCACTAAACGAGTGCAAAGTAAAATAACAAGACGATTGGGTCGGGGCTTAAACGCCCCTTCCCGCGCCTGCGCGATCCTTGAGGATCGCTTGTCGTCGAACGTATCGTTCTTATCGCCGGACATCCCATTATAAAAGGCCCCGAAAGGGACCTTTTATAATGGCGCGCCCGAGACGATTCGAACGTCCGACCTTTGCCTTCGGAGGGCAACGCTCTATCCAGCTGAGCTACGGGCGCATACGCAGTGAAGAGATACCAGAACTAATCCCCTCTGAAAAGGAATATTCCCAATAAAAAACCCCGTTCACACGGGGCTTAAATTCAAACATTTCGCAAATAATTGAATAATAAAATCTGTCGTCTGTGCTTGGAAGACCTGGCAACGACCTACTCTCCCATAACTTAAGTCATAGTACAATCGGCCCGAAGGTTTTTCACAGTCCAGTTCGAGATGGGATGGCGTGTTTCACACTTGGTAAAGCCACCAGGTCATCAAAGAACAGAAAACAGGTTTGTCAAGAAAGTTAAAAATCAATTCATCATCATTCGAGCAGCGAATTTACCGCTGCGCATGATTGGCTTCATGCCGTAGCCCGTAGGCCATGGCGTGAGAATTCAAGCCGATCGAGCAATTAGTACCGGTTAGCTTCAAGTGTTACCACTCTTCCACATCCGGCCTATCAACGTGGTAGTCTTCCACGGCTCTGATAGGGATACCTAGTTTTGAGGGAGGCTTCACGCTTAGATGCTTTCAGCGTTTATCCCGTCCACACATAGCTACCCAGCACTGCTCCTGGCGGAACAACTGGTACACCAGAGGTGTGTCCATCCCGGTCCTCTCGTACTAAGGACAGCTCCTCTCAAGTATCCTACACCCACGGCAGATAGGGACCAAACTGTCTCACGACGTTTTGAACCCAGCTCACGTACCTCTTTAAATGGCGAACAGCCATACCCTTGGGACCTGCTCCAGCCCCAGGATGAGATGAGCCGACATCGAGGTGCCAAACAGCGCCGTCGCTGGGGACGCTTGGGCGCTATCAGCCTGTTATCCCTAGAGTACCTTTTATCCGTTGAGCGATGGCCCTTCCATGAGGAACCACCGGATCACTATGACCGCCTTTCGGCTCTGCTCGACTTGTCAGTCTCGCAGTCAGGCAAGCTT
>JAKQEE010000125.1 GCA_029558635.1 Pseudomonadota bacterium | reverse complement strand
CAAGGTAAGCTCGTGTAATTTCTTCGGGCTGATACTTGCCGCAGAGTAACCGGCAAACCAGCCAATCGTTTGCAGGGCCGCGCAGCATATTTCAGAACAGAACCATTTATCTGCCGACTGCCAGCCAATCGGAATAGGAAGGAACGAGAACATCACTCCGCGTACATCGTACCCGCAGCGAGTCCCGTCATCGTTCCATTGTTCCTTCTCGCACCATGCCCGAATCCGCGCTTCGTCGTCCTTTGAAATGGGAAGCAGATAAAAATCGTAGTCAGTCGATTTCTCGCCACTTGGGGGGCCGGTAACAAATCCGACACCGTTATTCAGTTCGCGGGACGAAAACCATTGACCATCGGAAAATATCAGTTCGCAATGGCAATATTCAGAGCGAGTGTAAAACTTGATGAGCTTCCCGAAAAATGATGTTGCATTGTGCTTAAACGCTAGATACATCATGTCAAGCCCCTATTCATGCGTGTTTACAGGTACGACTTCCATATCTTCGATCTGAGCGTGTTTTATGGAGCAACCCATATCTACCCCTTGCCCATAATCCCGTTCAGAAGGTTTCCCGTCAATCCAATCGGCTCGTTCGCATTCTCCGCACTCGGCACACGACCGAACGCCGCACATTTGCGCCCCATTTTCAGGGCAGATAAAACATGCCATTTCTAAACTCCTATGCCGCTCAACCAATCCACTTCCGTCTTATCTACGCACGACTCCCAATTCTCATCTTTCGATGTAACATGAATCGGTGCGCGTAACGTCCTCCCATGTTCGGGGTCGGTCAGCCAGAAGGATTGAGTCGGCTTTGAAAATGAAAAGTTATTGTTCGCGGCAAACTCGACAGGTTGATTGCTTCGCTTATTCGCCAAAAACACCCGCGCTTCAAGCTGGCTCACCCCGGCAAGCTTCTCAAGCTTCACCCTGCCAATGCCAGGATGCTCAGCAACCACCGCTTCCATCCGGTCGTGTGGTGTCAAATCCTCCCCCCGAATATTGCGTCAAATCCCGGCGGCAAATCGCAGCCCTTTGGTGTGGCGCACTCAGCGCAGATATAGCCGGTTCCTTTGCGAATAGTAGCGTCCCTGATTTCCCCGAGGTATCTGCCGCATTTGTGGCAATGGATTTTCTTCAAAGGTCGCCCTTCCACAAAGCAATCTCCTTCTCTCTCCGCACCGCCAGCCCATGATACCGCTTGCCGCCAGCCCGTACCCATTTCCGCAGTTCTGCTGGCACATCTTCATATTTGCCGTTGTTCAGCTTGCGGAGTAGGGTCGATTTCCTGAACGCACCCGCCCCCACGTTGAATGTGAATGAAACCAGCGCATCAAACTCATGTTGGCGCAAATCAACGGTTACGGCACTATTTACTGCCCCTTCTGCCGGTCTAAGGTCAGCCGCAAGGAGAGTCATAGCTTCGAGTTCCGTGATGCCATCGTCATACTTGCCGCCCATCAATTCTTCTTTGGTCAACAGGTGGCCGACTCCGATAGTCCATTTGCCGCCAGCGTCGCGGTATTTCTGTAGCCTGCACCCTTCCCATTCCTTCAGGAGGCGCAAGCCGTTGGTGGACATTCTCATTCGTCATCCTTTCCATACATCCCCGGTTCCGGCCCATCAGCGGGTGGCTCATTGTTCGTGCAGACGGAGCAGAT
>JAKQEE010000114.1 GCA_029558635.1 Pseudomonadota bacterium | reverse complement strand
CGCCCCGAAGTTCCGGGGAAGACTCCTGTGGCGCAACAACGTCATGGCCACCCGCGAGAACATCAAGTGGCTCAAGACGGACCTGCACACCTGCGGGTTGGATCTGGACAAGCTCTCAGAGCTTCCGGCCAACCTGGAGAAGCTCATCAACGTCAAGCTCGAGATCACCAAGCGCACGCGCGGCGAGAACGAGAACGTCTACATCAACCGGCGCATCGTGCTCGAAGACGGCGGAGACGAATACGACTCGGCGGCTCGTAACGCCCTGGCCCCGTTCTGACGTGAACCGGGTCACCGTCGTCGTCGACACGCGGGAGCAGGAACCCTACGCCTTTGAATCCGGTTGCACGGAGGTCGTCCGCCGCGCCCTCCCCGCCGGGGATTACTCCGTCGAAGGGCATGAGGATTCCGTACTAGCTTTTCTCCGAGATGTACAAGTAAAGAGGGCCTTTTTAAGACGATTAAGTTTTCTGCTAAGGGATGCACAACCTTTCAATTCGTGCTCCCAGAACCGAAATACAATCCAGCCCATCCCTTGAAGATCTCTCGTAATTTTCTTGTCACGCCGAACATTTCTCCTAATCTTTCCATCCCAATATGCAACATTTGACGCTGGCATCCGGCAATGCTTGGGACATCCATGCCAAAAGCAACCGTCAATGAACACGGCGATTCTCTTCCTCGGAAAAACAAAATCTGGTTTGCCCGCTATGGGCCAATGGCGACGCCAGCCGACAATTGACGATGATCTTAGGAGTTTGACAAAGCGTTGTTCTGTGGACTTGTTGCCAGATGATTTCACGGTGGCCATTATTTGGGAGCGTGTGCTCGTTTTGCCCTTTCGATTCTTCACACTTACCGACCATGTTTAAATCTGCAAAATTCCACAAGGAGATTTCTTGAATAGGGAACGCCATAGGTGTTCCTTTTCAGGAGGAGCGCCAATCTTGACTATCTCAACGAAGCCCTTTGCTTGAGAATCTCCGACATTCTCGGTGATTGGCCCGGAGTAGAATGTTGAGTCTTCCAACCTCGTAATCGGTACCGCATCTGCTCCATCCACATCGCCATAGCCGAAGGCGAGTATATTAACTTCATTCGGATGTTCGGCAATGTAGCGGGATAGGTCGAGTGCGGTTGTGCTTGAGATGTAATTCGCAAGCACATCTTGAAGGAGCCAGAATGTCTTGCCGCCCCACGCCAGCCCTACTTGAGACTTCACAATGAGCTGACTCACCATTCTGGCCCAGACTTGCCGATAGTTAATGCCAGGCCCGTTATGATTAGCCGGGTCAATGATTGCATCTTCGCACGCCATTGCAATTTGCGTTCTCTTCTTCTTGTCTCCACCAGATGTGCTTGAAGTCATTATCTCGACAATAATGATCGGCTCAGCGGGGAAATCGTCAATCCAGTGTTCTCCACCTCGTATGGCTATTGTGTATCCGTTCTCTTCGGCAATTCTCAAAGCGCCGCGCTCTCCCTTTCCGATTAAGGCCGCAATTTCAGAAAGTTTCCTTCGCACAGTCCCCGCTATGATGTAATCGAAAGTGTAATCAAAAGATTTGGCTTCATCGTCATCATTCGTGGTCTCAATCTTCATTTTGACTTCAGACCAAGCACGGTATGGTTTCCCTGGTTCAAGCTCCGAGCGCTTTGCCAACTCGGCTCTTACATGGGCTTGGTAATTCGATTGCTTTTGCGCCTTTAGCGATAGGAGGCGACGAGGGCAGACAATCCAAGGCTGTTCTCCCTCACGAAGCCGAAGAGAGCAAACACCGGATTGAACGATGTCCTTGCCCGGAAAGTATCGGCTAAGATGGCTGCTTTTTTTTAAATCAATTGCGGAGAGATAGCGGTTGCCTCCGCCATCACATTCCGCATCCATGAATGGGCACCATGCTTTCGCTCTGTTTCTGGCAGCCGCATCGTTCCAGCAATCCAGCCGGTATCCATAGAGTTCAAATATTTTGCTCATCCAAAAACCTCTTTATCTGCTGCCCAAGAATCTTTGCCAGAGGTGGCGGTACCGAATTCGCGACTTGGCGGTGCTGATCCAAGTTTCGCACTGAACCCGTTCTTGATCTTATAGGGCCTTTGAGAATGTAATCGTCGGGGTATCCATGAATCCTCATATATTCGCGAGGCGTCAAATATCTGTCTTCCGTGGGATGATAGAAAATCTCTCCACACCGAAGCGTGTTTGATGGCCGTTTTCGATGAAGTCGCAGGTATTTTGTAGTGTCCTTTGGAGATAAACCACGGCGGAGTTCTTCCCCAAGATGTGTTTGCGCCGCAAGATACGAACCTTCAGGCACTTGGGCGATCCGTTCACGGTCTCTTGCGGGAGTCACATCCACATGACTGTCAGATCGTTCATAGACTGTTTTTCCCTGAATTTTTGGGGCTGGCTTTCCTAATCCGTCAATGACTTTGCCTATCCCGACATAAGGTTCATAGTGAAAAAGGCCATTACATTCCTCAACTGGCGCGTGAGTTCTCTCAGGGAAAATGAAACCATTCCGTCCTCGCGTGGCGATGACAAAAAGCCGTTCTCGGAGTTGTGGGACACCATAGTCTGCCGCGAGTATTACACGCCACTTTGGAGTATAGTTAATCCCCTCAAGTTCGCTAAGAAACTTCTCGAACACCTCCCCGCGCCGTCCCTCGCTTCCCTTTGATGAAAGCAAGCCCTTTACCTGCTCAAGCAGAATCACCTTGGGCTTTAGTGTCTTGGCAAACCGGACAATCTCGAAAAGCAAGGGTCCGCGCTCGTCACTCAAACCAAGCTGCTTTCCCGCGAGGGAAAAAGATTGGCATGGCGGTCCACCAAAAAGGAGGTCTAGTTCACCCTTTTCAAGTTCAAGATCTTTAAGCAAATCTGAGGGTTCCATCGTTCGGATGTCGCTATGATATACACGAGTTCCGCTATGTTGCCGCTCTGCGTTTGCCTTGAGAGTTGCGCAACAGTGTTCATCAAATTCGATTTCAGCCAGAATGTTAAAACCCGCTTCTCCAATGCCAATGTCCATTCCACCGGCACCCGAAAAGAGACTAATTGCTTTCCTTTTTTTACTCTTCATCATGACATCCATTTTGCGAAGCATTGGAAGTCCCGGCCAATTTGCCCGCCTTCAGCCTTTCGTCCAACTCTTCTGCGTCGAACCGCCATTCCCGGCCCATCTTGTGGGCGGGGATGTTCCCCTTGCGGGCGAGGTCGTAGAGGGTTGACTTGCCTATCTTCAGGTAGTTCGCCGCTTCTTCCAATGTCAGCCAGTTCGTCATGGCGTTCTTTTCCGTCTCGTCATTGTCTGTCACTCGCTGTTAATATATAGCAGATTCCGGCAGAAATGCAAACGAAAAATGCGCTCCTCGGCGGAAAGGCCATCCAGTCGGTAAATAACGGATGGTCGGCTTTTAATTTGGAGCGGAGCGCGCATGGCATTCGAACGTCAGGACAACGTGAGGGAGTATTACCGGCGGATCACCGAGGTCGACATCGGTGCGGTCGCGCGGGAGTTGCTCGGCGCTCACGTCCTGCATGAATCCGACCGCCTGCTCCA
>JAKQEE010000113.1 GCA_029558635.1 Pseudomonadota bacterium | reverse complement strand
GATGGAACTGATTCTAAATAACCTACACGCCGGAACAGGGATAGCCCTGATTATTATAATCATTCGGGCTATGAATAACGGAATATGTGTAGCTAGGATGACCGAAAAGCGGTTATATATCCTCGCCTTTTTCCTGATAACACTCAGGCTGTGCCAAATCCTTCTGCCGCCACAATATCAGGAAGCGGCGGCGGTTCTATTCGATTGCTACCTGATTGGCGCAACATGGAAGATCACGCGACCAGCTAAGGCGGAGAAACCCGAACAAAAACAAAAGCAAAATATAATACTATGAGATCAGTGTTTCAAACAATTCTGCTATTAATCCTTACCACTACATCGCTTTCCGGCCAGATCCCGAAAGAGTACGAAGATCAACTCCAGGACCAGCGCAGGGAAAACCGGAAACTGGAGCGCCAGTATGATTTCGTACTGGACCCCATCGAGCAGATCGGGGTAACACCTCAAGATTACAGCGTCCAGGCGGGCGGCAATTGGGGCTACAATTACCTGGAGGTGGAAGCCAATGCCGGGCAGATCGACAGCCGCGCACAGAAAAAGATAGCCGTGTTTATCTTCGACACGGCTGGAGAATGGACACATCCGGGGCTATCCCGGTTTGCCTGGAACGCAAAAGGGAAGACATTCACGGGCGAAGCATCACCGGCGGATGGAAATGGACATTCGACACATTGCGCGGGAATCATCGGCGGACTGTCTGACCAATACGATATAGGGATCGGGTCGCAGATGGTGGAAAACAATCTCATGAAAGGGATCCCCTACAAGGTACTGGCCAACGACGGCGGCGGCAATTTCTCCTGGATAAATACCGCGATCAGTACAGCCAACGCAGAAGCCCGCGCCCTGATTGCATCCGGGTGGGGGGTGGTGTATTCGCTTTCCCTGGGCGGAGGAACTGCTAACCAACCTGCAACCGACGAGTTAATCAGACAGGCGGAGGAAATCGGAGTATTCGTTGTATGCGCCGCCGGCAACACTGGAAAAGAAGGTATTAACGCGCCGGCAAATGGCGGCTCAGCCCACGCGGTCGGGAGCCTGGATAGAACCGGTACGCATTCCTATTTTTCCACGTTCGGGGCGAAACTGTATTCCGGCGCACCGGGTGCGGGAATTATGTCTACATACCCGCCGGATCAGTACCGTGAACTTTCCGGGACGTCGATGGCGACACCTGGCCAGGCCGCTATTGCGGCTATTCTTATGTCTGTCTTTCCGACGGCTACCAATAGGCAGATCAGCCATTATATCAAAGCACAATCAACCGATTTGGAAACACCCGGTTGGGACAAATATACGGGGTGGGGGGCTTCGCTGCTTACCCGGCTACTTGCCGGCGATCCGACCACGTACCCGAAAACCGGAAACGGCAACCCCGGATCAGGCCCGGCAGACCCGGAGCCGCCGACCAAAAAAAAGCGGGACTTGAATATCGTGCTATCCGGGAATTATACGATTAACTGGAAACCCCTTACAGATACCGGGCCGTTTCGTGCGGCGTTCCTTAATTTCACGGTGGAATCCAAAACCGGGGCTTTCGCGGAGTGGGAAGTCGATAGAGTGGAAAAGGTTACATCGGAATTTTTCGGGAAGTATAACTTTCTACTTACTGCCGACGCAGATTTTGCTGACGCCGGATATTGGGCGGCATATTTCTACGAAAAGTTGTTGAATAAGGAAGGAAACGCTTTCAAGGTGCTGGAATACACGGTACACGATTCAGAGGGCCGGACAGCTTGGAAGGACCGGCAGAGTGCGCAAAAGTTGGCGTACAGTATGCAGCTAATGTCGCGCCCGGAAATAATGGCGTTTCCGATGGAGAAATAAAAAAGCCGGGAACGTGAGCAAACCCGGCGTAAACGAACATAGTCAGATTTCTGCATGAAAAATCAAAGAGACACAAAAATAGTAATTTTCACAATAAAAACAAAATTATGAGTATCGACACTATTTTTCAATTCCTGCGCACGTTATTTGGCGGGTTGATTGACAAATTCAAACTTGCCAATCCGGCGCTTTATACGTCGATTGTAACGATCCTGTTAACGGCTGAGGGCTTTTTGCTTGTGCTACTGGACCGCGACATTTTCAAGCCCGCCATTGAAGCGACCCTGGAGGTCGTTGTCGTTATTGTCGGCGGCATCCTTACGGTTATCGGAGCTAACGAGGTGGCCAGGCGTTCAGAGCGATTCAAAAACATTTCGGCGAAGGGGTCTACCCGGACATGGGTATTAACGTTCGCCGTGTTGGCTGCATTCATTGCATCTGTCTGGCTGTTCTCCAAGAAGGTTCCTAACGTTCCCGAACAAGCGACCGCCATTACTCCGACGGGGGAAAGCCTGACCCTACCGACACCCGAAACGGACCCGGCTAAGCCACTTACGTCGTATGTTGTCACCGTGCTGGCATCGAAGACCGACACCGTAACGAGCATTTCCACCGGTGGGTTGCCATCTGTCCGAGT
>JAKQEE010000099.1 GCA_029558635.1 Pseudomonadota bacterium | reverse complement strand
GTTCAACCGGTAACCGTCCTGGTTCCCCCGCTTCCCGATCAAACCCGTCAGCGCTCGCATGCCGCCCTTGATCAAATCAATCGTCACCGAATCATCTTTCGGCTTCGTCTGCTGAAAATAATATTTCGATACCTTCAACTGCGTCCGGGGACGAAGCGTGATCTCGCTCTGATCCGTAAACTTAACCCGGGCATAGGTCTTTTGCTCCGTCACCAAAACGTCGCCCTCTTCCACGATCGAGGAAATCGACAAGGATTTCTTCGTCCCATCCGCCTTTTTCGCAAACAATGGCCCGCTTAAATGCGTCACTCTCCCCGCCATTGCCGCTTCGGAAACAAAAACAAACGACACCGGCAATAACAACGCCATCAGCAGACTAATTGCAATAGTTCTTGGAACCTTCATCTTTCTTCTCATCGCTTTTCCGTTCTCCGCTTCCCTGTTGTTTGTCATCTTCCTTATCCTTCTTGTCGTCCTGGTCCTCCTGGCTTTTGCCGCTCTCCAGTGACTCGATCTTGGCCACCGCCGTGTTCAGAGATTTCACAAGTTCATTGTTGTCCGGCACGATGTCGTCGGAAGTTCTGCTGGAGGTAATGATCCCGGTATGGTTGCTGACATAAGTCACAGAATAGTTATCGCCATTGTTGCCGTCGTAAATAGCGGCAATCGGCGTCAAGGTTTTTCCGGTCCCCACTTCCTTATTGTCGTAGGTTTCCAGAAGAGCCGTGAACGCATCCCCGGCTAACAGTCCGGAAGAAGTCGGCACGGCCTTGGCGCTGGTGTTGCCATCATAAACCTTGGTATTCGTCAGTGCCGTAATCGTTATGTTTCTTTTATTGATGACTCCCGTAACGTTATTGACGGTGGTCACACTGTAGTTGTTCCCTCCGTTCCCATCATTCACCGTATAACCGGTCACGGCCAGGGTCTTGCCCGTGCCGGCATGTTTGGTGTCATAAGCTTCAACAAGTCCGGTCACGGTGTCCCCGGCAATCAAACCGCTGTAAGTCGGCGTCGCCGAGGCAACTGTCGTCCCGTCATAGGTCTTGCTGTTGGTCGCAGCCGTAATGGTCA
>JAKQEE010000097.1 GCA_029558635.1 Pseudomonadota bacterium | reverse complement strand
CAGGTTCAAGGCGGCTTTAATGGTGCAGTTACGGGGGCAAACGCAGGTTTCGCCAATCCAGTTAAGAAAACTTATACCGGCCAAATAGCAACATAGTAGGAGGGCAAAATGCCGATAGCGACTTCAATTCTCGATGTAGTGGAAGCGATCAAAAAGCAAATAACAGACAAGGCGGTGGGGATGTCAGGCACGGCAAGTCCGCAAGCGCAGGAACCGCCGCAGCAACTCACGCCAGAACCGCCGCCTGATGTCGATTACACCGCCGGCATGCAGCGACCGGAACTGACGAAACTGGCCTCCAATATGGAGTTCAAAGCCACACCTTCACGCGCAACCGCCATGCTCGTCGCGCTCGGCAACATCCTCCAGGATAAGCGTAATGTCGAGGCCGCAAAACAGGCAGCGCAGCAGAGCGATTACGACGCGAGGTTCAAGGACGCGCTCGACCTCACGAAGGCCCGCAAAGGTATGCAGATGAAGCGGGAGTTTGACGAGAGCGATCCCGACACGCAGTTACGGCGCGAACTTTTGCAGACCGAACTTGCGCAGAAGAAAGAAATGTTTCCGCTTGAAAAACAATACAAGCAGACGGCACTTGACAGGCTTTTGATGAAAGGCACAATGGGCGGTGGCGGTGGGCGCGGAAGAAGTGGCGGCGGCGAAATGCCAACGGAAGAAATGCCCGCAGGCTTTCAAGCGATACTTGCGGCGAATACAAGCACTTACGACCCCGTTACCCGCGAACCGAGGCCCACGCGAGCCGAATTAGAATTTTCTTATCGCAAATATTTAACGACAAATCCGAAGCCCAAAGACAGAATAATAGCTGACAAATATCGCAGTTCGTTAATGGGCGAAATGCCGAAACCGGAAAAGGAACAGAAAGCGGAAAAAGTTTCTACCACGGAACAAAATATACGCTCATATATGGAACTTTTTGGCGTTAATCGCATAGACGCAATTAAGATGTTGAACGAGGATGTTTCAGCCTCGCGCGGCAAGGGAAGCATGAAAGGCACAATGTCGGCCATAAACGAAATGGACGGTGGCACTACCGAAGAAACACCTTCTCCCCAAGCACCGCCCGCAAAGCCACAATCGGCATACGCCCCCGGAACCATTCTTAAAGTGCGTGGCAAACTCATGAAGGTCATTAACGCTCAAGGCGATTTGCAAGAGGTGAAGTAATGAATATAAACGACTTCAACCCCGAAGAAATAGAAGTTGTTCAAGAAAAAATACCGGCTAAATTAAATATAAATGATATTGCCGAAGATGAAATAGAGGTTGTTCAAATCCCCGAATCGAGCCGAATTATAAGCGCGGCAAAAGATTTGCCGGTGGCATTAAACCAACTCGGCTCTGGTGTTTTAGACTATATGGGCGGCGCGGCAACGGCGGTCGGCAAGGCGGCAACGGTTCCTCCACAAGAACTTTTAAAAGCGGTTGCCCCTTCTGTTTTTGCGACTCCACAGGCCGAGGCCAACGCCGCTTTAATGCGTCAAGACTTGGGCGTTGATATTGATACCGCGACCGGAATGGTTAAAAATATCATGGGCGGCACACAAAACTTATTGACCGGAATCCCACCCACAGAAGAAGCAATACAGCCTCAAATGCGTCGTGAACTTTTGCCTGCCGACTACGAAATGCGACGCGCAAAACAGACGGGCGAGATAGTTGAAGCCGGTTCATCGTTAAAGCAATATCCAGGTTATAGCGAAATAATAGATAGCCTTGCCGCAATACCTGAATTTTCTAAAATGAGCGTTGAAGAACTCGGAACAATAGCCGGTGCTATTTCGGCAGGCGATCCCGAAATGATAAAGCAACTTTCTAATAAGCCTTTTTCAACCGCACTCGCTCCAATAATTGGCGCGCTTATTCCAATCGGCATAGGGTTAAAAACTAAAAGAGGCTTGGAAGCCAAACCGCAGGTGAAAACTACTAAAATAACGCCGGAACAGCAGGCGGCACTTGAAAGATATAACGCAGAACTTGAAAGCGTAAAGGCACAGGAAACAGCGCCGAAGTATCAAGCCGAACGCCCAAAAATTAGCGAAGAACAGTTTGAAGAAACAATGGCGCAAGAGATAAGAAAAAAATATGGGTTGCTTACGCCAGAACAACAAGCGGAGGCAAAGGCGCGTAAAGCAAACGTAGAAGAAGGTATGTATTCAGAACCTTCACCAACAACCATATTTCCTTACGAAACCACAATGGAAGGAAACCTCAAGCCTTTTGAAGGAATAGTTGAGGGCGGGCGTGAGTCGGTTCGCAATAAAAATATTGTAAACGAAATACGCAACGCAGGTCTTACTACAAAAGCCGAGGTAATGAACCAATTTAAAGAGCGCATACCAGACTTAACGATGGAAGATGCGGCAGACTTGCTTGATCTTTCACGCGGTTTACCTTTACGCGATAGAGTTCCAAACCAGAACCCTCCGTTTAGTAATAAACAATTAAGTAAACCCGTTAATCAACTATTCAGAAAAGAATCCCCGACCGCAACCGAGCCACCTCCGCAGAATATGGAGCAGACGACGGAACAATTGGTAGTGCCGCCCGAACCCGCACCGACCGTCATTCAGCAACCGCAAATCCCAGACGCGAGGCTTGAACGAGTGCAACCAGAATATCAGCAAGAGCCACGCCCCGAAATGCGTCCGCAACCTATCGACCAATTATTCAGACGAGAACGCACCATAACGCAACCGGAGGCCGCTACAACGCCCGTTTCCGAACCGGAAGGCATAAAACCTCAAGCCATTGCCCCGAC
>JAKQEE010000086.1 GCA_029558635.1 Pseudomonadota bacterium | reverse complement strand
GATTTGATCTCAGGATTTCACGCGCCGTCAGCGTCCCCGCGACATATTTCTCGACGAAAACGGCCCCGGTCGCCTCTCTCTGTTGCCTTAATTCCTCTTTGGCGTCCATTTCTGCTTTCCTGATTGCTCGTTCTTCGTCTGCCTCTCGCGCCCGTATGTAGGCTTCTGCAGATTTCATGGCGTTTTCGATGTCGTTGACCTTGTCAACACTTACCCTCTCGAAGAGCTTTGCCTTATATTCCGGGTCCTCTTTGAGTTTCCGCAACACCGCAGCGGACATATTCGGGTCAGACAACGCCGCTTTAAGCCCATGCTCCACTATTATTGCGCCCTTCATGCGCTTAACTTCGTCAGTGTAATCCCCCAGAACGCCCCTTTGGGTTTCCACCTCCTGATCGATCGCCAGAAACGCTTGATCAATCACTCGAGCATTCCAGAACATCGGCGCGAGATCTTTGGCCGCTTGGCTCGCCCGTAATTTGTTGGCCTCTACGGTCCGGTTGAAAAAAAGTTTGGCCTGTGTCCGGTCTGCATCTTCGATGTATTTCCTTGCGCGCAGCTCCGCGCGTTTAGACATTATATCGGCCACCATGTCCCCGGATTCTTTTCGGACCTTTGCGACATAATCCTGCTGCATTTTGTTAATTCCGGCCTCGTACCTCGCCACCGCGTCCGGGTCAGACCCGTTCTGTTTTTGCCAATATGTTTCGTGATACCTGGATTCATGCCGTTTCAACCCGTCTGGCCCATCCTCGTATTCAGCAAGGTTATTATAGGCGTATTGCTGCTGAGACGCATGCACAGCGCCAGCCACCGCCTTGCCCAAGTTGTTGATCTCCGGAACAAGCTGATGCTGAAGAACCTGCCCGACTCCGCTATTATTCGGAATGTTTATTCTCATGCGACCGCCCCCGCCCCGCCTGCGTCAAAGCTCCCCATTGATGATGTATCCATACCCCCGCCTGATCCGCCGCCGCCGAACATATCACCAAACATATCTCCGCCGCCGCTCCCGAACTGCACATTCAGCGAATCGGTGAACGCCCCGAT
>JAKQEE010000059.1 GCA_029558635.1 Pseudomonadota bacterium | reverse complement strand
ATCATCCGAAAGCCCGGCTAAGCCGCCGTGATCTATTGCGGCAGCGTTTGCGGTAAGTGTGCCAGCGGAAAGGCTTAACCCCGATCCTACTGTAATCTCCCCGAAGTCGCCATCTGCATCCGCTCCAACCATGCGCGTAGGCGGATCGGTTGTGAGGTCTGTTACCCGCATTTCCCCGGCGACGTGTAGCGTTCTTGCTGGCAGATTGGTTCCTATACCAAGTTGTCCGGAATTATCCAGATACATGAGGTCAGTTCCGGCGCTATTCTCGAAAAATGCGTTAACCGTTCCGGATGTTGCCCCGGTTCCGGTTACGTGGAGCGCCGCGCCAAGACTTGCGACGGCTGTATTAATTCCGACGTAATTGCTGGAAAAGTTGCCACCGATTAAGGGGGATGCTGTATTGCTGTTTTCTATGTACAACCTATCGGCATTTGTTTCATTGTAGCCTGCAAGGTTTCCTAAGTAAACACCTCTTGCCCCGGCATTATATCCGGCTTGTGTGCCTATTCCTATTGTGAAGTCGCCGCTGGCCTGAAATAATGTCTGATAACCGATGCCTACCACAAAGTCGGAACCAGAAACTAAGTTCCTACCCGCTTGACTTCCAATTGCTGCATTGTAATCACCTGAGGTCATTAGCCTAAGCGCCTCGCTTCCAATTGCAACCGAACCAGTGATATTACCTCCCCTTAAAGTATTAGCACCAAGTGCAAAGTTGTTGGTTCCGCTTGTTATGGCCCTCCCTGCTGCTGCTCCCATTGCTGTATTACCGCCGCCAGTTGTTATTGAATACAACGCCTCATTACCAATAGCAGTATTATTACCTGCGCTCGTTAGCGACCTCATTACGTTAGTACCAATAGCTATATTATAGTCCGCCGCTAAGTCGTTTATGCTGGAAAGGTTATTAATACCTATCGCTATATTGCCATCGTTCGTACTCCCCATTGACGTGGAAAACACGTTCTCTCCCCATCCATAATTGAATCGCCCCGCCGTCGCCTTGATGGTGTTGCCGTTCATTATCATATTATCGTTTGCAACCGGCCTCGTCCAGCCCATTTCATCGGTCTCGAAGACGATATTTCCCTTCGTGGAGTGGCTGGTGGCCTCAAGTGTAAGGCTTTCCCCGGAGGCGTTTCCGCCATTAAGATTTTGCCCGCCAGCTCGTCCCGCTAACAACGCGTATTGTAAGTGGTCATCATCAAGCAATCCAGAAACGCTGCCGTGATCTATCCCGCTTTGAATTACACTCAGCGCTACCTCCGTTTCATCATTCCCGCTGTCGTCTGTGAGCGTCGTTGCCACCGTTGACGTAGCAACGAAATTAATGCTCCCGCGTTGCGTCAATGGCGTGCCGTCGTCTTTTAGGGTCTGGTACTTCACGACCGATGAAACGCCCACCCATAAGCAGGTATCGTTTAGGCTTTGGATGATATACCCACTACCCGGCGCTGCTTCCAGTTGCCGTAATTTTACCCGGTTAGACGGTTGCGCCCATGCGGAAAACGCAATCAGGAAAAGCGCAACGAAAAATATAAAATGTTTCATAATCACACATTTATAAAAAAATGGATGTTTATGACATCCGAGAAATAAATCTGAAACGACATTGTAATTACGCTGCCGGTGTGCGTCCATTCCGACGTAAGTACACCGTTGTAAAAAACCATGATTTGCGCCGGATCAGTTGGTAGTACTCCGCCGTTCGCTGTTACCGTAAATGCGTTGGCGGAAAAATCTCCGCCGGTAAACGATTCCTTGTAAAACCGGGTTAATATGGTTGTTACACCGCCACCCGTTCCGCCACTTCCCCCGCCGCTGGATGGGCTGTTGCCGGTTGATGGGGTTGTGGTAGTGGAATTGGTTAGTATTAATGCTTCTTCTGTCCATCCGCTTGTCTCGGTCGCTATATTCCACCACTGCCCGTTAACCTCATCCGCTCCTAACTTTATAGTGCCTGACTGAAAAACGAAAAAATCAGAACCGCGCTTAATAACCATGTGCGCAAAATACACGTCGGAAACGTTCAAGAAAACACCGTATTCCCGCTTTTTGTGCGTTAGTTGACCCCGTATAATTTCGTTGGCAAGCAGCCGATTTCGATCTTTATAAGTACCCGAGTTACCCACCCGCCACTGCGATGCAAGCGACCAATCAGTACCGGCAGTATTTAGTGCTTCTACGTGTCCGGGGCTTGTGATGGTCGGCCCGTCGCCGATGGTTGCTGGAAGAACGATCTGCTCACTGTTTCCGGTTGTGTTGTTCGTATTTACGAACCTCCGGTATTTCGTTTGCTCAGAAACCGATCCATCGGTAAGGAGTTCCAGGTAGTTTTCTTCCAATATCCATTCCAGTGTTCCGATGCTCCCGCCTATCACCGTACCGGATGGTGAATAAGCGTCCAGAAATTCAGCCTCAAATTCAAGATCGCCCGATGCCGGGATTTCCAGCGTCGTGAATGTTATGGAAACCGTTGCATTATCGCCGGGTGACAGCACGAATACCGCAATGTCCCAATATGGTGCATTCTCCCATGATTGTGGCCCGTACTCCGGGCCTCCGCCGGGCCATGCAGTTATTTCCCGGAAAAAGTATTTTGAACCCACTTTCAGGGTTATGCGGAAAACAAGGTAAAGTGGAAAAAACGACGGTGTTGGCGCTCCCGGATCGGTTGCGTACACCAGCCGACCGGTATAGGCGAGTTTTGCTATACCCCCGTTGTAGTCTATCCCAATCGCCGTAACTGTTCCGGAATCCGGCCATGTTGCCCCGGCAATCAGGTTTTTCCCCGTCCGGTGTTCGTAGTCAACAACGATCTGCCGGAGTGGCGGGAAGAACCCGAACTTGCCGCCCCGTTCTTTTATAATCCCGGTTCCGGTTGGGTCTGTCTGGTCGTGCAGGATGCTAATATCTTGCGAACTAAGGACGGTTTTAGATTGCGTTTTGGTATAGGCATATATGGTAAGGCTGTCGGCGGCGGTGAGTTCGTTTAATTGGATGAACCAAAACGACGTTTCCGAAAAGATGAACCTCGCCCCCCACGATGTACATATTTCTTTTAATACATCGAAGCAGGATTTATACACGTATAACCCATTATTATCGATGGTGTAAAACGCTTCGTGGTTTACCCGGCTTATATCGAGCGGGTTATCGGATGCGCTATACGTCCGGGAATCCTCGCGCCAATTGCAGATTACTTTTAACAGGTATTGCGAAGAATACACCGCAATCAGGCCGGTTAGTTTATTCAGGCAGTTAAAAATATGCTCTGTGAATGTCTCATATCCAGTGTACGCCGTTCCGCCGTCGTTGTAGTCTATCGTTTTGAGCCGCCCAATGCCGTCCGTACATTGTATGTCGAATATATACCCGATGCCATCCGAATAGGGTGCGTCCTCAATTTCCACCAGGTCCATAAGGACATAGAATGGAAACAAAACCGTTGTAAAATTTCGGACAATAAACACGGTAAACCGGCCTTCCTCCGCCCCCTGCATATCCAACACCAGGGTTTCCAGTGCGGCGGAATTAATTACAACCTTTAGGGATAGCTTAGATCCGATGATCGGGCAAAACCGGTCTTGCGTTTCGGGATCGTATGTTAATTCAATATCGGCAATCGT
>JAKQEE010000056.1 GCA_029558635.1 Pseudomonadota bacterium | reverse complement strand
AAGGTCTTTTTCTCTCGACTCAGTTCTGTCGGCAATTTCCAAGAACGCCGGAACGTGTTCCGGGAACGTCTGCACAAATTCAGTGTAGCAAAATTTTGGCGTGACTTTCGACACGTCAGCCCCGCGTGATTTCAGCCAATGGTAGACCCATCCGGCAAATAGCGGGTTAGGTATCGTGTCAAAATTCGACGGGCATGGTATGGTGTCAAGTATGTTCATTTTACGCTTCCTAATATAGATTCCAGTTGCGCTTCCGTTTTCTGTGATGCGAGCTCCGAGTATCGTGACGCAAGGATAACATCCCTGTCCTTTATCTTGGATGTCAGCAGGATAAGCGTGTTGACGTGCGTTGCGCTGTCAGTCGCTATAATGGCGTCTGTCCATTCGGCATCAACCACGCCTGCTTCAAACATGCGGACGGCAAACAAAGCCTTTGCGCCTTCGCTACGATCAACCAAGCGTTTTGCTGCTGCAACATACTCTGGGTATGCTTTGAAGAACTCGGCAAAACACATGTCATCTGTTACTCTGTCGGAGTTCAGTCCAAGTTCTCGCATGGTATTTTTCAGCCAAGGGATGTTTGGATTTTCTGGAAGCGTGATCATTTTTTTACTCCACTTTCCGCGCCTTCGGTAACCAAAGATTTCTGATCGTGCGCCACCGCCACAATAAGCCTGTTGGTGTCCAGCGCGCCCATAGCGGCATTGTAGCGCGGTATCTGGTCAACGATAAGCCCCGGTTCCCCTTCGCAGTATACAGGGACTTCAACTATGTCCCAGCCCGCCGTTTCGAGTTCATCAAGGTAATCGTCATCAATGTTCCGCCCGACAACGAGAGGAACGGGAGTGCGGTAATTCCCGTCCGGGGACACGCCCAAAGACACCACCAGACCAACGTTAGTTGTTTCCTCTGGAAATAGCCTGTAAGGAAGTGATGAAGGTATCTGCGCGATTACACTACCCGCCGGTATTGTCGCGTGATACTGGGCAATTCTGTGCGATTCAGGACAATCACAGTTAATAGCGTCAAGCGCGGTTAATGCGTTTGTCAGCGTTTGGCCTCGCAGTGCTGGTATCGTTTTGCCGTCCGGCAATCCCAAGGAAATGGACACGGCAATGGACGCGCTCCACGGTGTCATCCTCTGCTGCCAGTCGGGTGTCTGGTTTACGATCAGGCCTTCCGGCACATTATAAGATTCGATATACGTGATGCCGCCCTCGGTGATTTCCCACGTCGGATAATCCGACGCAAGGTAGGCGATTGCTTCCGTCAGCGTCATTCCTGTTACCTTCGGGATGTCGTAACTTTCGGCAAGGTCTGCATCCTTGGTCGGATAGCCCGCGCTGATTGTATATGAGATATTAAGTTCGTTTCCGACGTCATGTTCCCCGTACGGCAAAATGGTATCAGGCGGAGGAGACTGTGAGATTATCCTTGATTCAGGTGCGTCAAAGTGCGCTTGCGAGTTTACCACGTTTGCGAATACCTGCGGATTATCCGGGTCAGCATTCCAAGCCGTCACAAAATCATCGACATAAGGCACATCTGTATCTTCATCATCTGTTGTCATTCCGATAAGGTTCGGGACTTTGTGTGCTTTCACTCCGGGGGCATAGTCGAAGTAATCGAAATCAGGCACAACTTTCATCCAAACATTAATGCTGCCCCATCTGCCAAGACAATAGCGGTTTTCATCAGTGTATCCCGCTGGGGTTTCGCCTTCCAGTTCCTCAAAGTCAAGCGGGTTGCTACCCGTAACGCGGTAGATGGTTGTCCACCATTTTGTAAATCCGCTGCTACTTTCTGTCTTCAGTTTCGTTTTCCACAGGTGCGGAAGCGTTTCTTTTGCGAGGTCTGTGGACATGGAAAACTCATATTCGGTATCGTCGTTGTCAATGTACAGTTCACCGATTTTAAGCGTGCCTTTGCCCGTGCCAAATTGCTTATAAATCTGCGTTGCGTTCAATTGGATGGAACCGTTCTTTTCCACTATCGTATATTCGCCTTCATCATCCCATTCGGTGTCCCATGCCTCATAGCCAAACGTCACATAGCCATCAGTATTCTCAAGCGGTGAGATAAAGGTATCCACATCAGCCTCGGCATAGACCGGTTCAAAGCCGGCGTTACCCGCCTGAAATTCTAACAGCACGTTGAACGTGATCGGATATGATGCCCAATCCCATGCCGGATTCAAAACAAGTTTGCCGTCTGCAAAGAAGTAGTTCCGCTTCTGGTTGTTCGGGAATTTGTTAGGCGTGTTGGTTGTGCTTTCACCATCGGCGTGATTCGTGAAAATCTGCAATTTGTAGCCAACATCATCTGGGTCATCTGATTCAGGCTCTTCGCCGAAATAAGCGTAGGCAACAGTACCATCGGAACCTGGCGTGTTCAGTAGCACGGTCGTTGGAGATGACGAATCCCAGTTCAGGCCAATATGCTTGTCCTCTGCATAATAGTAATAGTAGATAGAATAAACATGTGTGCTGATCGTTTTCGCTGCAGATAGGCAGTAGAACCAAACCGCCCGCGTATAATCGCGCATGGATAGGTGGATTTTAAGCAGGTTAAAAACGAGCGGGTTTACCATCTTGACGTTTTCAATGTCTATTGTTGATCCCGTTTTTATATTGTCATCTGTGTAATAGTATGGGTTCCCGTAGGATGAGTTAATATAGGGTTCGTCAATATCACCTGTTACATAAACCTTCGTTGCGTCACCTGGGTCAACCGGCGGTGATGGCGGAGTTGATTCTGCTTCAGTAGGAACAGGGTTGTCCCAAAACGGGTAATAGAAATTGCGCGTTACCTCCGCCTCTCCGCTTGTACATTCGTCGGATGCCGTTTGCTCAGTGGTCAGATATAGAATTGTCGTTGAATATGGCGGATTAGCGGTATACAACACGCGCATATTGTTCAGGACATTTTGCAGCACGTCAAGGATGTTTTTCCAGTTCTCCCGCAGTTTTATGTATTCCCATTCCCATTCAAAAAGTTCAGCGGGGGGATGGTATTTGCGGATAGTGCCGTCCGAAATGTATCGGTAGTAATCCAGCCAGATAAACCATTTGTCAGCCGATAGCCTCGTTGAATATAGTTTAATTGGCTTTGTCAGTTCCTTGACCTGTCGGATAAGGTTCTCCAAGAAAATTGCGCCGTCCCGTATGCTCTGGAAGTGCATCAGGTCATCAGGTGATGGTACCGGATCAAGATGCCAATCGTTGGAAGTGGGAACGACAGGTGGTTCCGGCTTCACTGTCCGATAGAAGCCTACAATACCACTTGGAAACGTTGCATCACCGCCACGGGTGCGAAGTTTGCTCATGGCCGCCCGCCATGCCTGTACAGGCAATGCGACATCATTCAGGGAAAGCGCATCCGTAAGCGTTGCCCATCGTTCGTCCCAATAATCGCAAATAAAATCAAATCCGCTCGGAGGTACGGGACAGGCGAACTTTTCGCCACCGCCCCGGGATCGCAGATAGACAGGCAACGATAACTTGCCGTCTGAATAGGACGCTTGAAACCTATAACCATAAATTACGCCCTGTTCCAAGTCTGTGTCCGTTACTGTTTCTGCCGTGCCAGAATAAACATCAACCTGATCCGGGTCAACGTCATTAGGAAAACACCATGATAAACGATGTATGAATGTCTTGGCAAACAAGGCATCTGTCGGGTCTGTCCATGTGATTATATTTTGTGTAGGGTCATCCGCGTCCGGGGTGATTACAATATCAGTTGGACCGGCTTTCGTAATTGTCGTTCCTGTATTTTGCGAATAGGTAAGCAGATTGTATATGTTAATCCGCCCGCCAAAATCGGTAATCAGGAATTGGTCTTTTGTCGGCGTGATGCAAGCCCGAAGCAAAGTCATGGCGTTGGCAACGCTCCAGCCTGCATAGTATGACTTCAGCAACGCCAGTGCGCCGCTTATATGGGGGGCAGCCATAGATGTGCCGGCAATCGCCCTATAGGTGTTTTCGGGCCATGTGGACAGGATGTTCGTATCATCCTCACCAGCAACACTTCCGCCGGGGGCTGATAGCATTACAGATTTGATGCCGTAGTTGGTGAAATAGGAATTTGTGCCAGTGTTTGTAAACGCCGCCACAGCAATGTTATTCGGCGTTGCTATGGATGCTGGATACTTTGGCCATACGTCGTTATTCTTGCCATCGTTTCCGGCGGCGCAAACCATGATAACGCCAGCCGTGTTTGCATCCGCCCATAAGTCTGCAAGCGCCTGCGAGTAGATAGAACCGCCCCAAGAGTGATTGATGATGCTGCATCCTTTATCAAT
>JAKQEE010000051.1 GCA_029558635.1 Pseudomonadota bacterium | reverse complement strand
GGATTCAATCGGGACGTTCGTATTTCGGAAACCGCCCTTGCTCATTTTCTCCATGCGCTTTTTCTGCTGCGCTCTGGATACCTTCTGAAATTCGTCGGAATCCTTGCCGAGAACGGTAATGAAAAGCCCCAAGTCCTCATTCGTTGCCGGGTTGTAAATCGAAACCTCAAACCCTGCGTTGCTTCCCTTGATAGTGTCGAGTGCCGCCAAATCCACTACTTTTTTCATGATGTTTGCCTCCTCCGGTTTATTTGTGGGCGGAGGCCGAAACCCCCGCCCGGTTAAAAGGTTATTTCTTGGCTTTCGGCGGATACTTGGCCGTCATCTCAATCCGCCCTTGCTTCGCCTTTTTCGCCCGCTTGATCTTCTCGCGCTCCTCGTAGTTCGGCTTGCCGATAGTGAGAACGATGTCAACGTTTTCACCCTTTCGGAGCTTCCCTTTGTAGCGCTTCCGCGTCGCCTTTACAGTCAACTTGTCGCTGAGGTACTTCGTCGCCTTGTAAGCACCGCCAATAAGAATCTCCTCGACCATTTCCGCACAGGCTTTACTTCTCTCATCCATTTTCATTCTCCTTTCAGGTCTCCGAAGAGACCGCTCCCGACACTTCGGCCAGTCGGCTTGCCTATTTACTCAAGACCTCACAGAGTAGAATCCTGAATACTTAATGTCGTTGCAAGAGAATCAACCGTGCAAGTAACCCCGTCATCGCCATCCGCATTAAACAGCGCGACAAACGGCATGGTCTGAACGAGACCCTTTTCGCCGTCGTCCTTAGATGCACCGCCGACTTTCACACACGGCAGGGTGAACGCAAGAAAATCAGCGTCGGGGTCGTTGCTGTCCGTGAAAACGCAGTTGATGGAAACTTCTGTTTCATTCAGGAAGTAATCACGGAAAGTCGCGTCCTCAAAGAACACGGTCATGTTGCCCTTAACCGCAACGCGCCCGTCGAAGATGTCCGGCTTAACGTTTGAACCAACAACGGGTTCTGAGCTTAAATTAGCCGCCACATCGAAATCAAGGCCGGTCAGAAGTGCAACCTTCGTTCCCTGAACATATAGGGCGCCATTGACCGCAGCCAGGACTCCACCGGTTGCCGCCGCCAGAACCGCCGTAAAATAGGGCGAATCACCAGAAGCCTTGTTGCTGTAATTCAGCCCCATGAGCCCGAAATCAATAGTTGAAATCCCCGTCGCAGGAAGTTTCACGGCCATGCTATTAACTTTCAAATCATAGAACACTTCTGACAAGTCAACATCGGAGTAATTGTGCTCGACAGCGAACCAATCTTCAGTGTGACCTGATGCAGGAATCCATGTTTTCTTACCGACAACCGTAGTCGTGATCGGATCGCCTTTCGCATCATTAACCACCGCCACGCCGTCAAGCATAATTCCGGTCATTACCGTTGCCGATAAAGCCGTAATCAGAAAATTATGTTTGTTGTTCGCGGTGGCCGACCCACCGGCAAACCCGGTGAACCGCACCAC
>JAKQEE010000043.1 GCA_029558635.1 Pseudomonadota bacterium | reverse complement strand
TAGGCTTTATTAAGCTTGTTCACGATTCAAAGCTTTCTCACTTAATGCAAATCATCTCTAAAATCAGCTATCGTAATAAAGCGCCTACCAACGCCCTAATAGCAAAGGCGGTTGAAATTTGTGCGCAACGACAGATTCATTTTCTTCATTATGGCGTTTGGAGTCGACGAAGCTTAGGCGATTTTAAGATTCACCATGCTTTTCAGAAGTACGATTTGCCTCGTTATTTTATACCTCTCAATGCGAAGGGAAGAGTCGTACTCAAATTGCATCTGCACGGACATTTAAAGAATCATTTACCGCCTACATGGATTGACTGTATGGCAGATATTCGGAACCGATGGTATACGCTCATATACAGAAATAGTATCTCATAATGTAGTGAATTCGATTAGCAGGCACACAAATTGGGCCATCAACGGACGTCCAATGTCAGCGGGCACTTTAAAAGCGGCCAGGGGTGGGCAGATCAAAATCGGCCAGTCAGCGAGGAGTTAAGTTTATTCTTTTTTTGATTCATTATCAAGCTCTTTTTGTTCTTTCTCATCGGCATGTTTCAATCGATAACTTCTGCCGGTAATCATAATCATATGGACCGTGTGCATCATGCGATCGAGGATGGCGGAGGTAGCGGCATTATCGCCCAAGAGTTTTCCCCAGTCTTCCAAGGGGCGATTGGTGGCTATCAGGGTGGACCCTCGGCGATAGCGGCGATGGATAATTTCCAGCAGATCTTCGGCGGCGGAAGGGGCGAGATTGCGCATGCCAAACTCATCGATGACCAGCAAATCTGGTTTGACCAAATCATGGATCATTTGTTTGCGTTGACCGAGAGCGGCGGCTTCGGCGAGTTCTTCGGCCAGATCAAAAATGGAGCGATAGATAACCGTAAAGCCCTTTTCCACTGCGGCAATTGCCAAGCCAATGGCGAGATGGGTTTTACCTACACCGGGCGGGCCGAGCAGGATGACCGGTTCATTATTTTGGATAAAGCGACAGGCTGACAAATCCATGATGGTTTTCTTGCGGATGGCCGGGTTAAAGGAAAAGTCAAAAGTATCCAGAGTTTTGAGCTCAGGTAATTTTGCCGATTTCAGCCTTCGATTCAAGAGCCGTTCCTGGCGTTTCAGGAGTTCATCTTTCAGTAGATTGGCGAGAAAATCCAGATAGGAGAGGTCGTTGGCCTGTGCCTCCTGTATTCGGATGGGTAAGCCATTGGCCATGCCGGAGAGGCGGATCATCTTGAGCTGGTAAAGGATCTGTTCCATATTATTCTCCTGGTTCGGTGAGCTGCTGCAGGGATTGCGCATAGTGTTGATACTCTTGAGGCGACCTGATAATTTCATGGTGCTGCAGGAAGGCAGCCCTGCCATCGTCCAGGTCAAGATCATACTGCCGGTTTTCGCACAGCGCTTTGATGGTATGATAGCGTACGGAGTGAATTTGCAGGGCTTGATAACAGGCTTGCTCCAGAGTTTCAGCGGAGTATTTCTTATAGAGCTGCAGGATGCCGCGGAGGGCGCGAAAGCCCAGTTGACCTCGGGCCAGGATAATCTCTTGCCCTGCCTGTTGACAATGCGGGCCAATCTCAGCTAGCCGGGTTAGCAGATACCGCTTGGTTTCTTCAATGGTGCGGCAAAATCCCTCGGGCAGGTGTTCTTTATTGGTGCTGAAACGCCCCGGTTCGATGGTGCGATGAAACGCCACGATCTGATGGTTGAGCAAGATTTTGACGGTTTCAGCATTGAAGCGGACTTGGACTTTTTGTCCGATCAGTTTGTGAGAGACTGAGTAGTAGGCGCCTTTGACTTCGATATGGCCATCGTCAAGGACCGTGCGCTGACCGATCTGGAAATAGGCAAATGGTGTTGCCGGCAAGGGTTTTAAAGCAGGTTTTTCTTCGTTGCTAAACACGGCCCAAACCTGGCGTTTGGTAGTTCCGTGAATTCTGGTACGCGCCACATTTTTATTCCAGTTTCGCAGATGGGCATTCTCGGCTTCAAGCGAATCAAATTTCAGGCCCTTAAGCGCATTATCTTTGGTGTAGCCGACGCCGGATTCTGTTTTCCCTTTATGCTCAGGCTTGCGCGGCAAACAGGGCAACGGCACAAAGCCGGCATGTTTGGCAAATTCAGCATACAAGGGATTGAGCTCAGGTTCAAAGAGGTTGGCGTCCAAAACGCCGCTTTTCAGATTGTCATAACGAATCAAAGCGGGCACGCCGCCAAAGTCTGCAAAGGCATGCTCGTGGCAGCGAATGAAGGTCTCTACGTCCTGCTTCCAGACCACTTCTTCATACGAGTGGCGCGAATATGAAAGTACGATCTTGAAAAACCATGGCCGTCGATACCGGCCATTTTTCAGGACGGGCGCGCCGAGCCCAAAGTCGACTTGCGCCTCCTCGCCGGGTGAGGCGTGCATGTGGCCAACAAGATGAGGTGAGCGTTTCTTGAACTTGCGTACGAAACGCTTGATACTGTCATAGGATCCTTTGAATCCAAAGTCGCTTACCAGGTCTTGGTAGATTCGTTGGGCGGAGAGGCCCAGCTCGAGCCTTGGGGAAATTTGCTCGGCATAGGCCGCTGCATTACTGACTCGAGTGGGTATTCGCGTTGGGGGCGGTGAGAACGAGGAATGACCGGTGTCAGATTCACCCGGCGGGCACTTTGGCCGGTTTTCATCTACAGACGGACAGCCGGCGGGCACTTTGGCCGGTTTTGGACGCTGAGGATCATACTTGGCTATGGTCTCGCGACGAATACCTGTTTCTCTTTCGATCTGGCGATAGGACCAGCCAAGCTTCAGTAATTGTTCGATTAAAATAGTCTTGTCCATCTTCAGTATGTTGGCCATGGCTTTCCCTCCAAATATTTGGAGGGAACCAATCAAATTGTATGCCTGACTTAGACATGCTGAAAGTGGCCGGTTTTAAAGTGCCCATTGCTGGCCGGTTTTGAGTGCCCGCTGACAGCACATCTTCTCCAACCGAAAGATCGAGCGGTGATCGTCCATGAATCGATACTTCATTTCGGCTGTTTTGAAAAGATGGCCAACGCTTTTTTTAAGATGTCGCGCTCCTCGGTGACATCACGCAACCGGCGCTTCATTTCACGAAGCTCCTCATCTTCGGGCTTCAGGTTGCCTTTGCCAGGAAAT
>JAKQEE010000039.1 GCA_029558635.1 Pseudomonadota bacterium | reverse complement strand
TGGAACCAAAGTCCTCAAAACCCTAGCAACTGGCGCAAACCCGGAGTTTGCCATAAGCAACCTTCCTCGCGATGCAATGTATGCGTGGTTTACAAGCGGGCAGTATAGCAGTGTGTTGCCAAAGGCACTCGGACAACTTTTTTTGGATTACAAACGATCAATACGGGATTCTATTACTCGGTCTGGCGCATACATTGATTATGTAAAAGAGGGCGGAGGGATGGACTTCCTCACTACGCAGGGCATGACTCGCAAGCCTGGGATTGAGGGTGGGCATCGTTTGGCTAGGAAAATTGGCGACATTCTTGCGTGGGCCGGAGAAACCTCTGAAATCGCCACCCGCCTCGCCGTTCGCAACAGGGCAATTCGCAATGGGCTTTCGCCGGAAGAGGCCACCTATGTTGCTCGCAACATGCTTGATTTTTCGCAGGGCGGTACATTTGCGAAAGCGGCTGATAATGTTATCCCGTATTTGAATGCCGCAATTCAAGGTACGCGCGGAGGATTTAGAGCATTCAAGGAAAACCCAAAGGTGGCTTCGTTTAAGGCCGCACAGTTAATCGCAATTGGATATGGATTGGCGCAGGTTGCGGCAACCTTTACGCCAGAGCTTTGGGATTCCATCAATGCACGAGAGAAAGCATCGAAGTGGATCATTCCGTTGCCGTGGACGCGAAAAGACAAAGAGGGGAATGATCGCCACGCCTACATAGCGATTCCGAAAGATCAGTTTCAGCAGGTGTTTGCGGCGATTGGTCAGAGTTTTGTGGATGGCGTTAGGGGGAATCCTTGGAAGCCTCAGATTGTTGATTCTTTGTTTTCAACAATCCCGGTTGAAGCGTCTAGTACAATTCCACCGATAATGAACGCGGCACTTGCATATTATGGGAACTATGACACATGGACAAAAGAAAACGTGTGGCAAGGATATGAAGACATAAGCCCAAGCAAGGAGCAGTCTTGGCAAACGCCGGAAATTGCTGTAGATATTGCAGAACTAGCATCGCGCATGGGTGTTGAAATAAGCCCCGAAAGACTTGCAACGGCAACGGGTAAAGTGGTTCCTACGTCAAATCCGCTTGGATCAATCATGTCTTCTATTTATGCAACCGGAAATCCAGACCCGGAGCTTGGAAGAACGATTGTTGAAAAGCTGAGAGATATTCCCGGAATCCGCCGCATCCTGCGTTTTTCGCGCCCATCAAATCTCCAGAAATTCACAATGGATAAGGCATATCAGTATAACGTAGATGTTGCCGGAATGACTGATTTGCAGGCAAGAGAAGCCATCAAGGTTGCAGAACGAAAGCGGGCAGATGTGCGTTATCCGCTAAATGTTGAAGCGGACAAGATTGCCAGACAGGCAGTAAGGGGCGATGTGTCTTCTGATGATTTACAAAAATGGATTGATTCGGTTCCGAAAGAAGAACGAAAACGAGTCGAGTCAAGAATCAAGGCGCAGTATAAAAAGTCATGGAAATCACCATCCGAAATCATCCGCGTTATAACAGATCCCGGAGCGACAAGTGATCTATCCAAGCAGGCAAACTCCGAGTGGCTGGCAAAGTATGGTATGGATGGAATAACGGCAAAAGATTTGAGGACCGCGCTTGTAAAGGAAGCGCGCGAGCAAGGATGGAATAGAGAAATGTACGACTCCAAGGGCAAACTGACAGCGTATGGACAGCGAAAGCTACGGCTTAGTCGGTTCATTAGAAAATACAACATCGAATAGGCAGGGCTATGCAGAATCTCCACAAAACCGTCAAGCTGTACCGGGACTACATGGAAGCGTCCCTCGACTACTGCCAGAAGCACTTTGACCTGGCGATCCGAATGTATAAGCTGTGGCGCGGGTATATGCCGGAGGCGTTGGAACTGACGTTCTCCAAGATTATGATTAACGCGGCGCACGCGGCTGTGCAGGACCGCATTCCGAAGCAACTTGCCAACCTGTTCTCTGACGGCAACCCGTTTGAGGTTCTGGCGAACAACCCGCAAAGCGAGTTTCACAAGGACGAGGCCGCGCGCTGGCTAAACGACTTCTTCATGTCGCCGTCCAAGCTCAACATCCAGCGCAACATCATTCCGACGCTCCA
>JAKQEE010000024.1 GCA_029558635.1 Pseudomonadota bacterium | reverse complement strand
GAGGGGGCATTGTTCACTTTGGACCCGCGCTTTCGCGGGCACGTAGCAACCGCACATCTTACACCACAGCGTGCGGCCCTTCCAATATCCGGCCTTGCACCGCTGGCACATGCGAATCCTATCGTCCGTCGCGGCCGCCTTTCGTGTGATGCGAAGATTGTCCGTCGCCAGCCGGGTGAAGCCGGTAGCTATGCTGCCTACTTGTCGGATTGTCTTTCCGCAACAACTCATTCAAATAACGGCTCACATTGGAACGTGCCATTTTCAAGAATGAATTTTTCAAAACTAGGATTGTCGCACCCAATACTGCCTGCCACGGCCGTCTGCTGCACAATTCCGCAGTCTGAATCGGCGTCATACGAGAACGATTGGGCATCCCCGACAATTGCCTGCTTGTGAAACGTATATGGATAATGCTGGACATAGATGTGTGCCGTTAGCGACACTGGGCCAAGAGTGATCTCAAACCACAACTTATTAAAATCACACGTGTGAGCCACGCTGCCCGTGCAATCGTTCGTATAATACCACACCATAGAACCAAAAGAGCCGTCGAACGTCGCACGATATATGCACGGATACGAGTCGCTGACCTGTGGAATGATCCATTCTCCGACGATAGCGGCTGCGACCCCACTCACGACGGCAGACTGCTCTGGCTGGATGCCCGTGCAATCAATGCAATTCGTAGGGTCTGTGAAATTAGCCAACGTGACCAGCAGCGACCGGGGTGTCATTTTGCAATACCCACACGCCGCATAATCACTGACCTGTACGCGATCTGTCGTCTCATTATAAGAGACCTTGAGAGTTGATGGATTGAAATGAACCAGAGCAGGACTCATTATGTTGGCACCGTACATTCACACGGTTCAGTCCCTTGGAATACAGTCAGACAATACCACGTTTCGCCTAATTGGGCGACAAATATGAGTGTGCCATCTGCAAGTCTTGGGGTGGATGAATTCAAATTTGTCCCATTGGCAATCGAAAAGTTGACAGTCACTTCATCGCCGGTCTCATCGGTGTCGAGATAACAGGTCAACGTCGTTCCGGTGCTCGCAGATGTTTTGCAGTATGCCTTGTGAATCGTCATTCCCAACGAATAGAATAGATCGTCGATGTACCAGTTGCCGTCGTTCGCTTTGAACACGGGCAAAATATCATCAGCGGCAATACGAGGAACACATCCGTTCAAAGCCGTCTCGACGCCGCCGACAATCAAACCTTCCACGTCGAATGCGTCGCCCGTTTCGTCGCCGCCACTATCGAGCAGTTTGCATGATACGTATTGGTCCGC